>JBJMHR010000021.1:0-208924 GCA_045807285.1 Actinomycetes bacterium
ACCGGGACCGAACGCCATATACGACGGATGGTTGGCTGCGAGCGGGTTCAAAGGTGAGTCCGGAGGCAGGGGTAACACGCCCGGATCACGCTCCGACGCCGCGTGCATGACACCCATGATTCGCGAGGCCAGCCAGAGAATGACGAGGATTGCGGCGATGCTCACCAGAAGAAAGGCGAGCATCCTCAGGGCCGTCACCTAAGAGATTCAAGCGCAACACGCAGGTCGTCGGCTACCAACAGACGCGTCGGTAATCCCGCGACTGGTGCTCGCGAGCGGCCCATCCCGAACGGCACGTAGCGTCCGGTGCCGCCACGTTAAGGCTCCTTCGCATCCTGTTCTGCGAAGGCCCGTCGATAGGCCCAGTCAGCCAGTCGACCCTGTGAGCGCATCAAGGCGCGTTCGCACCAGGAACCGGGCCGCGTCTTGTGCGTCCACTGGTGCGCTGCCAGGATGTGGTCGTCCTGGGGGGCGAGCAGCCTTTCTGGGAGCCGCTATGCGCAAGAGCAGCGGACCATGGGTCATCCTCATCGCGGCCGTCGTTGCCGGAGTCATCACGAGCGCCAGTGTCGCGGTCGCGACTATCCCCGGCCCGAGTGGCTACTACGCCGGCTGCGCGGACAACTCGACGGGCGCACTGCGCGTCGTCGACTCGAGCCAGTCATGTAAGTCGACGGAGCGGCGCATCGTTTGGTCTGCGGGCCTGACAGGTCCTCAGTCAGTCCGGGAGTTCACCAGCGCGGGGACGTGGACTGCACCCGCGGGCGTGTACCGGGTCGAAGCGCAGCTCATCGGCGGCGGTGGAGCAGGCGGCTGCGCAGGCACCGTCAACGGAGGCGGCCTCATGCCCGGCACCCACGAATATGCCGCAGGCGGCGGCGGTGGCGGTGGCGGCTACCTCGACACCATCGTCGCGGTCACACCAGGCACGACCTACTCCGTGGCAGTCGCGCCGCAAACCCCGGGCGCCGACTGCACGCAAGGTCCGGTCGACGGCCCTCCCGGCGCGGATACCGCATTCGGCACGGGCCCGACCGTGCTGGCTGCCGCTAAGGGCGGAGGCGGCGGCGGTGCGCCAAGCGCAGGCGCGACCTGCACACCCCAAGGGTCGTTCACCGGCGGTACACCCGGCGCCGGCGGCGAGGGCGGCGGCACGACCGGGCCCGCTGGCCTGAGCCGGAGCGGACAGCCAGCCGAAGACGGAGGCTGTACCTCCGTAGGCCCTGGAGGAGGAGGATTTGGAGGAGTTGCCGAGCAAGGCACGGCCCTCGGCATCCTCGGCCCCAATCCCAATACCGGCTTCTCGCCCGCTTATGGTGATGGCGGCTCCGGGGCTTCATATCCGCCGGGCGGTGGGAGTGGACAGGGGTCCAGTCCTCCCGGCAATGCCGGCTACGCCACGCTCCGCTGGTAGCCCAGGGATCGAAGGGCTGTAACTTTTCTTTTCAGGCAACGGCGATCGCGCCTACGTTGGGTCGCGTGCCTCGACGCCGCAACTTCGTCCGCCAGGTGCAGCGGGACTCTTACCTCACCTCATCTCCCGCGCAGCGGGTGACGTGAACGCCGCCGAGCGCGGCCCAGGCCCCTACCTCTAGCGCTGTCTGCGGCGCAGCGTCACTCGGTCGGTGTTCCGCCTGTTCCGATAGCGAGCTAAAGACATGTTGCCGCAAGTTCGTAGCAACCGCCGTTCTTTGTCGATGCAGACGCACGTGCAAAGCCGTACGCGAACGCCGGTTATGTTCGATTGCCCGACGAGTTTCATTGCAAGTCCAAGTCAAGAGAGAGCCGTCGCACCAGAGTGCCCACGGAAGGCTGACACCCGTTGGCGTATCAACTCAGCACTGCGGGCTAGTTCAGCTCTCGCCGTTTCGATGAGAGTCGCCGTCTCGCTTACGATGCGACCCGCCCGACGAGATGCTCGCGTGAAATCCTTACTGATATTCGGTGTGTCGAGCAGGGTCTGTGCGAAGCCGTTGATTTCCTCCAGCGCCGTTGTCATGGATGTCTGGAGTTCCTCCAGGGCCGCGGCGTTTTCCTCTGCCGACAGGGCACCTGCCTCGTCCTCGATGATGGCTTCCCGAGCCAGAGCGTCTGTGTGTGCCGCGAACTCCTGCATAGTTCGCTGCATCTGCTCATTCAGGGGAGCAATGGTGTCGGCAAATTCATCTACGTCCTTGGCGGCTTCCCGCAGCAGTTTCAGATAGACACCGGCCCCTTTGGTCCCGAGCTGCGCTTGGGCCGAAGTGAGTTTTTCGCCATGCTCAGTGATCTTGTCGCCGATGGCTTCCGTCGCCCCGCCGATAGCAGTGCTGATTTGCGTCAGTTCCTCGGAGGAAGTCTCCAGAGCCAAGAAATGGTCCAGTAGGCCCTCGGTGGAGTCCCCTTCCCGTTCAGGCTCCGGGGGGCGACCGTCGCCCCCCTCCGAAGGGTTTGCGCCATCACTCCCCGTCGCCTGCTCGACGACGGCGAGCGATCCACGGACCTGCGCCGACTGGGTTAGGGCCTCGGGCGCAAAGTCTTGTACCGGGTTGCTGAACTCCGCCGAGCCATCAAGCACTGCGCGACCAACTGCACCAAGGACTTCTTTCAAGTGCTCGGCCTCGTTGAAAACAATCGAGTATTCGGTGGCGCGGTAGGCACGGAGGTCGAACGGTAGCCCCGAGATATCTTGGGTAATCATCATCGTCCGCTTGCCAAGGGCGTGGGCTAGCCCTAGTTCGTAGAGGACGTTCTCATTCACCCCGGTGACGTCTGCTACGACGAGGGCAGCGTCAGTAATGCCCCGAACGATGTCGCGAAGGATGTTCTGTTGATTCAAGAGGGAGTCCGCGCGGCGCACCTCGAAGCCAGCCTCGTCGAGGGCTGGCTGGATCAGGCCATCGAATACAGCATCGAAGGGCGCTTCGAAGGGGATAAGGACGAATGCCAACGGGCGCATAGTGGTCAAGTCGTCGCCTTTCTAGGCTAAAACGCCCAAAACTCTAATGGGTGGCTTTGCGACACGCCAGCAAGGCCATCGCCGTGGTGCTCATGCTCGTTGGTGTCGCCCTGCTCGGCGTCATCACCGCGACGATCGCCGCCACTGTCGTCCGCTGGACCAACCACCACCGAACGACACACCACGAGCGACCATGCCCCCGAGCAGGGTCGAACTCGCGCACTTCCTCGATGAAGTGCGCTCGCTTCGCAGACGAAGGGCCGACCCCTACTGTTCGAGGTCACGTATGTAGACGGGCGCACTGAGCGCCTTGCCGCTGATGAGGTTTATCTCCGAGGTGCATACGTGGTGGCGGTCGCCTACGTGGTGGTGGTCTTGAATCCTCGCGAGGTTGTCGTGGCCCGGCTGCGCCGCTCAGAGGTGCGGTCCGTACACGCGTTGTAGACGACAGGGACGGGCGACGCCTGATCGAGGGCGGTGCGCGACTGGTTGCGTGAGGCGCGCCAGCGGCACCACTCCGAGTTGAGCAAAAATCCTCGGACGGGTAGTTGCAAATGGCGGTCCGCATGGCTAAGCATCCCGGGGTCGATGATCGCGGGAGCCGCTCTAGACCCCAGCTTCGTGACAACTCTTTGACAACAAGCCGACTGCAACAGGTTCGATTGGACGGCACTGCCAAGAAGCGACCTCGGATTCGTTTCTGCAGGCCACAGGGCTAAAGCGAAGTACTCGGGATTGGACGAAACTTATTCCGCCGAGAGTTCAAGTCCCCCCTCCGACACAAACGGGTGCGTCCGACTAATGGTGTGCCTGGTCAGTTCCTCGGCAGTGCGACACCGGGCACCACGGGCAGTTCCGATAGACCACGGAGAACGAGTCCGTCACCGTGGCTCCAGTGCAGTTCCCCCACCGGAACAGATAACCGGAGATCCGGGAACCGTCGCAACAGCGATCGCAAAGCGAGTAGACCTTCCATCCGGGCAAGCGGCGCACCCAGGCAGTGATGGATGCCGTGTCCGAAGGACAGATGACGGGTCTTGGTGCGATCGAGGTCGAGTACGTCGGCATTCGTGTTCTGCGTGCCGTCACGGTTCGCCGCAGCGAGGGAGATGATCACCTGGGAGCCAGCCGGAATGGTCACGTCGCCGAAGTCGACTGCATCGACCGCATAGCGAAACGTCGAATGCGGAACGGGTGCGTCGTACCGGAGCAGCTCCTCGACGGCCGCGGGCAACTTGGTGTCATCCGCACGAAGCGTGTTGAGCTGCTGTGGGTGCGTGAGTAATGCGACCACGCCGTTGCCGATGAAGCTGGCGGTTGTGTCGTGTCCAGCGACGATCAGCTGAAAGACCGTCGACAGCAGCTCTTGCGTGCTCAACCGCTCCTCGCCGTCCCGTGCGTTGATCAACCCGCTGATGAGGTCGTCACCCGGGTCTCGTTGCTTGGCCTCGACGAGACCCTCGAGCATCGCGACGACGGCGTCGGACGCTGCCTTGGCGCGTGCGTATTCGGCGAGCGTTGTCGTGGGAACGAGCAGCGCGCCGAGACCGCGACCGAGGGCGGCCCGATCCATGTCCGGTACGCCGAGCATCTCGCAAATCACCTTGAACGGCAGCGGAAACGCGAACGATGCGACGAGATCGACGCGTGCTTCCGGCCCTTGCACGGCGATGTCATCGAGGAGGTCGTCCACGAGCCGTTGCACGCGAGGACGCAGTTCCTCCACCCGTCGCGGTGTGAACGCCGACGATACGAGGCGACGGAGTCGACTGTGGTCGGGCGGGTCAACGCTCAGCATGTGCCGCGCGAACGCCGGCCCGGGAAGTCCTTCTGCCACGACGCCGTCGCCAGTCGCCAACGCCGCCAGCATGTCCTTTGACAGCCGGGCATCGTTGAGCGCCGCACGCGCTTCCTCGAAACCGACGACGAGCCAGGCCTCATGACCGTCAATCAGCTTCACTCGGTGCACCGCACCACGCGCGCGAATCTCGCCGTACATCGGAAACGGGTTGTCGCGTTCGTACGCTCCCCATGCCCGCAGCGCATCGGTCGCCGTCACTGGCGTCACCCCATAAGCACAGTACGACGCTCACGACCGCGCCGCCGTACGCTTGCCGACTGGAGGCGACGAATGTTCATCGACGTTCCTGACGAGTTCTCAGCCGACGACGACCTTTCCGGCTGGTACGACCGACTACGGACGAGTTGGGGCTATTTGCCGAACTTCGCAGCAGCATTCGCCACCCGACCTGACGTGGCGCAAGCGTGGACCGCGCTCGGCAACGCCGTGGGCACCGGCATGGAGCGCCGCCGTTACGAGCTCGCCACGATCGCTGCGGCTCGTGCCTTGCGCTCCACGTACTGCATGGCCGCGCACTGCAAGTTCCTTCGAGACGACGTTGGCGACGAGCCCACCATGCGGGCCGTCGCCGCTGACCCGACACTCACCACCCTCGAAGGCAGCGACCGAGCGGTGATGGAGTTCGCCGCGCGCGTCGCACGGGACGCCTCATCGATCACGCCGGAGCACGTGCAGCACCTTCGTGATCATGGGCTGAGCGATGCCGATATCGCCGATGTCGTGTTCGCCGCCGCTGCCCGCTCTTTCTTCACGAAGGTGCTCGACGCTCTCGGGGTGCAAGCCGACGCGCAGCTCGGTGCTGAGTTCGATCCCGAGGTCCGCCAGCAGGTGACCGTCGGCCGCCCGATCGCCGAGACCTGAGCGTGCCCGGGTAGGAAGCACGGCACTGGTGTCGAAGAAGTCACCATGGTCCGCGTCGTACTCGCTGTCGTATCGGCTGCCGTCGCGCTGACGGGAACCGCCGCCGTCGCCGCGCCCTCGCGACCCGCGCCGTACGCACCTCCCCCGTTCGCGGCCGACTGCCACTTCCGCTACTTCGGTGAAGGCGTTGCTCCACCGGTACGTGGCTACAAGGACGACCCGCTGTGCGTGGACTACGCCAAGCGCGACATCACGGTCGACAACGGCGGCGCGGTGCGTTTCACACGGGCCGAGCCGGCTCGCTTCGCCATCGCCACCAAGCCGTGCCAGTACTGGCAGGTCGACCACTGGAGCGTCCAGCTCGACCGAGGCTTCACCCCTGTCGTCCGGTGGGACGGCTCCTACTGGTTCGACAAGGGCCGAGGCACCGGCGCCGTTCTCATGCGCAACTTCAGGATTGCCGGACAGCCAGTTGGCGCCGCTCAGGCCGCGTCCGCGGTCGCGACCGTCAGCCCGCCGCTGGCCGCCCAGATTCGCAAGTACGGCGAAGGCTCCGGCAAATCCGGCGGCGGCATGTCGTTCAACCTCGGTGGTGGTGACCCGCAGTGCAAGAGTCGCTGACGGTCTCGCGACGACGACTGCTGGGGCTGGCAACTGCGGCATATCTCGCATGGCAGATCGGATCATGGCCGGAACGACTCACCGCGCTCGCCGGCAGCCCGGGCGGCACGACTAGCGACGCGGTGACGACAACTCTCGAAGCCTTCTCCGACACGCTGATCCCCGGACAGAAGAGGTACGACGGCGACTACGCGGTTGCGGGCGTCGTACGCGGACCCGGCGCGGTCCAAGCCGGCGCCGTCGACCTGATGTGGTTTCCCGAGGCGGCAATCGGTCCGGCACTCCCAGAGTTGGCGACCCTGCTCAACGCGCGCGCGACGACGTACGCCGCCCGACATCACCGTGTCCTTGACCCGACGCTGCCGCCGTTCGTCGCACTGAACTTCGCCGACCGCACGCGGCTGTTGCTCGCCCTGCTCGACCCCGCTGCGCGCGACTACTTGGTGTGGTGGGCGCTCGCCGCGATGCCGTTCCTGGCGTACCACACGGCCGGCCACCTTCACACTGCAGATGCCGTACGCCGCGGCCACCCCGGTCTGCGCGCGATTGGTTTCCCGCAGCCTGACGCGGATGGGCTCTGGCGGTTTCCCCACTTCTCCTACCGACGACGTCTGGCCCGCTCACATCCGCAGACGACGTCGCAAGGAAACCCGCCGTGAGCGCCACCGACAAAGCTGATGTTGTCGTTATCGGCACCGGGCCCGGCGGAGCCATTCCAGGGTTCCAGCTCGCCGCGGGTGGCGCGAAGGTGGTGTTCCTCGAGCGGGGACCGTGGCTGAATACGAACGAGTTCACCCACGACCTGCAACTCGGCACGTACACGAAGCTCGTCGACTATGTGCAATGCGACGGTGTCAACATCATCGCCGGCAACTGTGTCGGTGGGTCGAGCGTCATCTACTTCGCAGCAGCGCTGCGTGCGCCTTCGTTCATCTTCGAACGCCGCGGGCTGGTAGGTCGACGTCTGTGGCCGCGCGCGCTCACCCGTGCGTCGATGGACCCCTGGTACGACCGCGCCGAGGAGACTCTGCCCGTATCCGAGCAGACGTGGAACGACGTCACCTACGCCGGTGGCGTCTGGGCCTCGCTGTGCCAGCGCGCCGGGCACACGTGCAACCCGGTGCCGGTCGCGGTTGACCTCACTGAATGCACGAACTGCGGGTGGATGCTCAACGGTTGCCGGTTCGGCGCGAAACGTTCGATGCTCCTGAACTACCTCCCGGCTGCACTCGCACACGGTGCGGAGATCCGCCCACTGCATGAGGTGCAGACGATCTCGCCTGCGGTGACGCCCGGATACCGCTACCGGGTCGACTACTCGACCGTCGATGCCGCGGACTACCGAGAGTTCCGCGGGAGCGGGGCAATCGAGGCGAAGATCGTGATCCTCGCGGCGGGCGCCCTCGGCACACCGCCCATCCTGCAACGCTCGGCAGCGCTCCTCGGGTCGATGCCCGACGCCGTCGGAAAACACTTCTCCCCTAACGGCGACCACGTGACGTTGGCGGTGCTCGACGAGCACAAGGTGGGCTCCGTGCTCGGTCTTCGCCGCGATGCGAGCGCGGCGTACGAGGCCTTCCCGATCGGCAAGCCGATCTCGTCGATGACGTTCGACTTCCTGGCCGCCGAGGCGCCGGAGTTTGAACGCTTTTCGCTGCAGCAGATCTTCTTCCCGACCATCGTCAACATCCTTCCGGAGGACTTCCGGGCGGGAGCGCCGTCGTGGTTCGGGACGTCCAAGCGCGATGTCACGAGCGAGTGGCGGTCGTGGCTGAACGTGCTCGCGATGACCGAGGACGGCAACGAGGGCTTCTTCGGCCGGCCGCCGGCAACCGGCTCGTTCACCAGACTGGCGTCGGCCGCGTCGCTCGGGCAGATCACGTACCGCCCCGCAGCGCAGACGGTGAACGGCTGGCGACTGGCCGACGCAAAGACCCGCCACATCGTCGAGCGCGAACGTGTCGGTCGCTTCCTGGAATGGACTGCCTCCCCGAACGCGCTCACGGCGCACCCGTTGTCGTCGTGCCGGATCGGCGACGATCCAGCGACATCGGCTTGCGACGATCAACACGAGCTGCGCGGTCATCCCGGAATCTTCGTAACCGACGGCGCGAGCGTGCCGACATCACTGTGCGTCAATCCGTCGCTGACGATCGCTGCACTCGCCGAGCGCGCCGCGCACGTCATCGCCCAGCGAGCACCGTCGTACGGCGTCGCCGCACGAACCGACGTACCGGTGCCGCAGCTCAGTTGATCGATTGGCGGCCGGCCCATGACGAAGGGATTGGCGACGCCGGTCTCGGTTACTCTGTTTACGTACCCGCTAGCCAAATCTCGTGGCTCGAGATTGTTTCTGAGCAGGACAACGAGGAGGAGCTGGATGTCTGACAAGAGCACCAGCCCCGCGCGCTCTTCAGGCATCGAAAAGCGGGGCGGCTACAGCGGGGGGCGACCCGCGGCGAGCGTTAAGCCGCCGGCAAAAGTTCCGAGCGGCGCCATCAAGCCATCGAGCAACGGAAGCGCTCCCAAAAAGTCCTAGGCCCTGGCCGCAGTGACGCCGCACCCGTGTGAATGTACGTACAGCGGTCACTGGGGAACATGACTGCAGTCGTTTGACTACCTGGTGCCGAGGCTCAGCTGGCTCGGGTAGTCCGTGCTGTGCAGGATCAGGTTGCGACCCGCAGTAGCCAACGGCTCGTGGTTCGGCGAGTCGGATGACGAGAGCCACAGCCGCAGTCGGTGACCCGGCGCCAGCGTCCACGCGGTGTCCCAGATATCCATGCGGTACTGCGTCGCGAGCCCGATCGTCACCTTGGACTTGCGGTCGTCCGGAAGGTACGGCGAACCCGCGCGCGACCGCGCCGGGTCGACGTACCTATAACTCGCCCGCAGCCAGCCCTGCGTGATGAGCCGCGCGCTGCCGCCCGGCGCGACGTCCTCGAGGCGCGCGACCCAGTCCATGTCGCTGCCTTCGGTGATCGCCCAGAACCGGAACTCCGACGGGCCGGCCAGGTGCAGCGGCTTCGTCAACACCGGCAACGTGTAGGTCAGACCGTTCGGCTCGTCGAGCCGCTGGTCCAACGGCGCATACGGCAGGAAGCCGTCGGGCCCTTCCTTGTCGACCGGCACCGACGCACCTGTCGCCGAGTCGTACACGTAATAGTCCTGGTAGCTCGCCGCACCTGTCGGGACGTCAGCGGCAAGGGTTCCGTCGTTCGGTGAGAACTGCGCGCTGCGGCTCTTCTTCGCCGACAGGTAGTACGTCGTGAGGCTGGTCTGCGCGGCTGCCCACGACGGCGAGCTGTGCCACGTCCGGTCACCAAGGTCGAACCATCGCACCCGCGGCGTGTTCTCGATGCCGTTCTGCTGGCCTTTGACGAAGCGGTCCAGCCACTTCAGCACTTCACCCGCGGGCGGCGAGGAGTTGATCCCTGTGCTCCCGAGGTCCGTCGGCGATCCGCCGTACGGCGCACCGACCTCTCCGATCTCGCCCGTGCCGTGGTGGGTGCTCGGGTCGATGTAGAGCAGCTTGTACGCCGACGCGACGCCGTCGATGAAGCGCAGGTCGCCGCGGCTGTACATGTCCTCCCATCCGGTGAAGACATAGACCGGCGCGGTGATCTGCTTCATCTTCGCGAGCACCGAGCGCTCGTAGTAAAGCGGCCCGTCCAGCGGAACCAGCCGCGTCTCGACCGCGAACTCCTGCTGTGCGCGGTCGAGCGTCTGCTTGTTGACGCCGAGGCCGATGCCCTGCGCGACCGTCTGACCAGCGAACCATTGGTAGACGAAGCCCTGGTTGTACATGCCGTTCTGCCAGACCACGTCGCGGTACGGGTCGGTCGGCGGATGACCGACGATCACGGCATCAAGACCCGGCGGGTGCAGAGCGGCACCGAGTAGTGCGGTGATCGCCGAGTACGAGTATCCGTAGAGCGCGACGTGTCCGTTGCTCCACGGCTGGTGCTCGATCCACTTGACGACGTCGACGACGTCCTCTTGCTCGCGCAGGCAGAGCAGGCAGAGCGCTCCCCCGCTCTTGCCGGAGCCGCGCACGTCGGTGTTCACGTGCACGTACCCGTCTTTCAGGTACGTCGTCATCGACGACCGGCCGTAGGGCTCCATGTCGACGATCGCCGGGTAACGACCGGTCGCGTGCGGCAGGTAGGCGTCCCCCGATAGGCGTACGCCGTCGCTCGCGGTGATCGTGACGTCGGCCAGCTTCACCGACCCGCCGGTGCTCGCGGCCTGGGCGCCGACCGCGCCGACGCCGCTGGCGAGCAGAGCGGAAACGAGCATGACTCGAACTCGCGCGTTCAGCCGTGGCATGCCGGCAACTTCGACAAATGCCGGCCGTGCTCCTGCCCCGCGTGGCTCCGGTGCATCTGCTCGCCCTGAACCAGATCAGCGGCACGTCCGTACTGAGGGGGTCCTAGTACCAAAGTCCGATAGCGCCCGAGCCACGACAGCACGGACGATGTCGCCACCTTTCATCGAGTTGCGCCGTCAAGGCGGCGCTTGCAACGGGGGTCCCGCCTGGGAAGCCTCGCGCCGTACTCATCGCTCTCTCGCTCGGCCCACACCCGGGCGCACCGCCGAAGGGGTGCCAACAGGGCAGCACCGTCCGCGAAGGGCTCACCGGTCCGGCCATTGCCGGCAACGCACCGCAAGGTCTCGCGCAGGAGGACGAGTCCCAGCTCAATGCGTGTGGTGGGTACGGCGTACTCACGGTCAATGTCACCAACGTCAATTTGCCGGAGGGCACCGTGTTGTGGGTCGCGCTTGACGGAGGCGCAATCGGCACGATCACCTTGAACCGCGGCGCCGGATCGATCCGTCCCTACGTGCTCGAGACCGGACTGCGCTTCAACCACATCACGGTCACCAGGGCAGGAGCAACAGTGCTCTCCGGAGGATCGTTCGGCTAACGGCCACAAGCGCTAGGAGGTTGCTCGGGCAATGGCGGTACGACGGACGTTGTGTTGGGTGGGCGACGGCGCTCCGCGGATCGAGATCGCCCATGTCGTTGTCGACGGTCCGACGGTCGTCGCAGAGGGCACGCAGATGGGCGCGGTGTATGAGTTGCGCTATCGACTCGACCCGGCAGTGCTCCACCTCGAGATCGTTCGCGGCACGTCGGCACCGCGGTCAGCCACCGGCGGCTCTGTGACGGTCGAGCTCGGCGACGCTGACTTTTTCGACCTCGGCTGGTCGCCGTTGTTCAACTCGCTGCCGGTGCTGCGTGACGGGCTGATGGCGCCTGGGCCGGCGCGCGACTACGTCATGCGCTGGGTCGACGTCCCGTCCCTCGAGGTGACTGAGTCACGCCAGACGTACGAACCGCTCGGCGCAGGCGTCGTACGCTTTCGCAGCGGCGACTTCACTGCGGACATCCGCTTTGACTCGGACAGTCTCGTCGTCGAATACCCGGGCATTGGCCGCCAAATAACTGACGACTGAGCTCATCGAGCCTTGTGGTCAGTCCGTTAACGGAGGGGGATCGGACGCTTTATCCGGGCGAGCTAAGCGCTGCTTCAATCGTCTCGATGGCTTTGAGTTCCGCCTCGCTCTCGGCCTGGCCTTTTTCCTTGTGCGCGGAGGCGACCTTGTGCGCAAGCGTGATGACGAACCGTTTGTAGTCCTCGACCTCGTCCGTCGTCGACTTGCCTTCGAGAAGCGTGACCGCGTCCTGAACACGTTTCAGGCCGGCAGTCTTGAGCTCATCGGGTGAGTGGTAGTGGGTGTGGTCCATATGCGGCTTCGATCCGACGATCTCGTCGAGGAGCTCGCTCTTGCCGTGCTCGGACCGGGCTTCGGCGTACGCCTTCGACATGGCGAACGTCTCGCGGAAGGTGCCTCCGTGCGAAGCCGTTAGCACGATCATTCCGGCGCTGGTCGGCGCCTCCAACACCAGGTCCCATTCGTCGGGCGCAAACGCATCTTTGGTCGTCATGGACGTCCTCTCTGAACGCGGGTCGAGTAACGCCACAATCCTCCGGGTTTCCGCCACGCCGCAACCTCATCCGATCAGGACGATCGGCGAAACTCGCGCGGCTGCGCACTGCATCTAGTCGTAAATGCGGAGATGAACTAGGAAGACCACCCGATGCGCCGGCGCTCACGCCAGCACACACTCGAGGCGACATCGGTCTGCGTTCACCGATACACCGAACGCGCAAATGGGAGGGACCACATGAAACAGACGGACAAGAACGGTGAAGGCGCAATCCGGGTGGGGGTCATAACGGATCAGACCGGACCCTTGTCGTTCATGGGCCTCGCCAACGCCAACGTCGCAACGATGGTCATCGACGACATCAACGCGAGCGGCGGTCTGTTGGGCCGCAAAGTGGACCTCTATCTCGAGGACAGTGCGACCACGGATGAGGCGGCAGAAGCGGCGGCAACGAAGCTCGTTCAACAGGACGAGGTCGACGTCATCTTCGGCGGCATCTACAGCTCGACGCGACAGGCCATCAAGGGCCCGGCCGTCGTGGACGGAAAGAAGCTTTACATCTACCCGGAGCAGTACGAAGGGCAAGAGTCGGACCCGCTCATCTTCTGCACGGGTCCCGTGCCCGCGCAGCAGGTGGAGCCGCTCATGCCGTGGCTCATGCAGAAGACGGGTGCGAAGAAGGTCTACCTGCCGTCCGCCGACTACATCTGGCCACACGTGCTGAACGAGAAGGTGCGCGAAGTAGTCACCGCAAACGGTGGCACGATCGTCGGGGAGGAGTACTTCCCGCTCGACCACGAGGACTACCGCGACACGGTCGCGAAGATCACATCGAGCGGTGCAGAAATCGTGTTCAACACGATCGTGCCGCCGGGCCTCACGCCGTTCCTCGAGCAGCTGTACGACTCCGGCTTCGCCAAGCGAGGCGGACAGCTGGTCTGCACGTACTTCGACGAGAACTTCCTCAACCTCGTCCCGGCTGAGCACGTTGAGGGCCTGTACAGCTGCCTCGACTACTACCAAGGCGTCGACGACCAGTTCAGCCGAAGTCTGATCAAGCGGTACGACGAGCTCTACCCCGGCAGCGCGAAGTTCACGGCCGGCAGCGCGTGCTCCGGCATGTACCGAGGCCTGAAACTCTGGGCGAGCGCGGTGAAGGAGACGGGCTCGATGAACCAGGACGCTGTCATCAAGGCGCTCGACCACGCGAAGCTCGCGGACGGACCGGGCGGTGGCGCTGAGATGGTGCCCGGACAGCACCACCTTCGCCTGAACATGTACATCGCGCAGGCGCACAACGGCAGCTTCGACGTCGTCAAGAACCTCGGCGTCGTCGAACCAAAGGAACGCGTGCTCGCCTGATCCCAGGCCGTGCACGCACACCCCGCTGGTTCGCGCTGATGCGCGGGCCTCACGAGAAGGAGAGAAGACATGTTGCTCGCGACGACGACGGTCGAGGACTACGACCGCTTCCTGGACGTGTTCTCCACCAAAGGCGCTGAGAAGCGCCGGGAGCACGGGTCAAAGGGCGCAACGGTGTTCCGCGACCCGAACGAGACCGACCGCGTCTGGGTGCTCTTCGACTGGGACGCGGCCGGCTTCCAGAAGTTCCTGGACGACCCCGACGTACCACCGATCATCAAGGCGGCCGGGCACAAGAGCAAGCCGCAGCCGGCAGAGCTCGGCGGCCACTACGACGCGTAGCTGACGTGCGGGCCGGCGAGTGGGCCATCAGGTCTGACTCGCCGGCTACACGCAGCAACAGATCCCACGGCTCCTCAGCTGCGTCCGCGGGCCCGGCGGGCGGCAGCGGCGTCCCCGAGCGGTTGGTCGGCGAGTCGCCGGTAGGGCCGGGCGAGTGGCCGACCGCCCTCGGTGCGAATCGTCGAAGCGTCCAGGTGGCCGAAGAGTTGGATCAGACGTGCGACGGTCCCGGTCCAGCCGGTCTGGTGCGAGGCACCGAGCCCGGCTCCGTTGTCGCCGTGGAAGTACTCGTAGAACAGCACGAGGTCGCGCCAGTGCTCGTCGGTCTGGAAGACCTCCGTGCCGCCGTAGACCGGCCGGCGGCCGTCCTCGTCGCGCAGGAACGTGGAGATCAAGCGGGCTGACAGCTCGCGGGCGACTTCGAACAACGTCATCTGCACGCCCGATCCGGTCGGACACTCGATCCGGAAGTCGTCGCCGTAGTACTCGTAGTGCTGCAATAGCGCGCGGATGAGAAGCATGTTGACCGGGAACCAGACCGGTCCCCGCCAGTTGGAGTTGCCGCCGAACATGCCGGTGGTCGACTCGGCCGGCTCGTACTGCACTCGGAGCTCGGCACCCTCGACGTCGAACGTGTACGGATGATCAAGGTGCCAACGCGAGATCGATCGGATCCCGTGCGGCCCGAGGAAGCGCTCCTCGTCGAGCATGCGTGTCAGAATCCGCCGCAGCTTGTCCTCGTTGACGAGAGACAACAGATGTCGCCCGTTGACGCCGGGCTTGAGCGGGTCAGCGATGTGGGCGAGCAGGTCCCGGTTTCGGGAGATGAAGTCCATCACCACTGGACGCAGCCGCGGAAACTGCTCGAGGGTCTCCGCTTCGATGACTGCCGTCGCACAGAGCGGCAGCAGTCCCACCAACGACCGCACAGCCAGCCGGCTCCCGGTGCCATCGGGCAGTCTCAGAACGTCGTAGAAGAACCCGTCTTCGTCGTCCCACATCTCGCCCCCGCTGTCGCCGAGCGGGTCCATCGCGGCCGCAATCCAGAAGAACCGTTGCAGGAAGTTGAAGACGAAGTCCTCGTACGACGGGTCGCGAGCGGCAAGGACGAGTGCGAGCTCCAACATGTTCTGGCTGAACAACGCCATCCATGCTGTTCCGTCCGCCTGCTCGAGGTGACCTCCCGTCGGCAAGGGTGCACTGCGGTCGAACACGCCGATGTTGTCCAGCCCGAGGAAACCGCCGGCGAAGACGTTGTGCCCGTCTGGATCCTTGCGGTTCACCCACCAGGTGAAGTTGAGCAGGAGCTTGGCGAACGACTCCTTGAGGAAGGGTAGGTCGATGCCGTCATCACCGGCTGTCGCCGCATCGAGGCTGTGGACCAGCAACGTTGCGAACGCGTGAACGGGCGGGTTCACGTCGCCGAAGTTCCACTCGTACGCCGGGATCTGCCCGCTCGGGTGCAGGTACGGCGGCGACAACATCAGGTCGAGCTGGCCCTTTGCGAAGTCCGGATCAACCATCATCAGCGGCACGGTGTGGAAGGCGAGGTCCCAAGCGGCGTACCAGGGGTACTCCCACTTGTCCGGCATCGAGATGACGTCGTGGTTGAGCATGTGGAACCACGACTCGTTACGCGATCCGTGCCGCACGGGTGAGCGCAAGGGATGAGCCGAGTGCTCACGAAGCCACACATCGAGGTCGAAGTAGTAGGCCTGCTTGGACCACAACATGCCGGCCAGCGCTTGTCGCATTACCGTCCGCGCGTCGTCGCTGACGGCCGGCGGCGTGATCGCGTCATAGAACTCGTCGGCTTCCCCTCGACGCGTAGCGATGACGTCGTCGAACTCCGCAAACGGGTCCAGCAGCTGCTCCTGTGGCGTCGCGCATAACCGGACGCGATAACTCACCGCACCGTTGCCCGGAACGACGAAGCGCAGATGCGCGGCGGCCTTGGTGCCCTCGCCGTCGGGGTTGACCGTGTCGAGATGACCGTTGACAACGTGCTCGCCGATACCGTCCTTGACGTACTTGGTCGGGTTCTCGCCACCCCACAGCCGGGCCACGTTCGTTTCGTTGTCGCAGAACAGCAGCGTTGCCCCGCGTTCGGCATGCAGGGTGAACTGGCCGAGGTCGGGATGATCCGCCTGCACTGTCGGATGGTCGGCGGTGATCACGGTAGAGAGGCGGGGCCGTTCGGTGTGCGGCGGCCACGACCAGGTGTTGCGGAACCACAGCGTTGGCAACAGGTGTATCGGCGCATCATCGGGGCCGCGGTTGTGCACGGTGATGAGGCAGAGCAGGTCGTCCGGCGCCGCCTTTGCGTACTCGACCTCGACATCGAAATAGCGACCGTCTGCGAACACCCCGGTGTCGAGAAGCTCGTACTCCATGTCATAGCGCGAGCGCGCCCGGTTGGCCGCGACAAGGTCGTCGTAGGGGTACGCGGACTGTGGGTACTTGTAGAGCCAGCGCTGGTAGGCGTGCGTCGGCAGGTTATCGAGGTAGAAGTAATACTCCTTGACGTCTTCACCGTGGTTGCCCTCGGCATTAGTCAGGCCGAAGAGTCGCTCCTTGAGGATTGCGTCCTGCTCGTTCCACAGCGCGAGCCCGAAGCAGAGGCGTTGCTGGTGATCGCACACACCGGCCAGGCCGTCCTCGCCCCAGCGGTAAGCGCGTGAGCGCGACTGGTCGTGGCTGAGGTAAGACCAAGCATCACCGTTGTCGCTGTAGTCCTCGCGTACCGTCCCCCACTGCCGCTCGCTGACGTAGGGTCCCCATGCTCGCCATGGCACGCCCGCGCGCGCCTCGCTCAGGCGTCGCTCCTCCGCGGTGAGCTCCACGGCGACAGCCTTGGGCCGCCGCGTCCTCGGAACATCCTCCGCGCGGGATGAACAGCGTCAGGGCACGTCAGCCGACGGTTACCAGGTCGGGGCTGGGGATCGTCGTCTCCGCGACCGCGGCAAGAATGGCGCCGGCGGGAGGCGTAGCGAGTCCCATCATCAGATCGAATGTGGGCACCGCCATCATCGCGAGATCTCCCGGCCGCAGCCGGCTGACCCATGCCGGGTCCGACGCGTCGAGCTCGACCACCTCGCCGCGAGCGACAGCGCCCGCCAGCTTCGCGACGAACGCAGCGGCGGACGGGTCGACGCCATTGCTGCCGTCGTGAGCGAGCACGACACGGCGGATGTCTGACCCGTTGCCCTGCACCAGCACGAGCGGGACGGCAAGGGTGGCGGCAACAGCCTCTTTCCAGTTCCCGATGCCGAATGGGCTGTCGCCTGCGTCGAGGGCCGTTTCCACAACCACTATCGAGGCACCGAGATCGGCGGACCCATGCACGACGGCGTGCGCGGTGGAGCGGTCGACAGCGACGTGCACGTCGCTGTCGAACCCTTCCCTGGCTGCGACGTCGGACAGCGCCGCCATAACGCGCTTGTCGATGGCGCCGTCGCCACGGTGGTGCACGAGCAGGGTCTGCACCACGCCACCGTCGATACGGGCCAACCGCAGGGCGAGCTGCGCAGCCGCCGGTGAGGGCCCACTGTCATGGACCGCGAGCAGCACCCTCTCGCCGAGTGACGGCTCGGACGACTGGGGAACTTCGACGCGTCTCGTGGTGACGGGAACGAGCACCGTCGACGTCACGATGCTGACGAGGATCAGCACCAGCACGGCGTTGACGACCACCGTGTCGAACAGCCCGATCTCGAAGCCGACCGTCGTGGCGGCGAGAGTGGCTGCCGCCTGCGGGATGCTGATCACCCACATGAGCGCAGCCTCAGGGCGGTTCACCCTCAGCCCGAGGTGGGCGAGCAGAGCGGCCAACGCCTTGCCGCCCAGACACGCGGCGACGATCAGCGCGGCGTACTTCATCGTCTCAAGTTGGAACATGACGGATGGGTCGAGCAGGAGGCCTGTCGCCACGAGGAATATCGGCACGAAAACCGCCGAGCCGAAGAAGTCCAGATGACGCATCGTCTGGCCCTCGTTCGGTATGAGCTTGTTCAGCGCGAGCCCCGCGAAGAATGCACCAACGATGCCTTCGATGGCGAAGACGTGGGCAACGGTCGCCGCGGACAGGAACGCAATCAGGGCGACCAGGAACCGCACCGCGCGGGTCGAGCCGAGCTGACGGAAGGTCCACTTCGCCAACCACGGCAGCGCGATCATGCAGAAGGCGCCGAGGACAACGAACCCAACGGCCAGTTCGAGGACGATCGAGGGCGTCGACCCAGAACCTGTCTGTGTCCCCGACACGATGGCCAACACCGTGAGTGACAGCGTGTCGGTGAGGACGGTCGCCCCCACCGTTGTTGCAACTGCCGGGTTCTTGGCCAGTCCCGCGTCACGGACGAGCGGGTAGGTAATCAGAGTGTGGGACGCCGCAAGCGAACCGAGCAGGACGGCCGCCGCAGTCGTGAAGTGAAGAATCTGTCCGACGACGAGGCCGCACGCGAACGGCAAGGCGAAGGCGGCCAGGCCGAACACCACAGTTCTACGGCGGTAGACGTTGAGCACACCGAGATCGAGCTCCAGCCCGGCAGCGAACATCAGGTACAGCAGCCCGAACTGCCCGAGCTCGGGAACGGTCTGGTTTCCCTGACCGATGAGCCCCAGCCCGTGCGGGCCGATGGCCCAGCCACCGATGAGCAGGCCGACGATGCCGGGGATCCGAGCACGCGACATGAGGGCTGGCCCGATGAGGATGACAAAGAAGACGACGAGGAAGGTGAAGGCGGCACCCTCCGGCCGATGCAGCGACACGGTCAGTGCTCCGTCCTGATCAACGGAAGCTTGCTGTCTCCGGTGCTCAGCTCTACGCCGAGCCAACGCGCCGAGAGCTTGTCGACCGTGCCGTCGGCGACGAGGGCGCGGATCGCAGTGTCGATCGCGTTGACGTTCCTCGAGTGGCGCGGGAGAGCGACCGCTAGTCCCTCCGTGCCGGCGAGCTGCGCGGTCACCTTGTATGTCGAGGGCTCGGCCTTCGCCAGGGCGACTGCCACAGGAAGGTCGAGCAGCATGGCGTCCGCTGCATCGCCCCGGATGGCGCTCAGGGCCTGCGGCCGCCCGTTCACTTCGAGGGCGGGCCGGGACGGTCGGACCTGGTTGTTCACGATGTCAGTGAGCGTCGAGCCTTTTACCGCGACCCATCGCAACGCTCGGAGAGCGGCCTCGTCCGGGGTCCTTGTCGTTGGCCGTACGACGACGCCGGGCGGGGCCAGAAGGTACGGCGCCGTGAAGTCGAGCACCTTCCGGCGCGCCGCGGTCGGTGTCAGTTCGCTTAGAGCGAGATCGGCACCGTGCAGCCTGCCCGCGACCAGGTCAGCGAACGGGACCAGCTCGACCGAGACACGGGTCAGGTGGAAACGCTTGGCCAGCGTGCCGGCCAGGTCCCATTCCAATCCACCGGTCGGAACGCTCGGCGTGCCCTCCCAGAACCCCGGTGCCGGGAAGAATGCCGTCGCCACCGTTAGGGTTCCCGCGTGCGCCGACCGGAACTGTCCGGTCGCTCCGGTTCGCGCCCCGGAGCCGCACGCAGCGACGGCCCCCATACCGGCCAGCAGAAGGCCGGTCAGCAGCAGCGGCCGACGCACCTTGCGCCGTCTCGGGTCAGCTCACCGCGGCACGGCCTCCAAGCGTGGCCGCGCTCGCCCGCACTCATCGCCGCGCCCTCCATATGGATGACGGCCAATGTCGCGCGGGCGCGTGATCAACGACATCACCCGATTCGTACGAGACAGATCAACCGCGACCGAGTCGGGCCTAGGGTTTCCGCGTGCCCGCGTCAGCCGCCACCGGGTCCGGCCACGGACCAGTTCTCGTGACCGGAGCAACAGGTCGGATCGGTCGGCGTGTGGTCGACCGTTTGTTAGAGGCGGGCGTGCCGGTGCGCGCGCTCACGCGTAGGCCTTCGAAGGCGCAGTTGCCATTGGCCGTCGAGGTCGTGTCCGGCGACCTCGCCTCTCCCGAATCGCTCAATGCCGGTCTGCACGGCGTACGCACGGCATTTCTCGTGTGGACGCTTCCGATTGACAGCGCTGCAGCTGTCATCGAACGGCTGGCCACGCATACTCAGCGAGTCGTTTTTCTCTCCTCGCCGCACCAAACGCCGCATCCGTTCTTTCAGCAACCAAACCCTGCGGCGACGCTGCATGCCGACATTGAGCGGTTGATCGCGGAGTCCGGACTTGCCGCGACAATGCTCCGACCGGGGATGTTCGCGTCGAACACAGTCCACTGGTGGTCGGAACCCATCAAGAACGGTGAGGTCATCCGTTGGCCATACGGGGACGCGGAGACGGCACCGATCGACGAACGCGACATCGCCTCGGTCGCGGCCCGGGCGCTTGTTGATGATGACCACGCGGGAGGCGACTACGTCCTCACCGGCCCCGAGTCGCTGAGTCAGGCAGAACAGGTCCGCCTCATCGGGGACGCGGTCGGGCGGCGAATCCCGTTCCAAGAGCTCTCCCCCGACGAGTTCCGCGAAGAGACGGCGGAGACGTGGCCTCGACCAGTCGTGGACATGCTGCTCGCGGCATGGGCCGCCACGATGGGCCGGCCAGCTTTCGTCACATCGACGGTCCTCGACATCGTCGGCTCGCCGCCACGCGCGTTTGCGCAGTGGGCCACCGACCACGCGGCCGCATTTTCAAGCTGCAGATTGTGAGCTCGGCCGGCGATTGTGCGGCACCACCGTTCAGCCGGCGGCGACATCCTCCTCGTTGTCGATGATGACCAGCGTCGGCGGGGCTGCGACGTCCGGATCTTCGGTCGGATCCGTCGGCTCGGTTGTGTTGAACGGACTGCCCTTGTCCGTCGACTGAAGTGCTTCCTCGAAATGCTCGGTGGCAGCGCGCAGAGCTTCGTCCTGGTCGCGTGAGGCCTGCTGCAGCCCATCGGCCCGGGCGCGGGCCGCGTCATGCAAGGCCCGGTCGTGTGCGACTGCTGTCGCGCGCAGCGCTTCGGCGCGCGCGGCCCCGGCCTGGCGGATCGTCTCTGCCCGTGCCAGGCCGGCTTCGCGAATGGTTTCGGCGCGCTGGCGTGAACTCTCTGCGGCCGCCTCGGCTGCGCGCAGTGCCTCTTCGTGCGCGGCTTGAGAGGCGGCGACCTCGCTGTCGTAGGCCTTGTCGGCCGCGGTCTGCGCCGCGCGTTCGGCGTCGGCGAGCGCGGTCGCGTACTTCTCCTCCGCGGCGCGCTGGGCCGCGGCCCGGGCCTCCTCTGCAGCCCGCATAGCCTCGTCGTGCTCGCGGGTGATCCGGCGCAGCGTTTCGGCTCGGGCTACCGTCGCCGCGCGTAACGTCTCGGCCCGCGCGAGCGTCGCCGCCTGCACCGCCTCAGCCCGCGCCAACTCGCTGTCGGCCACCGCCATCGCCGCCTGCAAAGCCTCGTTGTGTGCAGCCTCCGCGACGCGCACGGCTTCTTGGTACGCCTCGTCGCCGACCACGTGAACCTCGTTCGCCATGATGCACCTCTTCCGTGAAATGCCAGTCTGACCCGCGCCGCGCTCGTTGACCAGAGGGCCGGTGGCCGGCATCGCCTTCGCCAGCGTGCTGCCTAGACCGCCGGGAAGGTCGAGAAGGTAGAGCTACGCGGGCGCAGCGTCGGTCAAGCGACCGGCTCGGCCAGCGTCTTGCGCTCGATGAACTCTTCGAGACCGGCGGCGCCCATCTCACGGCCGATACCGGACTGCTTGTAACCGCCGAAGGGAGCGTCGGGGCCGTAGTAGATGCCGCCGTTGACACTGATCGTGCCGGAGCGGATCCGGCGCGCCACCGACAACGCGCGCTCCCGGTCATTGCCCAACACGGCACCGGAAAGCCCGAAGATGGAGTTGTTCGCGACGCGAACCGCGTCGTCGTCGCCGTCGTGCGGAAGGACGACCAGCACCGGGCCGAACAGCTCTTCTTGTGCGACCGCAGCGTTCTCGTCGACATCGACAAGAAGTGTCGGCTCGTAGAAGTAACCGCGCGGGAGGTGCTCCGGGATCCGCCCCCCGACAACAGCCTTCGCGCCGTCCTGGATCGCCCGGTCGACAAAGCCGGCGACCTTCTCGCGCTGCCGCTGGTTGATGAGCGGGCCCATGTAGTTCGCCGGGTCGGTGGGATCGCCGTACGGAATCGTGCTCATGGTCGTACGCGCAACATCGACAACCTCGTCGAACCGGTCACGTGGTACGACGAGACGCGAGGTGATCGCGCAGCCTTGACCGGAGTGTGAGGCAGCGGCGTACGAACCCATCAGTGCTGCCATTGCGGGGTCGCCGTCGTCGAGCATCACGCACGCCGACTTGCCGCCGAGCTCGAGGAACACGCGCTTCACAGTGTCGCCGGCAGCCGCCATGATCTGCCGGCCGACGGGTGTCGACCCGGTGAAGGAGATGACGTCGACATCGGGGTGGACTGTCAGCTCGATGCCGGCGGCGGCCTCCGACGAGGTGAGGACGTTCACCACACCCCGTGGGATCTCGGTCGACTCAGCAATGAGCTTGCCCAGTGCGAGCGTCGACCATGGTGTGTCCGGGGCGCCCTTCAGCACGACCGTGCAGCCGGCCGCCAACGCAGGGGCGAGCTTTGCCAGTGCAAGCTGGATCGGGTAGTTGTACGCCGAGATCGCCGCGACGACGCCCGCTGCCTCTTTCTCGATCCACCGGTGGCTCGGACCGGCGAACGTCTCGCGGACCCCGAGGTCCTCGACGAACTCGTACCTGTCGATCAGGTCGGCGTACCAACTGACGATGTCGATGGGTGCCTCGAGCTGCGGCCCGGATGTGCTCGAGATCGGCGCGCCGACCTCGTGGACGAGGAGCTGACGAAGCTCCTCGACGTTGTCTTTGAGCGCCTGGTGGAACTGGCGCAGACACCGTTGACGCAACGCGTGGTCGCGCGACCAGTCGGTGGTGTCGAATGCGCGCCGAGCTGCAGCGATCGCGCTCTGTGTATCGGCGACGGTTGCGTCAGCTGCCGTCCCCAGCGTCTCCTCGGTCGAGGGCGAGATCGTCGGATAGGTCCGGCCGTTCTCAGCCGCAACAAGCTGGCCGTCGATCAGCAGCCGGTCCTCATGCCAGATGTCCACACGATCCCCTCCGTCGACCTGGGCAAGCGCGACGACCACCGTATCCGAGAACGCCATTTCTTCGATATGGAGAGCGCCCCTGATCCGCACCCGCCCTAGCGCGGTTTGCGGCGACGGGGAGGTCGGCCGCCTGACTCGTCATCCGGTAGTCCGACCGCGTTCGCGACCAAGCGTGTCAACTGATCCACGGCGGTGTCGAAGCTGCAGTCGAGTACGCCGCGCACGAGCCACAGTTCGGCGAAGTGCGTCACCATGGCGCCGACCGCGTACGCCGCGACAACTGGGTCGAGCTTTGCGTCGACGAGCCCGTGCCGCTGGAGCTGCCGGAACGAACTCGCGAGCCGCTCGCCATAGTCGCGCTGATGTGCAAACCGGGCGGCGTTCAGTTGCTTGTCGTACCGCGACACCTGCTCGATCTCGCTGATCAACCGCGCTTCCTTGCGATAGCTCTCGAGGAAGTTGCGGTTGCCTTCACGAATTCGCTCCCGCGGCGTTGCCTCAGTCGGTGCAGCGAGCGCGACATCACCAAGAGGCGCACTGAGGTGGTCGTCCATCGCCTCGGCGACCTCGCGGAAGATCTGCTCTTTCGAGTCGAAGTAGTGGTAGAAGGAACCGTGCGAGAGCCCGGCTCGCTCAGCGATGTCGGTGATGCGGGTGTCCCGGAAACCGTCCTCCTCGAACACCGCCTTCGCCGCCTCGACCAGCCGTGCGCGGGTCTGCGCCCCTTTACGCGACCGCGGTCCGCTCGGCCGCTCGCTGTCCACCTCAGCGGTCATCACGAGTCGCTTCGCTGCAGAAGGAAAACACCGGAGGGGGTGCCCCCACCGCTCGTGACAACGGCCGTTCGGGCGTCACGTACCTGACGTTCGGCCGCGTTGTGACGGAGCTGCTGCATCGCTTCGTAGACGAACCCGAACCCGTGGGTGCGTCCCTCGGAAAGCTGGCCACCGTGCGGGTTCACCGGCAGGTCACCGTCGATTGCGATGCGCCGGCCGCCGTCGAGCCAGTCCTTGGCCTCACCGAGCTCGCAGAAGCCGAGCCCTTCCAGCCACGAGATCGCATTGAACGTGAAGCCGTCGTACACAAGTGCGAGATCGACGTCAGCCGGCCGCAGCTCGGTGCGCGTCCAGAGATGCGCGGCCTGTCCGAGTACCTGCGGCTCGTGGGTCAGCGTGTCCTGGTCCCACGACACGCGTTCGAGGATCTGGGTGCCCGCCGCCTCGACGCGAACAGCCGGATGCGGCAAGTCAGCGGCAACAGCGGCATCCGACACGACGACAGCGATCGAGGCGTCACAGGGTACGTCGCAGTCGTAGAGGCCGAAGGGCGTCGTGATCATCCGCGCTGATAGGTAGTCGTCCATCGTCATCGGATCGCGGTAGATAGCGACCGGGTTGCGCGCAGCGTTGGTGCGCGCGTTGATGGCGATCGCGCCGAGCATCTCGCGCGTCGCGCCGTACCGGTGGAAGTACTGGTTAGCGTTCATGGCGATCCAGTTCGCCGCCGACATCGCGCCGAACGGCGCTCGCCACTCCATCAACGCACCGGACACCCGCGTCGGTGGCCGGCCATGACCGAGCTCGCGGTACGTCGACTCCCAGACGGTACGGAAACACAGCACGTGCCGGCACAGGCCGGCGGCGACCGCGAGCATGGCGGCGATGATCGAGCCGCCCGGACCGGGCAGGTCTCCGCCGCCGTTGTGCCAGGTCGGGTGGAGCCGCAACGCTTCCTCAACGGCGGTGACGCCGCCTTCACCCATACCCGCCCCGACCGCACCCGGGTACGTCGACAGCCCGTCAATGTCGTCGAGCGAGAGGCCCGCGTCGGCGACCGCCTGTGTGCACGCGTCGACCGTGAGCGAGAGCGGGTCGACCATCAGCCGCCGCCCGAGCTTCGACCGGCCGACCCCGGACAACAGGGCGCGGTGCTCGAACCGCTGCTCGGATGCCGGCGCTCTGGGCTTCGGCCGCACCGGCTCAGCTACCCGGTCGACCGGGTCGGTGCCTCCGGTGGGCGCGAACACCGGGATCCATACATCCTCAACCGGCTCGAATCGGACAGCGACCTCTTGTCCGATGTGCACGTCGGCGGGGTCACAGTCCACGATGTTGGTCGTGAGGTGGACGTCATGGTCTTCGGCGAGCGCGACGTTCGCGACGACGTACGGAGGCGTGAAGTCGGGCAGCCACTGCTGGACGTTGACCGTGAAGCCGACAACGGTCCCGCGACCGGACACCTCGGTGACGACACGCGCGCGGCTGCGGCACTTCGGGCAGATCGGCGCCGGCGGATGGACGAGCGTGTGGCAGTCGGCACAGCCCTGGATGCGCAACGTGCCGTCGGCGCCGGCGCGCCAGAACCACTCGTTGGCCGGGGTCAGCTCCGGGACAGGCCGCATGCCAGCACCTCTGTCCTGGTACGCCGCGCCGCGGCTCGTCGTACCGTCGATTTTCGACCCGAAGTCGATGTTGATGTCGATGTTAAAATCTAGCGCTTTTCCCCTCCGGAGGTGTGCATGACAGCAGTGATGCAAGGCGTCCGCGTCCTCGAGGTCGCCGAGCACACCTTCGTCCCGGCCGCCTCGGCGCTGCTGGCCGACTGGGGCGCCGATGTCATAAAAATCGAGCACGTCGAACGTGGTGACGCCATGCGCGGGCTGGCCTCGAGCGGTGTGGTGTCCATGCCGAAAGACGTGCATGCGCTGCTCGAGCACTCCAACCGTGGCAAGCGCAGCCTCGGTCTCGACCTGACCTCCGCGGACGGTCTCGACCTGCTCTACCGCTTAGCCGGCACGTGCGACGTGTTCCTGACGAACAAGCTTCCCGGCGTACGAAAGAAGCTGCACATCGAGCTCGCGGACATCCGCGCGCACAACCCTCGCATCATCTACGTGCGCGGCACGGGTCAGGGAGAGCGAGGTCCGGAGGCCGACAAGGGTTCCTACGACTCACTCGCCTTCTGGGCCCGGTCCGGCGTCGCGGCCGGGACCATGCGCGCCGAAGACGACGAGGTGACCGCTCCCCCGGCCCCGGGCTTCGGCGACTCGATCGGTGCGATGACGATCGCCGGCGGCATCATGGGCGCGCTGTACCACCGGGAACGGACCGGGGAGGCAACCGTCGTCGACGTCTCGCTGCTCGGCACCGGTATCTGGTCGATGGGCCAAGCGCTTGCGCTCTCGATGCTGATGAACATCGGCTGGCACGTGCCGCCGCGGGGGCACCGTATGAACCCGCTGACCGGCAACTACCGGACGAAGGACGGGCGCTTCCTGTCGCTCACCTGCCTGCAGGCGGTCAAGTACTGGCCGCCGCTGTGCCAGATCGTCGGACGGCCGGAGCTGATCACCGACGAGCGTTTCGCCGACCACGAGTCGCTGATGTCCAACGGGCCGGAGGCCATCGCCATCCTGCGGGATGTCTTCGCCGAACGCACGTTGGAAGAGTGGCGGGTAGCCCTCGCCGACTTCACCGGACAGTGGGCGGTTGTACAGGACACCTTGGAAGTCGGGTCCGACCCGCAGACCGTCGCCAACGGCTACGTGCAGGAATGCAAGACCGCGACGGGTGTGCCCTTCCAACTAGCGGCAGCTCCGGTGCAGTACGACGAGACACCCGCCGTACCGAAGCGCGCACCGGAGTTCAACGAGCACGGCGACGAGATCCTGGCCGAGCTCGGCCTCGACTGGGACACCATCATTGACCTCAAGGTGCGCGGCGTGGTCGCGTGAGCCTCGACCGCCACACGAAGGAGACAACGTCATGACCCTGTTCGACGCCTTTAAGTACGACGGCAAGCGCGTGCTGGTTGTCGGCGGGGCCACGGGTATGGGGGCGGCGGCCGCGCAGCTCGCCCTCGACGCCGGCGCCGAGGTCGTCGTCATGGACTTCGCCGACGTCGCGATCGACGGCGTCAAGGCGATCCACCTGAACCTCGCGGAGAGGGACAGCGTCGAGGCGGCCGTCGACGCTTGCGGCGGACCCGTGCATGCATTGTTCGCCTGCGCCGGCGTCGCGGACGGCACACCGAACATCCACAAAATCAACTTCATCGGCCACCGGCATCTCATCAACCGGATGCGTTCGGGCGGCATGCTGCCGCGCGGCTCGGCGGTCGGATTCATCTCCTCCGCTGCGGGTCTGGGCTGGGAGGCCAACCTCACGCTCATCAACGAGCTCCTCGACACTCCCGACTTCGACGCGGCTGCGCGCTGGGTCGAGGACCAAGGCAAGGCCGACTACTACTGGAGCAAGCAGTTCATCTGCGCGTACGTCGCGCGCGAGGCGATGTCGTTCCTGAAGGACGGCATCCGCATCAACGCGATCTGTCCCGGCCCGACCGACACTCCCCTTGCCCAGGCCAACGCAGACATGTGGCTCGGGTTCGGCGCCGACTATCGCGCCGAGCTCGGCATCGAAGCATCGACTCCGCTCGAGCAGGCGTACCCACTGGTGTTCCTATGCAGTGACGCAGGCGCTGTCATCAACGGCATCACACTCGTCACCGACGCCGGGTACTTCAGCGCAGGTCTGACCGAGGCATTTCCGTCGGCGACACCGATCGTCAAGTTCCTCTCGGGTCGGTAACGGGCGCCTCAACAAACGGCGGAGAGGCGCTCGGATGCGAACAGTTGTCGTGGGGGCGTCGAGCGGGCTCGGCCGGTGCATCGGCGTCGGCCTCGGCGAAGGCGGCGCGCAGGTGGCACTGCTCGCGCGCCGGCACGATCGGCTCGTCGACGCCGCGAAGCAAGCCGGCCCCGGTTCACTCGCGATCGCCTGCGACGTGACCGACGAGTCGTCCTGCGCGGGGGCAATCGAGGAGGCCGCGAAAGGGCTCGGCGGGATCGACGCGGTCGTCTACGCAGCCGGCATCGGCCCGCTCGTTCGACTCGTCGACACCGACGCAGCGACCTGGCGGCAGACGTTCGACACCAACGTCATCGGCGCCGCCCGGATCACCGCGGCCGCGATCCCGTACCTGACCGAGTCGGGCGGCACAGTGGCGTACCTCTCCTCGGTTAGCGCATCGTTGACACCACCCTGGCCCGGACTCGGCGCGTACACCGTGAGCAAGGCCGCGCTCGACAAGCTCGTCGAGGCGTGGCGCATCGAGCATCCGGGTGTCGGGTTCACCCGTGTCGTCGTCGGCGACTGCGCCGGTGGCCAAGGCGACGCCGCGACACAGTTCGCCTCAGGTTGGGACACCGAGTTGGCGAGCCAACTCGGGCCGCAGTGGTTGGCGGGTGGCTACATCGTCGGGACGCTGCTGCCCGTCGACGAGCTTGTGCGGGTCGTCGACTCGGTGCTTCGCTGCGGCGGTGATGCGAGCGTGCCGTCGGTGATCGTGACGCCACGGCGGCCGGCCTGATCTTGTCGGGCGTCAGGCTGTTGCGCCCACATGACTTGGTCGAGCCCGTGCACGTGGAGCTGAGCGAGGCCGGCGTACCGCAAGGGGCACTCGTATTCCTCGATGTGAGCCAGGTCGACGCAGATGATGCACATCGGGTTGCCGCCCTTGTGGCTGCCGGCACGCTGCCGATCATCGGCATCAGTGATCGCGAGCCGGCGGCGCAAGCGATGCCGCTGCTCGAGGCGCTGACGTTCACGGTCGTGGCCGCCGGCGACGAACTGCCGCCGACATGTGTCCACGTGCCGTCGGTCGAGGATGCAGTGGCAGCTCTCGCCACAAGCGCTGAGCAGGCGCCGTTGGCAGCGCTGACCCTCTGCGAGCTCCTTCGCACGACCGCGTCACTGCCGGTCCCGGATGCGCTCGTCGCCGAGTCGCTGGCCTATTCGATGTTGCTCGGCTCAGCAGAGTTCGCCCGCTGGCTGCCAGGTCGCGAGCGTCGACCCGGACGCACTCCGGCCGGCCCACCCGTCCTCGTGAGCCGGGACGGTACGACGTTGAATGTGAGGCTCAATCAGCCCGAGCGGCGCAACGCATTCGATCGTTCCCTGCGTGACGCACTTGTCGAAGCTCTCGAAATTGCGGTGTACGACGAGACCGTCGCGCAAGTCTTGGTCTCCGGACGCGGGCCGGCGTTCTGCAGTGGCGGCGACCTCGATGAGTTCGGCACAACACCGGATGTTGCGACGGCGCATGTCATTCGAACAACGCGAAGCCCGGCGCGACTCATCAATCAGCTGCGTGGACGGACTCACGTCGTCGTGCACGGTGCCTGCGTCGGGGCAGGAGTCGAGCTCGCCGCCTTTGCCGGCAGCGTGAGTGCTCGCCCGGATGCTTCGTTCTGGTTGCCGGAGCTGTCGATGGGGTTGATCCCGGGCGCCGGCGGCACGGTGAGCCTGCCGCGGCGGATCGGACGGTGGCGGACGGCCTGGCTGGCGCTCACCGGGACGCGGATCGATGCCGAGACTGCGATGATCTGGGGGCTCGTTGATGCGCGAGCGAATGGCTGAGCAGGCGCCGCTGTGCGGTCGACGCATGGCAGTGCGCGGCGATGATGCAGGTCTGCTTCATGCCCGAGCGCTGCTTGCCGCGCTCGGCGCAGAAGTCGTGGACGACATCGACAACGACGTGAGTGGTGCCATCCTCGCCGACGACTCGACGGCGCGGGTGCCGACGGTTCGCCCCGCGACGGTTCCTGCCCCGATCGAATGGGCGGGCTCCGGCGCGATGGCTCTGACCGGACATCGGGGCGGGGCACCGCTGTTGGCGCCGGGCGCGCCGGCCAGCGCGGTTCGCGGCGCGTTGTTGGTCTTCGATCTGCTCTCGCAGTTGGCGCACCGTCCTCCCGGTGCACTGCCAGACGCACGCATGCTCGGGGAGCGCGCGGCCCTGACCGGTGCGCGGCGGAATGCGCCGTGGTCTGTTGGTGGAGCGTTCCGTTGCCTGCGCGCCGCCGACGGGTGGCTGGGCATCTCGCTGCCGAGGGATGACGACCACGCGCTCGTGCCGGCGCTCGTAGATGACCGCGCCGTCACCGAGTCGTGGGCTGCTGTCGCGGCGTGGGCGGCCGGAACCGCGGTTGCCGGTGCAGTGGACCGCGCACAGACGCTCGGCATCGCGGCAGCCGCGGTCCCGGCCGACCGCGACGAGCGCGCGGCCGCTCCCCTGGCCACTCATGTCGGTGGGCGCCGGCGTCGTACCAACCGAGCGGTCGTCGTCGACCTCAGCGCACTGTGGGCCGGCCCGTTGTGCGCGTCGCTGTTGCACGCAGCGGGAGCGCGCGTCATCAAGGTCGAAAGCGTCAACCGGTCGGATGGTGCACGCCGCGGAAACCAGACCTTCTTCGATCTCCTGAACCACGGGCACGAGAGCGTCGTCATCGATTTAGGCACTGCCAACGGTCGGGCGGCACTGGCGCGACTGCTGTGCGCGGCAGATCTGGTCATCGAATCGGCACGTCCACGAGCGCTGCGGCAACTCGGCATCGACGCTGATGACTTCGTCACCCACGGCACATCGTGGGTCAGCATCACGGGCTACGGGCGCCGTGAGGCTTCGGCACATCGTGTCGCTTTTGGTGACGACGCTGCGGCAGCGGCGGGTCTCGTGGGATGGACGAGGGAAGGTCCGGTGCCCTGCGGCGACGCGATTGCAGACCCACTGGCCGGCGTGCATGCAGCGGCCGCAGCGGCCGCGGTCCTGCTGGACGACCACGCACATCTGGTCGACCTGTCCATGCGGGACGTCGCCGCTTCGGCCGCGGCCCTTCCCAGCGAACCCGCTGAAGTCCTGGCGCAGGGGTCAGGCTGGGTCGTCCGGACGGAATGCACAACGGCCGTTGTTGCTGCGCCGTGCGCACGGGCGCCCACTGGTCCGGCGCGGCCGCCCGGCGCCGACACTGCTTCGGTCCTCGACTGGCTGGGCTGCTGATGCGCCTGCTCTTCAGGGGCGCCGAGGTCGATGGCCGGCGGGTCGACGTACGGGTGGACGGAACAACGGTCCTCGGGGTGAGCGGGCGACTCGATCCGCTGGCCGGCGAAGACGTGATCGTTGCTGATGGCGGAGCGTTGCTGCCCGGTCTGCACGACCATCATCTCCACCTGCATTCGCTAGCAGCGAGTCGCACGAGTGTCGACTGCAGTGGAATCGTCGAATGTGACGCGTTCGCCAACGCACTGCGGACGGCCGCGCAAGAAGCACAACCGGAGCGGTGGCTTCGCGCCGTGGGCTATCACGACGACATCGCCGGAGCATTGGACCGGACAACGCTGGATGCACTCGTGCCGGACCGACCGGTACGCGTCCAGCATCGCAGCGGCGCCCAGTGGTCGCTGAACACGCGAGGCTTGCAGCTGGTGGGGTTGGACCCAACCGGAGACGGGCGCATCCTGCGCGCCGACGAGCACATGCGGTTAGCCCACGATCAGCCGCCGGATCTCGCTGAGATCGGCCGGGAGCTCGCGTCGTACGGCATCACCGGTGTGACCGACGCCACCCCCGGCCTGGACGCACGTGCCGCCGGCAACATTGTCCGCGCTGTCTGCGATGGCGCGCTGCCACAGCGAGTTCACTTGCTCGGGGCGGGGCTGCGCGACGATGGGCGGCCGCGCGTCACAGCGGGTCCGGTCAAGGTCCTGTTGCCCGACCACGAGCTGCCAGACATCGACGTGTTGTCCGAAGCGATCCGCGATGCACACGACGACGACCGCGGCGTCGCCGTGCACTGCGTGACCCGCGAAGCGCTGGTGCTGACCGTTATCGCGTTGCAGCAGTGCGGCGCCCATCCTGACGACCGGATCGAGCACGGCGCCGTCGTACCGAAGGAGATGTACGGACCCATGGCAGCGCTCGGTGTCGCCGTAGTGACGCAGCCTGCGTTCATCCGCGAGCGAGGCGACACGTATCTCCGCGATGTCACACCCGACGACATCGACCTGCTTTACCCGTATGCCTCGTTGCGCGGCGCCGGCATTCGTGTCGCGCCGTCGAGTGACGCGCCGTTCGGGCCGCTCGACCCGTGGCAGGTCATTGCCACGGCGACAGCACGGACCACAGCGACCGGCTCCCTTGTCGGTGCAGACGAGCGCGTCTCGGTGTCCGATGCGTTGAACGGGTACTTGAGCGGGCCCGACGATCCCGGTGGTGAGCCCCGGCGCGTCGAGGCCGGGGCGCAAGCCGATCTCTGCTTGCTTCGTACGCCGTTGTCGCGGGCGCTCCGTGCACCGTCGCGCAGCCTTGTGGCGCTCGTCATAGCCGACGGGCAGATCGCCTACTCAGCGTGAGGCACCGCGCGCAGCCGCTCGACGAGATCGCGGCGGATGAGCTTGCCGGTCTCGGTCCGCGGCAGTTCCGGCCAGAACACGATCCGGTCGGGTGTCTTCGAGCTGCGCAGCAGCGACCGGACGTACGCGCGCAACGACTCCCCGTCGGTCTCCGCGCCCGGCCGTAACACGCACACCGCCTCGATGCGCTGACCCCACTCCTCATCGGGTACGCCGAGCACGGCAACATCAGCGACGCACTCATGTCGCAGCAAGACGTCCTCGATCTCAGCCGGAGCGATGTTCTCGCCGCCGCGGATGATCGTGTCGTCCGCGCGTCCCTTCACGAACAAATAGCCGCTCTCGTCGAAGTAGCCCTCGTCTCGCGTGTCGAAGAAACCTGCAGCGTCCACCATTGGGCCGGATCCGGCGTACTCACCGGAGACCTGTTCACCGCGGACCCAGATACGACCGACCTGCCCCGGCGGTACGCCGGCGCCATCCGCGTCGCGGATCTCGATGTCGACCCCGGGCAGCGGACGCCCCACCGAGCCGAGCCGGGCTCGCATCGTCGCGTCATCGGCGCCGAAGGCAAGGCGATGATCCTCCGGACCGAGCACCGCGATCGTCGAGCTCGTCTCCGTGAGGCCGTACGCATTGGCGAACGCCACCTGTGGCCACTCCGCCAGCGCGCGCTCGATCACCGCGAGCGGCATGGCCGCGCCGCCGTACGCGAGTGTTCGCAACGACGGGACCGCACGGTCCACGTCGGCAGCCATGATGCGAGCGAGCATGGTTGGCACGACGAGTGCGTTGGTCACGTTCTCCTCGCAGACCGTGGCGAGCCACTCCTCGGGCGAGAAGGACGGCAACGTCACGCAACGACGCCCGGCGTACAGGTTCGTGATCGCGTTGGCCACTGCAGCGATGTGGTACGGCGGCAGGCAGACGATGGCCGCGTGCTCGGGCTCCGCGGAGCCGAACTCGACCGAACCCAGCACGTACGACACGAGGTTGTGATGCCGGAGCAGCACGCCCTTGGGCGCCGACGTGGTCCCGCTCGTGTAGATCAGCACCGCCGGCGCATCCGTGTCGGCGACGTCGCCCTCGTTCGCGAGCTCCTTCGCCGTCGCCAGCCATTGCTCTGGCGTGACAACCGTTGTGACCCGCGCCTGTGCCACGTCGTTATAACTGGGGTCCGCAATGACGTACGCGCCGGGATGGTTGGACAGCAGCGACTCCAGCTGTTCTCCTCCCAACCGGTAGTTGAGCGGAACGAGCGGTACGCCGGCCCGCGCCGCCGCGAACAGCGCGACCGGGAATGCCGGGCCGGCGGTCGCGAGATAGACGAGAGCGTCCGCGCCCGCGCCCGTAAGCGCTGCCGCGCCCCCGGCGGCGAGGTCGCGCAGCTGCACAGCTGTCAGACCATCGGCACGCCGCCCGACGACGACGCGGTCGCCGTACCCATCTGCTGCCATGTCGAGCAGCATCGACAACTGCATCGTGATCCGTCAGTCAGACGCGGGGAGTGCCTTGGCTTGCTTGATGACGAGCGGCTCGCCATCGATCGCGAGGGTGCCCTCGCCGGCCTTCGTGCACAGCAGCTCGACCGTGTCGCCGCCGTCGACGTACCTCTTGCCGAGTTGCGTGCCGGCCGAGGCGTCGGGATCGGCCGCACCTTTGGTCGCAGGTGCTTCCTTGGCGTCGACCATCTCCGCGCCACCGCACGTCAGCGCTACGTCGTCGTCGGGAGCCCGGACCACGACAACCGTTGTGACGTCGACCGTGCTCGCCAGCGTTTGCCCCACCCGGAGTTTCATGAACCTGCTTTCAGGTCCGCAGAATTGAATAGTCGAATTACCGTAGCCTGCGCGCCGGTCCGCAGAGTCGGCGGCCATTTGTCCTCGCTGCCCCATGACATTGTGATCAGGTGTCCGTCCTCGACCGGCTTGCTTGCCCGATCGTTCAAGCTCCACTTGCCGGCGGACCCTCGACTCCAGCCTTGGCCGCGGCCGTCGCCGAGGCGGGCGGACTCGGTTTCGTGGCCGCGGGCTACCTGTCCCCCGCGCAGTTGCGCGAGCACGTCTCGGAGGTACGCCGCCGGACGAACCGTCCCTTCGGCATCAACGTGTTCGTGCCCGGCACGAGCCCAGCGGACCCGAACGTCGTACGGAACTATGCGGGGTCACTGGCACCGATCGCCGAGGCCGAAGGCGTGCCATTGGGAGAACCCAACTTCGACGACGACCACTTCGCACAAAAGCTCGCGATCTGTCTCGACACGCGACCGGCTGCCATGTCGACGACGTTCGGCTGCCTCGAGGCCCCGGCTGCGGCGGAGCTCAAAGCCGCCGGCATCGAAGTCTGGATCACCGTCACTGATCCCAGTGAAGCCCGGCGTGCGGCCGCGATCGGAGCCGACGCTGTGATCTGCCAAGGAGCCGAGGCAGGCGGCCACCGTGGCTCGTTCGTCGACAACGACGACGAGCCCATCCGGTTGATCGACCTCATCGGCATGACGAAGGAGGCACTGATCGACGCGGACCGCCGCGATGTGCGCGTCATAGCCGCCGGCGGCCTCATGACCGGAGCCCACATCGCTGAAGCACTGCGCGCCGGCGCGAACGCAGCGCAGCTCGGGACGGCGTTCATGCTCTGCCCGGAGACGGGCACAAGTACGGCCCATCGCGCCGCGATCGAGACGCAGCGCGCGACGACCGTGACGAGGGCTTTCACCGGCCGGCGGGCGCGCGGCATCTCCAATGCCTGGACCGACCGCATCGGCGATGCAGCGCCCAGCGCTTATCCCGAGATCCACTACCTCACCGCGCCGCTGCGCGCGCACGGCCGGGCGACCGACAACGCCGACCTGATCAACCTCTGGGCCGGTGAGCGTCACGGCGAAGCGCGGGCAATACCGGCTGCGGACCTCGTCGCTCAGCTATGCGCAGAGCTGTCGTCCGCGCGGGGAGCGGTCGGCTGACCCTTCCGCGCGTCATCGCCGGGAAACACGTCGTGCTCCCGCTCTCCGCCCGGCCAAATGGGCAGTCGAAGATTAGTGCGAGCCGGTCAACCGGCTAGCGATAGGTACTCGTGCACCGATCGCACTGCGGTCGAGCCTTCGCCGACGGCAGCAGCGACCCGTTTGACGCTCCCGGAACGCACATCGCCCGCCGCGAACACTCCGGGCAGGTTCGTCTCCAACGCCAACGGCGAACGGTCAAGGTGCTGCCAGGAAGCCAAGTCGTCGCCATCGAGGTCACGGTCGGTACGGATGAAGCCACGCTGGTCCAGAGCGAGCGTGCCTTCCAACCATGAGGTTGCCGGCACCGCACCGATGAAACAGAAGACTGCTGCGCTTTCGAGATCGTCGGTCCGGTCGATCGACTGGCGTCGTACCGTCACACCGGTCAGCCGCCCGTTGGTGTGAAGTGTCGAGAGCTCGCATTCGGTAAGCACCTCGATCCGGTCGTCGGCCTCGATTCGGGTCACCAGATAGCGGCTCATCGACTTGCCCAGGTCGGGACCGCGGATGACGATGCGTACCCGGCAGTTCTTACTGGCCAAGAAGAGCGCGGCCTGTCCGGCGGAGTTCCCGCCGCCGAGCACGACGACCGGACTTCCCGAACACATTCCGGCCTCGGTCTCAGTGGCGGCGTAGTAGATGCCGTTGCCTTCCACCTCGGACCAACCGTCGACGTCTGGTCGCCGGTACTCCGCGCCGGACGCAATCACGACCGCGCGAGCCGGCACCTCGCTGCCGTCGACGAGCGTGATGGCCCGAAAGCCTTGGTCGGCGCGCAGGCCGATGGCCGCACAAGGCGCGGCAATCCGCGCCCCGAACCGCTCGGCCTGGATGGTCGCGCGCTGAGTGAGGTCGAGGCCGGACAGGCCCTGCGGGAAGCCGAGATAGTTCTCGATCCGGCTCGAACCGCCGGCCTGGCCCCCGACCGCCACCGCGTCGAGGGTCACCGTCGACAGTCCCTCCGATGCGCCGTACACACTTGCCGCCAGCCCCGCGGGGCCGGCACCGATCACGACCAGGTCGAAGATGTGGCCAGGAATCGCGTGGTAGGTCAAGCCGAGCCACTGCGCAAGGTCGCCCACCGACGGATTGCGAAGGACACCATCGGCGGTCACGACGACCGGCGTCTGCGACGGCCGTACGCCGTACCGCGCGAGCAGGACATCGGCGTCCTGCTCCGCATCGAGGTCGATCCACCGATGCGGCAGACCGGACCGGACCAGGAACGACCGCAGCGCCTGCGTCTCGCCGGAGAACCGTGAGCCGAGAATCTGGATGCTCGCCCCGCCCTCGCCATCGCGCAGCATCCGGCGCCGTTCCATGAACGCTGCCAAAACCATGTCGGCGAAGTCGGGGTCGCGCGCCATGATCGCTCGCAGCTCGGCACGCGGAACGATGACAATCTCGCCAGCGCGCGTGACACGCGCGGTCAGCCTCGCGCTCTGATCGGTGAGCAACCCGATCTCACCAAGGAAACGCCGCGGGCCGTGAGTGACGAGCCCTATCTCGTGCTCGAGCGTGCCGCCGATGATCTGCACCTCAGCATCAACCATCGCGATAAAGCCGTAGTCGACCTCGCCGGGCCGAAACAGCACGTCACCAACGGACACGTGTCGGCGCTCACCGACCTCGCCGAGCATCGCCAACTGCTCGTCAGTCAGCTCCGCTTCGGATGGGGGTCTGTCGGTGGCCACGCCCCAGTCTCCCCCTCGACGGGCCGAGGGCTAGTCGCTGCTGCCCACCCATTCGTGCCAGGACATGTTCCAGTCCGACATGCCCGGGTCCCAGAGGTCCGGCGGCGTACCGGAGTTGACGACGTTGACGACGTCGCCGCGTCGGCTGAAGTTGTAGAACCAGGTCGCGTTGGCTGTCGAGACGTTCACGCAACCGTGCGAGACGTTGCGGTGCCCTTGCGAGCCGACGGACCAGGGCGCGGCATGCACGAACGCACCACCGTCGGAGATTCGGACGTCCCAGTAGACCTTCTCGTAGTAGCCGTCCGGCGAATTGCGGGGAATGCCTACAGTTGCAGAGTCCATGGTCACGACCTGTGACTTGCTGAGCGCGATGTGCACGCCGCTCTTGGTCGGGTACTTGTCGCGGCCGGCGCTGATCGGCATCGTGCGTACGACGCGGCCGTTGTCGCGCACCACCATGGTGTGTTTCGCGACATCGACGAGGCTGACATGGGCGTCGCCGACGTCGAACGCCGCCGAGTGCGTCTTCCCGCCCCAGTACCCATCGCCGAAGTTGACGCCGGCGACGTCGGCACGCACGGAGACGTGGGTACCAGCGGGCCAGTACGTCGGTGGCCGCCAGTGGGCTTCCTCACCAGACATCCAGTGCCAGGCTCCGGTCACCGCCGGCGACGTCGACACCGAGAGCCGCCGCGCGACCGCTGACCGCAGGCTCTTCGGCACGGAGTGGCTGAAGTAGGCGACCACCGGCTGCCCGACCCCAACGGTCTGACCATCGGGTGACAAGGTCACCTGCTCGTGGTGCTTGCTGTCGGAGGCGCGCACCGCGAAACGCGACGTGTGCGCCCGGCCGCGTGCGTCGGCGTACGCGACGGTGACGGCGTACCGGTGCAGCGGCACGAGCGAGTGCGAGCTCACCCACATCAGCGAAGCGACCCGGCCCGGCACAACGTGCCCACTGCTGGTCACCGACACCGACGTGATGCTCCCGCCGAGCACGTCGACCATGAGCCGCTGGTCCCAGGGCACGACGCCGCCATCGGCGTTCAGCACGATGGCTTTCGCGGCGCTGACCGGCACATCCGCGGCGCGCGCGGTCGAGGAACCACTGGACAGCCAGCCCAGCGACATGGCCACCGCGTCCAGGGCGAGCACGACCGGGAGCAGGCCGAGGACCGCTATCAGCCACAGCTTGCGCGGCAGCTTGGGCTTCCGTCCCCCTCGCATGACTACTGCATCACCCCTATTCGACCGCCTCAACCGAGACGTCCGCCGCGCGAAAGACGATTGGACCACGCCGACCTGGCCAGCGGCTCGGCCGCGCGGGATATTTCTCCGTTTCGTGATGCGCGGGCTTGCCCCGTTCCACTCCCTGCCCGGCCGGCGGTCGCAGGCCAACCAGGTCAGGGTCTAGGCGCTGAAAACGAACATCGGATGGCCGACGCGCAAACAGTCACGGGCGGCTCGTCAAGGTCACTCGCTACCCGCGATCCAGTTGGGCCGTCAACGCACGGCGGCGCGCCTCGAGGTTCTCGATCAGCGCCTGTTCTTCCTCGTAGCTCGTCAGGTCGGTCGCGGCGTCCGACCGGTCCCCCGGATCGTCGACGCCCGAACCGCGCTCGGCCCTGAGCCTGCGCAGGGTCGCGTCGATCTCGTCGATCTCGGTCTGGAGTTGCTCGACGGTTGGCTCCGTCACTTGTGGCTCCCTCGGCGGCGCAACCCCCGGACTGGCGCCGCCGAGGGAGAGTCAGCGACAGCCGCCGGGGTCCGGAGCAGCGGATACAACAAAAGCAGCGTGAGGTGGGAGCCAGTCGGGCTTGCTAACGGTTGGGGGCGCAATGTCTGGACCCAGCGCGCTAGCTGCTTAACACTCCGAGTGACCGCCTCCCAACCTGACCCGGCACATGTCCGGGCTGTCGCAAACCTAGCCATAAAACGCGCCCTGGGCCAGTCATTGGCTCATCCGGGATCGGTGGCCCGCGCGACCGGTCAGGCTGAACTATCCGTTCCGTCCAGGCGTAGACGACGCTCGACGACGTCACGAGCGACGTCTGTGAGCTTCCGGTTGTTGTTGCGGGCATGCTGTCGCAGCCGCTCAAACGCCCGATCCACCCCGATGTTCGCGTACTCCGCGATCATGCCCTTCGCCTGCTCGAGAACGATGCGTGAGTTGAGTGCGGTCTGCAGCTGCTCGCCAACGACCGTGCTGCGTTGCAGGGCGCGGTGCTGTAACAAGCCGATGGTGGCCGTGTCCGCAAGCGCCGTGGCAATCCTCAGCTGATCGGGATTGAAGGGCTCCGTCGTTGTGTGAAAAACGTTGAGGCCACCGATGACGTCGGATCGCAAGCGCATCGGCACAGCGTCCATGGCGCGGAACCCGGCGAATGTCGCCGCGGCCGCGAAATCGGGCCAACGCGTCGAGCCTGAGCCCAGGTCTGTCACAGCCAATGGCCTGCCGGTCCGAACAGACTCAACGCAAGGCCCGTGGTCGTCCTGAAGCTGCAAGAGTTCGAGCAGCTGCGCTGTCTCGCTCGACGCGCCCATCACGCGCAGGAGACCGCGGGTGTCGGCGAGCAGGATTCCTGCGGCTCCGGCGCCGAGCAGGTCCACACACGTCTGCGTCAACAGGTTGAGGAACTCGATGATGTCGAAGTCGTCGACCAGGGTGTCCGCCAGTGCGACGAAGACCTCGGCGAGTTCGGCTTGCGCATGCGGGGCCTGGCCCTGGGTTGGGTAGATGGCTTCGTCGCCACTTGTGGTCATGTCTCGTCCTTGGCCGGCAACCGGAGCCGACGAGCCACGACATCGGCTGCAACGTCGTTGATGGACCGTTGCTGCGCAAACGCGTAGGCGCGCAGGCGTGCGAATGCTTCGCTGATGCTCGTCTCGTGTTGCGCGGCGACCATGCCAGAGGCCTGATGCACCTCCAGGCGGAAGGCGGCCCGGTCGTTCGCCTCGTCAACGACGTCTCCGCTGGGGGCGATGAACGGCAGCGCGAACGCGGCGGCATCAGCCGCTTGCAAGGCGGCGCCGATTTGAGCCGGGCTCAAGTCACCGATTCTGTCCCGGTACAAGTCGAGCGCGCCGAGCCGGATCGCACCGAGCTGCAACGGAAAGGCGAAGATGGCAGAGACGCCGGCCTCCCTCGCACCGTCGACGAAGCCCGGCCACTTTCCGGCGAAGATGCGCGGCGGCCGCACGATGTCGTCAACGAGAATGGGAACGCCGAGCTCGAGAGCCTCGAAGCAGGGCCCCTCCCCCAGCGTGAACTGCAGCTCCTCGATGCGCGACGCGACGTCGTCGCTCGCGCTCACCGTCGCGAGCCGGCCGTCCTTGGTCGACATCGAGATACCCGCCCCCGAGACGTCGAGAGCCGACACACACATCTCACAAATGACCTCCGGCCGTCTGGACGGTCCAGACGTCACGGCCGCCAGCTGCGAGGCCCAATCCTCAGGTGGCTCCGCTGAAAACACTGATGGATCCTACGCCGCAATTGGCATTACTGACCCGCTCCGCTTGCGGCAATCGCCGCGCTCACGATCGCCCTTTTTTTGCAGACGCTGCCTCGGGGGCCCGTCGTCGAACGGCGTACAGCTGGTCATCGGCACGGCGGATGACGTCGTCCAGCCGCTCGCCCTCGGCAAGCTGGGCCAAGCCGACGTCGATTCGCGCACCGGGACTCGCCGCGGCGAGCAGGTTGCTGACGTCGGTGAACCGACGCCGTGCAGCGCCAACGCTCGTGTTCGGCAAGGCGCAGACGAACTCGTCGCCGCCATAGCGGACGACGATGTCGTAGGAACGCAGGCCGGTGCGCAGAGCCTGGCCAACGGCACGTAGCAGGTCGTCGCCCGCCTGATGGCCCTTCTCGTCGTTCACCTGTTTCAGCGCAACGACATCGGCGAAGGCGACGACGAGGTCCTCCCGTGAGCGCTGTGCGCGTTCGAGCTCTCGGGTGAGCTGGTCGCGGCCTGGGCCGCGGTGCAGCGCCCCCGTCAGCTCATCCCGGTAGCTGCGCATGAGGTAGGCCGCTGCGCGCAGCCGATCGAGGGCCGCTTGCTGCCGGTCGAGCGCGGCCGCGGCCCGGTCCCGGGCGAGGAGCATTCGCTCCTCGGCAAGGTCCTCGTCACTGCGCAGGCTCATCGTGCGCAGCACATACGGCTCGTCCGGTGCTAACGGGACGAGACCGGCCGACGGCAGCCGAACAACATTGGGCTCGGCGCCGATGGCGTCGCGATCCGCAGGCATGACACACCCTCCGAGGGCTAAGGCCGGAGAGTGCGGGGTCCAGACAGGTCCGGTCGAGCTAGGACGAATCTACGCCCGGTTGCCGAATCCGCCAAGTGGCCATGTTCCTGCGCCAAATCGCCCACGACGCAGGATTCCGTCGGCTCGAAAGCGAACGTCCTGAGAATGCGCCGCGGCCCAAGACTGACTGCGCCGGTCGCCCTGCTGCTGGGCGCAACGATCGGCGTGCCGGCGCTCGCCACGCAACCGGCACCGGCCGATCTCACCCGGCTGGTCAATCCGCTCGCCGGCTCCTTGGGCCCAGGTTTCGTCACCGTGGCTGCGGGGGTGCCGTTCGGGATGGTGACACCTGGCCCGGCCACGACGCTGCAGCGCGGCGACGACCCGGTCAACTACGTCGGCTACGCCTACCAGGACCCGGACATCCGAGGCTTTGCACTCACGCATTTCAGCGGTGCGGGCATCCACATCGGTGGCGAACTACCGATGATGCCAACCACCGGCGCCGTCAGGAGCAACGACCCGAGGCAATGGTCGTCGCCGTACGACCACGCGCAAGAAAACGCACATCCCGGCTACTACGAGACAACACTGCGGCGCTATCGCACGCGCGTGCAGCTGACTGCGACGACGCGCGTCGCGGTCGAGCGGTACACGTTCCCGAAGGCGCGCCAGGCCAACGTGCTGTTCGACACCACCCGCGACAACGACAGCAACCAGAGCGGGGAGACGCAGAACGGGGCCCTGCACATCGTCGACGCACGCACGGTGAGCGGCAGCGTCGACCTACCGGGATCGGGCGGCATCACGATCTATTTCGATGCGCGCTTCGATCGACCGTTCGCAGCTCATGGCACGTGGGGCACGGCCGGGCTTCGGCCGGGGAGTAGCGCGAGCGAGGGCCATGGTGCCGGCGGCTGGGTGACGTTCGACGCGTCGCACAACCGAACCGTCGGCGTACGGATCGGTATCAGTTACGTCGACTCCTCCGGTGCTGTGGGCAACGTGTCGGGCGAGACGCCGGACGGAACTTCGTTCGAGGCCGTCAGAGCGGCCGCACACACGTCGTGGAACGGCTGGCTTCATCACATCGAGGTTGCCGGCGGAGTAGACCCACCGAGCGCCACCTTCTACACAAGCCTGTACCACGCGCTGCTCATGCCGACGACGTACGACGACGTCGACGGCAGATATCTGGGCTTCGACAACACGGTCCACGACGTTGCCGGCGGCCATCATCACTACACGGACCTGTCGTTGTGGGACACGTACCGGACGCAGACACCGCTGCTGGCGCTCATTGCACCGGACATCGCCCACGACGTCGGCATCTCACTTCTCGACGACGCCGACCAGAACGGCCACGTCATACCGAAGTGGGTACGCGGCAACCGCGACTACAGCATCATGGGCGGCGACTCCGGCACACCGACGCTCGCGACATTGGTCACCGATGGCGCGCTGACCGGTGTCGATGCGCAGCGCGCGTACGACGCGATCCTGCAGCAGGCGACGACCTCCACCGGGCCGCGTGACGACCTCGATGTCTACCTCGCCAAGCACTACATCCCGATCGACGTGAGCGACCGTGGCGCTGCCGTCACACTGGAGTACGCGATCGACGACGCAGCCGTAGCGGCTTTGGCGCCGCGCTACGGCACGCAGGCACAGGCGACGGAGTTCACGCGCCGCGCCGAGTTCTGGCACAGCCTGCTCGACTCGAGGCACTTCCTGCACCCGCGAACAAACAGCGGCGCCTGGGCGAAGCCGACGTCGGTCGGCGTGACCGATGTGTGGAACCCAGCCTTCTCCGATGGTTGGCAGGAAGGCACCGGCTGGCAGTACCTCTGGCTGGTGCCGCAGGACGTGCGCGGTTTGGCCAACGCGATGGGCCGTGCCGCCATGACGCGGCGCCTGGACGAATTCTTCTCCGCTGCGCTGAACAACGAGGCGGCACCCGTCGTACCACAGCTGCAGACGCAAGCGAGCCTGTTCGGTGTGTACTACGTCGGCAACCAGTACACACCTGCGAACGAGACGGACCTGCAAGCCCCGTGGCTCTATCTGTGGGTGGGTGATCCTGCGCGCACACAACAGATCGTCCACGCGGAGAGCCGGGTCTTTTCCGCCTCGCCGTACGGCCTGCCGGGCAACGACGACGCGGGCACGATGTCGGCGGCGTACGTCCTATCGGCGATCGGTCTCTACCAGGTGCAGCCGGGTTTCGATGCGTGGGAGCTGTCGACGCCGCTGTTCTCTTCCGTGGCCATCAGGGCGGCGGAGGGTCGGCCGCGGCTGAGGGTGCGAGCACCCGGCGCCAGTGCGGGGAACCAGTACGCCGCCTCCGCGCGACTGTCCGCCGCGCCGCTGAACCGGGCCTGGTTGACGACGGCCGAGGTCACAACCGGACGAACGCTGGCGTTCACGTTGTCGCCACGGGCGACGAGCTGGGCCAGCGGTCCGAGCGCGGCACCGCCATCACTGTCCGGACGCTGAAGCCAGGGCATCCAGGGTCGCGGCGCTTGTGTACGCGGGCCGCCACGCCAGGTCGCGCTTCGCTCTGGCGGTGTCCATCAGCACAGGTATCCGCAGCGACTGCAGCCATTCGAGCTGAGCCGGCACCATCGGCAGCCGCGCGAGCATGTCTGCCGCGACTGTGACCATCGAACTCGGGATGGGAAGCGGCACGGCACCGAGCGCGCGAGCGACCTCGGCGATGCTCACGACACCGTCACCGGCCAGGTTGTACGGACCGCTGGCGTTGCGGGCGGTCACGGCAGCCGCAATCGCGCTCGCGACGTCATCGTGGTGGACGAGCTGCAGCGGTACGTCCGGGCTCGGCAGCACCGGCCGAACCCACGGAACCGCCGACAACGACCGACGTAGAACCGACGGCAGTCGGTCGGCGACGGCGCGCCACGGCATCGAGTCCGCAAGGGCCGTTGCCAACGGGCCCGCAACGATGCATGGCCGCAGGATGACGGTCTCCACCGTTGATCCCGCGGTCAGCTCCGCTAGCAGCGCTTCACACTCGGCTTTCTGCTCGGAGTAGTAGTGCGCGTGGGAGCCACGGGCCGGCACGTCCTCGGTCAGCGGCTGCGGGTTGTCGTCGTGATAGCCGTACGCCGCGACCGACGATGTGTAGACGAGTCGTCGTACTGCCGGCGCAGCAACGGCCGCCTCGAAGACATTTCGGGTGCCGGTCAGGTTGACTCGGCGGCTCTCCGACCGGTTGCCGAAGATGACATAGGCGAGATGCACGAGGACATCAGCGTCCGACACGAGCCGGTCCACCGAGTCGCGATCCACGATGTCGCCTTGCCGGTACTCCGTCTTCGTCCAACCGCGGCTTGCGGGGTCGAACGGCCGACGCGCCATACCGATGATGCGGTCGACGTCGGGATCGGCTTCCAGCGCTGCAACGGCCGCGATCCCGATCTCACCTGACGGTCCTGTGACGGCAACGGTGAAACCCACCCGCGCAGCCTATTTGCGCTATTTGCGCGCCGCGGTCTCGGCCCGGTGTTCCCGCTGTTTGGGGATCGTTGCCGTCGAGACAACCCGACACCACACGGCTGCCGGCGCTACCGCCCCGGAGTCGTCCCCGCCCAACCGGCCGACAACGGCAGTGTTCCGCCGCCACCGGCCGATCTCGTCACGGGAAGCATTGCGGGCATACCGGAAGCCGACGCACACCATCGCAACGCAGCATGCGGCCGCAAGAACCAGCGCCATCGGTCAACCTCACCTCAGAGGCTGTATCGACAGATCCGATCCCCGATCTTGATCGCTTCCCGTCGGCGGCCGGCTTCCCGTACGCGCTAGCGCGCATTCGGCCCCTCTGGTGGTGGCATCGGTTCCCATGCCGAAAGGAGCAGCTCGAGGAACGGCTGGTAGAGGTCGTCACCGTCCTCGATATGGGTTGCCATCTCCAAACCATCACTGGCCGCGAGCACGATGCGCGCCATCGTCAAGGTGGGGATCCGGAACCTGGCACCGAGCCGGGCGGACTGTTCGCTCATGAAGTCGGCGACCATCTGCGCGACCGCTCGCCGCTGGTCAGCAACACGCGAGCGAACGTGTGGGTTTCGCAGCACATACAGGTTGAACTCACTGCCCAGTGCGTAGGCGCGGGAGTCGCGACTCTGCATCTCGCGCCAACGTTTCGCGATGAGCGCGATGTCGAGATCGCCCGGAGCCGTCGAGGGGTCGAGCAGATCGAGGAAGCCAGTCAGGAACCGCTCGTTGAAGCGCTGGTTGACGGCGAGGAAGAGCTCCTCCTTGTTTGCGAAGTGCTTGTAGATCGCCCCGCGGGTGTAGCCCGCTGTCTTTGCGATGTCGTCGAGCGAGGCGCCCTCGAAGCCGCGCGCCGCGAACACCTCTTCCGCCGCGTCGAGCAGCAGCTCGCGCGTGTGCGCGCGCCGTCTATCGCGTGTCCAGGGCTCCATGACGGCCAATTTTGCCTCCCAGAACCTGGGTTGACTTTATGATACGGATTCGTATCTTAGCGACATGACCGTCACCGAGCCGCCGATCGCGGTCCGATCACTGACCAAGTCGTACGGCGCTCGCGCCGTGTTGCACGGCATCGACCTCGAGGTCGCCGCCGGCGAAGTCCTGGCGCTGCTCGGACCGAACGGCGCGGGCAAGACCACGACGATCGAGATCCTCGAGGGCTACCGCGAGCCGTCCACAGGCACCGTGCGGGTCCTCGGGTTCGACCCGTGCCGCCACCCGGTTGAACTGCGACGGCGTACCGGCGTCGTGCTTCAGGAGTGCGGGTTCCCCGACCACCTGCGCGTCCGCGAGTTGATCGAGGCCTGGCGCGCCTACTACCCGAACCCGCGTTCGACCGCCGAGCTGCTCGCGCTCGTCGAGCTCACCGACGAGTCCCGCACGTTGGTACGCCGGCTCTCCGGCGGGCAGCGTCGACGGCTCGACTTCGCGCTCGCGCTGGCCGGCGATCCGGACGTCGTCTTTCTCGACGAGCCGACAACCGGCTTCGACCCCGAGGCGCGCCGCCGTTGCTGGTCAGCGATCGAGAACCTCGCCACCCTGGGCAAGACCATCCTGCTCACGACCCACTACCTCGACGAAGCCGAGCGTCTCGCTGATCGGGTCGCCGTGCTTGCCGCGGGCCGGATCCGTGCTGTCGGCGACGCACGAACGCTGGCGCGAATCGCGGACACGCCCACCTGCATCTCCTATCTCGACGGCGACGGTGACCGCGTCGTCATTCACACGCGAACCCCCAGCGCCGTTCTCCAGGAACTGATGCGAGACCACGGCGAGCTGCCGGACCTCCTCGTCGCACCGCCGACGCTCGAGGACAGCTACCTTCGACTCGTCGCGGACCCGGCGGAGGCGGCGTGACCGCAGTTCCGCTCGTCTTCCGTCAGGTCCGCCTGGAGCAGCGCGCGTTCTGGCGTAACCCCGAGGCGGCATTCTTCACCTTCGCACTGCCGCTCGGGCTGTTGCTCCTGTTCGGCGCCGTCTCCCAGGACAAGATTCCCGGCCGACCCGAACTGAGACCGCTGACGTTCTTCGTGCCCGGCATCGTTGCGTTCGGCATCGTCCTCGCGGCGTATGCAAACCTCGGCGGCACCATCGCCATCCTGCGCAGTAGCGGCGTGCTGAAGCGCCTGCGGGCAACCCCGTTGTCACCCGCTGTCTACCTCGCTGGCCATTTGGTCAGCGTGCTCGCAACAACACTGTTGACCGCTGCGTGCACCGTTGCACTGGGGCAGCTCGTCTTCGGGGTTGGTCCACAACCAGCAGGTTTGCTTGGGCTCGTTGCCACTTTGAGTGTGGGCATCACCTGCTTCGCGGCTCTCGGTCTTGCCATCAGCGCGGTCATCCCGAACGGCATGGCTGCCGGGGCCGTCACCAACGGCACATACATTCCGCTTGCGCTCATCTCCGGCACGTTCAACTCAGGCCTTCAGCTGCCTGGATGGCTCAACAGTGTCGTCGGGTTGCTGCCGATCAAGCCGCTCACGGACGCGCTGCACGCGGCGTACGACCCCGTGGCACCCGCCTGGCCGCTGCGAAATCTGCTGGTACTCACGGTTTGGACTGCGATCGGCGGCGTGCTGGCGTGGCGCTTCTTCAAGTGGGAGCCGCACTAACGGCGTTGGTGATCATCCTGTGCGTGTGACGACGAACCCATAGGCAATCGCTACCTTCGCTGCTTCGCTCGGTCCCCGCGATGCGAAGGAGCCACTGATGGGTTTCTACGAACGCACCGTTCTGCCGCGCATCATCAACGTCGCCTGCGGGATGAAGATTTCCAACCCGCATCGTCAGCGTGCGTGCGCGGGCCTGAAGGGACAAATCGTCGAGATCGGCTTCGGCTCCGGCCTCAACGTCCCGTTCTATCCCGACACCATCACCGAGATCGCCGCGATCGAACCGGCGGACACCGGCTGGAAGCTCGCCCAGAAACGACTCGCGCAGTCGCCCGTGCATGTGGAGCGCGCCGGTCTCCGCGGCGAGTCGCTGCCGTTCGCTGACCACTCCTTCGACGCTGCCCTGTCGACGTGGACGCTCTGCACGATCCCCGATGTCGAGGCCGCGCTCGTGGAGGTGCGGCGCGTGCTGCGCCCCGGTGGCACGCTTCACTTCGTGGAGCACGGCCTGTCGCCGGACGAGAAGGTCGCCCGAAACCAGCACCGGCTCAACGGCGTACAAAAGCGCGTCTTCGGCGGTTGTCATCTGGATCGGCCGATCGCCGACCTCATCCGCAGGGCCGGCTTCACCATCACCGAGCTCGACAACTTCTACGAGAAGGGCGCGCCAAAGTTCTTGGCGTACGACTACCTCGGTGTTGCGGTCTCGCCCTAGGCAGGGCTTGCGTAGTCTCATCGGCTGTGGGGGCCTTGCCGAACATCGTCGTCGTCATGTCGGACCAGCATCGCGCCGACCTGCTCGGCTGCGCCGGCCAGCCGGTCGTGCAAACGCCTGCGATCGACCGGCTCGCTGCGGAGGGCGTGCGGTTCAGCAGCGTGAACTGCCAGGGACCGCTCTGCATGCCTGCACGTGCGTCGTTCCTCACCGAGCGGTATGTGCGCGACCACGGCGTCTATACCAACTGGGCAGAGGTAGCGGCGGAGACCCCGACGTACTTGTGGTCGCTGCGCGAAACCGGCTACCACACCGCGCTCGTCGGAAAGGCGCATCTGTACCGCGACGAAACCGTCAGCGCACATGTCGCCGACCTAGCACCACGGCTGCAAGGTCTCGGTTTCAGCGAGGTGCACGAGACCGGTGACAAGTTCGCCACCTCTCCGAACCCCTACACCGATGACCTGGCCCGCCGGGATCTGCTGGCGGCGTACCAACAGCACATCGCGGACCGCAGCTATCAAGGCGAGAACGAGACCGGTCGTGGCGCGACCAAACGCGTGCCGATGTGGGACTCGACGCCGATGCCGTTGCCGCTCGACGCGTACATCGATGCGTGGCACGGCGAGCGGGCTGCGGACTGGCTGCGCGAGTACGACGCTGACTCGCCGTTCTTCTTGTTCGTCGGCTTCCCGGGCCCGCACGACCCGTGGGATGCACCCGAACAAGCCCGCCGTCGGTACGCCGGTGTCGAGCCACCCATGCCGGCCTCGACGCAACGGCCGGACCTCACCGGCACCGGCAACTACGGCCGACTGCTGAAGGCCTTCCTGCATCTCTCGGACAGCGACACGATGACCGACCAAGCGATCGCCGGCATGCGCGTCGCCTACTGCGCGGACGTCAGCGTGATCGACGACGCTGTCGGCCGGATCGTTGCAGCGCTCGAACAGCGCGGCCTGCTCGACAACACCTGGGTCATCTACACCAGCGACCACGGCGAGATGGGCGGCAACCACGGGCTCATGTCCAAGTGCGTGTTGTACGCGCCCGCGGTACGCGTGCCGCTCGTTATCCGTCCGCCCGGCGGCCGGGTCGCTGCGGTGGTGGACGACCTCGTCGAGCACATGGACGTCGCGGCAACGGTGCGCGCCGTCGCCGGGGCGCCGGTGCTCCCGCACAGTGACGGCCGATCACTGCTCGGTTACGTGACCCATGGGACGACGCCGGAACCGCGCGAGCACTCGGTGAGCGAGAACTGGGGTTTTGCGTCGTTCGAGACGCGACGCCACAAGCTCGTCGTCGACGAGGACGCGTGTGCTCCCTGCCAGCTTTTCGACCGCATGGAAGACCCGAACGAGGACGTGAACCTGCTTGCGGACCCGGCGTACACGGACGTCGTCGACGAGCTCATGACCACGCTGGTCCGGCCGTTCTTCGAGACGACGCCGGCGCGGCCGCACCCAAGCCCGTTCACCGGCTAGCGAAATCTGCGGCGCCTTGCCCTCAGGTAACGCGGGCACCGTTTCGCCGCAAGCCCGGCCTACCGATTGCTCCGCAGGGGGCGAAACGGCCTAACGGCACCGAATTATCCCGATTACGCTCGTGCCCATTCGAGGCGCGGTTACCGTAATGCGTCATCGCAGCGCGGCTGCTCGGGAAGGACAAGATCAGTGCGCAAGGAGTTCCTCCGAGTCACGCGTATTGCGGCTCTCAGTGCAGCCCTGCCGCTCATGGCCGTCGCCACAACCGTTGCGATGTCAGCGCCGCACGCCTCGGCGTACGACGTCCCGCAACCGGCGATCGTCAGTGCGACCCCGGCCGTGTCCACGCCGGACGTCCTCGACGAGCCTGGCTACGTCCACTCGATCGCCCAAACGGGCGGGACGATGGTCGCCGGCGGCAGCTTCACGCAGGTCCGTAACCACGGCAGCGCCACGGTCCTGACCCGCAACAACCTCTTCTCGTTCGACGCCGCGACCGGACAGGTCACGTCAGGATTCGCACCGAACGTCGACGGACTCGTCCGCACCGTCGCCGTCGACTCGGGCGGCACCGAGGTCTTCGCCGGTGGCGAGTTCCACAACGTGAACGGCGTGGCCAACGTCAGCCTGGCGAAGATCCGGCTCTCGGACGGTTCGATCGACACCTCATTCGTCGTGCCCGGGCTCGACGGCCGACTGTTCGCGATGCGACTCGACCGCGGGTGGCTCTACATCGGCGGGACGTTCACGAAGGTGGGCGGTCTCAGCATCAACGGCCTCGCTCGGCTCAACCCGACGACGGGCGCCGTCGACCCGAACTTCAAGCTGGGGTTCGCCGGCCAGATCAACGGCGGCATCACCATGGTCGAGAACTTCGACATCTCGCCGGACGGCACTCGCCTCGCCGTGATCGGCAACTTCGACCAGGTGCTCGGTGCCACGCGGCCGCAGATTGCGATGCTCGACCTCACCGGTCCGCGCGTGTCCCTCGCCGATTGGGAGACCAACCAGTACAGCAAGAAGTGCAACAAGGCGTACAACGCCTACCTCCGCGATGTGGAGTTCTCCCCCGATGGTTCGTACTTCGTGCTCGCGTCGACCGGTGGCGGCCCCTGTGACACGGCATCTCGGTGGGAGACCGGTGCGACCGGCACCGCGCTCAGCCCCACATGGATCGACTCGACCGGTGGCGACACCCTTCTGAGCGCCGCCGTGACCGGCACTGCGGTCTACGTCGGCGGCCACAACCGGTGGGTCAACAACGTCTATGGCCTGAACAAACCGCAGAGCGGCTCGTTCTACGTTTCGGGTCTGGCCGCCCTCGACCCGCGCACGGGTGTGCCGTTCGACTGGACACCGACGCGCACGACCGGAGTCGGGGTGTTCGACCTGCTCGCGACCAGTGACGGTCTGTGGGTCGGCCACGACACCGACTACATCGGGCACGCCTACCACTACAAGCTCGCCTACTTCCCGCTCGCCGGTGGCACGCAGGTGCCCACCCCGAGCGCCGGGTCGCTGCCCTCGTCGCTGTACCAACTCGGCAACGGAAGCAGCAACGCGAGCACGAGCAGGGTGCTCTACCGCGTCAACGCCGGCGGCCCGCTGGTGCCGGCCACTGACACCGGGCCCGACTGGCAGGCCGACACCGACGCGGCGCCCTCGCCGTACCACAACGCAGGCAACGTTGCCGAGACATGGTCGACGACGTTGGCCGGCGTCGCGCCGGAAGTTCCCTCGAGCACGCCGCACGCGATCTTCGCTGACGACCGTAAGGATTCCAAGGGCGCTCCGGAGATGGCGTGGACGTTCCCGCTCGCGGCGGGAACTCCGATCGAAGTACGCCTGTACTTCGCCAACATGGGTGGCACGGGTAGCCAAAGCGACGGCAAGCGAGACTTCGAGACCAGCATCGACGGCCGCACAATGACCTGGGGCATCCGCACAACGCTCTACGACATCGTCAAGGACGTCGGGCCACACGTCGCAACGATGAAGCCGTACGACGAGACGGTCGGCGCGAATGGCCAGGTCACGATCTCCTTCACGCATCACTCCAACGATCCGATCATTTCTGGGATCGAGATCCTGCGGACCTGCGGAAGCGCGACCGCGACGACCGGCAAGGACACCGTCGTCTCGCACACCTTCGACGGTTCAACGGCCGGGACAGACACTCCCGTCTCGACCAGCGGCACCGCGTGGGGTCAGGCGCGGGGCGCGTTCATGCTCTCCGGCCAGCTCTACACGGGCTGGGCCGACGGTCATCTCTGCCGGCAGAGTTTCGACGGTACGACGTTAGGCGCGATGCAGCCCATCAACATGGGCTGGACCGGTTACACCAACAAGTTCGCCGACGAGCTGCCCTCGGTCAACGCAATGTTCTTCTCGAAGGACCGCATCTACTACACCGAAGCCGGTAGCGATCGCTTGTCCTATCGCTATCTCGCGCCCGAAGACAACATGGTCAGCGACAAGAACTACGACGCCCAGGGCAGCGGCGGCGGAATTGACTTCTCCGCCGTCAACGGCATGGTTCTGATCGGATCAAAGCTGTACTTCACGCAGGCTGACGACGGCGTGCTGCGCAGGATCGACTGGGACGGCACCGAGACGGTCGACGGAACCGCAACGGCGATCAGCGGTCCGGGGATTGACGGCGTCAACTGGCGGCAGCAGGGTCTGGCGGTCTACGTGCCGTCGTCTGCGGTCGCGCCGAACGAACCACCACGCGCCAGGGTGGCCGCCAATTGCACGACGACTTCGTGCGCGTTCACGAGCTCCGGATCAGGTGACGCCGACGGCACGATCACGTCGTACGCGTGGGACTTCGGTGACGGCGCCACGTCCACTGCTCGGACGCCGTCGCACACCTACGCATCCCTGGGCAACTACACCGTGACGTTGACAGTGACCGATGACGACGGCGCCACCGGCACCAAGGCGTACGCGTTGCACCTTGTGGCTGCCAACATCAGCTTTGTGGGATCAGACCGCTCCGATGCAACTGGCACGTCGTTCACGGTGCAGATACCGGCCGGGGTCTCCTCACCGGACGGCCTTGTCCTGATCGCAACCGCCGACAGCACAAGCGCGACGATCAACGACCCCGCTGGCGGCAGCGGCTGGACGCTCGTGAAGAAGCTCTCGACGGGCAAGAGCACCACAGCGGTCTGGCAGACCGTGGCCCAAGCCGGCGACGCCGGGCAGAACGTCACCGTGACGATGCCGACCTCCGGTGAGGTCAACCTCGTGTTGCTGGCCTACCGGGGCACCGACCCGATCCAGCCGGTGGGCTCGTTCGCAGCCGTCAAGGAGTCGACGTCGCAGACGACGCACACGACACCGACCACGACGGTCTCCACCGATGGCAGCTGGGCGCTCTCGCTCTGGACCGAGCGGTCTGCGTCGTCGGTGCTCTCACCGCCCGCGACCCAGACCCAGCGCACCGAGCTGTGTGGAGCGGCCAGCCCCAACCGCGTTTGCATGCTGACGTCGGACAACGCGGCGCCGCTGCCCGCCGGCACCAGCGTCGGCGGTCTCATGGCAACGGCCGACACCGCGAGCATCAACGACACAATGTGGACGCTCGTCCTCGCTCGCTAGACCGACCCACGTCTCGGCGGTGCAGTCACTGGTCACATACTGCGCCGGTCCGCCGATTCGATCGCGGCCCAGATGACGTCGAGGACGGGATTGCCGTCGCCCGCCACACCCGGATAGCCGATGCCATGGCGGTGCGCCAGTTGCGCCATGCAGTTGTTGATCGCCGCTGATCGCACGAGTGCAAAGACGCGGTGCCAGGCGAACTCGTCAGGTTGCCGACCGTTGGTCGCGGCGTACCGTGCGAGCAGCTCATTGCTGCTGAGCAGGCCCTCGGGCTCCGCACCCATGTAGCTGGCCGTCAGCTCACCGAGTGCGACGTACCACGCGAGGTCCATCTCGGCCGGCCCAAGTGAGGCAAGCTCCCAGTCGAGCAGCGCGACCAGCGCCCCCTCGTCGTCGTACATCGCATTGCCGAGCCGAGGGTCCCCCCACAGCAACACATCCGCCGATGCTTCGCGGCAGTTCTCTGCGCACCAGCGCAAGGCGTCGGCAAGCCGGCGTGGTGGTGCACCATCGCAGGACCAGTCGAGGTACGCCGACCAGTACGCGAGTTCGTCCGACAGCCCGCACCGCAGCTGCGGCAACAGCCGACGGTCCTCGATGCGATGCACGCTGGCCAGGGCGTCGACGTACTGCTCATGCATGGCTCGGCGCATCTCCGGCGACGCAGCGCGCAAGACCGGATCGTGTGCCGGCACCTCGCCAAGCGCGCGGCCGCCAACCCATGCCATGACGAGAAACGGCGCCGCGAGCCAACGCCCGTCGTCCTCCAACGCATGCACGCGCGGCGCCGGCACGCCGTGCTCGGTCAAGACGCGATGGACGTGGGCCTGCGCCGCCAGGTCGTAGTCGGGATAGGCAGCCACGAGCGCGGGCAGCCGAACGACGAAACGCGACGTGTCGGTCGTGACCAGCAGCGTCTCATTCGACCACCCAGTTGCCGGCCGCTCGATCTGGCGGACGGCGGACCCGAGGTCACGTGCCGCGTCACGGAGCCAGCGGTCGAGCCCTTCGCGGACGAAGGAATCCGAACGTGTCGGCCCCGCAACCACTAGGGACGCACGGGCCCTCGCCGCCGCAGTAACTCAGTCAAGGCGGGGCTCCGGCTCGTCACGGTTATCGAGCTGTACGCCGACCTCACGCGCCTCCCGATCGTCCATGTCGTAGCGGTCGGAGACCTCTTCCTCGTCGCCGGCATCAGCCTCGGCGTCACGCAACGAGCCGACCCCGTCAGCGTCCCGACCGGGGGGTGCATCCGGCGGCTGGTCAGCGTCGTCGTCGGCTACCTCGTACGGATCGATGCGCGCCATGCGGGAAGCATGTCAGACGAACGACGTTGCCTCGTCCAGCCCGAGGTCCGGCCAAGCACCCACGACGGCGGTCTGCAGGTTGCACCAGCCGGCACCGCCGCCGACGGGATCTTCCACCCGCATGACCGCGTCGCGGATCTGATGGATGCGCGTGGCCACGGTCTGCTCCGTGCAGTCCGCAACGTACTCGCCCTCGACGTGGAGCCGACCGCGCCACTCGCCGTGATGGTGGCCGTCGAGTCCGAAGTAGAGGCCGAGGCCGAGGTGTACACCGGTGTCGCCGAGCGCCGTCACTGTGACCGGTCGGTCGCCGCCGTCTGACATGACGAAGTGCAACGTGCCGCCGAGCACGCGTCGGTTTTTTGCGTCATACGTCAGATCGGCGCGGACGTCATGGGCCCGGTCGACCCTTCCATCCGGGTGCTCGATCGTGCCCTCCATCCGCCGTTCCTCGTGGCCGAAGGCTTTGAGCTCACGAAGCTGGTGATGGATTGCGTAGTAACTGCCATCGCGGCGTTGGAGCAACATCGGGCTCCAGGAGAAGCGGAACGCGACGCCGGGAATCAGCCCACCAGTCGGCTCCAGGTCGTCCGCGGGCACGCCGACGTCGTGCCGGATGCCCCAGGAATGGTCGCGCGTCGAGAACCACTCCTCGTCCGCGAAGTCACGGCGGTCACCATCGACCTCGACCCAGCCGTGCGCGACACCGGTCTGGTGGTAGCGAAGCACTTCAGCGTCCATGCGGTAGCCGGACCGCGCGCGGGTGCGGTCGCGTTGTTCCAGCACCGGCGGCACCACGGCGGTGAACGTCCAGTCGAATGCGATGGGAGCGTGCTCGTTCGGCAGGCAGGCGAAGCGAACCTGCTGGAGCGGCTCGACGACGTCGTACCGAATCGGCCCGACCGACAGAGCCGTGGGGTCGTCGGCCAGACGACGGCTGCCGCGGACGGTCCACTGCTCGGCGCCCCGAGAGACTGCGGCGTAGCCGTCGAAGACGTTGCGGTTCGGGTACTTACCGACGCCGAGCCCCAGCGAGATCGATCCGTCCCGCGCACCGGCCATGGCGCAGACCTTCTCGGTCCACGAACGGTCGGCCTGGCCGACGTAGGCCTGCGTCTCGACGATCTGGTGCACGAACCATTCGTCGGCCGCGACGAGCACTCCGTCCGACTCAGCCATCGCGACGAGAGGTTCGGGTGAGGCGGGCCGAGCTGTCGTGGGTAACGACGAAGTCGTGTCCTAGCCAGCGGCACCCCAGCACACCTCTGACGCTAGAGCACGCATTCGCAGGTCCCGGCAGACAGGCTCGTACCCTTCTTCGTGTTGCGCGCCCGCACCGAGAAGCGGCGGCTCGAGGACATCGCTGAACCCTTGTCTACGACGTCGTGAGAGGTTGGGCGGAGGATATCCGTCCTACCTAGGCTCCCCAAAGGGCGTCATCGTCATGACTCCGCCGCTGCTGGCCGCGCTCGATGCGCTTCTCGAGGCGTCCCACCTCTCCGCCCCGGAGCACCTACCCGCTATGACCGCTCATGCGGGCCGACTTCTCGGGGCGGACCACGCGTTGCTCTTCCTCGTCGACTACGAGCAGTCCTTGCTCGTCCCCTTCGCCGAGAGCGAGGGTTCGGCGGAGGCGGTCAGCATCGACGGCACGCTCGCCGGCCGGTCCTATATCGACGTCACCCCACACGTGACCGACTCCGGTGCGCTCAAAACCGTCTGGACCCCATTACTTGACGGGACCGAGCGGCTCGGCGTACTGCAACTGCAGTTCCCGCAGACAACGGAGGTGGACGACGACCTGCTGACTGCCTGCCAGCGGATGACTGCATTGCTCGCCGAACTCGTGATGACCCGGACGGTCTACGGCGACGTGATCGAGCGGCTCCGGCGACGCAAGGGTTTGACGGTGCCCGCCGAGATCCAGTGGCGCCTGCTCCCACCGTTGACCTTCGTCACGAGAACAGTCGGAATCGCCGGCGTCCTCCAGCCGGCCGAAGAGATTGCCGGCGACTCCTTCGACTATGCGCTGAACGGCGACATCGCACATATCGCGATCTTCGACGCAATCGGGCACGGGCTCGAAGCGACCCTGCTGGTCGCTGTCGCGGTGTCGACGCTGCGTAACGCACGCCGGCAACGCATGACCATGCCCGAAACCATCGAGGCAATCGACGCCACCCTCGCGGGCGAGTTCGGCCCGGACAAGTTTGTGACCGGGATCGTCGCAGAACTCGACGTGTCGACGGGCTGGTGGCGGTGGATCACCTGCGGACATCCGCCGGCGCTCCTCGTGCGTGGTGGCCGGGTGGTCAAGACCCTCGACTCCGTGCTCGCGCCACCGCTCGGCCTCGGGATGCTCGATACCGAACTCAGCATCGGCCAGGAGCGACTCGAACGCGGTGACCGGTTGCTCCTCTACAGCGACGGGGTCACTGAAGCACGGGCCCCAGGCGGGGAGTTCTTCGGTACTGAGCGGCTCGTCGAGTTCGTCACCCGTGAGGCAGCAGCGGGCCATCCCGTCGCGGAGTCACTCCGACGCTTGAACCGAGCGATTCTCGAACACCAAGAAGGCCACCTGCAGGACGACGCCACAACGGTCGTTGTGGAGTGGTACACGGACGAGGCCGAGCGCAGCACACCCCCCGTCTAGTCCGCCTCCGTATCGACCACGGTCCCGGCGGCGACGAGCGCGAGCTCCGCGTGCTCATGGTGCCGTTCGCGGCGCACGCGGCCGACGGGGATGAGCAACCCCGTGAGCGCAGCCACAGCGAATGCACCCATCAACATCGCGAAGCCGTTCGTATAGCCGCTCTCGGGCGGAATCGCGCCCGCCGGCACGCCTGCCGTGACGATGCTCGCCATCAGAGCAGCCCCGACAGATCCGCCGATGGTCCGGATATTTGCGTTCATTCCGCTTGCGACGCCGGTCTGGTCCGGTTCAACCGCGCCGACGATGAGGGCAGACATCGAGGCGAAAGCGGCACCGATGCCGATGCCGAGCAGTCCCGAGACGATGTAGATCTGCCACTCGTAGTCGTGCGCGAAGGTCAGCACCGCAAACGCGACGACAGAGGTCGCAGACCCGGCGACGACGACGGTCTTCGCGCCGAGCCGTCGTGCCAGTGGTGCTGCGGCCAACGAGACCGTGAACATCGTCAAACAGTTCGGCAGCAGCAGGATCCCTGACTTCGTGATGCTGGCGCCGAAGCCGTAGCCCGCCGATGGTGGCGTCTGCACGAACTCCGGCAGAAACGCGAACGTCGAGTACATCCCGATGCCGGTCACGAACGCGACGAGGTTCGTGGTCCACACCGCAGGCAGCCGCATCATCTTCATGTCGATCAGCGGCGCAGCAGCACGCTCCTCGATCGCAATCCATGCGAAGGCCAACAGGATGGCGGAGCCGAACAAGCCGAGCACACGCGCAGATCCCCAACCCCACTTTGGTGCTTGGCTCAGCCCCAGCAGCAGGCAGATGAGCCAGGCTGACAACAGCAGTGCCGGCCGCCAGGTCACCGGGGTGTTGCCGCGCACCGGCGACTCGGGAATCCAGACCCGCGCCGCGATGCCGGACAGCACGCACATGATGAACGGGATCCAGAACAACCAGTGGTAGTTCAGCGCGTGCACGATCGGGCCGGCGAGCACGACGGCGATACCGCCACCAATGGCAATGAGCGCAGCCAGGAAGCCAACCGCGCCACTCACCTTCCGCCCAGGGAACTCGTCGCGCACGATGCCGAAAGCGAGCGGCAACGCGCCGCCGCCGATGCCCTGCACTGCGCGGGCGAAGATCAGGACGCCGATGCTCGTCGCCAGCGCAGCCAGCATCGAACCAACGGCCAGCGCGCCCAACGTGGCCACGAACATCTTCGCTTTGCCCACCCGGTCGCCGATGCGTCCAACGATCGGCGTGAACACCGACGCCGACAGCAGGTATGCCGTCAACACCCACGTCACCGTCGACTGCGACGTGTGCAAGTCGTGCTGGATCGTGGTGAGAACCGGCGTGACGAAGGACTGGAGCAACGAGAACGCGGTGACCCCGGCGGCCAACACAGCGAACGTCACGCGGTAGTGCGACCGCCCGTTTGCGTCAGTCATCCTCCTTGCACCCTAATTGCCACGGCCGAGTTCCTTGAAAGTTGAGCAAAGCGACGCCACCGGTCGCCGACGCTTCACCCGCAACCCGCAGAATCAAGGCATGACGGAGCCGGCTCACCTGTCGCGTCGGCACGCCCTCGTCGGTTTGGCGGTCGCCGCCGTCGCTGCCGCCTGCACGGGGAAGGTACGGCGGACGGCGCCATCCGTGTCACCGAGCTCGGCAGGCACCCGGACCACAGCACCGACGCCTTCATCGAGTCCGAGCGCGCGACCGCTCGAGGAGGCACGTGAACTTGTGCACGGGCCGCGCACCGGGCACATGGTCGCGCTCACGTTCCATGGTGCCGGTGACCCGGCCTTGGCGCGTGGGTTGCTGAGCGAGGTCGAACGTCGGCATGCGCAGGTCACGATCCTGGCGGTGGGCACCTGGCTGTCCGCCAACCCAACGATGGCGACGCGCATCCTCGACGGCGGTCACGAGCTCGGCAACCACACCTATCATCACCTTGCGATGCGCCGGCTCTCCGCTACACAAGCGTTCGACGAGATCGACAGATGCGCCGCGACCTTGCGTGCGCTGTCCGGTTCCCCCGGCCGGTGGTTTCGGCCGTCCGGGACACCTCGCGCGACCTCGACCATCCTGCGCGCCGCGGCGAAGGCCGGCTACCAAACGTCATTGGCGTACGACGTCGACCCGCGCGACTACCAGGACCCGGGCGCCGACGCCGTTGTGTCCCGAACGCTCGCGGCAGTGCGACCCGGCTCGGTGGTGAGTTTGCATCTCGGACACAAGGGCACCGTGGACGCCATGCCCGCCATCCTCGACGGCCTGCAATCAGCGGGCCTTCGCGCGGTTACGACCTCCGAACTGTTCGCGTGAGAAAGCTCCGCATCCTCGCGGCGGTCGTCGTGAGCGCTCTCGCGGCCGGCTGCTCGTCGAGCGGGAGCACCGCATCCGCGCCCACACCGACGCCGTCGGTCACTTCGTCCGCGCCCACTCCGACGCCCACGCCCACGCCGACGCGAGCACGCGGCACCGGACTGCCCGGCATGCCGCCAGTTCTCGACCCACACGACATCTACGCAGCGGACCGCCCGAACAACCTTTCCGCCGTGGTTCGCGGCGACCCACGCCTCGTCTATGTACCGAACTCCGACTCCGACTCCGTCGACGTCATCGACCAGAAGACGATGAAGATCGTCGCGCACTATCCGGTTGGCAACCTCCCGCAGCACGTCGTACCGTCGTGGGACCTGAAGACGCTCTACGCGACGAACGACCTCGGCAACAGCCTGACCGTCTTCGACCCGAAAACCGGTCATCCGGGCCGCACGATTCCTGTTGCAGACCCGTACAACATGTACTTCACGCCGGATGGCCGCAACGCAATCGTCGTGGCCGAACGGCTGCGGCGTCTGGACTTCCGCGACGCGCACTCGATGCACCTGGTGGAATCGATTGACCTGGCCTGCAAGGGGGTCGACCACGCGGACTTCTCCGCCGACGGCCGGTTCGCGATCTTCAGCTGCGAATTCTCCGGCCAGTTGGTGAAGATAGACATTGCCCATCGCCGGGTGCTCGGTTACCTATCGCTGGGTGCGCGTACCGCGCCGCAAGATGTGAAGACGTCGCCGGACGGCAAGGTGTTCTACGTCGCTGACATGAACTCCAACGGTGTCTGGATGATCGACCCAGTGCGGTTCAAGGTGCTCGGCTTCCTGCACACCGGCACCGAGGCGCACGGCCTGTACGTCAGCCGAGACTCGCGTTACCTCTACGTCAGCAACCGAGGCGAAGGCTCGATCTCCCTGATCGACCTGCACACGCGCCGGGTCACTCGCAAGTGGCGGCTCACCGGGGGTGGCAGCCCGGACATGGGCGGCGTGTCCGCGGACGGCAAGGTCCTGTGGCTGTCGGGCCGATACAACGGCGTCGTCTACGCGATCTCCACCGTTGACGGCGCACTGCTTGCCAAGATCCGCGTCGGCGCCGGCCCGCACGGACTGTGCGTCTACCCGCAACCCGGCCGCTACTCGCTCGGGCACACCGGCGTCTTCCGCTAAGACGCGAGCGACCTCGCGTCAGTAACGACGCGGCGTGAACGACTGGCTGGCGCCGGCCTGCCGAGCCACGTCGCGCGCGAGCGCGGCGATTTGTTGGTCGCTCAGCACACCCGCTGTCGCCGGGACGAGTTGCACTGCGAGGACGAGACAGCGGCGCCAGAACGGCGATGCCAGCACCTCGGTCTCGGCGAGCCACTCGGTCAACCAGCGCATATCGCCCGGGCTCGGGGAGGCGTCGTCCGCCTGTTGGTCTTGGTGCAGCGCCGCCTGTAGGGCACGCCGCCGTTCCACGGTCAGAGCGTCGACAAAGCGCACGACGTTCACGATCCCGGCGAAGCGGCCTTGGGCGATGCGGACGCTCTCGCCGCAGGACGGGCAGGCAGCTTCGCTCTTCTCGGGCGGCTCGGCGAGCCGGACCAGCGCGTGGCAGTGCCCGCAGTACGACGGCGGTGCGCCGGGCGACGACTCCGACGTCATCGACGCCACCCACACGGAAGGGTGCACATTGGGATGTATCGGTCGAAGCCACGGTTTCGTTTCATACCGGTGGCGGACGTGGCGATGACGGTGCGCTCCTCGGGTTGGATTCAGGGTGCGCGGTACAACTAGGGCCTTTCGTCCCTACCGGCCTGCCCGTTTGGCGTATTTCGTAAATATTGGAATTGTCAGAGGCTGTAGTTCCCGCGTCCGCCTGCCGCGACGCGAGTTGCGGAGGTGACGGCGTGTCAGACCCCGGAGGGTCCGGCGCCGTTGACCATAGTTGGGTCGCAGGCCTCTTCCAGGAGATCGACGACTGCCTCTACCTCAAAGATCCCGAAGGTCGGTACCTGGATGTCAACGCCGCGGCCGCTGAGATGCTCGGTGGCGTCGATAAAGAGATCGTCGGTTACACCGATGCAGACTTCTTCCCCCGCCACTTGGCGGACGCAATCCGCGCGGACGACCGTCGCGTGCTGCTCGGCGAACGCGTCCTCGTGCATGAGCAGCTCCCCCACGCTGACGGCACTCCACACCTGTACCTCACGCGCAAGGCTCCCTGGACTGACGGCGACGGGCACATCCGAGGTGTCGCCGGCATCTCCACTGACATCACCGAGACTCTGTCGACACGTACGGCGCTGGCGGAGAGCGAAGCGCGGTTCCAAGCGCTGTTCGAAAATGCACCGATCGGCAAGGCCGTCGTCGCGCTCGACGGTTCGTGGCTCGACGTCAACCCGGCGTTCGAGCGAATCGTCGGCTACTCCAAGGCCGAGCTACTCACGACCAACGCCGAGGACCTGACCCACCCCGAGGACGTGAACCTCGACATCACCGAGCTCGGTGACCTGTTGGACCGGCGGCGTACCCACTACATGGTCGAAAAGCGTTACGTCCGATCGGACGGCAAACACATCACGGTGCAGCTGCACGTGGCGTTGATGCGCAACGAGGACGGCACCCCGCGCTACTTCATCTACCAGATCGCGGACATCTCCGAACGTCTCGACGCCCGTCGGCAGCTCGAAGAGGCGCTGCGCACCAGCGAGCAGGCAAACGCGGAACTCCGGCGGGCCGACGAGCTGAAGGACCACCTTCTGACCGTCACGAGTCACGAACTTCGGTCACCGCTCACCGTCATCCGCGGGTTCGCGGAAACGTTGCATCGACGCTACGACAGCTTGCCTGATGCCGACCGCCGCGACGCGCTTGAGGCGATGGCGCGCCAGGCGCGTCGCCTCGACGCCCTGATCAGCGACCTGCTGACGCTGTCCATGCTGCGTGCGGACGCGCTGCACCCCGTGCTCGCTCGGACTCCGGTGGCCGATGTCGCCACCGAAATCGGAGAGCGTTATCCGGAGACCGTGCTGGAGATAGCGGAGGGCTTGGCCGTCGTTGCCGACCCGCAGTGGCTCACGGACGTGTTGAACCACCTTGTCGCCAACGGCTTCCAGCACGGTCGAGCGCCAGTGACCTTGGCCGGTGAAAGGTCCGGCGATGCGGCACTTATCGTCGTCGAGGACCACGGCGCCGGTGTGCCAGCCGACTTCGCCGCGGCCCTGTTCGAGCGGTTCACCCAGGCCGACACGGGCCTACGTCGTCGCACGTCGGGCGTCGGCCTCGGTCTCGCCGTTGTGGCCGAGCTGACCACCGCCATGGGCGGTGACGTCTGGTACGAGCAGGCCGCGCACGGCGGCGCCCGCATGAGTTTGCGACTGCCGCTCGCGGATTAGCCGCCTGCGCTCATCGTGTTGATCTCGATGTACGACGGGTGCGCGGCGGTCCGCTGCAACGTGTACACGCCGCCGGCGAGGTGCGCGAGCTGGGGTGCCGTCGCTGACAGGTGCGGTGCATCCGCCGTACTGATCGTCACCCGGATCGAGTGACCGGCAGCGACGGTGGCGAAGGTCGGGAAGATCTCCACGTCGTACCTCGTCACCGTTCCCCGCGGCACTGCTTGCACCGACGACTGGGTGTAGGGGTGATACGGCAACAGGTAGCCGCCGTCCGGCGCCATCCAGCTGTGTGATGGGTCGACGGCCCGCAGTGATCCAAGCAATGCGCCCTCGGTCAACGGCTTCGCTGCACCGTTCGGGGCAACGTCTTCGACCTCGACCGCCCACTCGGTTTCGGCCGATGTCGCCGACGCGAACAACGAAGCAGCAAGCGGCCCCGCGATGCGCTCCGCATGCCCGAGGGGTGCAGACGTGTAACTGATCGAGCTGGCGGGATTGTCCGCGGAAGGTTCGTCGTCGTCCGCGCACGGTGCCGTGACACCGACGGCCGCGGACGGGATCGACAAGCCACCCATCGACCACTGGTCGACCGGTCGGCTGCACGGGCTACCGGTCCCGGTCCAGGCCAACGTGTCGGTTCCTCCGCTGGCCGCGGTCGGCGCGGCTGCAGTCAGTCCTCCCTTGCTGAGATACCACCGCTGCGCATGCGCACCGATGAACGGATACGTCGTGGTCTGCGCCCACTGCCCGCTGCCGATGTCGTAGTAGTGCAACGGCGTGCGCGTCGAGCCGATCCCGGTGTTGACACCTTTCAGCCACTGGTCGAACCACGCGAGCTCGAGGACGTCGACGTCAACCGAGGAGCCGTTGAGGTGCTCCCACGGGCCGTCGATCAGCTGGTAACGACCGGTCACGCGCTGGTTCGCCAGCATCGGCGCGGTGGTCGGACGGTGGCTGAACGCATTCTGCAAGCCCGCGTAGTTCATCGGCTCGCCGCGCTGGAAGATGTCGAACTCGCCACCGACCAGGTACGCCGGGATGCGGTTGGCGACGATGTTCGCGAGAACGTTGCCCGGATTGCGCGCCTGCCAGTACTGACCTTCGTACGCGGTCGGTCCGCCGGCAAGCGTGCTGGCGGAGAAACCGACGTGGTAGGACGCGGTGCCGCCCGCATGGTCGGCTTCGACATGCGCAAGCTCAGCCGCGCCGCCTACGCCGCCAGACGGGCTCTGCGCGTAGTCGCCGACCGGGTTCGCGGTGTTCGTGCCGGCCGTGAGCGCGAGGTAGGTCTCGTCGAACTCGGAGTCGATCAGGCCGCCCATGAATGACGTGTCGCGGTAGAGGTCCGTGGCCGAGACCATCGGGAAGATCGCCTTGAGCGGTGAGTGCTTGCCGATGTGTCCGGCCAGTAGCAGCTGGTTGATGCCGAGGTAGGACGGGCCGTAGGTGCCGACCGAACCGTCCGCATGCGGCAGGTGCGCCGCCCAGTTGACGAGCGTGATGCCGTCCGCCGTCTGCACCGGGTCGAAGATGCCCCAGCTGCCCTCAGAGTCGCCGGTCCCGCGGACGTCGGCGACGACCTCGATGAACCCGCGCTGCGCCAGGTAGTTGTTCGCGCCACCCGTGCTCGCACCCGCACTCGGCTGCTCGGCGCTGCCCGGAGTGCTGGAGCCGCCACTCCCTTTGCCGTACGGCGTCTGCGTGAGCAGCACCGGGAACGGCCCCGCCGCCGGCCGACCCGTCCTGGGATCGGTCGGGTAGATCACGTTCGCGCGCAGGACGGTACCGTCGCCCATCGTCACCGGGATGTCGTTGCTCGACGTGGTGCCGTAGACCGCGTGCTCCGGCTGCCAGGTGCTGCCCGGCGCGAAGCTCGCCCGGATCACATCCTTAGGGAGTTCCGGATTCAGCGCTGCGCTTCCCTGCGCACCTGACGACGAACCGGCATGCGGGGCCTGCGCGGCAACGCCCGCGCCCGCGGAGCCGACGATCAGCGCGGCCGGCAGGAGCCAGGCAGCGCGACGAAAGGACGTCACGGAACGAACCTCCGAGGGGTGAGGATCGGGAGGACTTCGTCACCCGGCGGCGGTTTCCTGCGACCAGCCAGGCGACAGTGCTAGTCCCCGCCGGGCAGCTTGTCCTTGACATGCTCCGTGAACTCGGTGAGCTTGCCCTTGAAGCCTTTCTCCGCGATGCCGGCGGCGTCCTCGTCGCCACTCAGCAGGCCCTTGGCGACCTTCTTTGCCATCGCCGGCTTCACGTGCGGCGGGAGCGCCACGATCTGCGGGTCGGTGACGAACTCGAGCAGTACCGGTTTGCCGGCGGACAGCGCCCGGTCCCATGCCGGCCCCACGTCCTTCGGCTTGTCGACCTTGATGCCTTCGAAGCCGAGCATGCGCGCGTACTCCGCCGCGGGGAAATACGGCAACGTCTGCGTCTCCGGATTCTTGGGGTCGCCGCCCAGCGCGCGTTGCTCCATCGACACCTGGTTGAGGTCATCGTTTGCGAGTACGACGAAGATCAGTGTCTTGTCCTGAGCCATCAGCTGCGGCAGGTAACGGTTGACCGTGAGCAGCTCGTTCATGCCGAGCATCTGGAAAGCGCCGTCGCCGGTGAAGCCGATCACGGGCCGATCGGCGTGGGAGAACTTCGCACTGATCGCATATGGCACGCCGGGAACCATCGTCGCGAGCGTGCCGGAAAGCGACCCGCGCATCCCCTCGCGCATCATGCAATGGCGCGCGTACCAGTTGGTCGCCGAGCCACTGTCCGACGTCATGATGACGTTGTCCGGCAGTCGGCGGTTGAGCTCCCAGAACACCAGCTCCGGGTTGATCGGATCGCCCTTCTGGTGCGCACGCTTTTCCAGGATGTTGTCCCAGATCTCGCGCTCGGACTTGATGAATTCCTGCCACGAGCGGTCTTCCTTGCGCTCGAGCATCGGCAGGAGCGCTTGCAGCGTGTCCTTGGCGTCACCGACAAGTGAAACATCGTTCGGGTAGCGCACGCCGATCAGGGAGCCGTCGAGGTTGATCTCGACACACTTCGCCTGGCCTTCAGGAGGGAGCCATTCGGCGTACGGGAACGACGTCCCGATCATGAACAGCGTGTCGCAGCCCATGACCATCTTGTGACTCGGTTCCGTCCCGAGGAGACCGATGCCACCGGTCACGAACGGCAGCGTGTCGGGGACGGCGTCCTTGCCCAGCAACGCCTTCGCGATCCCCGCGCCGAGGATGTCCGCCGCCTCGATCACCTCGCGCGAGGCATCGCGTGCACCAGCGCCGATGAGGATGGCGACCTTCGACCCTGCGTTCAGGATGTCGGCCGCCTGCCGCAACAACGTGTCGTCGGGCACGGCGTGCGGCTTGTTCCACCCGACGCTCGTGTAGACCGACCCGTGCTCGCGCGGCGGGTCGGCGTAGTCCATCTCGCCGACGTCTTCGGGCACGATCACGACCGCCGGACGACGCTCTTCGTACGCCGACTTGATCGCGCGGTCGATGACGTGCCGCGCGGAGTACTCATCCATCACTGTCGCGACGAAGCCCGCCGCGTCCTTGAACAAGGCGTTGAGGTCGATCTCCTGCTGGTAGTGCGCGCCGAGTGAGTAGCGCTTCTGCTGCCCGACAATGGCGAGCACGGGCTGGTGGTCAAGCTTCGCGTCATACAACCCGTTGAGCAGGTGGATCGCACCCGGACCGCTTGTTGAGATGCAGCAGCCGATCTCACCGGTGAACTTTGCGAGCGCGCATGCCATGAACGCCGCCATCTCTTCATGGCGCGTTTGCGTGAAGAATGGATCGTGATCCTCCACCCGCGCGAAGGCACCGAGAAACGCGTTGATGCCGTCGCCGGGATAGCCATAGATGCGGTGAATGCCCCAGTCCTTCAGCCGGTTGAGGATCCATTCGGCGACCTGCATCGCACGCTCCTTTGCCTTCGGCGCTTGTGTTGTGATGCCCGATCAAGCGACCCGAAACTCCTCGGCGGCGGTGTCTTTGAAGCCCAAGCCGTGCCCATGGCGACCGCGGTCCGGCCGCAGTAGTCCGCCCGGCTCCGGTTCGAGTACGCCGTCGAAGAGCATCGACTCGATCCGTACGTGGTCGTGGAAATACTCAAGATGGCGCAGGCGTGGCACCGCCGTACACACATGTGCGGAGATCTGCGGCGCGCAGTGGCCGGACACATCGAGCTGAAGTGCTGCGCACATCCCGGCCACACGTAGGAACCCGGTGATGCCGACGCAACGAGTCACGTCAACCTGCACGCAGTCGACGGCGCGGGCTCGCAGCATCGGCTCGTAGGACCACGGGGTCCAGCCATACTCGCCGGCGGCGATGTCGATGCCGCCGGGCGCACTCTCCCGCACGAGGCGAAGCCCGGTGACGTTGTCCGAGCTGACCGGCTCTTCGAACCAGCGCACGTCGTGCTCGTGGCGATAGAGCCGCGACCATTCGATCGCCTCGCGTTCGGTGAAGGCGCCGTTCGCGTCGACGTAGAGGTCCACGTCGTCGCCCACCGTCTTGCGAGCCACCCGCAGTCGCTCGTGGTCGCGGCCCGGATCACGGCCGGTCTTGATCTTCACGCGGGGAATGCCGGCAGTGGCCCAACCCTCCAGCTGCGCCGCCAGACGCTCGTCCGAGTACGACGTGAAGCCGCCACTGCCGTAGATCGGGACGGCCTCGCGCGCGGCGTCGAGCGCGACGATGAGCGGGACTTCCAGCAACCGCGCCTTCAGGTCCCACAACGCGATGTCGACGGCGCTGATGGCCATGCTGGCGAGGCCGGTGCCGCCGAGGTTCCGCACGGCGTTGACCATCGCTGCGTGTGCGGCGGCGACATCGAACGCCGGTCGCCCGGCGACGACCTCGCCGAGCTTCTTGCCGATCAGCGGGACCAAGGACTGATGCGCATACGTGTACCCGAGCCCGACCGCGCCGCCGGCGCGTGCGCGCACGACGACCAGGACCGTCGACGACCACTCGAGCGTGCCGTCGGCCTCCGGTTCGTCGGTCGGGATCTCGTACGCCGCCGCGTCGAGCCCGTCGATCGTGAGGTCGGGCATCAGCGTCCGGTACGCCGCAGGATCCCGGCTGCCGTGAGGCCCACGGCGGCCGCGGTGCCGGCCGCGACCACCGCGCCCTTGCGGCTGGTCCGCCGACCGGACCCGTTCGCCAACGCGCGTTCGGGTCTTTCCGTCGGCAGCTGTTTGTCTGGTCGCAGACCAGCTTGGATCAGCTGCGCCAGATGGACCGCGCGCCGCTTCGTTCCCTGCTCGATCTGGGTCCGGCAGGAGAATCCGTCAGCGAGGATCACTGTCCCCGGCGCGGCATCACGCACCTTCGGGAACAGCACTCGCTCGCCACAGTCCATCGAGATGTCGTGCTTGTCCTTCTCGAAGCCCCACGAGCCGGCCAGACCGCAGCAACCGCTGTCCGGGATCTCGACGTCGGCTTTCATCCGCTCGAAGACCTTCTGTTCGGCGTTGAAGCCCATCACCGAGTGGTGATGGCAGTGCTTCTGTACGAGCAGGGGCCGGTCAGTCTTCGGCAGCTCGAAGTCGAGCGCGAACTTCTGCAGGAACTCCGCGAGCGTGAAGGTCTGTTTCGCGAGTCGCTGTGCCTGCTCGTTGTGCGGGAGCATCTGCCCGAGCTCGTCGCGGAACGACGCGCAGCACGACGGCTCCGGCACGACCATCGGGATGCCCGCGGCGATCTGCTCCCCGAGCGTATCCAGCACGTCGGCGAACATCGTGCGCGCGCGGTCCAACATCCCGTAGTCGAACAGCGGCCGCCCGCAGCAGAGCACCTTGGGTGGGATCAACACTTCAAAGCCGGCCGCCTCGACGACCTCGCACACAGCCTTGGCCACATCCGTGTGGAAGTGGTTGGTGAACGTGTCCGGGAACAGCAGGACGCGCGGCTTGCCGGCGTTCACCCGCGGGCGTTTGGCGAACCAGGCGCGGAACGTCTCGTGGGCGAAGTACGGCGCCTTGCGTTTCGGGTGCACACCGCCCGCCGTCTTCACGACCCGGCTTACGAGCGGTGCATGCAGCGCGAAGTTGGCCAGTGCCGGCACCCGAGCGCCCAGCCTCGCGGCGTACATGATGAGGCCCATTGCATAGGCGTAACGCGGGCGCAGCCGCCCCTCGTAGTAGTGGGACAGGAACTCGGCCTTGTACGTCGCCATGTCGACCCCGACCGGACAGTCGGACTTACAGCCCTTGCACGAAAGGCACAGGTCGAGGGCCTCGAACACTTCGTCCGACTTCCATCCGTCAGTGATGACGTCGCCTTGCAACATCTCGAACAGGATGCGCGAGCGGCCTCGCGTCGAGTGCTCTTCCTGCCGCAGCGTCTGGTACGACGGGCACATCACCTGTCCGCCGGACGTGCGGCACTTGCCGATGCCGACACAACGGAGCGTGGCTCGGCCGAACGACCCGTCGTCGTCCGGGAAGGCGAAGCGCGTCTCCGGGGTGGCCGGGTTGAAATCCAGCCCGAGGCGCATGTTCTCGTCCGACTTGAACACCCTGATCGGATCCACGACCTTGCCCGGGTTCATCCGGCCGTCGGGGTCCCAGATCGCCTTGAAGTCCCGCATCGCCTGCACGAGCGTGGCGCCGTACATCTTCTCCAGGAACTCCGCGCGCTGTTGCCCGTCGCCGTGCTCGCCGGACATCGAGCCGCCGTAGGACACGACGAGGTCGGAGGCCTGCTCGAGGAAACGCCGGTAGTCGCGCAGACCCTCGGCTCGCGTCAGGTCGAACGGGATTGTCGTGTGCACACAGCCGTCGCCGAAGTGGCCGTAGAGCGCCGCGTCGTAGCCATGCTCCCGGTAGAGCTTGCGCAGGTCGCGAAGGTAGGCACCGAGCTTTTCCGGTGCGACCGCAGAGTCCTCCCAGCCCGGCCAGGCAAGCGGCCGGCCGGGCACCTGCGACTCAGCGCCGAGGCCGCCTTCGCGCACCTCCCAGAGCAGGCGCTCCTGGCGCTCGTCGTCGAACACGGTCATGGCCGGCGTGTCGAGATCGGCTTCGAGCCGCGCCATGCACTCGAGCGCTTTCGCGTCCGCCCGCTCCTTGGTGTCGCCGCCGAACTCGACGAGGAGGAAGTTGCGTCCGTCCGGCAGCAACTCGAGCTCGTGTGCGTTCTTGCCGAGCCGCTGCATGTACCGGATCAATGTCCGGTCGATGGCCTCGAGACCGATCGGGCCGTATTTCAGGATCTCCGGTGCGTGGTCGGCGGCCTCTGCGATGTCGGCGTACCCCAGCACGAGCAGACTTCGGTGCCGCGGCCACGGCACCAGGCGCAACTTGGCTGTCAGGACCGTGACACACGTGCCTTCGGTCCCGACGAGTGCTGACGCGACGTTGAAGTGCTTCTCGGGTAACAGGTCATCCAGGTTGTAACCGGAGACGCGACGCGGGATCTGCGGGTAGCGCTTGCGGATCTCGTCTGCGTGCCGGTCCCGCAACGCGAGGAGCTTGGCGAAGATCTCACCCTTGCGGCCCCCGGCGCGGATGACCTGCTGGATCTCTTGATCGTCGTACGACGACTCGACGGTCATGCGGGTGCCGTCGTAGAGGAGGACGTCGAGCGCGAGCGTGTTGTCAGCCGTCCGTCCGGCCATTACCGAGTGCGTACCGCAGGAGTTGTTGCCGAGGTTGCCGCCGATCGTGCACCGGTCGTGAGTCGATGGGTCGGGCCCGAAGGTCAGGTCGTGCTTTTCCGCGGCCTCACGGAGCTCGTCGTTGATGAGACCCGGTTCGACCCAGGCGTACCGACCGTCGACACTCAGCTCCCGCAAGGTGCGTACGTACCTCGACGTGTCGAGGATGACGGCGACGTTCGTCGTCTCACCGGAAAGGCTGGTGCCGCCGCCACGGTTGGTGATCGGCGCGCCGTGCTCGCGGCATGCGGCGACAGCAGCAATGACATCGTCGACGTCGACCGGTTGCACGACGCCGAGGGGTGGCAGACGGAAGTTCGAGGCGTCCGTCGACCACACTGCACGTGCACCGGCATCGAAGCGCACTTCGCCGCGCACTTTCGACCGTAACGCCTGCTCCAGCGCCTTGACGTCAACAGACTCAGCCGTTGGATGTGCGTGGTAACGACGTTTGGGGTGGCTCACCAGCTCCGTCATGTCACCTTCTCTGGGCTTCGGCGTACGTGGCCGCCGCATTGATCAATGCAAGGTGGCTCAGGCCCTGCGGGAAGTTTCCGAGAAACGAGTGGTCGTCGGGGTCCATCTCTTCTGCCAGGAGGCCGACGTCATTGGTCAGCTTCAGCAGCTCGTCCATCAGGTCGCGAGCGTCATCGAGGCGACCCACGCGCACGAGCGCGTCCACCAGCCAGAACGAGCACGCGACGAAGGCGCCCTCTTTGCCGATCATCCCTGTGTAGCGGTAGAGCAACGGGCCGCGGCCCAGCTCCGTGCAGATCGCGTCGATGGTGCTCGCGAGACGTGGTCCGGTGTCGAAGTTCGTCCGACCGGCGAGCAGCACCGCGGCGTCGAGCTCGTCACTGCCGGCATAGAACGTGTATGCGCCAAGCCGCGACGACCAGCAATGCTTTTCGACCCAGACGCGGATGGCGTCGCGCTCCGCGCGCCAGCGTGACTCGCTCTTGCTCCGGATCTCGCCTACCTCACACATCGCCAGAGCGCGGTCCAGCGCCGTCCAGCAACCGATCTTCGAAATCGTGTAGTGCCGCAGCTCGTCGAGCTCCCAGATGCCCGCATCTTCTTGCCGCCACGTGTCGCAGCATCTGTCCGCCAACCGCACAAGCAGCCTCTCGGTTGCGCTGTCGATCACGTGGCCCTCGCGAACGTAGCGCCAGACCATGTCGAAGAGATCGCCGAAGGTTCCGAGCTGTGTCTGACGCGCCGCCGAGTTGCCGGCCCGCACCGGTCTGCTGCAGCGGTATCCCGGCGCGTCGAGCTCTCGCTCCCGGTCGTCGAGGCCGCCGTCGAGCTTGTAGAAGACGTGGATGTCAGGGCTCGACTTGATCAGACAACCGAGCAGCCAACTCACCGCTGCGTGGACTTCCTCGGCCAGCCCGAGCCGGATCATCGCGTCCAAGGTGAAGGACGCGTCCCGCACCCAGGCATACCGATAGTCATAGTTTCGATCGCCGCCGAGCACTTCCGGCAGCGACGTCGTCGGCGCAGCGGCAATTGCGCCGCTGGGGGCGTACAGCAACGTCTTCAGGGCGAGAGCGCTCCGGCGCACCTGCTCACACCACGGACCGTCGTAGGCCACTTGGTCCGACCAACGAAGCCAGTCGTCGATCGTGCGATCAAGGCGATCCTCGATGTGGTCGCGGCTGGGCAGGAACACCGGCTCACTGTCCACACCAATCAGTGCGAGCAGCCCGCGCGAACCGGTGGTGGCGAAGAACTCGCCTTCGAAGTGTTGCGGTTCGCGCCTCGGCGTACCGACATCGAAGCACCGGACCGCAAGGTGTTGGTCACCGACATGCAGCAGGTGCGCCTCGTCGCGCGCACGGGTCCACGGACGCGTGGTGCCGAAGCGTGTGCCGGGGGCGACGGCCCAGCGCATGTGCACCTCGCCCTCCATTCCCTCGATGCGCCGCGCCAGTTCCAGCCAGGGCAACCGGCCAGCGGTGCCCGTAGTGAGCGCGTCTGTGACGCGCACGCTGCCGGTGGCTGTTCGGAAGGTCGTCGCCAGCACGTTGGCGTCGCCGAGGTAGCCACGCAAGACCTGGAACTCCTCGACCGGTTGGAGCGAGAAGCAGCCACCGTCGGGTGGGTCCAACAGCGCGGCGAAGACGGGGGGCGAGTCGAGAGTCGGCGCGGCCAGCCAGTCGATGCTCCCGTCTTCCGCGACAAGGGCAACTGTGCGCCCGTCGCCCAAGGCGGCGTAGCTTCGAATCGGAGCGAAGCCGTTGTCGCGGATCATCTGCGACGTAGCAGTGCGGCCCCCGTCGCCGCCGCTGACAGCGCGCCCGCTGCGATCGGCACACGATGCATCGACGCCCACGACCAGGGATCGCGACCGTGCGCCTTTGCATCGAACATGCCGTGCGAGCCACGGTCGATCTCGTCGTCGCGGACCTGGAAAACATTGGAGCCCCATCGGGGCCCGTCGTCCTTCGATAGTTGCCCGCTCACGCCCGACCTGCCGAGGTACCAGTCGAGGACGGCCGGGGCCACTCGGTTCCCCAAGATCGTCATCGCGGTCGAGATGCCGACCCACATGTTCCGGCGCGGGTGCTCGACGAGGTACGCAATGGCACGTCCGGCCAGCTCAGGCTGGAAAATCGGCGCCACCGGTTGCGGGTGCTCCGGAAAGGCCTTGTCGTTCCAGTCGAACTGCGGTGTGTTGACCCCGGGCAGCTGCACCATGCAGACCTTGATGTTGCTGCGCTCGTGCTTCAGCTCGGTGATGACCGACTCGGTGAAGCCCTTCACCGCATGTTTGGCGCCGCAGTACGCCGCTTGCAACGGGATGCCGCGGAACGCAAGTGCGGATCCGACGTTCACGATCACGCCGCGGTTGCGTGGCCGCATGTGACTGAGTGCGACCTGTACGCCGTACACCTGGCCGTAGTACGTCACTTCGGTGATGCGGCGGAAGGTTTCCGGATCGGTGTCCCAGAAGAAGCGCAGCGCGCCCACAAAGGCGACGTTGACCCACGCCTCAATCGGCCCGAGCTCGGTTTCCACACGGTTCGCTGCTGCAACGACCTGCGCGTGGTCGGCGACGTCGGTGGTGATCGCCAGGCCGCGCCCACCGACGTTCTCGACATCCTTCGCCGCGCCCTCCGCCCCGGCTCGGCCGCGGGCGAGGATGGCGACATCCCAACCGTGCCGCGCCAGCTGGCGCACTGCCTCACGGCCCACGCCGGCGCTGCCGCCGGTGACGACAGCCACGCGACGGGTCGACACCCTGTGCCTCCTTCAACTGCGCTCGCAGACGGAGTCGCTAGTGCAACCCGTTCCCCTCATCCCGCGGCGGTATGCCCAAGAGCAGGTCACGGGCGCCCATAGGCCATGTGTGTGACACGCGACCGCTACCTCGTCTAACCCGCGGTCACGCTCGTCGTACCGTTTCGGCACGAGGCTGTCCCGCTCAACCGGGCATCCCGTAGACGTGAGCGTCGACTCGTTGCCCAACCAGCGAAGCCGTGCGGAAGTGCCCCCCGTTGTCTTCAGCGCTGCTGACGTGCCGGCCGAAGCGACGTCTGCGTCTACCGATCGGCGGACCTCGCGCCGTCAGCGTCGGTTCGAACGTCGGGTCGCGGCGCGCCAGCTTCGCCGCGCTCGGGCCGCGCTGTAGCTGGTCTCAACCTCCGGCCCGCGCGACGTCACCGCGGGCTCCTTCAACGACGGTCCGCTCGTGGCGCTGCGCCGCCGTCTGGTGTTGCCGGTCGCCGAGTTCGCCGCGTTGACGACGGTCGAGGTCACTGACGTCGTGCGCCTCGGCGTACACGATCAGTGTGTCCCCCGCGACGATGCGCGTTTCGGGGCTTGGCGCACCGAGGTCGCGGCCGTCGCGCCGCAGCACGCCCAACACGACGACGCCCTCGTCTCGGAGCGCTGCCTCACGGAGCGAACGGCCGGCGATCCAGTCCTCGTCCTCGACTGCAAGCTCGCTGACCGCATATCCGTCCGCCAGCCGGATGAGACTGTCGACGTCGCGGTTCGGTAGGTCGGTGTAGCGACCGACGATCCGCCCGATCGCGTCCGTCATCCGCCGGTCGACCCACCGGCTTCGCGAAACGAGGACCAACAAGAGCAGGCCGAGAGCAAGCTCCAGGATTCGCCACGCATCTGATCCGCGACCGCGGAAACCGATGATCAACGTTCCGGCCGCTGCGACGATGCCGGCGTTGCCGAGCAGCATCAGCCACATGATCACCTTGCGGCGTACGGGGTGGTCCACGACCGCTTCAGACTCTCGGGTCGTGAAGCCCGAGCTGGTGAAGGCGGACCGGGCCTGGAAGCGAGCGGCATGCTTCGACATGCCGGTCGCCTCGAGGACCACCGTCGCGACGCGGGTGATGATCAGGCCCAGCGCGAGAATGACCAGCAGGGTGCCGACGGCAACCATTCGCGTGCCTCGGCCCGGCTACTCGTTCTTCTTGCCGCGCCCGGTGATCGCGTCTGCTGCCTTGTCGACCATCGCTGCTGCCATGCCGGCGGTCTTCAGCACTGTCGCGTTCGCCGGAGTGTGTGGATGCGGCCGGGTCGGGCCGAGCTTTTTCGCCAGCTCGAACTGCTCACCGAGTGCGGTCGCCTCATCCGGCGTCAGTGCCGAGCGCAGCACCGGCCAGACCTGCTGCTCCTCGAACGCGATGTGCTCGCGACCGGCCTGGATGAACGTCGCGACGAGCGACTCGAACTCCACGTTGTCCGGGCTCGTCTTACGCAGCTGGTCCAGGACCTTCTTGCCTTCGTTCTCCTGCTCGATGGCGGTCGTGGCAAGTTGGTCGCCGTTCGCCAGCTTGTCGCGCACCGTCGGCCAGAAGTACTGCTCTTCCGCCGCCTCGTGGCGGGACTCCTCCATGATCAGCTTCTCGACCAGGTCGCCGCGTTGCTCGAGGTGGCCTTCGGCGGCAATTTGCGGGTGCGACCCCCCGCCGGTCTCGAGGGTGGTCAGCATCGTCTTCACTTCTTCATGGTCTTGCGTCAGGACGCTGAAGATGTCCGGCATCTTGGCCTCCGAAAATGCGACGTCATTGACGCCTACCGGCCTACCCGGTGCGCTACAGCCGGAACCAGACGACCTTGCCGGACGGATGCGGCACGACGCCCCAGTCCAGAGCGAGCGCGTCGACGAGCGCCATGCCACGGCCGCGCTCATCCCACGGGTCGGTAGGGAGCACGGATGGCTCACGCCGAGACCCGTCGAGGACTTGTACGACGAAGGTGTCGCCGTCGCGTTCGGCCCGAACAGTGACGGAGCCGGAAGCCGCGTGCCGGATCGCGTTGGTCACGACTTCCGAAGTGAGCAGCGCCGCGTCGTCGCACAAGCTCAACAACACGCTCGCCCGGCACTCTTCGAGTACGAACAGCCGGGCCTGGGACACATCACGCTCGCCTTGGACGGCGAAGCTCTGGCCCACGCGCGTTCCTTCGAGCTAGCCCCCGTAGTGCGCGGGGACAGGCTACCCCGCCACGCCATCGAGTGGTGACTTCCGACCCTGTCGGCGAGCCCTGAGACCGGCAAGGCTGGGTGTCTGGAGGTGGCCGTCATGACGCGCGCACTCGTCGTCTATGAGTCGATGTACGGAAACACGCACCGCGTCGCCGAGGCGATCGGCAGAGGTTTGGCCGATCAGGCCGAGGTCACGGTGGTACCGGTGAGCAAGGCAACGCCGCAACTTGTGTACGACGCGGATCTCCTGGTGGTCGGCGGCCCGACCCATGCGCACAGCATGAGTCGTCCCACCACGCGTAAGTCGGCCGTCGACGGTGCCGCGAAGAAGCCGGAGTCGCTCACGCTCGACGCGGACTGCGCAGGACAGGGTGTTCGCGAATGGCTGGCTTCGATGGACCGTACGACGGTCCACGCAGCGGCTTTCGACACTCGCTTCGCCGGGCCATCGCTCGTGATGGGGCAGGCGTCCCGGGGCATCGCGAAGGTACTCCGAGGCCGCGGCTGTCACCTCATCGCGAAGAGGCAGAGCTTCTTCGTCGAGAAGGGAAACCGGCTCGTAGCGGACGAGGACATCCGCGCAGAGACCTGGGGACGCGAGCTGGTGAAGACCTGAGCGCTAGAGCCGGATGATGCCGAACGGCTCCTGCATCAGGCCGGCAACGGCAGAGAACCGACCGGCCGGGATCGTCATCGGCTCAACCAACACGGTGCCGCCGAGGTTCTGCACTTTCGCCGTACTCGCGTCACAGTCGTCGACGGCGAAGTAGACGAGCCAGTTGTTCGGGACCCCGGCCGGGACCTGCGCGGGCATCGGCATCATCCCGCCGACCGTCTTGTCACCGTTCTTCCATTCGAAGTACTCCGGCTCGCCGGCGCCGACAGCGGTCCAGCCGAACGTTGCGTTGTAGAACGCCTTCGCACCTTCGACGTCGCGTGTATCGAGCTCGTTCCAGGCGAACGCCCCGGGCTCGTTCGCAAGCTCCGCCCCCGCCATGTCGATGGGCTGCCAGACCGAGATCGCTGATCCGGTGGAGTCCAGGAAAACAGCCATTCGACCGAGCGACATGACGTCCATCGGCGGCACCAGCACTGTCGCGCCGGCCGCAGCCGCCAACTCGGTGGTCTTGTCGGCGTTCTCGACCGAGATGTAGGTGGACCACACCGTCGGCTGGCCTTCCATCATGAGCGGGCTGATCCCGCACACCCGCTTCCCGTTCACCGTCGCGACGTGGTAGTTGCCGGCCTCGGGGCCCTGATCCTCGGCCCGCCATCCGAACAACTCGGCGTAAAAGCCGACGGTGGCCTTGATATCGCTGCTGCCCAGCTCCACCCAGCAAGGCGTTCCGGGCTCGTACGACGTGAACTCAGCCATGTGCCCCTCCTTGGCCCACGCGGATCACCGGACGCTACCGCTATCTGCGGCCAAAGTACGATAGTTAGTATTAGACAACTAACTATCGGAGGCTAAGCGCACATGCGGCATCTGCCGTACAAGTGGATCGCGCTGTCCGCGGCGACCCTCGGCATCCTGCTGGCGTCGATCAACGCCTCGATCGTGATCATCTCGATGCCGGCGATCTTCCGCGGCATCCACCTCGATCCCCTTCAGCCGGGCAACGTCAGCTACCTGCTCTGGATGTTGATGGGCTACCTGCTCGTCGCTGCCGTGCTCGTCGTGACACTCGGCCGGCTCGGCGACATCTATGGCCGCGTTCGGATCTTCACGATGGGGTTCGCCGTCTTCACGGTTGCGTGCATCGTGCTCGCGCTCGACCCGTTCACCGGCAGCAAGGGCGCCGTTTGGCTGGTCGCCTGGCGCGTCGCCCAGGGCGTAGGCGGCGCCATGTTGTCGGCGACATCGGTGGCGATCATCACCGACGCCTTCCCCGCCAACCAGCGCGGAACGGCTATCGGCATCGCTCAGGTCGCCGCCCTGGCCGGCTCGTTTCTCGGTCTGGTCGCCGGCGGCGTCCTCGCGGAAGCCGACTGGCGGTTGGTCTTCTGGTTCAACGTGCCGTTCGGGTTGCTCGGCACGTTCTGGGCGATGCGCAGCCTGCGCGAGATCGGCGTACGCACTCCGGCGCGCATCGACTGGCGCGGCAACGCGACACTCGGCTTCGGTCTCACGATGCTGCTTGTCGCCATCACCTATGGCATCCAGCCGTACGGCGGACACGACATGGGATGGACCAACCCGTGGGTGGTTGCGGGCCTCGCCGGTGGCATCGCGCTGATGATCGTGTTCGTGTTCGTCGAACGCCATGTCGGCGCCCCGATGGTCGACCTCAGCTTGTTCCGCATTCGCATCTTCTGGACCAGCCAGTGCGCGAACTTCCTCTCCGCGGTGGCACGCGGCGGCTTGCAGTTCATGCTGATCATCTGGCTGCAGGGGATCTGGCTGCCGCTGCACGGTTACGACTTCGACCAAACGCCTTTGTGGGCGGGCATCTACCTGCTGCCACTGACGGCGGGGTTCCTCGTCGCGGGTCCGCTGTCAGGACGGTTGTCCGACCGGTACGGCGCACGCGCGTTCGCGACCACCGGGCTCCTCATCATGGCGGTGAGCTTCTTCGGGCTGTTGTTGTTGCCCACGAACTTCTCGTTCCCGGTCTTCGCGATACTCGTCGGACTCAACGGCATCGGCTCGGGCCTGTTCGGCGCGCCCAACCTCACCGCGATCATGAACAGCGTCCGTCCGGCGCAGCGCGGCAGCGCGGGCGGCATCAACTCGACCTTGCAGAACTCCGGCATGGTGCTCTCGATCGGCCTGTTCTTCTCATTGATGATCGTCGGCTTGGCCGCGCGCCTGCCCAGCGCGATGGCGTCAGGGCTCCAGGCACACGGCGTACCGGCGGCCACGGCACATCAGGTCGCTGCGGCTCCCCCGGTCGGCAGCTTGTTCGCTTCGTTCCTCGGCTACAACCCGATGCAGACCCTGCTGGGGCCGAGCGGCGTACTCACGCACTTGTCCCATGCGCAGGCAGCGGAGATCACAGGCAAGCAGTTCTTCCCACATATCGTTGCTGCCCCCTTCCATCACGGCCTCGTCATCGTCTTCGGGTTGGCGATCGCGATGTCGCTCGTCGGTGCTCTTGCGTCATCGATCCGCGGTAGCCGTTACATCCACGACGACAGTGCACAGGGACGGGAGGACCTGATGCTCGTCGACGCCGAAGGCAGCGGAGCGACACCGTTCGTGGAGGACATCCAGGTCGGTCGCGCTGCGTCAGGACGATCGCGATGACCGTTACCGTCGACAACGACGTCGCGAGTCGCCTTCGCGTGGCGCTGGCTCGGCTGAATCGTCGCCTCCGGAATGCCGATCAACTAATGGAACTGACCGAGTCGCAGCTGTTCGCGCTCGCCGCGCTGAACGTCCGGGGTCCGCTGCGGTTGAGCGACCTAGCGGCGCACGAGCACGTGTCTGCTCCGACAGCAACGCGACTCGTCGCTTCACTCGAAGAGCGGGGTCTGGTACGCCGTCAGAGCAACCCGGAGGATCGCCGTTCGACGTTGCTGGCGGCGACCCCTGCCGGCCGGCGCACCCTTGACCGGGCGCGTAGTGCGCGGACGGTTGAGCTCACGCGACGGCTTGGAACGTTGACCGCAGACGAACGGCGTGCGGTCACCAAGGTGCTGCCGATCCTGGAACGGCTCGCAGCCGACGAGTGAGCTTCCCGTGCGTGAGCGCGGACATGCTCGGGTACGGGCCGATGGTGACCGCACTCGACGACCGATCCGTCGTCGGCGGTGGCTTGCTTTCGGACGACCGTTCCGATCCCACGCCGCTCGCTGACGCACTGGAGCAGGCCTTACATATAGGTTCCGACACCGCGTTGCGTCAGATCTCCGACGTCCTTCCCTATGGAAGGCGGGACCGGATCATGGCGTTGCTGCACATCTACGACTTGCACACTGCACCGCTGCCACGCCTCGGCGACCGCGCGCGGTTTCAGCATCACGCCGTCGTCGCGACGCTCAAGCAGCGATGTGAACGGTTGTGGCTGACCGAGCTGGAGCAGGTCCCGCTGCCGGCTGGCGTCGACCCGGACGACGCCGTGGCGGCGTTGCGAACGATCGCAGCGCGGACCCGGTTGCCCGCGGTCTACAAATGGTTGGCGCAGGTGGCCACGTGGCCACAGGTGGTGCACTTCCTGACTCTCGAAGGCGGGCCGGATGCCGGCTTCGACGATCTCGTTGCGTCCTGCCAAATCGGGTTGTTCGGTGCAGCGAAGCTCGAGCTCGCGACCAACTACTGGGACGAGATGGGCGACGGTGCGCTGGAGAACGTCCACACGCATCTGCACGACCGGTTGGTCGGCGCGTTGGACATTCGGCGACTCGATCCACACGAGCTGCCGACCTCGGCGCTCGCTCGGTCCGCGTTCTGCGGACTGCTCGCGACCAACCGCTGGCTGCAACCGGAGATGCTCGGTGCGCTCGGCCTGATCGAGCTGCAAGCCGGACCACGCTGCCGGTTGGTCTTGCAGGCGTTCGACCGTTGTGCTGCGCCGGCCGATGCCTATCCGTTCTACGAAGTGCACGCCGACGTCGACCCGCGTCATGGCAAGGACTGGCTGGAAAACGCGATCGCACCGACCGTCGGCGAGCAACCCGACTGGGCACCGCGCATGGTCAGGGGGGCGCTGTGGCGCGACGCGACGACGAACACGTTCCTCGACGATGTGCGTCAACTCCTGTGCGAGCCCCTGCCGGACACTGCGGCTTGAATGCCTAGACGCCGAACGGCCGGCCGTCCGCGGGGACGACCGGCCTTCGACCGGGACTTCGCGTCAGCTGGTGACCGCCTCAGTCGTGAACAAGGACTCCGGCGAGGCCGGCACCTTCACCCGACGGGGCTTGATCGCCGCAGCGATCCCGAGGAACACGAACCCGAGCCCGGTGACGAGAGCGCCGAGTCCGATCACCAGCCAGGTGACCTCCCAGGCTTGGTAGGCACCCATCAGGGAGCCGCGCAGCGACTCACCCATGAACGCGGTCTGCCGGACGGCGCCGAGCTTCGTGTCCGTGCCACCGGTTGCGAGGAACTTGGCGCTGACCTCGGAGTAGGTCTGGCCGCCGGTCGCAGCGCGCACGTGCGTCTCGACCATGTCGGCGTACGCCTTGGCCTGCGGGCCGGTGACGACGTGCTGGCCGGCGAAGCCCGCTTCGGCTGCCGGCAGACCCTCGCTGCCCTTCGGTGGGAAGACGATCTTCTGTGCGGAGAGCTGGTGGCGGACCTGCGTCTGCCCGTTGAAGCCCTTCAGGACCATGATCGGGCCGGCGATGAGCATGGCGACGCCCGCTAGGGCTGCCAGGATCGTGGCGATTCCTTTGGTGCTCTTCATGGTGTCCTCCTCGACTCCGCCCCGCCCCGGTCGGGCGAACGCTCTGTGATCGAGCCTCGTCGTTGCGGGGCCGAAATGCGGCAGGCAAAAGTCGTGAAGGCGGAGGACCAGCGCCATGACGTGGTCGGGACTTTCGTCCCGAGCTGCTTCCGAAGGGCAGGATCATCACGTGCGCATCGTCGAGGTCGAGGAACTCCGCCGCCGTGTCACGGCCGTTGCTGCTCGCGTCGACCGCCCGCGCGTGGTCGTGGGGGGCAACGGCGCGGTGCCATGGGCGCTGCTGGAAGCCGTCGACACGGAGCTTGCCGCCTACCGACTGTTCATGCTCAATGCGCCCAGCGGCGTGCCGATACGTGCTGGTGTCGAGTTGGAGACGCCGTTCGTCGGTGCGGGCATGCGCGGTGCCCCGTCGCTGTCCTACCTGCCGTCGAGGCTGTCTTTGGTCCCTCAGCTGATCAAGACCCGCACTCAGCCGCACATAGTCCTCATCAATGTGAGCGCGCCGCGCCGCGGTGTGGTGTCGCTCGGCACCGAGGTCAACATCCTGCCCGCGGCGATCGAAACGGCGTTGTCCAACGGCGGCCTTGTCGTCGCACAGATCAACCCGTCTATGCCATTCACGTACGGCGACGGCGAGCTGCACCTCGACGACCTCGACCTTGCCGTCGAGGCCGATGCTCCGGTTGGTGAGCTGGCCGCGCCCAAGCCCGATGACCGGGCCGTCCTCGTCGCCAACCGCGTTGCCGAGCTCGTGCCCGACGATGCGACGTTGCAACTGGGCATCGGCGCGATCCCCAATGGCGTGCTTGCCGAGCTCACCGGGCGACGGGGATTGCGCGTCTGGACGGAGATGTTCAGCGACGGGATGCTTGCCCTCGACCATGCAGGTGCCCTCGACCGAGAAGCACCCATCGTCACGTCGTTCGCGTGGGGATCGGCCGAGCTCTACCGCTGGTTGGACGGCAACCAGCGCGTGCGTATGACCAGGACCGAACGCTGCAACGACCCCGCGTGGATTGCCCGGCAACCGACGATGACGTCGATCAATGCCGCCCTCGAAGTCGACCTCTACGGCCAGGCGAACGCGTCGTACGTGCGCGGTCGTATCTACAGCGGGTTCGGCGGCCAGAGTGACTTCGTCGTCGGCGCGCTGCACGCGCACCATGGACAAGCGCTCATCGCGCTCCCGTCATGGCATCAGCGCGCCGGTTGCTCGACGATCGTCCCGACGCTGCCGGCACCAGCCACCTCGTTCCAGCAATCCGCGGTCGTCACCGACCACGGCGTGGCCCGACTTTGGGGCGTCTCTCAACACGAACAAGCACATCGCTTGATCGAGTACGCCGCACATCCGGATGCGCGCGAAGCGTTGCGGAGCGCTGCTGTCGCTCTCAGCCTGGCTTGATGCTGGCCGGCGGCTGGACGACGCTGCGGCTGAGCCTGCATGTGCTCGGTGCCACGGTCTGGGTCGGTGGGCAGCTCGTCCTTGCCGCCCTGGTACCCGTGTTGCGCAGGCTCGGTCCGGACGCACCTCGCGCTGCCGCGGTGCGCTTCGCGACAGTTGCGTGGCCGGCGTACGCGCTGCTCGTCGGCACCGGGGTCTGGAACGTCGTCGCGGAACACGACAAGGTGCACGGTCGCTACCAGACAACGCTCATCGTGAAGCTCGCGGTCGTCGTCGTCTCGGGCGTAACCGCAGGCCTGCACACGCGGGCACGGTCGCGGCCGGCGCTCGCCGTCAACGGCGCGCTCGCGCTACTTACTGCACTCGCCGCGATGACGCTGGGCATCGTCCTCGCGGGCTGACGCCCGTTACCTGTCGAGCGAGATGGCGGCCTCGCGCTGCAGAACCTCACTAACGGGACGTCGTGACGTCAACGCAGACGGGCCCGCGTGACCGAGCTGGAAAAGCATCTGCGGATATCCCGGCGTGTGTATGGCCGCGCGGAGCGCGTCGCGCACGTCCGGAAGCTCGAGCGGCTGGGTCGCGTAGTTCGCGAACACCGACTTGCCGGCTGCTAGCAGCAAGACGTGTTGGAGCGCCTTTCCGGCGCGAAGCCACGCGCGCGGCCCGTCGGCCTCGGTCGTCAGCACGGTGAGCACGGCGCCACCGGCTCCGGGCTTGTTGCCGCGGCCCCAGCCACGCCGGAGCGAGAAGTCACGCGTCGGCAACCGACCTCCGCCGTACGCCGCCGGGTCGGTCGGGTACGCATCTGGCGGTACGCCGTCGCGACTGTGCTGGTCAGGTTTGTTGGCCCACTTCACCATCTCTGCACGCCAGGCGATGTCTTGGCGCTGCGTTCGGTCGGCAGCCCACGCCAGGTCGAGGACGCGCTCGGCGCCCGCTCCGTCGGGAACGACGGTCAGGAACGCTCCGTCGACACGGGCGGCGACCCGGAGCTCGTCGAGCAAGGCAGTGCTCGGTCGCCGGTCGGCGAACGCTGCCCGGTGGGTGTGCCGGTTGCTGATCGCGCCCAGTAGCCGTTGTTCCGCACGCGTCGGCCGGCCACCCGGCAGCCCACGCACCGTCGCCAGCAGTTCCGGGTCGCCGTCGTCAGGCAGGAGCCTCGTCCGCGGTTCCAGCCCGAGGCGGCGCACGGCGAGCTCGAGGTTGCACAAGGCCGCACCGCAGCTGATGACGAGCTCGCGTGCTTGGGGGTCCGCGATGCGGAGCGCGCGCGACGGGTCTGCGCGCAGCTCGATCGCACCGTCGTGGAAACGGAAACGCCACGGTTGAGTGTTGTGCACGGACGGTGCACGACATGCCGTTGCAATCATGTAGTCGACGACGTCGGCGGTCAGCCCGGTGCGAGTTGCGGTCCTCATGACGTGCCCTTCTCTACTGTCGGGAGTGCAACGGAGGCTTCAAGACATCGGCCACGAGTGCAGGCCACGCACCGCCGTCACCGCACTCCTCCAGCGGGGCCTGCACGTACATCACCCCGTCGGCATACGTCGTAATGCAACGCAGACCGCAGTCACGGAAGACGCTCAACATTGCCGCGTTGCCTGGCAGTGTCTCGGCGACGAAGTTCGAGATCCCGTTCGCGCGCGCCGCGTCCGCCAGCACGTCGAGCAACAACGTTGCGAGGCCGGCGCCGCGGTGCCGGGCGTCGACCAGGAACGCCACCTCTGCGCTGTGCGCCTCTACCCGCTCATAGCTGGCGACGCCGACAACGTCGTTGTCGATCAGCGCGAGGACTGTCTCGTGCTTGTCGTCCAAGGGACGCAACAGCCGCCGCAGTTCACGACCGAGGTCGACCCCACCGGTGAAAAATCGGAAGTAGATCGACTGAGGCGACAACGCCCGGTGCAAGTCACGCACTGCGGCCCAGTCGTCGGCGCGCGCCCGGCGCACATGAACGGCACCCGCGCGTGGCAGACGGGCGTCGTACTCCGGCAACGCGATCATCAACGCCTCCTCGGTCGCTATCGACGCTAGGGAGGTCGCTCGTCACTCGACAGGTGCAGTGGACACCCGTCCTCGGGACCAAGGTCCTGACTCATACGGGGCAAAACGCGTTAGCGTGCAGGAGTGGCTGATGACGACGTGATCCATGTCTTCCTGCTCGATGACCACGAGGTCGTACGCCGCGGCATACGCGACCTGCTTGAAGCAGAGGGCGACATCGTGGTGGTCGGTGAGGCATCCACCGCCGCGGAAGCGTTGGCGCGGGTGCCCGCAACGAGACCGGACGTCGCAGTCCTGGATGTCCGGTTGCCCGACGGTGACGGTGTGGCCGTGTGTCGGGACCTGCGCTCGGACTTCCCTGACCTCGCCTGCCTGATGCTCACGTCGTTCGCCGACGACGAGGCGCTCTACAACGCGATCCTCGCCGGCGCGGCGGGTTACGTGCTGAAGCAGATCCGCGGCAGCGACCTGGTCGGCGCCGTACGCACGGTGGCCGGCGGTGGCTCGCTGCTCGATCCCAAGGCGGCCGCGCAGGTGATGGACCGGCTGCGCAACCAGGCCAACCGGAAGGACCCGCTGCAGGGCCTCACCGACCAGGAACGAAAGATCCTCGACCTGATCGGTGAAGGACTCACGAACCGGCAGATCGGTGAGCGGATGTTCCTGGCCGAGAAGACCGTCAAGAACTACGTGTCCGCGCTGCTGGCGAAACTCGGCCTGGAACGTCGTACCCAAGCCGCAGTGCTCGCGACCAAGCTCGAACGCGGCCAGCACGGCACCTAGAGCGGCACTGACCAGACCAGCTCGGTGCCGCCCTCCGGCGGCGCGTCGGCGGTGAACGTGCCCCCCAGCTCGCGCGCCCGCTCGGCCATGTTGGACAGCCCGCTTCGACGGCCGCCCGGAGCCAGCCCGACACCGTTGTCGCGAACCGTCAAGGTCAGCTCATCCGCGACCACCACCAGCACCTCCGCCTTGCTGGCGCCGGCATGCCGGGCGATGTTCGTCAGCCCCTCGCGCAGCACCGCCAGCAGCTGCTCGGCGGCCAGGTCGGGGACCTGAGTGTCCACGAGACCGTCGAGGCGAAGAGAGGGACTGAAACCCAGGGCCTCGGTCACCTCGTCGACAAGGCTCACGATGCGCGACCGCAGGCTGTGCTCCGATCCGAGGTCGGGCGCCTGCAACGCATAGATCGTCGAACGGATCTCGCGGATCGTGAGATCCAGCTCGTCCACGGCCTTGCGTACCCGTTCGAGTGGCTCCGGTCGCTCGATCAGCCGGGCCGCACCTTCGAGCTGCATACCCGTGGCGAACAAGCGCTGGATCACGAGGTCGTGCAGGTCGCGGGCAATGCGGTCGCGGTCGGCGAACAGCGACAGCTTTTCGGCGTCGCGCCGACGGTCGGCCACCTCCAACGCAATGGCTGCCTGGCCGGCAAAGCCTTCGACCAGGCGCAGATCCGAGTCGTCGAAACGCCGAGCGCCGGCGCGGTTCGCGACGCAGAGCACACCCCGAACTTGGCCGGTACCGCCGAGGGGGATGTACATCGCTGCCTCGACCGAGGACAGGTAGTCGGCGGCATAGGCGCGCGGGTCGGCAGACGCGTCCGAGACGACGATCGGGTCAGCACTGCGATACGCCGCGCCGAGCAGCGAACCTTCGACCGGCACCAGGCTGCCATGCACCGAGACCGCGATGTCGCCGTCGCTCGCCTCGATCATCAGCGACTCCTCCGACGCGGGCAGGGCGACGACGCTGATGTCGGCATCGCAAAGCTCTCGCGCGTATTTCGCGACCACGCCGAGCACTTCGCCGGAGTCCGCCCCGGACAGCAGTTGTGTCGCCACGTCGGCGGACGCCGTGACCCAGCGCTCGCGGCGCCGCACCCGGTCGAACAGGCGAGCGTTCGCAACCGCGACACCGGCTGCCGCGGCCAGCGCCTTGACGGTGTTCTCGTCCTCCTCCGTGAACGGCCGGCCGCCGCGCTTCTCGGTGAGATAGAGGTTGCCGTAGACCTGGTCGCGGATCCGCACGGGAACGCCCAGAAAGGTGCGCATCGGCGGATGGTGCTCGGGAAAGCCGAACGACGACGCGTGCGTAGAGAGATCGTCGAGGCGCAGGGGATGGGGATCGTGGATGAGGAGCCCGAGGATCCCGCGCCCGCGCGGCAGCGGTCCGATCTGGTGGTACAGGTCGTTGTCGATTCCGACGGTCACGAACTGCGACAGCCGGTCTCCGTCACCGATCACCCCGAGCGCGCCGTACTCGGCATCGACCAGGGTGACCGCGGCCTGGATGATCCGGTGCAGCACCGCCTGCAGGTCGAGATCCTCGCCGACGGCGAGCACCGCCTCGAGCAGGCCGCGCAGGCGGTCCGGCGCCGGGGCGAGCGACTCACTCACAAAGACCACCGTCTCACGGCGCGGTCGACGACACGGGCCGTTGGTCACCAGCATCGGGACGTTGTCCCCTGCCGGTCCGGCTCACCGGGCGCGCAACCTGGAGCGGCAGGCACGCGGTGTCCCGGAGGTGTCACGATGATGACAACGGTCGAGATCGACGACGTTGCACCGGCAGGACGGGTCAGAACCGCCGCCGACGTCATGTCCGCACCCGTGGTCACGGTTTCGGTACACGACACCGTGTGGAAGGCGTGGGGACTGCTCTACCGCTCGGGCCTGCGGCACCTCGTCGTCGTCGACGGCGTTCGGGTCCGCGGTCTCATCGACGACCGGCGCATCACGGCCGAGTGGCCGCTCGGTCCGATCGGGCCGCACCGCCGCATGGTGGGCGACGTCGTCGGCCGCCGCGTGCACTGCGTGCTTCCGGAGACGCCGGCACGCATCGTCGCTGAAATCATGCTCGACGACCGCACCGACGCCGTCCCGGTCGTCACAGAGCGAGGCGAGATCCTCGGCCTCATCACGACGAGCGACCTCCTCCGCGAGCTGGTTGGCAGGGACGGCTAAATGAAGGAGGCTGCAACGGTGACCTTCGACGTACCCGAACAAGAGCAGCGCGCTGCCGTAGAAGCGGCAACGCTCGCACCGTCCTTGCACAACAGCCAGCCGTGGTCGTTCGCCATCGACCCGCAGGGCCTCGACGTGTATGCCGACCGCAGCCGCAACCCCGATGTCGTCGACCGGACCGGCCGTGAGCTGCACATCGGCTGCGGTGCTGCGACGATGTTCGCGCGCCTTGCCCTGCGCAGCCTCGGCTGGGACGTGAGCACCCAGCTGTTGCCCGACTCCGGCGACACGGACCACCTCGCCCGGCTCACGGTGACCGGCCGAAGGGAAGCCACCGACGAGGAGCGCCTGCTCGTCGACGCGCTCCCCATCCGCTATACGGACCGCGGGCGGTACGCCGAGCAGCCGATCCCAACCGAGGTCATCGACGAGCTGCGCGCCGCGACCGAGGCGGAAGGCGCCTGGCTGCGCCCGCTCGACCGGCCCGCGGACCTCCCGCTCGTGGCGACGGTGCTCGCACACGCCGACGAGCTCGAGCGCGGCAACCCCGCGTACGTCGAAGAGCTGGAGAAGTGGAGCCGCTTCGACGAAACGGCGCCGGACGGCGTGCCACGAAGCGCCGTCGACCCCACACCCGTGACCGAACGGGGGTCGAGCTACCGGCTGCGGGACTTCGACGTCGACAGCAGTGTGACGGCCGGCTTCGAGCACAGCGACGGACCGCCGGTTGCCGAACATCCACTCGTCGTTGTGGTGGGCACGGGTCAGGACGACCCCCGCTCCTGGCTGGAAGCCGGCATGGCAGTGGGGCACCTGCTGCTGCAGGCCACCGCGCGCGGGATCAGCGCTGCGCCGATGACGCAGGTCCTCGAGGTGCCGACGGCTCGCCTTCAGCTCGGTCACGGCATTGGCGCGATCGGGCACCCGCAGATGCTGTTGCGACTGGGGTACGGCGGGACTGGCCACCCCACGACACACCGGCGTCCCGTCGACGAGGTCCTGCGTTAGTCCCTCAGCCCAAGACGCGTCCGCTGACGATGCCGGGCGTGATCCGGATGTAGTGGTCACGCTGACCGCCCACCCAGGGCGCGAAGGGCAGCTGACGGGCGCGGACGACCTCGCTCTCGTCGGTGACAGCGCTGGCGTCTCCGACGACGAGGACCGACCAGCCGGATCGATTGTCGCCGTCGACGTTGTCCACCTCGAAGGCGACGACACTGCCATGGCAACACGCGGCCAACCGGCCGGTGGCCGTCGTACGAAAGACAATCGAACGGCCGTCGACTGCGTAGTTGACGGGCAAGATCTGCGGCAACGCGCCGTCAGTGAAGGAAACCCGGCCGACCGCAGCGCTCGCAAGCAGCCGGTCGCACTCTGCGCGGTCGAGGACGTCGACCAATGGCAGTGCCATGCGTCCAGCATCCGGCCAACGAATCGCCACGGCGATAGGCCAACTTCCCGAAACGTCGGGACCTTGGTCCCGCCTGAGGGCGAGCTACGCCCGCGCCGCTCACGCCGTCTCGAGCCGCTCCGATGGCGTACGCGCAGCCGGAATCTGTTCTTCGCTGGCCGCCGATGCCAACAGCAAGCAGCTGCGGACCGCGTCGGTGAGGTTGTCGATGTCGCTCGCCTTCTGCACTGACGCGTCGGCGCCTTCGACCGCTGCCGCCCGGAGCGCGATCGGGTCGGCGGTCCAGGCAACGACCTGCGGGCGGGACTGCCGCTGCTGGAGGGCCGCGAGCACCCCGTGCCCGTCGAGCTTCGGCATGTGCATGTCGAGCACCATCACCGACACGGTGGTGCGGTCGCACTGCTCCAGTGCGTCGACACCATCGGTGGCTTCGAGGACCTCGTGGTCGACGTGCTCCAGGGCGAAGTCGAGGATTGAGCGGGTCAGTTGCCGGAGCGCGGGGTCGTCGTCGACGAGCAAGATGCGTACCGGTTCCGCCACGTGAGCAAGCGTGCGCGCTCCGGATACAAAACGTGGCCACGTAAGTGAAAGATCCCCCCTAAGTGCTAGTCACAAAGTCCGACGACCGTCGTGTTATCCACCCGAACCGGACAGCCGGCGTTGCCTCGGTACCGTCAGCGGATGTCCGCCGGCTGGCTCCGCCGCGTCTTCGGGCGGCTCGACCGGCCCGCGCGCGAGCACACCTACTCGTTCGAGGTCGACGCGACGCCGGCCGAGGTCTGGCGCGCCCTGCACCCACGGGTCCAGATGCCGCCGGACGGCCCGTTCGTGATCGAGCACGGCGACGTTCGCATCGAGATCCTGAACCCCGGTGACGGAACCGGCGAAGGGCTCGTCCGCACGTGCACGTTCCGCGTCCCGCGCTATCTCCTCTCCGGCGGGGTCGGCCGGTCGTGGGAGTGCGTCACCGAATCCCGCCCCGACGAGTACTCCCGCTACGACGCGGTAGGCAAGCCGCTTTGGTCGAGGGCGACCGGGTGGCACCGACTGGAAGACCACGGCGATGGGCGGACACGCGTGCACTTCGGTGAGACGTATTTCGCGTTCAACCCGCTGCTTCGTTGCTTGCTGCAGGAGCGCGTGCATCGCTTCATCTCGCGCGACAACGACCGACTGGTGCAGACGGCGGTAGAGGCCAGCATCGCGAGAAACCGACGCCGATCCATCTAGACGCGGGCCGGGCAGGCTGACAAAGTACGCCGGAGCGGAGCGAGTTCGTCACATTCCTCCTAGTCGGAACCTCGGCACGGCCGGACAGCACGGCGCATGTCGCCCTCGCATGTCGAGCGCCTGAGGCGCTGCTCGGTTTCGACGCTCTCGCTTACGGGGCAACCATGGCGCGTGACCGCCGTCTGCACGTCCACCTGCCGCGCACGTTCCGCACGGCAGCAACCGCGACCGCGCTCTGCACACTCACCGTTGGCACGGTGAGTGTTGCGCTGGCCCCCGCCGCGAACGCAAGCGTGACGAACTCGTTCCAGGGCTCGGCCAAGACCTCTGCCTGTCCACCGGCTGACCCGGCCAAGACCGGGCCGAAGACGCTGCCCGCAGCTGACCCGCCGAAGCTGCGACGAGACAAGATCCTCACCGTCGAAGACCAGGACACCGGGCTCAACGTGCTTGCCAACGACGGGTCGAGCGCCGGACCGCTGACCTTGGTGTCGGTCTCCGACCCGCCGCACGGCAGCATCGCGTGGCTGCCGTACGGGTGGGTGACCTACCGACCTGACAACGGGTACGTCGGATTCGACCAGCTGACCTACGCCGCAAAGGATGCGGCCGGTCAGGTCTCGACCGGGGGCATCGTCGGCATCCGAATATGCAACGTGCCGGCGACCGCGGATGCGGTCTCACTTGTCGGCACGTTCAACCACCGGGTGGGCTTCCGATGGCGTGACCACGCGACGGCGCCGATCGGCGACAAGCTCGGCCTGTGGTCTTTCACGCAGCCGAGCCACGGGCGCACGGGCATCGTCGGGGACCAGCTCGTCTATGAGCCCGCGCGCGGTTTCAGCGGTGTCGACCACTTCACCTACACGGTGACCGACGGCCAAGGATTCTGCTCGACGGCACCGGTCACGGTGCGGATACCAGTCGCCACCGAGGTCAGTCCGGTGCCACCCATCAGCCGCTCGCCAACGCCAACCCTGCCGGAGACGGGACCGCCGGGTCTCGGTTGGCTCGTCCTCGCGGGGCTCCTATGCGTGGGCCTGGGGAGCAGCGCTGTGGTCGCGGGCCGCATCTGCAAACCGCGGGCGGCGCCGCACTCACGATTGGCGCGGCGGCAGTTCATCCATCGCGGTCAGGATTCGACTGGCCCGCCAGCCGACCAGCACCGAGAGGCCGAACAACACGAGGGGCAACGCGAGAAGCCAGGAAGGTGCGTGAGTGCCGGCAACCCGCAGGCTCACCACAAGCGCGACCGCCACTGCGGTGATGCGGTGCGCCCACCGCCGCCACGTGGAAGCCGACGTCTCACTCGCCCAGACCCGACCTCGAACGGCGGGATCGGCGACGACCTGCCGACGAGTGCGCAACCACGCGATCTCGTCAGCAGCGACCTCGGCACCGGCTTGCTGAAGCTCGTGCACTGCTCGCGCCGGGTCCCGCGTGCGCAGTCCCATCCCGTCGATGGTGGCTCCTTGCGGCGACAGTGTGTCCCCGCGGGTGAACGGCAAGTCGAGATGGGTGTTGTAGGCCGCGAGCCGCCGCAGCGGCGGAACCCGGACCGGGTGGTCCAACACGACGAGGATGTTCGGTTCGAGGAAGGTCCAGGTGGTCGGAAACGACGGCAGGGCAATCGGTTCTTCGAACAGCTCCGCGTCGTCGTCGAGAGCGCCGGTGCCCAGCGTGTCGTCAAGGCGGACCACCGCGATGCTGCGCGTGGGTACGACGATCGGCTGATCCCCGAAGTACGCGGGCAGCCGCACCTCGAGGTTCTTGTCCACGATCACCATCGATGGCGGCCGCCGGCTCAGCGCGAAGCGGCGCAGGCCGAGGTCGCGCGCGTTCTGGTCCCGCCGCAGCCACACCGCGCGACGGGCCGCCAGGTGACGTAGGCCGGCAAGGCCGAGCGCGCTGCCAATGGCAGCGATCAGGGCAACGAGCGCCATCACGGCCACGCCAAACCCGAGCTGCACCGGGTCATTGGCCTCTCGGTCGGTCCGGACGCGTCCATCGTGCGTGATGACCGTGACCGGGTCTCCGACGTGGTAGTCGCTGACCTCGTTATCGAGCCAAATCGTGGCGCGCTTGGGATGACCGCGGTCGGCGTACGTGACCACGATGCGGCCGCCGTCGAAGAAGTTCCATGACTGCGGCTGGCGCAGCCCGACGACGGAGCCGACGTGCCGGTCGCCATCCCGCAGGTCCCGGTCACCGCGCACGGTGGTCCAGACGAAGAAGACGACCGCGACGAGCACGGTGAAAAGCGCTGAGGCAGTGACCAGCCGCAGGAGCCGGGCCGTCCGGGCAGCGTGCGCCGTAGGGGAACCCGACACAGCCGCCCTCCGGTCACCGCAGCGGTTGGAATACCACCGACCGCTTCACAACGTCGACCTCGGCCAGCCGAACCTTGATCTCCTGACCAAGTGGCAGATCCGCGCCGTCGATGCGCCCGCGCACGGCCGGCTCGGCCAGCTGCACCTCCCCGGCCCGGCCGCGCGCCTCAACAACGACACCGTCGAAGACCTCGCCCACGTGGCCGGACAACAGCAAGGCCTCGGCGAGATCGACCACCGCCCGGTCAACCCGATGGGCGCGCTGGTCACTGCCGGCCATGACCTCTGGGAGCACGGGCAACGCCGCACGCGCCCAGTCCGGGACTGCATGTCCAGCGCAGATCGCCAGGCACACCTCGCTGACATAGCGGTCGCCGAGACGTCGCAGCGGAGCGGTCGCATGTGCGTAGGGCGCCGCAACAGCCGAGTGCGTCGTCAGCGCCGGGGCACTGCCGTCGAAGGCGACGTACGCGGCACCGCGGAACAGGACCGACGCCAGCCGAAGCAGGGCGGCGTCCGCGGGCACATTGGGATCGAGTCGTCGCACGACATCGGCGTACGACGAACCCTCGGGCCACGAGACGCGTAAGGCGCCGGCGCTGCGACGCAACGAGGCCAGCGTCTCCGGGTCGGGCGGGGGCATCGTGCGCAGCAGCCCCACTTTCGCGGACAGCATGAGCTGTGCCGCAGCCATACCGGTGAGCAAGGACAGCTGGGCGTTCCAGTCCTCCACCGGCAGTGGCGCGCGGTAGTCCAGTTGCCAGTCGGTCCCGCTGCCGACGACCTGCTGCTCCGGCACCGGCAACGAGACGCCACCGCGGGCGCGCTCACGTTGTTGCCGCACGGTGCCGACGTCGCGCAGGAGCCGGAAGGTCTCGCCGGCACGCAGTGACGGGTAGTCGAGCTGTCCCCGGCTGCGCACCAGAGCACGGCGTACGTCGGTCGCTGTCGGCTCACCGTCGCCGTCAAGCTCGACCCGCCACAGGACGGCAGGCCGGTCCTCGTTCGGGAGCAGGCTGGCGGCACCTTCCGACAATGACGGCGGATGCAGCGGGATGCGCCCGTCCGGAAGATAGAGCGTCTCTCCACGACGGCGTGCCTCGGCGTCGACGCACCCATTCGGTGCGACGAACGCGGCGACGTCCGCGATGGCGTACCAGACAACGAACCCGGTGGGGCTGCGCTCCAACGCGAAAGCCTGGTCGAGGTCGCGCGATCCCGGCGGATCCAGCGTCACGAGCGGCAGGTCGGTCGCGTCGCGACGTTCCGCTCGCCATGCGGTTGCCGTCGCTGCCGCCCCGGCTTCGGTCAGCACGTCGGCCGGGAAGGCCGCGGGCAACTCGAGCGCCGCCCGCAGTTGGGCGAGTGGCCCGTCGATGTCAGGGCCGCGCAGAGTTGTGGGTCGCACGTGCACCTCGCGACCTTAGAAGTCAGGCGAGAACAGCAGCGGCGCGACCATGGTGCGCCAAGCCTTCGCGACGGGCTACGCGGATCGACCAGACCACCGTCAACGTGACGGCCAGGCAGGTGAGGCCCGGGTTGAGGACTGTCTTCGCCAGCACGAAGGCGTTGGCGGACAACGTCAGCAACAACGTCAACGTGATCGCCGCGTTGACCATGAGAACGCTGGCCCAGAACAGGGTGAGACCGCGGAACAACCGTTGTACGCCGTGCCGGTTGGCATCTTGCTCACGCAGCGGGCAGAACTGCACGGCGAGCTTGTTGACGAGCGGACGGCCGACCATGACCGAGCCGAAGAACGCCAACGAAACCGCAGCGGTACCGAAGACCGGCTGCAGGAAGTAGATGAAGGTGCTTCCACTGCCGATGCTGGCGATCGTCCGAGCCGTCAGGCCGAGCATGGCGACCACGACCAGCGTGGGCACCGGCCGCCCGCGTGCGATGCGTCGAAGGATGAGGGCCGCCGCATAGCCCAAGGCGGCGAACAACGCCGGCCACGCGCCGGCAAAGTGCCAGACGACGAAGAAGATCCCGGACGGTATGACGGTCGCTTCCACCACACGCGGGATCACATGGTGGGTCACGACCTGTCGGGGCCGAAGGCCGTCCCCGAGCACGGGAAGGTGGGCAGTCACAGCGCGAGGCCTCCAGTTCGTGCGGCCGGAGGATGCCGATGTGCTGCATGCTCGGGTATGTCGTGATTCAACGTATGCCCTAGGTATCGGAACGACCAGGCAGGTGATGAAGTGCCGAGCCGGTCAACTTCGATCAGGCCTCGAAGCGCTAGCTCATCCCCAGGCTCGGTCAGCAAATGTCTCGGGCGGGACGGATCTGGCTCAAGTTTTCGTCGAAGTTGTCCCATGTACACCCGCGGATAGGTGACACGAGGCGGTAGTTCGCTCCGCGCCCCCCTCGCGAGTGGGATCGTGTCAGTCGGCGGCGCGAGATCTTTACCGTTTGAACGGAAGACTTCAGTCGACGTGACCTGAGCAGCGACGGGGCCTGAGAGGTACATCTCGCATGAAGGGCGAGCTCGCCAGAGTCCTCACGGACGCAGCGACCGAGGCGGTGCGTCCGTTGCAGCGAGCGGACGCGATCCGGCCGACGACCGGTGGCCCGGCCGGCAACGCTCGGCTGACGGCGTGGGTCGGCACGGCACTGCTCGTCGTATTCCTGCTCGAAGGTGTGACGCTCCTGTCGTTGCACAACATGCTGACGCTGCACATCGTCGTCGGGACCGCGCTCGTTCCGCTCGTCTTCCTCAAGACGCTGACCACGGGTTGGCGCATAGTCCGCTATTACGGAGGCGATCCGGACTACCGCCACGCCGGCCCTCCGTCACTCGCGTTCCGTGTGCTCGGCCCGGTGGTTGTCCTCGCGGGCTTCGCCGTGCTCGGCACGGGTTTGGCACTCATCCCGCTCGGCGCGTCGAGCTTTCGGTCAATCGTCACGATCCACGGTGCCCGCGTTAGCCCGTTGACCTTGCACAAGGCAGCGTTCATCGGTTGGTTCGCCATCACAGCTCTGCACGTGATCGGTCGGCTGGTCCGCGCAGGTCAGCTAATGGGAATCGGCGAGCGTTCCCACCGCGTCGTACCTGGCACGTGGGCTCGCGCCGTTGTCGTCATCGTCGCTCTCGCCGGTGGCCTCGTCGCGGGTGTCGCTGTCAATAGTGCGTCACATACGTGGACGAACGGCTCGCTCACCACGGAAAACGGCAACACCTAGGGCCGCTTGCCCCACGCTTCGGGCCTGTCCACGGCTCCGTGACACCTACTGCGTCCATCACGCGCATTGCCTCGTCGTCGGTGTCCCGTTCTATGAATTACGGGCGGGAGGGCACATCATCGTTACGTGACGCAAACAGACGCGCCAGCGACGACGGTCCCGACCTCGCCGCTGCTCGAGCGCGTTCGGCAGGGCGTCATCGGCGACCACGAGGTGATCGACGGGCCGTACGGCCCACGGCGAGTGACCTACGCCGACTACACCGCGTCCGGGCGCGCACTCGACTTCATCGAGGACTTCATTCGCGACGAGGTGCTGCCGCGCTACGCGAACACACACACCGAGAGCTCCGGCACCGGGTTGCAGACGACCAGGCTGCGCGAGGACGCCCGTGAGGTGATCCGGGTCGCCATCGGCGGTGATGAAGACACACTCGTCATCTTCTGCGGCTCCGGTGCCACCGGCGCCGTCGACAAGCTGATCGGCATCCTGAACCTCCGCATCCCCGCCGACCTCGACGACCGTTACCGGCTCTCCGACGCGATTCCGCCTGACGAACGGCCTGTCGTGTTCATCGGGCCCTACGAGCATCACTCCAACGAGTTGCCCTGGCGCGAGTCGATCGCTGACGTCATCGAGATCAACGAGGACCCCGACGGGCACGTCGACCTCGCAATGCTTGCGGAGAAGCTGCAGGACTACGCCGAGCGCCCGCTGCTCATCGGCAGTTTCTCCGCGGCGTCCAACGTCACGGGCATCCGCACCGACACGGCCGCCATCTCCGCGTTGTTGCATCAGCACGGTGCGCTGTCGTTCTGGGACTACGCCGCGGCTGCGCCGTACATCCCGATCACGATGGGCTCACCGGCGACCGGTCCGGACTACATGGACGCGGTGTTCATCTCGCCGCACAAGTTCATCGGTGGTCCGGGCTCACCCGGCGTACTCGTCGTACGACGCGACCTGGTGGGTAACCGCGTGCCGACGGTTCCGGGTGGCGGGACCGTTGCCTATGTGAACCCGAGCGAGCAGCAGTACCTCGCCGACCCGGTGCTGCGCGAGGAAGGCGGCACGCCGAACATCATCGGCTCGATCCGCGCCGGACTGGTCTTCCAGCTGAAGGAAGCCGTCGGCACGGACCTCATCCAGGCGCGCGAGGAACGGTTCTGGCAACGCGCTCTGTCGGCATGGCGCAACCACCCCAACATCGTCCTGCTCGGTGACACCAAAGCCGCGCGCCTGTCCATCGTGTCCTTCGTGGTGGGCTACGGCCGCGGATACCTGCATCACAACTTCGTCGTCGCGCTGCTCAATGACGTCTTCGGGATCCAGGCCCGTGGCGGCTGCTCGTGCGCTGGGCCGTACGGGCACCGACTGTTGGGCATCGACCTCGACCGGTCGCATGCTTTTCAACGTGAAATCACGAACGGCTGCGAGGGCATCAAGCCGGGCTGGACACGCGTCAACTTCAACTACTTCATCTCGGACGCGGTCTGCGACTACGTGGTCGACGCCGTACAGCTCATCGCCGAGCACGGGTGGAAGTTGCTCACCGACTACACCTTCGACCCGACCACAGGACTCTGGCATCACCGCGCCGCGCCGACAGAGCCGCCGATCCGGCTCACCCAGCTTGGGTACGACGACGCCGGGCAGCTGCGGTATCCAACACACCACAGCCGCGCCGACGAGAGTGCGCTGGCGGGATACCTAGACGCAGCCCGACGGTTGTTCGCGCAGCGGGCAGACACCGCGGTGTGGAACGACAACGAAGCGAGTGCACTGGGCGATGATTTCGAGACGTTGCGCTGGTTCCCGCTTCCGGCCAGGTGCCTGCAGCCCTGATCGCCGCCGCATCACACCCGTGCAGGATCTGTCACCAGGCGAGAGCAGTGCGGACAGGCGGCAATCCCGTCCGGATCGAACTCGCCTTCGGCCGGCAGCACGATTCGGCCGGCACCACAAAGGGCGCGCCGTTGCAGCCGCTTGCGGATGACCGCGTGCCGCCTGCCGTCGGTGCATATGCCCACTTTGTAGGCCGCTCGCGTCACTAAAAGGACACCGCCTCTTCTTGCTTGCCGACCGGCTAGCAACGATTCTTGGGTAGGTTACCCGGTGTCGGCAAGCGGGAGGTGGAATGCCGGAATCCCCGTCAGTTGTCTCGCTGACGCCCAACCCGGGGACCCGGCTGGCGATCCTTGCCGCCGCGAGGGAGCTGTTCGAGGAGCGCGGCTACGACGCCACCTCACTCCGATTGATCGCCGAGAAGGTCGGGACGACCAAAGCGGCGGTGTACTACCACTTTCCGGCCAAGGAACAGATGCTGCTGGAGCTCACCCGGCCCATGCTCGATGCGTTCGCGGATCTGGTGGCGCGATTTCGCTACGCCGGTGCTGGCCGATCGGAACCGCTGTCGGTCCTCGAGTCCTATCTGGATCTGTTCCTCGATCACATGGGTGTCGTCGGGTTGCTGGCGCGCGAACCGGCGACGCAGCACCACCCCGACATCGGTCGGCGGCTGCGACTGCTCGCAGAGGCGGTTCAGCAGCACATGGCGGGCGACGAACCCACAGATGAGAGCCTGACGCGCGCCGCATGCGCCATGGGTGTCATCCACGCGGTCTCGAGCCTCACGCCGGGCACGGCGAGCTCGCAACGGTCAATCGTGCTCGCCGCCGCAGCCGCCGCACTCTCGGCTACGTCGGCTGCGTCCCCAACCACCGGTCCGAGGCGGAAGCGACCCCCAGCCCGCACAGCTGTCCGACGCTCATGAGCATCAGCTGGCGCGCCGGATCGGCCTGACGACAAGGAAACCGCCGGCAACAAGGAGAACCACTCCCCCGGCCAGCAGGCCGAGCGCCACCCACTTCAACGCAGGGAACGTTGCACCGATGTCGCCGCGGAAGTGCACGCCTGGTGCCGCGTTGGCGTTCATCACCACGACCGACCAGTCACCACTCTGGGCATGCCACGCGATCGACTGCCGGTCGGAGCCCGCTGCACTGGCGGCCCAGATTCCGGCCGCCGCCGGCGGCACCGGCGGCGTGCGGTTCCCCACCAGCGTCGTCGAGCTGTGACCGGCGAAGTCATGCAGCGTCGTGTGCGGCACGCCGGCGAGGTAACCGTCGACCTGGTCGCTGCGGCCGATCCCGACGAATGTCGGAGTCGCACCGGTGCCCGTGACGCGAACGCGCACAGTGCCGAGAATGCGGCCCTGCCAGCCCGAGTCGAATCCCCTGTTCCCGAAGCTCACGCGCTCGCTGGTCACGGCGTACCCGCCGCTGTTGAAGCTCGATGTGTTCGACGTGACGTAACCGTCCGTCCGCGTCGTCTGCGCCCACAGGGCAACGCCACCGCCTGCAAGCAGGCCGAGGGACAACAGGGTGATTAACACACCAACGACCACGCTGACGATGCGACCGGCGGTCCAGCCTCCGCGCGGTTGGCCAGACCCGGGCACAGCATCGGGTGCGGCGGCCGGCCCGGCCGCGGGCATCGTCAACGTTGCGCCCGGCTCGTGTCCCCCCATGTCGAGCCGGAACGGCGGATATTCGTCGGTCATCAAGGCGGCGTACGACGCGACCCGCAATGCCCACCTGTTCATGCCGAGCACGAAGTCGAAGATGGATGTCGGATACCGGCCGGTGAACAGCAACGCGACGCCAGCGAACAAGGCGAGCAGGCCGACGAGACCACCGGGAACACCGGCTGTGTGAGCGTCATGCGTCGCCACCCACACCCCGCCGCCGAGAAACACACCGACGATGAGGTAGTGCGGGATCGCGAGCAGCCACCACTTCACCAGCGCAAGCCCGCGCGACAAATGCTCCGGATAGGCAATCTCGAGTCGCGCCGAGTAGTCGGGTACGTCCTTCAGCGTGAACGGCGGATAGCGGTCGGTCGCCAGCGCACCGAACGTGTAGTAGTGCACCCGCCACGTCCACCGAAGCACGCCCACATTGAAATCGAAGATCCCCCGCGGATAGCGCCCGGTGAACAGGATGCCGAAGAACGCGACGATGCTCGACAGCACGAAGGCGACCCACAAGAACACGAGCAGGACGTAGTGCGGAATCGCCATCAGCCACTTGACCAGCCAGAGCCCTCGCGACAGTTCTGGGTCCAGCGTCGCCTCGACGCGAACCGGATATGTGCCCACACTCATGAGACTCGCCTCCCTGCGCTACCACGTTCTCGCGGCAACGACGTACCGACTAGAGGCCTTTCGTCAGCAGTTACGTACGACGGCGCCGGGTCCTCCACGCTGCAAGCGGTGAGTTTGCGCCCCCGCAACCGTCTGTACTTCGAACCTGTCTTCCGGAGGTACGCCGGTGCCCAGCGACGCTCAGTCCCCAGTAGGGGCGACCCGCGTCGAGTTGATGGACGGCGCGGCGTGCGTGGTCACCTGGCCGCTCGGCGGGGCGAAGCGCGACCTGGCACTGGTCGACCTGCTCGCCCGGCTCCAGCTCGGCGCCGGCCGGCTCGGCTGGCGCATCCAAGTGCGCGACGTGGATGAGCAGCTCCGCGCCTTGCTGGAGATGGTCGGGCTGACCGAAGTCCTAACCCTCGAGCCGAGGCGGTAGCCCGAACGCGGCGAACAGCCGCGTGTCGAGGAAGTGATGCAGCCCGATGAGTTTCTCGCCGTCGGTCTCGATCACTTGGATCGCAAACGGGTCCCATGTGTTCGGGCCGCTCACTTTGTACGCACCGAACGCGGCACAACCGTTCGCGTACGTCGGGATGAGTCGCGATCCCTCGCAGGCAGCACCCTGCCCGGTGTACCACTTCGCGATGTCCTCGAGTGTGTTCAGCCACAGCGGGAACGGCGGCATGTCGAACACTGCATCGTCACGGATCAACGCAACCAGGCTCTCGATGTCGTAACGCTGAAAAGCGTCGACATACTTCGCCAGCAGCTCCTGCTGGTGGGCGTCAATCCGACCCGGCGACTCTGTCGTCACGTCGCTCTCCGCGAGGGTCGCCCTCGCCCGCTGCAACGCGCTGTTCACCGATGCGACGCTCGTCTCGAGGAGCTCGGCCACCTCGGTCGCCTGCCAGCGAAGCACCTCACGGAGGATGAGCACAGCGCGCTGCTTCGGCGGAAGATGTTGCAGGGCCGCGACGAAGGCCAGCCGCACCGTGTCACGTTGGGTGGCCAGCTCGGCCGGATCGGCCTCGATCGGGAGCACGCGCTCATCGGCGATCGGTGAGACCCAGGTGCTCTCCGGGCTTGCGGCAGGCAGCGGTGTGTCCGCCGACCACGGGCTGGAGAGGTCGACCGGCTGTGCGCGCCGGCCGGAGCTCCGCAGCATGTCGAGGCAGACGTTGGTCGCTATCCGGTAGAGCCACGAACGGAATGCAGCGCGTCCCTCGAACTGGTCGATGCTCTTCCACGCGCGCAACAGCGTTTCCTGCACGCCGTCCTCGGCCTCGAAGCCGGAGCCCAACATGCGATAGCAGTAGCCGGTCAGCTCGCGTCGATGCGCCTCGAGCTCGCGCTCGAGGTCGAATTCCGTCGTCGTCATGGGCCGACAGCGTACGTCGAGTTCGGTCACCGATGACTCCTTGCGCCGCGAGTTGGGGTCAGGCTGTTTCGCAGTACGCCGGACGCATTCCGGCGGCCGGGGCGGTGGCGGGCGCGGCGGCAGCGGTGTGCTTCGGACGCGGGGTGCGGAACATCAGCGCCCCGACCGCGATGGCGGCAAGCACCAAGCCGGCCCCAACGAGGAAGGCGAGGTGGTATCCGCCGGTCAAGGCAGCCGCTGTGGGGTGACCGGCGCCGAGCAGGTGTCCGGCTCGCGCGGTCGACAGGGTCGCCAGCACGGCCAAGCCCAACGCGCCGCCGGCCTCGGCCGTCGTGTTGACCAGACCGGATGCGAGCCCCGCCTCCTCCGGTGCAACGCCCTGCATCGCAAGACCCATCAAGGCGGGGAAGCAGACACCGGCACCGAGACCCATGAGCGCGGTCGCCGGGAGCACGTCGCGCACGTAGTTGCCGGCAACCGGAGCCTGCGCGAACAGCACCATCGCCAACGCGATGACCGCGAGGCCTGCCAGGACCGATGCCTTTGCACCGAAGCGCGTGATCAGCCGCTCGGAGTAGCGCAACGACAAGACACCCATGACGACGCAGGTCGGCAGGAATGCGAGCCCTATCTGCAGCGCGCCGTACCCGAGAACACTCTGCAGGTAGAGCGAGCCCAGGAAGAACATCCCGAACATCCCCGCAGTGCCGAGTGTCTGGACGATGTTGGCTCCTGCCACGGTGCCGAGCTTGAAGATGCGCAACGGCATGAGCGGCGTCGTGGCTGTTGCCTCGCGTACAACGAATCCAGCCACGAGCACGACCGTGCACGCCAGGCCAGCAATCGTCGTCAGGGACGTCCAACCGCTTTCTGCTGCCGGCTTCACGATCGTGAACACGCCCACCATCAGCGCGCCGGTGACGAGCAATGCCCCCGGTACGTCGGCACCGGCGCGCATCCCGATGCCTGTGTCGTTGTCGATGTAGCGCGTCGCGAGCACAGCAGTGACCAACCCGATCGGGACGTTGACGAAGAAGATCCAGTGCCAGTTGATCGACTGCGTCAGCGCGCCACCGGCGAGCAGACCGACCGAGCCGCCGGCAGAGGCCACGAAGCCATAGACGCCGATCGCCTTCGCCTGCTCCCGCGGCTCCGGGAACATGGTGACGATCATCCCCAGGATGACCGCTGACGTCATTGCACCGCCCACACCCTGCAGGAAACGAGCGCCGACCAGGACCGACTGGCTCTGCGCCAACCCACACAGCAGTGAGGCGCCCGTGAAAAGCGCGAGACCGGCGAGGAAGACGCGCCGGCGGCCGACGAGGTCCCCCAACCTGCCGGCAAGCAGGAGCAGCCCACCGAACGAGATGAGGTAGGCATTCACGACCCAGGCGAGACTGGAAGTGGAGAAGCCGAGATCCGCCTGGATCGAGGGCAGCGCGACATTCACCACGGTGACGTCCAGGACGATCATCAGCATCCCGATGCAGAGCACGTACAGCGCGACCCAGCGACTGCGGTCCGAGTTCGTCGTCATACCGCATCAGACGAGTCGGCCGCGGGAAACTCATCGCCAGGGGCGGACCGTCGTACGATCGCGGACCGGATGAAGTTCTCGTTCGCCACTGAGGCCGACCTCGCGGCCGTGCACGCGCTGGTGGAGTCCGCATACCGTGGCGAGAGCAGCCGGGCGGGTTGGACGACGGAAGCTGATCTGGTCGATGGGCCGCGGACGAGCGTCGACGAGCTACGGGCCATCATCACGGCCCCCGACAACGCCTTTCTGCTCGCAAGGGACGGCGCCGGGAGTCTCCTCGCGTGTTGCCACCTGCAGCGTCGAGGTGACGCGCTGTACTTCGGGATGTTCGCCGTCGACCCCACCCGGCAAGCCGACGGCGTCGGCACGGCGATGCTCGCGGAAGCCGAGCGGATCGCTCGCGACCTGTGGCGGCTCCCCCGTGTGACGATGCAGGTCATCGAAGCGCGCACCGAGCTGATCGACTGGTACGCACGCCGCGGCTACCACCAGACCGGCAACGCGTTGCCGTTCCCGTACGACGTGCAGGCGCGCACCGGTCCGCGGATCGCGGGGCTTCGGTTGGTCATGTTGGAGAAGGCGCTCTAGGGCAGCAACTTGGCGCGGAGCCGCTCGACGTCGCTGTCGTCGTACCCGTGAGCCTTCAACCAGCTGAGGACCCCGTCATACCGCGCGTCGAGCTGCTGCAAGAACGCCAGCATCGTCTCCGCGCGTGGCTTGTGCACGTCAGCCGGCATCTTGTCCAGATCCGCGGCGTAGGTCTGGGACGCCGCCAACCGCGCCATGATCGCGTCGATGCGTTCGCCACTCGCGACGTAGTCCTCGACGATCGCCTCGGGGAGCACGTTCACGACTGACAACGCCAACGCGATGACGACACCGGTGCGGTCCTTGCCTGCAGCGCAATGCACGATCGCTGCTCCCGGTGCACCGGCGATAGCGCGCAAGGCACCGACAACGCTGTCGGGCCGATCAGTGACGTAGCCGAGGTAGTACGCGCAGACCGGATCATCCGGGTAGTGCGCCAAGACGTGCTCGCGACGTTCAGCCAACCCGAGCAGCCCGTCGGCGGCAGCGTCGGTGGCGCGGCCGGCCTCGGGGATGACGGACTGATGGACGAAGGTCAGCGAGCCGACGTGGGTCAGTGGCCCCGGTCCCTCCAGCTCGACCTCACCCGAGCTGCGGAGGTCGACCACGGTCGAGACGCGGAGATCTTCGACCAGGTGGCGGACGTCGCCGGGGGTCAGCCCTTGCAGGTTGTCCGCGCGCACGACACGACGGTGCGCGGTCTGCCCACCATCACGGGTTGGCAAGCCGCCGACGTCGCGAACATTGACCGCGCCCTGCAGATCCACCCAACTCATGCGCTCCATCCTCACAGCAGATCAATTGCCACAGCGCCGGTGAACGATTAAGGTTCGAATTACTAGATTTCCCCCTTCCGGGGTGGCGCTCCGGTCCCTGGCGACGCTCCCGTCCGAGAGACGGTGAGGCCAGTGGGACCGACGAAGCAGTCGGAGATTCCGACGGACACTCATATGGCGCGTCTCACTGCCGACGCTATTGACGGCGACGTAACCGGCGACGCGCTGCCCGTCGTCTGGCTCATGCTTGGCCACGTCGACTACGCGCGCCTTGGCGATCTGCGTTGGCAACTCCACGATCTGCTCACTCGCGAACCCTGTCGAGTCGTCGTCGACCTCACCGACCTCGACGGCGAGAGCGAACTGACCGTGTTCGCAGTGCTCGTCAACGCGGACCGGCTGACACATATGCGGGCAAGTGAGTTGATGGTCGTCAAACCCCCGGCACGATTTCGACGAGCGATGGGTGTGTCCGGTTTGCGCGAGCTACGAGCACAACCAGCGGAGCAGTGTCCGCCCACCTAACAAAAGCAACCTATTAAGCGATGACCTTGGGGTAAGGTCGACGAGGAAAAGAAACGATGCATTCCAGCGTGTGCTCGACGCTCTTACCAACGTTCTATACGTAACGGTTTCGGACGAGCGGCTGCACCAGACCCCGGCGGCCCTCCCTCAAGCGAGGGGCCACCCCCCATGCACGTTGTGAATGGAAATCCCACGAAGACGCTGAGCACACCGACCGAAGCAACAGGCCGGGGCGGTACTCGACGCACCCGAGTTGCCGTGGTCAGCCGTCAGGTTCTCGTGAGCGGCATGCTGCGCCCAGCGCTGGAACAACATGACGGCATTGACGTCGTGCTCGACATTGAAGACCCGTTCGACGGCTTTCCCTTGCTGGAAGCAGCAAACCCGGACGTCGTGCTCCTGTGGACCGGGTCGGGCCACGTGCAGACGGTGATCCGCGCGTTGGCCGAGCGACTGGAAAACGTGAAAGTGATCGTGCTCAGCGGATCGACAACGAACGAGTTGGTCGCCCAGGCGTTCGACGCGGGCGCCAGCGGCTGCATATCGCTTCGGCTGCCGCTCTCCGCCGTGGTCGAGGCCATCGCCGCCGGCGGCCGGCCGCGGTCACGCCCAAGCACCGCGGTGCCCACACCTCGGCGTACCAGAGAACCGGACCGAAGCCAGTACCTGACCAACCGTGAACGCGAAGTGCTCAGCCGCATCGCTGATGGGGAATCGACCCGCGGCATTGCCTCCGACTTCGGTGTATCACTCGCCACCGTGCGCACGCACACGCAAAACATTCTCATGAAGCTAGGCGTTCACTCGAAAGTCGAGGCGGCCGCGTACGCGGTGCGTAACAACCTGAGTTGAGGCATATGTTGGCCGATGCCGAGAAACGGCGTCGCGGGAGCTCCGAGCTCCCTGGCCCGATCCTGCTCGCGCACGAGCTGCGCTCGCACCTCGCCGCGATCATGCTTGCCTCCTCACATCTGCGCCACCTGACCGCGAGCGCTGCGGACGAAGACGTCACGCGCGCATTGACGACGATCGACAACGCGGTAGGACGCGCGACGGAGCTCACGACCTGGGTGACGGATTCGGTGGCGGATCTCCTCGAGCCGGTATCCGATGGACAGTCCGCGCTTCCTGGCGTGCCCCGTAACTCTCACGTCGACCTTGTCAAGACCGTCACGGACGTCGTTTCGGATCTTCGGCGGATCATTCCCCAGCAGGACGTCCGCGTCGCCGTGTCAGATCACGTGGCCGCGTTGGGCGACGAGGTCCGCATCCGCGCAATTCTGACGATCGTGATCCTGAACACCGCGCGCCGTTCCACCAACGGCACTGCGATCGATGTCACCGTGTACCGGGAGAAAGCAACCGCGCAGGTGGTCATTGCGTCGGCGTCCTGGCGACCCGGTCAGGCCGAGATCGACGCACTGTTGCTGCCGTTCAGCGCCATGGAGTCGACGATCTCCCTCGACCTCGGGTCCCCGCCGAAACGAGTGGCGACCGGATCGAGCGCAAGTACCGGCTCGGTTCGCGCGGCAAGCATCGATGGTCATGTCGGCGTCATCGTGCGCATGCCACTGGGGCGTCTCGCAGTGCCGGATGTGCCCCGGCCCAGCAGCCCGGCGTTATGACCCCCCTCGTCTCGTTCATCTGACGGATGCTGCCGCCACGACTGCGGCCGTAGCCTCGGCGAAGAGCCAACCCGCCCATTGCAAGTGAGGAGTTGGGATGGATCTCTCAGCGAGCGACGACGTCACTGACCTCAGCGTCAACTCTGGTGAGCGGCGGCGATACAACCGCCGTCGGCCCGAGTCACAACCATCTCCGCCGTACTTCGCCGTGTTCGAGCGTATGGCTGAGTCGTTGGAAGCGATCGTCAGCTTGCTGGACATCGGCATCAGCGAGGCGAGAGAGCGTCAAGCGGAGCAGCTGCCAAGGGTCGAGCGCCCGAACCTGCCAAGTCAATCCGGACCCGGGCGATAACCGCCCGCTTGAACGTCCGTAACCGGGCATTCGGCGCTCTGCGCTAGGAGACGCTCATCCGGGGAGGACCTCGTGCTGCCCAACTTGCTCGTCATCGGTGCAGCGAAGGCCGGCACGACAAGCTTGTGGGCGTATCTGGACGCGCACCCGGACGTGTTCATGGCGCCGGACAAGGAACTGCACTTCTTCGACCTCGACAGCAACTGGAGTCGCGGCGTCGATTGGTACGCCGGTCACTTCGACGGCAGCGACGGCTACGCGATCGTTGGCGAAGCCACCCCGGCCTACGCCCGGTACCCCCACCGGCCGAATGCAGCGGAACGTGCCGCAGCCGTGGTACCGGATGCGCGGCTCATCTATCTCGTCCGCGACCCGGTGGAGCGTGCGCGTTCCCACGTCGTACACGAGATGCGTCACGGCCGCGAGCGGCTCGACCTCGCCGCTGCGTTGTCGGCGAACCCGATGTATCTCGACACCAGTCGCTATGCCATGCAGCTACGGCAATGGCTGGCTCACTACCGGCGCGAAGCCGTGCTCGTGGTCGAGAGCGAGAGATTGCGTTCTGACCCGGAGACCACGCTGCGCAGCATCTACCGCTTCCTGTGTGTCGAGGAGCTCGTGCTGCCGGACACGATCGTCGTGAACGAGTCGGCGCAGGCGCTTCGGAGCAGCCCGCGGTCCCAGCGACTACGCACCAGGAGCGGTGTCCGCACCCTGGCTGCGGTCACCCCTCGCACCTTGCGAGCGGGCCTGAAGGATCGCATCAGGAAGCGCGAACACGCACGCGCCCTCGGCGCCGCGATATCACCAGAGCTGCGCGCACAGCTGCTCGAACAGCTTCGACCGGATATCGAAGCACTGGCCGCATTACTGCCGCCGACGTTCACCGGCTGGGGCTTGCTCGGCGAACAAAGGACGGCAACAACCGGCGCATTTGTATCAGGGGGAGCCGTTCGAGGCTCCTCGTTAAGCAGCGAGGAGGCGAGCTGATGAGCGCTACACGGATCAAGAGCCGTCGGGCGGCGGCCGTCTGCCGAGCCGTGGCACCGCTCAGCGTGGCTGCGACCGTTTTCGCCATGGCAGCACCAGCGCATGCCACCTCAGCTGCACATAGCGACGGGTTCGACCCTGGCCTCCCGGAGCCGGTTGCCGTCGCGACGAGTGGCGACAGCCCCGGAACCGGATCCGCCTCGGACCCGGGGAACGGGCTGTCGTCCACCGCCGCTCCGGCGGCGACGCCGACGCCTGGCAGCGGTCGCTGGGCGCATCGACAGCAGGAGCAGAGTCCGGGGCAACAAACCGTGTCGCACCCCGCGCCGGCTGGCCACGTGCCTGCACCCGCGCCGGCCGCCACACCATCGCCGCAGCCGTGCCCGCCTCCGCCACCGCAGCACCACGACAACGGTGACCACGGCTTCTTCACGGTCAAGATCACAAATCAGCCCAGCCACCACTTCCTCGTGACGCTGACGTTCCAGTGCTATGACAAGAACGAGACGCAACACGCAAAGGTGGGCTTCACCGGTGTCAGCCCCACGGGCGACGGCGTACCGGTCAAGATCCTGAGCGGTACGACGACCTTCAGCTTCGTCGGTCACCGGTCGACGGCCATTGTCGACGCGGTCCAGGCCTATGTGCTCGATCCCACGGTGCTTGGTCCTTCGGTTGCCAACCAGTGGCATGTCCGCATCAACGTGCCGATCACGCCGGACGAAAGCGCATCACGTGCTGCTCTCGTCGTACTCGGCACCGGACCCGAGCCGACGCCTACCGTGCTCCCGTTCCACCGCATCCTCGGGGAGCAGCAGGTCCCACCGCCCAGCGGCAGCAGCCTTCCCTCTACCGGCTTGTCGTCAGTGCCTGCGTACGGCATCGGCGCCGTGGCCATCTCGACGGGCTTGTTCTTCCTGGTCGTCGGCGCCCGGCCCACCCGCAAGTACAAGCACCGGAGGTAGCCCGGGATGACCCCGGGCCGCCTGCCCACCTTCTACGTGGTCGGGGCCATGAAGAGCGGGACGAGCAGCCTGCACCGGGCGATCGCCGCGCATCCGGACGTGTTCATGTCCACGCCCAAAGAGCTGCATTACTTCGTCGAAGATCGCAACTGGCAACGTGGCGTGCAGTGGTACGCCGAGCAGTTCGCGCCTGCAGACGGGGCCCTCGCTATTGGCGAAGCATCGGTGACCTACACGCAGATGCCCTACCGCCCAGGCGTGCCCGAACGGATGGCCGCGCTCACCCCGGAGGCGCGCATCATCTATCTCGTTCGACACCCCGTCGAACGGATGCTGTCGCATTACCGACACAACCTCGCGTGTGGCCGGGAGAGCCGCGAGCCGGACGCGGCGTTCGAGCGACGCGGCAACTACCTTGCCTTCAGCCGGTATGGCACGCAGCTCCGCTATTACCAGGACCGGTTTCCACCCGAGCAACTGCTCGTCCTGCCGGCGGAGCGCTTCTTTACCGATCCGGTCCGCGTGGTGCGTCGAATCTGGACATTTTTGGGCCTCCCGCCGAGCGACGTGGACGTGCCATCGGTTCTCATCAACGCGACGAAAGACCGCCCCGCCCCAGTCGCAGCGGCTCGGCGATTACGGCACTCCAAAGGTGTCGCCGGCGCCTGGAATGTCTTACCGAAAACTGTGCGCGCCCGTGTGAAGAAGGCTGTTCCGCGCAGCGCAATGGGCACCCAGCAACTCACGCTGAGTGTCGCCGAGCGACAGCGCATCCAGGATCTCCTCCGCCCCGAAGTGGCGATGATTGCGCCGTACGTCGACGGGCCGTTCGACCGCTGGGAACTGGTGTAGCAAGCCGCGTTACGGGTTAGACTCACACCGACGACGAGGCCATGTCCGGTCCCTGCATCCTCGGCAATTTCCCGCCTGAAGGATGACCGCCATGAGACCTGGCTCACCAGATTCACCATGCTTACGCGATGGCAACCTATTGCTGACCATCGGCCTCCCGGCTCTTCTCGTGTCGGTTCCCACCGCACGAGGGTTTGCCGCCCACGCGTGCGAAGAGTTCGGCGTGAGCACTGACTCGACGGAACGCGTCGAGCTCGTTGTATCCGAACTGTCGGCGAACGCTGTCAAGCATGCGGGTGGCGCCTTTCACCTCGCGCTGATCAAGACGTCCGCCGGAGTGCTCGTGGAGGTCGAAGACCCGCTCACCTGTGCTCCCCCGGTCGCCAGCCGTCCGGATGCAGATGCCGAGACCGGTCGAGGGCTGCAGGTTGTCGAGCAGCTATCCGACGACTGGGGCTGCGAGGCGCTGCCGGACGGCAAGCGCATGTGGGCACAGGTGCGGGATCAACCGCTCGTGACGACGACCTGATCCATCTTCCCGGTGTACTGATCGCCGCCGTCGTCCGCACCGGACGGGTCGAACTTCGCGGAAATCGACATCGGTGACTTGTTGGCAATGGCCCCGATGGAGGTGTTCTTGGCCTTGACCGAGCCACCGTCCACCTGAACGCTCACCGACGAAGTGCTAAACGTGCAGACGATCGTGTGCCAACTGCCCTTGGAGAGACTGTTCGCGCTCAACAGGTCGCCGGGACCGGCCTTCCCGTTGGTGTAGCAGCGCGCGTGGCCGTCTTCCATGATCTCGATCTTCCAGTCCTGGTCGTCGCTGCCCAGGCCTTTGCGGAGCAGGTCGAAGTCACCGACGGCAGCGGAGGGCCACGCGTCGAACCTCAGGTGCAGGCTGACGGTGAACTTCTTGGTTCCCGGGTTGAGGCTCGAGGAGTGCGGAACGAGCACTCGTGACATCGACCCGTCGACCTTCGGAAACCCATATGCAATCGCGGCCGAGTGGTCGGCCTGACCGATGGCGACGTTGCGCAGCGTGCCGTCGTTCCCGTAGCCGCTCGAGTCATGCATCGTCCCGTCTGCGCCGTCCGCCATGGACCAGTTGGCCACTGTGACGGCACCCGGGCTGCCCACGACCGTGCCGGTGGGCTGCGACATCGCGGACGTCGAGCTCTGCCCGTACTTGTCCGTCACAGTGACACTGACGGAGATCGTGGTGGCGTCGTCGTACGTTCGCACGAGATAACTCGGGGCCGTGCTCCCGGACTCTTCCGGTGCGCATGTGTTGGCATCGGTGCATTGCTGCCACAGATACTGGAACGTCAAGTCGCCAGGCTGGTATGTGTAGCCGTTGTCACTCGGCGCCCAGCCTCCGGGCGTCGCCGACAGCGTGTCCCCAACCTCAGCAGTTCCCTGTATCGCCGGCAAAGCTGTGTTCACCGGTCCGGTCCCAACGACGACTCCGCTGGGCGCGGTGTACGCCGTCACCGTGTTGACCGTGTTCGACCTCGTGACGGCGACGACGACGACGCTGTCGCGGTCGGCGTCCACCAACGTGTACTGGGCCGGTGTTCCGGAGTTCGCGAACACGCCGGTACAGGTGGAGACGTCGGGCGGTACGACGCCTTGCGGGCAGCGCAGCCAGGTGTACGCCGGATCACTGACGTTCGTCCCGGACCAGGTGCCGGGCGAGACCGTCAACGTCGACTGCACCGCCGTGGCACCGCTGACCGACGGGTTGACGACCACGGCAACAGGTGCGGGCGCCACCGGCCCTTGCGACGGTGCCGGCGCCGACCCGGTCGAGCTGGCGTCATTGTGACCGGTGACGACGACACGCACGTAGTCGCCGACATCACCGGGACCGAGGGTGTAGGTGTCGAGCGTCGCGCCCGTGAGATCCGTCCAAGCGGCGTTGTCCGGCGAGGTCTGCCACTGGTAGGTGAACGTCACAGTCGGCGTACCGCTCCAGGTCCCCGGAGTGGAGGTCAATGTCGCCCCGTCGACCAGCGCGCCGCTCATCGACGGCACTGCGGTGTTGACGGGAGCCGCTGCGCGGGCGACGTTCGTGCTCGCAGAGGGCGTCGACGCGCTGCCGTCAGCGTTCGTCGAGGTCTCGAGTACCCGGATCGTGTGTCCGACGTCCCCCGACACGAGCGTGTAGCTCGAGCCGGTTGCCCCGGCGATCGACGTACAAGCAGCGCCGGTGCTATCGCATTGCTGCCAGTTGTGCAGCAACGGCCCCTGGTTGGTCCAGGTACCGACGGTGACGTGCAGGACGGTGCCGTCAAAGGGCGACGGTTTGTCGATCGTCGGGGGCGCGTTGTTGACCGGCGGGTTAGGGCCGGTGACGACGACGGCACTCAAGGCGCTGTTCGCCGCCCCGGCGGGGTTCGTCCCGTTCGAGGCGGTGACCGAGAGAACGAGCGTGTCCCCGATGTCGGCGGCCGCAGGGGTGTAGGACGCCTTCGTCGCGCCGGAGATCGGCTGGCAGTTCGCCCCGACCGAGTCACAACCGTTCCATTGGTAGGCGTAGGTGAACGGAGGCGTGCCGTTCCAGGACCCGGGCGTCGATGACAACGACTGGCCTGATGTCGGTGTGCCAACGGTAGTGGGGAGCGAGTTGTTCGTCGGCGGCGCGGCTGCGATCAATGCGGTCGACGCCGACGTTGCGTTCGAGCTGCCGGCCGTGTTGGTGCCGGTGACCCGAAGCTGGACCGTCTTACCCACATCTGCGTGTGCGAGCTGGTAGGTCGACGCCTTGGCACCGCTGATCGAGGAACAGGTCCCGTTGAGGCAGCGCTGCCACACATACGTGAACGTGATCGGGGTCTGCCCGGTCCACGTCCCGTTCGTCGAGGACAGCAACGCGCCGTCAGTCGGCGTACCGGACACCGTCGGGGCAGCCGTGTTGGCCGGCGCCGCGCCGGCGGTCACAGCGGTGCTCCGGGCGGAGAACGCGGTCTTGCTGCCCGCCGAGTTCGTCGCGATCACGCGAGACCGCAGCTGCTTGCCTTTGTCCGCGGCGACCACCACATAGGTCGTCGCCGCGGAACCCGAGATGTTGCTGCACGACCCACCGACAACGCAGCGCTGCCACAGGTAGGTGAACGTCGGCGCGGGACTGCCGGACCACGTGCCGGCTGTCGTCGCCATCGCCTGGCCGACCGTCGGCTGGCCGCTCAACACAGGCGCCGTCGTCAACTTCGGCGCTGTCGCGGCATGTGCCTGCCCGGCGGGGATCGCAATGGCGACGGCAATGACGGCAGGCGAGAGAACGCGTGCCCACTTTCGGCTCGCGTCAGCCATCGAGTCCTCGCGTTTCAGTTGGGTCTCGACTTGACAGAGTGGTCAGGCGCCGGATTCGTACGACGAGGCGCCCAGCAATCCGGACAGCACGGCGCCGCTGGAGCCCGGCCCCGTCACCGAGCAACCGAGGCCAGCTGACGCTCAGCCGGTGCTGCGTCCGGAGCAGGTGCTGCCGCCACCGCGGCAGCCGGCGGAGTTGGTCGAAGCTCAGCCCGACGTAGGGCTGCCAGGCAGTCCGGTATCCCAGGCCGTACGCGTTGACAGGCAGGTCGCCGGGGAAGCCCGGGGGGGGTCCCGCGATGTCGTAGGAGTCGCGGAAGCCGCGCGGCGGGTCGGCGTACCGGTGCAGGAACTCGAAGTCGACGACGTAGACGCGGCCAGTGGCCGTAACGATCAGGTTGCCCGGCGTGAAGTCGATGAGCGCGACCCCCTGCGCGAACAGGTACTCCGCGACGGCCATCGCCTCGTGCACCACGCTCAGGGGCAGCAGACGTGGATGCCTACGGTCGAAGCGCAGCGTGTTCTCGCGGTACGGAAGTACGACGGAGTCCGCGTCCGCACTCACGAGCGGAAGGAGCTGGCGGCTACCGGGCGCAAGCTGCTCGGCAACGAACCGCTCGCGGGCGGCGAACCGCTCACATCCCGGTCGAAATCGCTTCCGCACCTGCAAGTCACCATCGTGCGCAACAAGCTCGATGCGGGCCCGTCGCCCGTGCGCCGTGAGCTCACGGATGCAGTCCGGCGCGGGGGCAAATGCCGCCGTCAGCTGTTCGGTTCGGCTGATCAGCCGGCGCGCGAGCCGCGGCAGCGCGCACTTCAGATAGTCGACGGCCTCATCGGCGTTGTCGCTCGAATGCAGGATGTTGCACTGCTCGGAGGCGGCCCGGGTCGCGTTGAACTCATCGCGGATCTCGCGCTTCACGAGCAAGCGAGCGTTGCCGAGCGCGGGCCACGTCTGCCGCCTGCGCGCGTCCACCGGAGCCGGCATGACGTCGACGGCGACGACGACGATCGCTGGCGGGCCGCCCGAGATGGGATACGGCCCGCGTTCCCAGTTCCCACCGCGAACCGCGGTGGCGACACGATCTCTCGCCGCGCAGTCGAGCGGGCTCGTGTGCAGCACGGTGAAGCCCTCGGCTGCGATGCGCGCGACGATGCCGTCGACCGCACCGGCAGCCACCGCCTGCTCGCGGATGAAGAAGACGGCGAGACCGTCAACCGCGTCTCCCGTCGGCCGGCTCGCGAGCTGCGCCGCCCACGGGTTGATGACGGCCAGCCGATGCAGCACGTCCCGTGACGGTCGCAGGCCGTGCTCGCTCAGGACTGCGTCGAGTTCCTGCAGCGATCGAGGCGGCTCGATGCCGGCAACCGTCGCCGTTCGAGCCAGCGCGGTGAGGTAGTCGTGGTCGCGGCACTGCTCTGGCGCGTCACCGCGGTGCACGGGCAAGCCGCTCGCTGCCCCCTTGTGGTAGGCGACGTGGTAGGCGAGCGCCAGAAACGCGTCATGCGGGTTCGGCACCGGAAAGCGGCCGCGGAGCAGCTCGGCGCGCGCCACGATGCGCTGCGCGAGCCGCGGCGGAAAGTAGGCCATTGCCTGGAAGTCGGTGCCGGGTAGCCCGGACACCGAGTAGACGTCGCATGGTTCGGTGCCGGGCCGCTCCGCGAGCACTGCGTCGACCAGCGGAAGGTCCTGATCGCGCACGAGCAGGTCGAGGTCCTCCCCCGGCGGCAGGTCCGGTAGGTCGTCGTACCACCGAAGGACGACGAACTGCGCGCCCGCCGCCGTCAACCGGTCGAGGAACCCGCCGGGGCCGTCCGCGGCGGAGTACCACCGTCGCGCCGTCGGCTCGCGTTGACGCACCACAGAGAACAGGTCGGCGCGCACCGCCGAGTCGGCAAGGTTCACCTGACCGCATGCCTGCAACCTGCCGCGGGCGAGGTCGCGGCGGATTCGGACGATGCCCGCTGGCCGGGCGCGGGTGCGCAGGACCGCGACGTGCGCTGCACCGCTGAGGTCACGGAACCGCAGGCCGGCCACGTTGACTCGTGGATCGAGCAGTACGACGTCCGTGCTCGAGCGCCGTACCCGAGCGGGCCAGTCGGCATCCGGAGGCACCACTAAGCAACGCTCGCCCCATGTCCGCAGCAGCAGTCCGGATACGCGGTCGTCCGCCGTCACGGCGATCAACCGCCCGCGGCCGCTGGCGGCGGCAGCAAGAGCGCCGGTCCGCGCCGGTTCTGCGACAGCAGTGCTCATACGAGACACGGCGCGAGGGCGGCTTGCTTGACCGCTTGCTTCGCGCTGTCTGCTGTTTTGTTCGCTGCCGTCACCACGCCGGAGGCCTGCCGAACGACATCGGAGGTGACCTTGTCGTTGGCGGCGATCGACGCGTGCACCGAGTCGACGACCTTCGAGGGCCCGGTGACCAGTGGGTGCGCAGCGACCGCGTTGTACAGCACTTCCAAGGCCTGCAACGCACGGATGCGTGCCTTGCCATAGTCGGCGCGGGCGCTCCGCACACCCGTCACGGCGTGCGCGATCGAGGCGAGCTGAGCGCGGGTCGGTCGAAGCGCCTTGTCAGCAGCACGGGAGGCAGCGAAGGACGCGGCACAGTCGCCGGCCTGGCCGGCTGAGTAGGCCCGCCCGATCTGACGTTGGACCGCAGCGATCTCGGCCGTGAAGCGGCCCATGGCGGGACCCAGCCCGGACTGTGAGCCCCGCGCGCGCACCGCTGCCGCGGCGGCGTCGAGCGCGCCGAGGGCATCTTCGACCGATGCCTGCGCCCGCACGAGATCCGGCGGGCGGCCGGCGTTTCGCCGCACTGAGCCGATCGTGCCGGGCGCCGGCGGTGCCGGGGCCGGTGCCGTCGTGCGAGTGGTCGGGGCGGCCTGTGGCTTCAGGGCATGCCCGCTCGATCCGCTGCCGGCACCACATGCCGTCACGCCGAGGGCGATTCCCGCGACCACAGCTGCAGCGCTGCGGGTGAGGGTGCTCACTTGTCCCTGACCTGAGGTGTCGTGATGTCGACGCTCTGGGCGCCGACCATGCGTTCGGGCTTGGCCAACCACCGGACGTCGCGGCGGTGCCGATGCCAATGCACCTGCTCGGCGATGCCGGCGCGCAGTGAGACGTGCGGCGTCCAGCCCAACAACTGTGCAGCTCGACTGATGTCGGCGGCTGTCTTGTCCACGTCGCCCGCTTGCGCAGAGACGGTTTCGCTGTCCACCGCCAGGCCAACGGCCTGCGAGATGATCCGTAGCAGTTCGTTCACCGTGCATGCGCCGCCGCCTGCGATGTTGACGGTGGTGCCTGGCGGCAGGTCGGTCGCCTCGCCCGCACGGATCGTGGCAGCGACGGCATCGAGCACGAAGGTGAAGTCGCGGACCTGCTCCCCGTCACCGAAAACCATGGCCGGGTGCCCGTCGAGTGCCGACTCGATGAACCGGTGGATGCCCATGTCCGGCCGCTGCCGCGGTCCATAAACGGTGAAGTAGCGCAACGAAGTTGTCGGGACGCCGTAGTTGGCGGCGTACAGATGACACAGGTGTTCGGCCGCGAGCTTGGTCACGCCGTAGGGGCTGTGCGGTGCCGGTAAAGCGTGCTCGTGGGTCGGGTAACCAGCGGCGTTGCCGTACACCGACGAGCTCGACGCGTAGACGAACCGCGTCAGGGAGTCAATGTGCCGGCACTCTTCGAGGAGGCGTTGCGTGACCATCACGTTCTGTTCGACGTAGCCCCTGAACCCTCGCTCCCACGACGGCCGCACACCGGGTTGGCCGGCCAGGTGGAAGACGACCTCGGCCCCGGACAGGATCGAGCGCAGTTCGCTGCGACCGAGGTCGCGAGCGAGGAACTGGAAACGTTGGTGCGTGAGGTACGGCGCGATGTTCTCCTGCTTCTGCGCCGGGTCGTAATAGGGGGTCAGCGCGTCCACGCCGACGACATCGTGCCCGGCGCCGAGCAGCCGCTCGACCAGAAAGCTCCCGATGAAACCGGCCGCCCCCGTGACGACGACTCTCATGTCGGTTCCCCCGGCCTACTCGGCCCGCACGCGGCGCGTACTGCTCGTCGCCGGTGGCAGCCGTCGCAGCTTTGCGGCGGCGGACCGCCCGGTCGGCTGCTCCTCCTCCTGCTCGACCGCTCGCGGACGAGGTACGCCCGCGTCGAGGTCGATGGACACCCGTGGGCCGAGCGGTGCCCAACCCTTCTCGCCCAGGCCGACCAGACCCATGCAGGGCAGGTTCAGCCGGCGAAGATCGAGCACCGATGCATGCAGTCCGGCACGCGTTGCGTGCCCGACCCGGGCCACGACAACGCTCGAGTCGGCGGCGCTCACGAGCGGGATGACCTCGCCGGAGCTCATCATCGGCGGGCTGTCGACGATGACGATGCCGACCTCAGCCAGCTGCGCGAAGATCCCGGTCAGTGTTGCCCGCATGAACGACTCCGCGGGGTTACGGTCCGAGCCGCCCGATGGCAACAGGTAGCTGTTCGGACCCACCTCGACGAGGAGCTCGCGCGCATCGTGCGCCGTACCGTCAACGAGCTCAGCGAGCCCCGGGCGTGCCAACGTCCGGTGCACCCGGTCGAGCGTGCGATCGCGGAGGTTCGCCGAGACGACGACGACCGTTCGTCCCTGGTTCGCGAGCGACTGTGCGAGGTTCAACACAAAGGTCGTCTTGCCGCCGCCGTCCTCGGGACTCAGGATGGCGAGCACCTTGACCGACGTACCGAGGCCCGCGAGCTGCAACGCGCTGCGGGTCCGTTGGATCGCTTCGGCCGCAGGGCTGTGCGGCTTGGCGTTGACGGCGATACGGCCACCTCGAACGCTGGCCATGGTCGGAATCACGCCGAGCAGCGGCAACCCGGTGAGGGCTTCCGCCTCGGCCGAGGACGCGAGCCGCCGACGCAACGCCTCGACCACGCACGCGGTACCAACGCCGACGAGCAGTCCGAGCACGAGCCCGGCAACGAGCAGCACACGGCGGCTCGTCGGGTGCTGCACGGTGCGCACGATGACCGGGCCGGCGACGGAGGTCGGCAGGCCCTTCAGCGACTGCTGTGCCCGCGCGCTGCTGAGTGCGGAAACGGTGGACTCGTACGCCTTGGTGGCGACCTGTAGCTGCGCAGCGGTGAGCGCGCTCGTGACATGGCCGGCGCTGGCCTGGCGCTCTGCGTCAGCCTGACGCGACCAGGCAGCGACCTCCTTGAAGTCGCTGTTGGACTGCGCCGTGAGCGTTGCCACCAGCGACGCTTGTGCCGCCGTTGCCGCCTTGTTCCGACTGGCGACGTACGTCGCGACGTACGCGCGGATCACCCGACCGGTCAACCCGGCATCGTGATCAGTGAAGGTCAGGTCGACCCACGTCGTCCCGGTGACAGGCTTGGCGCTGAGCTTCGACAGGCCGCTCACACCTGAGTTCGCCTTGTTTGTCTGGTCGAGGTGACCGGCACGTGCGCCCAGTGACTTCAGCGCAGCCGCCATCACCGTCGGGTCGGCGTACCGGGCGACACCGTTGCCGCTGTTGCCGCTTCGCGTGGTCGACGTACCGGCGGAGGCCGCCTTCTCCGAGCCGAACGCCTTGATGTCCACGCGTTGCGAGGCGGCGTAGGTGCGCGTGTTCGTCGTGACCAGCGGGACCACAAGGGCACCGAGCAGGCCGCCCAGGGCCACCGAGACCAGCACGATGACGCGATGGCGCCAGGCCGCACCGAGGTAGTCGCCGAGCGCCGGCGTGGGATTCATCGACTCATAGGTCGCCATGGTTCCTCCATGTGGACGAAGTCATGCGATGCCCCACCCGTCGAACGGGCCGCGCACGTAGGGACGGATACGTCGGACGTCAACGGCCAGCCGGGACTGCAACTCGGCACGTACGTCCGGGGAGATCTCCACCATGTCTTGCAAGTCCGGTTGCAGCGCTTCGCGCCGTCGCAATCGGGTCTTGACGGTGCCTGGGAGCGCCCGCGCTACGCCTTGCAACACGGGATGACCGACAGCGCGTGGTCGGGTACGGAAGCGCGTCGCTCGGTTCAGGTGTGGTACGTCGTTGCGGGGCACCCATGACGTGTCGACGCCCAGGAAGCCGAACACTTCCCGCATCGCCGCGCGTGGCTCCTGCCAGAGCCATTCCGACGTGATCACGCAGACCCGACCGGCCGGGTAGTGCTCCAACCACTGATCGAGCTGCAGCGCGTAGGAGCTTGCGTCCACGTACTTCGGTTGGCCGAGCAGCGCGCCGCCCGCGGAGCCGTACCGGCCGATCCGCGACCAGCCCGCCGGCGGCGTGCCGACCACCGCGCGGCGCACGTCGTGCTCGTATTGCGACCGCATGCGCTCGATCGGCTCGCGTACGACGTACACCAGGCGCGCTTGCGGAACGACCGACGCGGCACGCCCGGCGACGCCGGCGAGCTGCGGGCTCTGCGTGTACGTGACGGAGGCCTCACCGCGAACCGCTTTATGTGCGCCCTTGGTGAACTGCTGCGCGTACCACGGCACGCCCTGGCGCCAGTTGCGCTCAGCGACGAAGAAGTGCAGCTCCTTCGGCTGGGACATGAAGATCTCGGGGTGCTCGGACAGGGCCTGGTGCAGGCTCGTCGACCCGGCACGCATCGCGCCGATCACAAGGAGGTTGGGCAACGTGGTTGCGCTTGCGGCGGCGGTCATAGCTTGCTGGACTGCCATTTCGTGTCCACGTGCAACGGCGCGAGACGCACGATCGCCTTGGGCACCGACTGCAGGGCCGGCCCGGTCACCTCGAACCGCCGCGCTGGGTGCCAGGGAAGGATGTCGCGCTTGCGGTCGAATACGCCGACCCAGAGGCAGTAGCTGCCGCGCGGCAGCGGCAGGTGGTCGATCACGCAGGAGATCTCTGTCTCGCCTGCGGCGAGCTGCTCATCGCGTCGGACGACGAAGATCGGGGTGGCCGTTCCTTGGCTGACGCCGATCACGACGTTGGCCTGCGTGGCCCACGGTGCCTCGACGATGAGTGACACTGTTAGTGATTTGCCCGTCGTGGGCACGCTGCGTCCGGGACCGCTGACCTGCGCCTTGAGCAGCTGCAGCAGACCGTCGACCGGGATGTTGAGCTCGGCCGCCTCCTCCACCGAACGGCGGTAGTGCCCGAGCACCTCGGAGACCGGCCCGTCCTGCTGCACCTCGCCCTGGTCGAGCCAGATCCCCCTGGTGCAGGTCGCCTCCACCGCTGCGAGGTCGTGGCTGACAAACACCAACGTCGTACCGGTGGACAGCACTTCGCGCATCCGGGTGAGGCACTTCTGCTGGAAGGACGCGTCGCCCACGGCGAGCACCTCGTCGACGAGCAAGATGTCCGGCTCGAGGAAGGCCGCAACGGCGAAACCGAGCCGCATCTGCATACCGCTCGAGTAGAACTTCACCTGCCGGTCGATGGCCTCGGGGATCTCCGAGAAGTCCACGATCTCGTCGAACCGGCGCGCGACCTCCTTGCGCGGCAGCCCGAGCAGCGAGCCGTAGACGTAGATGTTCTCCCGACCGCTCAGGTCAGGAGAGATGCCGGCCCGCACCTCGATGAGCGCGCCTACCCGCCCAGCGGCCGCGACACTGCCGGCGTACGGGTACATCACGCGCGTGAGCAGCTTCAACAACGTGGACTTGCCGGAGCCGTTCGCGCCGAACAGGCCCACTGACTCGCCGGGCTCGGCCCGTAGGTTGATGTCGCGCAGCACCATGCGGTAGCGCGTGTCCAGCTCGCCCTTCATCTTGCGCGACATCCGGTCGACGTGGTCGCGCAGCAACATGCGATGACGGTCAGCCCGGAATCGCTTCCACACGTGGTCAGCGCGGATTTCGCCCTCACGCAACATCGGCGATGCCGCCTTCGAGCCGTTTGAAGAGCCAGTAGCCCACGACGAACAGCGAGCTTGAGACCAGGGTGGCCACGCCGAGCATCGGCCAGTCGGGCGCTTGGTTGTACAGAACCGTCCTGCGGTAGCCGTCGATGACCACCGCGAGCGGGTTGATCACCTGGTAGAGCGTTCGCATGCTCGCAGGGACGTCGGCCAGGCTGTAGGCGACAGGGGTGGCGAACAGGCCCAGCTGCAGAAAGACCGGCAATGCGTACCGCAGGTCACGCAGGTACACGATGGTGATTGCCGCGAACAGCGTCAGCCCGAGCGTCAGCAGGACTTGCACGATCATGAACAACGGCACATACACCGAGGCGGGCTGCGGCGAGGTCTGGAAGATGAAGAACAGCGCCACGAGTCCGCTCAGCGCCATAGTCGTGTCGACGGCCGCCACCAGCATGGACCCGATCGGGAAGACCTCCCGCGGGCAGTAGACCTTGTTCAGCACCGGCACGTTGTTGACCAGGCTGAGACCGCCGACGTTCAGGCTGCTCGAGAAGAACGTCCACGGCAGCAGACCGAGGTACGAGAAGAGCGCATAGTGAGTGGTGCCGTGGTTGACGTGTGCAATGCGCTGAAAGAACAAGGTGAAGACGAGCATCAGAGCTACCGGCGTCAGTAGCGCCCAGGCAACGCCCAAGAAGGCCTGCTTGTAGCGCACCCGGTAGTCGCGTTCGGCCAACGTCCAGATGAGCTCGCGCGATTTCCAGAGCTCACGAACGGACGTGACGACGCCCGTGCGACGTCGAAATCGCAGGGATGCGGGCGGGCCGTCGAGGAGAGTGGCCGCGGCGGTGGTCACGCTCGAACAGAGACAGGGCGGTCTGCCCTGATACGTCGCAGCCGGCGTGTATCACTCAGTGGCTGTCTCGGCTCTAGTCGGCGCTGACACAAGTGCACGACCAGGAGGCGAGATGCTGCGGCCGCGCAAGTTCTTCGGATCGACGCAGTCCGCTCGCAACCGACGCGCAGAAGAGCCGGCGGCACGACGCTGCTGGGCTACGCCGTCGGTGCACACCTTGATGGACATCGCGAAACTTCCTCGTGCCGGCGACTACGACCTCGAGCGGCGTACACCTGTCGTGCGCGAGTGGGACCTCCTGGGTTACGGCGTCCTCATGACGCTCGACGGTGTACTGCACGCGCTCGACCCGATCGCGTACCGCGCCTGGCAGCTGCACAAGCAGCACCGCCCGGACGATGAAGTCGCTTTCGCACTCACGGCCGAGTGGGAGGTCGACTACGACCTCGCGCACCGGGGCGTCACCGCCGTGCTGAGCAGACTGGGCGAACCCGCTGCAGCTGGTGTTTGACGTGATCGAGCTCACCGGCATACCGACCCAACGGGGCCAGCTCGAGGACCTCTGGCTGGAAGTCATGTTCGACTTTCTGGGCACCACCGTCTGTCTGGTCTCAGCGAACATCGAGCACATCCAGCACTGGTGCGCGGTCTACTCCGAGTTCCGCGTCCCCCGGCGCTCCGCCGACGTCACGGTCCGGGTGAGCGATCGCGTCTCGAAGATCGCGCCGCGTGGTGTGACACTGGAAACCGGCGAAAGCATCTCGGTCTGGGACGGACGGGCACCGTTGATGCCGCCGCTGCGCGCACCGGGACTGGACCGCTACATCTACCTGCAGGGTGCCGCAACCGGCCGGGCCGGGCATGCAGCACTGATGATCGGCGGCCCCCGCTCGGGCCGTACGACGCTCGCCACCTCATCTGCCGCACGCGGGGCGCGGCTGCTCGCCGACGACCTGATCCCGCTCGACCCCGACGACCTCCTCGCCATGCCGTGGCCCAAGGCGCTTGCGCTCCCCAGCGACGTGCTCGTACAGCTCGGCGTGGACCCCAGCCTGCCCGGCCTGGTTCCCTTCGTCACCCGGGCCGGTGACCTGCGCTGGCGGATCGCACCGTCCGCACTCTTCGGCAAACAACTCGCGCGGGTGCCAACCGACGTTGCGGCCGTCGTGTTCATGGAGCCGACCGGGCAGGAGCCAACCGGACTGAGCGACGTCTCCCCCGGCGAGGCCTTCGAACGGCTCGTGCGGCATCTCGAGGTCCGGCCGGTCGACCGCGAGCGGACCACCGACGCGCTCGTGCGGCTCTGCCGGCGCGTGCCCACGCTCGCGTTGCGGCCCAGCACGCCTGCAGACGACGCCGCGCTCATCGATGCGCTGCTCCGCTGACGGGTGACGAGGAGGTGACGTGACACAGACCGTCGCACCTGCGACATCGCGTGTGCAGGGCGCTGCACGCGTCCGGGTCCTACACGTCATCACACACCTCGACCACGGCGGCGCCCAGGACAACACCCTGCTGACGGTCGCCGGGCTCGACCACTCGGCATACGTCGTCGACGTCGCCGCCGGACCGGGCGAGCTCGAGGCTTATGCCCGGACCATCGCGCACGACGTGCGCATCCTGCACAGCCTCAAGCGCCCGCTGCTCGATCCCGGCGCCATCCAGACATTTCAGCAGCTCGCCGCCATGAGCCGCGACTACGACATCGTTCACACGCACGGCTCCAAGGCCGGCGTGCTCGGTCGGCTGGCCGCGCGTATGTTGCACGTGCCTGTCGTCGTACACACGGTGCACGGGATGCCGGTGAACGACTTCATGGGCCGAACACAGCGACGGATACTGCTGGCAGCCGAACGTACAGCGGCTCGGTGCGCCGACGCGATCATCTGCGTCTGCGAGGAGAACCGGCAGGAAGCGCTCGACCTTCGGATCGCGAAGCCACGGCAACTGCGCGTCGTCGTCAGCGGCATCGACGAACGATCGGTCACCGCGGGCGTCGGGGCGCGCGTGCGGGCTGAGCTCCGCATACCGCCAGACGCGCCCGTCGTCGGCAGTGTCACGCGGCTGATGGAGCAGAAGGCACCCCTCGACCTGATTGCGGCGATGCGCACGGTCGTCGAGGAGCGCGGCGATGCGCACTGCATGGTCGCGGGCGAGGGGCCGTTGTACGACGCCGTCATAGCGGCCGCCCGGGACCACGCCCGCATCCATGTGCTCGGTTACCGCGATGACATCGCGGACATCATCGCTGCGACCGACGTGGCGGTGTACAGCTCGCTATGGGAGGGCCTCGGGCGCGCGCTGACCGAGTCCGTCCTAGCCGGCCGCCCGGTGGTCGCTACCGCCGTAAACGGCGTGCCGGACCTCGTGCGCGACGGCGTGACGGGATATCTCGTGCCACCCCGTGACCCCGCGCTGCTCGCGCGTCGCACCCTGGATGTGCTTGCGCTACCGGACCGTGGCGTGGCGATGGGCGCGGCCGGCGCGGCGAGCGTCCGGGGCAAGTACGGCGTCGAACAGATGGTTGCCGGGATCGATGCGACCTACCGCGAGCTACTGGAAACCAAGAACGTTCGGGTGCCGCCATGTTGATGACGCTCCTCGCCGCAACGACGGCAGCGCTGCCGCTGCTCGTGCCACGTGGGCCCGGCAACACCGCGCCGGTCGACATCTTCGCGGCGCTTTTCGTGCTCGCAGTCGTTGTGCAGACCCTGCTGTCACGTCGGCGCGGCATCGTCGTGCCCGCCGCCGGCCCGCTGTTGCTGATCGCGCTCGTCAGCGCCAGCGCAGTGCTCTTCAGCGTCGCCCCCGGCACCGGGCTGCTGAACCTGCTGATCGAGGCATACCTCGTCGCACTGCTCTGGGCGGCGTGCAGTGAGCTTCGTGGCCGACCGGACCGGATGGCCGTGATCACCTCGGTCTGGGCGGTCGCCGCCGTCTTCTGGGCCTTCCTGCTGGTAGGAACGCAGTGGCATCTGTTGCCCGGGGGCCTGCAGCACCTGCTGCTCGAGAACGACAGCTCAGGACGTGCCGCAGCCGCCGCGCGCAATCCCAACCTCGCCGCGAGCTTCCTCGTCACCTCTGTCTTCGTTGTAATGGCCTCGCCCTGGCCGCGATCGCGCCTCGTCCGCGGCGGTATCTACGCCTGGCTGATGACAGCGGTCGTGGTGTCGGGCTCCAACGGCGCGCTGCTGGGAGCCGCCGCGGGCGGCGTACTTCTGCTGGCCTTGCGGATCATCCGCCGGTCGTCACGGATCGGTCGGTCGCTCGTGCGCGCCTCGGTCGCAGTTGCCGCCGGCATCGCGATCTTCGCCGTGGCTGAGGCATCGCCCACCGTCAACCAGGCGACAGCGGACAAGATCGCGCAGAGCAGTCACAGCAACGGCGCCTTGCGCGACAACGTCGGGCGCATCAACAACAGCGTGTCGACACGGGTGTCCATCTGGTCGTCAGCGCTGCACGGCGGCTTCGACCACAGTGCGCTCGGCGTCGGGGTCGGCGAGGCGCAGACGATCCAGGTCGGCGGCCAGGCGCTCGGCAAGAGTCTGCACAACGACGTGCTCGCCTTCCTGCTCGAGCGCGGCGTCGTCGGACTTGCTGCTCTCCTGCTTCTCGTCGCCGTCGTGCTGCGGTGGAGCAGCCGACTCGCGCGGGCCGGACCCGTGCGCATCGACGGCCGACTGTGGCGCCTGCAAGGGCTGGCGGCAGCAGTCACCGCGAACCTCGTGATCTCGCTGACCCACGAGTCATACCACTTCCGGCACCTGTGGCTGTTGCTCGCTCTCGTGTGGGCCGCTTCCGATCTCGTCGCGGTGAGGTCACCGGCACGAGTCCCCGCACCGGCGCGATCGTTCGTGCCGGTGCCGATGCGGAGCATCCGTGTACCGGCCTGACCGCAAAGTCGGCTTGCTCACCGGTGCGGACGGGCCGGCGTTCGCGATCGACCAGGCCACGCTCGACGACATCGGCCTCGAGGTTGTCGAGACGAACGGAGCCCTGCCATTGCAGCTGCCGCGACGACAGGTCGTCGTCAGCGAAAGCGCGCTCGAAGACACCAAGACAGCCGACCGGCTGGCGTCGTTAGCCCTCGGCGGCCTGCACGTCATCCGGTTCGCGGACTACTACGAGCGGCGGCAACGCCGCGTGCTGCTGGATGCGGTGGACGAACGCTGGTTCTTCTTCGACACGCCCCTGCGGGCGCGACCGGCGTACTCCATCTTCAAATCGGTGACGGACCTGGTCGCGGGTCTCGTCGGCTCGTTGCTCGTGCTGTTGGTGATCCCGTTCGTCTGGGTTGCCGTCCGGCTCGACGACGGCGGCCCGATGCTGTTCCGGCAGGAACGCGTCGGCCTTCGCGGCCACACCTTCGACATCTGGAAGTTCCGCACGATGCACGTCGACGCCGAGGCCGCCGGTCCATCGTGGGCAAGCGCAGCCGACGAACGCATCACTCGCGTGGGTCGGTTGCTGCGACTCAGCCGGCTCGACGAGCTGCCGCAATTCTTCAACGTCATCGCGGGCCAGATGAGCCTGATCGGACCGCGGCCGGAACGCCCCGTTTTCGTCCGTACGCTCGGTCGAGCCATCGCGTACTACGACCGGCGGCACATGACCAGGCCCGGGATCACGGGCTGGGCCACCGTGCGGTTCGGGTACGGCGACAGCGTCAACGACAAGTGGCGCTCACACGCCTACGACCTGTACTACCTGAAGCACCGGTCGATCCGGCTCGACCTCGAGATCCTCGCCCGCACCGCCATCGTGATGCTGCTCCGGCGCGGGCAATGATCGCCACACGTGCGGAAACGCCGCGGATCTCCGTCGTCATGACGGTCTACAACGGCGAGCGTTACATTTCCGACGCCATCGAGAGCATCCAGCAACAGAGTCTGCGCGACTTCGAGCTCATCGTGGTGAACGACGGCTCGACCGACCAAACCACGGGGATCCTCGCTGCTCTCGACGACCCGCGCGTGCACGTCATCCAGCGCCCGCACGTGGGGCGGGTGCCGGCGCTGAACGAGGCACTGTCGCGGTGTCGCGCGCCGTACGTCGCGAACCTGGACGCCGATGACGTGGCCCTACCGGGTCGGCTCGAATGGACCACGGAGTTCCTCGACGCACACCCCGACACAGTCGCGATCGGTTCGGGTTGGGAGCCCTACGTGCAGTCGCCCAGCCGGGCCCCGCGACGGCTGCCGCGCAGTGACCGCGCGATCCGGTGGAGCTTCTTGTTGCGCAACCCGATGTTCAACAGCTCGGTCACATATCGCACCGACGCACTACGCGCGATCGGTGGATTCTCGATGGCGTACGCCGACCGCCTGCACGACGCCGATGCGGTGTTGCGCATCGCAAGCCACGGCCGGCTGCGCAACCTCGATCAGGCACTGTCGGCGCGCCGGCTGCATGAGCTCCAGCACTTCGCCCGAGTCGACGCCGGTCGCCGGGCCGCGCTGCACGCTCAGATGCGGTGGCGGGCGGCAAGCCTGCTCGGCTTTCCGCCGTACCTCCGACCGCTGGCCTACACCGTCGCGACCGTGGCAGCGACCCGGTCGCTATTCGTCATCGGCGTGCTCGGTCGCAACGGCCGGGTCGACCGACGGCGGGCGGTCCGGCCGGCACCTGCCGAGGCGCGGTGAAAGTTCTCTACGTCTGCCTCGACCCGGGCATCCCGGTGGGGTCGGCAAAAGGTGCATCGGTGCACGTCTGCGAGATGATCCGGGCGCTTGCGCAAGAGGGTCATGAGACGGCGCTGATCGCCCGTGAGGTCGTGGCCACCCCTGTCGCGCCGAGCCTGGTCACCGAGCTCGGCCCGCCGCCGCACGGTCGTCGCCTGCCACTCATCGGGGCGGCGGTCATGCGGTACGACGACAGGCGGGTTCGCCGTGCAGTGTCGGCAGCACTACGCCGGTTCGGACCTGACCTCGTCTACGAGCGGTACGCCCTCGGGCGCTCGGCGGTTGGCTCCATCGCGCGCAGGCACGGCGCCCGCCGGCTGCTCGAGGTCAACGCGCCGCTCGTGGCCGAACGCGCGCTCGTTGCCGGACGGAACCCGAGTGCGGCTGCAACCGCTGCAGAACAGGCGACGTGGCGTAGCGCCGACCTCGTCGTCGTGCCGTCCCATCCACTCGCCGACCTCGTCCGCAGTGCGGGGCAGCGAAACGTCGTCGTCGCGCCGAACGCCGTCGACCCAGATCTGTTCACGCCTACGACCGGCTCGTCGACCGCGCTGCGCGAAAGGCTCGGACTGACCGACCGGCTCGTGGTCGGCTTCGCCGGTAGCGCCCGGATCTGGCACGACCTGCCGACGCTGGTTGCCGCGGTCGCGATGCTGCCAGCGCGGATGCGCGCCGCTCTGCTGGTGATCGGCGCGTCCCCACCCGAGGACGTCGTGTCCGATGCGACGCGTCGCGGCGTTGTACTCATCGCGACCGGGCCACTGCCCCATCAGGCCGTACCCGCACATCTGGGTTGCGTCGACGTCGCGGTCGCAAGCCTGCGGCCGGATCCGAACCTGTCCTACTTCTCGCCGTTGAAGGCCCTCGAATACCTCGCGTCCGGTTGCCCGACGGTGGTCGCAGACGTCGGCGACCTGCGCGCGCTCGCCGAATGCGGTGTCGCGATGTCCTATCGTGCCGGCGAAGCTGCGAGCCTGGCAGCGGCAGTGACCAGAGTCGCCAGCGATGCGAGTCTCCAACAACGGCTCCGCGAGGCGGGCCGTGCGTATGCGTTGACGCGCACATGGCGCAACGTCGCTGCGATGGTGGTACGGGCGAGGAACGACTCCATCGCCCGCACCGATGAGCCAGTGAGCACCTCATGAGCTCCGCAAGGCCGTCAAAGGTCGCGGCTGTCGCCATGTCCGCCGGTGTGCTGTTCGGGCTCATCGGCTGCGCAGGCTCGCCGCACCCGAAAGCGCCGGTCGTGACGACACCGCCCACGGCGTCCGCGTCGCCGACACCGTTGCGGACTGCGGGCTTCGCGTTCGGCTTCTACTCGGCCGGGTTGCGGCTCGTGGACTGTTACGGCACCTGCCGGCCCGGCACGAAGGAGTACGCCGAGCAGCAGGCCAACCGGCAACGGATGGCGGACCTGCAGGCAAAGCACGTCACGTTCGTGACGAACAACGAGAGCCTCGTGAAGGTGTACCGCCACTACCCGGATGCGGTGCTGACCTACCTCAACGAGCTCCATGCGCACCACATCCGGGTGTCGTACTCCGCCGCCTCGGGCGCCGGCATGTGGTTCACGCATGGTGTGTTCGATCCGACCGCCGCGCGAACGGCATTCGCCCGGACCGACCTGAACCACGACGGGGTGTCCGACCTCGACGGCCGACTGGACTTGCTCTACCAAGGCCACGAGGTGCTGGAGTGGGCCACACACGCGCAACGCGTGCAGATCTACCGCGTGGCCAAGAAGTGGTTCCCGCACACGCCGGTGGCCTTCTACTACGCCGGCATGTACCGGCCGTTCGACCCTGCCTGGGCGAACCGGTCACATGCCGGTGGCCCCGGCGGCGTCTGGCGTGACTACGCGTACGGCCCTGGCGAGGCCGACGTCGTCCTCGTCAACGTGCGCCGCAATGCAACACCGGACACGCTCGACAACGTGGACGAGGGGGGCGGCGGCTTCAATGCGGCCGCCTTCGCCGCAGCCGCACGCAAGACTGTGGACGTCGTGCACCGCAGCACACCGAGTGTGCCGATCTTCGTCTCGACGAACATCGCGAGCGACACTGCGATGGCGAGCAATCCGGCGGCGATGTGGAGTGCCACCGATCTCACCTCGTGGTACCACGCGCTTGCTGCCATTCCGGGTGTCGCCGGAGTGCAGCTGCGCAGCTACGGGCGCTTCACGTATGACCTCGCGAATCCGCGCTACTCCGGTCAACAGGCCACCTGGAGCAGCCTCGGCGCGCTCGCCGCGCGGCACCCGACCAAAGGATCGCTATGACGATGGTCTACGTGCTCGGGGCCTTTCCCAAAGTCTCCGAGACATTCATCTCCGGAGAAATCGCCGAGCTACGGCGCCGGGGCGTAGACGTCACGGTCTTCTCGCTGAGACACCCCCTGGAGCCGGGGCCGGCGCAGCCGGAGGACGCCGCGATCCTCGACTGCACCACCTACCTACCGGTCGGGCGGCGCGGGACGTTGTGCATGGCGGCCGAGGTGATGCGACTGTTCGCTGAGCATCCCGGTCGTGCCACCGGCACAGCGTGGTGGGCGCTACGCCGCGCGATGACCGCGATGAGCAGGGGCGACCTGCTTCGATTCGCGCAGGCCGCCTACATCAGCCGCCGACTGCCCGAGTCAGCGGAACACCTGCACGCGCACTTCGCGCACGGTCCGGCCACGTGCGCGGCCATGGTGTCCCGGCTCTGCGGCGTGCCCTACTCGTTCACCGCACATGCGCGGGACATCTTCGAGTACGCCGACAAAAGGTCCGTGCGCGACAAGGTAGCCACGGCACGAGTTGTCATCGCGATCAGCGAGCACGGTGGTCGTCGCGTTGTGGAGCTCGCAGGTGACCGCCATGCCGACCGCGTTCAGATCGTGCCCAACGGCATCGACTTGACCCGGTTCGCGCGGCGAGCGACCGAACCGACCGGGCCACCCCGCGTGCTGTGCGTGGGTCGCTTGGTGGAGAAGAAGGGCCAGGACACGCTGCTGCGCGCAATCGGGATGCTCGCCGACGAAGGGCGCATGGTGCAGTGCGAGCTCATCGGTGCGGGTCCGCTCCGGGCCGAGTTGGAGCGGACTGTCCACTGGCTCGGCATCGGCGCCCACGTGAGCTTCCGTGGTTCGCTCGATGCCATCGGAGTGCGGGCGGCGTACGACGCAGCAACCGTGTTCGCGCTGCCTTGTCAGACCGACTCTCACGGCGACCAGGACGGCCTGCCGGTGAGCCTCGTCGAGGCCATGGCGGTGGGCGTCCCGGTGATCAGCACCGGGATCGCTGGGATCCCGGAGCTCATCACCGACGGCGTCTCCGGGTTGCTCGTCGAGCCACACGACGCGCGCGGGTTGGCGGACGCGATTGCGCGCGTGATCGACGAGCCCGCCCTGCGCCGCTCGTTGACACATGCAGCACGGCAGGTCGCCGAGGCATACGACCGGACCCTGACCACCCAGCGCCTGCTGCAGGCCACCGGGATGGAGTACGCCCGTGCCCAGTAACCGGAGCCGTGACCGGTCGGAACCGGTCGTCACGTTCTGCGTCGTCGGCGCGGGCAAGGCCGGGACGACGTGGCTGTTCGAGGTGCTGAGAGCGCATCCGGACGTCGTCATGGCGCGGGCCAAGGAAACGATGTACTTCGACGCGCAGTACGGCCGCGGCGTCGAGTGGTACCACTCGATGTTCCCTGCTGATGCGGTCGCGCCGACCGGTGAGGTCTCGAACACCTACCTCACTGCACCGTCCGCGCCCGCGCGAATAGCGGCGTACAACCCGCAAATGCAGCTCATCGCCTTGCTGCGTGACCCAGTGGACCGGGCGATGTCCAACTACCTCTTCTTCCTGCGCAACGGGCAGGTGCGCGGTTCGTTCGAGGAGGCGCTGGAGGCTCGGCCGGACCTGCTCGACCACGGCTTTTACGGACGCCACCTGCAGAACTACCTCGGGCACTTCCCAATGTCAGCCGTGCATCTCGAAGCGTTCGACGACTTGGCGGCCGACCCGCACTCCGTTGCCGCGCGCGTGCTCACTCATCTGGGCTTGCCGGACACAGAGATACCGGCCGTCGCGGGCAGCCAGGTGCTTGCCGCGAGCGCACCGCGCAGCCGCGCAGTCGCGGCAGTGATGAAGAGCGGCGCCGTCATGGTCCGGCAGCTCGGTGCACCTGGCTTTGTCACCCGCGTCAAACGCGGGTCGCTGCCGCGGTATCTGTACCGGCCGCTCTCCGCCCGTCCCACGATGTCGCCGGAGACATCGGCCCGCTTGCGCGAGCTCTACACCGATGACGTCGAGCTGCTCACGACATTGACGGGCCGCCACTGGGCGGACCTGTGGTGGGAACGCGAGCACGGAAAAGCCCTCGGGCGGAGCGACGGTCTCCCGTCCGCCCCGCCCGAGGGTGTCAGGCTCTAGTAGCCGTGCCCTGAAAGCCAGGCCGACTTCGCACTGTTCCAGACGTTGATGTCGTTGGTCATCGTGACGCCCGCCGGCAGCTTGCCCGGGTAAGGCTTGCTGCTGGTCCACACGAACTTCACATTGGTGAACGTGCCGGTCGGCCAGCTGTCGGCGCACTCATGGTTGCCGTAGTCCTGCCGGATGACGACGTTCTTGAGGTTGACCGGGCCGTGGAAACCGTCCATCTTCCACATCGGGCCGTTGGCCTTGCCGTTGATGACCCACTGCGTGCAGCTGCCGCCGGAGGTGCTTCCCGGCTCGGGCTGCACGTAGAACAGCGAGTCCTGGATGTCGACCTTGAACGCCTTGGTGCTGCCGTTGGAGGACCGCCACGAGATACCGGTGTGGCAACCGTCGAACAGGCTGTCCCGCACGATCAGATCTCCGTGCGTGATGTCGGAGATGCAGTCGTCGCGCGTGTACGTCTCGTACACACCGTCGTACGTCACCGGCGCAGAGTTCCAGGTGCGAATACCGTCGACGCCAGCGTTGTCGATCCGGACGTCCTTCAGGTACGCCGACCCGTTGAGCGTGACGCCGGCACCGTTGCAGCACTGCTTCATCTGCCACCACTTGATCGTGCGGTCGATGTTGCTGTTCACGGTGACACCGACCAGGCAGTTGCTGGATCCGTTGAGCGTGACCGGGGTCAGGCTGCTCGTGGTCTCCGTGTACGTCGCACCACGACCGTCGTACGTCGTGCTGCTTGCGCCATCGCTGAACGTCGAGCCGCTGTGCATGGTCACGGTGTGCGTCGGGCAGGTGGTCGGCACTGTGCCACCGGAGGTGGGCGGCGACTGACCGGGCACCGGGCTACCACTCGGCGACGGCTGCGGACTCGGGCCACCACTTGGCGGCGGAGTCGGCTGACCGGTCGGGCTCGTCGACGGCTGCGGGGACGGATTGGAACCACCGGAGTGCGCCGCAGTCCAGCGAGCCTTCGCGTTGTCCCACACGCTGACGTCGCGGGTCATCGTGACACCGGCCGGCAGCTTGCCCGGGTACGGCTTCGAGTTGTTCCAGACCAGCCAGACGTTGTTGTACGTGCCGCTGGGCCACGTGTCGACGCACTGGTAGTTGGCAAGGTCCATGCGGATCACGACGTTGGTGACGGTGACGCCCTTCTGGACGCCGTCCATCTTCCACATCGTGCCGTTGTCCTTGCCACCTTGGACCCACGACTTGCAGTTGCCGCCGCCGCCGTGGTCAGTCATCGGCTTGATGTAGAACAGGCTGTTCTGCACGTTGACGGCGAACGGGGTGTGGTTGTTGTTGTTCGTCGACCGCCACGAGATGCCCGTGTGGCAACCATCGAACAAGCTCCCGCGCACATCAAGGGCCCCGTGCGTGATGTCGGAGATGCAGTCATCACGAGTGTCCGTCGAATGGGCACCGATGATGGTCGTCGCGGCATGGTTCCAGGTACGGATGCCGTCCACGGCGATGTTCTGGGTCCGCGCGTTCACCAAGGTGACGTTTCCGGAATCGACCGTTATGGCAGCGCCGTTGCAACACTGCTTCAGCTGCCACCAGGTCTGGCTCGCCGGGAAGTTACCGGTGACGCTGACGCCGGCATAACACTGGTTGTTGCCGGAGACCCGGATGGGGGTCAGGTTGCTTTTGCTCTGCTGGTAGGTGCCGCCGTTATGCGCACTCGTTCCAGCTGGGCAGGCTGCGCTCGGTGACGACGTCGTCGCGTTCGAGTGCGCCAACAACACCGCGGCCGGGCCAACGATTGGCGCCGTCAGCGCCAGCGCGCTTACCGCCTTGACCAACCCGATTCGCATGATGACTAGTCCCTTCCGATGGGGTGCTTGGGCCTAGTGGGCTATACGACGCGTGCGCAAAATTGCTTTAGTGGGTGTACGCAAGTGACCCGAACGGCCTAACTCATGGACGACATGCAGCGCGTATCCGGCATAACGACGCGTCCTAGGTGCCCAAAGTCGCGAACTACGTCACGCCCGTAAAGCACTACCGCTCTTGTGGTCATTTGGGTGAGTGCGTCCACCGACGTTTCTATGACGACGCAGCGTCACCACTCTCTTAATCTGCTCGCTCAGCACTTGGAAAGGCGAGCAATGTCCGTTCCACGTCGGGGTTACCCGGTCCACGGCGACCAGCCGCGGATCGTCGACGTACCAGCCCCTCGCGACCGTCAGCTCAACCACCGGCGGTGGACGGAACTGGTCAACCAGCTGTTACCCCCGTTGTGGAGTGCTCTCAGCACTGAGCGTGCTCCGGTGGAGATGCGGCACGAGGCCTGCGTGGTCGCTTGGTTGCGGCTCACGCAACAGCCGGAGGTCGTGACTGAGGCAGACACGGCAACGTGGCTGCTCACGACCGCACGCATCGAGCTGGGCCGGGTGCTTGCTCGCTACGAAATGGTTGCCCGCGAGGTTCTCAGGAACCCGCGCGGAGACAAAGGAGCCCTGCCGTGACCGTTGTGACCGTCGACGCTGAAGACCTCGTACGACGTGCTGGGACCGGAGACCGGACCGCGTGGACGGGCCTCGTCGACGCCTACGCCGGGATGATCTTCAGCATCGCCCGCTCGCACCGGCTCAGCGAGGCAGACGCGACGGACGTCAGCCAGACCACGTGGTTGCGCCTGATAGAGCATCTCGACCGGATCAACGACCCGTCGCGCGTGGGTGCCTGGCTCGCGACGACGGCCCGGCGCGAGAGCCTGCGCGTCATCGGCATCTCCTCACGCCAACTGCCGACCGGCGAGAGCACCGAGCTCGAGCCACGCATCCGTTCTGACGTCGAGCTCGACGCAGCGTTGCTCGCCAGCGAACGCGACGCTCGGCTGCAGAAGGCGCTCGCGCAGCTGCCGGCACGCTGCGTCACGATGCTCCTGCTGCTCACGGGCGATGACGCGCTGAGCTACCAGGAGATCTCCGAACGCCTGGGCATGCCGGTCGGATCGATCGGCCCGACCAGGGCCCGGTGCCTGCAGAAGCTGCGGGTAATCCTCGACGAGATGGATGCCGAAGACGCCGAACCGGCAGCCCACGTAGGAGTACGTGTGCAAGCATGAGCCCCACCGCTAGGACCGCACCACAGACCAACCACCCAGCAGTGCCCAGTCCACGTGTCGAGGGGTGACCGAACGGTCATGGAACCCGTGCCGGAGGTCGTGCGCCAAGCGGCGTTGCAGGCTTTCGACTTGCGTGTCCCCGATGCAGAGCTCGCCGAGCTCATCTACGACCCCCTGCTGGACGCCGACGGCTCGCAGCTGCACGGGGGCGAACGGGTACTGCACTTCTCGACGGGTCAGGACAGCGTGATGGTTGGCGTCACGCACCTGCAAAGCGGCTTGCGCCTCACGGTCGCGCTCGTCCCACCCTCGACCGCTCGGGTCGAGCTACGGAACCCGACCGACAGCTGGCATCTCGTCGCCAACGAACTCGGTCGGCTCTGTGTCGACTCGGTCCCGTCCGGCCCGGTCAGCCTCGTCATCCGCCGCGAGGGCGTCCGACCGATCCAGACCTCGTGGGTGCGCATCTAGGTCGATGGTCCGGTCCTCGTCCGAGTAGCCGGGCGAACCGTCGGTGAACAGCCGTCGCCCCTCGGCTGCTGCTTGCAGCTGGCTGTGCACGTCCAGCTTCCCCATGATGTGTTGAAGGTGCGTGCGCACAGTGTGCTGTGACAGACCGAGCGTGCCGGCGATGTGTCGGCTGCTCCGACCGTTCGACAGCAGCCGCAGGACCTCTTGCTCGCGCGGTGTCAGCCGGGCCATCTCGAGCGCTTGAGCTGACGCGACCGCCTGGCTCAGATGCAGCTGGGCGAGAACGGGTTGGGCAAGGTGGCTGGGCAGCACGAATCCCCCGGCCAAGACCTGGCGGATCGCGGACAGCAACGTCTCCGGCTTGGCGTCCTTACCGCAGAAGCCGTGCGCGCCGAGCTGGAGCGCACGCGCGATCGTCGCCACGTCCTCGCTGCCACTCAGGATCAGAACTTTGACCGCCAGCCCCATGTGGCTGAGCGCCTCCACAACGGTGAGACCGTCACCACGGACGTCATCCAGCCCCAGATCGAGGACCAGCAGATCCGCACCCTTCCGGACCAGCCGCAGCGCCTCGTCCGCGTCGTACACCGCCTCGACGCTGCCGACCTCGGGCAGGTCGATCAGGTAGGGCACGAGCGCGTCCGTGAAGACCCGGTGATCGTCACAGACGACCACTCTCAGGCCAGATGACAGCACGCTTGACTCCGAGCATCGGGACGGCGCGAATCGCACCAGGACACGCACCGTCGCACGTTTCCGGCAGATCGGTGTACTGCATCTGCACTAGATGGGGCCTCGTATTCGCGGTGCATGACGTATCTGGCCGAGCGGTCACGTTCTCTCCGAGGCGTGCTCCCGACGTTCGCAGTGATCGGCGCCATGAAGGCCGGCACAACGGCTGTTTACCGCGGGCTGAGCGACCATCCCGACGTTTTCATGTGTACGCCGAAGGAACCGCAGTTCTTCACCACGCGGTGGGAGCGCGGTTTGCATTGGTACGAAGGTCTGTTCGCCGCCGCGGGCAACGCGCTCGCCCGCGGGGACGCATCTACCAGTTATACGGACTTTCCTCGCAAATCGGATGCGGCTCGGCGGATGGCGCTGATCGTGCCGGACATCCGGCTGGTGTACGTCGTACGCGACCCGGTCGCACGGATGCGGTCGCACTACCGCCACCGGGTGGCCCAGGGGGTGGAGACACGTCCCATCGAGCGCGCGTTGCTGGACGAGCGTTACCTGCTACGCAGCAGCTACGCCTTGCAGATCGAGCAGTACGCCGCAAAGTTTCCGCGGTCGCAATTACTGGTCCTTGACGCAGCTGACCTCCTGGCCGGCGGCACGAGTTGGTCGCGCTTGTTCGAGTTCATCGGCGTTGGCGCGCTCGACGCTGCACCGCTTCTGCCGCGCGCAAACGAAACGGCCGCGCGGCTAGAGATGCGCCCGGCCGCAAGAGCGCTGCGGCAACGGGCCAAGGGGACGACGCTCTATCGCCTGGCGCCGGCACGCGCGCGCACCGTTGCGCGCAGGTTCGGCCGCAGGCCGCCTTCCGAGCACGACGATGCGACGATCAGCGCGGATCTATGTGCAGAGATCCGCGCGCGGTTGCACGACGACGTCGAGCAGTTCGCGGAGATGACCGGAATCCGGTTCAAGGAGACCTGAACCGACGCTGCAACACGAGCTGCGTCACAGCCAGACCGACGACGAGCCCGGCGGCCAGCACCCAGATAAGCGCCTCGGAGGCGTGCCGCCCGGTGGTCGTCACCTGCGAGTCGACCGCGTTGGCCGCGTTCACCTCGCGGAAGCGCTGCTGTTTCCACACCGCCTGCTGCGTGTGCACCACAGCAGCGGGCGCTGCTGAGATGCGACGTGCCGGCTGGGAGGGCGCATGCGCAACAGCTCGCTTCGCCGCGGGTCGCTTTGCCGCGGTCGTTTGCGTTGCGCGCACGTGTCTCGTCGCGCCCGGACCTGTTTTCACCGAAGCGTGCCCGGATGTGGCGGCGCTGCCATATCGGTCCACGAAGTCCATCGTGTTCCAGGCCCAGCTGCCCGCGTCGTCCACTGCGATACCGAGGTAACGCAGATGTCTGTCCAAGATGTTCGCGCGATGCTCGGCCGAGTTCATGTACGCCTTGAACAAGCCGTCCGGATCGTTCGGCAGACCCTGGCCGACGTTCTCGGCCACGTCGGTCGCGCTCGCCGAGCCGTGACGTTGCAGCTCAGGAATGAGATCCGGGTTGTGACTGAGCGCGCGCTGTCGCGCCAGCTGCGCCGTCCATCCTGCGGCGACCGTCGTCGTACCGGAGACGATGCGGAGCGGCGCGACGCCATGTTGGGCGCGGGCGCTGTTGACGAGCTGTGCGAGCCGCGAGGCGTAGGCCGAAGCGGTGTACGTCGACGACGCGGAGGCAGTCGCCGCGCCCGCAACGGATCCGAGCAACGTGACCAGCAAGAGCACGCCGGCGGTGGTCGTGAAGCGACGGAAGAAGCGTGCGGAGGCTGCCATGCCTTCGGGCCTCGACGAGGATGCACTACTTCTTAACTAGTCGCTCCCTAGTCATTCACTGAAGTGCGGGCCGACAAAACCCGACATACGGGAAAGCCGGGCGTAAGGTTCCGCGACGTGGCGCGGGTTCTTGTCACGGGCGGCACGGGGACGCTCGGCCGCGAGCTCGTCCCGCGCTTGCTCGCCGAGGGCCACGATGTGCAGGTCCTGTCGCGCAGTAGCCATCCGGAGATCGACCGCCGCGCCGCGGCCGTCCAAGGTGACGTTCTGTCGCCCGAGCAAGTACTGCGCGCGGTGACCGGTTCCGACGCCGTCGTACATGCCGCAACGGGTCGACGGCACGTTCGGGCCACCGAAGTCGAAGGCACACGCCACGTGGCCGAAGCGGCGCGCCGCTGCAACGCACATGTCATCTATGTCTCGATCGTGGGCGTCGACCGGCACCGCTTCCCCTACTACCGCTATAAGTACGCCGCTGAGCAGGAGCTGGTCGCCTCAGGAGCGGCTTGCACTGTCCTTCGCGCGACGCAGTTCCACCCGCTAATCGCCGCGTTCCTGTCGCGCGGGCTGTTCATCCGTACGCCGAGGCTCGCGTTCCAGCCGGTCGACCCGGCTGAGGTTGCCGCCCGGCTGACCCAGCTGGTCTCCGCCAGGCCGGCCGGATATGCGCCGGACTTCGGTGGGCCCGAGGTGCTTTCGATCAGGAACATCGTAAGGACGCGAGCCGACATCACGGGCCGCCGGGCACGACTGGTGCCGACGCCGGGTGTCGGTTTTCTCCGCGACTTCGACGCCGGGACACAGCTCTGCCCAGATCACCGCGAGGGAACGGTGACCTGGGCAGAGTGGCTGGCGAGAGTTACTGGTTGAGCACGGCCTCGACTTCGAGGAGCAGCGTGACCTTGTCGGAGACGACGACGCCGCCGGCCTCGATGGCGCCATTCCAGCTGATGCCGAAGTCCTGCCGGTTGATCTCACCGGTGGCGGTGAAGCCGGCCCGGATGCCGCCGAACGCGTCCGGCGCGAAGCCGCCCAGCTCGAGGCGCAGCGGCACCTCGCGTGTGACGCCGTGCAGGGTCAGCTCGCCATCGACGATGTAGTTGTCGCCGTCCTTGCGGATGCCGGTCGAGCGGTAGGTCATCTTCGGGTGCGTCGTCACGTCGAAGAAGTCAGCGGAGCGCAAGTGGTCATCGCGCTGTTGGTTGCCGGTGTCGATCGAGCTCAGGTCGATCTCCGCCGTCGCCACGGAGTCCAATGGGTTGGCCGCCGTGACAATCTCACCGGTAAACGTGCCGAACTTGCCCCGAACCTTGCTCACCATCATGTGCCGGACCGAAAAGCCAACCTCGGTGTGCACCGGGTCGATCGTCCAGGTCCCCGCCACATAGCCCGGAATCCCAGTCTCCAGAACCGTCGTGGTCATTGCCTTCTCCCTTTGCCGTGGCCTTGTTGGTTGAACTCTCAACCAGTGCCGTCACCCTAGCCGAACCTGCTTGAAGGTTCAACTATTCCCGTAGACTGGGTCCGTGGCCAGGCAGCAGAAGCACACAAGGTGGCTCTCCCACGAGGAGCAGCGAGCCTGGCGCGCCTTCCTGACGGCCCACCGCCTGCTGTACGGCGCCATCGAGGCCCAGCTGCAGAGCGCCGCTGACATGCCGCACAACTATTACGAGATCTTGGTCCGGCTCTCCGAGGCCCCGGACCGAGAACTCCGGATGAGCGAACTGGCCGAGGCCTCTATCTCCAGCAAGAGCCGGATCTCCCACGCCGTGGCCCGGCTGGAGGAGCGAGGCTGGGTCCGTCGCACCGACTGCGCCAGTGACCGCCGGGGGCAGCTCGCCCAGCTCACGGCCAAGGGCTTCGCCGCTCTCGAGGAGATCGCCCCCGGACACGTGGAGTGCGTGCGCTCCTCTTTGTTCGACGCGCTCACCCCGGCGCAGGTCAAGCAGCTTCGTGCCATCAGCGAGGCTGTCGTCGAGCAGCTGAACGACGCCGAGCCCTGCGACTGACGGCAATTCGTCAGCACACGCACAGGGGCTGCCCAGATTCGACGCGCACCCTCCTCGTCAAGCGCCGCTACCGCAGGCGGCACCAGATGAAGGAGTGATCATGGAACGGAAACGAATTCTCGGGGCGACCGGCCTGCTCGCGGCCGGTGCTGTGGCCGGCGGCATCGTGGCCAGCACGCTGTCGGCGTCGGCCGCCGATAGCGCGGCCACGGCCAAGACGGCGACAACGACCACGACGGCTGCCGCACCGGTCCGCTCCGACGAGACCCAGCTCACCGGTAGCAGTGCGGCGAAGGCCAAGGCTGCAGCCCTCGCCGCGGTGCCGGGTGGCACCGTCTACCGCGTCGAAACCGACGCCGGCGATGCGGCGTACGAGGCACACATGCAGAAGGCGGACGGCACGCCCGTGACAGTGAAGCTCGACAAGAACTTCACGCTCGTGCGGGCCGAGACCGGCATGGGTCTCGGCGACCCACGGCCTGCCAACGCGCCAGAGCCCCCGCCGCCGCCGAAGCAAAGCGGCAGCGCCTGAACAAACGGGCGGTCTCGGTCGTTATAGACGGAAGGGGCGGTCGCTCGCGTATCCCCCGGCGCGGCGACCGCCTTCTTTCTGATATGCCACTGCCATGTCCGAACCGGGGTCGAATCTGCGATTCAGCCGGGCCGAGCTGGACGAGGCGTTCCAGCACTTCCAAGACGTCTCCGCGCGCTGCGCGAAGGACCAGCAGTGGCGCGAGTGGTCGGAGCTGTTCACCGAGGACGCGACCTACATCGAGCACCACTTCGGTGAGTTCCACGGTCGCGAGGAGATCTACAACTGGATCCAGACCGTGATGAACCAGCCATTGTCCAAGGAGATGACCGAGTTCCCGATCGAGTGGTATGTGATCGACGAGGACCGCGGGTGGGTCATCTGCCAGGTCTGGAACCGCATGAACGACCCCGGCGACGGCTCGGTGCACCAGGCCTACAACTTCACATTGCTGAAGTACGCCGGCGACAACCAGTGGTGCTACGAAGAGGACGTCTACAACCCGCTCAAGTTCGAGGAGATGATCCGCGGCTGGGCCGAGGTGCGGGCGCAGCACTCGGCCTGAGCCGATCAGGGGACGCCCAACCGGATTAGCCTCTGTTCGCTACGTGGGAAATGATCAAAAGGTCCGATTCAGCGGGTCGCTCGGCACGTCGACTTAGTACGAGTGACGGACGAGACTGCGCGCGGGCAGGACATCGGGAAAAGGCGCGCAGGCGACACCGGCTGGGCAGCCCGAATCTGGGCCGAGCTGCCCCGCGGGCGCACCTTGCCCGAGGCCTCGTGGCGAGTGCGGCATCGCGCCGTCGTTGCTCTCCTCATCGCCCATGCCGTGGTCCTCGGCATCGTGGTCGTCGCGATACACGCCCCGGCCTTCTCCGCCGTCGTCGACGTCGCCGTTCCGGCTGTCGGGGCTTACACCGCTTCGCGCCGGAACTTGTCGCGCAACGTACGCAGCTCAATCGCAGCAGTCAGCCTGATGTTGACCTCGACCGTCGTCGTACATCTCATGCACGGCCTGATCGAAGCCCACTTCCACTTCTTCGCGATGATCCCGATCGTCGCGCTGTACGAGGACTGGGTGCCGTTCGGTCTCGCGGCGGCGATCGTGCTCCTGCATCACGGAGTGATGGGGACGATCGACCCGCAGTCCGTCTACAACCATGCATCGGCAACCGGACATCCCTGGCGCTACGCGTTCATCCACGCAGCCTTCTTCGCGGCCGCATGCATCGGCAGCGTCATCAACTGGCGCCTGCACGAGAAGTCACGGGAGGTGGAAAAGGATCTGGCCGCGCAGATGCGTTATCGCGCGCTGCACGACTCACTGACGGGGCTGCCGAATCGTGCGCAGCTGTTGCAGCACGCGCAGACCCTGCTCGAAGATGCCGCCGCGGACCGGATCGCCGTGCTGATGGTCGACCTTGACCGATTCAAAGAGATCAACGACGCGCTCGGGCATGCGGCCGGCGACAAGCTGCTCGCAGAGATCGGCCCCCGCCTTGCCGGTGCGGTGCGCAGCGGCGACCTGTTCGCCAGGTTGGGCGGCGACGAGTTCGCTGCCGTGTTGGGCGGCGCCAACGCAAATGTCGCCATCGACGTGGCCCAGCGCTTGCTGAACGTGCTCGAAGAACCCGTCGAGGTCGACGGAGTGCGCTTCAACGTCGACGCGAGCGTTGGCATCGCGGTGATCCACGCGAGCGAGTGTGAGGACATCAGCACGCTGTTCCGGCAAGCCGACATCGCGATGTACACGGCCAAGCGCGAGCGAAGCGGCTTCGCGCTCTACCACACCGACCAGGACACGCTGACCCGCGAAGGCCTGATGCTGCTCGCGGAGCTGCGCCAGGCGATGGCACGCGACGAGATCGTTCTTCACTACCAGCCCAGGGTGATGCTGCCCGGCGGCGAGCTCGACGGCGTCGAAGCGCTCGCCCGTTGGCAGCACCCGACGCGTGGGCTGCTCGCTCCGAGCGAGTTCATCCCGATGGCGGAGAGCACCGGGCTCATCGTGCCGCTGACCCTCCACATCCTCGACGTCGCAGTGGACCAGATGTGCGCCTGGCAAGCGGCCGGGCACGAGTTCACCGTTGCGGTGAACCTCTCGCCGCGGTGCCTGGCCGACCCGGATCTGCCCCGGCAGATTCTGTCGCGCATCCACGACCTCGACCTGCCCTCGGACTGGTTGCGCCTCGAGATCACCGAGAACACCCTCGCCCACAACCCGGAGCGTGCGCAGGCAACGCTCACTGCGCTGGCCGCATCAGGCATCCGGATCTCCATCGACGACTTCGGTACCGGTTACTCGTCGATGGCCTACCTCAAGCGGCTTCCCGTGGACGAGCTGAAGGTGGACCGGTCGTTCGTTGCCGGCATGCTCGTCCACGTCGACGACGAAGTGATCGTGCGGTCGGTCGTCGACCTCGGCCACAACCTCGGCCTCACCGTCGTCGCCGAAGGAGTCGAGGACCAGGCGACCCAAGACGCACTGACAGCGATCGGCTGCGACGTGGTGCAGGGCTTCTACACGGGACGGCCGATGACGGTCGACTTCTTCAACGCCTGGTTGGCCGAGCGATCCGCCGCCACGGAGGCCGCCGAACTGAGCCCGAGAGCCGCGCTCCCCCGACCGCGGCAGGGCGTGCACCGCTACGCGGCGGTTGTCGGTTGATGCTCGGCGTGGCAGCTACAGCGCACGCAACCTGGTTGTCGCGACACGCAGCGCATCTCGCGCTCCTCGGCGTACCGACCGCGCTGATCGGCGCGATCGGGCTACGCGCCGATCTGCAGGAACGGCTGCGGCGTCGTTCGCCTGCACGACGGCGCGGCCGCATGCTCGTGCTGTTCGCCTGTCTGTGCTCACTAGGCGCAGCGAGTGTGCACGCCGTCGTCTGCCCGCAGCACTTCGACGAGGCCACGATCTACGGCTTGTTCTTCCTCTGCGCGGCGTCGGTGCAAGTCGCCTGGGCTGTGTGGACCTGGCTGCGCCCCTCGCGCTGGCTGCTCGTCTCGGGCGCGGTGGGAAATGCGCTCGTCGTCGCATTGTGGGCGTTCACGCGGACGTCCGGCGTTCCGCTCGGGCCAGGGCGCGGTGAGGTCGAGGCGACCGGGGCACTCGACATGTTCGCCACGACCTTTGAGATCGGCCTGATCGTCTGTGCCGTGGTTGCGCTGCGCCCCAGCTTTCAGCGAGTCGGCCGCCCGGTGTGACACGGCCAGTTCGCGCGGCCAGACTGACCGGATGAGCGGTCCGGTCTCCAAGCGTGACGTGCCCGACGAGCCGGAGGCCGCGAAACCCGCTACGTCGCCGGTCCTGGAGCTATCACCCAGCCGCGAGGCGACCGTCGGCGTCACGACGGTGCGCCGCGCCTTGCCCCAACGACCTCGGCGCACGGTCGGTGCCTGGTGCTTCGCGGACCACTTCGGCCCGGCCGGGCCGGGTCGTTCGATGGCAATCGGTCCGCACCCGCACATCGGGCTGCAGACCGTGACCTGGCTGATGGCCGGCGAGCTCCTGCATAGGGACAGCCTTGGGTCCGAACAGCTCATCCGGGCCGGACAGCTGAACCTCATGACCGCCGGCCGCGGCGTGGCGCACGCCGAAGAGCACCCGCCGAGCTACGACGGCGCTATGCACGGCGTACAACTCTGGGTGGCACAACCTGAGTCGACGCGACACGGTTCCGCCGCGTTCGAGCATCATGCAGACCTGCCCCAAGTCGACATCGGTGCTGGCTTTGCAACTGTGCTGCTCGGGGGGTACGCCGGCGCCCTCTCTGCGGCGCGTACGGACACTCCAATCGTCGGTGTCGTCCTCGAACTCGCTGCGGGTAGCGCCGAGCTGCCGCTTCACCGCGCCTTCGAGCACGCGTTCGTGGTCACCGAAGGCGCGCTACACCTCGCCGATCGAGTCGCACCGCCCGGCGTACTCGCCTATGTGGGCCAAGGTCGCGACAACATCGACATCAGGGTGCGAGAGCCGACTCGGGCCTTGTTGCTCGGCGGCGAGCCGTTCCCCGACCACGTGCTCATGTGGTGGAACTTCGTCGCACGAACGCGAGACGAAGTCGACCTCGCCACCAAGGAGTGGAACGCAGAAAGCGAGCGGTTCGGCATCGTTCCATCAGTATTGGAGCGCCTCGCAGCGCCGCCGACGCCTTGGCGAACCGCCTGACGAAGTCAGGACGGACCGGCGAAGTCGACCGCCTTCGTCTCGACCGTCCCGCCAACACGGCCGGGCGCGGTCTGGTCCTTCCAGTAGAGGTTCGTGTGCGCGATGACCTGGTCGGGCGGCGGCGCGCCCCAGTCGCTCAGGTCCTCCGTCGTGTGCGCATCACTCACAAGCGTCGCGTCGTACCCCCGCACCATTGCGCCGTGCAACGTCGAGCGGATGCAGGCGTCGGTCTGCGCGCCCACGACGACGAGCCGCCCGACCCCGAGCCCCGACAACACGTTCTCGAGGTCGGTGGCCTCGAACGAGTCGCCATAGTTCTTCTGCACCATCGGTTCGGCGTCGTCGGGACCGAGCTCGGGCACGATCCGCCACTCGTCGCTTCCCTGTTCTAGTTGCCCGTCAGAGTGCTGGACCCAGATCACCGGCACCTGTTCACGCCGCGCCCTGTCGACCAGGTTGTCGATGTTCGCGACGACCGAGTCACGTTCGTGGGCCCCGGCGACGACGCCGTTCTGTACATCGATGACGAGGAGTGCGGTGTTCGGGCGGTTCTCGAGCGTTGTCATGACCTTTCCTCTTGTCAGGAAGCGAGCAATGGTGCGTATTCGTCGTGCTCGTTGATGAAGTCCTCGATGAACGGGCAGGTCGGTGTCACGGACCAACCACGGTCGCGGGCCATGTCGAGAGCTGCCGCGGCCAGCCGGCTACCGAGACCGTGACCCTCGAACTCGTCGCGCACCTCGGTATGGATGAACTCGATCCGGCCGGGGCGCAGCCGGTACGTCACGAACCCGGCGAGCGCACCGTCCATACGCACTTCGTACTGATGTGCTTCTGCGTTGTCAACGAACTCGACGTGCTGCTCCGGCGTACTCATGCGAGGTCCTAACGATTGAGACGAGGAACGACTTCTTCGGCCAACAACTGCAACGTCGATCGGCTTACCCGGTCATGCAGGAAGAACACGAAGAACGTGACGCCCTTGTCGACGGCCTCCAACAGCCGAGGTACGACGGCGTCAGGCGTGCCGATGTGTTCGCTCGCGTGCAGACCCCAGGCATCCCCACCGAAGCGCCGCTCCGCGAGCTTCGTCACCTCGGCGACCTCGGCCTCAGTCCGTGCCAAGGCGAGTACCGACTCGGTCGACAACCGGATCGTTGCGGGGTCGCGTCCGACACCGGCACAAGCCTTGTGCAGTAGCGCGATCTTCTCGTCGAGCTCGGCCAGTGAGTACGTCGGACAGTTCCACCAGTCGGCGTAGGTCGCCACCAGTTCGAGCGTCCGCGCTCCCCCGCCACCGACGACGATGGGCGGGCGGGTCGGCGTACGGGGATTGTTCGGTACGTCGTGCGTCCCGGCGAACATCCGCGTCACGACATCGAGCGTGCCTTCGAGGCGCTCTGTTCGTTCGGCGAAGCTTCCCCACGGAAGGCCGCCGGCGCGGTGCTCATCCTCAACCGATCCGCTACCGACCCCCAGGAGCAACCGACCGCGCGAGACCGCGTCGAGCGTGCTCGCCATCTTCCCGAGCAGCACCGGGTGGCGGAAGTTTGCGCACAGAACGAGATGGCCCACGTGCAACGTCGATGTCTGGGCGAGCAACGCGGTAGCGAGGGTCCAGCCCTCGAACGTCGGCAGATCCATGCCTTCGAAGTAGAGATGGTCGAACAACCACATCGAATGAAAGCCGAACTCCTCGACCCAGAGCGCGCGTTCGAGGATCTCGTCGTAGCCGAAGCCGATCTGCGGCAGGTAGATGCCGACTTCGACCCGATTGTCAGTCATCGAAACCGGGTGCATGCCGCTGCCACGGTGCGAGCCGCTCGAGCTGCCCGGCCAACGCGAGCAACGCCGCCTCACCCCCCGCCGGTGCTGCGATCTGGACCGACAACGGCACACCAGCTGTCGAGTGCATGCCCATCGGTACCACGATCGCCGGGTAACCAGCGAGGTTCCAGGCGTTCGTGAACGGCGCATACCGCGCGTTCGCGTTGACGTTGCGCAGCCAGCTTCGTTCACCCCAGCGCACCGCGGCGATCGGTGGTCGCGCCAAAGCGGGCGTCACAACCACGTCATACGACGCGAAGAACTTCCCCAGGTGAGCACGCCATCGTTCACGGGCGTCGTTGCTCGGCCAACCGCGTCGCTTCATGAACCGGCCCACCGCCGCATGCCGGCGAATGCTCGCCTGCAACTTGGCGCGGTCGCCGAGGTTGGCATCGTCGTCGGTGCCCGCCGTCCAACGCACGATGGCTGCGGTGCCGAAGCGGGTGGTGTAGGGCATCCGCGCGGCCGTGACGGTGTGACCGGCCGACGAGAGCAGCTCTCCCGCCCGGCACGCAGCACCGACGTAGTCCTTGTCCGTCACCAGCCCGACAAGTGGCGAGTTGGTCGCGATCGCAACCCGTAGCGACGGCACCTTGTCAGTGGTCGCCAGCTCGGGCGTGGCGGCCAGCACGGAGAGCACCAACGCTGCGTCGGCGACGGTTGTCGCCAGCACACCGTTCTCCGCCATCCCGTACCACCCGTTGGCACCGAGGTCGACCGGCACGAGACCCGCCCCTGGCTTGATGCCGACAAGACCGCAACACGCAGCCGGGATCCGGACCGATCCCATGCCGTCGTTGCCATGCGCCACCGGCACCATGCCGGCCGCCACTGCCGCTGCGCTTCCACCGGAGGAGCCACCCGGCGTGCGCTCCGTGTTCCACGGGTTGCGGCTCACGCCGAACGGCGAGTCGGTGGCGCCGAAGACACACAGCTCCGGCACCCGCGTCTTCCCCACGACGACCGCGCCGGCCGCGCGCAGCCGCCGAACGACTTCGTGGTCGGCTGGTTGCGGCTGCTCCGGTGTCGACAAGCTGCCGTCGCGGGTCGGCTCACCGGCAACGTCGACGTTGTCCTTGATCGCAATCGGTACGCCGGCTAAGGGCAGTCCTGCCCCGACGTCCACCATCTCGGCCTCGGCCGGTGCACGGTCGCCGCGGACGAGCTGGAAGGCGTGGGTCCCGTCGTCGTGCTTCTCGATCCGTCGTAGTGCTTCCTCGGTCAGCTCGCGGGGTGACACGTCGCGCCGCCGGACTGCGTCGGCGATGGCGGTCGCGGTCCACTCCACGGGCACAGGCATGTCGCGGACTATGCCAAACCGGTTTGATCGTTATCGTTGCCGGCATGCGAGGGGACCGGGTCGAGATCGTCGTCGACGCCGGAGGCGAAACCCGCACCTACACGATCGCCGCGACGAAGGCCGGCCGCCGCGTCGAGATCACGACCGCCCGCGGCCAGGTCCAGGTTGCCGAAGTGACGCGCGGCGGTACCGCCGTGCGCACCGGCTATTTCATGGCTGCCCGGGTGATCGCGCTGGTCGAGCATCCGGCCGAGCAACCGGACGCCGGCTAGCCACGTCGGTCCGCACGGCCGGCAGGTGTACGACGAAAACCGCACCGACGGCGGAGTCGGCAACCTCGACCGAACCACCATGCGCGTTCGCCACATCACGAACAATCGCGAGTCCCAGCCCGGCTCCGCCCACAGTCCGAGTACGCGCGTCGTCGAGCCGCGTGAACCGATCGAAGATCCGCACCCGGTCACCGGCCGGCACGCCCGCCCCGTCATCACCAACAGTGAGAACGGCCATGCCGTCCACAACGTGCAGGGTCACCGTCACAGCGCGCTCGGCATGCCTCGCGGCGTTGTCGAGCAGGTTGCGGACGAGCCGTGCCACAGCTGGCGCGTCACCACTCACCTGCGCCGCAGAGACACCGCGCGAGTCAACGCTGACACCGGTGACCGACCGCAGCCGGGTGACCTCGGAGAAGACCACGTCGTCGAGGTCGAAGACGCGGCGCGTGAGCGGACGACCGTCCTCCAGTCGTGCCAGCTGCAACAGATCGTCGGCGAGCCGGGCGACGCGGTCGACACCGGCGATCAGCATCGGCGCGGTCTCGCGCCAAAGACCGTCGTCCGGTTGCGCGGCTGCGACCTCGATCTGCGTGCGCAACGTTGCAAGCGGGCTGCGCAGCTCGTGGGCGGCGTCGGCGACGAACTCGCGCTGCCGCCGTGCTGCGACCTCGACCGGCCGCAGCGCGCGGCCGACCAAGACCCAGGTCGTGACCACGAGGATTCCGATGATGACCGGCAGCCCGCCGACGACGGCGAGCTGCAGCCGCCGCAAGACAGCGCGTTGGTCGTCATCCGGCACGGCGGCGTAGACCAGTCGACCATCAGCTGCCGCCACAACGGCGACGCGGTAAGAGTCGGCGGCATCCGGCACCGGTACACGACGCACGGAGTGCACCGGCGTTCCGCCCCGCGGCACGAATGTGAACAGGCGGCCCACGCCTTGCAGGTTCGGCGTACCCGCCACCGGAGTTCCGGTCGCGTTGACGATCTGGACGATGTTGTCCGCCTCGCCCGTCGTCGGCAGCACACCATTCACCGCAGGAAGGCGCGCGACCTCGCGTGCCCGCTCTCGTGCGGTCGTGTCGACCGATCCGCGCAAACTGTGCCCGACGCTCCAGACCAACAAGCCGGCGGCAATGCACAACGCGACCGTCATGACCAGCGACGCAGCAAGCGTCAGGCGGGCGCGTACGGACCGGAGACCCGGCCACTCCCGCACGTTCACCTAACCACCGTCCGCACGCATGCGGTAGCCACCGCCGCGGACCGTCTCGATGGACTGCCGGCCGAACGGCACGTCGATCTTGCGTCGCAGGTAACCGACGTACACCTCGACGATGTTCGGGTCGCCGTCGTAGTACTCGTCCCACACGTGTTCGAGCATCTCGGTCTTGCTGATCACGCGGTCCGGACTGCGCATCAGATACTCGAGTACGGCGAACTCGCGACTCGTCAGCTCGATCAGGCTCTCCCCGCGCGTGCAGCGCCTGGTTGCCGGATCGACACACAGATCACCTGCGGCCAGCCGAGCGGGTCGTTCCGGCGCGCCGCGACGTAACAGCGCGCGCAACCGGGCGACGAGCACGACGAACGAGAACGGCTTGACGAGGTAGTCGTCGGCGCCGAGGTCCAGCGCATCCGCGATGTCGTGCTCGCCGTCCTTCGCCGTCAGCATGAGAACGGGCGTCCACACGCCGGCGCGGCGCAGCCGGCGCAGGACCTCGTAGCCGGACAGCCCCGGCACCATGATGTCGAGCAGGATCGCGTCGTAGCACGGGTCGCTCGCGCGGATCAGCCCTTCGGTGCCGTCGGGCACCACGTCGACGGCGAAGTTTTCGTCCGCCAGCCCGCGCGCGATCGCAGCAGCGAGCGCGGTCTCGTCTTCGACGACGAGTACGCGCATCCGACCCCCTGAGTCAACGTCTCCAGGGTGTCACGATGCGCGACGAGCGCTGAAGCTGCGCTGAGAACGGCGCCGTGGAGTTGCCGGGCTAGTTGAAGCCCGGCGAGGGGCAAGGGTTGAACTCGACGAGGCAGTACTGGATCAGCCGTCGCAGCTCAGGCATGTTCCATGTGTTCCAGAAGTCCCCGTGCAACGTGTAGACCGAGCCGGACGACAACGTGATCGCTTCGTCGTAGTAGCCGGCCGTGCCGCCTGGGTCCGGCGGACCCGGAACCGTTGGTACGTCGAGCTTCGCGGTCATCGCGATCTCGGGGATGTGGACGGGGAAGCCGGCCGGGCAGACACCCTGATGGCTGCTGTACGCGACATGCGACTGATGGTCCGGCGAGTCCAGGTCAGTGCCGTTCCAGCAGTCGGGGAACCACACCTTCATCACCAACTTGTAGCCGTTGGTGCAGACCGGCGGCTTCGCTGACCACGCGCCCTTGTGGCCGTCGTGCGGGATCCGACAGGCCCACTCGACGACTTTGAGCGACTGCGCCGATGTCGCCTTGGGGTTGCCCGCCAGCATCTTGAAGCCGAGCGGGTACGCGCGGATGTCCTTGTGTCGTCCGATGTTGCGGTAGTAGATGGTCTCCGCGTAGACGTGCACCTTCTTGCCGTTGCGATAGACCGTCGGCGTCCAGTAACCGGCAGTGTCGAGCGGACGGTCGCACGACGTTGTCGACGCCTGCATCGAGCGCACTGTCGAGTCGGCGTCCGTCGAGTCAGATCCGTAGAAGTCATGCAGGTGGCTGTCGCCCGGCTCACCCGGGTGCGCGATCGGATCGTCGGGCAGCCGATGGCTCAGGTGGCACGTGACGATGAACTCCGGACCGTACGGGTCGTCAGGGCTTGCCTTGGCCGTCCCACCTGCCAACAAGCCCAGAACAGCGGTGGCAGCACTACCGGCAGCCGCCAGCCGCCAGGCATTCCGGATCCCACGACGCATACCAACCTCCCCCGGTGGATATCGCCCAGGAGGCTAGCGCAATCAGGCGGTAACCACCCGGAACCTTCCAATAGCGGTCAGCACCGCGGCGAGGACCGCCGCGAGGGCGAGCCTGGGGAAACGCTGGGAGTCCGCTGTGAAGTGATCTGGTTGGCTTTGTCCATGACCTATCCCCCACCGGGCTATGGCGGCGACAGCGGTGAGATCAACGCGACATACCGCCCGGTGGGCACAGCGCCGGAGCTGGTGTACGGCGGTGGCAACCTCGCGCACTACCTCGCGACCGGCGCATCGACGGACGGGCGCTTCGGGTTGTATCGGTGGGAGATGGGAGCTGACCCGGTCGGCCCCGCGCCCCACTTTCACCGCGCGATCTCGGAGTCGTTCTACGTCCTCGTCGGCAATGTGCGGATCTTCAACGGCAACGAGTGGATCGACGCGGAGCCGGGAGATTTCGTGCACGTGCCGGAGGGCGGCGTGCACGCGTTCCGCAACGAGTCCGGTGCGCCCGCAACCATGCTGCTGCACTTCGCGCCCGGCGCGCCGCGCGAAGGCTATTTCGAAGGGCTCCCCAAACTCGGCGAGATGACCGACGACGAGCGCGAGGCGTTCTTCATCTTCCACGACACGTTCTGGGTATAGGCCCGGGGATGCCACTGAGTCCGCAGGACGTGCGGAACGTCCGCTTCACCACGACCCGCTTCCGGCCCGGGTACGACGAGGACGAGGTCGATGCGTTCCTCGACAAAGTCCTGGCGGAGCTCGAACGGTTGCGACGGCGCATCGATGAACTCGAACGCACTCAACGGGACAGGTAGCGACGAGCGCCGGCGTAGTACCGGAACGAGGAAATACGAACGATCCTGATCGCTGCGCCCGTGTGTGGTGCGTCGAGCACCGAGTCGTTGGCGAGGTAAAGCCCGACGTGCGCGACCGGTCCGTCGGCCGCTTCACGGAAGAACACGAGGTCGCCGGGCATGAGGAGCGAACGTTGAATCGGGATGCCATGCGCGCCTTGTTGGCTTGCGTCGCGCGGGAGCGTCGTACCAAAAGCGGCGTAGACCGCGTAGGTGAGCCCCGAGCAGTCGAAGCCGAAGCCCGAAGTCCCTCCCCAGAGGTACGGCAGGCCCATGAACCGCTCCGCCTCGTTCACGATGTCTTTCCCAGTGACCGTTGATGACCCGCGACCCGTGGGCGCGACCATGAGCGAAGCGGGGTCCACTGCTGCCCGGCGACCCCCGAGCAGGCCGACGACGATGTACGCCGGGGCGGCCCGAAGAACCGGCAGCCGCGTGTCGTAAGAGAGCTCCATGAGGCGGGTCCCTGCGGGCCCGTGCCGCGTCCAACCACTCCACGCCCATGTTGTGGCGGAACGCACGACGACGGACCTCGCCGAGCGGACTGGCGCGCTACCGGTGAGCTGACGAGAAGGCAGCCAGCCCGGGTACCCGCGCGGATCCAGGTTGGTGGGTTGGCTCGGAACGACGACCTTGCGCCACGATCCGCTGCGACCCACTACCCGTACTTCGGTCCCGTAGATCGCCTGCGTCGGCTCCCTGCCGGTCAACCATCGTTTCTCCGGCACCGTCATGCCCCGGATCCAGGCCCGTGGGTTCGCCGGCGCACCGATGGCCGAGCCGTCCAACGGACGGGGAAAAGACGGGTTCGACCACAACGGCGCAACGCTGACAGCGATCCAGCAGGTGCCGCCGCGGCACGGCAGCGGTGCGCCAGCCGGTTGCGCGGCTGCGCGACGCGAAGGTGGTGACGGCGCGGACGCCGATGCTCCAGCGCGATGGTGGTCTAGCGAGGCGCCCGCATCGACGGTCCCCGCGCGGGAGCCGCAGCCGGCAACAGCGACCGCGACGGCTATCGAGATAACGGCGCGCACAGGCCCACCGTGCACGCCCGCGGGCGCCGTCGACAAGAACCCTGCGGACAGCTCCGCAAGCCCTTACCCGGGTGAGTTCGACGGTGGGCTGCCGGCGCGACAGCGCACTGCGGCGTACGCGCCGAAGCCGGTAACCAGCGTGAAGACCGCGAGCAACGCCCAGTAGGTGACGGCCGCCGAAGCACCCAGACCGGCGTAGGGCGATGCGGACGTGGTGAGCGCGGAGACATGCAGGTGCCGTGCGATCGCCTCGAAGGCCCACCGGTCCGACATCACGGCGGAGATGGCTCGGCCGGCGCCCGCCATGACCGGGATCGGAACCATCGCGCCCGAGAAGAGGACGGCCGGGAAGCACAGCATGGGAAGCGCGAGTGCGGCCTGGGCCGTGGAGGTGACCGCCGCCGAGGCGAGCAAACCGAGACACAGCGCGGCCACAGCGTTGACGCCCATCGTGAGGTTCAGTCCGAGGAACGCGCCCGCCGACAGCTCGGGGATCCGGTCGAGCGCTCGCAGTACGCCGATCATCGTGACGTTGACGAGAAGCAGGATCGGAGTGAGCAGCGCCACTTTCGACCCGAGGTAGGCCCCTATGCGCATGCCGGCGTACCGCTCCCGACGCAGCACGGACACTTCGGTGGTCACTTGGAGCAGTCCGAAGGTCAGGCCGAAGAAGAAGCCGGAGAAAGACAGCCAGTAGGCAACTTGGATCGCTCCTGTCGGGTCGGCACCGGCGTCGAAGGCGCCGGGCCGGAACAAGACCGCGAACATTCCGATAACAGCCGCCGGTGACCCCAACAGGATCGCGAGCGTCAGTCGGTTCCGGGTCAGGATCTCCCCGGCGCGTCGGGTGAGCGTCCACCATTGCCGCAAAGCACTGGGCCGATCGGCAACGCGACGACGCCGCGGCGTCGACGGCGGACGAACGGCAGACTGCGTGATGTCAGAGCGGGATACGACGGGCTCGACCTCGGCCAGCCATTGGAACAGCGCCATGAACGTGCGCTGCCCGAGTTGGTCGAGCACTTCGCCGGGCGACCCGACGGCGACGACCCGGCCCCCTGGCGCGACAACGATGGCGCGGTCACTTCGCTCGATGTCAATCATGTTGTGTGTTGTGAAAACGACGGTGCTCCCTGCGGCACTCATCCGGTGCAGGTAGTCGATGAGGTCCGCGGCGACGGCAGGGTCGAGCCCGCTCGTCGGTTCGTCGAGAAAGCAGACCTCGGGACGGGCGAGGATCTCGACGGCAATGTTCGCCCGCTTACGCTGCCCGCCGCTCAGCGAATGCACCGGGACACCACCGTGCGCGGTGAGTCCAAGAATGTGCATCGCGTCGTCGACCGCCGCGTCGATCATCGCGGGCGGTGCCGCCATACGCAGGCTGGCTGCGTATCGGAGCGTACGACGCAGCGGCAGCTCGCCATGAAGGATGTCATCTTGCGGGACGAACGCGACACCGATGGGACTGATCGCGCCGTCGATGTCGAAGGTGACCGTCCCGTGTTGCGCCGGCGCGATACCGGCGAGGGCAGCGAGCAGTGTCGTCTTGCCGGCACCGCTGGGCCCGATGACCGCAGTCAGCTGCCCGGGCGCGATCTGCAGCGAGATGTTGTCGAGGGCAACGCCCCCGCCACGATGGCGCGTCGTGAGGCCGCTCGCAGTGATCCGGGCGCCCTGTCCGCTCGGCGCCACGGTTTCCAGTGTGGTCACTTCGTGCCTCCCAAGGTCAGCACTGTCTCGAGGTAGGTGGACTGGATGGCGACGTCACCTGTTCGGTGCGTGTCGTGAGCTCGGGCGAGGTCGGCGAGGTCGGCGGCGAGCTTGCGCTGGTCGGCCGGGCCGAGGGCGTCGAAAGCCTTCAACGTCGGCCCGTACCAGCGGCGGAAGAACGCGACGAACGCCTCCGCCGACTCGTACCGGAACGTGCACACGCGCTCGGTCGAGTTGGCCTTAGCGACATGAGAGCCGAACAGCGTCGCCAGATGGTCGGTGCTTCCCCACAGCAGCGGCGACGCAAGTCCAGCGGGTGGCGCGACGTACGCCGACACAACACCGAACATCTGCCCGATGAACCCATCCGGCGTCCATGACGCGAGTGCAATTCGTCCGCCCGGCCTGGTCACCCGAAGCATCTCCGCAGCCGTACGTCGGTGGTCGGGCGCGAACATCGACCCGAACACACTGAGCGCCGCGTCGAACTGGTCGTCCCCGAACGGCAACGCCTCGGCATCGCCGACATGGAACTCGGCGTCGAGTCCTTCCGTGACCGCACGCGCACGTGCCGACTCGAGCAGCGCCGGCACGTAATCGACACCGACAGCAGTAGTACCTGCGCGTGCGGCAGCGAGGGTCGCGTTGCCGTTCCCGCAGGCCACGTCGAGTACTCGCCAGCCCGCATGCAGGTCCGCGCTGTCAGCAAGTAGCTCGCTCGCCAACACGATCCGCGAGGCGACCACGGCGAAGTCGCCGCTCGCCCACGTCTGCTGCTGCCGCGTCTTCACAAGCGACAGGTCCGGTTGAGCCGTTGTCGTGGTTGTCATCTCGGTCCTCCCTCTGTCGACCAATCCGCTTGGCCGTTGGCAAAGGCAGGATCTGCGGAAGCGCTTGGTGGAACGAGTGGTCGGTTCGTACCGGGCAACGCCCACAACAGGCGGCGTACAAATCGGTGCAACGAGGGGCGAAGGCCCCCGTGAACCTCGACACTGCAGCCTCGACGAGGTACAAGATCAGTACTAGCGACAGGCGGCTGCCGAACGAAAGATGTCGACGTGACGCGTTACACCGACTACTGCCCCATCGGTACCGGCATCGACGTGCTCGGTGACCGGTGGACACCCCTGGTGGTTCGGGAGATGTCCATCGGCTCGACCGGCTTCAACGAGATCCACCGCGGTATTCCGCGTATCAGCCGGACGCTGCTGTCGCAGCGGCTGCGGACAATGGAGCGTCGCGGCCTGCTGTGTCGGGAGCCCGCTGCGCGCGGACAGTCGGTCCGGTACACGTTGACGGACGCCGGGCAGGCACTCGTGCCGATCGTGTGGGCGATCGGCCAGTGGGCAGCGCGCTTTCTCTACACCGATCCGACCGAACAGGACTGCGACGGGCTGTCGTTGCTGTGGCGCATGCACCAACGCGCAGACGGTGCCAACCTGCCCAAGACCCGGACCGTCGTGCACGTGATCCTCAAAGGCGTCGGCAGTGCTGAGGGATGGCTCGACATCGACCGCGACGGCATGACGGTCTGCAAGGACGACCAGGGCAAGGACGTCGACCTCGTCGTCGAAGGAGACACCGGACACATGTACAAGTGGCTTGCCGGCATCGTGCCGTTTCGCGAGCTCGTCAGTGCCGGGCAGGTTCGGCTGATCGGGCCGAGTCGCATCGCCCGCGCGTTTCCAACCTGGTTCACGCAGAGCCCTCTCGGCGCGGAGCTGCGCCAGTCGGCACAGCGACTGCATGCGCGTCCCGCCTGACAGCGCGCCGATCAGGACAGGGCGATGAGCGCCCCGATCGTGAAGCCGGCTCCGGCCAGCCAGATCATCGTCGGCAATGCGCGCAGCCATTCAGACATCGCTACTCCTCATCCCGCGAAGATGCCGTTGCCCTCGACTGTCACCGTGACGGTCGGCAGGGGTCTCGGCGCTGGCCCGGCGACGACCTTCCCGGTGTTCGCGTCGAACCTGCTCCCGTGACACGGGCAGAAGATCTGGCCGTCCTTGACCGAGGTGACCTGGCAGCCCTGATGGGTGCAGGTGGCCGAGAAGGCATGCACGTCGCCACCGCTGTCGCGGGTGATGACCACGTCGTCCTTGGCCAGGACCACACCACCGTTCGCGGGCACCGCGGACAAGGTCGTCAGCTGCCTGCGTTTCGTGCCGGTGTAGCCGGCTGAGTTCGCTGCCGAGCTGGCACGCTTCTGCTTCGCGTAGCTGCTGTTGTTCGCGACAACGAAGCCGACGACGCCGGCGCCCGCGGTCACCACGGCGCCCCGGATCATGGCGCGGCGGGTGACGGGTGTGTCCACGACGACTCCTAGGTGAGGGGCAGGCCCGCGCGCGTGAAGAACCACAACGCAGCGGTCAACCACAACAGCACGACGGCGGTCAGCACGGTGCCGCCGAGCACCGGCAACGTCCACCCCGGCAGGCCGCGGACGCGCAACGCGAGCATCTTCGTGGCGTACGCGCCGTAGAACGCACATCCGACGATGGAATGCACGACGACGCGAGTGCTGCCGGTCCCGAAGCCGAGCGCCCACATGCAGTGGAACGCGACCGGCAAGCTGACAAGGAAGGCTGCGGTGCCACTCCAACGGTGCAACGGTGCGGCCCAGGCGGGCGTCCGCCCTCGGACGCGCAGCTTGCCCCATATCCACAACGCCGACGTGAGCTGTACGACGACGAGGACCAGCACGATGGTCGTCAGCCACGCCTTCATCTGCAGCATGCCGGAGAAGCCGAGCTTGAAGATCGGTCGCCCGGCCGGGTTGTGAGCGTGGGAGTAGACCCCGATGGACACGGCAACAGCCGCCCCGACGAGCAACAGCGCCGCAAGCCGCACACCGGCACTGCCTGCGCTGCTCGTCGCGACCACTGGCTCGGGCCGCGCGGCCTCACTGGCCATAGGGCTTTATACCGGCTCGGTCAGCTTCTGCCGAGCCCAACTCTCATCGAATTGCGGATGAGTTCGGGCTCGCCTGCAACGACGACTCGTCCACGAAGTCGAACTGGCTCGCCGGAATGGTCTTCAGCTCCGAGATCAGCCCGTCCGGCCAGTGCGTCGAGGCGTCGCCTTGGAAGTACCAGTCCGAGCCGTTGTCCGCGACGATCACGCCGTACGTCTGCATCGCGCGCAGCACAACCTGGGCATAGTGGCTGAACTGGGCGATGCTGAAGTTCGCACGTAGCCGCGCTCGCGCACCCATCGGGGGAAGGCTCGTGTTGCTCGCGGACCCCGCCTGGTGTCGCGCCGGCCACAGGTAGCGCCGGTCGCTCTGCGAGACCGTGAAGCGGATCGCGTGGTTGACGTGACCGGCCTGCACCTCGTCCCAGCGCAGCAGCAGCGGGAAGATCGGAAGCCCGGCCGCGTCGGCGCTTGTCCACCCGGCGGGACGCAGGGCGTTGGCGCCCAGCGCGAAGATCGCGCCAGAGCCGGCGTGCGACCCGCCCGGCGAGTAGTGCGTGTCGTAGGTCTCGTAGAGATGACACGTCCCCGAGTCGATGACGAGCGCGTGCCGATCACCCGACGCGCTCGGCCCACCTTCGATCGGTGTGTCCGGTCCCAAAGGGTACGGCGCGCGGTCCGACTCGTCCGCGTAGTCGAAGCTCACCCTCACCTTTTGATGCGAGTCGGGCACCACCTGCCACGGGATGCCGTAGGGCACCGGCTGCGCGCCGTACGACGGACCGAAGTCCGGATGCAGGTCGCGCCCAGACGCGTTGGTTGCGGACTTCCAGGCGGCATTGTGCGCATTGAGCGGCAGCCGCGTGATCGGCGTCGCAAGCACGTTGTTGGCTGCGAGTGCGACGCAGCCGGGCGCGCCGATACCGGCCAGCGAGTTTGCGCCGCTTGTGTGCGTCGTCGAGTGCGTCCGCGATGGCGTAGGCGTTGGATGGCGCGTCGCCGGCGATGTGTGGGTGGGCGACGGTCTCGCCGACGTGCGTATAGGTCTGGGCTTCGGTTTCGCCGTCGGTGATGCGGGCGCGGCTGACGTACTGAGCGAGGGCTGGGGCGCCGATCGAAGCAAAGGGGCCGCCACATGATGTTTGCCACTGCACGCAGCCACGAACGCCGCGCCGGCGAGGCCGCCGACGAGCGCCATCCGCCGCCGCATCAAGGCATCGTGCTCCACCTATGCACTATCGGCTCGGGGACCCGATCACTCGAACGTTAGCGCCGCTGCAGATCGGCGGCGCCGCCGGCGCCCATCGGCAACGTCGCCGCCACGCCCGCCGCCGTGACGGCAGCATCAGCGGCAAGCAGTCGCCGGCGGGGCATGTGCGCAGCCAGACCGGGCAACGCGGCACGGAACCAGTTCAATCCGCGCAGCCATCGCTGCGCGTAGATGTGCGCCGCGCGGCGTTCGATTCCGTCGACGACCGCTGCCACCGCGGGCTCCAGTGGATAGGTCTTGCCGAGTACGCCGGGCAGGCTCGAGCGCACTTCACCGAGCCCTGGCGTCTCGTCCGCCCCGCGCACCATCGCCGTATCGGTCCAGTGCAAGTACGCGACGCCGACGTCCACACCGCGCGGAACCATTTCAACGCGTAACGAATGTGCGAACGCCTCGACGCCACCCTTGCTCGCGGCGTACGCACTCATGAACGGCGGTGGCATCAGCGCAGCCACCGACGCGATCTGCAGCACATAGCCACGACGTGCGACGACATAGGGCAGGAACACGCGCACGGTGCGGATGCTGCCGAGCAGGTTGACGGTGATGACGCGCTCGTACGACGCGACGTCCGCGTTGAGCAGATGGCCGCCCGCGCCGATGCCGGCATTCGCGACGACGATGTCGACGCCGCCGAAATGCTGAGCAACCTCGCCGGCGACGGTTTGAAGCGCAGCGGCGTCCGTGACGTCGACCTCCCACCACGCGCTGCCCGGAGACTGCGCAGAGACGGCAGCCAGCTCGGCCGGCTCCAGCCCGAGCAGCGCGACCTGCGCACCCCGTTGCGCCAGCTGGCGGGACAGCTCGGCACCAACGCCGCGTGCAGCGCCGGTGACGGCGACTACCGCACCGCGCAGATCCACACTCATGCCGCGGGCACGCGCGCCGGCTGGTCGACACGCGGTTCGACGGCGTACTCCGTCAAGTCGCAGCGCCACATCTCCTTGTGGAACGTGAACGTGAACGTCGGCCATAACGTGGTGTTGCGACCGTTCCCGTCGAGGTACCAGCTAGCGCAACCGCCGGTGTTCCACACGGTGTGTGTGAGAGCCCGCTGCAGCTTGTCGTTGTACGCCGATTGCACCTCGGGCCGCGGTGCGAGTGCACCGATGTTGCGCGCATCCATCTGCTCGAGTACGTCGAGCAGGTAGCGCACCTGCGCTTCGATCATGAGCACGATCGAGTTGTGCCCGAGGCCGGTGTTCGGGCCGATCAGGAAGAACATGTTGGGGAAACCCGCAACAGTGAGCCCCCGGTGCGCGGTCATGCCGTTCGACCAATGCTCCGCGAGCCTACGGCCGTCGGCGTCACGAAGCTTTGCCGCGATCGGCGGGTCGGTGACATGGAAGCCGGTGCCGAAGATGATCGTGTCGACGTCGTGTTCACGGCGCAGTCCGTTCGCGTCCTCAGTGACTACCGCGTGCGGTAACACCTCGGCGATGCGGTCGGTAGCTACCTCGACATTCGGCTGCGTCAGCGCCGGGTAGTAGTCGTTCGCGAGCAGGATGCGCTTGCAGCCCAGGCGGTAGTGCGGCGTGAGCTTGGCGCGTAGCTCGGGGTCAGGCACTTGCTTTTCCAGGAAACGCAACGCCGCCCACTCTCCGACCTTCAAGATCCCCGGTGCCTTGGCGAGACCGAGCACCAGTCCTTCGCGTCCGGCGTAGATGCCGGCGCGGGTGAGCCGCTGCAGGAACGGGAACCGGCGATAGAGCCGCCGCTCGAGCCTGCCGATCTCGCGGTCCCGCCGCGACATCACCCAGGGCGCAGTGCGCTGGAACAGCGTGAGTTGCGCGGCCTGGCGCTGCACGTGCGGCACGAACTGGACGGCCGAGGCGCCGGTGCCGACGACTGCGACGCGGCGACCGCCCAGGTCGTGGTCCCAACGCCAGCTGGCGGAGTGGAACGTCGTACCCGCAAACGTGTCGAGCCCGGGCAGCGACGGGATGCTCGGCTCGGACAGCGCCCCCGTACCCAGGACGAGGATCCGCGCCGAGTAGTCACCGTTGTTCGTCGTGACGTGCCAACGCTGCTCGACGTGATTCCACTGCGCGTCGAGCAGTTCGGTGTTCAGGCGTAGATGCGGTCGGATGCCTAACGCGGTCGCCGTGCGCTGGAGGTAGGCCTGGATCTCCTGCTGTGGCGAGAAGCTCGCGGTCCAGTCGGGGTTCGGCGCGAACGAGAACGAGTAGAGATGGCTCGGCACGTCACACCGGCAACCCGGGTAGTCGTTGTCTCGCCACGTGCCGCCGACGTCGCTGCCGCGTTCGAGAACGACGAAGTCGTGCCGGCCGGACTTCGTCAGCCGGATGGCTGCGCCCAGGCCGGCGAACCCGCTCCCGACGATCACGATGTCGCGCTCTTCCACGTCGCACTCCCGGTCGTCTGGGCGCTACCTACCGGCGGTAACGCTACCGCAGGTAACCTACCTCCTGTAAAGTAGCGTCGTGCCCACCGCTGCTGAGACCTCGGTCACACCCCCGCCACGCCGCCGGCTCGCACGCGCGGACCGGGCCCGCGTGGTGCTCGAGGCGGCCGAGGAGATCTTCGCCGAACGCGGCCTGGCCCGGGCGTCGATGGCCGAGATCGCGGCCCGGGCCGGAGTCACCAAGCCGGTTCTCTACGACCACTTCGGGTCCAAGGACGGCTTGCTCGCCGAAGTGATCCGTCGGGCCGGCGAGGAGCTGCGCGCGGCGTTGCAGACGGCGGTCGCCGCAGCCGACTCCCCCGCCGATGCGCTCGCACGCGGCCTGCGGACGTACTTCGAGTTCATCGAGAAGCATGCGCTCTCCTGGACCACGCTGCTGACCGAGGGCGGTGGGTCACCAGCCGGCACCGAAGCCCTGGAGTCGGTACGCCGCGAGCAAGCGGCGTACATCGCAGCGTTGATCGCGGAGCAGTTGCTGCCCGAGCGGCGCGACGCCGCGGCGATCTACGCGCAAGCCGTGATCGGTGCATGCGAGCGGCTCGCCATGCTGCGTGCGGCACACGTGGATCCGGCGGAGCTCGACGCGGAGACGGTCGCTGCGCGATTGATGGACCTGTTCTGGCTCGGCTTCTCCGACCTGCGCACTGGATTGCACTGGTCGCCGGAGGCGCTGGCTCTACGCTGACGTCGTGGCTCTGCTCGACGGTGCACTGGGTGTGGGAATGAGCATGTTCGGCTTCGCACAGGCAGCAGTAGAGGCGGCGGGCGGTGCGGCACGCGGCCTCGCCAGCCTGCCGCGAATGGTCGACGTGATGGAACGGCTGGCCGACGAGACAGCATCGATTCGCAAGCTCGCGCAAAGCGCCCCGGCTATTGAACGACTCGCCGAAGGCATCCAGCGCGTCGAGCAGGTCGTTGATGACGCGCTCGCCTCTGACGAGCTGCGCAATGTGCCGAAGGCTTTCGACTCGTTGATCGCGACGACGCGTTCGTTGCAACCGCTCGCCGATGCGGTGGCTGAGCTCAACCATGCGGTCGCGCAGCTCAACGCCACCGTCAGCCCGTTGCAAGGTACGGCCGAACGTCTCGGCCGGCTGGTCGATCGGTTCCCTGCGCGCACGCGGCGCGAGCAGACCGGCGCGATAGCTCCGCCGTTCGTGGCGCCGACCGAGAGCTGACGCGTCAGGCTTCGAGCTTCTTCAGGGCCAGCGCCACCACCTCCGCCCGGCTGCGGCCACCGTGGTCGGCGGCCACGAACGGGTAACCGACGAACAGCGACATGACGAGGGCACAACGCGCCTCGACGTCATCCTCGTCAGGGCAGAACGCTCCGAACAACGAACGCAGGTAGTCCATCCGCCGGTTGTCGACGTGTCGAAGCCGGGCCGCGACTTGGGTATCCCGCCGGGCCCAGTCGCGGACGGCAAGGTCGAGCTTCAGCCCGTCACCGGCGGCCGCTGCAAGCGCGAACAACCTGCGCAACCTCGCGCGCGGCTCCCCGCCTTCGGCGTCGACCACGGCGATCACCTCGTCGATGAACATCCGCTCCCACGCGTCCAGCAACTCATCGAGCAGCGCCTGACGGTCGGCGAAGTGCCAGTAGAAGCCGCCTTTGCTGACGCCGAGCTCTCGCGCCAATGCCTCGATCCGGACCGCATCAGGGCCCCCGGTGGCAAGCGCCCGCAGGCCTGCATCGATCCACGCGGTGCGGGGAGTGCGGGCGTTGGCCATGCCTTACGGGCAGTAGCCGACCTGAACGTTCAGGTGATGCGGCAGCGGGTGCGAAAGGCAGACCGGAGGCAGCTTGGCTGTCGGTGCGGCCGAGGCCAGCGGCGCGAGCGCGCCGAGGATGCCACCCGTGACGAGCACGGCAACAGCAATGACCGCGCGACGGCGCATGAACTCCCCCAAGGCGAATCGACCGAGTTCGCCCAGTATGCCTAACCCGTGGCGCGAGGCAACCGATCCGGGTTGCGTCCCGTCCAACCTTCGACGCGCACACCTGGAGGTTGGTCATGGGACGAGTTCGGCGTACGACGCTGATCCTCACCAGCGTGGCGGCGGTGGCAATCGGGGGCGGGACGATCGTCGACGCGTTCACCGCGACGACCGCGCATGCCGCGGACCTCCCGGCCTTCGACAGCTGCGCCGCGCTGCGCGGCTGGGTCGACAAGGCCGCTGCACACGAGCCCCGCCCGGGGATCGCCTACTCGACCCGCGGCGGCATCGCGGTCAACGGCTCGGCAGGCAGCGCCGGGGCACCAGCTCCGCAGGAGCTCGCCGAGCGCGCGCCGGTGGCGAGCAAAGCGGCCGACGCGGTCGGCACGTCTGCAACCGGCACCAACGTCCAAGAAGCGGGCGTGGACGAGCCGGACCAGGTCAAGACCGATGGCCACAACATCGTCAGCGTGGGATATGGCCGGGGCCTTTGGGTTGCGCAGCTCGCCGGTCACACGCCTCACGTCATCGGACGGCTCCGCCTCGACGGTGACGCGACATCGTTGCTACTCGCGGGAAACCGTGCGCTCGTACTCGTCTCGGGTCCGCAGGCCGTCCCGGCCGACGGCGGTCCGTTGATGAAAGAAGGACTCGCCGGACCTGGCAGCGGCGGACCAGACATCGGGATCGCGCCGTACGACGGCAGGTCTCGGCTCGAGGTCGTCGAGCTCTCGGACCCGTCGAACCCACACGTCATCGCCCGTGAAGACATCACGGGGTCGGTGCTCACCGCGCGACAGATCGGCAACGTGGCCTGGGTCGTCACGCAGTCGCAACCTCAGATCCGCATGCATCCGGGCAGCAACGTGCTGCCGCAACGCGTCGTCCGCAACGAGCACGGTGTGGTCGTCAGCAAGGGGGACGCGCTGCCGTGCACGGCGATGCGTCATCCGATAGCACTGTCCGGCAGCCAGATGCTCACCGTGCAACCGGTGAACATCACTTCCATGACGCCGTTCAACGGTCACTCCGCCGGTGTCGTGGCGAACAGCGGCTACGTCTACGCATCCGCGAAGCGGTTGTACGTCGCGACGAACTCATGGAACTCGACGGCGAACACCAACCTCCACGCATTCGACATCAGCGACAGCCAGCGAGCGGCCTACGTCGGGTCAGGCTCGGTTCGGGGCACGTTGCTGTCGCAGTGGGCGATGAGCGAGCAAGACGGCTACCTGCGGGTCGCCACCACGAGCGGCGACGTCGTCCCAGCGGCCGGCGAAGGAGAGATTCCGGATCCGAGTCACCGGAGTGTCACGAGCGTGGTCGTCCTCGCTGAGCGCGGGCATCGTCTCGCGCAGGTCGGACGCGTCACCGGACTCGGTCGCGGTGAACGCGTCTGGGCAGTGCGGTTCATGGGCGACGTCGCGGCGGTTGTCACGTTCCGGCAGACCGACCCGCTCTACCTCGTTGACCTCAGCGATCCTGCCCACCCCGCCTTGAGCGGCGCGCTCGAGCTCACGGGCTACTCGTCGTACCTGCATCCAGTGGGCAACGGACTGCTGCTCGGCGTCGGACGAGAAGCCGACTCGATGGGACATGTGCTGAACGCGAAGGCGACGTTGTTCGACATCAGCGACGCCGCGCACCCGAAGCGCGTCGCGAACCTCGACCTCGGCACCGGTTGGTCGGATCTCGACGGCGACGCGCATGCCTTCACCTATCTGCCCGACCGGCACCTCGCGCTGCTGCCGCTCCAGGGCGACGGAAGCGCAGCGACGAGCATCAGCGTCGACGGCAACGGGCTGCATCGCGCGGGTGAGCTAACACGGGTCGACACCGTGCAACGCTTCGTGCCCGTCGGCGCCGACGTTGTCGCGTTGAGTGCGGACCGGCTGCTCGACGTCGACCCGGTCGGGCTCGACGTGCTCGGCGTCGCCTCGACTTAGTAGGTCACCACGCGCGACCGGAACCGCGGCGCGATGATGTCGGCATACTTCCGGGGGACGGTGATCTTCCCGGGGTTGCCGGCCGCGCGGTAGCGCTTGTCCGGGTTGGCCTTGAGAAAGTCGAGCCAGTACGTCGCGAGGTACTGACCCTTGCCGCCTTGGTAGGAGCTGCTCCGGATCCGCGGGATCGCCTGCGGGTCGAACAGCTTGTGGTAAGGCGAATGCGACGGGTTCGCACCGACGAGCAAGACGCCTTCGTTGACGTATCGCTCCCCTGCGTAGGTGCCGGTGTGCGCGAGCCGGTGGTCGCGCGGTTCGACGCCGAGCGGCAGTGCCATCGTGCGTGTTCGGAGACCGGGCACTGCCTGCTCGACCATCTGCTGCAGCTTGCCGAACTCCTCCTGCACCTTGCCGGGGTCGAGCGGCTTCAGGTCCAAATGGTCATAGGTGTGGTTGCCGATCTCGAAGCCGTAGCGATGCAAGTCACCCAGCGCCTTGGACGTGTCGCCGATCGCGAAGGGGTGCTGGTTGATGTACATCGACGCGACGGCCGGAAAGTCCCGGTGCTGCGCATGGAACTCCAGCAAGATGCCCACACCGGAGTTCGGCTTGACCGCACCGGTGGAGGTGTAGCCGAACTGCCCGGGGCTGCCGTCGTCGAACGTCATGACCACCGGCGTCTTTCCGGGCGGCACGTGGTCGAACGTGCCGTGCACCAGGTCGACCGTGCGCACGGGGTAGTAGCCCTCGGCGTACAGCCGCTGGAGCTCGGCGCGGAAGTACGCCGGCGTCATGTCGAACTCGGACTCGACCTTGTCGACGACGCGGTGATGCATGAGCACCGGTACGAGTCCCAGCTCGTTCGCCTTGACCGACGCGGGGTCCGGTGGCGGCGTCGTGGCGGCGCTCGCGGTCGGGCTCGCCGCGCCGCGCGGCGGCTGCGCGCCCGGCTTGCCACTCCCGCCGGAGCAGGCTGCGAGCACGGAGCCGGCCAGACCTGCTGCGCCGGCGGCAAACAAGGTCCGGCGGGACAGTTCGATCGGACGGCGAGATTCCTCGTCGGTCACGGCGCGGCGGTTCCCTTCCTTCGTGGGCGGGCCAGGCACGACGGTACGACGCCCTGCGCCAAGATTTGACAAGTCGAGATGAAAACGGTTTTCATATCAGCCATGTACCTCGCCAGTGAGTGCACGCAGCACTGCTCTTTTGTGCACGACTACATCGGCCTGATGACGGACGCGCCGCACTGGGCCTTTGAGCTGTCTCTCGAGGCGATCACGGGGCTGGCTGTCTATCCGTTCGCCAAGCGGCTGCTACGCGCCTACCGCGAGCGCATTCACCGCGAGATCGACGAGGAACACGGCGTTGTCCACCACGACTAGCGCCCGGCATCGGGGCCGCCGGCCGACGCGGCAGGCCGAAGCCGTGCTGCGCGCGGTCGGTGACACGACGAGCTTTCGCTCTGCGCAAGACATCCACGCGGCGCTGCGGGCTGCCGGTGACGACGTCGGACTGACGACCGTCTACCGGCATCTGCAGGGCCTGACCGACGGCGGCCTGGTTGACGCGTTGCAGGCCGAGCGCGGCGAGACGGTGTACCGGCGCTGTGCCACCACCGACCATCACCACCACGTGGTCTGCCGGCGATGTGGGCGGACCGCAGAGGTAGAGGGGCCGGAGGTCGAGCGCTGGGCCGACCGGGTGGCGAGTGCCGCTGGCTACACCGACGTGAGCCACACGGTCGAGGTGTTCGGTGTGTGTGCGGCGTGCGCGCGCCGTCAGCCCCGCCGCCGCTGACCTCGACATCTCCCTGTCCGATCGAGGTCGGCTACGCCAGACTCGGCCCTGATGACGATCGACGCGGAGACAGCGGCCCGGCCACAGCCGCTGCCCGCGGGTGATGTCACCTTCGTCTTCACCGACGTGGTCGGATCGACGCGGCTCTTCGCTGCCCTCGGTGACCGCTTTGTGGGCCTGCTGGCGGAGCACAACCGGCTGGTTTCGGGGGCGATGGCCGCGCACGACGGTGTGCTGGTCCGCAACGACGGCGACGGTTTGTTCTACGCGTTCGGCGACGCAGCCGATGCCGTGCGCGCAAGTCTCGGGGCGCAACGCGCGCTCCGGTCCTACGACTGGCCCCCTGACTGCCCGCTCGAGGTGCGCATCGGTGCGCATCGCGGTGCGGCGTGGCCGACCGGCCGTGACTACATCGCGTTGCCGGTGCACGTCGCGGCCCGCGTTGTTGACACGTCACACGGTGGCCAGGTCATCGTGTCCGGTGCTGTCGCCGAGGTCGCCCAGCAGGCACTCGGCGACCTGACGTTCAGCGACCTGGGGTTGTTCCAGCTGCGCGACGTCGGCGAGCCGGTGCGCCTCTGGCAGGTCGACGACGAACCGCACCGCTCGTTCCCGCCACCGCGTGCGACACCTGTCGCCGGGCACAACATCCCGGCACCACGCACGGCACTTGTCGGGCGCGTTGCCGAAGGATCGCGTCTCGCTGCGTTGCTCGGGCAGCACCGCTTTGTCACGGTGGTCGGACCAGGAGGCGTCGGCAAGTCACGGCTCGCCGGCGAGGTGGCACGCGCGCAAGTCGACGGGTTCAGCGGCGGGGTTTGGCAGGTCCCGCTCGGGGCGGTGAGCGACCCGCAGCTCGTGGCGTCTGCGACCGCTGCCGTGCTCGGCGTACGGCAAGACGCCGGTGTCAACGTCAGCGGCGCCCTCGTCGCCGCACTCCGCGAGCGTTCGCGCACGTTGTTGTTCTTCGACGGCTGCGAACATGTGCTGGACGCGGCCGCCGATGTCATCGACGCATTGCTGACCGCGACCGATGTACGTGTTCTCGCGACCAGCCGTGAGCCGTTGGACGTGACCGGTGAACACCTGTTGCGGCTCGGACCGCTCTCCGTCGATCCAACCAGTGACGACGAACCACCGCCCGCCGCTCAGTTGTTCATCGCACGAGCACGCGCGACGGGATCTTCGCTGCAGTGGAACAGCACGAACGGGCCGGCGATCGTGGACATCTGCCGGCGGCTCGATGGGCTACCGCTCGCGATCGAACTGGTGGCCGCGCGGGTCGGACCGCTCCCGCTGCGCGACATCGCCACTGGCCTGGACGACCGGTTCGCGCTGGCTCGCCGTGCTCATAGCCGAACCGGCGAACCGCGACAGCAGACGTTGGAGGCGTCCGTGGCGTGGAGCTACGAACGTCTCTCTGATGAAGAACGCGACCTGCTCGAGGCGGTCAGCGTGTTCGCCACGACGTTCTCGGTAGCTGCCGCGGGCCGGGTTGCGGCCTACGACAACCCGAGTCGCGCAGCCGACGGACTGTCGCGACTGGTTGCGAAGTCGCTGATCGAGACGGTTGACGGGGGCTTCACGTTGTTGGAGTCGATCCGCGACTACGCACGCCGGCAAGTGACTCGGCACGACGCAGGTGCCGCCGTCCGACGGCGCTTCACCGACTACTACGTGGACTGGTCCAAGGCGCGGTCCAGCCGCGACGACGAGACGTTCGAACAGGTACGCCGGGAGCTGCCGAACCTGCGCGAAGCACTCACAGCGGCTGTTGACCTCGGTGACCTGGCCGGCGCAGCCGAGATCCTGCATGCGCTGAACCTCTACTGGGCCCGCGCCGGCTATGCGCCGGACAGCAAGGCGCTCGTGGCGCAGCTTTTCGATGCCAGCGACCAGCTCCCGCCGCGCGCCCTGGCGATCGTGCTGTGCGTCGGCGCTGCGCTTGGCCTCGGCGTGGCGGTGAACCCCGCTGCGCGCGGCGCCGAAGCGGCCGGGAGCACCCTCCGCGCGATCACCGCCGCCGACGACGCACAGGAGCCTTGGCTACAGGTGCTCGCGCGCTCGGTCGTCGCCATGCAGCTCGTCAGCGACGAGCCGGCTGCGGCCAGACGGCATCTGGACGAAGCGGTCGCCATCGCGACGGATGCGAGCCTCGAAACCGGCGTCGCCGCCGCGACGACAAATCTCGGCGTACTCAGTCACACGCTTGGTGACTACGACGAGGCGCGCACGCAGTACGCCGCCGCGATCGAGTCCGCCCGCCGTGCCGGCATGAGCTTCACCACCGCGATCGCCCTTGCGAACGTCGGTGAGCTCGAGATCGACGCCGGCAACCCGGACGCGGCATTGGCGCACTTGCGAGAGGCGCTGATCCTTGCCGATGCGCACGGCTTCGTATTCGTTGCCGCACTCGTTACGGGCCTGATCGGCGAGCTGCAGGCCAGCGCGCACGACCCGTTCGCGGCCAAGCTGCTGGACGACGCAACTACGCGATTGGAACGGCTGGTTGAAGGCGACCCGAGCCTGCGTGGTTACCTGAAACGGTTCGCGAGCGTGCCGCGCGCCTGAACTACTGGATGAAGATCCCGACCGGGGTCTCTCCGCGTGCTACACCGGTAGTCGTCATCGTGTGCAGAACGTCGAAGGACGTGTGCATGACAGGGGTCTCCGGGTGGGTCTCTGTCGCGTGACCCGCAAGGCAGGACCACTTGTCGATGTCGTTCCCCACGGTTCGGTCTCCGGTGTACTGCTGCTCGTACTTCCCGACGTACGACGTCCCTGTGGTCTGGTTCGCGGTGCTGCACTTCGTGTAGCCGCTGCGCACGACGGTGTATCCATGGAACGGCACGCGCGCGGCGGCAAGCGCAGCTCGCGTCTCCACGGCTTGGTTCACCGGTACGAGACCGTCATCGACGTCGTGGATGACGGCGGCCTGCTGCAGGTGCAGTCGACTCAGATAGAACGTGCGCAGCAACGCGAGCGAGCGAGAGCGGTACGCCGCGGGCGCACTAGCAGGGTTCCCGCCCGTCTCCGCCTCGATCTCGCCCTGCGATGTGGTGTCGGCAACGGCCGCCTCGGCCCACGTCTCGACCAGGTTGCTCAGCCCTTCGGAGACGACGATCCCGGTGATCGGTCCGACGTTCTGCCCTTGGACAAACGACGCGTCCGGGTCGCCGGCGGCCGGTCGGCCAAGCGCGTCGATGAAGTACGCCATTCCAGTGCAGCCCATCGACACGCACATGAGGTACGTCGACCGCGGGTGGTACGTCGCGCGCGCCCACGCGATCGCAGCGGCCGCGTCGCGGGCCTCCTCGTCAACCGTGTCGAAGGTGCCCTTGCCGTTGGGCGCAGACGTCTCGGTCGTCTGCGGTGCGACGACGACCGCGTTGTCCCGACCCGCAGCCGTGGTCAGCTCACCCGCCGCCTGCCATTCCTCCGCGTTGTGACCGTGGCCATGGAAGATGACGACGACGGAGGAGGGCGAGACCGTGCTGGCCCATTGGAGCGTGAAGGTCGTGGCCTGACCCGCGTCGTTGATGGTCGCGAGCGTGGTTGCGCCGCTTTGGACCGGTACCGCACCGGACGCGCCCGCAGTGAGACCGGCAGCGCCGAGCGTTGCGGCGACGGCGAGCGGCGCCGCGATGCGCGCGCCGCGAACACGGCTGAACATTGGGTCCTCCGGGCTGGGCTGGGGTACCGGACAACTTCGACGTCCGGCACCGAACCTCCTGCTCAGCGTGATTGCCCCGGTGACGAAGCCGAACGTCAGATCGGGAACGTCTCGCCCACTTGTTCTTCTGACCATGACCACAGCCGGCGTGCGGTGTCCGGGTCCATCGCGTATGCGGCGTACCCCCGCGTTGGCGGGTCATCGGTCGCGGCTTCCGCAACGCCCGCGTCTTCGAGGTAGACGCCGCCGACATCGTCGAGTTCCGACGACGTGGCTGCCCAGACCGTTGTCGCAGCGCCTGCTTCCACCGGCTTGAGCGTCAGCGCGCCGGCTGGCAGCCGTGACGCCATGGCGTCGAAGTCGGCCGGCTGCAGATGGCGGGACAGCTCGGTCATGATGACGCCCGGGTGTACGGCGTACGCGCGGACGCCGCGCTCTTTCAACCGTCGGTCGAGCTCGATGGTGAACAGAATGTTCGCGGTCTTGGACTGGCCGTACGCCTCCCACTTCTCGTACGGGCGAGCGCGGTAGTGCGGGTCATCGAAGTTCATTTGCCCACGCACGTGGCCGCGCGAGCTCAGGTTGACGATGCGAGCCGGAGCGGCCGCGAGAACGGCAGGGAGCACGTGGTTGGTCCACACGAAGTGGCCGAGGTGATTGGTGCCTAGTTGCAGCTCGAAGCCATCGACGGTGTGGCCGAGCGGCGGTGCCATCACGCCGGCGTTGTTGATGAGCCGGTCGATCCGGTCGTGCTTCTGGAGCAGCGCGTCGGCCGAAGCGCGTGCGGTCGCGAGCGAGCCGAGGTCGAGCTCGTGCAGTTCGAGGCTGGCATCGGGATGCCGGCTGCGGATGCGCTCGACGGCCGCATCGCCCTTGGCCTTGTCCCGGACGGCCATCACGACGTGCGCGCCGTGCGCCGCTATGGCACGTGACGTCTCCTCACCGAGCCCGGACGAGGCGCCCGTCACAACAACCGTCTTGGCCGATAGATCGACTCCCTGGAGCACGTCCTCAGTCGTGGTCTCGAATGCCATCGTCACGTCCCTTCGCGAAGTCCGGCGTCGCTCGCGGCCGTGCCGACGTTCGTCAGATGGGCCGTTAGGATTCCTTTGATTTTCAGGTACGCCGGCTTCGGGTTGTAATTTGCGTCGAGCATGCAACCGTCCTTGCCGCCAGCATCCGCATAGTTCGGCGGCACGAACGAAACGCGGTCGGTGAAGCACCAGCTCGTGTACGACGTGCAACCTGCAACGGGGACCTGGTTCGGCACTGCCGACGGCGCACCGACGCGAGCTACGCCGACGGCGAAGCAGGCCTCCAACGCGTCGCCGTAGGCATTGGCCTGATCAGCCTCGGATGCGGATGCGAAATTTGGCGAGAGGAAGTCGTTGAGTTCAGTAACCGCGACGTTCACGTTCTCGCCAGTGAACGCGCTCATCGCTGCTTTTATCGAATAGAGGCTAGGTCCCGGTGATGCGTCGTAGTTGCCGGTGTACAGGCGTCCGTTCAGCAGGTGGATCTGCATGCCCACTCCGATTACGGCGTCTTTGAGCAGCGGATCGGCCTTTAGGTTACGGATGAGCTTCTGGACGCTCTGGAACTGTGCGCTGTTCTGCCACAGATCAGTGTCGTTGTAGTAGAGCGCAGCTGATGGGTCGGCGCGGTGCGCCAGCTCGAACGCGAGGTTGATGTAACAACTGCTTGTGTCGGTGTCGTCTGTTGTGATCGGCTGCCAGAACGCCCACTTTGTCCCGACGCATTGGCCTTGGAAGGCCTGCGAAAAGGTGGTGTCCTTAACGTCGCCTCCGGCCGTGCACCCATGCGCAGCATCCGGGCCCGGACAGATTGCCTCGTTGACGACGTCCCACTGCTGCACGCGTCCGGCGAAGTGCGAGACCATCTGCACGACGTGCGCATCCATCAGGATTCGCCGTTGGGAGGCTGTGCAGCCTGGCAGCCAAGCCGGAATCGTGTCCGCTTTGCCCCAGACGACTGACGTGCCACGCACCACCATCCCCGAGGCATGGGCGAAGTTGACCAACGCCTCGCCGAACGCGTAGTTCTCCGGGTGTGGCAGACACGCATCGGCCACGTTCGGCGCGTCATCGGTGTTCTTCCACGCGAGCGCAGACTCGGTGGAAAGACTGCTGAACTGCGACGCGGCCACGCGCGGATACTCGGCACCTGGCGACAAATCCGGCAGTTGGCATCCCGGCGGCGCCAACTCCTGTGTCAATGCGCACGTGTTGATCGCTGTACCGATCGACAAACCGCTCGGCGCCGCCAACACCCTCAGCGGCGGAAACATCGGGGTGTTGCTCGCATCGACCGCGTGCGCCCGACTCAGGGTGCTGGAGCCTGCTAAGGCGACGAACGCAACAACCAGGACAACCATGCGTGCCGACGAAATCCGGCGCAGCCTTCCACTCACTACCGAGCCCCCCTCTTATACGCCAAGCCCAGCAACGGGGTCGGCAACCGCCGTAACCGTAGGAATGGCGCGTGCACAGCGCTAGGGAGGTGACCGTGCCGGCGGCAGTCCGTGCAGCAGGGTGCCTCGACCCCTTGACCTTCTCTGTAACAGCGATACAGTCCGGCCATGGATGATCGGTATCTGATCATCTCCGCCGACTGCCATGGCGGCGGAGAGATCCACGCGTATCGCGATTACCTCGACCCACAGTTCCGCGACGACTTCGACGCGTGGGTGTCGTCGTACGTCATCCCCTATCCGGACCTGCTCGGACCCGAGGGCGACCGCAACTGGAACAGCGACAAGCGTCTGCGCGAGCTCGAGGAAGACGGCATTGTCGCCGAGGTCATCTACCCGAACACGATCCCGCCGTTCTTCCCCGAGGCGTCGCTCAAGGTGCAGGTGCCGGCCGCGGGTCAAGGCGACCTCGAACACCGCGCTGCGGGTCTCCGGGCGCACAACCGCTGGCTCGCCGACTTCTGCTCGCAGGCGCCCGGCCGGCGCGCCGGCATCGCGCAGATCCTGCTGCACGACATTGACGCTGCGGTCGACGACATCCGGTGGGCCAAGGAGAACGGCCTGACCGGCGGTGTCCTCCTGCCCGGTACGCCGCCCGGCTGCGGCGTACCGCCGTTGTACGACGCGAACTACTACGCGCCGCTCTGGGCCGTGTGTGAAGAGCTGGGCATGCCGATCAACCATCACTCGGGTAGCGCCGTCCCACCGATGGGCGACTCCGACCTCGAGCACGTTGTCTTCATCCTCGAGGTCACGTGGTGGGCACACCGGCTGCTGCCGCACCTCATCTTCGCCGGCGTGATGGAGCGGCACCCCAACCTGCAGTTCGTTTTCACCGAGCAAGGCACGGCATGGATCCCGGAGGAGTTGTACCGGCTCGACTTCTTTGCAGACCGGTTCGCGACGGCGATCGGCTCGCAGGAGTACGAATGGGGATTCCCCGTCGTCAGCAAGCTGTCGCTCAAGCCAAGTGAGTATTGGCAGCGGCAGTGTCACGTCGGCAGCAGCTTCATCCGACCTGCGGAGGTCCCGCTCCGCAACGCGGTTGGCGTCGACAAGATCATGTGGGGGAGCGACTACCCGCATAAGGAAGCGAGCTTCCCGTTCTCCCGTGAGGCCATCCGGCTGTCGTTCGCCGACGTGCCGCCGCAGGAGATCGAGGCGATGCTCGGTCGCAACGCGGCCGCGCTCTACGGATTCGACTGTGAGGCGTTACGACCACTGGCGGCGAAGTTCGGTCCGTCCGTCGCCGAGGTGGCGACACCGATCTCCGCTGCAGATATCCCACGCGAGGCCGAGAAGTGCCCGGCGTTCGTCGGCATGACAGGAGGCAAGTAAATGGCCGAAAGCAAACGCGTTCGGTACGGCGCCCGCTCGCTCGACGAGCTTCGAAACCGTGAGGTCGAGGCAACCGCGGTCAAGACCTGGGCGAACACGCTCGTTGCCATCTACGAGACCGACCCGGAGGCGATCGCCGCAGTCCTGCCGCCGTTCCTGACGGCGCCGGCCGAGCCGCTCGTCCGGTTGACGATCGCGACTGTCGATGTCGGTCGCGGCTACCCGCGCTTCGGCGCCGGCACGTTCGCGGTCATGTGCGAGCACGAAGGCACCGTCGGCGACTACGCGTTGCTGATGCCGATGACCACCGAGCAGTCGGTGCTCGGCGGCCGCGAGACGTTCGGTGAGCCGAAGAAGATCAGCGACGTCGCTCTCGACCGCGATGGCGAGAAGGTCAACGCGTCCTTCGCTCGCATGGGCACGACGTTCGTCGAGGTCAGCGGCCGCGTGACCGGCGAGCTCCAGCCAACCGCTGACCGTGTGCGCACCAGCTTCTACGTGAAGTTCCTGCCGGCCGTGAACGGCAAGGGCTTCGACGGCGACCCGCAGCTCGTCTACTGCCGGCGGGAAGAGTCGACACGCAAGCTCGAACGTGTCGAGGGCGACATCATCCTGCGCGAGTCACGCTTCGACCCGGTGGTCGATCTCCCGGTGCGGAAGATTCGCGAGATCGAGCTTGCCGAGCGCAGCAGCATTCAGACCGGCGAGGTCGTCGGCACCGTGCCGGCCGACTGGATGCTTCCGTACGTGCACCAGCGCTACGACGACCTGTCCCCCGTCGGAAGCGACTGACGCGCGATATGAAACAACTCACGGACCGCGTTGCCGTGGTCACCGGTGGTGCCGGTGGCCTCGGTCGCGCGCTCGGTCAGCGCTTCGCGCAAGAAGGCATGAAGGTCGTGCTGGCCGACGTACAACCGGACGTGCTCGCGAACACTGTGCACGAGCTCCGTGACGAAGGCCTCGAAGTGATCGGTGTCGCCACCGATGTCACCAAGTACGAGTCGGTCGAGGCACTTCGCGATGCCACGCTCGATGCATACGGAGCGGTCCACGTCGTGTGCAACAACGCGGGCATCGGCGCGGGCGCAGAGGGACCGATCTGGGAGCACGAGCTGAACGACTGGCGATGGGCGCTCGCCGTCAACCTCTGGGGCGTCATCCACGGCATCAACGCGTTCGTGCCGACGATCCTTGCGCAGGGCGACGAGGGCCACATCGTCAACACATCGTCCGGGAACGGCGGCGTCGCGCCGCTGCCGTCGACACCGCAGTACGCCGTCACGAAAGCCGGCGTCGTCACGCTGACTGAATGTCTCTACGGACAGCTGCAGGACGCGACAGACAAGGTGGGCGCTTCGGTGCTTTTCCCTGGCCCACACATGCTGCGCACCGGCCTGTTCGAGTCGTGGCGCACGCGGCCGCAGGAGTTCGCGAAGGAGCGAGCCCGGCAGACGCCGTACATCACCTATGACGAGATGGAACAGCAGATGAAGGCCGCAGGTGTGGAGGTCGCATACACGCCGGTCGAAGAGGTCGCCGAACGAGTCGTCGAGGCGTTGTACGCCGGCACGTTCTGGATCCATCCGGTCAACGAGCGCTCCGACGACCAGCTGCGGCAGCGCACCGAGTCGATGTTGAAACGTGAGAACCCGACCTACCTCCGCGTGGTCCCGGGCTGAGAGGACGACATGGACGTCTACACCGTTATCTCGGCTGACTCGCACGCAGGGCTGCCGACCGAGCAGTACCGCGAGTACCTCGAGAAGAAGTACTGGCCGCAGTTCGACGAGTTCCTTGCCGATCGGGCGAACGTCGCTGAAGAGATCCATCGCATGGGCACCAGCAGCGAAGAGTTCGCGAAGAAGTGGTTCGAGGAGAACGAGGAGGGCCTCGAAGGCGGCTGGGACGCCGAGCGTCGCAACAAGGAGATGGACAACGACGGCATCACCGCAGAGGTCATCTTCCCGGACGCGGACGCCGTCGAGAGCCGCACCTGCGCACCGTTCGGGACCGGCCTGGGTCTGTCTGGAGACCTCGATCCCGAGCTCGGTCTGGCCGGTGCACGCGCACACAACCGATGGCTCGCCGAACTGTGCAGTGACTCGCCCGAACGTCGCCGCGGCGCCGCACTCGTCCAGATCACCGCAGGCACCGACGACGTGCTGACGGAAATCAAGCGCGCACACGACTCCGGTCTGCGTGCCGTGATGATCCCGGCGATGTGGATGAACGAGAAGCCGTACCACGACCGTCGCTACGATCCGGTGTGGGCGTTGTGCCAGGACCTCGAGATGCCCGTCGTCACGCATTCCGGTCCGGCGGACAAGGACTCGTACGGCGACCACCTCGGCATCTACGTCAGCGAGGTCGTGTGGTGGCCGGCCCGTCCCCTGTGGTTCATGTTGTGGTCCGGCGTCTTCGAGCGGTTCCCACGGCTGAAGTTCGGCGTGACCGAAGCCGGTTGCTGGTGGGTGCCCAACCTGCTCTGGTTCTGGGACCGCCTCTACCTCGGACACAAGGGAGCGGAAAAACTCGGCGACCTCGGCATCACGCTTTCGCCGAGCGAGACCTTCGACCGCAACTGCTTCATCGGCTCGTCGAACACGAAGCGTCGCGAGGTCGGGATGCGCTACGAGATCGGTCTTGACAACATGTTGTGGGGTAACGACTTCCCGCACCCGGAAGGCACCTGGCCCAAGTCACGCGAATGGCTGGCGAAGACCTACCACGACGTGCCGGTCGCCGAGACTCGACGAATGATCGGCGAGGCAGCGGCCGAGGTCTACGGCTTCGACCTCGCGACGCTGCGTCCGCACGCCGAACGCATCAACGTCACACCGGCTTCGCTCGGGCAGACCGACGACGAGGCGGCTGTCGCGAAGTGGGCCGGCGCCAAAGAGGTCGGCCGGCACTGGCTGACCGGGCACGACTTCGCCTTCGCGCCGTTCTGACGCCTTGAGCACAGCCGCGAGCGAACGTCGCCCGCTCACGAGCGACGCCGTAGTCGACGCCGCCTGGCGGTTGGTCGAGGAGTACGGCGCCGACGCGCTCACCATGCGTCGCCTCGCAGACGAGGTCGGCGCGGCCGTCACCGCGATCTACTGGCACGTCGGCAACCGCGACGCGTTGCTCGACCTGCTCGTCGACCGCATCGTCGACGACATGGGCCACATCCGTGCCACCGGTCGCACGCCGAAGGCCCGGATCGCGTCTCTCGCCCGGACGTTGCGCAGGAAGCTGCTCGCGCGTCCGCATCTGATCGGTCTCGCCCACGAGCGGTCGAAGACCAATGCGCTGTTCCAACCCGTGCAGGCCGCGCTCGCACGCGAGCTGGCGGCGCTCGGCGTACACGGCGCGCAGGCAGCGCTGATCATTCGCGTCTTGCAGTCGCATGTCGTCGCGACCGTCGTCCTCGAACGAACCGCGAGCCGCGGCCCCGTGCATGAGACGACCGACGTCGCACTCTGGCCGGAGAACCAGGACGATCCCGCCCTCGTCGCCGGCCTCGCCACCTCGCCCGATTTCGACGAAGTCTTCGACTACGGTCTGCGGGCGCTGCTGGCCACACTCCCCTGATCGAGGAGGCGCGCGCTAGGACCAGAGCGCGCGCACCGCATCGACGTACGACGCGGCCTGGGCGTGACCCGCGCGGGCCGAATCCGGCCGCGTCGACGGGTCCAGCGGGTTGAAACCGAACGCCGTCTGCGCCGCCTCGTCCGGGACGACCGCGACGACCTGCGCGCTGCGCTGCAACGGCGCGATCTCGTCTGCGAACGCGGGACCCATGGGTGACTCAACCGCGGGAAACGGCGCGAGAATCAAGATGCGCTCGTAACCGTCGGCAAGGTCGGCGTTCGTCGTCGATCGAACACCGCCGTCGATGTAACGGCGACCGTTGATGGTCACCGGCGGCCAGACACCAGGCACGGCGCAGCTCGCCGCCACCGCGTCAGCCAGTTCAACGCCGGAGTCCTTGTCAAATGTCACGAACTCACCGGTCTGCGCATCGCAGGCAGTGATGACAAGCCTGCGCTCCGGCCACTCCTTTCTGGGCAGTCGCGCGTCGATGATGCCGCGGCGCACGGACTCCGGCACTGTCTCGGTTGCCAGCGCGAGCGCACCCAACTTGGCCCGCGCATCCTGCGGCGACGTCGCGCTCATGAGCACCTGCAGCATCGTCGTCGCGAACTGCTCGAGGTCTAACTCGGCGCCCATCTCGTGGTCATCCGGGCCGGGCGTCAACTGCTGCTCGTAGAAGTCCTTCACGAGCTCCACCGTCGCCGACGCACCTGCGCCGACAGCGGAGCCGGCGGAGGTCCCGATGACGACATCCGCATCGAGCACGTGCGCGCCTGCGTCGAGCAGACCTTGCAGTACGCCGATCTCCCAGGCAATCCCGGCAAGGCCTCCCCCACCGAGTACCAGAGCACGCGACGGCACGGCCTCACCTCCAGCTCGATCGAAGGCTCAGCCTCTCAGAAGCAAACCTGCGACCATTGGTCGGTGGCGGACGAGCACACCGACGAGCACGTCGAGGATCCGATCGACGAGCATGTCGATGCACCGATCGACGAGGTCGAGCCGCACGAAGAGTGGCATACGACCATCGGCGACGTGTTCTGCATCGGCGGCATCGTGCTCTCCGTCGTACGCGCATGGGTGACATTGCTCTTCGTCGCGAACCTGATCGGCACCCGTCCGGTCCTGCTGGAACTGCTTCGCGGGTCGAGCTCGTCAATGATCACCGGTGGTGCGTTCGCGCGAGACGGACGCGCTTCGCTCGCCCTCGCCATCATTTTTGGGATCATCGGGCTCGGTTTCCTCGACGTGTTCTATTGGTGGGCCGGCCGGCGATACGGCAACCGCGTGCTCGCGTTTTATACGAAGCGCAACCCGAGGTACCGCCGATGGGTGGCCCGCAGCGAGAAGTTCCTGGCCCGCTGGGGCGGCCTCGCCCTCGTCGCGCAGTACTACCAGCCCATTCCTAGTGTTCTCATACACATCGGCACCGGCGCATCCGGGATGTCCCTGTGGATGTGGTTCCTCTGCAACACGATCGGTTGCGCGCTATGGGTCGGCCTCATGGTCGGGCTCGGCTACTCGATCGGGCATCCCGCGGTACACATCGCAACCGCGATCTCGCACTACGGCCTCATCGCCACGATCGTCATCGTCGTCATAGCGATGGTTGTCGCCGGCGTACAGGCCCAACGGCAGTATCGAGAGCCAGCCGCTTAACCAGCGCTGCAGTGTGCGTCGCTCGCCCCGTCGCCGTTACCGAGAGATCCGACGAAGCTCGACAACGACGCCCGCGCGCTGATCGTGACGTCACCGGGCTGCGGAGTGGTGATCTGCGTCCAGCCATCCGGTGTGCCACTGATGCAGGCCGTGGGATCCGAGCTGTGCCACAACGGCGAGTGGTGCAGCCGGACGACTGTCGTCCCTGGCCGGGCGATGTGCAGCGTGAACGAGTCCACGCCGATGCTCGACAGGCGCCCGACGCCGCTGATGAAAGGTGCAGCATGCGCGACGGACCAGACCTGCCAGTGCTGGTCGGTCCACACCGGCGTCAGGCCGGCGACGCGCCCTGACCGCAGCAGCGCTGCCTCGCCCGAGCCGGCCCCGTCGAGGGTCACGTCCGGCAGCGCGACGTAACGGATCGCATTGTCCTGCAGCCACTTCTCGTACGACGCAGGCGTCAGCAACGAGTCGTCGTAGAACAAACCGTTGTAGCGGCGATCAATCTGTCGCTCCCAGCCACGAGCCAGCGGGAATTTCGAAGCGACGTACGCCGCCTCCCAGTGATCGCGTGTCATCGGCACCTCGACCCTGCCGTAAGGCGTCCGGTGCGCGTCCAGGAACGTCATGAGGCCGGCGAAGTACGACGCATGTCGCGATGGGTCGACGCCGTTGTGCGCGATCGCCCCGACGGCAGGTGAGACAGGCCAGGCCAGCAACGGGATCGCCAGGAGAGCGAGCCACGCCCAGCGGCGGAGCCGCCACAACACAGCAATCGCGATCGGCCCCGCGACCAGCGCGCCGAGCCGCGCGATGTTGCCGCCGATCGGTGTCGGGATGAATGCGAGTACCACTGCAACTCCGCCGTACAACAACAACCCGCGACGCAAGGCTTGGTACGACGGCGGCGCGAGGTAGAGCCCCAGCCCGACCAGCAACAGGATCGGGATCATCGTGACGAACGACAACGGGAAGGTCCCGCCACCACCGGCGAGGACAGCGACCACGACACCCACGGTTGCTGCACTCAGCGGCAGGGCAGTGCGCCACCGACCCGCCGACGCCCACGCAATCGCACCGAGCAACAGGAACGCACCTGCGAGCGGGCTCGCGACCGAGCACGCCGCTGCCGCAACCGCGGCAAGCATCGGCCGCTGCCGCGCAATGGCCAGCGCCGCCCACGAGGCGAAGGCGACACCGAGCAGGAACGGCAGCTGCCCACACACGAACTCGGTCACGATGATGACCGAGAACCACATCAATCCGGCCCGCACACTCGCCGAAGCGCCGCGACCGACGACGCGCGCCGCGGCGAAGGCCGCCGCAACTGCCGACAACGCGCCGGCGATGCGCACGCCGACAAGCGCCGCGAAGCCCGGGAACAGCAGGCTGTAGCCGACAGTGGGGTGTCCGGCGTACCACTGGTCGTTCCACACGACGAACCCGTGGTCGCGGACGAGCCACGTGCGGAGGTCAGCAGCAGGCACATCGGGCCCGCGAACACCGGTGAGAAGGACGAGCAGACACAGAACCGCGGTCAACAGCCACGGATGCCACCAGAGCAGCAGCCCGACTCGTTTCAACACCGCTTTCATCGCTGCGCTCGCAGACAACCCGCGAGCATCAACGGCACAGCAACGACAGCGGCTGCACCAGGAACCACGACGCCGGAGTCATTCAACACACCGCCGAGAACGGCGCATACCGCGACCGCGACGAGTGCAGCTGCGAGAGCACGCCTCTCGTTGAGCGCGCGCTGAAGCGGCCCCCGCATCATCACCGCGACCGCGATCAGCCCGAACCCCACCGAAGCAACGTAGTCGCTCCGATGCCAAGACCCGAGATTCGCCGCAAGTTTGCGGTCGATCGTCACGCGTGCGCCGCTCCTGCCCGCTTGACCCGCGAACCGCCCTATATGCCCGCCACCGGCAACAAGGTCGTATCCGATAAGTGCCAGGCCGGCGGCGACGCCCACTGCGAGTGCCCCCACCCATATTCGTGGTCCGATGCGCGCGCCTGCGACCAACGCGATCAGTACGACGAGCGCCGGCGCCAGCGCGAGCACCCCACCCAAGTCGTCGCCGAGACTCGGTGCGCCGTCGAGCACGAGCGCAACGACGCCGATCGTCCCCGCAACGGCAACGACATTGCGCCGCCCTTTCTGTCGCACCGCAACGACACCGGCAGTCAGCAACGCCGTGGTAGCGAAGATTGCGAAGTCGGTGTTCCCGGCGCCGTGGAAACGTCCGGCAATCGTCGTGGCATCACCGAGTAGACCGTCGAGCTGCAGATGCGTGCCGGTCATGAGATCGAGACCCAGCACTGCCGCCGTCCCGGCAGCGACGGTCGCGAGACCGCCCCACGGTGGGCGGCGCGTCGCAGCCACGCCGGCGATCGCAACGACAACCACGTCGATGATGCCGAAAACGACCACGGCCGTGGTGGTCGACCAGCGCCACCACGGGAACAGCTGCAAGAGGTACGCCGACACCGGCAACGCAGCCACTGCATAACAGAGCAGCTCGACCACACGCCTGGTAGCGCGCTGCCGAAATCCGGCAAGCAGCAGCAGCGCCCCGGCAATGCACAGCATCACAGCGGCGCCCACCATGAAGCGCACCAACCGCCCGCCCCAATAGACACGCTTACGGGCGTGGTTGCTGCGGTCGACGAAACTGCGGACGTCGGATGCAAGCGACGTCGCGTGAGTGGACATGCGCCAGGGCTGACCAACCATCGACGACGGCGCCGACACGTCCAGCAGTGACAACGCTGTCGGCGCGACGTCGATGAGTTCGACGTACGGCGATCGTCCGGTCGTGTCCGAGTGAAGGCGACCGGAGGTGAAACCGGGACCGGCGATCATCGCCACGCGCAAGCCCGGCGGACCGCCACGTTCGTCGCCGGCGCCCACGACGACCTTGATGTCATCAGGTCCGGTTGTCGCGAAGACCGCCGCGATGTCGCGGTCGATGTCGGCCAGCACGTTGGCACGCACCGCATCTGCCGCGTCGTACAGCTGGCCGAACTCAACAACCAGCACTGCGGGCGGACCCGACGCGACCGAACCGTCGCTTCGCGCGGCCGCCAACCACGCGCCAGCGCCGACAGCCGGCCGGGCGGCCAGACCGTGCGCCGCGAGCGCGTCAGCGAGCGCGCCGGGCTGCGCTCCAAAGCGTTGTCCCCGGTTCACCCGGCGCAGCGTCGGCCATGCAGATGGGTCAGGGTGGCCCGTGCGCGGGCACTCGCGATCCAGGGCCGGCGTTCCGACTGCACGGTTGCCTGCGCCGAGCGTCGTCAGCGCATCCGCGCAGGTCGCGACTACGTTCGCGCTCTTGACCGTCAGCAGCCCACGCGCGGCTCCCCCGGCGAAGGCCCACAGACCAGGTGTCGTCGTTGCGGAGACGTCCGACCAACTGAGCCCGGGCACCGCGACGACGACGACGCGTTTCGCGGGCAGTGACCCCTCGGTCACCGCGTGCGCCGACCCGGAACCGACAGACAGCAGCGCGCTCACGATGAACGCGACGATGGCGAACCGACCCAGCCGACGCCTGACGAGATGGTTCGACACGAGACGATCATGGTAACGGCCAGAGATGCACGACCCCGGTTCAGGAATCCTTCAGGGCCGGGTACGACGCTAGCGGCGCAATCCAAAACGCACCGGACGCAGGAGCCGTGATGTATCCGACCTACCCGACCATCTACGACGTCGAGCCCGAGCCCGTCACGCCGCCGCCCGCACCTCCGGCGACGCGGCGGGTTATCCCCGCTGTCGCGCTCGTACTGGCCGGTGTCCTCGCCGGTGGTATCGCCGGCGGAGTGGCTGGAGCGCACTACGGCAAACACGACGTCGTCACATCGCTCGGCGCCACCAACGCCGCCGTGGCTGCCCCGGGCGTCGACCCGAAGTCCTACACCGCTATCGCGGCGAAGGTCCTGCCGTCCGTCGTATCCATTCAGGTCACTACCGCGGGCGGTGGTGACACCGGCTCCGGGTTCGTGATCCGCAACGACGGCTACCTCCTCACGAACAACCACGTGATCGCGAGTGCTCTCAACGGTGGCGGGGCGATCACCGTGACGTTCAACGACGGCACGGCTGTTGCCGGCAGTGTCGTCGGCGCTGACTCGTCGTCCGACCTCGCTGTCGTCAAGGTGCAGCGCAAGAACCTCACGCCGGTCGCGTTCGGCAGCTCGGCGAGCGTGCAGGTCGGCGACCCCGTGCTCGCGATCGGTTCACCGCTTGGTCTGCAAGGAACGGTCACGCAGGGCATCGTCTCCGCGCTGAACCGCCCGGTGCACACCCAGGACCAACAGCAGCAGCAAAACCTCTTCAACAACGGTTCGGGTGACTCGACCGTCATCAGCGCGATCCAGACGGATGCTGCGATCAACCCCGGGAACTCCGGCGGTCCGCTCGTTGACGGCGCTGGTCAGGTGATCGGCATCGACTCGGCGATCGCGAGCCTGGGTAGCGGAAACATCGGCGTGGGCTTCGCCATCCCGATCGACCAGGCGCGCGTGATCGCGGCAGAACTCATCTCGACCGGGCACGCGACGCATCCCGTACTCGGCGTCCAGATCGCTGACATCACGACGGGGTCAGGCGCGCATGAGGTGCAGCTGCGCGCCGTCTCCTCTGGTGGACCCGCGGCCAAAGCCGGTCTTCGCGTCGGCGATGTCGTCGTAACCGTCAACGGAACGAATGTCACCAGCAGCGACGGCTTGATCGCAGCCATCCGCTCACACAAGCCCGGTGACCAGGTTTCGGTCACCTACGAACGGGGCGGTCAGCGGCACACTGTCAACGTGACGTTGGCCGACGCGACCAGCAGCTGACCAAGGACGCGCCATCGAGTCCGTGCTCGTCGTCGACGACGATCCCGAGCTGCGCGCAGCACTGACACGCGCACTCGGGCTGGACGGTTACGACGTCAGATCGGTCGGCAACGGCAAGAGCGCCCTCGACGAAGTGGCAAGCAATGCCCCCGACGTGATGGTCCTCGACGTGATGATGCCCGTCGTCGGTGGCCTAGAAGTCTGCCGCCGTCTCCGCGCGAACGGTGACCGCACACCAATCCTCGTCCTCACCGCACGCGACGAGGTCGGTGATCGTGTCGCCGGACTGGACGCCGGCGCTGACGACTACCTGGTCAAGCCGTTCGCGCTCGAAGAGCTGCGCGCTCGGCTGCGCGCCTTGTTGCGGCGTACTCGCGCCGAACAGGCCGACGAGAACCTGCTTCGGTACGCCGACCTCGTGCTCGACCCAGGGGCGCACGAGGTGCGCCGTGGTGAGCGACGCGTCGAGCTGACTCGCACGGAGTACGCACTGCTCGAGCTGCTGATGCGCAATGGCGGCAACGTCCTGTCGCGCGACGTCATAATGGACCGCGTCTGGGGTTACGAGCTCGAGCCCGTCTCCAACTCGCTCGAAGTCTTCATCGGTTACCTGCGGCGCAAGACCGAAGCCGAAGGCGAGCCGCGGCTCATCCACACGGTGCGCGGCATCGGTTACGTGTTGCGTGCCGAGTCATGAGTCGCACTCCGGTCGGACGGTGGTGGGCCGACCTGCCACTGCGCAGCCGGCTGACACTCGTGGCCGCGGTGCCGGTTGCCCTCGCGATCGGCATCGCGGTGACCGTCGCGTACGCCGAGACCCGGCACGAGCTGCGCGGACAGATCGACAGCCAGCTGCGGCATCAAGCGAGCGAGCTGCAGCAGCAGGCGGCCTTCTTCCAAGGCCAGGGCTTCCCGGTCGTCGGGCTGCATGCGGAGTTCGGACAGCCCGGCGGCTATGTACAAGTCGTGCGTTCCGATGGCCTGGTCAACCAACCGAATGAGCAGCCCGCGCTCCCGGTGCGCAACCGGGACGAGGTCGTCGCGGTCGGCCAATCGAATGGCGGGTTCCGCGACACACACGTCGGCGACGTTTCCGTGCGGATGCTCACCACACAGCTAGCCGTCGTCGGTGGCACCGGTTACGCCGTGCAGGTCGCGTTGCCGCTCACGGCCGTCAACGCACAGCTGCACCGGCTCACGGTGGCGTACTCGTTGCTCGCGGCCAGTGCGTTGGCCGTCGCCATCTTCCTGGCCTGGTTCCTGACCCGGCGTGCGCTGAGTCCGGTCGCGCGGCTGACCGAGACAGCGGAGGAGATCGCTGCAACGAAGGACCTCACCTACCGGATCGGGGTCGCCAGCGATGACGAGCTCGGACGCCTGGCGGCAAGCTTCAACAGCATGCTCGACGCGCTCGATCGTTCGCTCGCTGCACAACGTCAGCTGGTCACCGACGCGTCGCACGAGTTGCGTACACCACTCGCCAGCCTGCGGACCAATGCGGAGGTGTTGCGCGACTTCAACCGTCTCGGCCCAGCCGAACGCGAGGCCGTCATCGCGGGCATCGTGAGCCAGGTCGACGAACTGACCACACTGGTCGCCGACGTGGTGGAGCTGGCCCGTGGCGACGAGCCGCCACACCACATCGAACCCGTCGAGTTCGACGCACTCGTGGAACGGGCCGTCGCCCAGGCGCGACGGCACTGGCCGCACGTGCGCTTCGATCTGGAAACCGCGCCGGTTGTCGTTTCCGGCGTACCCCAGCGACTCGAACGAGCCGTGGCCAACCTGCTGGACAACGCTGGGAAGTTCTCCCCTGCCGGCTCGAGCGTCCAGGTGTCTTTGAATGCCGAGGGGCGGCTGTCCGTGCGGGACCACGGTCCGGGCATCAGCGACGACGCGCTGCCGAATGTGTTCGAACGCTTCTACCGCGCGGACGAGGCGCGGTCGCTTCCGGGCTCGGGGCTCGGGCTCGCCATCGTCCAGCAGGTTGCCGCGAGCCACGGTGGCGAGGTCCGGCTGCGAAACGCAGAGGGTGGTGGCGTACTCGCCGAGCTCTCCCTGCCAATCACCGGTGAGCCTTCGGACGAGCTGCAGGTAAGTCAGCCATCCTCCGCAACCAACCCGAGCACCGTTTGAGCCGTGGTGCAGCGAGGCTTCGGCGTGTCGCGGGGAGTTTTGTCAGACCCCCCACCTAGCCTCAAAACATGGAAATAACACGTGTCCTGAGCGACAGCGGCGATCCTTGCCCGGGTTGCGGCGCCGCGGCCACAGTGTTCCTGCTCGCGGTCGACGATGAGTGGCTCGAAGAGGCCCGCGAGTGCGCGCACGGCTGCGACGAGTTAGTCGCGGCGATCCCGGTGAGCGCGCCGATACGACGCCGTCGCCGTCGTCGAGCGGCGTAGGTAGTCAGCGCTTCCAGAGCTTGATGCCGCCGAGCAACCCGGCGGTGTTGTCGACGACGGTCACCTTGTGCGCGAGCCATTCGATGTCGCTGAAGTCCGTCTTCAGATGCTTAGCGTTGCCACCGCCCAGGTAGATCCGGTCCGGGACCAACAGCGCATCCACGGTCTCCACCGCCTCGACGACCCGCTGCGTCCACTGCTTGTTGCCGATCTTCTTCCGGGCCACCTCACCCACCAGACCCTCGTAGGTCTGCCCCTTGGCCAACGGATGGTGCGCGAGCTCGAGGTGCACAGCGAGCCGGCCGTCCATGTACACCGTCGACCCCATGCCGGTGCCCAACGTCAGAACCACCTCTAGGCCTTTGCCCGAGACGACGGCCCCGCCTTGCATGTCGGCATCGTTCTCGATCCGTACCGGCTTGCCGAGTTCCTTGCTCAGCACGTCCGCCAGTGCGAACCCCTGCCACTTCGCATGGGCGAGGTTGTCGATCGGGCTGCCGGGTCCGGTGCGCCGCGACAGGTTGGGCGCGGTGAGCACGTGACCGTCGCGGACGACGCCGGGGAAGCCGACTGAGACACGTTCGTACGGCGCCTGGTCCTTGACGAGCTCGACGAGTGCAGCAACCAGCCGATCCGGCGGGCAGGGGTACTCGGTCGGGACACGCACCCGTTCGGTGACGGGCTTTCCGGTCGCGTCGAGGACGATCGCCTTCAAACCTGAGCCGCCAACATCGATGGCCAGGGTGCGCGGCCGGCGCCCGACGGTCTTCTGAGCAGCCATGCTCGTAACCCTAGGGTGCGCGTTGCCACCAGCGGGTAGGGCCGCGCGCATGTTCTTCTTCTTCAGCAACCGACTCGGCTGTCTCGGTTCCCTGCTCGTCTCTGCAGCCGTCACGTTCGTGCTCCTCCTCCTGATCGGCGCCGTACACCTAAGGTGAGCGTCGCGACGGTCAGGAGGTCCCCGGGTGAACAGCGCACACAAATTCCGTTTCGGCGTCATCGCGAAGGCGGCGCGGCCGGCCGATGACTTCGCGGCGTACGCCAAACGCATCGAGGACCTGGGCTTCTCGACGATGTTCATCCCGGATCACTTCGTCGACCACCCGTTGGCCCCCATCCCCGCGGCGATGGCCGCCGCGATGGCGACGAAGACGTTGCGGGTCGGCACGCTGGTGCTCGGCAACGACTACCGGCATCCGGTGGTGCTCGCGAACGAAGCGGCGACCATCGATCTGCTGTCTGGCGGCCGGCTCGAGCTCGGCCTCGGTGCTGGGTGGATGACCGTCGACTACGAGAAGGGTGGATTCCAACTGGACCCGCCGAGCGTGCGCATTGCACGTCTCGACGAGTCGCTGACCGTGATGAAGGGCTTGTGGGCGGACGGCCCGTTCAGCTTCCACGGCGACCACTACTCGATCGACGAGCTCGACGGAGATCCCAAGCCTTCTCAGAAGCCGCACCCGCCACTGATCGTCGGTGGCGGCGGCCCGAAGATCCTCGCGGTGGCGGCGAAGCATGCGCAGATCGTCGGCATCAACGCCAACCTTCGTGCCGGCGTCGGCGAACCTCCCGACAGCGTGCACTCGCTGACGGCCGCGGCGACCGACGACAAGTTGCGCTGGCTTCGCGACGCGGCCGGGTCAGGATTCGACGACCTGGACATCCAAACGCTGACCGGCTTCGTGCACGTCACCGATGACCGCGAGTCGATTGCACGCGGGATGGCGACGGCCTTCGGCGTCGACGTGAGCGTGGCCCTGGAAACGCCTGCGGCTCTGGTGGGCACCGTCGAAGAGATCGTCGAGGAGGTGCAGCGCCGCCGCGACCGGTGGCAGATGAACTACGTCGTGGTTGATGAGACGTTCCTCGATGCGTTCGCGCCCGTCGTCGACCGCCTCGCCGGCAGTTAGCCGCCAAGGACGAGTTTGGCTGGCTGTCGTCGGCGGGGTGTTTTGTCGGTGGCGCGGGGTAGGTTAACGAACAGTTGTTCGACCTCCTTGGGTGTGAGTTTTCGGGGCCTGTGGCTCGGCCTGAGCTACAAGACATCACCGCACGACTACAGGCTCGGGCCGTAGTTCCACTTTTGCAGCACGGCGGTTTCCCGTTCATAACCGAGTACACAGATCGCGCCGGTGTCCAACGCGAGCAGTCGTCCGTCCTCCGGCAGCAAACCAACCCAACGCGCCCCGAGCACCCGCAGCAGGTGACCGTGCGCGAACAAGACGACATCGCCATCGACCGCACGTGCCCGGGCAACCACCCGGTCAGCACGCGCGGCGACATCTGCTGCCGTCTCGCCGTTCGGGGCGCCATCACGCCACAGCGACCAGCCAGGACGCTCCGTGTGAATGTCCGCCGTCGTACGACCCTCGTAGTCGCCGTAGTCCCACTCTCGCAAGTCATCGCACGCATCCGGACTGAAGCCGGCCAGCTCGGCCGTGCGACGTGCTCGCTGCAACGGAGACGAGAGCACGAGGTCAAAGGGATGCGCGGACAGGACGCGGCGAAGGCTCCGCGCGCGCTCCTCACCCTTCGCGGTCAACGGGAGATCGGTGCCACCTGTGTGCTGACCGGTCAGACTCCAGTCCGTCTCGCCGTGCCGGACCAGCCAGACGTGTTGACTCACGAACGCCGTTGCGCGCGGTAGCGCCGGATCAGCGCATTCGTCGAGGTGTCGTGCGACAAACCGGCATCGTCGTCGGCGGTCAGCTCCGGCGCGATTCGTTGTGCGAGCTTCTTGCCGAGCTCGACTCCCCACTGGTCGAAACTGTTGATCCCCCAGATCGCGCCCTGGGTGAAGACCTTGTGCTCGTAGGTCGCTACCAGCTGGCCGAGCACGCGTGGCGTCAGCTTCGGCGCGAGGATCGTGTTGGTCGGGTGGTTGCCGACAAAGTTGCGGTGCGGCTCATCCGACTGCTGACCAAACGCGAGCGCCTCGGTCTGCGCGAAGAGATTGGCCGCGAGCAGATCATGGTGGAGGACGTCGCGCTCGCCGCCATTTTCGACCGGCTGGCTGAAGCCGATGAAGTCACATGGGATCAACTTCGTGCCCTGATGGATCAGTTGGTAGAACGCGTGCTGACCGTTCGTCCCAGGTTGGCCCCACACGATCGGCCCCGTCTCGTAGTCGACCCGCTCCCCCGCCTTGTCGACGGACTTTCCGTTGCTCTCCATGTCGAGCTGCTGGAGGTACGCCGGAAAGCGCTGCAAGTAGTCGGAATATGGAAGGACTGCGTGTGTCTGCGCGCCTAGGAAGTCGTCGTACCAGATGCCGAGGAGGCCGAGCAGCACCGGCAGGTTGCGCGCGTACGGCGCTGTGCGGAAGTGCTCGTCGATGTCGTGGAAGCCGGCCAGCATCTCGCGGAATTGCGCTGACCCGATCGCGACCATCAACGACAGGCCGATCGCGGAGTCGTAGGAGTAGCGTCCGCCGACCCAGTCCCAGAAACCGAACATGTTCGCGCTGTCGATGCCGAACGCCTCGACCTCTTTCTCATTGGTCGACACCGCCACGAAGTGCTGCGCGACAGCTTTGTCGTCGCCGAGCTCGTCGAGCAGCCAGGATCGCGCGGTGTGTGCGTTGGTGAGTGTCTCCAGCGTCGTGAACGTCTTCGAGCAAACGATGAACAACGTCTCGGCCCGGTCCAGGTCGCGGGTCTTCTCGGCGATGTCGGCACCGTCGACGTTCGAGATGAACCGGAACACGCGATCGCGGTCGCTGTATGCGCGCAACGCGTCGTAAGCCATGGCCGGACCGAGATCAGACCCACCGATGCCGATGTTGACGACGTTGCGAATGCGCTTGCCCGTGAAGCCGGTCCACCGACCATCCCGCACCCGGTCGGCGAAGTCGCTCATCCGGTCGAGCACCTCGTGCACGTCGGCGATGACGTCCTGCCCGTCGACAACGAGCTGCGCATCACGTGGCATCCGCAACGCCACGTGCAGCACTGCCCGGTCTTCGGTCGTGTTGATGTGCTCACCCCGGAACATCGCGTCGGCCAGCTCACGCACGCCGGCACGTTCGGCGAGCGCGACCAGCAAAGCGACCGTCTCGTCGGTGACGAGGTTCTTCGAGTAGTCGAGGTAGAGCTCTCCGGCCTCAACCGTCAGCCGCTCACCACGCCCCGCATCGCTGTCGAACAGCTCGCGCAGAGCGAAATGCCCGCCGGCATGCGCAGCAAGTGCATGCCACTCAGGCGTGTCGCAGATCCGCACGCTCAGCGGCCTTCTTCGCCGGCCGCCGGCTTCTCGTCATGTCCGCCGAACTGCTTGCGCATCGCCGACATCACCTTGCCGGCGAAGTCGAACTCACCACGCGAGGCGAACCGTTCGTACAACGCTGCCGTCAAGACGTACGCCGGCACGCCTTCCTCGACCGCGGCCTGCACGGTCCAGCGACCTTCGCCGGAATCCGACACACGCCCGCTGAACGATGCCAACTTCGGGTCTTCCGCGAGCGACATCGCAGTCAGGTCGAGCAACCACGACGAGATGACGCTGCCGCGGCGCCACACCTCAGCGACCGAGCCGACATCGATGTCGTACTGGTAGTAGTCGGGGTCACGCAACGGCGCGGTCTCGGCATCGGCGGTGACTCTGTCGCTACCGACGTTGGCACGGTTGATGATTGCGAGGCCTTCGGCGTACGCCGCCATGACGCCGTACTCGATCCCGTTGTGCACCATCTTGACGAAGTGACCGGCACCCGGAGGGCCGCAGTGCAGGTAGCCGTACTCCGCTTGCCTGGGCTCGCCTTCGCGACCGGGCGTCCGGATCGCCGCATCGACACCGGGTGCGATCGAGCGGAAGATCGGCTCCAGATGTGTGACGACGTCATCCTCGCCGCCGATCATCAGGCAGAAGCCGCGCTCGAGACCGAACACGCCGCCGGATGTGCCGACGTCGACGTAATGAATGCCCCTTGGTTGCAACGCCTTCGCCCGATCCACGTCATCGCGGTAGTACGAGTTGCCACCGTCGATGATGATGTCGCCCTCGTCCATCAATTCAGCAAGTTGATCGACGGTTTGTCCGGCGTACGCCGCCGGCACCATCACCCATGCTGCACGCGGTTTGTCCAGCCGCTTGACGAACTCCTCGATCGTCCGGGCGCCGGTAGCGCCTTCGGATTCGAGCTGTTTGACGGAGGTCTCGTTCAGGTCGAACGCGACGCAGTCGTGCCCGTCACGCATGAGCCGACGGACCAGGTTTGCCCCCATCCGGCCGAGGCCGACCATCCCAAGCTGCATGGCGGTGACGCTACCCCGTCGACAATGCTGCTATGACGCTGCCATGACAACGCGCAGGCTCGCTCTCGCGGCCGTTGTCATCGCGGTCGTGCCCCTTGCCGCGCAAGCCTCGGCAACGGCTACGGCCGCGACCGCTGACACGCTAATCCTGCCCACACCTATCACGAAGCTCCCGACGTTCAACGGGCTCGGGCTCCGCCCGGACCGTCGGCTCGTCTCCAGCGTTCCCGGCACTGTGACCACACGCGAAGACGTCGCCGTCGCCGTCAATGGGTCGGGTACGCCGACCGACGTGCAGCTCGACGAGCACCTGCACGTCACCGGGACCGGTGCGTATCTGATCTACGAACGAGGTCCGGCGCGCGCGGCGGCGCCGCTGAGCAACTCGCTGCCACCCGTGCTCGAGCTGGGCACCGTCGTGTGGCAAGGCTTCTCGCCGGGAGGCCGCGACCTGGCCGCGCGGCTGCGCCTCGACCCGGCACTGGAGGCACAACGGCTTCCGCTGCGGGTGGCACTGTCGTGGCAGCCAAACCGCGGCGGCGCCGCGCGCCCGCTCGATCCGAACGGCGCCGTGCCTCCCGGCACCGTGCACCTGCGGTTGGTGAACACGACCGGTACGCCGCGCAGCCTGCCGACCGGCATCGCGTCGCCAACGCCACTCGGCAAGGCGATGACCACCCTGCTCGCCGCGGCACGGCGCAACGAGGCCCAACCCACGACTGCGTTCACGTTGCCGGTGGCCGGACGGGGGCTGCCTCGACGGCTGCCGGCAACCGATGTCGGCAACACCGCGGCGTTCGTGGCCGCACCCCTGCGAGTCGTGGGGTCGCTGCGCGCGCCCAACACCCAGGCCACGCTCACCGGACCAACCGTGGCTCCGGTCCCCGACGGCGGGCGGTTCAACGGCGTACTCACGGGTGCTGTCGACTTCACGCTCACTGTGCCGAAAGCGGGCCGCGTCGTCCTCGATCTCACGGCGACCCCGACCCTTGACGCACGCACATTGCAGCCGCCGCACGGTCAACGTACGTGGGCGGACTGGGCCCGACTCGACGCCACCACGGCCGATGCCCGCGGCGCGACGTCCCAGCTCGTCAATGCTGCTGCCGCGGCTGCCCGCGGCGCCGAACTCTCGCCGTACGTCGGCTCGGACACAAACGGGCCGGCCACGACTCGGTTCCGTTACGTCATCAACACGGCAGCGCGTCCCGCCCGCACGCAACAGCCACTGCATCCACATCCGCTCGCCATCGGCGTGGCCGCCTTCGCTGCACTACTCACGGTGTCCGGCGCAGCTGCGGTGTGGCGTCGCTCCTGAGCGCTACTGCGGAACGGCCGGCAACGAGTCCGACAACAGGTCGTCACTCACTGGCGCGAACCGGAAGCCGTGGAAGCGCGCGAGGTACATGTCGTCGGTCGACACGCCTTCGCGCACTCCGGGCACGAAGCCGCGCTCGTCACCGTTCGCTCCGACGATCACCGTCGTGTCGAGCGCGGACAGCTCCGCTGCACCGACCGCCTGCGACCGCGCCAACGCCACCGCAACCAGCTTCACCGCGTCGTACGAGAACATCGCCCAGTCCGGCGGTTGGATCACCGGGCGACCATCCTGTGTGACACCGACCCGATCGGCGCCGAAGCGTTTCTCGTACGCCGCCCGGAACGTGTCGAACGGTTTCGGGCCGACCTCAGCGGTGATCCGGAACGACACGAATGTCAGCCCGTCCACCCAGTCACGGTGGTCCGCGAGCTGCTGGCGTGCCAATGGATCCTCGCCGGTGGGACCCGTGAAGATCGGCACGTTCCAATGCGCCGATCGGGCCGCGCGAACGGTCGCTGCCACCACCGGCGAGCTCGCCCAGATGACGAGCAGCGTCGCGCCGGCCCTGCGCGCCTGCACGACCTGCGCCGCGGCAGCGGAGCCGCCCGCAGGTACGACGAGGCTCGCGACGAGCGGGATGTGGTTGTCGGCGAAGCCGGCACGCAGCGCGCTCAACCCATCTCGTCCGTACGACGTGCCGTCGGAGATCACCGCCGGCCGCGGGTGACGTGCGGACACGTAGTCAGCCAGTCGCCGCCCCATCACTGAGTCAGCAGGGGCGATGCGAAACAGCGTCGGCCGTCGCGCCGGGTCGATGACCGACGACCCACCGTCGAAGACGACAAAGACCGGAAGGTGCGAGGGACCGGCGACGTCTGCCACCGCGCCCGCTCCCACGCCGTCAGTGATCAGCGCAGCGGCATGCGCAGACACCGCTTGCCGGGCGGCATCGGCAGCGACCCGCGGTGATCCGGCGTCGTCGAGCACATGCAGGGAGAGCTTGCGGTGCGAGCTTCCGATGCCGTTCTTGTTGACCTCGTCGACGGCAAGCCGGGCACCTCGTTCGATGAACGTCCCGACCCACGGCGCAGACGTGAGTGGGGCGGCAACGTAGATCGGGTACGCCGATCCGCTGTCGCTGCTGGACCCGCAAGCGGTGAGCACACTCACCGCAACAGCGACCGCGCACACAGCCGCGCGAGCCTTCACCCGTTCACGTCGTCGTCGCCGAGGTAGGCGCGGCGTACCCGCGCATCGCGCCGCACGCTGGAAGGGTCGCCACTGGTCAACACCCGTCCGGCGGCCAGCACGGTGACCCGGTCGGCGACGTCGTTGACGAACCGCATGTCGTGCTCGACGAGGCAGACCGCCGTACCGTTTCCGGACCATGTCCTGATCGCCGTGGCCAGGCCGGACCGCTCCGTCGGCGTCATACCTGCCGCTGGTTCGTCGAGCAGGAGCACCCGCGCCCCCGTTGCGACAGCGCGGGCGACCTGCAGAAGGCGCTGGTCACCAGCACCGAGTTGCGCGGCGTCGTCCTCGGCCTTTGCCAACAAGCCAACGGCCGCGAGCGCACCGGCGGCCTTGTTCGTGAGCTGCTCGGCATACGCCGACGAGGACGGCGTTGCGACGAGATGGCGCAGACCCGGGAGCCGCGTCCTGCCGTCGGCACGCGCACCGACCGCGGCTTGTGCCAGCGGCGTGAGCCCCGCGAGCAGGACGGTCTGTTGCGGGGTGCGAACGGCGCGCGCTGAGACCACATCGACCTGGCCACTGTGTGGTGGCATGGCTCCAGCCAGCACGCGCAGCAGCGTCGTCTTGCCGCTGCCGTTCGGTCCGACCAACGCGTGCACTTCACCCGCCCGCACGTCGAGGTCCACGCCGTCGAGCGCAGCAACCGCACCGAAGTGCATGCGTACGTCGCGCGCGCGCAGCAGCACTGTCCCGGTCGCCGCACGCGTGATTTCGGAACGTTCACCGCCGGTCGCGGGCAGCGGCCATGCGTTCGTCCTGTGACCGCGCAGCCGGCTGCGCAGCAACAGCGCGACGACGAGTAGGCCGGCGGTGACAGCGGCCCGCACCCGCTCGGCCGGCGCATCGGTAGCAGACGCGATCGCGTCGGCCACGTGTGGGAGTGCCGCGATCACGGCGAAGCCGGCGACGACGCCGTACGGCCGGAAGGACCCGGCGAGGACGACAGCGATCAGCAGTTGAATAGACAGCAACGGTCCGACGTCCGACGGCGCGACGGTCCCGAGCAGCACGGCACTGCCCGCGCCACCGAGCGCACCAAGCGCAGCCGTTGCTGCCAAGACCTGACAACGTCGAGCGCGCACACGCACTCCGAGAGACGCGGCCAGGGCAGGCCCGGCGCGTAGGGCCGCGAGATCCAGACCGATGGGTCCGCGGTCCAGCCGGTGCAGCGCCAGCAGAGCGACGACACACAAGATGGCCGCGAGGACCAGATGCGCGGTCGTGGTCAGCGTCCACGAGATGCCGAGCCAGTGCGACACGAGCGTTGTCGGCGCCGGTCGGACCAGCCCTTGGCTACCACCGGAGATCGACGGGAAGCCGGTGAGCACGGCTTGGGCGAGCCACGCCAACGCCCACGTCGCAAGCGCGAGCGGAGCCGCCTCCAGGCGACCGACGCCAAGTCCGAGCAGGTAACCGCCGACAGCAGCCGTGCAGACCGAGACACCGACTGCGATGCCGAGCGGCAGCCCGTTCTGCGTCAGCTGGAAGGTGCCGAAACCCCCGATAGCAACGAACGCGCTCTGCCCCAGGATCGGAAGCTCGGCGTACTGCACCGAGATGGCCAGGCCGAGTGCGGCCAACAGCAGATAGAGGTTGCTGGCGACGTCGATCTCGTTCACAGCACCGGCTTCACGAACCGACGGCCTTCGGGCCGCACCGCGATGAGCACGACCAGCAACGCGAGTGGTACGACGTCGACGTAGGCCGCCCCGAGATGAGACCAGGCGACGACGTACTGCTCGAGCACGCCGACAACGACTCCCCCGACCAACGCTCCACGCACCGAACCGATGCCACCGACGAAGGCCGCTGCCGCGCCCTTGAGGCCGAGGATGACGCCCGCATCGACCGACACCGACTGGCCGGGTGACGGCGCTTGCAGCAGACCGGCGATCCCCGCGAGCAGTCCGGCCAGCAGGAAGGCGATCAGGACGACCCTCCCGATCGGCACGCCGAGCAGGGCGGCGGCCTCGGCGTCGTCGCTCGTGGCGCGCAACGCCAACCCGATGCGGCCGCGTTCGACAGCGAGGTCGGCGAGGACGGCGACGACAGCCCCGACGGCGAGCACGCCGAAGGTATGGACGGGAACGACCGTGTGCAGCGGGAGCGTGACGACACCGGTCGACGTCAACGCCGACAGGTGCAGCGGGTCGGGTACCACGTAACCCTGTTGCGTGAAGACCAGGCCGAGCGATTCACGGATCGCCAAGCCGGCGGCGATCCCTCCGGCGACCCAGCCAACGACCTCACCCGGGGCGGCACCGAGACCACCAAGGTAGGGGCGTACTGCGACGACATACACAAGCGCGGACAGACCAGCGCCGACGAGCGGCATCATCAAAGCGAGACCCAGCGACGCGCCCACAGACGGTGAGCGAGCGATCGGCGTCGACCCGAGCACGGCGAGCACGCTGATGAACACAGCACCGAGGACCACGTCGCCGTGCGCGAACGCATAAACGCGAGTCAGCCGGTACACCAACGTGAAGCCGAGGCCGACCAAGCCGTAGACGAGACCCACCGAGACTCCGCTGACAAGAGCCTGCAGCGCGACGTCACCACTCATCCGAGCTCGGCCCGACCGAAGACGTAGCACGCGATAGCAGCTGCAGCGGCGACGTTCAGCGAGTCGACACCGGCGGCAAGTGGAATGCGGACGCGACGGTCCGCCGCGCCGAGCGCATCATCCGACAGACCTGCGCCCTCTTCACCGAGCAGCAATGCGGCCTTGTCACCGATCGGGACGCTGTCGATCGGCTCGGCCGAGACATCCGGGGTCAACGCGATGAGGCTGAACCCTGCGGCGTGCAGCTCGGTGAGTGCGGCGGGCCATGCATCGAGCCGATGCGTCGGCAAGCGCAGGGCCTCGCCCATCGACACCCGCACGGCCCGCCGGTAGAAGGGATCGCAGCACTCCGGCGACAGCAGCACTCCGTCGACGCCGAGCGCCGCTGCGCTGCGCAGCACCGCGCCCAGGTTCGTCGTACTCGTCAGGTCCTCGCAGACGAGCAGCCGACGGGACGTGGTGAGCAGCTCGCCCAACTCGGGTTGCGGCTTGCGAACGAACGAGGCAAGCACGCCGCGATGCACGTTGAACCCGGTGACGGCGGCGAGCACATCGGGGCTGGCGAGGTACGCCGGTGCGCTGCCGGCGAGATCGCGGACCGCGTCGTACCTCTTCGGGTCGACAAGCAGGCTGCGCAGTCGGAACCCCGCAGACATGGCCCGGCGTACCACTGGCTCCCCCTCTGCGATGAAGATGCCGGCGCCGTCGATCTCGGGTTCGACCCTGCGCCGACGTGCGACGTCGGTGAGGCCCACGTAGTCCGCCAGCCGGGGGTCGGCCGGGTTGTCGATGACGGGCACGGGCTCAGCATGCCGGGTGGCTGTGCGATCCTGCCCCAGCGACGGGAGGTCGGGGATGAGTGCGTTTCGACGGAGCAAGCCGGAGACCGGCCAGCTGGCGAGCTTCCCTCTGTTCGCCGAGCTGTCGTCGGCACAGGTCGACAAGGTCGCGTCGGCGGGACAAGTGGTCAACCTGCCGGCCAACTGGGCGTTCATCTCCGAAGGCACGCCGGGCGACTCGTTCTACATCGTGCTGTCGGGCAGTGTGCGGGTGACGTCGCACGGCAACGACCTGGCGGACCTCGACGCAGGGGCGGTCATCGGGGAGACCGGCCTGCTCAGCGGCCGGCTACGCAACGCCAGCGTTGCCACGATCACACCCAGCGTGTTGTTGCACGTCGGCAAGGAAGACTTCGAGCGGCTGATGCGGGACGTGCCCCCGTTGAAGACCGCGCTGGAGACGGCGGCCGCCAAGCACGCGCAGGGCTGAGCGTGCGCGGCCCGGTTTGTCCAGGATAGGACGCTGACCGGACCTTCAGGGTGCGGCGAGCGGCGCCGACGCTCAAAGGGTGACCCGGTTTGCGCGCCTCGCGACGGTCGCGACCGCGGCCATCGTGGCTGCGGTGCCACTCGCCGCCACCGCTCCCACAGCAGCGCACGCCGACTCGGCCGCCGCGGCGGAGGCGCGGGCGAAGAAGCTGCTTGCCCAGGTCGCCGCGATCCAGAAGCAGGTTGATGGCGCGCTCGCGAACTATGACAACGCGCTGACCGGACTGGCCGGGGCCGTCGGCAGCAACGTGGCAGCCGACACCGCACTCGGCACGGCAACCCAGGACGAACAGAGTGCGAACGACCACAACGCCGCGACGATCCGAGCGATCTATCGCGCCGGGGGTGAGTACGCGTTGTACTCAACCGTCCTCCAGGGCAGCGACCCGGCCGACCTGCTCAACCGCATGCAGATCGTGCGACGCATGGTGGCCAGTGACCAGCGTGCGCTCACTGCGAGCCGCGACTCGTTGCACCATGCCGCGTCGGTTGCTGTCGCGGCACGTCGCATCGCGAACGGCCGAGCGCACGCCGCGGCCCACGTTGATGCGGTCGCGCAGAAGCTGCAAAGCCTGCTTGCGCAAGAGCAGGTTTTGCTCACACAGGCGAAGGCCGAATCGGCCCGGTTGCGCACGGCTGAGCAAGCCCTCGCCGCTGCGCGGGCGTCGTACGGCGCAATAACCGAACAACGGATCCGCAGCATCCAACCGCTCGCGATGTCGGCGACTTTCGCGAAGCTCTATCACGACGCGGCCGCCACCTGCCCGGGATTGTCATGGACCGTGCTCGCCGCGATCGGCCAGGTCGAGACAGGCCATGGCCGCAACACGAACATGTCGTCGGCCGGCGCCGAGGGTCCGATGCAGTTCTTGCCGTCGACGTTCGCGCGGTACGCCGTCGACGGCGACCACAACGGCACGACCGACATCCTGGACCCGGCGGACGCGATCTACACGGCTGCCCACTACCTCTGCTCGAACGGCGCCGGTCTCGGCGGCAATCATCTCGCGAATGCGATCTGGCACTACAACCACGCTGGCTGGTACGTCGAGCTCGTCCTCACGCTCTCGCAGCGTTACTAGGTTCAGCCCGGCGGCTGATCGTCCTGCTCACGCGCGAGCTTGGCCTGCTCGGCTGCCTTCTTCCGCTGCGCCTCGGCACGCGCGCGCAGCTGCATGAGGAACTCGGCGTCGTCGTCGGGGTTGTGCGCCGTCGCTCGACCCGGCCGGTCGTACTCCGGCGGGATACCGGCGTTGCCTTTGTACGGCAGCGACCGCTGTCGCGCCTGCGGACGGCCCGCGATCAGCCACGCGATGGCGCCGATGTCGAACAGAAGAATGACGATGAGCACCCAGGTCATCTTTGGCAGGTTGCGCACCAAGGCCTCGTCGGTGGTGATGACGTCGAGCACGCAGTAGAACCACAGCGCCAGGATGGCCAGACCTGCTACCCCATCGAAGTACAGCACCGCGAAAAACTACCTTTCCGGCGTCGGAACGAGCGCCTATCTCGATATCGGGCCCGATCCGACGCTGCTTGACGTCCGGGGGTCGACCGCTAGCGTTACGGAAGTCATCTCGAGAAACGAGAGTGTCGGGGGACATGGCAACCAGCAGCGGCTACCCGTACGCCTTTCATATCGCCCTCGACGGCAACGGTCTCAACGGCCTCGAAGGCCGGGCCGGGGTGTGCCAGTTCCGGTACGACCCCGTCACCGAGGAGTACGCCTACAAGATCGTCTACCACCGAGGTGCCGCGGGCGGGCACGCCGTCAGCGTGAGCCCGGATCGCCGGGTCGGCTTCCTCGGTAACACCGGTCAGCATCTGCTCTTCTACGACGCGAAGACGCTTGACGAGGTCGACCGCATCTCCACGTTGCGGTTCGAGATGACCGACTCGACGATCAAGGGCAGCACGCACATCAACTGGCTCGACGACGTGCAGTTCATCGCTCCCATCGGCGAGCACTTCTGGCGCTTCGACCTCAACCGGCTGCCCAAAGCTGAGCAGATCGGCCCGCACCTCCTGAAGGTGCCGCACGCGATGAAGCGCACTGCCTCAGGGCGTTACGTCGTGTACGGCGGGATGGACCACCCGACCAGAGGAGAAGCCCGCGAGGTCGGCATCCTCGATCTGCACACAGGGGAGACGCGGCGCGTCGAGCTCCCGACGACGTGCTGGCACGTGGGCTGTCATCGGTACGAGGACCGCTTCTACGCGCTGTCGTTCCGCGTCCTGCCGCAAGACGGCGACTGGCATCAGTGGGCAATGGCGTACTTCAAGGAGTACGTCTACGAGATCGACGCTGAGACCGGTCAGGTGCTCCGGCACTGGACCTCAGGGCAGGACACACCGGCACACATCAACTCCGACGTGACGGTGTCGGACCGGGAGCTCATCTACTGCAACGGAGGCAGCGGCACCATCGTCATGATCGACCTCGAGACGATGGCCGACTACCGCATCATCGACGAGCGGCCCAGCACGGACTCCCAGCTCGGCGCCTACCGCCAGGCGGGCCGCTCCGTGGTCGACTCGCTCACACGTGGGTCGTTGATCCCGAACAGCCGTGACTTCATCGCCGCACTGCGGGTGACCCGTGGCACGTTCGTCGACTCGGTCTACGCCTGCCAGCTGTCGGCCGACCAGAGCTTGCTCTTCACCGCGAACCGCGGGCTCAACGTCGTGACGGTCTACGACTACCCGGCGAACACAGTCCGGCTCCGGGTGCCGATGCCCGACCTGCAGACCTTCGACGACACGCTGTCGGACTGGGCGGACCCACGCCTGGGCTTCCACCACAGCGTCCTGCTCTCGCCGGAAAGGAACTCCGATGGCTGAGTACGACCTCGTCCACTCCGGGTCGATCGACTCGACCCTGCATGGCCTGGACCAAATCGACGCCAAGGTCCACGTGCCGGAGGTCGTGAAGAGCGACGCGACCGTCCACGTGCCGGAGGTCGTCAAAGGCGACGCCACGATGCACGTGCCGGAGCCGGTGACAATCGACTCGAGCGTCGACGTGAAGCCCATGGCTGTCGACAGCTGTGTGCGCGTCGTACTCGGACCGGTCCCGCCGACCCGGATCCGCACGCCGTGGGAGCAGCGGGTCGCCGTCAACATCCTCGGCGTCGAGCTGTTCTCGGTCTCGCTCGGTGGCGAGGCGTCGACCTACATCGACCCGGTCCGCGCGCAACCGGTGGTCGCCGGTGACATCGACGAGAAACTGCACGGGGACCACGACGAAGCACACGAACACGAGCACGGTCCCCGCGGACTCGAGATCCGGATCAGTTAGGTCGCGCGATGGCACCCGCAAAGGCACCAGCCCGACGGCGCACGAAACTTGCCCCTGCGGTGCTCGTTGGCCGCCCGCAGTCCTTGCGCGGTCAACTCGCCATCGAGAACCCCGGCAGCGATGACCTCTTCGTCTCCGGACCACTGTTGCATTCAGACGTCGCACCGAGCCCCGCACGCGCGAGTGGATCGACCGTCGTTCCCGCGGGTGGCACCGCGCAGTTCGCCGTCTCGGTCGCACTCGATCCGCGCACTCCTGCCGGTGAGTACACCGCGCACGTCGAGGTCGGTGGCGAACGGCACGAGGTGGTGTTGCAGATTGTCGAGAACGTCAACCTCGACATCACGCCCGACCGCGTCTACGTCACCCCGGCCGGTAAGTCGGTGCGTACAACGATCGTGGCGACCAATCACGGAAACGTCCCGGTGCGACTGCCCGCCGCTGCCACTACGTCGGTCGACGATGCCGGCACGCTTTCGATGCGGCTCGGTCGCGCAGCCACCACGCTGCAACCCGGCGAGACGACCGCGCTGACCGTGGACGTGACGCCGCCCGCGGGTCGGGACGCAGCGATGCGCTACGACGTACCGGTGTCGATCGGGCCTCGCGACATCACCGTCGTCGTATTGCCGACCACCGACGAGACGAAGACACCGCCGACCGCCGGCGACCGCCGGCCGCCCCTCTGAAAGGGACTGCGATGGCCACGAAGACCTACGTCGACATCTACACCGACTACACCGACCGGGTTGCCGAGGAAGTGCGGCGGTACGCCGAGAGCTGGCAGTCCTTGTGGGAGTCGCTGCCGGTCTGGCCCACCGGGAGGCGGACCACCGACTGCGGCTGCGCGCACGGTCACTGCGGCTGCGAGCCGTGTGACTGCTGTACGCCGCGGGACGCCGACCTCGTCGTGCGCATGCGCATCGGCGAGCGACGCATCGTGCCCGTCGTCGTCGTCAACGAGTGGCGCCGCGAACGCACGGTCACCGTTGGCCTGAGCGAATGGACCGGCTGCCCCGGTGACCCAGCCGCAAGCGTGACCGGAGCAGTGCTGCCACGTGGTGAGCTCACCCTCGGGCCATGTGAACGACGAGAGCTGATCGTCGAGCTCGCTGCTCAACCGGCCGACAAGACCGGTACGGCAGACAAGGCACGCCGGCCGGTCGAGGGCGTCCTCACCGACATCCGCGTGTGCGCGACGTACTGCGCCGAGCTCACCGTGGAAGGCTGTTCACACAAACCGGTGCGACTGGCCGCTCAGGTCCTGCCGCGCACCTGTGACGAGTACGAGATCGACTGCCGCTGCGACTGCTGCTGAGGAGTGGCCATGACGAGTCCCACCCAGGATGTCTGGCAAGAGTGGCGCAACTGGCTGAGCCGCTCCACCGAGCAGCAGGTGCGGGCCTGGCGCAACTACGCAGACACGACGAGCAAGCTGTTGCGAAGCCAGGCCTCACCGCTCGACGCCGGACGCGCGTACCTTCGCGTTGCCCGTGACGAGAGCTCGCACTACGTTCGCGAGCTCTCCCGTCTCGGTGTGCGCTACGCGAGTGGGGTGAGCGAGCTGAACCGGCACCTCGCGGACCGGCTGACGAGCGCTCTTGCCACGGAAGCTCGTCACGAGCACCCCCGCCGGATCACGCTGCCGATGCACGGCGTGCTCGGCAGCACGGCCAAGGCCACCTTCACGGTCGCCAACCCCCAGTCGACCCGAGCGGCCGTGCGGTTCACGCCGTCAGCGATGCGCGCGACGGGCGCTGCGGCATTCCATCCCGCGTTGTCGTTCACGCCATCGACGCTCGACCTGGCTCCCGGCGAGGAAGCCACCGTCACCATCGCCCTGCCGCTGACCGACGGCCTGTTCGCCGTCGGCGGTCACTACGAGGCGACGATTGACGTCATCGGCAGCGACCCCCTCCAGATCGACCTGCGCGTCAGCGTCGACCCGAAGAAGGGATGAGCTTCCGGCTCTCGTAGACGTCGGGCAGCGGGCGCAGCCAGTCGCGCACGGGTTGCGGGACGTGCTCGCTCGTCAGCAGCCAGCCGAGCGCCTCCGCGAGCGCCTGCCGGGCCGGGCGCGGCCGGTACCCGAGCCCCGCCGCACGGTCGTGGCGGTACCAGAAGTAACGGCCGACGGTCCGTGCCTCGGCTCGAGTGGCGGCCGGGGTCGTCGCCAGCAGGCGCGCGATGAGTTCCTGTACGCCGGACCCGAGGTAAGCCGCGGTCCGTGTTGCCGTGAGCCCGGGGCCCCACGTTCCGCAGAGCTCGGACACGACGCGGTGGATCGTCGGCCAGGACCAGTTCTCACCACCGAGCACATAACGAGTCCCGGCCGCGCCGGCGTCCGCAAGCAGCACGAGACCGGCGGCCACGTCGCGCACCGACACGATGTTGCAGCCGCCGGGAAACGTCGTGCGCATCGGATCGGCGAGGTAACGGGTGATGAGCGCATTGCTCGGGACGAGCCGGTAGTCGGGGCCGCCGACCACGATCGTCGGGTTGGCGAGCACCAGCTCGATGCCGATTCGGGCGGCGACGTCGGCGGCCGCGCGCTCTTGCTGCAGCTTCGAGACGAAGTAGTCGGGGCTCGGTTCGTCCGGACCGGGGACGGCGCCTTCATCACGCGCGACCGGCCCAGCGCTGGAGCCGAGAGTTATCGATGACGACGTGACAACAGCGCGGCGTACGCCGGCCGCGCCGGCTGCCTCGAGGACCGTTCGGGTGCCATCGACGTTGATGCGGGCCAGTTCCTCTGCGCTCCAGCCCCAGTACGAGAACACCGCGGCGCAGTGAATGACGACGTCGACCCCTTCACAGGCAGACAGCATCGCCTGCTCACTGGTGATGTCACCGATCACGCGATCGGCCGTCGTACCCGCAAGTGCACGCACATCGCTGCGGCGCCGGACGAGTGCCCGCACCTCATGCCCGCCGGCTTCCACTGCGCGGACGACATGGGATCCGACCAGCCCGGTGGCGCCGGTGACGAGCACGTTCATCGCGACGACCAGGTCTCCGTGTCGTAGGACACCGTTTCCCGCAAGTCACGCACGACCTCGTCGAGTGACGGCGCGATGCGCGCGCGAAGCTCAGCGAGCCGCCGACGCAACCCGAGGTCGAGCGCCTGGCCGTTGCCCCGCCCATCGCGGAACACCCGGAAGCCGTCCTCGTCCACCTCGTCCGGCTCTCGCTCACCGGCGCCCAGTCGCTGGCGCAACGTGACGGCGCCTTCCTTCGCGACCTCGCCGAGCTGTGTGAGCTTCGCTGTCGGCAGGGCGGCGGCATCGTCGTACGGCCGGCCGATGCGGTACTCGCGCCCCTCGTAACACGCCTCGAAGTTGTCCAGTGTCGCGAGGAAGAAGCTGCGGTAGGCATCAGCGACGAGCGGGTCCTTCACCTCGGGCATCCGGTCGAGATCGACGATCTGCCAGAACAGCGGCAACGTGAACTGCTGCCGTGCATGGATCGTGATCTCCGTCTGGTTTCCTCCGTCGAGCGCACGGAAGCGCACCGACCCGTCATCGTAGGTCGCGGACCCGTTCGGGCTGTGCACCGTGCGCCAGCAGATCGTCTGCTCGTCGTCGGCGTACGTGATGGTCTGGAGCTTGCAGACGTCGATCGGCGTACCACCGAACAACGCGAGGTAATTGGGCTGCGGAAGGTAGATGTTGCGCTCGGCCTGGCGCGTGACGCGACCAAGGTCGTCATGGCTGACGGCGACCGTTGCTCCACCGAGGTAGTCGTTCATCAACCTGATCGAGGACGCGACATCGACGCGCGCCACGAACTCGTCGTACCGCGCGGCAAGGACACGGCGACACGAGAACAAGACGGACTCGTCCAACGATGTACGCCGCATGCCCCACGTGTCGGCCGGCGCTGCGTCAACGAGCGCGGCCAGCGGTTCGATGTAGTCGGCGACGGCGTCGTAGTCAGCTTCCGTGTACGCGCCCAGATCGATGCCGATACCGGTGTCACGCCACTTCAGCCGCGACTTGTCGAGCATCGTCGCCCATGACTCGCTGAGCTGGCCGGCGGCACCGGCCCAACCGCACAGCCCGACCAAGCCGACGAGGGCGTACGGGTTGGTGTCAGCCGCCCGGGCGAGGCCGGTGAGGAGACGGTTCAGGCCGTCGAGCGTCGTGTCGGCGACGTGGTAGCGCTCCCGGTTCACCGGTGTCATGGCGGCGACGAGCACCCGGCGCACCGATGGGGTGGTCGTCATCAGCGTGTCCCGCAACAGCGCGGGCACATTGCGCCAACCGGGGTAGGGCGTGAGGTCGCCCTCGATCGATTCCGGCGTGCGCATGCGCTGCTCATGCAGGACGGCTTTGGTCAGCGGCGAGACGGCGGGGTCGAGTCCCATCAGCTGCGCGCCCACGACATCAGCGAGCACTGCGTCGGTGGCGGCGATCACGGTATGTGTGTCAATCGGCTGTGCCGCGATGACGCCATGCGCGCTGGTGACCGCATCGATGACAGCGACGTGAACCATTTCACCGATGCCGAGAAGGTTCGCGAGGGTGAGGCGGTAGCCCCACTGCGGATGCGTCGCATTCGCGGCGACACTGATCCGGAACGCGGCGTCGGCCCAAACCGTCGGCTCTCTGATGTCGTACGGCGTTCCCGTAGTAGTGCGACCCGTGTAGCCGAGCGCTCGGGCAGGCTCCGTCACGCCGTCTGGTTCGAGCCACGAGTCCGCGTCGAGACGGGAGCCGATCACACTCACACGTGTGTATCCCCGCTGCGCGAGTTCGTCCACGAGCCGCTCGACCAGGACGTGGTCCACCGCACCGACCGTCCCGTCGTACGACGACATCCCGGCCGCGATGGCGACCGGCACGTTCGCCGGTGCACGTCTGCGCGTCACCGACGCGAGCAGGTCCCACAAGCCGACACGTCGGATCGCTTCGCTGAGCAGCTCTGAGCCGGGACGCGCATCGCGTACGACGACAGCGCGCGGACGCGGCGAGACATCCGACACACGATCATCCTGCCAGCCGAACGGCTGCCCGTCCGGTCAGACTCCGGTGCCGCCGCGGCCCTCGCCGGACGCGAACCTGGTGACACCTTCGCCGGCATGGGCGAGTGCCTGCAGACCCAGTGTGAACTCGGTGCGCATCGCGTCAGCCGTGTCCTGACCGAGTGACGCGTAGACCGCTTGCCGGTCGGTGCGCACACACGCTTGCGGGAAAGCTGCGATCTGCAGCGCAAGCTCTTCCGCTGCGGCGCGCGCAAAACCCTTGGGTACGACGCGGTTCGCGAGACCGATCCCGAGCGCCTCGTCGGCACTGATCGCGCGGCCGGTGAGGATCAGGTCCAGTGCACGGCCGAGACCGACGATCTGCGGCAACCGGACGTTCCCGCCATCGATGAGCGGCACCCCCCAGCGGCGGCAGAAAACTCCGAGGGTTGCGTCCTCTTCGACGACGCGCAGGTCGCACCACAGCGCGAGCTCGAGGCCGCCGGCAACGGCGTACCCGGAGACGGCAGCGATGACCGGCTTCGACAACAGCATCCGTGACGGCCCCATCGGTCCGTCACCGTCCGGCTCGAGCCGGTTGGGGTCACCCGCGCTGATCGCCTGCAGGTCGGCGCCCGCGCAGAACGTGCCGCCCGCCCCCCACAGCACCGCCACCGCAGCGGCGTCGTCTGTGTCGAAGGCGCGAAACGCGGCCGACATCTCCTCCGCAGTGGAGCGGTCGACGGCGTTGCGTCGATCCGGCCGGTCGAGGACCACGGTGGTGACCGGGCCGCTCTTCTCGACCGTGACCATCGTGCTACCCGATCTTGCGGTGCACGTTCTCCGAACCCGGCTCGGGAATGGTGACGAGCGGGCCTTCACCCGCCGGGTCCAGCGCGCCCTCCTCGGCCCACACGTACTTGCCGTCGAGCACGTTCATCGCGACGGCATAGCTCTCGTCGTCGGTGTTCGCCCACAGCCGGTGGAACAACTCGTCGACGCGCAGCCGCGCCTGCTTGCAGAACAGGTCCGCGAGCTCATAAGCACGCACACCGTCAGCGCCGTTCTCTCGACGGAGCATCTCCGCACGGACGACAGCAGCGCTCATCGCGAACAGCTCGGCCCCGATGTCGACGATCCGGCCGAGGAACATCTGCTTGCGTTCCATCTTCCCCTGCCAACGCGACATGCCGTAGAACGTCGACCGCGCCAGCTTGCGGCTCGCCCGCTCGACGAAACGCAAGTGCACCGCGAGCTCGCCGAACTCTTCCTTGTACGCCGTCGGGTTCTGCCCCTTGCCGACCGTGAGTGTCGGGAACCACTTCGCGTAGAAGCCACCGGCCTTCGCGGCGGTCTTCGCCTTGCCCTTCATGTCGACGGACGGGTCGATGATGTCGCCCGCGATCGACAGGTGCTGGTCAACGGCTTCACGCGCGATCAGCAGCTTCATGATCTCGGTGGAGCCTTCGAAGATCCGATTGATCCGCATGTCCCGGAGCAGTTGCTCCGCGGGGATCGCTCGCTCGCCACGCGCGGCGAGTGACGCCGCCGTCTCGTAGCCACGACCACCACGGACCTGGACCATCTCGTCCACGACGCGCCAGCCCATCTCCGAGGCATAGAGCTTCGCGATCGCGGCTTCGATACGGATGTCGTTGCGGTCCTCGTCGGCCATGATGCTCGACAAGTCGAGCACGGCCTCCAGGGCAAACGTGGTCGCCGCGATGAAACCGAGCTTTTCTGCGACGGCTTCGTGCTTGCCGACCGGCATGCCCCACTGCACGCGTTCGCGGGACCACTCGCGGGAGTACTTCAAGCTCAGCTTCGACTGCGCGGCGCAGATCGCAGGCAGCGAGAGACGGCCGGTGTTCAGCGTCGTCAACGCGATCTTGAGGCCCATGCCTTCTTTGCCGATGACGTTCTCGGCGGGCACCCGCACGTTGGTGAACCGGGTGACGCCGTTCTCGATGCCGCGCAGGCCCATGAAGCTGTTGCGCCGCTCGACGCTGACGCCCTCCCAGTCGGACTCGACCACGAAGGCGGTGATGCCACCGCGGTGCCCCTCGCTCTTCGGGACAGCAGCCATTACGACGAGCAAGTCAGCGACGACACCGTTGGTCGTCCAGAGCTTGACGCCGTTCAAGGTGTACGCCGAGCCGTCGTCGGTCGGCACCGCATTCGCACCCAGTCGCGCGGGGTCGCTGCCGACGTCGGGCTCGGTCAGCAGAAACGCACTGATGTCGGTGGTCGCGCAGCGCGGGAGGTACTTCTTCTTCTGCTCCGGAGTGCCGAACATCTTCAGCGGTTGCGGCACACCGATCGACTGATGTGCCGACAGCAATGCACCGAT
>JBJMHR010000022.1:0-26862 GCA_045807285.1 Actinomycetes bacterium
GTCGCCGTCATCAAGGCCGGCGCCGCGACCGAGGTCGAGCTGAAGGAGCGCAAGCACCGCATCGAGGACGCGGTCCGCAACGCGAAGGCTGCGGTCGAGGAGGGCATCGTCGCCGGTGGTGGCGTTGCGCTTCTGCAGGCCGGCAGCAAGGCGTTCGACAAGCTCGACCTCGAAGGTGACGAGGCCACGGGTGCGCAGATCGTGAAGGTTGCGCTCGAGGCTCCGCTCAAGCAGATCGCGATCAACGCCGGCCTAGAGGGCGGCGTCGTGGCCGAGAAGGTTCGCACGCTGTCCGAGGGTCACGGCCTCAACGCCGCGACCGGTGAGTACGTCGACATGATCAAGTCGGGCATCATCGACCCGGCCAAGGTCACTCGCTCGGCGTTGCAGAACGCTGCCTCCATCGCCGCGCTCTTCCTCACCACCGAGGCGGTCATCGCCGACAAGCCGGAGAAGACGCCGGCTGGTGGCGGCGGCATGCCGGGTGGCGGCATGGGAGACATGGACTTCTAAGTCCACACAGCACGTCGTAGGACGGAGCGGCCCCGGGAAACCGGGGCCGCTTTTCGTTGCGCTAGCCGGCATAGCCCGACCACCACGCAAGTTGCTCCGTTCGGAGCATATGTCCGGACTGTCACCGAATGCATACTCTCTGTAGCGAGCGGTCGAGACCACGGCCCTCGCTACACGGGGGGAGACCCCCGGGGAGCGATGATCCGGACGGTCCTCACCGGCGCTACGGCGCGCGGAGACAATCGGTCGCCTAGACCGTCCGGGGAGCTAGTGGCGAGACCGACCCACCTGACGCACGGGCGACCGCTTTGAGCGACGCCCGTCCACGCCGGATGGGAGTCCGAAATGAGCTCAACCAAGGGAAAGGGACCGCTGCGCAAGGCGGGGCTGCTTGCAGCCACGTCAGCGATCTGTTGGGTCGGCTTCGCCGGAATCAGCGGCGCCGCCTACGCGAGCACCGCTGACCACGGTCCGGCGCAGGGCAACTCAGCGGCGGCGCACGACAACGGGCACGGAAACGACGACGCCAAGAACACTTCGACGTCGTCTACGGCCAACGGCAGCGACCACAGCAGAGGCACTGCTGGCACCAGCGGCGACCCGAGCCAGCCGCAGCCACCGAGCAACGCCGACCAGAACCCCGGCGGTGCGAACGGCCAGTGCCCGGGCGGCCCGTACTGCTCGACGCGTGACGGCTCGCCGTCGGGCAACGGCAATGGCAACGGGAAGGCAACCGGCAAGCCCTGCGCCGGCTGCGTCGGCAAGGCGGACAACAAGAACCCCAAGGGCCAGATGCCGAACGGATCGGACCACAACGCCGGCTACGAGTGCGACACCAACCACGGCATCGGCCGCTCCAACCCGGCGCACACCGGTTGCCAGAGCGGTTCGTCGACGCCACCGTCGTGCAGCGGTGATAACTGCGACGAAGGCTCGACCCCACCTGGTGACGACAAGGCACCGTGCACCGAGGGCAACATGACGGCGACGTGCACGCCGTCGACGCCGCCCACCAAGACGTGCGTCTCGGGCGAGATGATCGAGGGCGCGTGCGTGCTCGGCGTTTCCTTTCAACGTCCGGCGGAGGTCGAGGCGGCGAACGCTGCTCGGCCGACGGCGGTGAGCGCCGTGAGCGACACCCGCGGTCCGCAGGCCGGAGCGCTGCCGTTCACTGGCTCGTCCACCGACGAGCTGCTCGAGCTGGGCCTCACCGCTCTCGTACTGGGGACGGCTTGCGTCACCGTCGGCCGTCGGCGGCGTGCCGCCTAGTCAACGCGAAGCAACGACGGAAACGGCCCCGGGAAACCGGGGCCGCTTCTGTTTGCTGCCATCCCCAGGCGTGATCATGAAGTTGGCCGGTTCACAATCCGGACATCCGTCACACGCGTCGCCACCTGCATCCGTCAACTTCATGATCGTTTCGGGTGGGTGGTGGGAGCAGCGGGGTCAAGGTTGCTGGCTGCGCAAAGACGATTTGGGCGTGCGCGTCGTTACTCCGGCCTTACTCCGTTTGCCGCGAAAGCCTGGCTCAGGTCGGCCAGCGACAAATGACAAGCGATCGCTATGTCCGATTCGTACGTACTCACCGACCATTCAACACAGGACGAAACGACGCCTGAACCGAGACGACAGCGGCTTCACCTTGGTGGAAGTTCTCACCATTTCGCTCATCATCGGCATTTTGTCCAGCATCGCTGTGCCGTTGCTGCACAGCCAGACGAGCAAGGCGCAAGGCGCCACCATCGCGAGCGACCTGCGCAACCCGGCGACCTCGATGGAGTCCTACCTCACCGACGTGGGCTCCTACGGCACCGGGAGCGCACTCACGGCCGCCGGGTACGCGCCATCGGTCTCGGCCGGGACGACCATCGTGATCGTCGAGCACACCACTTCGGCGTACTGCCTGGCCGGTCTCCGTAACACCGGCGTACCCGGTACGGTCGCCGGCCTGCGGTCGACAGCACTGCGGTGGTACGACAGCGCCGCTGGTGGTCTGCAGCCGGTGGGGGCGACCGGGTGCCCGACGACCAACACGGTGGCCGGCGGCTGGCAGACCCGTCTTCACGCACAGCTGAGCATCGGCAGGCCGCCGGCCCGGACCGAGCAGCGGTGCCTGCGGGCGATCAGGCTGCGTTGACGCGGCGGAAGCGGTTGTTGATCGCAGTCGCCGTCCCGGACAGGAGCACGCTCACATATCGCTTGCGCTGGAACTCGCCGTTGAGGCTGATCCGGGGCAATGCCGTCAAGTGGTCGCGATGCTGTCGGAACAGCACGCCGGGTCGCGTGGTAACCGCACTCGCGAAGCCCAGCTCCTGGGCGATGCGGAACTCCCGTGGGCCGGCGGAACTGACATCCCCGATCGGGTAGGACAGGTGCCTCGGCCGCTCGCCCAGAGCCGCCGCGATCGCGTCGACGCTCGATTGCATCTCCCAACGCACTTCGTCGTCGGGGAGCTTTCGCAGCATCGGATGGTTGACGGTGTGAGCCGCGATTGTGACCAGCGGATCGGCCGCGAGCTGGGCAATCTCCTCCCACGTCATGCACAGCTCACCGCAGAACGCGGCCAGATCGACGTCGTAACGAGCGCAGAGGGCATCGATTGTCGACCGCATCGCCTCGACGGTCGGCAACTCGCGTAGCCGCCAGTAGATGGTCTCGTAGGCGCCGAACTTCTCGGCCGGCGTCGTACACGAGAAGTAGCGCTCGACGCCGTCCATCGTCAGCGTCAATCGGTCGTTTCCGGCGATGACCGCTTCGAGGGCCAGCCACCACAACTCGCCGGCGCCGTCGGGATAACTCGTCGGCACATAAATCGCAAAAGGTACGTCGTACCGCTTCAAGATCGGATGAGCATAGGTCAGGTTGTCGCGGTAGCCGTCGTCGAACGTCATGCAGACGAAGCGTCGACCGTTCGCCCCGGCGACCAGGCGACGACGCATCTCGTCGAGTGAGACGAAGTCGTACTTGTTGCGCCTGAGATGAGTGATGACCTCTTCGAGGAAGCTCGGGGTCAACTCGAGCAGACGGTTGGGCTGGAACTTGCCTGAGCGCGCCGGTCGCACGTGATGCATCGTCAAGATGACACCGATCCCGCGCACGAGCGGGCTGAGCGCGACGTGAGAGCCGGTGAAGTAAAGGGTCTCGAGCCCGCCACGAATGGCGACCTTTCTTGCACCGATCACCGTCGCCTCCCGACGCTGTTCAACGTTTGTCCCTGTCTGTCTTGCTGTGTCGCGCAATGCGCAAGCCTAAACGGCTGCCAATCTATGTGCATGCGGGTCGATGGAGAGCAACTGCGCATCCTGCACGTGATGCGCGCACCCGTCGGCGGCCTTTTCCGTCATGTCACGGATCTTGCCCGGGGGCAAACCGCGAGAGGGCACCAGGTCGGCGTGATCGCTGACTCGACGACCGGCGGGGCGCATGGCGAAGCCACGCTCGCGGAGCTCGCGACAGAGCTGGCACTTGGCGTGCGGCGACTCCCGATGAGCCGACACCTCGGGTGGAACGACGTGACCGCAGCCGCAGGCGTCGCTCGGTACGCGCGTGAGGTCGAAGCTTCTGTTGTGCACGGACACGGTGCCAAGGGTGGCGCCCACGCCCGTCTCCCCCGCGCACGACGATGGCTGCGCGTGTACACCCCCCATGGGGGGAGCCTGCACTACCGGTGGGGCTCACCGGCCGGGTTTGTCTTCCTGTCACTCGAACGGGTGCTGATGCACCGCACGGATCTGCTCCTGTTCGAGAGCGACTTCAGTCGCGAGGCGTTCACGACGAAGGTCAGCGCCCCGCGTGGCGCAGTCGCCGTGGTGCACAACGGCGTCCATCCGGCAGAGTTCGAGCCGGTCAAGGCGGAAGCGGGCGCCACCGACCTCGTCTTCGTCGGCGAGCTGCGGATGCTGAAAGGCATCGACCTCCTGTTCGACGCGCTGGTAGCGCTCCGGGCGGAAGGCCATCGGCTCACGGCGACGATCGTCGGTGACGGCCCCGATGCCGGTGTCCTCCGCACGCGAGCGGCATCGGCGGGGCTCTCCGGCGAGGTGCGTTTCGCCGGCGTGCTGCCCGCCCGCGAGGCTTTCGCGCTCGGGGAGCTGCTTGTGGTGCCGTCGCGTGCCGAGTCCCTGCCCTACATCGTCTTGGAGGCAGCGGCCGCCGGGATGCCGATGGTCGTGACACGTGTCGGCGGGCTACCCGAGATCTATGGCCCGGATGCCCATGCGCTGGTCGCGCCCGACGACGTCGACAGTCTGGGGGCAGCGCTGCGGCAGCAGACCGACGGGCGCGATCTGCGGCCGCTCGCAGGCCGCCTTCAGGCGCGGGTCCGCACGTCGTTCACGGTGGAGGCGATGACCGCAGGAGTTCTCGATGCCTACCGCGCGTCCGCCGCCGACGTCGTCAGGTCCCGATGCTCTCCGCGTCGATGATCTCGTAGGAGTAACCCTGCTCGGCAAGGAACCGCTGCCGGTGCGCGGCGTAGTCCGCGTCGAGGGTGTCCCGCGCGACGACCGTGTAGAACGTCGCGGTGCGGCCGTCGGACTTCGGTCGAAGGATCCGGCCGAGCCGCTGCGCCTCCTCCTGCCGTGACCCGAAGGTCCCCGACACCTGCACGGCGACGGTCGCGTCGGGCAGGTCCAAGGAGAAGTTCGCGACCTTCGACACGACAAGCAACGGGATCTCGCTCCTGCGGAACGCACCGAACAACCGCTCACGCTCCGCGAGCTTGGTCTCGCCCGTGATGAGCGGCGCGTCGAGATGTTCGGCCAGTTCACCGAGCTGACTGAGGTAGGCGCCGATCACCAACGTCTGCTCGCCCTTGTGCTTGTCGAGGAGCTGTCGTACGACGGGTGTCTTTACCTCGCTGGTCGCAGCGATGCGGTAGCGGTCCTCGGGCTCGGCGGTCGCATACTCCAACCGCTCGTGGTCGGGCAGCGTGACCCGCACCTCGATGCACTCCGCCGGCGCGATCCAGCCTTGCGCCTCGATGTCACGCCAGGGAGCGTCGTACCGCTTCGGCCCGATCAGTGAGAACACGTCATCCTCGCGGCCGTCCTCGCGGACGAGCGTCGCGGTGAGCCCGAGCCGGCGCCGCGCCTGGATGTCGGCAGTGAAGCGGAAGATCGGGGCGGGCAGCAGGTGCACCTCGTCGTACACGATCAAGCCCCAGTCGCGCGCGTCGAAGACGTCGAGGTGCGGGTAGACGCCTTTACGTCGCGTCGTCATGACTTGGTACGTCGCGATCGTCACCGGGCGGATCTCCTTGCGCGCACCGGAGTACTCACCGATCTCCTCTTCGGTCAGTGAGGTACGGCGCAGCAGCTCGTCCTTCCACTGCCTGGCCGCAACTGTCGACGTGACCAGGATCAACGTCGTCGCCTGTGCTTGTGCCATCACTGCAGCCCCGACGAGCGTCTTGCCTGCGCCGCAGGGGAGTACGACGACACCCGAACCGCCGTGCCAGAAGCCTTCCGCTGCCTCGCGTTGGTACTGCCGTAACGACCAACCCACTTCGTGCAGCTGGATGGCATGCGCTTCGCCATCGACATAACCCGCGAGGTCTTCGGCCGGCCAGCCGAGCTTGACCAGGACTTGCTTGACGTGCCCGCGCTCGCTCGGGTGAACGGCGACGGTGTCGTCATCGATGCGCGCTCCGATCAGCGGTTGCATCCGCTTCGCGCGCAGGACCTCTTCGAGCACGGGCTTGTCGACACTGCGCAGGACCAGCCCGTACACCGGGTCGTTCTCGAGTCGCAGCCGCCCGTAACGGCCCATCGTCTCCGCGATGTCGACGAGCAGCGCATGCGGGACGGGGAAGCGCGAGTACTTCAATAACGCGTCAACGACCTGCTCCGCGTCGTGCCCGGCAGCGCGCGCGTTCCACAACGCGAGGCTCGTGATGCGGTACGTGTGCACGTGTTCCGGTGAACGCTCGAGCTCCGTGAACGGCGCAATGGCACGGCGACACTCGACCGCGTCGGGATGGCCGACCTCGAGCAACAACGTCTTGTCCGACTGGACGATGAGAGGCCCGTCAGCCATCGACGGCCTCCTCGTGGACGAGCTCGTCGTCGAGCAGTTCGGCGACGCCCGTAATCCGGTGGATCGCGAACGTCCGCACTTCGTCGCGCAGGTGGTCGAAGGCGCGCAGGTATCCACCGCTCACGGACACCGGCTCGACCACGCGCTGCGATGCAGCGCCTTGGGCGTTCACGTAACCGATCCACAGCGGTCGGCCGTCATTCGCGGCCTGTTGCAGGGCGAACAACGTCCCCGCGCTCGACGTCGCCGGCATCACCGCACTGGGCGGCTCTGTGATGAGCCGACGCGGCGTCGTCGCTGCGTGGTCACCTGCGCGCAGTGCCCGCACCGCCGCTTCAAGGACAGCAGGCGCGGGCGCACCCGGCTCGCGCAGCGGTGTCGGTGGCCGCGCCCGCGCTGTTCGTCGCTCGCCCGGCCGCTGGATCACCACATCACCCGCCTCGGACTCCGCGGCCGGGGCATATCCGGACTCGCGCAACACGCTCAGTGCGCGGGCGGCCGAAGCATTGACCGACACGACCGTCGGGGCGAGCCGGCGAAGGCCAAGCCCGTTCAGCCGGCGGTCGGCCAGCAGCTCACCGACGATGCTGTCGTCGTCACAGCGGATGTACGCCGATGCGGTGCCGACGCGCACCCGGCCGTGCCTGCGCGCGATGTCGTCGACGAGGTAGGTGAGTGGCTGCGGGACCGGTGTCGTGGACATTTTGGTGAGCAGGTCGTGCACGTCGCTGGCACTGCGACCGGCGTCGAGCGCACGTCGTACCGACTGTGCGGAGAACCGGTAAACCGTGGCGTGACCGGTCGACTCGACATCTGCGAGCAACGAAAGCTCGCGCGCGAGCTCGCGGGTGAGTCGACCGGGAGCCACCGCGGTCAGATCACCTTGGATCACGATCGAGTCGATGGGATCCGGAAGCAACGCCTTCATGGCCGCAGAGGCGGCGGAAACGTCGCCCTCGAGAACGCGGCGGCCCGGCGCGACGATGGCACCGGCGCCGGTCACCCCGAGCAACGCCGCCTCGGTGAACGTCCAGCCGACCATCTCGTTACGGAACTGTCCGCCGCGGCGCGGGCCGAGCCAGGCGAGAAGCTCACCGACGCTCTGCGGGTTGGACGCCGCGCCTTCGGGCAGGTTCGCCAGGCTCTGCAAGGTCGCTTGCCGCGTGGGGGCGGCGAGCATGCGGTCGAGGTCGTACCCGAGGAGCGCGCCGCCGCGTCCGCCGTCGCGCTCGGTTGCCAGCCCGGGGACGCGCGACATCTGCACCCACGCGTTCGCCAGCAGTGCCCACCGCTCGCCGTCGTCGGCCACGCGCCATCCGTCGTACGCCGGGGTCGGCAGCCACTCATCGTTCGGCGTGCTGGCGACCAGTCCGGCGGCGTAGGCAACCTCGATCACCACCGCAGCCACGGCTTCGGGTTGGTCGAGGAGAACCGCAGTACGCCGAAGGTCGCGCACGCGCAGCCCACCGGTGCGCAGTCCAGCCGGAGGGTCGCTGGCCCACGAGTCGAGGACGTCCTCGGTCATCCGTACGAAGGCAGCGGCGTGCGATGCCGCGGTGTGCGCACAGTGCTTCGGGTCGAGTTGAACGACATCGAGCGACCGAGGCGCCACCGTGGCATGGCGCACGATCACGCCGGTGCGGAGCGCGATCGCGATCTCGCGCGGGAGCACGACGGTGCGATCGCCCGTCGCCACGAGAAGCGCGTGCTGCATCGCCCAACGCACAGCCGGAGTGCGCGCCGGGGTCTCCGTCATTCCGGTCGGCGGCCCCCACGACAACCGCGCCAGCAGGTCACGCACCTCATCCGACGCCTCGGCGATGCAGGCACAGACCGCGCCTCGGTCGGCGGCCCAGGCGCGCAGCCGCTCGATCGCGGTGTGCCGGTCCGGCGCCGGCTCGAGGTGCAATGTCGAGAGCAGGTCCCGAAGCCGGTTCGTGGACAGACCGGTGACCGCGTCCGCCAGTGGTGGGCCCAGTCCGCACGGTTCATCGACCAGGTCGCGCACCGTCCGCAGCACATGCAGGTCGTCGTCGTTGCCCCAGACCAGCGCGATCTCGCGGAGCCGGGCCACCGCGCTGTGCAGCGCCGCCTCCGGTACGTCACCGACCGCAGCACCGATGTCGACCTGCGCGATCGGATCCGACAAGGCCGTGAGCAGTTCGAGCACCTCGAGCTGGAAGACGTTGAGGCGGTCGATCGCGGCGAGCACGGACGGCCGCGCCGCCGCCCGTGCCGCGAGCACGGTGACGTCGGGTGGCACCGGAACGATCAGATCAGGGCGTTCCGCGAACAGCGTTGCCAGCGTGGCGTCATCTGCACTGCGCAGCCAGTCGGCCAGGCTGCGCGGTTCGCGCGACTCGGTCATCCGGCTGGTGGCCATCCGACCAACGCTACGCGGGGCTCAGCTGAGCCGGCATCTCGCGGCGTGCGCCGCGCACTTCAGTGGTGGCGCTGCGCGTGATCCGGGTCACGGGTGCTGGCGTCGACCCAGGCGAGACCGAAGATGAGCAGGACCACGAGACCGAGGAAGAGGAACGACACGATGAAATCGGCGTCCTTGTTGCCGATCTTCTTGCCCGCCAGTCCGGCAAAAACGCCGCAGATGAGGATGCACGTGACCAGCAACGCCGCCACCGCGGCGAACGGGCTGGGCTTCCGCGACGGCGTCGACGCCTCGGGCTCCGTCATCCGACTCCTCCTCCGCAGGGCAGCACGTGATCCGGACGGCTCCGCAGCCTAGCGAGGTTATGGTGGCGAGCATGGCGGTGGAGGGCGCGCTCGGCGACAAGCTGGCCGACCTCGACGCGTCGCTTCGACAGCTCGGCAGCGTGTGCGTGGCGTTCAGCGGTGGCGCTGACTCGGCGTTCTTGCTGGCGGCTGCTGTGCGCGCGCTCGGACCCGAGCACGTGCTCGCGGCGACCGCTGCCTCCCCCAGCCTGCCGGCGCACGAGCTCGCCGATGCGCGGGCCTTCACCCGCGAGCTCGGCGTACGGCACCTGACGCCACGAACACGTGAGCTGGACCGGCCGGGTTACCAGCAGAACGGCAGCGACCGCTGCTACTTCTGCAAGGCGGAGCTGCTCGACGTCGTCGTACCACTCGCTGCTGCGCACGGTGTGGCGCACGTCGTGACCGGGACGAATGCCGACGACGCGATTGCAGGATTCCGACCGGGCATCCGCGCGGCCGCGGAACGCGGTGCGCTGACACCGCTGCGTGACGCCGGGCTCACGAAGGCTGACGTTCGTGGGGCGAGCCGGGAGTGGGGCCTGCGCACATGGGACAAGCCGGCTGCTGCATGCCTGTCGAGCCGCGTGGCCTATGGCGTGAGCATCAGCAGTGCGCGGCTGGCACGGGTCGGCCGGGCCGAGCTCGCGCTGCGGGCGGCCCTCGACGACGCGGGCATCCGCGTGCGCGACCTGCGTGTTCGGGATCTGGGTGAGCACGCACGAGTCGAAGTCGACGCCGAGGCGGTGCCGGCGTTGACGGCGCGGCCGGAGTTGCTCAGTGCCGTGCAGGGTTTCGCGCGCGTGGACGTCGACCCGCGCGGATTCCGGTCCGGCTCGATGAACGAGCTGCTCACGAGCAACGGCTAGGGGACCCGGCCCTCACCCTGTTGAGCGGCGCCGCGCTCGAGCATGTCCTCGTAGTTCTTGGCCGTCTCCGGTGATGCCTCCAGGCCCTCGGCCGCGGCCATGGCGTCGGCGTCTTCGGGGCCGCCGTCACGTCCGGGAATCGGACCGCCCTCGGCCGCTCCGTGGTCGACGTTCTCAGCGTCCTGGACGTCGGATTCCCGTCCGTCTGTGTCGTTGTCAGCCATGGCGGCTCGGTGCCCGGTCACCGTCGGCCGAAACCCTCAGTCGGCGAGCACCCGCAGCCGCAGAGCGAGGTCGTCGCCGGTCTGCACGACCGACAGCCCGACGGCCGCGAGCGCGCGCGCTGCTCCACCGTGGTCCGGCAGCGTGAGGAGGATTCGCTTGATGTCGACGTATCCCAGCTCCAAAACATCGCCGTCGAGCGAGCCGACCGCCTGCTTGAACTGCTTCTGGTCACCGAGGTGCCCACCCTGCGCCACCTTGCCGGCGTACGCCGCATCGTCCGCGACGACGAGGTCGTTGCCCGCGTCCCGGGTGAGGAGGCGTACGTCGGCCCCGTGGCTGGCGAGCGCGCGGTTCAATGCCGAGATCGCACGGTTGGCAGCGGCCCGGTCCTCGGGTTTCGTGCGCAGCGCAATCAGCGGATGGGTGTTGTCGCGGGGGACGTTCCCAAGGGACACGAGGACGGTGTTCCCGAGGCCGCTCACGATGTCGTCAATCTTGACGTCGACGCCCATTGCCGCCAGCGACCGCTGCAGCTGGGACGTGACATCTGCCTGGCTCGGCTCGGTTAGCGACCTCCTCGCCGAGTCGACGCCACTGGCGGCAAACGCCGCAACAGTGTCGTTCGGCAAGCCGGTGACAAGGTCGCGCACGCTCGGTTTGGCGGCAGCCTTCTTTGCGTCGAGCACATGCATCACGAGTTCCGCATAGTTCGACTGCAGGTGTACGCCGAGCACCATGCGCCCGGTCAGTTTCAGGTCGGGACTCGTCGCTGACAACGACGACTGCACGATCGATGGGCAGCAGACCGAGCCCTGCGTGACGTCGAACCCGAACTCGCGTCGGCAGCGCGCGGACAGTTTGCTCAACGGGTCGGAAATGGACGTACCGTCCTGGGTGGCGCGCTGCAGTTGCCGGATGCAGGCCGCGCTGGGCGCCGACGTACCGGCCGGTGGTCCCACGTCGACCGGCGGGCCCGTCGTGATTGTCGGGCCGGTTGCGAACCCACTCACACCACCGCTCAACAAACCGCCGAACAGGTCGCCCAGGAGGCTGCCGGCGACGTGCTGGGTGCGGTCGAGGTCAGCCCAAGCCGTGATGATCTGGCCGCCACCCAGGCGTTGCAGGTCGTTGTGAAAAGTGGCCTGCTTCTCGAGGTTGCCCTTTGCGAGCTGGTGCTCGGCTGAGGTGATGACATCCTGGCTTTGCGCGAGCAGTGCGTAATCGTTCTTCACGTCGTAAGCAAACGAAGAGTTGTCGTTGTGCAGCCGGGTGAGCGACTTGCGAGCCTCGGCCTCGTCATGGACGGCAACGATGCCGAGCGCTTGCGGCTTGTCGGCCGCATCGACGAATCCGGCCACGCCGACCCGAGCGCCAAGCCACGGCTTGATGTCCTTGTCATAGTCGATGTGCGGATCGCTGCTGTTCTTGAACACCATCCGCAGCAACCGGTCACGCAGGTCGTCGCTGTTCTTGAGGCGCTTGGTGACCCCAGCGGGAAACTTGCGGGCGAACCGGTAGACCGCGACCTTCTCACCGGCTGACGGGTCGAGGTCGACCTTCGCAAAGGCGAACGTCGAGCCGGGGGCGTACTTCTCCGGCTGCGGGCCGCCGCCGGCCAGCGTCCGGTAGGCGACCACTGCACCGCCGCCCGCGATGACCACTGCGATGACCGACGCGATCGCCGCGATGTTCGCCAGCAGCTTCTTGAGCTGAGGCGCTCGCGGGGGTGGCGATGCAAGTACGTCGGGCGTGGTCCCCGAGCTCAGCACGAACTCGCCGACGTGGACCGGCTCCCCGGGCGTGCCTTCAGTCATGTCCCCCCTCGACCTCCCCATCGACCTCAATGATCTCGTACCGGAACCGGTTTTCGAATAACGGGTTAGGCCGGATTTGCGGCCTGCCATTAGCCTGGGTGGCCCAATCCCACGCCAAACGAGAACGGTCGCGGCATGCCTACCGGCAAGGTCAAATGGTTCGACGTCGAGAAGGGTTTCGGCTTCCTCACCCGCGACGACGGGCCCGACGTGTTCGTCCACTCCTCCGCTCTGCCCGCGGGTGTGCCGTCCCTCAAGCCCGGCGCGCGGGTGGAGTTCGGTGTGGCAGAGGGCAAGCGCGGTCAGCAGGCGCTCTCGGTGCGCGTGCTCGAGGCGCCCCCGTCGGTTGCCGAGCGGGACCGCCGGCCGCCGGACGAGCTGCACGGCGTGGTCGAGGACATGATCAAGATGCTGGAGACGCGCATCCAGCCGGACTTGCGCCGTGGCAAGTACCCGGACAACAAGCACGCGCACACGCTCGCGGAGATCCTGCGCAAGGTCGCCGACGACCTCGAAGGCTGACCCGAGTCAGGGCGTCCACTGCGGAGTGAGGCCGACGGATGCAGCACGGTCGAGCAGGACGCGCGCAGCGTCCAGTCCTTCCGTTCCCAGGTCGCGAGTGAACTCGTTGACGTACAGCGCGATGTGCTGATCGGCGACATCCGGGTCCATCTCCTGCGCGTGCCGCCGCACGTAGTCGCGACTTGCTTGCGGGTGCGCCCACGCGTAGTCCACTGACGCGCGGACCACATCTGTGAACCCCGCGACGTCGAGCGTTCGGCGCGCGATGATCGCGCCGAGTGGGATCGGCAGGCCGGTGTCGGCTTCCCACCACGCACCGAGGTCTTGCAGACAGTGCAGTCCGTACGACGGATACGTGAAGCGTGCCTCGTGGATGACAAGGCCTGCGTCGTACTTGCCGTCACGAACCGCAGGCATGATCTCGGCGAACGGCACGATCTCGATCGCGCCGATGTCGAGGCGCTGCGCCCACAACCGAAACAGGAGGTACGCCGTCGTCCGCTCGCCGGGCACCGCGACCGTTGCCCCCCGCAGGTCCTCGCGACCTGCTGTGAGCACGAGCGGACCGCACCCCCGCCCGACGGCACCACCGCACGGCAGCAGCGTGTAAGCACGCATCAGCCACGGCAGCGCGGCGTACGACACCTTGATGACGTCACGCTCGCCGCGCTCGGCCATGCCGTTGGTGACGTCGACGTCGTGATAGCTGACGTCGACGGCTGGTGCACCTTCCAACAGCCCGTGCACCCAAGCATGAAAGACGAACGTGTCGTTCGGGCACGGCGAGAACGTCAGGGTGACACTCACGGCAAAGGCTCCGACAACAGCGCACCGAACGCCCTGGCGAGCGCGTCGAACGCAGCGTCGATGTCCCAACCGGAGACATTGCGTTTGCCCACGATGTTGCTGACAGCGCGGATCTCGCCCACCTTTACGTCGCGATGCAGGTACGCCGGCCAGACCACACCCCACCCTTCCATCGCCTCCGCGACGGCCTGCGGGTAGCGGCGGGCAAGGTCATCACCTTCTGCATCGGTGCCGGTCATGCACGACATGGTCAGCACTTCACCGAGCACGCTCGGCACGGCGTGGTCGGCGAGGCGCTGCTGCCAACGCCACGCGTCGCCGAAGGCCACGCCGGAGTCCTGGCCCAGACCCATGTCCTTCAACGAGAGCACGCCCTCGTCGGTGCGGCAGCCCAGGTCCGCTGCGATCGACGCGCTTGCCACGACGACATCGCCGACCTCGGCTCGGCCGCGAAAGCCTCCGGCGAGACCGGCGGACAGCACGAGGTCGTAGTCCCACAGTGATAGCGCGGTTGCGGTGATGGCCGCCGCGGCAACCGGACCCACGCCACCGTGTACGACGTGGGCATCACCGGCCGGCGTTTCTATGACGACGCCGCCCCATTCGTCGTACGGCGCGAAGCTCAATGACTCCGGCCCGAGGTCACGGATGACCGCGTCGCGTTCCTGTTGTACGGCAGTCACGACGAGCAGCGTCACGCGGTCGTCCGTAACGTTCGACGACGAAGCGAGTCGAGCAGCACAAGCCCGATTGCCGCCCCCGCGCAGATGAGGCCGATCGCGCCGGCGATCGGAAGCAGCCCACATGCGCCGCCGAAGACGAACGACAACTGCAGCGCCGTCTCCGACCGGGCGAAGGCGGAGGTACGTACTTCTTCTGCTACGTGCTCTTGAATCGTCGAGTCGAGCGCGAGCTTTCCGATCGTCTGTGCAATACCGGCGCCGACTGCGACCAGCAGGATGCTCGACAGGCTGAAGAACACGCCGGCGATGACCGAAAGCGACGTCACCAACGCGAGTACGACGAGCAGCAACGACGGTGATGTCCGTCCGCGGGTCCGGGCACCGATGATGGTGCCGATGACGCCCGCCCCACCGGCCGCGATGGCGAAGAAACCGAGTGCCAGGTTGTGCGGTGGCCCGAAGTCGTGCGTCTGCGTCTGGAACGCGACGAACAAGGTCAGGAAGCCGGTGTAGAACCGCAATGCTGCATTGACGCGGAGCGCGGCCAGGACGGTGGGGCCAAGCGAGGAGCGCATCCCCGCGGTGACTGTTTGCAATGTCAGTCGGTGACGCGGATGGGCGCGTGCAGCAACCGAGCGCAGGGTTTGCTCGCCTTCCGGAGAGTCGGCGTTGCGGGGCAAGCGGAGCGCGAGCACCGTTCCGATGAGGAAGATGATCGCGGCGAGACGCAACGCCCAGCGAGGGCTCGTGAGCGACACAATGGCTGCGCCGAGGCTGCCGATGGACAGACCGGCGAGCGTCCCGGCGAGTGAGACTCGAGCGTTAGCGCGCACGAGCGTGCTGCCCTCCGGCCGCAGCCGCGGGATGACCGCACTGCGCGAGACGCCGTACGCCTTGGAGAGCACGAGGATCGCGAACGCCCCGGGGTACAGCGCAAAACCCTGGTGATTTGCGAGCGCGCTGGCCATGAGCCACGCGATCACGCCGCGGCCCAGCATCGTGGCGGCGAGCGCGTAGCGGCGGCCGTGCCGGAAGCGGTCGAGGACCGGGCCCACCACCGGAGCGATCAAGGCGAACGGCGCCATCGTCACGAGCAGGTACATCCCGACCCGGCCGCGGGCGGCGTTGGGGTCGACAGAGAAGAACAAGGTCCCGGCGAGGGCGACCGCGACGAGCGCGTCGGCGGCCGCGCCGGAGGCGTTGAGCTCGATCAGCTTCGTGAGGCCGGACTCGGCGGCGCCCTCGGCGCGGGTGGCGGCCCGGACCCGCCCGACCGCCGAGCGCAGCACGCCCGCGGCGCGCCGCCCGACCGGCCGTTCCACTGGATGCGCCTCGTCCGCCACCCCACCAGTGTTCTATGTCGCTCCCGGCTCGGCGCGGCCAATGCGGGACACTGGATCAGTGATGACCACGGACACGCAGGGCGAGCACCGCCCCGTGGACCCGTTGTTGGCCGAGGCCGTGGCTGTCGCTCGGGCGGCCGCGATCGACGAGGCCGGCCCGGAGGGTGTCGGCGAGCACGACGGCGTCGAGGTCGATGAGCAGCACGTCGTCACGCACTACTTCCGCTGCACGGACCCCGGGTACGTAGGGTGGCGCTGGGCCGTCACCCTCGCCCGAGCCACCGACGACGAGCCACCGACCGTCGACGACGTCGTGCTGCTGCCCGGCGACGGCGCGTTGCTGGCACCGCCCTGGGTTCCCTGGCAGGAGCGGTTGCGGCCGGGGGATCTCGGTGTCGGCGACATCTTGCCGACGACGTCGGATGACGACCGGCTCGTGCCGGCGTACGCCGAGACCGACGACGCGGATGAGGAAGCCGTGGTGTTCCACGTCAGCCTCGGCCGGGCGCGCGTCCTGTCCCGCATCGGCCGAGACGATGCCGTTGACCGGTGGTACGCCGGGATCGCCGGTCCGGAGGCGCCGATCGCGAAGGCTGCACCGGCGGCGTGTGGTACGTGCGGCTTCTGGTTGCCGGTCTCCGGTGCCTTGCACGGTTTCTTCGGGGTCTGCGCCAATGAGTACGCAGCCGACGACGGACGCGTCGTCGCTGCTGACCACGGTTGCGGTGCGCACTCAGAGGCGTTCGTCGTGACGGAACCGCGCCGGTCGTCCGGGGAAACGGGTGTGCTCGACGACTACGAGATCGTCCCGGTGGCCGCGGCGGAGCCCGCGACCGAGGAGTTCGGGCACTCCTGACTGTGGCTGACGACGCGTTCGGGACAGCGGCGATCCGTGGCCGTGTCCTCGACGGCTGGCAGGCTGCGACAGCGCGTTTCCGCGAGGACGCGAACGCGGAGGAAGACCTCGTCCGCGGTGGTTACCGCGATCGCGTGCTCGTCGAGCTCGCGGCGAATGCCGCCGATGCCGCGATCGCCGCCCGTGTGGCGGGGCGGTTGCGCTTCGAGCTCGTCGATGACGCGTTGATCGCCTCGAACGTCGGAGCGCCTCTCGACGCTGCCGGCGTCGAAGCGCTCTGCACGCTGCGTGCGTCAGCCAAACGCGATCCGGACGCGAGCGTCGGCCGCTACGGCGTCGGTTTCGCCGCCGTGCTCGCCGTCAGCGACGAGCCGGCCATGGCGTCACGCACCGGCGGCCTGCGGTGGTCGGCAGACGAGGCGCGGAGGGTTGCCGGCGAGCTGCCCGGAGTCGCGGCGGAACTCGCTCGACGTGACGGCAGCGTGCCCGTGCTGCGCCTGCCCTTCCCCGCGGACGCCGTGGACGCTGAGTGGGACACCGTCGTCACGTTGCCGCTGCGCGACGCCGATGCGCATGCCTTGGTACGCCGGCTGCTCGACGACATCGACGCGGCACTCTTGTTGACGCTTCCTGGCCTTTCCGCCGTCGAGGTCGTCGTCGGCGGCACGGTGCGCCGGCTCACCGCCCGGCGCGACGGCCGCGACGTCCTCGTCGAAGACAGCGGTGAGGTGACCAGGTGGCGCACCGCGACCCGCGTCGGCAGGGTCGCTGCGCAGCTGCTCGCGGACCGACCCGTCGAGGAACGGGCTCAGTCGGTCGTCAGCGCGACGTGGGCGGTTCCCGTCGACGTCACCGGCCGGCCGGCGCTCATGCCGTCCACGGTGCCGGCCGTCGTACACGCCCCAGCCCCGACCGATGAGCCGCTCGACCTGTCGGCACTGCTGATCGCGACACTTCCGCTGGACCCGTCGAGGCGCCATGCCGCGCCCGGCCCGCTGCGCGACCACGTACTCGGGCTCGCGGCGACGGCGTACGCCGACCTGTTGAGCGACCTGTCCGCCGACCCTTCCGTCCTCGACCTGGTCCCGACGGGCTTCGCAGCCGGTGAGGTCGACGCAGTGTTGCGGCGCGAGATCCTCGAACTGCTTCCGGACACGCCGCTGCTCGACGGCGTCCGCCCCGCTGATGCCGTGATCGCCGACGTGTCGCCGGCGGCGACCGCAGTGCTGACCGATGTCATCGCGGGGTTGCTCCCCCCCGACTGGGCGCGCCGGCAGGCACCGCTTGCTGTGCTCGGGGTGCGGCTGCTGTCGCTTGCCGATGTCGTCGAGGTCCTGGCCACTCTCGACCGCCCGCCGCGCTGGTGGCATGAGCTGTACGCCGGGCTGATGGCCGGGCACCTCGGCGCGGTCGAACGCGACGCGCTCGGTGCGCTGCCGGTGCCGCTGGCCGACCGTCGGCTCGTCACCGGGCCGCGCGGGCTATTGCTGCCGACCCCGGAGGTCGGGCCGGACACGTTGGTAGCGATGGGACTGCGCGCGGTGGACGCGGCGGCAGCGCACCCCTTGTTGTTGACCCTCGGTGCCGTTGCTGCGTCACCGCAAGCGGTCATCGAGGACCCGGCCGTGCAAGCGGCAGTCGCCCGGTCCTATGACGACGGCGCAGACGTTGCGTTCACCGACGCCGTCCTCGGTTTGGTTTCCGCGGCGGACCTTCGACCGGGGGAGCTTCCCTGGCTCGCCGACCTTGCGTTGCTCGGCGCCGACGGTGAGATGTATCCGGCCGGCGAGCTGTTGATGCCGCACGGCCCGCTGGCACAGGTGGTTCACGCGGGCGCGCCCTTCGGCGTCGTCTCCGACGACCTGGTCAAGCGATGGGGTGAGGACGTGCTGGCGGCGGCAGGTGTGCTGTCGTCATTCGCAGTCGTCCGCGACGTGGACGTAGTGGAACCGGCGTACGACCTCGATGGTGAGCACGACTGGTGGTCGACGTTGCCGGAGGGCGCGGCGGTGACCGAGTTCCTCGCCGTACGTGACCTCGAGCTGGTCGATCCATCACGTTGGTCAGACGCATTGGCGCTGCTTGCCCAGCCACCGTTGCGCGACGCAGTGCTGACGCCGGCGTACGCCGACCTCGGCGGGCCGCGCGCGGCGGTGCCGTCCTACACCGCATGGTGGCTCAGCACGCATCCAGTGCTCGACCGACTGCGTCCGCGTGACGTGATGGTCGGAGGTCTTGGTGCGTTGTACGACGCCGCGCCGGACGTCGTCGATGCAGAGTTCCTGCGCGCGATCGGTGTGTGGGCAGGTCTCGATGACATCGCCGCCGACGTCGACGGGTTGGCCGACCTGCTTGCGCGCCTTGGTGACGCCAGTCGCCCAGTCGATCGAGACTGGCTCCCGACCATCTACGCCGCAGTCGCCCGCTCGCCGGTGGCGCGCGACATCGCCCCGCCGGACCTGGTGCGCGGGTTGCGCGACGGCGAGGTCGTGGTGGCACGGTCGAGCGAGGCTGTCGTTGTCGATGCGCCGGATCTGTTGCCCTTGATGGCTCGACGTGCGGTCGTGCCGGTCGGGTTGTCCAACGCGGTCGAGCTCGCCGAGGTCCTCGCTCTGCCGTTCGCGTCGGATTTCCCCGCCTACGAGCCGGTGTCTACCGGCGAAGCGGTCGACGACCACGTCGTACACGACCCGCTCCTGGTAAGCGACATCGAGGGCACCCCCCAGCACGTCGCTTGGCGTTGGCTGGACGGTGTGCTGCACGTTGACGCCGGTCGGCTGGCCTTCGGTCTCGGTCGGGGTCGGGCGTGGCGGACCGGCGACTGGCAACGGCGCCATCTCGTCACGGCCTTGCTGGAACGTCCGGAGGACGAAACGCCGCTACGCGCGGAAGCCGACCTCGACTAGTGCTCAGCCGTGCACGCGCTGGTAGCGCGCCATGACCGGTATGCCGACGACGCCGAGCAGGAAGCCGGCGAGACAGGCCCACCGCCACCACGAGTCCGTGCCGGTGGCCAGCAGAACGATGAGAGCGATCGCCCAGGCGACCGTGCCGACCACGATCACGGGCACCGCGCTCGCGCGATAGGGGTCCGGGGTGCGCAGCGCTCGTTTGTCGGCCACGCTCTGCAGCCTAGGCATCCCCGATTTACTTAGCACGGGTAATGAGTTAGGCTAACGATATGCCGATTGCCACCGAGACCCAGCTGGCCGCTGGGCTGCGGATCGCCGTCATGCGCCTCTCGCGCAGGCTGCGCGCGGAACGGCCGGAGACCGACCTCACGATCTCGCAGCTTGCTGCGCTCGCCTCCATCGAGCGGCACGGCCCACTGACGCTCGGAGCGCTCGCGGCCCACGAGCGCGTGCAGCCGCCCTCGATGACCCGGATGGTGGCTTCACTGGGTGAGCGCGGACTGGTCACGCGCGGGCCCCACACCACCGACGGCCGTCAGGTCGTGGTCGCGATCACGCCAGCGGGCAGCGACCTGCTGAAGGAAGACCGCCGCCGGCGCGAAGCCTGGCTGGCCCAGCAGATCAGGAAGCTGTCCAAGGAAGAGCTCGACGTCCTCCATGCCGCCGCGCCGATCCTCGAAGCCCTCGCCAGCTCGTCCGCGGTGACATGAGCCCGACATTCCGCTCCATGCACGTGCGCAACTATCGGTTGTTCGCGTCCGGGCAGATCGTTTCCCTGACCGGCACGTGGATGCAGCGCGTCGCCCAGGACTGGCTCGTGCTGAAACTCACGCACAGCGGTTTCGCTCTTGGTGTCACGACTGCATTGCAGTTCCTGCCGATGCTGTTGTTCGGGATGTACGGCGGCTTGCTCGCCGACCGCTACCCCAAGCGACGCGTTTTGCTCCTCACGCAAGTCGCCAGCGCAACGTTCGCCGCAGCGCTCGGCGTGCTCGACGTCGGCGGCGTCGTACAGGCCTGGCATGTCTACGTCATTGCGTTCCTGCTCGGCGCCGTCGCGGCCGTCGACACACCGACGCGGCAGGCGTTCGTCGTCGAGCTCGTGGGACCGTCGGATCTGCCTAACGCCATCGGGCTGAACTCCGCGACGTTCAACTCGGCGCGCATCATCGGCCCGGCAGTTGGTGGGCTCCTCATCAACGCCGTGGGGACCGGTCCGGTTTTCCTCATCAACGCGGTGTCCTACATCGCGCCCATCGTCGCGTTGCTGGCGATGCGGGACAGCGACCTGTTCCGGAGCAAGCCGGTGGCCCGCGCCAAGGGACAGGCCCGTGCTGGTCTGCGTTACGTGCGGTCCCGCCCCGAGCTGCTGATGCCGATCGTGTTGGTCGCGATCGTCGGGATGTTCGGGCTGAACTTCCAGATGACCCTCGCGCTGATCGCGCAGCAGACATTCCATCGCGGCGCTGACGCCTACGGCGCGTTGTCGGCGGCGCTCGCCCTCGGTTGTCTCATCGGTGCGCTTGGTGCTGCCCGTCGGCCACGCCCGCGGCATCGGTTGTTGTACGGCGCGGCCTTCGCGTTCGGGGTGCTGGAATTCATCGACGCGTTCATTCCGTCGTACTGGGCACTCTGCCTCCTGCTCGTACCGACCGGTGTCGCGATTCTCACGATGACCACGTCGGCGAACTCCCTGTGCCAGATGTTGTCGGCGCCGTCGATGCGTGGGCGGGTCATGGCCGTCTACGTGCTGGTGTTCCTGGGTGGCACTCCGTTCGGTGCGCCACTGATCGGTGGCTTGGCTTCGGTGCTCGGGCCGCGGTCGAGTCTCTACATCGGCGGAGCGGCCTCCGCCGTGGCGGCAGCCGCGACCGCCCTTGTGTATGCGCGGATGACGGATGTCCGCGTGCACACGCACTTGCGGCCGCGCCCGATGGTGCACGTGCGCCCGATCGAGCAGCACATGCTCGACGAGGCGCGCAGCGCATGATGCCTTGAGACTGTTTGTCGCGATTGACCCGCCCCACGACGCGATCGAGCATCTTCGCCATCGGCTCGACCTTGTGCCCGGACTTCGTTGGACGGATCCGGAGCAGTGGCATCTCACGCTGACGTTCTGCGGCGAGGTCGACGAGAAGACCGCGGCCGAGTTGTCGCTGCGTCTCGCGCGCGCTGCGGCCCGACAGGCACCGGTGAGCTTGCGGCTCGCGGGATCGGGTGCGTTCAGCCGACCCGCGCGGGCTCATGCTCTGTGGGTCGGACTCAAGGGCGAGGTTGATTCGCTCGGCAGGTTGGCTGCCTCAGCGAGTGCAGCGGCGCGTCGATGCGCGATAGCGGTGGAGGACCGTCGCTTTCGGGCCCACCTCACGATCGCCCGTGCAGCACCCGCCAAAGACCTACGCGAGCTAGTCGCTGCCTTGTCGTCGTACGACGGGCCGACCTGGGTCGCGAACGAGATCCACCTCGTGCGTAGCCATCTCGGTGCCAAGACCGTGCATGAACGGATCGGTACCTGGCGGCTGGCTGCTGTCACCCCGACCGATCGCGTGCGCGACGCTCCCGGTGACTGAGTTGGCTCTCCCATCAACAGCGATCGCATGCGACGGTCATCCGCGGCCAGCTTGGACCAAGCCTCCGTCCGAAAGTCGCCCTTTCAGACCACAGAAAGGGCCGGGGATGAACGGAGCCTCAGTCACACCGGTGGGGTGGCCCGTTGAAGCGTGCCGCCGGCCACCGCGGCGGGACTACCAGGCGTAGGCCTCCGGCGCCGTACCTCCAGGTCCGGGGAAGATCTCGTCGAGGCGGGCAAGTGCTTTCTCGTCGAGATGCAGGTCAGCTGCGCGGAGGGATCCGTCGAGCTGCTCGATCGTGCGCGGTCCGATGATCGGCGCGGTCACCGCGGTCTGGTGCAGCAACCAGGCCAGGCCGACATTGGCCGGGTCCTCGCCGAGCTCGTCGGCGAACGCTTCATAAGCCTCGACCTGCGGGCGGGCCTGCTCGAGCGCGTCGTTTGCGCGGCCACCCTGGGAGCGACCGAGCTTCTCCTTGCGCAAGATGCCACCGAGCAAACCGCCGTGCAGTGGACTCCACGGGATCACGCCGAGTCCGAAGTCCTCACAGGCCGGCAGCACCTCGAGCTCGACGTTGCGGGTGAGCAGGTTGTAGATCGACTGTTCGGAGACCAGGCCCAGGAAGTTGCGGCGATCTGCGGCTCCCATTGCCTTCGCGATATGCCAACCGGCGAAGTTCGACGAGCCGACGTACAGGATCTTTCCCTGGTTGCGGAGCACCTCCATCCCTTCCCAGATCTCTTCCCACGGCGTATCGCGATCGATGTGGTGCATCTGGTACAGGTCGATGTAGTCGGTCTGCAGACGTCGCAGCGACGCGTCGCAGGCGCGTCGAATGTTCAGCGCTGACACGCGACCGGAGTTGGGCCATTCGTCCATGTCGCCGTAGAGCTTGGTGGCGATGACAGTGCGCTCACGGCGCCCCCCGCCTTGCGCGAACCAATTGCCGATGATCTTCTCGGTGAGGCCTCTGTTCTCGCCCCAGCCGTAGACGTTCGCGGTGTCGAAGAAGTTGATGCCGACCTCGTGCGCGCGATCCATGATCGCGAAGGACTCGTCCTCCGGTGTGACGGGACCGAAGTTCATCGTGCCGAGGCAGAGCCGGCTGACTCGAAGTCCACTGCGGCCGAGGTGGGTGAAGTTCACGGCGCCTCCTCCAAAGATACGTTCTGCGCACGCTAACCCGTGCGCAGAACGACCTCCAAAGCGGCGTAGTGCCGGTCGAATGCGGAGCGAAGGCCAGCCACCTGTTCGCGGGCATAAACCTCGTCGTACGTCGAGTTGCTGCGCGCGACTGCCAACTCGGCGTATGCGTTGCTCAGCAGCTCGGCGTCTTCCTCGACCAGGTCGCGTGCGTCGGTCGCCTCGGGCGCCATGGTGATCCCGTCGAGGTCGACGTTGAAGTCGCGATAGGCCAGGGACAGAGCCCCGGCCGCGCTACGACGACAGTCGAGCTGGCCGTTCCCTGCCGGGCAGTTGCGTTGGTGAGAACTGAGCGTCGTGCGCGCGCTCTGCACCTGGGGGAGGGCGCCGTTGTTGACGGTGGACGATCCGGAACCGTGCCGCAACAGGAGCACCGTCACGAGAGTGATCACGACGACGGTCAATATGGCCACGAGAAGGAACAGCAGGCGCGGTCCCCGCGTGCGGCGGGCCCGGGCCCGCTGCGTCCAGGCGTCCCAAGCGGCGTCACTGTCCGAACCGTCCGGCTCGTCTGCCACCAGTTGCTCTTCGGACACGCCGGAAAAGGTAGTGGTCAGCCGTCCGAGGTGTCGCTTGACCAGTGCAGCGGATGGACCGACAGGGTCGGCCACAGCCGGCGCGCGACCTCGATCCAGAGCTCTTCGTAAGCCTTGGCACCGGTGCTTCTCGGTGCGAACTGCACAACCGGAGCACGCCGTTCGCCCATGCTCTCGATGACCGCCGAGTCCGGGATGGGCGTCATCGCGATCATGTCGTGCCGAACGGTCAGCTGCTCGATCAGCTCGCGGTGCAACCGTCTCCGGCCGTCCACGAGGGAAAGGAAGCCGAGCACAGTCGGCAGCCGGTCCGCGGCGATCGAGCCGACGAACTGCACCACCTGATCGAACGTGCGTACCGACAACGCCGCAGGGACGACAGGAACGAGGATGACGTCAGCCGCCCAGACGACGTTCTCGGAGACCAGCGACACACTTGGCGGACAGTCGAGAACGGCCACGTCGTAGTCGTCTGCGACTGAGTCAAGCAGTTGCAGCACTCGTTCGGTGGGCCGCTTGACCGCGTCGAGGGCGAGGTCGAGGTCACGCAGCCGAAGATTCGCAGGAAGTACGTCGAGCCGCGGCACCGCACTCGCGCGGATCCGTTCGGGTAGCGCACCTCGCGCCCGGACCAGGCCCGCACTCCCGCCCTTGACCTTGTCCTTGACGCTGAAGAGGTACGTCGCGGCGCCCTGCGGGTCGAGGTCCCACAGCAACGTCCGTCGGCCTTCGCGGGCAGCTAGGTAGGCAAGATTCGCCGCGGCCGAAGTCTTACCGACGCCACCCTTGATCGACCATGTCGCGAGTACCTTCATCACGGCGAGGAATGACTTTGTCCGGTCAATGCGGTGTCAAGCAATCTGCAGTCCGTGTTCCAGTTGTCGAGCAGCGTGTCGAGGTTCGTCGTGTCGATCAACCGGTTGAACTCTGCCGCCGTGCGGGCACGAGCGAGCGCTTCGTAAGCATTGACGAGGCTCTCGGTGTCTCGGGTCACGAGCCTCCGCTCCGGAATAGCCCCGATGAAGTGCAGCCCGCTGAACGTTGTCTCGAACTGACCGAAGACGCTTGCGTCGTGGCTAGCCGTCTGCCGCAAGCAGCTCACTGAGCCGCCGCAGGTAGCGGCCGGGTCGAACTGTGCAACCGCTCGGTCGTGGGCCTTGCGGAACTGGTTGATCGCGTGCGCTTGTTTCGCGGCAGCCGCGCTGCCGAAGCCGATGCCCGTTCCGACGGCAAGCGCCCCGACCACGATGCACGCGATCAGCAGACGTTTGACCGCCGGCGGCTGGCGCGGCGGCTGTGGCTCACTTTCCTGCAGTGTTTCCGGCGTACCAAACGCGGTGGCCTGCTCCTTGAACAGGCCACCGGGATACGCCGGTGTCAAAAGCCAGAAATAGCTCGACACTCGCGCGCTGTAACGAAGTAACCCCGCGGATGCGTCGAACACCGTGGCGGGCAAGCGGCCAACAATGAGAACGATGAACCACGTGACGATCAGGACGAAGACGTAACCCACCCCGACCAGAGCCTGCAAGGCGTACGCCGGAAACGCCAAAATGAACCGGAAGAAAACGGCGGCGCGGTTCAATGGTTGGTGCGTTGTTCCGTACTCGACGTCGTATCGAGGTTCCGGGTTGAGTGAGAACGGTGGGTAGTTGTCGGTGAGCAGGTAGAGGTAGCCCCCGACGCGCGTCTGCCAGCGAACAACGCCGGACATGAACTCGTGCAGACCGTCCGGGAGGCGACCGGTGAAAAGCGCCGCGAACCAACCGATGACCCCGACGACGAACATTGCGAAACCAAGGGCCCACAGCACGATCAGGTGCGGGATCGCGAGCAGGAACCGAAAGAAAACAGTGAGCCGGTTCGACTTCTGCGTGACGTCGCGCGCAAAGAGCACCTGTGGCCGGGTCGGCTCGGGCGGTGCGGCGCCCGTCGGCGCGGCCCAGGGATCGCTGGCCGCGTCGGTCGCCGGCGGCGATGTCTCGCCGTACGCCTCAGCCGGCGTCGTTGCCAGTGGCACTGTCGCTTCGGGCGTCGACGCCGGTCCGGGGGTCGGCGCTGCAGCCTCGACGGGACGCAGCCGGCGTCGGCAGTTCGGGCACATCACCCGGTCGTCGGGCGCTTCGGTGCCGCAGTGCTGACAGGTCACAGCCACGTCGTGGCCTCAGCCCTCGGGCCGGCGGCCGACCGCCCAGAACCTCGTGGCGAACATCGTCGGCCGATCCGGCCGCGCGTCCATGCGTTCGAGCGCCGCTCCCCAGCGATCGATGTCGCCCTGGGTCACGACGCCGGCCGCGAGCATCAGGTCGCGCGCGATCCAGGGTGGCGGGCGCAACCCTGGTGGCATCGCGATGATCGTGTACGCGCCGCCGAACTGGACGACTTCGAGACCAGCCGCGTGCACGAAGCGGTCGAGCTGCAGCCCGACCAGCGGGTCGTTGCCGCGCTGGCGGTGAAACTCGGCGTACTTCTCGAATATGTCGCTCAGGTCCGGGTCGGCGTCGCGGGCCCGCATACCGGTCAGGTCGACGTCGACGAGATAAACGTGTCCGCCCGGTCGTAACAGCGTCGCGAGGTGGTTCACGATGTCCTGCTCGCGTCCGCCGTTGTGCGCCAGCACGTGACGCATGACCGCGACGTCGACACTTCCCGGTGCGATGCCGGTGGCGGTCGCTTCGCCTTCACGAAGCTCCATGTTCGTCATGCCCGAAGCGGCGACGACCTGATGCGCGTGCTGCAGCGACGTCGGATCGCGTTCGACGCCGATGACCCGCCCGGACGGTCCGACTGTCTCCGCCATCACGACCGAGGTTGCGGCGGGCCCGCAACCAACGTCAGCGATGACGGCACCGGCTGTGATGCCTGCAGCGGCCCAGGCGCCGCCTTCCTCCGACTTCGCGAACTCCGCCATCAGCCGGTAGCGCTGGACCTCCACCTCGCTGATGGCCAGCGCGTAGTCGCTCATAACCGTTCGATGACGTAGTCGATGCACGCGGTCAGCGCTTCGACGTCGGTCGGCTCGATGGCCGGGAACATTGCTACACGCAGCTGGTTGCGGCCGAGCTTGCGGTAGGGCTCCACGTCCACGACGCCGTTGGCCCGCAGTGTTGTGGCGACAGCGGCCGCGTCCACGGAATCGGCGAAGTCGACGGTGCCCACGACGTAGGACCGCTGCGCCGGGTCGGTGACGAACGGCGTCGCGACCTCCGACTTCTCCGCCCACGCGTACAGCCGGCCCGACGA
>JBJMHR010000023.1:0-152711 GCA_045807285.1 Actinomycetes bacterium
ACTCGGCGAAATTGCACTACGAGTAAAGATGCTCGTTACGCGCAGCAGGACGGAAAGACCCCGGGACCTTTACTACAGCTTGGTATTGGTGTTCGGTACGGCTTGTGTAGGATAGGTGGGAGACTGTGAGGCCGGCACGCCAGTGTCGGTGGAGTCGTCGTTGAAATACCACTCTGGTCGTACTGGCTGTCTAACCTCGGTCCGTGATCCGGATCAGGGACAGTGTCAGGTGGGTAGTTTAACTGGGGCGGTTGCCTCCCAAAAGGTAACGGAGGCGCCCAAAGGTTCCCTCAGCCTGGTTGGCAATCAGGTGTCGAGTGCAAGTGCACAAGGGAGCTTGACTGTGAGAGAGACATCTCGAGCAGGAGCGAAAGCTGGGACTAGTGATCCGGCGCTGGCACGTGGAAGCGGCGTCGCTCAACGGATAAAAGGTACCCCGGGGATAACAGGCTGATCTTCCCCAAGAGTCCATATCGACGGGATGGTTTGGCACCTCGATGTCGGCTCATCGCATCCTGGGGCTGGAGCAGGTCCCAAGGGTTGGGCTGTTCGCCCATTAAAGCGGTACGCGAGCTGGGTTTAGAACGTCGTGAGACAGTGGTCAACCCGCGCTGTCTATAAATTCGGCTATATGCTGGAAACACCGAGAATCCCGCACTACTCGTGTGGCCGGTCGACGACCGGTTGCGCAGTGACAACGTGTCGGGTGCGGTCAATCAGCAGGAAAGACTCTGCACCATGCTTGTCTATGCTCAGACATGCTTGTAGTCATGGTGTGCAGAATCCTCAGAGACCATACGCCGAACGCCTGAGTTGACCCTTCTCAGGTGAAGAGATGGTCCGACCTGCATGGCGACATGCAGAGCCAGGCAGAAATGACCTGGCCCCGCCCCCGGCACCAACGGGGACGCGGTAACACATGTGTCGGTCCCTATCCGCCGCGCGCGCAGGAGACTTGAGAAGAGCTGTCCCTAGTACGAGAGGACCGGGACGGACGAACCTCTGGTGTGCCAGTTGTACTGCCAAGTGCACTGCTGGTTGGCTACGTTCGGCAGGGATAACCGCTGAAAGCATCTAAGCGGGAAGCTCGCTTCAAGATGAGGTCTCCCACTGGGTTAACCAGGTAAGGCCCCCGGCTAGACGACCGGGTTGATAGGCCGGAAGTGGAAGCGTCGTAAGGCGTGCAGCTGACCGGTACTAATAGGCCGAGGGCTTGACCACATATCTATTTGCTACGCGTCCACTGTGCGGTTCCCGAGTTAACGGTCGGGAGCCCGGCCACAACTCCATAGCGTTTCGGCGGCCATGGCGAGAGGGAAACGCCCGGTCCCATTCCGAACCCGGAAGCTAAGCCTCTCAGCGCCGATGGTACTGCCCTGGAGACGGGGTGGGAGAGTAGGACGCCGCCGGACATTCTTTGGCGTTGGGCCATTCCGCGAGGGATGGCCTTTCGCATTTTCTACGCCGGTGGCGTTGGGAGAGTTCGCGTGGACGACCGCCGCGGAGGCCCGCGTGGCGACGCGCGGCGCGGGCACGGGCGTCCGCCCCAAGGCACGCAACGCCCCGATGCGCGTCCTGGCGGACCGCGCCGGGAACCACGCCCCGACCGGCCGGTCGATCCGGACCTGCCCGACGGCGTGACCATGGCCGACCTCGACCGTGCGCTGCGCGACGAGCTCGGCTCTCTCGGCAAGGACCACGCCGCGGCGGTAGGCGGCCAACTCGCAGCGGCAATCGCTCTGCTCGACGACGACCCCGATGCGGCCTACCGGCATGCCCTGGCGGCGCGGCGTCGCGCCGGCAGGCTCGGCGGCGTGCGCGAGGTGATGGGGATCGCGGCGTACAAGACCGGCAAGTACGCCGAAGCCCTGGCCGAGCTGCGGGCGGCCCGACGCATGACTGGTCGGCCCGACTTCCTGCCAGTCATCGCGGATGCTGAGCGCGGCCTCGGCCGGCCCGAGCGCGCGCTGGCCGTCGGCGCGGAACCTGACGCGAAGCGTCTCGACGCGGAAGGGCAAGTCGAGCTACGCATCGTGCTCGCCGGTGCACGCCGCGACCTGGGACAACCGCAGGCGGCGGTGGCCCTCCTCGAGGGCAAGGACCTCGACCCCGCGGGAGTCGAGCCGTGGACGGTGCGGCTTTGGTACGCCTACGCCGACGCGCTTCTGGCCGCCGGGCGCAACGAGGATGCGCGCCGGTACTTCGGGGCAGCGGCGGAGGCGGACGAGGACGGCGAGACCGACGCGGCCGAGCGACTGGTTCAGCTCGACTCAGGCTGAGCTTTCTGCAGCGACTCGAGCCAGCGGTTGATGCCCGCCACGTTCGCGGCGGTCGCGTTCAGCTTTTCGAACTTCTCGTCGACCGCCGGATCGGCGAGCAGGTCGGCGTAGCGGTCCGCGGTCTTTTCTCGCACCATCGTCACGGCGTGGTCGAGGTCGAGCGCGCTTGCCCGCGCATCCCGTACGAGATCCACCCACACTCGCAGTTCCTCCGCAGACCGGTCCACCGTCTCGTCGACGACATCCACCGGACCGAAGTGGCTGAACAGCAACCGGGTCGGCTGCAGTGCACGGAACTTCTCCAGCGAGGCCAGCGCCTTGTCCAGGTCGAAGTCCGGCGGCGGAGTCGACGGCCGCACCATCGCCTTCTCCGGGATGTAGATGCCGGCGGCGTCACCGACGTACAGATCACCAGAATGCGAGTCCAGCAGCCCGACGTGGTGCTGCGCGTGCCCAGGCGAGTAATGCGCCGTCAGCGTGCGACCGCCGCCGAGGTCGATGACGTCGCCGTCGTCCACTGCGCGCACCCGCGCAGCCTCCGTCGGTTTCAGGTCCCCGAACATCTCGTCCATCACGTCGCCGTACACACGACGTGCGCTCGCCACCAGCCGTTCCGGATCGACCAGGTGACGCGCACCTCGCTCATGGACGACGACCTGCGCATTCGGGTACCGCGACGCGACGTCACCGACGCCACCAGCGTGGTCGAGGTGAATGTGCGTGACCACGACCGTCGAAAGGTCGGCCGCGGATATCCCCAGCGACGAGAGGGCTTCTTGTACGACGGGTGCCGACAACGCGGTCCCGGTCTCGACCAGGCACGGTCGGTCGGTGCGAACCAGATAGCCGGCGGTGATCCCGTCGTAGCCGCCCATTCGCGTGTCGACGGCGTAGACGTTGTCGCCGAGGTCGCGTGTCAACTCGTCCACAGGTGCCCGCTCCGTCCACACAGGTGGCTTTGGCTTTCACCGCAGTTAACCGCGCTCGGCATCGTAGGCCTGCATCGCAACGCGCGATCCGATCGAGCACTGGGAGGTGGGGCGCGTGAGCGCAGCCGCAGTCGAGGACGTTGCCGAACACCACAACGAGGTCTATCTCGTCGGCAAGCTGAGCGGTGAGCCGGCCGAGCGGACACTGCCCAGCGGTGACGTCTTGTTGTCGTGGCGCCTCGTCGTGAACCGTGCGCGGGGTGAGCGAGGCAACCGCAAGGCCGTGCACGACACGCTCCCGTGCTTCTCGCTCAAGGCGGGGGTTCGTCGTTCCGTGTCGTCGTACGCAGCCGGCGACCTGATCGAGGTCGAGGGCGTCCTTCGTCGCAGTTTCTGGCGCACCCCCTCCGGGGGAGAAGCCAGCAAGTGCGAGGTCGAGGCGCGCAGCGTGAAACGGCTGCGGCGCGGGACGAAGCCGTCAGCCGAGGTCGAATGACCGCAGCAGCAGCCCGCTCTGCGGTTTCGGCGTGAACAGCGTCGACTTGCGCGGCATCCGGTCCCCGGCAGCTGCGACTGCCGCAACAGCCTCGACCGGTGTCGGATTCAGGAGCAGCGCGACACCGTTGGCGGCGGCAGCCAACGCCAGCGCTTCCTCGACATCATGCGCGTACCCGACCTCGGCCTCGGTGTCGGCGAGCTGCCAGACCCCACGGATGAGGAGGTGGTGTGCGACCGTCACGTCGAGCGTGCGCCATGACTCCGACCGACCGTCCGGTAACGCGGAGGAGAGCACAGCCGGGTCGGGGTCGGTGAGGAGGTAGGTCGCGGCACCGGGCGCGGTGATGAGGAATGCCGCACCGGTCTTGCCGGCGGCAGCCATCTCACCGAGCGCAGCCTCCAGGCTGCCATCGGTCCGACGGACGGTGAACGCCGAGCCTGCGAGCCGCGCCGCGGTCTCGGTGTCCAATCCACGGATAACGCGGTGGATCGCGTGCACCTGCGGGCCGAAGGCAAGTGCATCGACGAGCAGGGTGAGGCCGTAGTCCCAGGGGCCGGTGCCTGCACCGGTCTTGCGCCGTTCCTCCTGCATGTGGAGATACGTCGTATACCGGTGGTGTCCGTCCGCGATCGTCGCCCGGCGCGGACGCAGGTCGCCGGCCACGCCCGCCAGGAGCTCCGGCTTCGTGATCGCCCAGAGCCGATGGCGTGTGCCGTCTGCCGTCGTGACGTCCGCAAGCGGTTCGCCATCCGCGGCGTCCGCCGCGATCTCGGTCGCCGCGCCACCCCCGTCGTACACACAGAAGATCGGCTCGAGGTTCGCGTGCGTGGCGTTCATGAGCGCGAGCCGGTCGGCCACCGGCCCGGCCATCACGTTCTCGTGCGGCAGCACGATCCCTTCGTCGAACGGCACCAGGCCGAGGGCCCCCACGAGGCCCCGCTGCACATGCCCGTCGACTGCCTCCTCGTACACGTAGATCGCTGGCTCGTCATCGGCTAGCAGTACGCCGCCCGCTCGCCACTCCTGGAGTGTCGCTGCGGCGCCGTCGTAACGGCTGTCCGGGCCGGTTTCCGGGCCGCGTGGGAGAATGAGCCGGACAACGTTGTACGGGCTGGTGGCTTCCAGCCGCTGCACCCCGGCGGCGTCGATGACGTCGTACGGGGGGGAAAGTACGGCACCGAGGTCGCCGACCTTGCGCGCGTCGTACCGCAGCGCGCGAAACGGCGCCAGCACCAATCCGTCAGGCATGCCGGCATGCTACGGAGCGACAAGAGGAGACGGGGCAGCGCCATGGCGACCGCAGAACCGGGCCACCGCGAGGGCCCCGGCGGCGGCGTCTACGAGTGGTACCGACGGGGCCTGGACCTGCTGAGCCAGGGCAACGCTGCGGCCGCTGCCCAACTGCTCGACCGCGCCGCCGACGCAGAGCCGGAATCCAGAAGCGTGCGCGAGGCGCTGGCACGCGCGCAGTTCGACGCCGGCCGGTACGCAGAAGCGCGCGAGAGCTTCGCTCTGATCGTTGCGGCGAACCCCACCGACGACTACGCGCAGTTCGGGCTCGGCCTCGCGGCCACCCGCACGGGCGACCTCGAGACGGCGGTTGAGCACCTCGCGCTCGCGGTAGCAATGCGTCCCGAACTGGCGCACTACCGACGCGCGTTGCACGGCGCCCGCGCCGCCCGCGCCGCCGGCCGTTGACCGTCACGACGCTGCGCGGGTGCGACCAACCGCTCGCGGTCGCGTACGACACCGCGCTCCTCGACCTCGACGGGGTCGTCTACATCGGCGAACAGCCGGTGGCCGGCGCAGCTGCCGCGCTCGAAGCCGCCCGCCGGAAGGGCATGTCGACGGCGTTCGTCACCAACAACGCGTCGCGCACGGCCGAAACGATTGCGGCGCACTTGGTCGAGCTCGGCGTGCCGGCCCGACCGGACGAAGTCGTGACCTCGTCCATGGCCGCCGCCACGCTGCTTGCCGCAGAGCTGCCGGCCGGTTCAACCGTTCTTGTCGTGGGTGGCGAGGGTCTGCACGCGGCTGTGCGCGAGCGCGGACTGGTCGGCACCGAGGTCGACGCCGAGGCGGTTATCGCGGTCGTGCAGGGCTACGGACCAAACGTCTCGTGGCGGTTGTTGGCGGAGGCCGCGCTGGCAATCCAGCGCGGCGTGCCTTGGGTGGCCACCAATCTGGATACGACGCTGCCGTCGCCGCGCGGTCTGTTGCCCGGCAACGGCTCGCTGGTTGCAGCGCTGGTCACGGCGACTGGTCGGAAGCCCATCAGCGCAGGCAAACCGGAAATCGCCTTGCACAACGAGGCCGTACGCCGGTCCGGCGCTCGTCACCCCTTGGTGGTGGGCGATCGCCTCGACACCGACATCGAAGGCGCCGTCCGAGCGGCCACGGACAGCTTGCTCGTGCTCACGGGCGTGACCGATGCGCACGCCTTGCTGGCTGCGCCGGTGGACAAGCGTCCGACGTACATCGCGGCCGACCTCTCGGGCCTCAATATGAGCCATCCGGCGGTCGGGGTCGACGGCCGCTCTGCGGCCTGCCGCGGCTGGCGCGCGTCCCTCGCCGGGAACGTCATCGAGCTTGCGCGGACCGCCGAGGTGGTCGAGCCGTTTGACGCGTTGCGCGCCGTCGTCGCTGCCGCTTGGCTCGGTGACGGCACGCAGCCTCGTTTGCGCGGCGAGACCGCGGCGCTCGATGGCCTCGGCCTGACGGGACTCGTCTGAGGCCAGCGCGCTGCGCGTCAGATCAGCGTGCGCAGCCGCAGCAGGTCGAGCACGCTGGCGTCGATGCGCAGCCGTCCGCGCGCCCAGGCCGTCGCGAACTGCAGTTCCCCGCGGCAGAGAGCGAGCAGATCGTCGCTGTCCACGGTGAGCCGCACCTGCGCCTCGGGACGTGGCTCCTCGGTGACATCGACCAGGCCATGCTCGGTCAAGGTGCCGTAGAAGGTTGTGTCCAGATCCGGGATGTGGCAGCTCAAGGTGCGATCGACGGCATGCTTACGGCGCAGCTCTGGGTCGACCTCCGCCAGCCGGTCGATCAGCTCCTGCAATGCGCGGCGACACTGCGCGAGGCTCGCCATGCCGCCGGCCACCTCCGTCATTGATCACCGTTCAGGCGCTTGCTCGCCGCTTGCGAGAGTTGACGGTACCCGAGCCTCCGGCGACGGTTTTCCAGGGTTCGCCGCCGCGGGGACGGTAGCGTGTGCGCGTGCCTGCTGCTCGCTGTGATCGCCGACCGGTGACGGCGTGACAACCGAGCCGGACGGCACCGCGCATCGCCCGGAGACCGGTGAAAGCGATGTCGATGACGCCGTGCGCGCACTAGACCAGCTCGCTGACCTGCCGGTCGGGGAGCATGTTGCGGTGTACGACGAAACGCATCGCCGGCTACAGGACTCGCTCGCCGACCTCGACGAGGACTGAGTGGTCCGGCGGTCCCGGCTCGACGCCGAACTCGTCCGCCGTGGACTCGCCCGCTCTCGGGGGGAAGCCGCGGCGCTCGTGCATGACGGCCGCGTTCTCATCGCCGGCCAACGCGCAGGAAAGCCGGCCACCGCAGTCGCTGTCGACACGCCCCTTCGTCTTCGCGAGGACGACGACCGCACCTTCGTCTCACGTGGCGGTCAGAAGCTTGCCGCAGCTCTGACCGCATTCGACCTGGATCCCGCCGGTCGACGTTGTCTCGACGCCGGCGCGTCAACGGGCGGCTTCACCGACGTCCTGCTGCAACGGGGCGCACGCGAGGTGATCGCGGTTGACGTCGGCTATGGCCAACTGGCGTGGTCGCTCCGTACGGATGAGCGCGTCCACGTGCTCGAGCGCACGAACGTCCGATCGTTGACGGCCGAACATCTCGGCGGCGCGGTTGAGTTCGTCGTAGCTGACCTGTCGTTCATCTCGTTGCGACTCGTCCTTGGACCGCTGCGGCAATGCGCCGTCCCCGACGCCGATTTCGTCGTGCTCGTGAAGCCGCAGTTCGAAGCAGGCCGCGAGGCAGTAGGGGCGCGCGGTGTCGTCCGCGACGAACAGATCCGCGTTGCTGCTGTACTCGGAGTCGCCGCAGCAGCACGCGAACATGCACTGGGGGTCGCAGACGTCAGCGCCAGCCCGTTGCCCGGCCCAGCCGGCAACGTCGAGTACTTCCTCTGGTTGCGCACCGATGCCGATGACGTGGACGAAAGCGCCGTACGCCGAGCCGTCGCGGCAGGTCCCTCGTGAGCGGCCGCTGTGTGCTGCTCGTCTCCCACACCGGCCGCGCCGACGCAGTCACGAGCGCACGCGAGGTCGCCCGGAAACTGGACGCCGCCGGCGTCGGTGTCCGCACCTTGGCTTCGGAGGCGCCCGAACTTGACCTGGCCGGTGCGGGCGTCCGGGGCGACGTCGTGGTCAACGACTTGGCGGCCGCTAACGGGACAGAAGTGGTGCTCGTGCTGGGCGGGGACGGCACACTCCTTCGCGCGGCAGAGCTTGCGCGACCGGCCGGCGTACCGCTGCTCGGGATCAACCTCGGCCATGTCGGTTTTCTGGCCGAGGCCGAGCGCGAGGACCTTGCGCACACGGTTCAGCGGGTCCTCGACCGCGACTACCAGGTCGAGGAGAGGTTGACCCTGGATGTCACCGTCTGGTCCGACGACGTAGAGACATCGGAGTGGGCCCTGAACGAAGTGTCTGTGGAGAAGGCCGCGCGCGAGCGAATGCTCGAGGTAATCGTTGAGGTCGACGGCCGGCCGTTGTCGCGCTGGGGATGCGACGGCGTCATCTGCGCAACGCCGACCGGGTCGACGGCATACGCGTGGTCCGCCGGGGGACCGGTCGTATGGCCGAGTGTCGAGGCTCTGCTGATGGTGCCGATCAGCGCGCATGCGTTGTTTGCCCGCCCGCTGGTCACCACGCCGTCGTCGGTGCTCGCCGTCGAGCTGGTCTCTGAGGCGAGCGGCGGCGTGTTGTGGGCCGACGGTCGGCGCACCCTGGCGCTCGAACAGGGAGCCCGTATCGAGGTACGCCGAAGCACGAATCCGGTTCGGTTCGCCCGGCTGTCACCGAAACCGTTCACCGACCGGTTGGTGGCCAAGTTCGCCTTGCCGGTCGGAGGATGGCGCGGTCACCCGTCCTGACCCGCGCGGCATCGGGCCGCGGTCGGTACCCGCGATTAACGTGGACCGGTGCTCGAAGAGATCCGGATCACGGGCCTGGGGGTGATCGACGAGGCCGTGATCGAGCTCGGACCGGGCCTCAACGCCGTGAGCGGGGAGACCGGTGCAGGCAAGACCATGGTCGTCAGCGGGCTTGGCCTGTTGCTGGGCGCGCGTGCGGACGCCGGCCTCGTGCGAGCGGGTGCCAAGCGCGCGGTCGTCGAAGGCACGTTGCGTGTCGCCGGCATCGAGCGCGCGCTGGAGCTGATTGACGATCTCGACGCCGATGTCGAAGACGACGGGACACTGCTCGTCGCGCGGACGGTGTCGGCCGACGGCAGATCTCGCGCATTTGTCGGTGGTCGCACGGTTCCGGTCAGCGTTCTCGCCGACCTCATGGCGCTGCTGGTCGCCGTGCACGGCCAGGCCGACCAGATGCGGTTGCGGCAGGCCGCCTCGCACCGTGAACTGATCGACGAGTACGCCGGTGATGCGGTCGCGCGACCGCTCGCGGTGTACACAACGGCGTACCACCGGCGCCACGAGGTCGCCGCGCTCCTGCACGACATCACGACGAGAACTCAGGAACGCGCGCGTGAGGCCGATGCCCTACGGTTCGGGCTCGACGAGATCGCAGCAGTGTCACCGGAGCCGGGCGAAGACACCACGCTCGCAACCGAGATAGCGCGGCTGAGCCACATCGACCTCCTGCAGACGGCAACCGCGTCGGCTCGCCGCGAGTTGCTCGGTGACGTCGAGGCCGATAACGAACGCGGCGCGCAGACGTTGCTGGCGGCAGCCAAGTCTGCGCTCGACGACGCCGCTCCACACGACCCGGCGATCGCTGCACTTGCCGACCGACTTCGCGAGGCGGAAATAGTCGTGGCCGATGTCGGCGCCGACCTCGCGTCCTACCTCAGCTCGTTGGACGCCGACCCTGGGCGGCTCTCTGCAACGCTGGATCGGCGGGCATCGCTCGGGCGCCTGGCGCGGAAGTACGCCACAGGCGAGGGCGGGGTTGCGGGGGTCTTGGCCTGGGCTCGAGCAGCGGCGGAGCGTCTGCAAGAGCTCGACCACGACGACGACGTCGCCGGCCTGAGTGCTGAGCTCGCCGGACTCGACGCCGAGCTTGCGGCCCTCGCGGAGAAGATCAGCACGGCACGTTGCGTTGCCGCGAAGAAGCTCGAGCGTGCAGTTGCCGCGGAGCTCGGCGCATTGGCAATGTCGGAGGCGCGACTGTCGGTGGTTGTTCGCAGCGGCACCCCTGGACCGGCGGGCGCGGACGAGGTCGAGATCCAGCTCGCCGCACATGCCGGTGCGCCGCCGCGGCCGTTGCAAAAGGCGGCATCCGGCGGCGAGCTCTCGCGCATCATGCTGGCGCTCGAGGTCGTGCTGGCCGGCCGGGACCCGGTGCCGACGTTCGTGTTCGACGAGGTCGATGCCGGGGTCGGCGGGCGGGCCGCAGCCGAGGTTGGTCGACGGCTTGCCCGGCTTGCGGCGACTGCTCAGGTTGTGGTCGTGACGCACCTGCCGCAGGTGGCTGCCTTCGCCGATCGGCATCTGCTCGTCGAAAAGGCGGCGGCCACCAGCGGCGCCGTGGTCAGCAGCGATGTGATCGCTCTCGATGATGGCGGCCGAGTCATCGAGCTCTCCCGCATGCTCGCCGGACAGACCGATTCCGAGCACGCTCGCGGACACGCCGAGGAGTTGCTTGCCGCGGCCGCGGCCGACCGGGGATCCGCACCGCGGTAGCCCGTCGCCTGCCAGGCCGCCGGGCTCCTCCGTGGGAGGATGCGGCAGATGCGAATGCTGACGCTGCGCAAGAACCGGCCGGTCGCGGAGACCGGCGTTTCCGGCGTTGCGCGCATGGACCGGCGTACGAAGTCGGTGGCCAAGAGAGTGCGCCCGGGCGACATCGCTGTCATCGACCATGTCGACCTGGACCGGGTGAGCGCAGAGTCGTTGGTCACCGGCGGCGTGCGCGCGGTGCTGAACGTCGCGCCGAGCATCAGCGGGCGGTACCCCAACCTCGGACCGGAAATCCTCGTGTCGGCGGGCATCGTCCTTGTCGACTCGCTCGCCGGCGACGTCTTCAGCGAGGTGGCCGAGGGAGATGTCATCCGCGTCGAGGACGACACGATCTACCTCGGCGACACCATCGTCGCCAAGGGCACCGTGCAGACGATCGAGACCGTTGCCGCGTCGATGGCGGAAGCGCGCGCCGGCCTCGCCGTACAGCTCGAGGCATTTGCGGCGAACACGATGGAGTTCCTGCGGCGCGAGCGCGATCTGCTGCTCGACGGTTCCGGCGTACCGGACATCGAGACGTCGCTCGATGGCCGGCATGTCCTGATCGTCGTCCGCGGCTACCACTATCGCGAGGACCTGGAAACGCTGCGGCCCTATATACGCGAGTACCGCCCGGTGCTGCTCGCTGTGGACGGCGGTGCCGATGCGCTGATCGAGGCGGGCCTGCGGCCGGACATCATCGTGGGCGACATGGACTCCGTATCCGACAGCGCGCTGCGCTGCGGTGCCGAGCTCGTGGTGCACGCCTACCGTGACGGCCGAGCACCGGGACTGCAACGGCTCGAGGAGCTTGGTCTGCCCGCCGTGACCTTTCCGGCTGCCGGCACGAGCGAGGACATCGCCATGCTGTTGGCTGACGACAAGGGCGCCAGCCTTCTCGTCGCCGTGGGCACACACGCGACCCTCGTCGAGTTCCTCGACAAAGGGCGCGCCGGCATGGCAAGCACTTTTCTGACTCGACTGCGGGTCGGGGGCAAACTTGTCGACGCCAAAGGCGTGAGTCGGCTCTACCGTGCCCGCATCACGACACGCACGTTGTTGCTGTTGATCGCGGCGACGCTGATCACTCTCATCATCGCGGCGTCGGTGTCGCCGGCCGGGCAGGCCTATATCGGCATCCTGCATGCTCGATGGGACCGGCTCGTGTTCTGGTTCCGAGAGCACTTCTAGCGTGGTCGACTTCCGCTACCACATCGTCTCCATTGTGGCGGTGTTCCTGGCGCTTGCTGTCGGCATCGTGCTCGGGACCTACACCATCAACAATGCCGTGCTCAGCAACATCCGCCACCAAGTGCGCAGCTTGCGGCATGACAACGACAATGCTCTGCGTCAGATCAGCACACTCAAACGACAGCAGGGGCAGGACCGCGCTTTTGTCGCGGGCGTCGACCCATTGATCGTGCGGGACAGCCTCGCCCACGAGAACGTGGCATTGGTCGTCGCGCCAGGCGCCTCCGGGGGTCTCGCCAAGGACATCAAGGACATGTTGACCTCAGCGGGCGCGAACGTCACGACGACGGTGAAGCTCGGCAAGGGATGGACCGACCCCGCTCAACTTCCGCTGCTGGATGACTTGGCGACGCGCCTGGTCGAACCGGGCGTCTCGCTGCCCAACACCTCTGCCTATGAACGGATATCGCTCGTGCTTGCCGAAGCGTTGTTACGGCACTCATCGCAAACTCCCGCCACGTCCGGAGATCTCACGTCCGCAGACACGACGGCGCTCGCGGGGCTGAAGACTGCGAAGCTGCTGTCACTATCGCCCGAGCGGCCTCCGGTCGCGACCTCGGTGGTTCTGGTCGCTCCGGATGCACCGGATCAACCAACGAAAGATGACGAGACAGCGGCGACCGCGGTCGCCGCACTTGCGCGCGAACTCGACGTCGCAGGTGGCGGCACCGTCGTTGCCGGTCCACAGTCCTCTGCACAGAACGCCGGCGTGATAGCCGCCGTGCGGTCGGATGGGGCCACCCGCAAAGTGGTATCCACCGTCGACGACGCGGACACGGAGACCGGCCGCATTCGTGTCGTGCTCGCGTTGAAGGCCGAGCTACACGACACGAGCGGCCAGTACGGCATCGGCCCGGGCGCAAACGCTCCCGTCCCGTCGCCGGCGCCCTTGCCGAGTCCGTGACGCGACGCGGCCGGCTCGCCGCACCGGTAGTCGGAGCGGGCCTTGCGCGTGGCTACCTGTCCTTGTTGCGCACCCGACCACCCGGCGATGAAAAGCGCTGGTTGCAGGTGAACTACGCAGGCCGAAGCGTGAGTCGCGTCGCAGGACCGGCGTACGCGCTGGCCACGCTGTCGGCATTGCCGATGGTCTCCGCGTCGTGGCGAGTTCGGAGCGCGGCCACTGTCGCGATCGGGTCCGCTGCGGCCGTCGGCATGTACGACGATCTGGCCGGCGACGGCAGTGTCCGCGGACTTGCCGGCCACGGTTCCGCCCTCGCCTCCGGCCGAGTCACAACGGGAACGGTGAAAGTCGCCGGGCTCGTGGCCGGCAGCCTCGTCGCCGGCGCGCTCCTGCGGCCGAAGTTGAACGACGCTGCACTGGCGGGCGTCGTCATCGCCGGAACTGCGAACGTCGCCAACCTGCTCGATCTGCGCCCGGGCCGCGCCGTCAAAGCCGCCTGTCTACCCGGCCTCGCAGCCTTGCCTGGTCCGGCCGGCCCGTGCACAGCAGCCGCGCTTGGCGCTTCCGCCGCACTGCTGCCGGATGAGCTGCGCGAGAACGTCATGCTCGGTGACTGCGGTGCGGGCGCGCTCGGCGCGGCAATTGGAGTGGGGCTCGCCGCCGGCGCGTCGACGCAGCGGCTGCGACGGCTTGTCGCGATCGTGTCTGCATTGACCGTCGCAAGTGAATTCGTCAGTTTCAGCCGAGTCATCGAACGCGTCCGTGTGCTGCGCGTGATTGACCACCTCGGCCGGCGATGACGACTGAAGGGCCGGTCGACCTCTCACCAGCCGAGCCGCCGAACGTGTTCAACAGTCTTGTCGGGGCGGCCGCCCTAATCGCTGTGGTCACCGTGGTCGCACGGGTCGTGGGATTCGCAAGGATCGTTGTCTTCGCCCGCACCGTCGGACCGGCGACCTGCCTCGGCAACGCCTATTTCACGTCGAACACCGTTCCGAACATCGTTTTCGAGATCGTTGCCGGCGGTGCGCTGGCAAGTCTCGTCGTCCCAGTTCTGGCCGGCCCCGCTGCAGACGGAAACCGGTTGGAGACCTCACACACGGTCAGTGCGCTGCTCACTTGGACCGTGCTGATCCTCACGCCGATTGCAGTGATTGGTATCTGGCTCGTGCACCCAGTCATGCACGCGCTCGTCGGTGACTCGGGTCGCTGCGACACGGCGGCCGTGACGTCAACAGGGGCCCGCATGCTGTTGGTCTTCCTGCCGCAGATCGTGCTGTACGGCGTCGGCATCGTGCTCGCCGGCACTTTGCAAGCTCATCGTCGTTTCGTCGGGCCGGCAATGGCTCCGTTGCTGTCGAGCCTCGTCGTGATCGCGACGTACCTCACGTTCGCAGCGGTGTTCTCCGGAGATCCGAACAACCTGGGCGGCGTACACCGCAGCGACGAACTCATCTTGAGCGTCGGTACGACGGTCGGCGTTGCTGTTCTCAGCCTCTCGTTGCTCGTACCGCTCCGTCGGGCCAGGGTCGGCATTCGACCGAGTCTGCGCTTCCCCCCCGGAATCGCGAGACGGGTCCAGGCCCTCGCACTTGCGGGGGTGGCCACCTTGTTTGCTCAAGAAGCAGCAGTCGCAGTTGTGCTGCGGCTCGCAAATGACGACGGACCGCGTGGTTCGGTGACCGTGTACAACCTCGCGTGGACCGTTTTTCTGCTGCCCTGGGCTGTTCTCGCCGTACCGATCGCCACGAGCGCGTTCCCGCGGATGTCCGCAGCGGCGTCTGTCGATGACCTCGCATTGTTCGCTGAAACGACGCGACGTGCGACCCGCGCAGTCATCGTTGTCACCTGCGGCGCTGCCGCAGTCATGGTGGCAACCGCAGAGCCGATCGCGACCGTGCTCGTCAAACACGGGCCGGGGGCGACGGCCGGTGATGTGCATGCACTCAGTCGTGCGATAGCCGCCTTCGCCCCAGGCCTGGTCGGGTACGGGCTCGTCGCCACCCTTGGCCGGGCGCTCTATGCGGAGGGCCGCGGCCGGGCGGCAGCAGGCGCAACCGCCATCGGGTGGTTCGCCGTGATAGGAGCGGACCTGTTGTTCGTTTCGCTCAGTCGGCAGGCGGACAGCGTGCCCGCGCTGGCGGCCGGGAACAGCGTCGGCATGACCGTCGCAGGCGTACTGCTCGTGTATGCGTTCACCCGTGGCACGCCGCATGCATTGCGGTCGGTCGGGCGCAGCACCTGCGTTGCGACGGCTGCCGGAGTCGTCGCCGGCGCTCTCGGGCTCGCTGTCGTGGCTGCGCTGGGCTCGACGTCGGTCCCCATGTCCATTGCCGCCGGTCTCCTTGCCGCCGCAATCTGCGTCGTCACGTTCGGGGTCGTTGTCGCGGTAGCAGACCGCGAGGCTGTGCGTGACCTTCGCGACCGAGCAGCCGGTCATGCCTGAGCAGGTCGACCCCGACGACTCGCTGCGCGGACAGCGCATCGACCTCGTCCTCGGGACGAGTCTCGGCGGAGTCGGGCGACACGTTCATGCGCTCGCAGCAGCGTTGGGCGCAGCCGGGAGCAGGTACGTCGTTCACGGGCCTGCTGCCACGGAACGCACCTTCGCGTTCGCGGCAACTGGCGCGGACTTCGAGGCACTCAGTGTCCCCGCAGGACTCGCACCGTGGCGCGCCAACCGTGCGGCGGCAGTTCTCCGTCGAAGCCTGCTCGACCCATCCGTCGTCCATGCCCATGGCTTGCGTGCCGGGCTCGTCACCGCACACGCACTGCGCAGTTCGAGAACGACGCCGCGTCCGCCGCTGGTCGTGACCTGGCACAACCTGCCCGCCGCCAAGGGGGCCCGCGAACGCGTGAATGCCGCGCTGGAACGCCGGCTCGTGCGTGCCGCCGAGGTGACAGTTGCCGTGTCCCCGGACATCGCCGCACGGGTCGAAGCACTTGGCGGCCGTGATGTCCGGCTGCTTCCCGTCGGCGCTGACAAGCTGCCACGTCCGACTCGACGGCACGAGGAGATTCGCGCCGAGCTCAGTGCCGCAGGCCGACCTGTGCTTCTGACGGTAGGGCGGCTGCACCCCCAGAAAGGGCTCGACGTGCTGCTCGCCGCGGCGGCGACGTGGCAAGACCGGCCCGAGCCGCCCGTCGTGGTCGTCGCCGGCGATGGGCCGCAGCGCCGTGAGCTCATGGAGATGGCGGACCACTACGCCGTGGACGTGCGGTGGCTCGGTTATGTCGCGGACCGTCACCGCCTCGCCGAGCTCCTGTCGGTGGCTGACGTCGTCGTCGTACCGAGCCGCTGGGAAGGCAGTCCACTTGCCGTCCACGAAGCGCTCTTGGCGAGTCGACCCGTTGTCGCCAGTGCCGTCGGTGGCCTGCCGTCCCTGCTGCACGACGACGAGGTTCGTTTTGTACCACCGCAGAACGCGCCCGCGTTGGCAGCTGCAGTGGAGGACCTGCTCGACCACCCTGACGGCGCAGCGCAACTCGGGAAGCGCGGCCACCTAGCCTCGGGTCGGTGGCCCACCTCCGGGGTGGCCGCGAAGCGCGTGCTCGAGCTGTACGCCGAACTTCTTCGGCGTACATGATCGCGACACGAGCGAGCCAAGGCCGCGCGGAGCCGATCGGCTGATAGCCTGGCAGCCCGTGGACAGGCGGGTGTCCCCGCCGCACACGGCCCACGGGAGCGGTTGGTGGCCCACCCCCTGACGACACGACAGGTCCCCACGAAACATCTCTTCGTCACCGGTGGCGTTGCGTCGTCGCTCGGCAAGGGACTCACCGCATCAAGTCTCGGGCGGCTGCTGAAGTTGCGCGGTCTCCGAGTGACCATGCAAAAGCTTGATCCGTACCTGAACGTCGACCCCGGCACGATGAACCCGTTCCAGCACGGCGAGGTGTTCGTCACCGACGACGGCGCGGAAACCGACCTCGACGTCGGCCACTACGAGCGATTCCTCGACGCCGAGCTGCACGGTTCTGCCAACGTGACGACGGGACAGGTCTACCAGGCCGTCATCGCCAAGGAACGCCGCGGTGAGTACCTCGGCGACACCGTGCAGGTGATTCCGCACATCACGGACGAGAACAAGGACCGCATCAGGCGGATGGCGACGGACGACGTCGACGTCGTGATCACCGAGATCGGCGGCACTGTCGGTGATATCGAGTCGCTGCCATTCCTCGAGGCGGCCCGCCAGGTGCGGCACGAGGTCGGCCGCGACAACGTCTTCTTCCTGCACGTGTCCCTCGTGCCGTACATCGGCCCGTCCGGTGAGCAGAAGACGAAGCCGACTCAGCACTCCGTCGCCGCCCTGCGCCAAGTTGGTATCCAGCCCGACGCGATCGTCTGTCGCTCCGACCGGCCGGTGAGTGATCACTTGAAGCGGAAGATCTCCCGCAGTTGTGACGTCGATGAAGAGGCGGTCGTCTCGGCGCCCGACGCACCCTCGATCTACGACATCCCCAAGGTGCTGCACAGCGAGGGCCTCGACGCCTACGTCGTACGCCGGCTCGGCCTTCCCTTCCGCGACGTCGACTGGACCGCCTGGGACGACCTGCTCCGACGGGTGCACCGGCCCGCGCGTTCGGTCAACATCGCCCTCGTGGGGAAGTACGTCGATCTGCCCGACGCCTACCTCTCCGTCATCGAGGCATTGCGTGCTGGCGGCTTTGCCCATGACGCACACGTCAACATTCGCTGGGTCACTAGCGACGAGTGCAAGACCGCCGAGAGCGCTGCTGCGGCACTCGACGGCGTGGATGGCGTCCTGGTCCCGGGCGGCTTCGGCATCCGGGGGATCGAGGGGAAGGTCAGTGCCGTCCGGCACGCGCGGGAGGCCCAGATCCCCACGCTCGGTCTCTGCCTCGGCTTGCAGTGCATGGTCATCGAGGTTGCCCGCTCGTTGGGTGGCCTGCCGGAGGCGAACTCTGCGGAGTTCGACCCGGCGACGCCCGCACCCGTGATCGCGACGATGGACGACCAGCGCGATGTCGTCGCGGGGGAGCGGGACATGGGCGGCACGATGCGACTCGGGCTCTACCCGATGAAACTTGCAGAGGACACCATCGCGCGAGCCGCATACGGCGAGCCGTACGCCGAGGAACGGCACCGTCACCGCTACGAGGTCAACAACGCGTTCCGTCGGCACCTCACGGCGGCCGGGTTGATCTTCAGCGGTACGTCCCCGGACGGCCGGCTCGTCGAGATCGCAGAGTTGCCGACGTCAATGCATCCCTTCTTCATCGGCACCCAAGCCCACCCGGAGTTCCGGTCCCGGCCGACCCGGGCCCACCCCTTGTTCGACGCGTTCGTGGCCGCTGCGCTGGAGCATGCCGGCGCCGGCGTTCGCGGTGTCGACGTTTCCGTGCCGGCTGTCTCTTGACGGGCTGCCGACGGCAGGCGTTCCGCCCTTGACTGTCGAGGACACGACTCGCCGCTATCCCGTCGCCGGTAGTCATCACCGGTTCGTCGGCTCCGTCATCGGCGTACGAACTGACGAGGTCGTCATGCCTTCGGGGCAGACGGTCGCACGCGACGTGGTCGAACACCCCGGGGCAGTCGGCATAATCGCGATCGACGACGAAGATCGGGTGCTGCTGCTTCATCAGTACCGCCACCCGCCCAGCCGCGTGCTCTGGGAACCGCCCGCCGGCCTGCTCGACGAGCCTGGGGAGTCGCCACGCGAAACCGCTGCGCGCGAGCTGTATGAGGAAGCCGGCTACCGGGCGGCGCGTTGGGACGTACTGGTTGATGCGTTCACCTCGCCAGGGATGACTGACGAGGCGGTTCGGATCTATCTCGCGCGCGAGCTCTCGCTTGTGCCGGACGACGCACGGCACGTGGGCGAGCATGAGGAAGCGGACATGCCAGCGCGTTGGATACCGCTGACGGAGGCTGTCGCGGCCGTGCTCGCAGGTCGCGTGCACAACCCGCTGGCCATCATGGGCATCCTCGCGGCTGCGCACGCCCAGTCCGAGAAGTGGCGCGGCCTACGACGGGCCGATGACCCGTGGCCGGAGCGTCCGGTCTCCGGAGTCAAGGCCTGACAATGGCCGCAACGGCGGCAGTGCGCATCTAGACTCGGCTCCGCCCTCGGGCGCGGGCGGCCCCGGACGTTTGCGCTCGCTGAACCGAACCGACGGCGTGGTCGGGAGGTCCTCGCAGTGAAAGTTGGAGTGCCGCGCGAACGCAAGAACAGCGAATACCGCGTCGCGATCACGCCGGCGGGCGTGCACGAGCTCGTCCTCGCCGGTCACCAGGTCCTACTGGAGAAAGAGGCCGGGATCGGATCCTCGATTCCGGACGACAGCTTCACGGCTGCGGGCGCCGTCATCGTGGGATCCGCCGACGACGTGTGGGCCGAAGCCGACCTGCTGCTGAAGGTCAAGGAGCCGATCCCGGAGGAGTATCCGCGGCTGCGGGCCGACCAGGTGCTGTTCACCTACCTCCACCTGGCGGCGTCCCAGGAATGTACAAAGGCACTTGTCGACTCTGGGACGACTGCCGTCGCCTACGAGACGGTCCAGCTGCCGGACGGATCGCTGCCCCTGCTCGCGCCGATGTCGGAGGTCGCGGGACGGATGGCTCCCCAGGTCGGAGCGCACTGCCTTGAGCGAGCCGCGGGCGGGCGCGGCGTGTTGATGGGTGGCGTCTCCGGTGTGTACGCCGCGAAGGTCGTCGTCCTCGGCGCGGGCGTGTCCGGCATGAACGCGGCGGCAATCGCACTCGGGATGCAAGCCGAAGTGCTTCTCCTGGACAGGAACCTCGAGAAGCTCCGGCAGGCGGACCGGATCTACCAAGGCCACCTGCAGACCGTTGCGTCCAACGCTTACGAGGTCGAACGAGCCTGCCTCGACGCGGACCTCGTGATCGGGGCCGTGCTGGTGCCAGGAGCCAAGGCTCCGACGCTGGTCAGCGACGACCTGGTACGACGGATGCAGCCGGGCTCGGTTCTTGTGGATATCTCTGTGGACCAGGGCGGGTGCTTCGAGTCGACCCGACCGACGACCCACTCGGATCCCACCTATCCCGTGTTCGACTCGTTGTTCTACTGCGTCGCGAATATGCCCGGCGCTGTCCCGCACACCTCCACCTACGCTCTGACCAACGTGACCCTGCCGTACGTTCTCGAGATCGCGAACCTCGGGCTGGCGGCCGCGGTGCAACGGGACCAATCTCTGCGCGGCGGGGTCAACGTCGCGGCGGGAGAGGTCGTCTACGGACCGGTCGCCGACGCGCACGGGCTGCCCAGGCGCGACCTCGCCGAGGTGCTCTCCTGACCGGAGCGGACCCGGGGCGGCCGCCGGCCCCGGCCGCCAGTGCGGTGGACCGGGCCGTCCGTGCGTTCCTGGATCACATCGCGGTCGAACGCGCTTTGGCCGCGAACACGTTGGCCGCCTACCGTCGGGATCTCCGGCGCTACCGTGCGTACTTGGCCCACGTCGGCATCACGGACCTAGACAGCGTGGACGAGCAGGTGGTTGCGGACTTCGTCGCGACCCTGCGGGAAGCGTCGGACGAGCGCTCGGTTCTGTCGGCATCATCCGCAGCACGAATCCTTGTCTCGGTTCGCTCGCTGCATGCGTTCGCACATCAGGATGGCCTCACCAACCATAACCCTGCAGCTGAGGTCAAGCCCCCTAAGCTGCCGATGCGCTTACCCAAGGCGTTGCCCGTCGACGAAATCACCAGGCTGCTCGAGGCAGCGGGTTTCGATCAGACTCCGCGCGCGTTGCGGGACCGGGCGCTGCTCGAACTGTTGTATGCCAGCGGCGCCCGGATCTCCGAGGCCGTCGGTCTTGCCGTGGACGACCTCGACACCACCGAGGGGCTGGTCAAGCTCCACGGGAAAGGGGGCAAAGAGCGATTCGTGCCGCTGGGCCGACCCGCTCGCGGTGTCCTGGACGACTATTTGGTCCGCGGCCGGCCGGCCCTCGCAGCCGCGGGGAACGGCGGGGGCAACCCCCGACAGCGATCGGCCGTCTTCTTGAACGCGCGGGGCGGCCCGCTATCCCGGCAAAGCGCGTGGACCGTGATCCGCCAATCGGCTGACAAGGCCGGGCTGCAACGGGAGATCTCCCCGCACACGTTGCGGCACTCGTTCGCGACCCACCTCCTCGAGGGCGGGGCGGACATCCGGGTGGTCCAAGAACTACTCGGCCACGCCTCGGTCGCGACTACGCAGGTGTACACCCTGGTCACGGTGGACTCGCTGCGCGAGGTCTACGCCAGCGCGCACCCGCGCGCCACGGCGCCTGCGCGACGGGCCGGCGCCGGAGCGGGCCGAAGGTGAACCCTTCCAGCTGGAGCCCATCGGCTCCCGACTTAGAGTTGTGTCGACTTATCACTCAGCCGATATAGACGTTCAGCGTTGCGTCGACGAGTTCCGGACGGCTAGAGTCCGGCACCCCGCTCTCCAGAGAGGCCAAGCGCTTCGTGGACATGTCGACTCCGCCATTTCTCGAGCCGGACGGCCGCACAGCCGCGGTGGCTGCCGCGCTGACTGGGGACGGTGAGCGCACCGCCGACGAGTCCGGGGGCGATCTCCCGGTGGCGTCGGTGCCTGAGGCCATCCTGGGCCCAACCGGACGGCCGCTGCCAGACCTCCCGGAGCCCAGCCCCGTGGACCACCATGGGCCGGCGCGCGTGCTCGCGTTGTGCAACCAGAAGGGCGGGGTGGGGAAAACCACGACGACGATCAACCTGGGCGCTGCCCTCGCCGACTATGGGCGCCGGGTCCTCCTGGTCGACCTGGACCCGCAAGGCGCGCTCTCGGTCGGGCTCGGGGTCAACTACCAGGAGCTCGACCGCACCGTCTACAACCTGCTGATGCAGCGAGACGCCGTTGTCGACGACGTCTTGCTCAAGACGAACGTCCCAGGCATGGATCTCGTGCCGAGCAACATCGACCTGTCCGCGGCCGAGGTGCAGCTGGTCGGCGAGGTGGCTCGTGAGCAGGCCCTGCGTCGCGTGCTCGAGCCGGTCCTGCCGGACTACGACTTCATCCTTCTCGACTGCCAGCCCTCGCTCGGCCTGCTGACCGTCAACGCGCTGACCGCCGCAGAAGGCGTGATCGTCCCGCTGGAATGTGAGTTCTTCGCGCTACGTGGCGTCGCACTGTTGATTCAAACGATAGACAAAGTGCGTGAGAGGTTGAACCCTCGACTTGAGGTTAAGGGTGTTCTCGCGACTATGTACGACGCGCGTACGCTGCATTCCCGCGAGGTCCTGGCTCGCCTCGTCGAGGCCTTCGGGGATCGCACCTTCCATACGGTGATCAACCGCACCGTGCGTTTTCCGGAGACAACGGTGGCGGGAGAGCCGATCACCACGTACGCGCCCAGTTCCCTGGGTGCCACGGCGTACCGGCAGTTGGCCAAGGAGGTGCTGGTTCGATGCCCCGCCGCGTGACTCTGCCTGGCGCCGCTGAGCTGTTCCGCGCGACCAGTACCGAGTTCGAAGACCCGCCGGCGAGCCGCGCAGACGAGTCCGAGCCGCAGAACCCCGCGCTCGCGCCTCCCCACCCCGTCCCGGCGCCACCCGGGGGCGGCACATCCGGCGTGCGCACCACGACGCGGCGTCGTAGTACCGGCGACCGCGGGCCGACCGGACGGCAACGGCACGAGGAGAAGATCACCGTCTACTGCTCGCCCGATGAGCTCTTCGAGCTGGAGCAGGCCCGCCTGACCCTGCGGGGCGAGCACGGCCTTGCCGTCGACCGCGGACGCATCGTGCGCGAGGCGGTCGCTGTCGTGCTGGCTGATCTGGAAGCCAAGGGCGAATCGAGCATCCTCGTGCGCCGGCTCCGCGGCCGATAGCGCCGCCTTAGGTGCTGTACGCGCTCGGCACACCACTGAACTTCCTTGCGCTGCTGGTTGGTTTCGGCTGCGCCCTGGTCGTGCGCGGGGTGGCGCAGGCCGTGCTCGCGCGCGCATTCGGCGGGCGCGATCTCGAGCTTCGCCGTCGGCTGAGCCCCGACCCGCGTCGACATGGCGACATTTTTGGCCTCATCGCCGCGCTCCTGGGCGGCACCGGCTGGGGCCGCCCGGCGCCGGTCGAGGTCCTCCTCGGGCGCTACGGCTACGGCCGTGCCCGGGGTCGCCCGGCAGTCCGGGCTGGGGCGGTGCTGCTCGCTGGCCCAGCCGCCGCCCTGCTGCTGGGGAGCGCGGCCGTGGTGGGAGCTCGCGCCGCGGGCGCGCCCGGGCTCGGCGTTGCCCGGCTGGCTCCGTCCGACGTCCTGCACGGCGACGTGTTCGCGCTGGACGTTGGCCCTCGTCTGCTGCTGCTGGCCGGCATCGCGGCGATCGCGGTGGCCATCCTGGCCGTGCTCCCGGTGCCGCCCCTGGACGGGGGACGTTTGATGCTGGCGCTGGCGCCGACGACCCCCGGATGGCAGCGAGTGCGCCACTACGCCGATCAGAACTGGGGAGTCGGGCTCCTCCTGGTGCTCTTGGTACTCCCGCTGGGAGCGCGGCCGCCGCTCCTGCTCGTGGTGGTAGACGCGATTGGCGAGCCCATCCTGCGACTACTTGGGCACTAATGGCTTTGTCGATAAAAGCGGCCAGAGTCGGTGTGGGGACGTCAGGTCTCTGCGAGCAAGAAGCGAGTACGGTGCCCAGGTGAGCGAGCCCGACGACGGGAGAGGGACCGGCTTCCGCGTCCACCTCGAAGTCTTCGAAGGCCCGTTCGACCTGTTGCTGCAACTCATCGCCAAGCATCAGCTCGACGTCACCGAGGTGGCGCTGTCGCAGGTCACCGACGAGTTCATCGGCTACATCCGTGCGGCCGGCGGTTCCTGGGACCTCGACCAGGCGAGCGAGTTCCTCGTCGTTGCTGCCACGCTCCTCGACCTCAAGGCCGCCCGACTGCTGCCCAGCGGAGAGGTCGAGGACGACGAAGACCTTGCGCTCCTCGAGGCACGGGACCTGCTGTTCGCCCGGCTGTTGCAGTACCGCGCCTACAAGCAGGTTGCCGCGGTGTTCGCAGCGACCTTTGAGGCCGAAAGCCGGCGTTATGCCCGCACCGTCGCCCTGGAGCCTCGGTTGGCGAGCCTCCTGCCGGAGGTCCTCCTGGGCCTCGGTCCGAGCGAGTTCGCGGCGCTCGCGGCGCGCGCACTGGCCCCTCGGCCGAGCCCCACGGTGTCCACCTCGCACCTGCACATTCCGACCGTCAGCGTCCGCGAGCAGGCCGTTTTGATGGCAGGACGGGTGCGGGCGGCCGGGTCGGCCAGCTTCCGGGCTCTGGTGTCCGACTGTACGGCGACAATCGAGGTCGTGGCCCGGTTCCTGGCGCTGCTGGAGCTCTACCGGGACGGTTACGTTGGCTTCGACCAGGTCGACCCGCTGGGCGAGCTTCAGGTCCGGTGGACGGCAGCGGTCGATGACGAGGCGGCGCTTCTCGCCGCCGCCGAACGAGCGGAGGCGGAGTACGCCGACGCTAGTGCCGCTAGGCGGGGCCCGGACAGTGCGGAGGAGGCGGAGAGATGACCGATGCGCCTGACGATTCAGGGGCGGCGGAACGCGAGGAGCCCGCGGCCGCGGCCCCCGTGGGGTCGCCTGAGCCGGATCACATCACCCGCCGATCAGCCTCAGCACCTGACATAACGTCGGGTGATCTCCCCGGACTGCGGGCCGCGATCGAAGCCGTCCTGATGGTCGCGGACACGCCGGTAACCGATGGCGTACTCGCGCAGGTGCTGGAGCGGCCGCGCGAAGAGGTGGCCGCAACCCTGGACGCGCTCGCGAGTGATTACCGCGCGGAGCAGCGTGGGTTCGAGCTGCGTGAGGTGTCTGGTGGGTGGCGGCTCTACAGCGCCGCAGCGTGTGCCCCCTACGTCGAGCGGTTCGTCACCGAAGGTCAGCCGGCGCGGCTCACCCAGGCCGCGCTCGAGACACTGGCGGTGGTGGCGTACCGGCAGCCGGTGTCGAGAGGAAGGATTTCCGCGGTGCGCGGCGTCAACGTCGAGGGCGTGATGCGAACGCTGGTGTCGCGCGGCTTGGTGGAGGAGTCCGGCGCCGAGCCCGACTCGGGCGCGATCCTGTACCGGACCACCAACTACTTCCTTGAACGACTCGGCCTCGCGTCGCTGGACGATCTGCCCGAACTGGCTCCGTTCTTGCCCGATATTGAGGCGTTGGAAGCCGATGTCGGCTAACTCTCAAGTGGAAGATGAAGGTCTGCACAGTCAATCGTCTGCCGGCATCCGGCTGCAACGGGTCATCGCCGACGCCGGCGTGGCAAGCCGACGGGCAGCAGAGGACATGATCGCGGCCGGGCGGGTGGCTGTGAACGGCCACCTCGTGACCCGGCAGGGCGTCCGGGTTGACCCCTCGGCGGATCGCATTGAGGTGGACGGCGTTCCGGTACCGACCCGAGCCGGCTTGGTCCACCTCGCGGTGAACAAGCCGCGAGGCATGCTGACCACGATGGCCGATCCGCGGGGGAGACCCTGTGTCGGGGACCTCGTCCGGGAGCGAGCGGCTCGGCTGTTTCACGTCGGCCGGCTGGATGCGGAAACCGAGGGGCTGCTTGTGCTCACGAACGATGGGGCCCTCGCGCAACGCCTCCAGCATCCGTCTTTTGGTTTGCCGAAGGTCTACCTCGCGGAGGTAAGAGGCGTCCCGGCCCGCGACGTCGGTAAGCAGCTGCGCGCGGGGCTCGAGCTTTCCGACGGACCAGCCCGGGCGGACGGGTTCCGCGTCGTCGACCGGCTGGGCGGGACGACGCTCGTGGAGGTCACCCTCCACGAAGGGCGCAACCGAATCGTTCGCCGGCTGCTTGCCCAGGTGGACTTGCCGGTCCAACGGCTGGTCCGGACGCAGGTCGGTCCGGTGCGGCTCGGGGAGCTGCGTCCGGGGCGCTTGCGCGCGCTCAGCGGACCCGAGGTCCGATCGTTGTACGCCGCTACCGTCGGACGATCTGATCTCAGAAGGACTTGACGTCTAATCGACAAATGGTTTTGTTATGACTCGCTCTCGCTCGCTAGTTGTATTCAGTGTCGACAAGTTGGTTAGGCGACCCCGGCGCTTTCCGTGGGCGTGACCAGCGCGTCTCCCTATGTCGGGACAGTCGCCGGGGACTCCTGGCCCCGGGTGGTCAGAGTCCGTGCCGGGGCTCATCATCGGCTTAGAGATGTGTCGACAAAATGCTGCGGAGACACACCTCTTCACCGGTTAGCCTTGATCTCGGTCCGTCGCTAGGGTCATCGAATCGCTCGGGTGGAGCAGTTGTTCGCTCGGGGGCCAACCTGCTCGGGGACAGTGGCGGAGGAATTCGCGTGGCGGTGCGGGCGGTTCGTGGCGCCATTCAGATCGACGCTGATGACCGGCAGCTCATCCTGGATGCGGTGGCCGAGCTCGTCGAGGCAGTTCTCTCGCGCAACAGCATTGAGCCGACGGACCTGATCTCCATCGTGTTCACGGCAACCCCGGACCTCTGTGCGGAGTTCCCTGCCTACGCAGCTCGCCAAGCCGGTATCGGCGACGTCCCACTTCTGTGTGCCACAGAGATCGCCGTCCCGGGGGCGCTCCCACGGACCATCAGGCTGCTGGCGCACTTCGAGACGGCTCGCGGGCGTTCCGACGTACGGCATGTGTACCTCCGGGGAGCCGCGGGCCTGCGGACGGACCTGCCCCGGTGAGTCTGCACAGCGTGCTGGTCGTGGGCGCCGGCCTGATCGGGTCGTCCGTGGGCCTCGCCCTCCGGCCACGAGAGGTCGACGTTCGGCTCATCGACGCCGATGAGCGGCGGCTGGCGCTGGCGAGTGACCTCGGCGCAGGGCGTCCCGCGACAGCAGAGTCAGCGCAAGGAGACCCAGCGGACGTCGTCGTGCTCTGCGTACCGCCGGCTGCCGTCGCAGAGGAACTACTGCGCTGCCAACGGCTGCGCCTCGGTAGGACCTACAGTGATGTCGCGTCGATTAAGACTCAACCTCAAGCGGATGCTCAGACTGGTGGAGCCGATCTGGCTGCCTTTGTCGGTGGGCACCCCCTTGCCGGGCGCGAGCGGGCCGGGCCTGCGGGGGCGCGGGCGGATATGTTCCTGGGCCGACCATGGGTGCTGACGCCCAGTCCGGATTCGAGTCCGACGGCGATCGCCGATGCCACCGAACTCGTGCATCTGTGCGGCGGCGAGCCGATCGTGCTCACCGCACCCCAGCACGACGAGCTCGTCGCCCGTGTTTCCCACCTGCCACAGGCGCTGGCGAGCGCCCTCGCAGGTCGGCTGCTCGCCGGAGACCCGGCGGCCCTCGGACTTGTCGGGCAGGGCTTCCGCGATCTCACCCGCATCGCTGACTCGGAGCCACGGCTGTGGGGGCAGATCGCCGCCGGCAACCGGGCTCCGCTTGCGCGTGAGCTGCGCGCCGTGGCCGGGCAACTCGCTGACCTGGCCCACGCCCTGGAGCACGACAGCCCGGAAGCGGCCGCGGCGGCCTTCGAGGCGCTGGTCGCGGCAGGCAACGCTGCCCGCAGCCGTCTGCCCGGCAAGCACGGGTCCCGCCGGCAGAACTACGCCACGCTTCCCGTCGTGGTGGCGGACCAACCCGGCGCGCTGGCGCGCTTGCTGGTCGACGCAGGTGAGGCCGGCGTCAACGTCGAGGACCTCTCGCTCGAACATTCGCCGGGAGCACCGGTCGGGCTCTGCGAGCTATTGGTCGAGCCAGCAGCGGTTCCGCGGTTGACCGCGGTGCTTCGCGAGCGTGGGTGGCCAGTGCACGACGGTGGCTAGTGGCCGAGGCTCCGGACACGGCCCAAGGCACGAGCCCGGGAGTGGCCCTTGCCATGAGCGCCGCCGGTAGCCTCCGACGTACCCGCCGCTTGGAGAAAAGGCCACCCGCTGTGTCACACCCCCCAGCCGTCAGCACGCCGGCGACCGATGCGATGGCTGCCTCGACCCACGGGCTCGTCGTGGCGATCGACGGCCCGTCCGGGGCGGGTAAGTCAACAGTCGCCCGCATGCTCGCGCAGCGACTCGGCGCCGACTATCTCGACACCGGGGCGATGTACCGGGCGGTCACGCTGTACGCGCTCGAGCAAGGCACGGATCTCGAGGACGCAGCAGCCGTCGCAGCACTTGCGAACCGCTTGGAGTTTCGCCCTCTCCTCGACCCGGCACGACCTGCCCTCTTGGTGGAGGGTCGGGACGTCAGCGCGGAGGTTCGCAGCGAACCGGTCACCCGGGCGGTAAGCGTCGTGAGCGCGGTGCCTGGCGTTCGGGCCCGACTGGTCAAGGTGCAGCAGGCGGCGCTCGCCAGCGCAGACGCGATCGTCATCGAAGGACGTGACATCGGGACGGTGGTCGCCCCGGACGCGGACGTGAAGATCTTTCTGACTGCTGACGCCAGCTCACGGGCGAGCCGTCGCAACCTCGAGTTGACGTCGAGCAAGGCCACGGTTGAGGAGACGGCCGCCGACCTGGCTCGTCGCGATGAGCTGGACAGCGGCCGCTCGGTATCGCCGCTGCAGCCGGCCGCCGACGCCGTAGAGATCGACACCACAGACCTGACGGCTGAGCAGGCGGTTGACGAGATCCTCAGCGTGATTCGCGCCCGGACCACCGAGGGCGGCGCGTGACCGCCCTTCCGCACCGCGCCGCCGACGAGCCCGCCGCCGGTCCGGTGCTGGTCCGGCCTCCACTGGTCCGCTCGCGAGGCATGCCCCGCCAGTGGTTGATCTGGGTGGCCAGATGTCTCGGCCGGGTTCTGATGCCGACGTACTTCCGACTGCAGGTGCTCGGCCGAGCGAACGTTCCGCGGAACGGGGCCGTCCTGCTCGCCGGCAACCACACGAGCTTTCTTGACGGGCCGCTGGTGTTCAGCGTGGCGCCGCGAACCGCGCAGTTCTACATCAAGGAAGAGATGTACGCCGGGTCGGTGGCCCGCGCCCTCGACTGGCTGGGCCAGATCCCGATCAACCGCGGTCGCCCGGACCGGCGAGCGCTTCGCCGCGGGCTGGCAGCGCTCGGGGCCGGTGAGGCAGTCGGCATGTTCCCCGAAGGCAGCCGGGGCGCGGGAGACCTCGGTAGCGTCCAGCACGGCATCGCGTTCCTTGCCCTCAAAGCCGGCTGCCCGGTCGTCCCGGTCGCCTGCCTAGGCTCGGCCGCCGCGCTCCCTCCGGGCAAGGGGCGGCCGCGCTGGCGGGCACCCGTGGCGGTCGTTTTCGGTGCGCCATTCCGCCTCGCCGTCAGCGCGGACCCGCAGACCCGCCGCGCGGTGGCCGACGCCGCGGAGCAGATCCGGGTCCGGTTGGCCGACCACGTTGCCCATGCGGCCAAGGATCTGGGTTGGTCGGCGTCCGCGCCGCCCACAGGCGGCTGACATGGTGCCCGCCGTCGGCGATCCGGTCGCCCCGCCGCTCGCCGCGCTTCCCGTGGTGGCGGTGGTCGGCCGTCCGAACGTAGGGAAGTCGACATTGGTCAACCGGTTCTTGGGACGCCGAGAGGCCGTCGTACAAGATCAGCCGGGAGTCACCCGGGACCGCGTCGCCTACGAAGCGAACTGGCGGGACCGGACGTTCACCCTCGTGGACACCGGCGGCTGGGAGCCGAAGGCGCGCGGGCTGGCCGCACGCGTGACCGCGCAGGCGGAGCTTGCCGCCGCCACCGCGGATGTCGTGGTCCTCGTCGTGGACAGCACCGTGGGCGCGACCGAGGCGGACATCGCCGCCGCGCGGGTGCTGCGGCGGGCCGGGAAGCCAGTCCTGTTGGCTGCGACGAAGGTCGATGAGGCGGGCGGGGAACCCGACGCCGCTGCGCTGTGGTCGTTGGGCTTGGGCGAGCCGCACCCGGTCAGCGGCCTGCACGGCCGGGGGAGCGGCGACGTGCTCGACGCGATAGTCGCCGCGTTGCCACCGGCCGCTGAGCCGGCCGAGCCGGAGATTTCCGGTCCGCGGCGCGTCGCCCTACTGGGACGCCCGAACGTGGGCAAGTCCAGCCTGCTCAACCGACTCGCCGGTGAGGAGCGGGTGCTCGTCGATGCCGAACCGGGGACGACACGCGACCCGGTGGACTCGCTCGTTTCACTTGGGGGATCGACTTGGCGTTTTGTCGATACGGCAGGTCTGCGGCGACGTGTGCGCACGGCATCGGGGGCCGAGTACTACGCGAGCCTGCGCACCGGGCAAGCCCTATCGGCCGCCGAGGTCGCACTGGTCCTCTTGGATGCGAGCGAGCCCTTGAGCGAACAGGACCAGCGCGTGTGCGCCACCGCTGTCGAGGCCGGTCGGGCTCTGGTGCTGGCCTTCAACAAGTGGGACGCGGTCGACGAGGACCGGCACGTCGAACTCGAGCGCGAGCTGGACCGGGACTTCGCGCGATACGCGTGGGCGCCCCGCGTCAACATCTCTGCCAAAACCGGTCGAGCGGTCGACCGGCTGACGCCTGCCCTGGAGCGCGCGCTCGCGGGATGGGAGACCCGGGTGTCCACCGGACAACTGAACAGCTGGCTGAGCGACCTCGTCGCGGCAACGCCGCCACCTGCCCGCGGTGGGCGCGCGCCGAAGGTGCTGTTCGCGACCCAGGCAGGGACCCAGCCGCCGCACTTCGTGGTCTTCACCACCGGACCGCTGGAAGCGGGCTACCGCCGATTCCTGGAGCGCCGGCTGCGGGAGGACTTCGGCTTCGAAGGCTCGCCGATCGCGATCTCCGTACGAGCGCGCGAACCGCGGCGCCGGTGACGCCGGGTGCGTTACCCTCGGCCCGTACCGGGACGTGGCGCAGTTTGGTAGCGCACTTGACTGGGGGTCAAGGGGTCGCAGGTTCAAATCCTGTCGTCCCGACGGTCTGACTGAGCCGCCGATCGTCGGCTAATCGGCTGCGCACGCGAATTTTCCGCCATCCCGCGAGGTTTGTGCCGGTTGCTCGTTTTCACCCTTAGGCGGGGCCAACGTGGTCCCCGCACGCAGAAGGGTGGTCGCATGTCTTTGGTCCGTCGTACCGCGATGCTCGGCGCGGTGGGGGCGCTTCTTGCGGTACCAGCAGTGGCCGCAAACGCAGGCACAACAGGGGGGACCGCTGCAGGGGCCGCACACCTCATCCCGGTGAAGCTTGGCTGCGCGACGTCGGCGCAGGCCGGCCGCGCGCACTGCTATGCGGAAGCGCTCGGTGCAAAAGGCCAGCCGTACGCCGCCACGAGCCCGACGGGCTACGGCGCTGCGGACATCCGTTCCGCCTATGGGTTGTCGTCGCTCTCGTCGGGCGGCCGGACAGTAGCCATCGTCGATGCGTACGACGACAAGACTGCAGAGTCCGATCTCGCGACGTACCGGTCGACGAACGGGCTGGCACCGTGCACCACCGCGAACGGTTGCTTCAAGAAGCTGAACCAGAACGGCGTCCAGGGCTCTTACCCGTCCAACAATGTGGGCTGGGCGACCGAGATCAGCCTCGATCTCGACGCGGTCTCCGCCGCCTGCCCCGACTGCCACATCACGCTGGTCGAGGCGACGTCGAACTCCAACGTGAACCTCTACGCGGCCGAGGACACCGCGGCTCGCCAGCCCGGCGTCGTGGCGATCTCCAACAGCTATGGCGGTTCCGAGTCGTCGTCGGAGACGAGCAGCGACTCGCATTTCAACCACCCCGGCATCGCGATCACCGTCAGCTCCGGTGACAGCGGCTACGGCGTGGAGTATCCGGCGGCATCCAGGTACGTCACCGCGGTTGGCGGGACGTCGCTGAACCGTAGCGGCGGCACGCGCGGCTGGAGCGAGACGACGTGGAGCGGGGCCGGCAGTGGCTGCTCGGCGTACGAAGCGAAGCAGTCGTGGCAGACCGACTCCGGATGCGCGCGACGGACCGTCGCCGACGTCGCCGCCGTCGCGGATCCGAACACCGGACTCGGCGTCTACGACACGAACTGCAACTTCCTCGGTCAGGTCCAGGGCAGCTGCTTCAGCGGTTGGGCGACTGTGGGTGGCACCAGCCTGTCGTCGCCGCTCATCGCGAGCGTCTACGCGCTGGCGGGCAACACCGCGTCGATCACCTACGGCTCGTATCCCTACGCGCACACAAGTGGGCTGAACGACGTCACGAGCGGTTCGAACGGCAGCTGCAGCGGAAGCTACCTCTGCACGGCGAAGACCGGGTACGACGGGCCGACCGGCCTGGGCACGCCCAACGGAGCAACTGCCTTCTAGCCGGAACGCAAGGAATCAACAAAGACGCTGCACTGCTGGCGGTCCCGCTGTCCCGTTCTGTAGGGCAGCGGGACCACTAGTCTCGGAACGATGGCTGGAATGCGTGTTGCGACCGTTCCTAATGCGCTGTCCGCGTTACGTCTGGCCGGCGTACCGGTTTTCTGTTGGCTCGTCGTCGGGCCGCACGCTGATGTGGCTGCCTTCTTTGTGCTCGCCGCGGGAGCGATCACGGATTGGCTGGACGGAAAGCTCGCCCGCGTGCTCAACCAGTACAGCCGTCTGGGCGAGCTTCTGGACCCACTGGTCGACCGCCTCTACATCCTGGCGACGCTGGCCGTGCTCAGCGCACGCGACATCGTCCCCTGGGAGCTCGCGGTCTTCATCGTTGCGCGCGATGTCCTGCTCACCGTGGTGCTGGCCGCGTTGCGGCGGCATGGCTACGGGCCGCTCCCCGTGCACGTGCTCGGCAAAGCGGCGACGATGTGCATGCTGTATGCGTTCCCGTTGTTGTTGCTCGGCGCGGGAGCAGGATGGGGACCTACCGTTGCGCGCTCGGTCGGTTGGGCCTTCGCCATCTGGGGAACCGCGCTCTATTGGTGGGCCGGCGTTCTGTACGCCGTACAAGCACAGCGGCTCATCGAGGACGACAAAAATGCCGGTGGAGAAAGGCAGCACGTGTCGCTGGCGGAACCGGTGTCACAACCCGCTGACCTGACGAGTTCCGGATGAGCCGGCAATGAGGGCAGTCGTGATGGCCGGCGGCGAAGGCACCCGGCTGCGGCCGATGACGGCTAACCAGCCGAAGCCGCTGCTGCCGGTGGTGAACCGGCCGATCATGGAACACGTCCTCCGGCTCCTCAAGCGGCACGGATTCCACGAGACCGTCGTGACCGTGCACTTCCTCGCTGCGCTCGTTCGCAACTACTTCGGCGACGGCGAAGAGCTCGGTATGGATCTGCAGTACGCCACGGAGGAGACGCCTCGGGGCACAGCCGGCAGCGTGAAGAACGCCGAGGCCGCGCTACGTGACGAACCGTTCCTCGTCATCTCGGGGGACGCCCTCACTGACATCGACCTCACCAAGATGGTCCGCTTCCACCGCGAGCGCGGCGCCCTCGTCACGGTCGGCCTCAAGCGTGTGCCGGACCCGTTGGAGTTCGGCATCATCATCGTGAACGAGGATGGGCAGATTGAGCGCTTCCTCGAGAAGCCGACCTGGGGCCAGGTGTTCAGCGACACCGTCAACACCGGCATCTACGTCATGGAACCCGAAGTCTTCGAACATGTTGCAGACAACGACGTCGTCGACTGGTCGGGTGACGTCTTTCCGGAGCTGCTGAAGGCCGGTGCGCCGCTCTACGGATACGTGGCCGATGGTTACTGGGAGGACGTCGGGACCTTCGAGAGCTACTTGAAGGCACAGGCTGACGTGCTCAACCGGCAGGTCGATGTCGACCTGGAGGGCTTCGAGCTCTCGCCCGGCGTCTGGCAGGCAGAGGGTGCAGAAGTGGACCCGGAGGCCATTCTCAAGGGACCGCTCTACATCGGCGACTACGCCAAGGTCGACGCCGGCGCTGAACTACGTGAGTACACCGTCCTCGGCAGCAACGTTGTCGTGAAAGGCGGTGCGTTCCTGCACCGCGCCGTCGTACACGACAACGTGTTCATCGGTCCGAGCGTGAACCTTCGGGGCTGCATCATCGGCAAGAACACCGATGTCATGCGCGGTGCCCGCATTGAAGAGGGTGCGGTCGTCGGCGACGAGTGCGTGGTCGAGCGCGAGGCCTACCTCTCGAGCGGGGTACGGGTCTACCCGTTCAAGACGATCGAAGCCGGCGCGGTCGTCAACACGAGCGTCATCTGGGAGTCGCGCGGACAGCGCACGCTGTTCGGACCGCGCGGGGTATCCGGGCTTGTCAACGTCGAGATCACGCCAGAGCTGGCGGTTCGCCTTGCCAGCGCGTACGCCACGACGTTGCGCAAGGGCAGCGTCGTCACAACAGCACGCGATGCATCACGTGCGGCCCGTGCCCTGAAGCGCGCCGTCATCAGCGCGCTCACGGCCAGCGCGATCAACGTGCGCGACCTGGAGGTCAGCCCGCTGCCGGTGACGCGGTTCGAAGTCTCGCGCAGCGACTCGGTCGGCGGGGTGATGGTCCGTACGACGCCCGGGGACGCACAGGGCGTCGACATTGTCTTCCTCGACGAGCGAGGCGCCGACCTCTCGCAAGCCGCGCAGCGCAAGCTGGAGCGCGTCTTCTCGCGACAGGAGTACCGGCGAGCCTTCCCGGGCGAGATTGCCGACCTGTCCTTCCCGGCACGGACGCTGGATAGCTACGCGCAGGAGCTCTTGCAGTGCATCGGCGTTTCTGGCGTCGCCGACGCCGGGCTGAAGGTTGTCTGCGACGCCGCGCACGGAGCTGCGTCCCTCGTCCTGCCCAACCTGCTCGGGCGCATCGGCGTTGACGTGCTCACCGTCAACGGCCGCCTCGACGAGACGACGCCAACGGAGACGCTGGCGGAGCACATGCGCGACCTGGAGCGTCTCGGCGACCTTGTCGCCTCCAGTAGAGCGGACTTCGGCGTGCGGTTCGACCCGGTGGGGGAGCGGCTCGCGATCGTGGATGACCACGGCGCGCTCATCCACGATGATCGGGCGCTGTTGGTGTTTCTCGACCTCGTCGCGGCCGAACGCCGTGCCGGTCAAGTCGCGCTGCCCGTTACTACAACGCGCATCGCTGAGCAGGTCGCGGCGTTCCACGGCGTACGCATCGCCTGGACGTCCACCTCACCGCCAGACCTTCTCGGCGCAGCCGGCTCGTCCGACGTCATCTTCGCCGGCGACGGCCGCGGGGGCTTCGTCGTACCCGAGTTCAGCGCAGCACTTGATGGCATCGCCGCATTCGTGCGGCTGCTGGGTCTGGTGGCTCGAACCAAGCTGACGCTGTCCGAGATCGATTCGCGGATCCCGATGGCGAACGTGCTGCGGCAGTCCGTGCCCACGCCGTGGGCGGTCAAGGGAATGGTCATGCGCGCCGTCGTCGAAGCCGCAGCGGGTCGCGAGATCGACACGACCGATGGCGTGCGCGTGGTCGAGGCCGACGACCGATGGGTGCTCGTTCTGCCTGACCCCGCCGAGGCGGTGACGCATCTGTGGGCCGAAGGTCCGACCGCTGCGTCCGCCGCCGACCTGCTGGCGGAGTGGAGCGCAGTCGTCGAGTCGGCGGGTCGATGAACGTGCAGTACGCTGCGCGCCCGTGACCACCCAGGTTCCGGACGACCTGCGCTACACCCGCGAGCATGAGTGGCTGCGCGGGGGACCAGAGGGGCCCATCCGGGTCGGCATTACCGCCTACGCACAAGAGGCGCTCGGTGACATCGTCTTCGTCACGCTGCCCGAGCTCGGCAGCGAAGTACGTGCCGGCGATCCGCTTGGTGAGGTCGAGTCGACCAAAAGCGTGTCCGACATCTACGCGCCGGTGAGCGGCACAGTCACGGCACGCAACGAGCAACTCGACGCCCGGCCGGAACTCGTGAACTCCGACCCGTACGGCGAAGGGTGGATGGTTGAGATCGCGCCGGTGGCGAGCGGGGACGGCTCCGGCGAAGGAGACGTGCTCGACGCGGCGGCCTATAGCGAGCTGGTGGCCGGTCTGTAGCGACGCCGGCACTCGCCGTGTCCGGAGGGCGTTTTTCGGCAGGGTGGGCCGGGCAGTTCTCCGATCCGGTTGACCCTCCCGCCGGATGCGCCGTAAGTTCGCGGCCCTACCATCAACCTCTCGTCGCGGTCGAGACTCAGCCGTGGACGCCGCGACAACCAGGAGGCCGAACCGCGATGTTCACTCGGGGGCTGACGCGCGGGTTGACGCGGGTGCGGGCCTGATGGCAACGCTGTTCTGCACGCAGTGCGGTCGGGAGAACCCCGACGACGCACGATTCTGCGCAAACTGCGGCGCTGCGCTGGCGCGCCCTGGCCAACCTGTCGGATCGGAAGGCGAACGCGGCGTGGACACGACGTCAACAATCTCCGTGTCGGGGCTCGAAGCTCTTGATGCTGAACCTGACCTTGACACGAGCCATGAGCAGGTCGTCGAGGCGCTGCCGATCGGCACCGCGCTGCTCGTGGTGAAGCGCGGACCTAACGCCGGCAGCCGGTTCCTGCTCGACGCGGATGTCACCACCGCCGGGCGCCATCCGGAGAGCGACATCTTCCTCGACGATGTGACGGTCTCTCGGCGCCATGCGGAGTTCATCCGGCGTGACGAGCACTTCCTCGTCCGCGACGTCGGCAGCCTCAATGGCACGTATCTCAACCGGGAGCGCATCGAAGAGTCACCGCTCGCGGGTGGCGACGAAGTGCAGATCGGCAAGTTCCGGTTGGTGTTCTTCCTGGGCGGTCACCCGGCCGACGGCGGGGAGGGCCGATGAACCCGGAACCCGCTCGCCAACCCGTCGCGCGCAGCAGTCGCGCGTTCATGAGCATCGGCGACGTGCTGTCGCAGCTGCGTCCGGACTTTCCCGACGTGACGATCTCGAAGATCCGGTTCCTCGAGTCCGAGGGCCTCGTAGAACCAGAGCGCACTGCCTCCGGTTATCGGAAGTTCTCCCGAGATGACCTATCCCGGCTCCGGTATGTGTTGTCGGCTCAGCGCGATCATTACCTGCCTCTTCGCGTCATCCGTGAGCACCTCGATGCGCTCGACCGCGGGCTCGAACCGCCTGCGCTGCCGGGCGGCGGCCCGCGAGTACCACGCGCACTGGTGGCCGCTGAAGGCTTGCCGGGACCGGAGAGCTTCATCCCGGACCCGAGCGAGGTTCGGTTGTCCCGTCCGGAGCTGCTCGAGGCCACCGGTCTCACCACCGACCAGCTGGGTCAGCTCGAGCAGTACGGACTGCTGGCGGCGCGACCGGGCAGCAGCCACTACGACGGTGACGCGCTCGTCGTCGGCAAGGCCGTGGCGGAACTGGCGCAGTTCGGCTTGGAGGCACGCCACCTGCGCACATTCAAATCCGCCGCTGACCGGGAGCTCGGCCTCGTCGAGCAAGTGATTACACCTCTCGTTCGCCAGCGCAACCCGGAGGCACGGGCACGTGCGGAGGAGACCGCTCGGGAGATCGCCGCGCTGTCGGTCCGACTTCACGCAACGCTCGTCAAAGCAGGCCTTCGCCCGTTGCTCGGGCGCTAGTACGCCGCAATTTCCTCGGCGGCAATTCACGGCCGGAGGCAGCGCGACGTTTCGGTTTTACACGGGCGTGTCCGTTGCGACGGCGCGGTACTGTGACGGACAGCGTTCGCGCAGTCGTACGAGCGAGAACCCAAACGCCAGTGGCGAATAGTGGGGCGGTGACGACATCGTGCAGGAGCTGAGCGTCGTCGGCGTACGGGTCGAGCTCCCGTCGAACCAGCCCATCGTCCTGCTCAAGGAAGCACAGGGCGACCGCTATCTGCCGATCTGGATCGGCGCCGTCGAGGCGACCGCGATCGCCTATGCGCAACAGGGCATCGTGCCGACCCGGCCGATGACGCACGACCTGTTCCGCGACACGCTCGAGGCAGTGGGCGCGACACTGTCCGCGGTGCGGATCACCGACCTGCGCGACGGCATCTTCTACGCCGAGCTGGTCTTCGACGGCGGCGTCGAGGTCAGCGCGCGGCCGTCGGACGCCATCGCTCTCGCGATCCGCGCCGGCGTGACGATCTTCGGAGAAGAGTCCGTCCTGGCCGAAGCCGGGATCGCTGTGGCGGACGAGCAGGAGGACGAGGTGGAGAAGTTCCGCGAGTTCCTCGACAACATCTCTCCGGAGGACTTCCAGACCGGCGACTGACCATTTCAGCCTCACCTCCAGGTTGAGGGTCACGACGCGCCGCGCCGGACGTTGACCCGACCTGTCGGCAGACCTACCGTCAGTCCAGCCGCCCCCGCTGGGGGAGTGGCCTACCGGCATCGTGCGGAGGTTCGCGTGGAGGACGGCGAGCAGGGCGTCCTCTTCGACGCGGAGCCTGCTGTTGCCGCTCCAGCGGGCAGCGACGGTCTCGGCTATCGCGGGCCGACCGCGTGCGCGGCCGCCGGCATCACCTACCGCCAGCTCGACTACTGGGCCCGCACCGGCCTGGTCGAGCCGACGATCCGCGGGGCAGCAGGGTCGGGGACGCAACGCCTGTACTCGTTCCGCGACGTGCTCGTGCTGCGCGTCGTGAAGCGGCTGCTCGACGCCGGCATCTCGCTGCAGAACATTCGCGCGGCGGTCGCCACGCTGCGCCAGCGAGGCGCAGAAGATCTGGCCCGCATAACGCTGCTGTCTGACGGCGCCAGTGTCTATGAGCTGACCTCGGCCGACGAGGTTGTCGACCTGTTGCAAGGTGGGCAGGCCGTATTCGCGATCGCGCTCGGCGGCGTGGTGCGTGATGTCGAGGGCAGCCTCGCGGCGCTACCGGCCGAACGCACCCAGGAGCAAACTGCCACCGACGGCGACAGCGACGCTGCGGTGAATGCCATCAGCACCTCGGCGGCGGACGAGCTCGCGCACCGCAGGGAGCGCCGCAGCACCGGCTGACCGGCTGCGTTTGGTAGCGTCGAAGCGGTCGTCGACTCCGCACGGGAGAGACCAACGCCATCCGTTCCCCGATGGCAGCGGCGCCGAAGGGGCAACCCTCCCCGGAACCTCTCAGGCACCCGAACCGTGCGGCGCAGGCCACTCTGAACATCGCGCGTGCGCGAACGGACAGAGGGGGAGACCGCGAGCCCGCCCGGGTTCGTACCGGTCAGGGAGGTGCCCCCTTGTCAGCATTTGCCGATCGGCATGTTGGTCCGTCCGCCGATGACGAGGCCAAGATGCTCGCGGTCGTTGGCTACGGCTCGATCGACGACCTGATGGCAGCGGCAATACCTGCTGCGGTCCGCGACGACGCGCCGCTGCAGCTGCCGGCCGCGGCCGACGAACCCATGGTCGCGGCCGAACTCCGGGAGCTCGCCGGGCGCAACCGCAGGTTGGTCTCGATGATCGGTCTTGGGTACTACGACACGCACACACCACCGGTCATCCGGCGCAACGTGCTGGAGAACCCGTCGTGGTACACCGCCTACACGCCGTACCAGCCTGAGATCAGCCAAGGCCGGCTCGAAGCGCTACTCACCTTCCAGACCATGGTCGAAGACCTGACCGGGTTGCCGACGGCCGGCGCCAGCCTCCTGGATGAACCCACGGCTGCGGCGGAGGCCATGACGCTGGCACGACGAGCCAGCAAAGCGGGGTCCAACCGCTTCGTCGTCGACGCTGACTGCCACCCCCAGACGATCGCGGTCGTGGCGACCCGGGCCGAGCCACTCGGGCTCGAGGTGGAGATTGCTGACCTGTCCGGAGGTCAACCGCCGGGCGAGTGCTTCGGCGTCCTCGTGCAGTACCCGGGCTCGTCCGGCGCGGTCCGCGACTACGCGGCTCTCGTCGGGGCAGCGCACGAGCAGGGTGCACTGGTCACCGTCGCCACTGACCTGCTGGCTTTGACACTGCTGCGCCCGCCCGGGGAGATCGGCGCGGACATCGCCGTCGGATCAGCACAGCGGTTCGGCGTACCGCTCGGGTTCGGCGGTCCGCACGCCGGGTTCATGTCCGTCCGAGGCGGCCTCGAGCGTCAGCTGCCGGGTCGCCTCGTCGGTGTGTCCGTCGACGCGGATGGCACACCGGCTTACCGGCTCGCGTTGCAGACCCGCGAGCAACACATCCGCAGAGAGAAGGCGACGAGCAACATCTGTACTGCGCAGGTGCTGCTGGCAGTGATCGCTGCGATGTACGCCGTCTATCACGGTCCGGACGGCCTGCGGAACATCGCGGCGCGCACACATCAGCGGGCGAGCGAGCTGGCAGCAGCACTGCGCGCGGGCGGCTTCCGGCTCGCAGCCGACTCTTTCTTCGACACAATTCGCGTGGACGCGGCCGGCAGAGCGACTGCCATCGTCGCAGCGGCGGAGCGGGCTGGGATCAACCTGCTCGCCGTCGACGACGACACCGTCGGCGTGTCCTGCGACGAGACGACGACGCGGGAACACATCGCTGCTGTTTGCGCCGCGTTCGACGTCAGTCCGCAGGGAGACAGCGCCGAGGACTTCGGGTTCGCCCGGCCGGTGCGACGCGAGTCGCCGTACCTCGGCCATCCGGTGTTCTCGACGCACCGGTCGGAGACCGGGATGTTGCGCTACTTGCGACGCCTGGCGGACCGAGACTTCGCTCTCGACCGCGGCATGATCCCGCTCGGCTCGTGCACGATGAAGCTCAACGCGACGGCAGAGATGGAACCGATCAGCTGGCCGGAGTTCGCAAGCGTCCATCCGTTCGCACCGGCCGAGCAGACGGAGGGGTACGTCGAGCTCATCACGACGCTGGAGAGTTGGCTCGCCGATATCACCGGCTACGACGCCGTCTCCGTGCAGCCCAACGCCGGATCGCAAGGCGAGCTCGCCGGCTTGCTGGCCATCCGCTCCTACCTGCGCGAGAAGAACGAAGCGCACCGTGACGTCTGCCTGATCCCGTCATCGGCACATGGCACCAACGCCGCGTCGGCCGTTATGGCCGGACTCCGTGTAGTGGTTGTCGCGTGTGACGAGGCGGGCAACGTCGACGTGGACGACCTGCGCGAAAAGGTGCGCGACCATGCGGACCAGCTTGCTGCGCTGATGGTCACGTACCCGTCGACGCACGGGGTGTTCGAGAGCGCGATCACGGAGATCTGCGACGTCGTGCACGACGTGGGCGGTCAGGTCTACGTCGACGGCGCCAATCTCAACGCACTTGTCGGCTGGTCGCGGCCGGGGCGGTTCGGCGCGGACGTGTCGCACTTGAACTTGCACAAGACGTTCTGCATCCCGCACGGCGGTGGCGGCCCGGGCGTCGGCCCGGTCGGGGTGCGTGCACATCTAGCGCCGTACTTGCCGAACCATCCGCTACGCGCAGATGCGGGTCCCGCCACCGGACCCGGGCCGATCGCGGCCGCGCCATGGGGGTCCGCCGGGATCCTGCCGATCCCGTGGGCCTACATCCGGCTGATGGGAGCAGACGGTCTTCGCCGCGCCACCGGGGTTGCCGTGCTCGCCGCAAACTATGTTGCGCGGCGGCTCGCCCCGCACTTCCCGGTGCTCTACACCGGTCACGGGGGCTTGGTGGCGCACGAGTGCATCCTGGATCTGCGGCCGTTGACGAGAACCACCGGCGTAACCGTGGACGACGTCGCCAAGCGGCTCATCGACTATGGCTTCCACGCGCCGACGATGTCGTTCCCGGTGGCCGGCACGCTAATGGTGGAGCCGACCGAGTCGGAGCCGCTCAGCGAGATCGACCGGTTCTGCGATGCGATGATCTCGATTCGCGCCGAGATCGAGCACATCGCAGACGGTGAGTGGGATCGCGCAGACAGCCCGCTCAGCAACGCCCCGCACACCGGCGCGATGTTGGTGGGGGACTGGGCGCACGGTTATGACCGCGAGACGGGGGTGTTTCCGGTGGCCGGAATGCGGCAGGACAAGTACTGGCCACCCGTACGCCGGATCGATGGGGCCTACGGCGATCGCAATCTCGTGTGCAGCTGCCCGCCGATCGAGGCGTATTCCGGCTAGCTCTGTTCTCGCTCGGGGCTAGGGAGCGGAGGTCTAGGCGGCGTGCATGTGCCGCGGTGCGGCCGGCCGGCGCGGTCCGATCACCCGGCCGTCGGGCAGCAGCTCGCCGGTGTCATCGAACAGCAAGACGCCATTGCAGAGCAGCGACCAGCCCTGCTCGGGGTGGGTGGCGATGGTGTGGGCGGCGTCGCGGTCAGGACCGTCGGCGGGTGGGCAAGAAGGGGAGTGCTGGCACATCGGTGTGCCTCCCTGACAGTCCTTGATGTTCGGGCGCCCCGGTTGGGCGTCGGCTCAAACAGAGTCTCGGCATGTGACGGAGAAACTGAAATAGCTCATCGGCACCGTTGTGGACGTGAAAGCCCTAGTGCTTCCGGATGGGGATATCCCTAGTTATGTCCGACCCTGCCCACATTTCCGGCTACGTCGCAGCCGCGTGCTCGTCGCGTCGGAGCGACCAGGCAGACTGATCGGATGGAAGAGGATCGCGCCCGCCGCCTCGTGACTGCCCTACGCGATCAGGGAGTCATGGCACACCTCGCCCGGACCGGCGTCTACCAAACCGGCGTACGCGTCGTCATCCCCGACGGCCGCGAAGCGGTATGGGACACCGACGGCGCAGCAGGGTTGGAGGCGCAAGTGCTGCGCGACGGCGTCCTGGTCGGGTTCGTCCCGCAGATCCCGGGATCGGACGGCTTCGACGACAGCCAGGTCATCGCGGCCATTGCGTCCGTCGACTACGACACCGTCTGACAGCGCGCCCGGCATGCAGTTCGCGCAGCGCAGTGACATCGGCTATGTGCGTACGCGCAACGAGGACGCGTCTTTCGTGCGCGAGCTGCCGACAGGTTGTGTCGTGTGCGTCGCAGACGGGATGGGCGGCCACCCGGCGGGGGACGTGGCCAGTGCGACCGGCCTGCGCACGATCGAGGCCGCCGTCGACCAGATCACTGCTGATCCGGAGACAGAGCTCGCGGCGGCCCTGCGGGCAGCGCACGACGCCGTGTTGGCGCTCGCGGACAGCGAGCCGGCGTACCGCGGGATGGGGACCACGGCGGTCGTTGGCCGCGTCACGGACGACCATGCTCACGTGGCGCACGTGGGCGACAGTCGCGCCTATCTGGTGCGTGGCGGCGCCGCCGTACAAGTGACGCACGACCACAACCGGCACGGCTACCTGACTCAGGCACTGGGCATCCCGCAGCCGCTCGATCCGGAACTGGTCTCGCTGGCACTGTCGCCCGGCGACCGGCTGCTGCTGTGCACGGACGGCCTGTCCGGACTCATCTCCGAGGACGCCATCGGCACGTTTGCCTCCAGCGGGCCGGTTGCCGACGCCTGCGATCAGCTCGTGGCCGCGGCGCTGGCGGCCGGCGGCTACGACAACGTCACCGTCGTCCTGGTCGAGGTCTGAGGGGGCAGCGGGCAGAGGTTCGCACCCTGGCCTCCGCCACGTTACTTGACATAATGGTGATTATCGGCGCTTCGGTAGTGGTTGGACGGGCTGCGCATCCGGCGCCGGTGAGAGACGCTCTACTGGCCGTGATCGGCGCTGATCATGACGCCGCGTCGACCGAACCGTTGGTGCTGCCGAGGGCAACGGCGCCGGCGGCCGCGGCGACGACGGCAGACAAGGCCGCAGTGCCGCCCATGATGCGCCCGATCCGGCCACTGCGGATGGCTCCGGTGAGTATGACGGCGTCGGCGACGTCGCTGGCGAGCGACGCGGCCAGCCAGGTCCGCTGGCCACCCGTCTTCGCGGCAGCCAGGGTCCCGGCGCCCAGGGCCAGGTCCCGTGCGCCCGCCATCCGGACCAACCAGTCCACCCGACCGGCGGTTACGGAATCAATCCCGAGCGGCCGAGGAAGTAACAGTGGACGGGTGAGCATTGCCACACCGAGCCCAACGCGGATCGCGCCGAGGCCCGCAGCAAGCTGCGATCCGCGGTAGGGTAAGGGCACCTTAACCTCCATGGGACAACCGAACCGCGCGTCCGCGCGTCTCTAAGAGGGAATCTTCCCGCACGTTGGCACGTTGGACTCAAACGACTGGGCCCGACCGGGCTAGACCGAGGAGGCGCACGATGGGTGAGCGCGTGATGCGCGGCAGCCGCCTCGGGGCGGTCAGTTACGAGAACGAGCGCAATATCGACCTGGCTCCACGCCATGATGCGACGTACGTCTGCCCCGAAGGGCACCGTTTCGAGATGCCCTTTGCCGCGGAGGCGGAGACCCCGCTTGTCTGGGAGTGCAAGGTCTGCCGTGCGCAGGCCAATCTCGTGGACGGGGACCTGCCCGAGCCCAAGAAGAGCAAGCCGCCGCGCACGCACTGGGACATGTTGCTCGAGCGGCGTTCCATTCCGGAGCTCGAGGAGCTGCTGCACGAGCGGCTCGACCTGCTTCGCCAAGGGCGCCGCAAGAGCGCCTGACCGAACTCAGCGACTAACCGGCCCGACCGATCTGCCCATGCGGATCGTCGGGCCGGTCGTCGTTGCGGCCCGAGGTGCTGTCCCCCTCGGCGACGACCTCCCCCTCGATCACATCGTCCGGCATGTCGAACGCTGAGCGCCGGCTCCGCGGACGAGGCTGACTCCGAACGACCCGCACCCGACGGGTGACGTAGCTCGCGACCAGGAACCGGGTGAACCGGCGCGTCACCGGCACCAACAGCAGGAGCCCGAGCACGTCCGTGATGAAGCCCGGGACGAGCAAGAGCAACCCACCGAGCAAGACGATCGCGCCGTCGAGCACGTTGCGCGGCGGCCGGCCGGCGGCAGCGGCCTCCTGGAGCGCCGCCCAGGCACGCGCACCGGCCCGGCGTACGACGACACCCCCGATGACACTCGTGATGAGCAACAACAACGCCGTGGCGAAGCCACCGATTGCATCCGCGACCTGGATCGCCACCACGATCTCCGCTACGGGCAGGACCAGAAAGACCAGCAGCGCCAAGCCGCCCATCAGGCTGCTCCCCTACCGCGATCCGCCCGGCGCAACCGTGAGGTAACCGCCCACCCGGTCACCCGCCACAACGCTTCCGCGATGATCCGCCGGTCCATCTTGCTCGTGCCGTACGCGCGCTCGACAAATGTGATCGGCACCTCCACCACGGTGAACCCCTCGCGCAACGCACGCAGCGCCAGGTCGACCTGGAAGCAGTACCCCTGCGACGCCACGTCGGTCAGTGACAGCTTCCGCAGCACGTCACTGCGGTAGGCCCGGAACCCGCCGGTCGCATCGCGGAGGGGAACCCCGAGTGTCATCCGGACGTAGGCGTTGCCGCCGCGGGACAGGAGCATGCGACTCGCCGGCCAGTTGCGGACCGCGCCGCCCGGCACCCAGCGCGACCCGAGTACGACGTCGGCACCGCCGCGTAACGCGGCGAGCAACCTCGGCAGCTCTTCCGGCGCGTGTGAACCGTCGGCGTCCATCTCGACGATGACGTCGAAGCCGCGGTCCAAGGCCCACCGGAACCCGTCGAGATAGGCAGCGCCGAGCCCACGTTTTTCCTGCCGATGGACGACGGCCACGTGAGCGTCCGCCGCAGCGAGCCGGTCCGCAAGCTGCCCGGTGCCGTCCGGGCTCGCATCGTCAAGGACGAGCAACTGCGCCTCCGGTACCGCGGCGCGGGCGCGCGCAACGATCGCCTCGATGTTCTCCGCCTCTTTGTAGGTCGGGATGCAGATGCACACCCGTGACGGCTCCTGGGTCACGGGCTCTGCTCCCCCGAGCTGTGGCGGCGGCGCCAGAGAGCGAAAGCGAACGCACCGATACCAAGAGCGGTGAGCCCGAGCTCGGGCCAGTCCCCCAGCCGGTCGGCAATCGTCCGGCTGTCGCGTAGCGGCACGCGGTGCACGAGCAGCGCCGGGGTCAACTCGCGCGACTGCTCTACCACGTGGCCGTCCGGTGCGATCACCGCGCTGATGCCGCTGGTGGCCGCGATCAGGACGGCGCGCCCGTGCTCGACGGCGCGCAACCGAGAGATCGCGAGCTGTTGCGCTGACTCGGCTGTGCGTGCATACGTGGCGTTGTTGGTCTGTACGACGATCACCCGGCCACCGGCGTCGACGGTCTTGCGCACGAGCCCGTCGTAGGCGACCTCGAAACAGATCACATCGCCGATCCGGGCCGGTCCCAGGGCCAACACACCGGCGCGCTTTCCGTGCACGAAGTCGGCCGGTACCAGTGAGAGCCGGCCGATGACGTGTCCGAGCACCGACCGGAACGGCACGTACTCCCCGAACGGGACCGGGTGCTGTTTGGTGTACACAGCGCCGGGCCCGGTCACCGGGCTCCAAACAATGCCGTCGTTGTCGACGTGGTGGACCGGATCGTGTGCGTCCGCGACAACCGCACCGATAAGCGTGGGAACGCCCACCGCTTGTACCGCCCCGTTGATGACTCGCTGCGCCTCCGCGTCGTGGTACGGGTCGAGGTCGGAGGAGTTCTCCGGCCAGATCACCACGTCCGGACGCGGCAGTGCTCCGGACGTGACGAGGTCGGCGAGGTGTTGTGTCTCGGCCGCGTGGTTGCCGAGGACCTGTTCCGGCTCGCCGAGGAAGTGCAGCCCCGGATGAGGCACGTTGCCTTGCACAAGCGCCACGACGAGCCGAGCCGGACCGCCGGCCGACTGACCGTGAGTCGGCACCGGCACCGCCAGCCCAACGAGGACCGCGGCACCGCCCAGAGCGACCCACCCGGCGGCTCGCGCGACGACGCGCTCCAGGCCGGCCAGGCAGGCCGCCGCGAGGCACGCTCCGGCGAGTGCCACGGCGAAAGTCACCAGCGGGGCGCCGCCGACCGCGGCATAGCGCAAGGTGGGCGCGTCGGTCTGACCGAAAGCGAGCCGAGCCCACGGAAAGCCACCGAACGGGATGCGGTCTCGCCAGGCTTCCTCGGCGACCCACAGCGCCGCAACCCAGACAGGCCAGGCGCGCAACCGGGTGACAAGCGCCGTCGCTAACCCGAGCGGCGCAAACAGGGCGGCCTCAAGGAGGGCCAGGGCGAGCCAGGCGTCGACTCCGACGACCCGCAACCAGGCGAGCACCGGGATGAATGTGCCGAGACCTGCGAGCGCGCCGTACGCGAGGCCCGCTCGTGCCCGGCGGCGCCAGCAGACCACGACGAGCAGGGCGACGCCGGGCACCGCCAACGGCCACCAGCTGACCGGCGCGAAGGTGCCGGCGATCAGCATCCCGGCGAAGACTGCGGCGCCGCAGCGGACGGCGAGGTCACGCCGAGACGAACGTCGAAAGGGCTCCGTCGCCGACGGCATACCGCTCTTGTCAGCAGCGCGCGCGGACAGCACCGGCCGGATAGCCACACTTCACGCTAGCGCCCGCGGGTCACGGACCCGGTCACCCTTCGGACCGACGTCGGCTCGCTGGCGGCGAACTCGACAGCCGTTGTCTACTGGGCGACCGGGTCCGGGCCGCGTGGGTCACACGGCGCGCTCGCCGGAAAAGTCCCCTCCCGATGTACCGCAAGCCCTGGACCTGGCACCCGGACGTGCACGGCGAAGCGCCGTACCGTCGCTGCCCAGACGCTCACGATGTCGTGGACCCCCCGATCGAAGCGCGCGCGAAAAGTGGACGGCGGACACTAACGCCTAGCCCGACCCGGTTGTCAACGACGCGCTGACCTGCGCAAACGCGGCGTCTGCGCAGGTCAGGGGCATGATCAACGATCGAGGAAAACCCAGGTAAACCACCCGATTGAGCGATGGTGCATGGTCCGACGTAACGGTGCGACGTCAGCCGGGCACCACGACGGTGCCGGTGGCCGTGGCGACTGTGACCGGTTCGGTGAGTACGTCGGACGCCGACGGCGAACGCTCGGGCGCGGCACGGCAGACGACTACGGCGCGAAAGTCCACCTGCCGACTGCGCCGGCCCACCTCGCGCAGCGTCGCCGTGACCTCGACGACGTCGCCCGCGATCACCGGTGCATGGAACGTCACCGTGTGGTAGCCGGCAAGTAAGCCTTCGTCGCCATCGGTTCGGATCGCGAGCTCGGTCGCAACGTCACCGAAGAGAGCGAGCACGAATGCGCCGTCGACGAGGTTGCCGCCGTAATGCGCATCGGCGTACGAGACATACCGACGGTGCGTCACGACGAAGCCAGGGCCGATTGGGTCGCTCACTTGCCCGCGCCCTCGGGATCGCCCGAGCGTGTGATCGCGGCCGCGAGATAGCTGGCGACTTCGCGCGGCGTCGTCCCCTTGCCGAAGACCCGGTCGACCATCAGCTCGCCGGCGCTCGCAGGGTCGAAGCGGGGGCCACCTGCGACGAGCAACGGCCGGCGAGACTCGGGAAAGCGCGCACGCACGGCAGTAGCGACCTCACGAACGTGCTGGAGGTGCGCACCTCGCTGGGTGACGACTTGGCTCACGAGAATCGCGTCGGCGCCCTCGCTTTCGGCCTGCAGCGCGAGCTGTTCGGCATCGACCTGCGAACCCAGGTTGACCACGCGGATCTCGCGATAGGACTCGAGACCCTTCTCCCCTGCCACGCCCTTGACGTTCAGGATGGCGTCGAGACCGACGGTGTGGGCATCGGTCCCCACGGCCGCTCCGAGCACCACGAGCCGGCGACCGAGCCGCGCACGGATGGCGAGGTTCACCTCTTTGCTGGTGAGCAGCGGGTACTCGCGCTCGGTTACCTCAACTGCTGACACATCGACGAGATGGCTGACCCGGCCGTAGACGACGAAGAACGTGAAGTCAGGTCCGACAGCCTTTGCGTGCACGACCATCGCCGGGTCGAGGCCCATCTTGTGCGCGAGTTGCTGGGCGGCCCCTTCTGCGCGCGCGTCCTTGGGAATCGGAAGCGTGAACGACACCTGCACCATGCCGTCACCGGTGGTGTCGCCGTATGGCCGGACAACCGGGCCGCTCATCCGCTCTCCTCCAGGATCGCGAGCGCGGGGTTGTAGTAGTCATCCGCCTGCGGGACGACACCTTCAAGACCGCGACCACCGTCGGCGGGCCGCTTGGTCACGCCGAAGGTGCCCTCGGCGATCGCGCGCAGCAGTCCGTCGTCGCAGATTCGCTCTAACAGCTCGATGCTTTCCGCAAGCACCTGCTTGGCGCGCTTCTGGATGAATCCGTTCGCCGGTGGGTGGAAGTCTTCCGCGAGGTTGCCGCAGGCGCTCCGGACGTAGCGAACGTTCTCCAAGGCAAGGTCGCGGTCGGACAAGAACGGCGTGTGGATGCCTTCGGTCATCATTCCCACCAGGATGATCGACTGCGCCGTCATGACACCGGCCAGGTTGAAGAACGCATCGAGCAGGTAACCGGCGAAGACGTTGCCGGTCATGTGCTTCGTCGGCGGCATGTACTTCAGCGGCGCAGCTGGGAACAGCTCGCGCACGAGCTGCGCATGCGCAAGCTCGAGTCGGAACTGGTCCGGGATCTCCGGGTTGATCTCAAACGCATGACCGAGACCTAGTTGCCAGTCCGCAAGACCGGCTTCTTTCGCGAAGCGCTCGTTGAGCAACTGACTGACGATGACGGTGTGCGCAGCGTCGACGGCATCAGCAGTCGTGAGGTAGTTGTCCTCGCCCGTGTTGATGACGATGCCTGCTCGCGCGTGAATCTGCCGGGAGAAGCGTTGGTCGACGAAAGTGCGCACCGGGTTGATGTCGCGGAAGATGATGCCGTACATGCAGTCGTTCAACATCATGTCGAGGCGTTCGAGACCGGCGAGCGTCGCGATCTCGGGCATGCACAAGCCGGACGCGTAGTTCGTCAGCCGGACGTAGCGGCCGAGTTCTCTGGAGACGTCGTCCAATGCCGCGCGCATCAAGCGGAAGTTCTCTTGCGTGGCGTACGTGCCCGCGAAACCTTCGTGCGTCGCGCCTTCCGGTACGTAGTCGAGGAGCGATTGACCAGTCGAGCGGATGACAGCGATCACGTCGGCGCCTTCGCGTGCCGCGGCCTGCGCCTGCGGGATGTCCTCATCGATGTCACCGGTCGCGACGATGAGGTAGATCCACGGAAACGATGGGTCACCCAGTCGATCCCTCAGCCGGTCCCGGGTGGCCCGGTTGCGATCGATCGTGCGGATGCCGCGAGCGACGGCGTTCCGCGCAGCGCGTGCGGCGCGGTCGCGTGCACGTCCGGTCGGATGCGCGAACGACACCGATCCGGTAGCGGCTTTCTCCGCCAGCGCCGCCAGATCGAGGCCGTCACGCTGCATGGTGGCCCAGACCGGAGTGGCGACGCCCTGGTCGAGCCCGACGTCGGACTGGACCGAGTCGACGAGCCGGTTGACCCACGGAATGCCGCTCGCGTCCGCACCGCTCAGGGCGGCAAGCCGCAGGACGGCGCGTTCGACCGAGACCGTTGTATGCGTCCGCGCGAGCTTTTCCACGGGAGCGGCGGCCCGCCGGGCCAGGCGCCGCGCCGTCCGAACGGCAGCCGGGTCGAGGTCGAGTTTTCCGCGTGCGCTCATGCCAGCGCCCCCTCGCGCGCGAACACCGTCTCGCCGCGAATGACGGTCCGCAGGCAGACCGGGTCAGGAGCGTCCAGGTCCGGCAGACCGGTGTCGGCATCCAGGGCCGTTGCTTGCCAGACGGCGTACGACGCCGGCTGCCCGGGGAGCAACATCCCGGCATGGTCGACGTGCACAGCCCGCCATCCGTGCACGGTGTGGGCCTCGAACGCCTGTCGGTAGGTCACGCCGAAGCCCGGTGTGCGGTGCCGGACTGCTGCGCGCAACGTGCCCCAGGGGTCGAGTGGCGTCACCGGTGCGTCCGAGCCGAAGACGAGCGGCACGCCGGCGGCGGCAAAGCCCGACAGCGGGTTCATCCGCTTGGCGCGGTCAGGACCTAGCCGGTCGACGTACATCCCAGCGGCACCACCCCAGCGCGCATCGAAGGCCGGCTGAACGCTCGCAATGAGGCCGTGCCGCGCGAACGACGCGGGATCGTCGACGAGTTCGGCGTGCTCGATCCGGTGTCGCCCCTTGCCGATCGCGTAACTGCCGACGACGTCGGTCGCCGTTTGGAAGCCGACGAGGACCGCATGCAGCGCAGCGTCGCCGATCGCGTGGAATCCGGTCTGCATGCGCGAGCGCGCGCATGCGACTACGTGCTCCCCAATCTGCGCTGCTGTGATCCAGCAATGGCCGCGCGTGTCCGCATCGGCGTAGGGCTGAGACAGCCAGCAGGTGTGCGAACCGACCGAGCCGTCGACGAACAGGTCACCGCCGGCGCCGACAGCGCCGAGCTCGCGGGCTCGATCGATGGCGCCCAGCTCGCCCCAGTAGCCGAACACGTCGGGCCCGGGCTCGTCGCCAGCAATGCGGAGCACGCTCACGAAGTCGGCCTCGCCCGCGATGTCCGGACCGCCCATCTCGTGGAAGGCGCCGATCCCGAGCTCGACAGCGCGGCGACGCGTGCTGCGTTGGGCTGACGCGCGCATTGCCGGGTCGACGCTGTCGTACGCCGCTTTCCGGATGACATGGTGCGCCGCCAGCGCGACGAAACCGTTACTGCCGAAACCGATCTCGGCGGCAGCCTGCGGAGCTGCTGACAGCAACGCTGACGATGCGACTGCCGAGTGCACATCGACGCGCGAGAGGTAGACCGGGCGTCCACCGGCTGCACGGTCGAGCTCGCCCGACGTCGGCGGCCGCCGCTCCGGCCACCTCGTGTCGTCCCATCCCGTGCCGATGACGACCGACCCGGCGTGGGCTCGTGCGTATGTCGACAACCGGTCGAGCGCATCGGGCAGCGACATGGCGCCGGTGAGGTCCAAGCCATCGAGGGCAAGGCCGGTATGCGTGGCATGCACGTGGGCGTCCACGAACGCAGGCGCGACCACCGCGCCCTCGAGGTCAACGACCTCGGCGGCCGGCGGCGCGGAGTCGTCTTGGCCCACCCACGCCACGAGTGAGCCCTCAGTCAGCATTGCGGTGGCTCCAGCAGTCCCGGTGACATGCCCACCGCGCAGCAACACCGTGGCCGGCCCGGTCATCGTTGGACCTCCGACGCAAGCCGGCGGTCGAAGAGCGCCCGCACGTCGGCGTCGGTCCGCACCAGGTCCAGCGCCATCGCCGCGTGCCCGGGGACGAAGCCGTTCCCGACCAGCATCGTGACGTCCGCCGCCAGCCCCTCGGCACCGAGTGCCGCGGCAGTGAACGATGTGGCCATCGAGAAGAACACGACCGTCCCACCCTGGGCCGTCGCCAAGATCGCTCCGTGCTCGCATCGGGGCACATCGACGCAGACCACCGTTACGTCGACCGGATCACCGACGGCCGCTGCGAGCGCAACGGGGTCGCGGGCGTCCGCCAGGACGACGGCGTCGGCGAGGCTGGTGTCGCGCAACGCAGCGGCTTCGGTCGCTGTGGGTACAACGCCGACGACACGAGAAGCACCGGCGCGGCGGGCAGCGGCCATTGCGAGCGAACCAGACTTGCCCGCTGCACCGAGCACGGCGACCGCCGGGAACGCGCCGCGCGCAATGTGGGACGCAACGACGCGCGCGGTCAGCGCAGGTGCCCCGCAGACATCGAGCGCCGCCAGTGCCACCGGAGTCGGCAGATCGTCGGGAAGCCGGGCGACGACGCTGCGGGCGAACAAGATGGCGTGCCCGGCGGCCGGCACCTGCTCGGATCGGCCGTCCCAGTCGTGCAGCCCGTCGGCGAGCACAAGCGGCGTGAGCGTGAGCGAGACCAACGTGGCAACCCGCTCCCCCACCGCGAGTCCGAGCGGGGATTGCGGCCCGACCTCGTCGACGACGCCGACCAGCATGCCCCCTGACCCCGTCACGGGGTTGTGCATCTTCCCCCGCGTCCGCACGATCTCGAGCACCGCGGCCCGGATCGCGGCGCCATCACCCTGGTGGGCCGCGTCGAGCTGCCGGTACGAGGCAGCGTCGAGGTTCAGCCGTTCCACTGCGATGCGGACCTCGTCCGGCCAGAGCGCGGCACCGGCGTACAGGTGGTCCGCGGCCTGCGGCAACACGCCGGCCGGGGTCAGCACCCGATGCAGCCCGATGGGCGAACTCGGCACCTTCGCCCGCCTAGAACCGAATATCATCCGTAAGACCTCAACGTAGACCGAAGATTCTCCGGTAATATACCGGCTATGGCGCAGGACATCCGGACGTTGCCGTCCATCCCCGTTCCGGCTTCCCCGACCGAGGCCGCCCAGCCGTATGCGTACCGCCGTCGTCGGCTGGTCGAGCCCGACTGGCGCCGGCTGCCCGGCTGGCGGGAGGTCACCGATGAGCAGTGGCGCGACGCCCAGTGGCAGCGCGCGCACTGCGTGAAGAACGTCGCCCAGCTCCGCCGGGTCATGGGCGAGCTCATCGACGACTCGTTCTACACCGACCTGGTCCGCGACCAGGCCGAACGGGCCACGATGTCACTGCTCCTGCCACCCCAGATGCTCAACACGATCGTCCCGGACCGGACGCCCGACACCGAAGCGTTCTACGCCGACCCCGTCCGCCGCTACATGCTCCCGGTGTTTTCCGACCGCCGGACCGACTGGCCCAGCCACCCGAACTCCGCACGTGACTCGTTGCACGAGGCCGAGATGTGGGCGGTCGAAGGGCTCACCCACCGTTACCCGACCAAAGTGCTCGCCGAGTTGCTCTCGACGTGTCCGCAGTACTGCGGGCACTGCACGCGAATGGATCTGGTCGGCAACTCGACCCCGCAGGTCGACAAGCATCGATTCGACCTGAAGCCGGTGGATCGTCTCGACGCGATGATCGCCTATCTGCAGCGCACACCGGGCGTGCGCGACGTCGTCGTGTCGGGTGGCGACGTCGCGAACCTTCCGTGGCCACGGCTCGAGTCGTTCCTCGATCGGCTGCTCGAACTCGACTCCGTCCGCGACATCAGGCTCGCGACGAAGGCCTTGATGGGGTTGCCGCAACATTGGCTGCAGGACGACGTCCGCGCAGGCGTCGAGCGGGTCGCGCGTACCGCACGGGACCGCGGCGTCAATCTGGCGGTGCACACACACGTCAATGCCGCGCAGCAACTCACTCCGCTCGTTGCGGAGGCGACGCGTGCGATGTTCGAAGCCGGCGTACGCGACGTGCGCAATCAAGGCGTGCTGATGCGTGGCGTCAACGCAACACCGGAAGCGCTGCTCGACCTGTGCTTCGCGCTCGAAGACGAAGCCGGCATCTTGCCGTACTACTTCTACATGTGCGACATGATCCCGGCGAGCGAACACTGGCGGGTCGCCGTGTGGGAGGCGCAGGAACTACAACACGCAATCATGGGTTACCTGCCAGGCTTCGCGACGCCGCGCATCGTGTGCGATGTGCCCTACGTCGGTAAGCGCTGGGTGCATCAGCTCGCGGACTACGACCGTGACCGCGGCATCTCTTACTGGACCAAGAACTACCGGACGGCGATCGAAGCGGACGACGCCGACGCGTTGTCGCGGCGCTACCCGTACTACGACCCGATCTACACCTTGCCGGAAACCGGTCGCGACTGGTGGCGGCAGCAGGACGGGATGCAACCCAAGCTCGCTGCCCTGAGCTGACCGACCCTTGCTGCGGAGCAGCAGGTCAGTACGCTCGCGCGGTGCCTCGCCCGGACACGCCAGCCAACTCGCAGTGGTGGCGCGACGCGGTCTGTTACGAGATCTACGTCCGAAGTTTCGCCGACGCCAACGGTGACGGTGTCGGTGACCTCGCCGGGATCCGACAGCGACTCGACCACCTCGTCCGTCTCGGCGTCGATGCGTTATGGCTGACGCCGTTCTATCCCTCACCGATGGCTGACCACGGGTACGACGTTGCTGATCCACGCGCTGTCGATCCATTGTTCGGCACACTCGAAGACTTCGATGCGTTGGTCCGCGATGCACACGCTCGCTCGATGCGCGTGATGGTGGACGTCGTACCGAACCACAGCAGCAGCGCGCACCCGTGGTTCCTCCAGGCGCTGGCCGACGGTCCCGGCAGTGCGGCGCGAGAGCGCTACTTGTTTCGCCCCGGCAAGGGCCCGAACGGCGACGACCCTCCGAACAACTGGCAGTCCGTCTTCGGCGGGCCGGCCTGGAGCCGCGTCACGGATGGAGAGTGGTACCTGCACCTGTTCGCACCCGAGCAGCCGGATCTCAACTGGCGACATCCCGACGTGGCGGCTGACTACGAGCAGACACTGCGGTTCTGGCTGGGCCGCGGCGTTGATGGATTTCGCATCGATGTCGCACATGGCCTGTTCAAGGCCCCGGACTTGCCCGACGTGACAGCCGGCTCGTCGCTCGATCTCATGGGTCCGCGAATGGTCCCGGTGCCGATGTGGGACCAGCCGGAGGTGCACGACGTCTACCGCCGCTGGCATGGGATATGCGCGGACTACGACAACGACCCGGTGCTCGTCGGCGAGGTGTGGATCGGTGACCCGCGCTCGGTGGCCCGTTACGTGCGTCCCGACGAGCTGCAGCTGGCCTTCAACTTCGGCCTGCTGTTCAGCCGGTGGGACTGCGCGGCCTACCACGACGCTATCGCGGGGTCGCTGCGCGAGCTCGGTGCCGTCGGTGCCCCGACCACGTGGGTGATGTCGAACCACGACGTACAGCGGCAGGCGAGCCGGTTCGGCCCAGGTGAGGTGGGCCAGCAGCGCGCCCGGGCCGCCGCGCTCCTCCTGCTCGCGCTGCCCGGGCCGGTCTTCCTCTACCAGGGTGATGAGCTCGGCCTGCCCGAGGTGCACGTGCCGGACGCGGCTCTGCAGGACCCGATCTGGACCCGCTCTGGCCACACGATTCGGGGCCGCGACGGCTGCCGCGTTCCGCTGCCCTGGGGCGGCGACGTCCCGCCGTACGAGTTCTCCCCGCCGGAGGTGGAGACCTGGCTTCCGATGCCGACGGGCTGGGGCCCGCTGACCGTCGGGGCCCAAAGCGACCAGCCCGCTTCGATGCTGGAGCTCTACCGACGTGCGCTAGCCCTCCGCCGGGCCGAGCCAGCCCTAGGTGATGGGCCGCTGCACTGGCAGAGCGCCGAGCACGGCGACGTCCTCGACTTTGTCCGTCCCGCACCAGATGGCGCCGGTGTGCGCTGCTTGGTGAACTTTGCTGCCGAACCGATCGGGCTTCCCCGTGGCCAGCCCTTGCTCAGCAGCGCGCCGCTGCCGACCGGGCAACTGCCCGCGGACACCGCGGTGTGGCTTCGGGTCTAGGCCGACCTCAGGCCTGGAGCTGTGCAATCACGCGTGTGATCCCGAACGCTGCGGCAACCGGGTCGCCAGGATGCCCGCGGCGCGCGGCAGCCTGGTGCATACGGCGAGCGAGGACCGCGAAGATGTTCACACGGTGCACCGGCCGCCGCGGCGTCACCACTGTTGGCCTGGTGTGGGAAGTCGATGTGGTGCGCGTCGGGTGGTGGTAGGTGTGCGTCGTCGAGACATGGTGTGATCCGCTCGAGCCGGTCGGCTCCCGGAAGACCTCGTCGACCCACAGGGTGCCGTGGCTGTCGGTCGCCACGCCGACGCCGATCTGGGTGTACGCCGACGACAAGATGTTGTCGCGGTGCGGCGCAGAGTTCATGAAGGCGCTCTGCACCTGGCTCTCGCTCGGCCCCTCCCCGACGTTCTCACCGATCGCCCGCCAGCAGCAGACGTCGGACTCCAGACTCGGGTTGTGGTAGAGCGTGCCGCTTCGCGCCATCGAAGCAGCGTGACGCTGGGCCACCGAGGTCAGGTCAGAACTGACGCTCAGGCCGGATAGCCCGTGACTGGCGCGGGCACTGTTGGTGTCGGAGACGAACTCACCCGCCGAGCTTGCGTGGGCTGGTGCGCTTGTGACGAGCAGGAGCGCAGCGGTCACCACGGCAAGAACGGTGGCGATGACTGGCAAGCGGGCAACGGGGGGTTTGTGGCTTTGTGGCATGCGGCGGCGCGGCACGCAAGGTCCTCCGGCGTCGGTCGGCGGGCCCGGTCCGGGCAGGGCGGGTACTGCGCTTGGCTGTGCGGAGATGTCTCGAAAAATCGATCTGCGTCACCATGCCAGACAGATCCCCATTTGGGCTAGTCGCGTTAGCCCGAAAGAATCAGCACGGCACCAAAAGAACTACGCTGTGTTACCGCGCCACGCTACAACAGGGCGATCCGAACACTCAAAGTGCGGGTGGTCGACCTTCGTATGGTGTCGAGAGCACCACTGTCGTACGAGTGGACACGCCGGCCGCGGCGCGGATTTCCTGCAGCAGCGTCTCGAGCGCGGCAGGGGACGCCACGCGGACCTTCAGGATGTAGCTCTCGTCCCCGGCGACGCTGTGGCAGGCCTCGATGGCCGTAAGTGAGCGAAGCCGCTCTGGTGCGTCGTCAGGGGCGCTCGGATCGATCGGCTTGATGGAGACGAACGCCGTGAGCGGCAGGCCCACCTGGTCGGCGTCCAGCAGCGCGCTATAGCCCTTGAGCACCCCGCGCTCCTGCAACCGGCGGACGCGCTGGTGAACGGCGGAGACGGACAGCCCGGTCGCCTTTGCCAGGTCGGTGAAGCTGGTCCGGCCGTCCGCGGCCAGAAGGGCGAGGATTCGCCGGTCGGTCTTCTCCACAGCCGCAGGTTAGCGGCGTACGCCGGCATCCCGGGCCGCGAAGACGCTTGCGCACAAGTGCGCAATGCAGCGCTATGCCCTGGATTGTTACCGAACGGCACCGCCCGCCTCGGCCCTAGGGCATATCGGCGAGGCGGGCGGCGTTCCACCGGTCCGTCAACGGACTTGGCGGATGGTGCCGTCCGAGTTGCGGACGTAGGCGACGGCGGTGCCGATGTCTACTACGGCCGAACCCGTATGCGCCCGCGAGTGCTGTGCGGGTGCAGTGTGCCTGGGCGACGCGACTGAGGCCGCCCAGGCGGGTGCGGAGAGCGTTCCGGCCACCCCGGCCGCAAGGGCCAGCGCGACCGATACGCGCCCCACTGTGGTGCGTAGGACCGTGTGCATGGAGTCTCCCGTCCGAAGGTCCGTACGCCCCACCGGGGCGCCGGAACTGCGGACAAGCCGGTCTCGCCACTCACTCCCCGAGCGGTCTAGGCGACCGTGTTGTCTCCGTGCCGCGGCTGCGCTCGGAAGCGCCGCCGCGGTCGGTGAGGGCCGCTCGGATCACCGTGTCCCGTCCACCCAGGCTGACGCCCGGGCACGGAGGACATCGGCGTCCAAAGGTGCGGTCTTGACCCGGATCACGGAGCGGATTGCCCCGATAACCTCGGGCCGTGTACGAGCAGATCGCCAGCAACAAGTGGCGCTCCGTTGCGTACTTGTCGCTGTTCTTCCTGGTCTGGTGCGGCATCGGCGTGGCGCTGGGAGCGATCTACTCCCCGTCCGGCCGCCGGGTACCCGCGCTCGTGGTCGGCGGACTGATCGCTGGCATCGCCGCCGCCCTCGGCATCGTCTACACGCTCACCAGCGGCACCTCGCTCGTCCTGTCGGTTTCCGGCGCGAGGCCCGCTGACCCGGTGCAGTACAAGGAGCTCCACGACATCGTCGAGGCGCTCGCGATCGGGGACGGGCTGCCGAAACCTGCGGTGTACGTGATCGACGACCCGCACCCGAACGCCTTCGCGACCGGGACGAGCCACGAGAAGGCGGCCATCACCGCGACAACCGGGCTCCTGCAGCTCATGAACCGGGAGGAGCTCGAAGGCGTCATCGGGCACGAGATGAGCCACATCAAGAACTACGACGTCCGGCTGATCCTCATCGTCACGACGTTGATCGGCATGGCCGGGCTGCTCGCCAGCCTGATCTGGCGGATGGCCTTCTACGGCCGAGCCCGAAACAAGGGCGACGTCCGGGTGCTCGCCGTCGTGCTTGCAGCAGGTGTCCTGCTCAGCGTGGTCGCGTTCGTCGTCGGCCCGTTGATCAAGCTCGGCCTGTCCCGCCGACGGGAGTCCCTAGCCGACGCAAGCGGCGTGGAGCTCACCCGCAACCCGATCGGTCTTATCCATGCGCTCCAGAAGCTGGAGCACAACGACCAACCGTTCGCGAAGATGAACCATGCAACGGCGGCCATGTGCATCGACGACCCGCTGACGCATCACTCAGCGTGGATGCGTCGGTTGTTCGACACCCATCCGCCGATCGAAGAGCGCATTGCTGCCCTGCAACGGATCTACCAGGTGCAGGAGCTATGAGCTGCTGTCCCCGCCGAAGGTCACCGTTGGCACCGCTCGGTCCTCCTCATCGGCCTGGAAGAACGGCGCTGACTTGAAGCCGAACGCCCCGGCGACCAGGTTGCGCGGAAAACTCTGCAGCGCGATGTTGTAGTCGCGCACGCTGCCGTTGTAGTAGCGCCGCGCGAACGCGATCTTGTCCTCCGTCGCGGTCAGCTCTTCCTGCAGATTCGTGAACGTCTCCACAGCGCGGAGCTGCGGGTAGTTCTCGGCCACGGCCAGCAGCGAACGAAGGGACTGTGAAAGCGCGGTCTCCGCGGGTGCGATCTGGCGCGGATCGCCGCTTGTGCTTGCCGTCACGGCGGCCGCGCGCGCCTGCGTGACCGTCTGGAAGGTCTGTCGTTCGTGCGCGGCGTAGCCCTTGACCGTCTCCACGAGGTTGGGGATCAGGTCATGGCGGCGCTTGAGTTCGACGTCGATCTGCGCCCAGGCTTCTTGTGTGCGGTTGCGCTTGCGGATGAAGCCGTTGAACGTGACTACGAGGTACAGAACGAGCAGGACCGCCAGCACGATGACAATCCAGATCGCGATGCTCATCGTCAGTCACGTGCGAGGTGCCGGCCGATCACCAGGCGCTGGATCTGGTTGGTGCCCTCGAAGATCTGCATGACCTTGACCTCGCGCATGTAGCGCTCGACCGGGAAGTCCTGCGTATAGCCCGCTCCGCCGAGCACCTGCACGGCGTCGGTGGTGACACGCATCGCCATGTCTGTGCAGAACAGCTTCGTCATCGACGCTTCCTTGCTGTACGCCGCGCCGGAGTCGCGCCGCCGTGCCGAGTCGAGGTACAGAGCCCGGGCGGCGGCGACCTGGGTGGCCATGTCGGCAAGCAGGAAGGAGACCCCCTGGAAGTCGATGATCGGCTGCCCGAACTGCCGCCGGTCGCGCGCAAAAGAGACCGCCGTGTCGAGGGCTGCCTGCGCGACGCCGACGGCGCAGGCGGAGATGCCGAGCCGGCCGCCGTCAAGTGCACGCATCGCCACCGCGAAGCCCTCACCCTCCCCACCGAGCAACCGGTCCGCCGGAAGGTGTACGTCATCAAAGACGATCTGGGCGGTCGGCGATGAGCGAAGACCCATCTTCTTCTCCGCCGGCTGGACGGCGAGGCCATCCGTGTGTGCGTCGGCCAGCAGCACCGAGATACCGCGGGCACCGTCACCCCCCGTCCGGCAAAAGACGTTGTAGAAGTCGGCAACGCCGGCGTGGGTGACCCACGCCTTCGTGCCCGACAGAACGTAGTCGTCGCCCTCGCGGCGGGCCCTGGTCTGCAGTGCAGCGGCGTCCGACCCTGCGGTCGGCTCCGACAAGCAGTAGGCGCCGAGCAAGTCGCCGCCGACCATGTCGGGCAACCATCGCTGCTTCTGTTCGTCCGTGCCGTACGCCGCGACCGGGAAGCACGCCAGGGTGTGCACGCTGATGCCGAGGGCCACCGCGGCCCAGGCCGACGCCAGCTCTTCCAGGACCTGCAAGTAGACGGCGTACGGCTGGGCACCGCCGCCGTACTCCTCCGGGTAGGGAAGGCCGAGCAGCCCGGCCTTGCCGAGGAGGCGAAACACCTCTCGCGGGAACTGCGCCGAGTCCTCGTGCTCGGCGACGAGTGGCGCCAGCTCGTCAGTGGCGAGCTCCCGGGCGAGGGCGACCAGGTCGCGGGCCTCGTCCGTGGGTAGGTCGCGCTGGACCGGCATCGGGCTCAGCCGAGCACGGCGAGCTCATGCGGCTCGCGGTTGAGGGGCTCGGCCCCGGCCTCCGTCACGACGAGAATGTCTTCGATCCTGGCACCGTGACGGCCGGGCAGGTAGATGCCGGGTTCGACACTGAAGGCCATCCCGGGCTCGAGTGCAGCGTCGTTGCCGGCGACGATGTAGGGGTCCTCATGCTCTTCGAGGCCGATGCCGTGCCCGGTGCGGTGTACGAAGTACTCGCCGTACCCCGCGTCCGTGATGATGTCGCGCGCCACCGAGTCGATGAACGCAGCGGTGACACCCGGGCGTACGGCTTCGCAGGCCGCGCGTTGCGCCTGCTCCAAAACGGTGTAGTACGCCGTGAAGTCGTCCGGTGGCTCCCCACCGGCGATATACGTGCGCGTCTCGTCGGAGCAGTATCCAGCCGTATTCGTGCCGCCGATGTCGACAACGACGGGCTCACCGGCGTTGATGACGCGTTCCGACACGTGGTGATGCGGGCTCGCGCCGTTCGGGCCGGATCCGACGATCACAAAGTTCACTGTCTCGTGGCCTTCCGCGACGATCGCCTCGGCGATGTCACGGCCCACCTCGGCCTCGGTCCGGCCGGGCTGCAGCCACTCCCCCATCCGCGCGTGCACCCGGTCGATCGCACCGCCGGCGGCACGCAACGCGGCTACCTCGGTCGCCGTCTTGCGCATCCGCAGATCCCGTAGCACGCCGCCTGCGGTCACCTGCTCCGCATCCATGACCGACCGGAACCGGAGCACCTGCTCGGCCCACATCCGGTTTGCCAGGCCGACGCTCATGGCTGCTCCGCAGAAATCGGCAACCAAGCGGAACGCGTCGTCGGTCTCCTCGTGCACCACGATCTCGAGGAACTCCCCTGCCGGGCTGGCGGCCGCTGCGGGCTGTTCGAGTCGTGGTACGACGAGCCGCGGGTCGCCTTCGGCCGGGAGCACCAGACACGTCAGACGTTCGAGCGCGATGGCGGCGTACCCGCTGAGGTAGCGGAGGTCGGCACCGGGAGAGAGCAACAGGACGTCAACGCCGGCCTCGCGCATCAACGACTGAGCGCGTGCCACCCGAGAGGTGAGCTCATTGACGTCCGGACTCGGCACCTGGCCAGCGTATCCGCGGCCGTCCGCGGTTAGTGGTAGCCCGCGAAGACGCTGGTCATGGGCGCCGCGCGATCCGCGAGGTTGAGGTGCTCGGAGATCCCGAACGAGTCCTCGATCGTGCGAAGCAGGCTGTCGTGGTCGTACGGCGCGTCGACGACGGTGCCCTGCGGCAGGTGGCGCGAGAGGAACAGCGCCCCTACCTGTCCACCGAGGCCACCTGACACGCATTGCGAACAGGGCCCCGAGTCGGGCGGCTCGGCTTCATCGAAGACGATGGCGAGCAAGCCGTTATGGCGATTGAGGTACTTGAGCAGCGCGGGTACGTGTTGCCGTAGCCAGGCGTCCGCGCTGACGAGCCCGCCCGGTTGGCCGTTCGCACAGGGCGCGTCGTGGCCGTCATGGCAGGTGTCGGGAGTAATGAAGGAGAAGGCCGGCAGCGTGTCCGCGGCCACGTCGGTGGCGAGCTCGTCGATGGGTCGTTGATGCGCCGCGCAGCGATCCTCGTCGCCGACGAAGTCCGGAAAGTAGATGAACGGGTTGTGCCGGTCGGCGTAGTCATATCCGGGGGCGGCTTGGCTGTTGCCTTGGTAGGGGTCGGGAGCGAACACAGCCGGCGGCCTGCTGCTGTAAGGACCGTGGAAACACGGCGTCGACGTCCCGTCCATGTAGGACTTCCACGTCACCTGCGCTTCGTCGAGCTGGTCCCCGAGGTGCCGGCCGTTTGCGAAAAGCCTCGTCGACTGTGCGCAGGTGTACAGGCTGACCGTCTCGCAGTCGCTGTTCGTCAGGCCGTTGCCCGGCTGACCACTGACCATGGCGATGTAGTTGTCGAGGCTGACGTGGCCGGTCCCGAAGTACTGGGGATCGAACACGCCCTTGGCCTGCAGGCTGTTGAGGTACTGCGCTGGGCTCCCCGGCCCGAATGTCGTCGCCTCGGACTCGTTCTCCTCGACGAGTACGACGACGTGGTCCAGATGCGGGATGCCCTCCAGGCCACCCGGACGAGCCGCGGCCGAGGCTGTTCCCGCGACGCTCGCGCTGAGCGCCAGGGCGGCGAGGGCTGCGACTGCGGGGAGCTTCATGCCACTGAGTTATTCGCCGGCGCCTGGTCTCCTCCTGCGCTCGCGGAGATGTCCCCTAGCGTTCACCTCGTGGTCAAGACGCCGCCGCCCTCAACCGACCGGCTAATGCTGCTCGACACTGCCTCGATCTACTTCCGCGCTTACCACGCGATCCCCGACTCGATCACCGCTCCCGACGGCACGCCCGTCAATGCACTGCGCGGCCTGGTCGATGTGATCGCCCGGCTGATCCGCGAACGCCGACCGACGCGGATGGTCGCCTGCATGGACGCCGACTGGCGGCCCGCGTGGCGTGTGGCCGCCGTACCGGCGTACAAAGCCCATCGCATCGACGAGACGACGCCAACCGGCGAAACGATGCCGGACACGCTCTCACCGCAGGTCCCGATCATCGAAGACGTGCTGTCCGCAGCGGGCATCGCGATGGTCGGCGTCGCGAACTATGAGGCCGACGACATCATCGGGACGCTGGCGGCGGCTGCGACCGGCCCGGTCGACATCGTCACCGGCGACCGCGACCTGTTTCAGCTCGTCCGTGACGACCTTCCGGTCCGCGTGATCTACACCGTCAAGGGCATCGGCGAGCTCGCGAACGTCGACGAGGCCGAAGTCGCCCGCCGGTACGGGATCCCACCGCGCTCGTACGCAGAGTTCGCGTTGCTTCGCGGCGATCCGTCCGACGGGCTGCCCGGGGTGCCAGGGATCGGGGAGAAGACAGCAGCCGCGCTGCTGAAGGCGTTCGGCTCCGTGGGCGCCATGCTGGCCGCCGTCGACGCAGGCGGACTCGACAAGCGCTTTCCCAAAGGGTCCGCGACGAAGCTCGCAGCCGGCCGCGACTACCTCGCCGCGGCTGAGCCGGTGGTGCGCGTCGCGACCGACGTGCCGCTGCCGAGGTATGACGACCGGCTGCCGGAGCGGCCCAAGCATCCGAAGAAGCTCGCGACGCTCGCGGAGACGTGGGCGATCGAGTCCCCGATTGGCCGGCTCACGGCGGCACTCGCCGGACAGGTTGCTACCCCCGGGTAACTTTGTGGGGTGCGGCCGTTCTCCGTCGCCCACCGTTCGGCCGACGTCGCCGACGCGACCGACGGTGTGCTCGACGTCCTCGTGATTGGGCTGGGCGCGACCGGCGCGGGGGTGGCTCTCGATGCCGCATCGCGGGGCATGACCGTGGCTGCCGTCGACATGGGCGACCTCGCGAGCGGTACGAGCAGCAAGTCGAGCAAGCTCGTGCACGGCGGCTTGCGCTACCTCGAGCAGTACGACTTCGCGCTCGTTCGCGAAGGCGTTGTCGAGCGACAGCTGTTGTTGCGGCTCGCTCCCCATCTCGTCTGGCCGATGGACTTCGTCTATCCCGTCTGGCCGGACACTGCGCGCCGCCGGTTGCTCGGACTCGGCCTGTCCACGTACGACGTTTTCGCAGGGGTGCGCAACGTTCGTCGGCACGAGCGGGTCGATGCAGAAGAAGCGATCCGGATCGCTCCTGCGCTCGCCGACAGCGGCCTGTCCTACGCCTACGTGTACGGCGACTCCGCGACCGATGACGCCCGTCTCGTGCTCGCAATCGTTCAGGCGGCGCGCAACTTCGGTGCGATCGCGCTGCCGTACGCCGAAGTCGTCGAGATGCTGCAGGACCCGGGCGACGGCCACGTCTGCGGCGTTCGCGTGCGCGACAAGCTGCTCGGATCCGAGTATGAGATCCACGCTCGGCATGTCGTCAATGCGACCGGTGTGTGGGCGGACGGACTACTTGCGATGGTCGAACCGACCCGGCTACCCGCGATCCAGCCCAGCAAGGGCGTGCACGTCGTGGTGCCCCGGGACCGCTTGCCGCTCAGCCATGCCAGCGTCCTGTTGCCGTCGCGCCAGGGCGACCGGCGTTCGATGTTCGCCATCGCATGGGGCCCGCAGACGATCCTCGGGACGACGGATACGGCGTATGACGGAGCGCTCGACGCTCTGGCGCTCACCGAGGACGACCTTCAGTACGTCCTGGCGGCCGGCAACGCGGTGTTCAACTGTGGGCTCACGGCAGACGACGTCATCGGCGCATGGGTCGGCGTACGCCCGCTGCTGCGCGACGGTGAGCCGGATGGCGACGCGACGCTGTCGGACATGTCCCGTCGGCACATCCTGCTCGACGGGCCGGCCCGGCTCGTGACGATCACCGGCGGCAAGCTGACGACGTACCGCCGGATGGCCAAGGACGTCGTCGACCTGCTCGTCGAACGAGACAAGCGCAGGGCACGTTGCCGGACCGATGAGATCCCGCTCGGCAGCACGCAACCATTCGACCGCTTGCTGCACACCATCGAGAGCGCAGCGGTTCCGCTCGGGATCGGAGCGCAGACGGCGAAACTGCTCGCCCGCCAGCACGGTGACGCTGCCCCCGACGTGCTCGCACTGATCGCATCCGACCCGACGCTGTCGGCACCACTGTCACGGCAAGCGGCGTACGTCTTCGCCGAGGTCCTCTACGCCGCCCGCTACGAAGGTGCCGCGACCCTCGACGACGTGTTCGCGCGCCGCACCCGCTTGTCACTGCGGGCGCGCGACGCCGGTCTTCCCTCGGCGGCGCGTGCGGCCACGATCATTGCGAGCGAGATCGGTCGCGACGAGGTATGGGCGCGTGAGCAGGTGACGGCGTACGCCGATGCGGTGCGCTCCGAACGCGGCGTGCTCGGGTTGACGCCGCCCGCGCTGACCGCCTGAGTTATCCCACGGAGCTGTACGCGACGATCCCCCGGTCGATGGCGGTCAGCGCTTCAGCGACAACCGCGTGCAACGGTGTGTCGATGCTCACCTCCCGCAACTGACCCAACAGGTCAACGACCTGCTTCACCCAGCGGACAAAGTCGCCGGCGGACAGCTCCGCCTCGGTCAATACCGAGTCCAACCGCCGGCCCTGTGCCCAGCGGTACACCGGCCACGCGAATCCGAGCTCCGGCTCGCGCAGAAACGCCAGCCCGTGGTCGTTTTCCGCGTCGCGGAGGCGCGCCCACATCCGCACCATCTCCGCGAGCGCGGTCCGCGCTTGTCCGCCGGGGACACGTGGCTGCTCACTGTCCCGGTCCGGCGTACGTGACTCGTAGACGAGCGCCGAGACGCACGCCGCGATTTCGGGTCCGTTCAGACCAGCCCAGACCTCGCTGCGCAGGCATTCCACCGCCAGCAGGTCGAGCTCGCTGTACACACGTGCAAGCATGCGGCCGCTGTCGGTCACGGCGTCGCCGTCCAGGTAGCCGAGTGACTCGAGCAACGAGCACTCCCGGTCGAAGACGCGGGCGATGTTCGACGAGCGGCTCTCCACCTGGTTGCGCAGCTTTTCCGTTTCATGTTGCAGCTTGTCGCGCCGCTCCGCCCATCGGACGTGGTCCTCGCGTTCGGCACAGCCGTGCACCGGATGTCTGCGGATTGCCGCGCGAAGCAGAGCGATCTCGTTATCGCTGTCATCGGGCACGTGTTCGGGACGCTGCCGGCGTACATCGACGTCGAGGTTTCGCAAAGTCGACGCGAGATCTCTGCGACTGCGCGGCGACCGGATGTTGAACGCCTGCGGGATGCGCAGCCGTTCAATCGGCACGACAGGGGTCGGAAAGTCCAGCACAGACAGCCGCTTGACCTGACGGTCGATCGTCAGGACGGTCGGATGCGGCCCGTCGACGCCACCGTCGGCAAGGCCCGGGTCCAGGACGACGGCGACGCCGGCACGCCGGCCGGCCGGGACGCGGATCACGTCGCCGCGGCGCAACCGCTCCAGTGACTCGACCGCGACAGCTCGCCGGGCCCGCGACGTCTCGCGTGCCCGATCGGCTTCGAGTCGTGACAGGTTTCGCCGCAGCTGCATGTAGTCGTCGATGTCACCGAGGTGGCAGCGCATCGCGTCGGAGTATCCGCTGAGCGCCTCGTCGTTACGCGCGACCTTGCGGGCGAGGCCAACGATGCCGCGGTCGGCCTGGAACTGTGCGAACGACGCTTCGAGTAGCGCGCGGGCACGGTCACGTCCCACCCAGCCGAGCAGGTTGACGGCCATGTTGTACGACGGCCGAAAGCTGGAGCGCAGCGGATAGGTGCGCGTTGACGCGAGGCCGGCCACAACACGCGGGTCAAGGCTCGGATGCCACACGACGACCGCGTGGCCTTCGACGTCGATCCCGCGCCGGCCGGCGCGTCCGGTGAGCTGGGTGTACTCCCCCGGCGTGATGTCCGCGTGCGTCTCACCGTTCCACTTGGTGAGCCGCTCGAGGACGACCGAACGCGCCGGCATGTTGATCCCGAGCGCGAGCGTCTCGGTGGCGAAGACCGCCTTCACGAGGCCACGCACGAACAGCTCCTCGACAACTTCCTTGAACGTCGGCAGCAACCCAGCGTGATGTGCGGCGACGCCGCGCTCCAGCCCGGCGAGCCATTCGTCGTACCCGAGCACGCCGAGGTCTGTCTGGGGTAAGTCGGCAGTGCGTCGCTCGACGTGTCCTCGGATGACGTCGCGCTCCTCGCTCGTCGTCAACCGCAGGTTTGCGCGCAGACACTGCATGACGGCTGCGTCGCAACCCGCCCGGCTGAAGATGAACGTGATCGCGGGGAGCAGACCTTCATTGTCCAGTCGTTCGATCACGTCGACGCGGCTCGGAATCCGATGGAAACCCGAGCCTCGATAGCCTCGCCGCTGCCGGTAGTCACGATGGTGCGTCCGGCCGCCGCGGTCTTCATCCCGCGCGATCCGCACCAGCTCTGGGTTCAGCGTCGCCTGCCGCTCGGACTCGTCGTCCACGAACAAGTCGTAGAGCCGGTTGTCGACGAGCACGTGCTGCCACAACGGAACCGGCCGGTGCTCCTCGACCACGACCGCGGTGTCTCCGCGCACCGTGACGAGCCAGTCGCCGAACTCTTCGGCGTTCGACACCGTCGCCGACAGCGAGACCAGCCGCACGGACTCCGGCAGGTGAATGATGACCTCTTCCCAGACCGCGCCGCGAAAGCGGTCCGACAGGTAGTGCACCTCGTCCATTACGACGAAGCCGAGACCGCGTAAAGCTTCGGACTGTGCGTAGAGCATGTTGCGCAGCACTTCGGTGGTCATCACGACTACCGGAGCATTGCCGTTGATGCTGTTGTCCCCGGTCAACAATCCGACCGAGCTGCTCCCGTGCCGGTCGACGAGATCGGCGTACTTCTGGTTGGACAACGCCTTGATCGGGGTTGTGTAGAAGCATTTCTGCCCGCTGTCGAGCGCGAGGTGCACGGCGAACTCGCCGACAACGGTCTTGCCCGCACCGGTCGGGGCAGCGACCAAAACCCCCCGCCCGTCTTCCAATGCCGCGCATGCTTCGAGCTGGAACGCATCGAGTGGAAACGGATAGGCGCCCGCAAAGGCCTCGAAGGCTGAACCCCGCCGGATCTGTCGCCGCCGAGCGGCGGCGTGCCGCTCCGCCGGCGAGGACATCGGTCCAGGCTACGTGCCGCCTCGCTCCTCGAGGGTCTACGCGTCAGGGGGCGAGCACCGTCAACGCACCGGGAACGCACGTGCACGTGAGCGGCAGCGGCGCAAACCGCTCGCCGTCGGCGTACGCGACCACGCCCGGCGACTCGAGGCGCACCTCACGCGCTTGGCGGACGGTCACTTCCGGTCGGCGTACATGTGTGCCCTTGTAGACGTTCGGAAACGTGCGGATGAATGTCGTCTTCGACACCGGTCCGAGCACGGTCACGTCAAGCAGGCCGTCATCGAGGCGGGCGTTCGGGCAGACACGCATGCCCGCGCCGTACGACGTGCCGTTGCCAACTGCAACGAGCATCGCATGGGTGTCCCACACCTCGCCGTCGAGCGTGAGCCGAAACGGCAACGGCTTGAAGACGCGGAGCTCGGCGAGGATCGCGAGGTTGTACCGGGACTTCCCTTTCGGCCACGACATCACGTTGGCGCGCTCGTTGACCATCGAGTCGAAGCCCGAACCGAGCACGCCGCCGAACCAGCGGCCGTTGTCACTTCGAACGGCGTCGATCGGTCGTGGCGTCGCGCTGAGCACCAGGTCGGCGGCGGCCAAGGGGTCCGTGGGGATGCACAGCTCGCGGGCGAGGTCGTTGCCGGTGCCTGCCCCGACGACGCCGAGAGGTACGCCGGTGCCGGCAACTGCCTGGATCGCGGTGTGCACGATGCCGTCACCACCGAGCGCGACGAGCGTGTCGGTCCCATCCGCAACGGCCTTCCGGGCCCGGTCCTCGGCGTCGACGGCGTCGGTCCCGACGATCGTCACCACCTCGGCTCCATGGGAGCCAAGCCGGTCTGCCACCGGCCCGGCGTACCGCGCAGCTCTGCCCTTGCCAGAGGTGGGGTTGACGAGCAGCGCGATGCGGTGGAGCACGGGCGCAGGCTAGTCGCTAGAACGCGGGCTCGAGTGGCGACGCCTCGTCATCGGAAAGGTCGGCGAACGGCGACTCAGCTTCGCGCCGCGCCTTGCGCTTGTCGTGCAGATACGCGACGCCGACCGCGATCCAGTAGAGCACGGACATCGGCACCGCGAGCGCGCTCATCGTGAACGGGTCCTGGCTGGGCGTTGCCACTGCTGCGAACACGAAGATGCCAAGGACCATGGGCCGCCACCACGACCGCAGGCGGCGATAGCTCAGCACACCCATGAAGTTCAACAAGACCAAGACAAGCGGGAACTCGAACGAGATGCCGAAGATCAGCAACATCGCTAATGCAAAGCTGAGGTACGACGACACGGTGACAAGTGCGAGCACGTCGTGCGGGTTCACGCCGAGCAGGAACTCGAGACCTTTGCTCAACGTGACGTAGGCGAGCACAGCCCCGGCGCCGAACAACGGGACCGCGCAGCTCAGGAAGGTAACCGTCCAGCGTCGTTCACGCTGACGAAGCGCCGGTGTGATGAACGCCCAGATCTCGTAGAGCCAGATCGGGCAGCTCACAACGATGCCGAGGATGAACGAGACCTTCAGCCGCAGGAAAAAGCCTTCGAAGATGCCGGTCACGACGAGCGCACACGATTCGCCGCTCAGCCGATGTGACTGCGGAACGTGACAGTACGGCTGCTTGAGGAAGTCCCAGACCGGGTTGAAGAAGAACCACATCAACACCGTGCCGACGAGGAGGGCGAGCCCGGAGATCGCGAGCCGGTTGCGCAGCTCCAACACATGTTCGAGCAGCGGCATCCGAGCCTCCGGGCCGAACTCCCGTCGCCGCGAGCGCAGCGCGCTCACCGTGCGCCGCGCTCAGCGCGCGTCGGTGCTCGCCGGAGGCCCGGCGACCGGTTGCTCGGAGACGGCCTGCCCGGTCACCGGCTGCGTCGCGTTGGTCGCGGCTGCGTCCGAGCGGCCCGGCTCGATGGCCGGTGCGTCATCGTCACGGAGGCCCTTCGTCTCCGCCTTGAAGATGCGCAGGGACCGGCCCAGCGAGCGCGCAGCACCTGGCAGCTTCGTCGAACCGAACAGGACGAGCACCACGACAGCGATGATCAGGAGCTCGGGCCAACCGATCCCGTCCATCGCGCCACCTTCTGTCTCAGGAGAACGTGTGTTCCGCGGCAGTCTACGCCGATTCGGACAACCGGGACGCAAAATGCGGTGGCCTAGGCTCGGCCCATGCTGTTGGGCATCGCAGCCGGGCTGATCGTGCTGGCCGCCCTGTGTTGGCTCGCGCTCGCCCTCGTGCGCACGTGGCGGCACGTCCTCGTCGTGGGCCGCGGGGTGGCGGAAGCAAGCGACCGGCTCGCCGAGGTCAGCGCCGGCCTCGAGGCCGCGAACGGCAAAGACCCTTACGCCTGGTAGTCAGGCGACCGCGGCTCGGCGTACACCGGAAACGCCTCGGGCCCCGTCGGGGGAGTACGGGGCCCGAAACGTGGGAGGCGGCGGGAAGGCTTGGTGGCTCGCTCTCAGCGACTGATCGCCGGTGCCGCGTGGGCAGCGAGCAGGTCGTCGGCGTCGAGCGCCAGGACGAGGTCGAGTAGGTCGTCGTAGTTCAGGGCTGCACCGAACTTCGGCTCGAGGGCCTCTTCCGGAACCTCCCAGACGGTGGCTTCGACGCCACCGGACATGAGAAGCGAGATGACGTGGTCGTCGGCCGGCTTGCGTACCTCGTCCATACACGTCGGGCAAAAGAACGCGTAGTACGACAAGGGCGCATGACTGCACACCATCAACGTGATGTCTGCTGAGGTCAGCTCAACCTCGCCGCAGGTGGGGCAGGAAGCCTTGATCGTGGTCACGGCCGCCGCCTCCTTCCACCGATCGCGCCCCCTTCGGGGCCCTCGCGTTTGCGATGCCTTGTGTTCGGCACGGGTGGCGGATTACTTGACTGCCCGGAGGGGTCAGATCGACCAACGTCAATGGCCCGGATGGGTTAGTCAGGCGTCGTACGCGTGCAATGCGGCCTGTGCGTCGGCGCGCACGGCCTGGGAAAGCTCCGCAGGCGCGACAATTCGGCCGTCCGGCCCGAGCCGTAAGGCCAGCCGGCGTACCCATCGCGTGTCCGGCGTGCGGAGCGTGACCCGCACTCCCCCGTCGGCAAGGTCCTCGCGCGTCTCATAGGGATAGTTGTCGGCGACCCAGCTGCCTTGGGAGGTGAGCTCGAGGACGACGGTCTCGTCGTCCGGGCCGGGCTGGAAGAGCCCATCGGAGAGGTCGCGCGGCTGCGCCTCGGCCGGCGGGGACGACGGCTCGTCGAGAATCCGCACTTGTACGACGCGGTCGAGACGGAACAGCCGCATGTCTTCGACCCGCCGGCACCAGGCTTCGAGGTAGGTACGCCCTGACGCGACGTGCAGACGGACCGGGTCGACGTCGCGTTCTGTTGTCTCGTCACGTGTGGGCACGTAGTAGGACAAATGCAACGCACGGTTGCGCTCCAGCGCATCGCGAACGACGGCAACGACATCAGGGTCGGTCTCGACGTCCACCGCAACCGCGCCGCTTGCCATCGCCAGCTCGCCCGCTGCCGACCCGACCTTCGCAAGTGCGCGCGCGATGGCGTCCTGCTCGGGTCCCGGCACCTGCGCGAGGGTCTGCAGCCCCACCATCAGTGCAACGGCTTCGTCCGCCTGCAGCCGCAGTGGACGCGCGATGGTGTCCGCGTTCGAGACTGTGACTGTGTCACCTTCGATGTCGACGTCGATCAGGTCGCCCGGGAAGTAGCCGGGCAGACCGCACATCCAGATCAGCTCGAGATCTTGTCTGAGTTGGTCGACGCCGACCCCGAACGTTTGTGCAACATCATCGAGTCGCGACTGCGGTCGGGCGAGAAGGTACGGCACGAGCGCGAGCAAGCGCGTGAGTCGCGTCGGCGAGTTGTTCACGACGCTGCCGCCTGAAGGCGCGCAATGACGGCGTCGCGCACGTCGGACGGTTCGAGTAGGACGGCGTCGGCGCCGTACTCTGCGACCTCGTCAGCGAGCACATGCCCGTTCCCGAAGGCAAGCTCGACGACGTCGTGGTCCGCGTCATCAGGAGTCACGCTCGTCGCCCGCCGGCGGAGCCCGACACCGGCGCCACGTCGAACGCGAATGCGCGCGCTCCGTTGGCGCGCGTCGTCGCCGAAGCGGCCGTGCACCATCTCGCGAATGTCCACGTCCGTCGGTGGGACGACGTCACCGGCCTTCCCGATCAGCTTGACGGTGCCTCGGATGCGATCGAGCCGGAACACGCGTGGCTCACCACGCTCACGGTCGTGGCCGGCGACGTACCAACGGCCGTGCCAGGACACGAGGCCCCACGGCTCGATCGTGCGAGCGGCCGGAGCGGGTGCCTGCGGGTTCTGGTAGGTGAATGTCATCGCGCGCCGCTGCTGCACAGCCGCCCACACGCCCCCAAACGCGGGTTCGCTGGACGTGATGCTCAGCTCGACCCCGGTCCGTGAGACGTCGCCCGTGTCGACGCCGGCGGCGCGGAGCTTCAGCATCGCCCCGCTCGCGGCACCGGCGAGGCTCGCTTGCTGCCAGAACCGGGCGGCGAGCGCGAGCGCTGCCGCTTCGTCGGGGGCCAGGTCGATGTCGGGCAGCGCGTAGTCGCCTGGACGGATCCGGTAACCGAACTCGTCGTCCCACGACGAGAGTGCCTCGACCGTGACGGGGATCCCGAGCTCGCGCAGCTCGGACTTGTCCCGTTCGAACATGCGGGCAAACGCCTCGTCGCCATCCGGATATCCGGCGACGATGTCGTGGATCTGGGCCGCAGTGATCGGCCGTCGGGTGTTGAGCAGACAAATGACCAGGTTGAGCAGCCGCTCGACCTTGCGTTGCGCCACGGCGGGACGCTAACGCACCCCGAGAGCCCCGAACGGGATTTGGCCGGTCCTCCGCCGCCCGTCGGTATGGTCGCGGCGTGATCCACTGGCGCTCGGGAGTCGTCGTCAGCGTCAGCGCCAGCGGCACCGGTGTGCTCGAGCTCGACGTCGAGATCGACGGCGTACGCCGGGCCGCGATCGCCTACCCCGAGCTCGTCGGTGCGCCGGCGCCGGGCGACCGGGTCGTGCTCAACACCACTGCTCAGGACCTCGGGCTCGGAACGGGCGGCTACGCGCTCGTTGTTGCTATTCCTGATCGCCTGCCGGAGACCGTCACCGAACGCGGTCACCTGGTGAAGTCCAGGTACACGCCGTTGCAGGCGGTTGTGCTCGGTGCTGACGAACCGGCGTCACCGCATCACGACGCACTTCGCGACGCCGACGACCTCGACGGTCTACCGGTGGTTGTTGCTGACCTGCACTCGTCTCTGCCCGCGATCGTTGCCGGCGCGCACGCCAATCGACAGCAGACCCGCATCGCCTACGTGATGACGGACGGCGGCGCACTGCCGATGTGGTTCTCGCGCACGGTGGCCGGACTTCGCGCGAGCGGTGCGATCGTCGGCACCGTGACCGTTGGACAGGCTTTCGGCGGTGACCTTGAAGCGGTCAGCGTGCATACCGGACTGCTCGCTGCGCAGCATGCCCTTGGTGCCGATATCGCGGTCGTGACTCAGGGACCCGGCAACCTCGGGACCGGAACACGCTGGGGTTTTTCCGGCGTTGCGGCGGGCGAGGCGATCAACGCCGCGGCAGTGCTCGGTGGCCGCCCGGTCGCGACGCTCCGGGTGAGCACGGCGGATCCGCGCGAGCGGCACCGCGGCATCTCGCATCACAGCCGCACGGCGTACGGTCGCGTCGCTCTCGTCGGCTGCGACGTCGTCGTTCCGCTGTTGCCAGGAGAGTTCGGCGCTCAGCTGCGCGCGGACGCAACCACATTCGCAAATGTGCATCGGATCGTCGAGGTGGACGTGACCGGGCTCGAGGAAGCCCTGCGGGCATCTCCGGTGCCGCTCGACACCATGGGCCGCGGCCTGGACGACGACCCGGCCGCATTTCTGGCCGCCGCGGCAGCCGGGCGGCACGCCGCGAACCTGCTCGGTGCTTGACCGCCCTTGAAGAACGACGCGACGCCTACATGCTCGCGATGAGTTTTTCCACGCGTTCGTCGACGGAGCGGAACGGGTCCTTGCAGAGGACGGTGCGTTGGGCCTGGTCGTTCAGTTTCAAATGGACCCAGTCAACGGTGAAATCACGACGGCGTTCCTGCGCACGCTTGATGAACTCACCCCGCAACCGGGCGCGGGTCGTCTGCGGCGGCACTGACTTCGCCTCGAAGATGGCCAGGTCGCGAGTGGCGCGTTCGACAGCACCGCGCTTCTCCAGCAGGTAGTACAGACCGCGGTTGCGGTTCACGTCGTGGTAGGCGAGGTCGATCTGGGCGACGCGTGCGGAGGCGAGTGGCAGGTCATGCTTGGCGCGGTAGCGCTCGATCAGCTGGTACTTGATGATCCAGTCGATCTCGCGGGACACCAGGCCCAGATCGCCGGTCTCGACCGCGGTCAGGGTGCGGTCCCACAGGTCGAGGACGCGCTCGGTCACCGGATCCGCTCCGCGCCGGGTGACGAAATCGCGCGCCTTCGCGTGGTACTCCCGCTGGATCTCGAGTGCGCTCGCCTCCCGTCCGTTGGCGAGCTTCACTCGACGGCGCCCCGTCATGTCATGGCTGACCTCGCGGATGCCGCGGATGGGATTCTCCAGCGTGAGGTCGCGCATGACGACGCCGGCTTCGATCATCCGCAGCACGATGTCCGTCGTACCGATCTTCAGCAGTGCGGTCGACTCACTCATGTTGGAGTCACCGACGATGACGTGCAGCCGGCGGAAGCGCTCCGCGTCGGCGTGCGGCTCATCGCGGGTGTTGATGATCGGCCGTGACCTCGTTGTCGCTGAGGACACGCCCTCCCATATGTGCTCGGCGCGCTGGCTGACGCAGTAGACCGCGCCCCGTGGCGTCTGCAGGACCTTGCCCGCACCGCAGATGATCTGCCGCGTCACAAGGAAAGGGATCAGCACGTCAGCGAGACGCGAGAACTCGCCATGTCGGCCAACCAGGTAGTTCTCGTGGCAGCCGTAAGAGTTGCCGGCCGAGTCCGTGTTGTTCTTGAACAGGTAGATATCGCCGGCGATGCCTTCTTCGCGAAGGCGCCGCTCGGCGTCCATCAGCAGGCCCTCGAGGATCCGCTCCCCAGCCTTGTCGTGTACGACGAGGTCGACGACGGAGTCGCATTCGGGCGTGGCGTACTCAGGATGGGAACCGACGTCGAGATAGAGCCGCGCACCGTTCTTCAGGAAGACGTTGCTGCTGCGACCCCAGGAGACAACCCGGCGGAACAGGTAACGGGCGACCTCGTCGGGCGAGAGCCGGCGCTGGCCGCGGAACGTGCACGTGACGCCGTACTCGTTCTCCAGGCCCATGATCCGGCGGTCCACATAACGAGCCTATGCTCCGGCCGCAGCCAGGGCGGGTTGCTGCGCCGAACTGGACATGAGGTGGGCCTCATGCCGTCAGAGGCTGACGGCCTCGGCGCGGGCATGCGTGAGTTGGGTGTACTGACGCGGGAGCTGCCAGCCGCGTTCGAGCACCGCAGCCTCGAAGGCGACGGCGGCGGCGCGCTGGGACCGCTGCAAAGCGACCATCGTCGAGGCATCCACCTCGTTGCGCTCTTCGGCGTACCTCAACCGGTTGGTCGCCACCACGAACCCCCGCATGAAATCGACCAGTGTCGCGTCGGTCGTCCAGGAACCCATCGCTGCTCCTTTCCCTGCAATTGCCTCGGCCGATAGGAGCAACGGTCTTGAGCCCGGGCGGTGGAATCACCCGTACGGCGCAGGTGCGGGCGGGTTAGGTCGCTCACCAGGTTGGCGGGTGCGCCCGCCGATGCGTGGACTATCGGATCATTGAGGGCTCGGACTTCTGCGGAGACCGCGGCCCGGGCAGCTGGCCCCCCGGTGTGGCCAGCGTGATGCTGAAGTGAGTGCCGACGCCGGGCTCGCTGTCGACGGTGATGCGACCGCCCATGCTGTCGACGAGCGACTTCACGATGTAGAGGCCGAGGCCGGTACCCCCGTGCGGGCGCCTGTCTCCGCTTTCGGCCTGCCAGAACTTGTCGAAGCACCGTCGACGCTGCTCCTCCCCCATCCCGACGCCTTGGTCACAGACGCGGAGGGTCACCCAGCTGTCGCCGCCTTCGATGACGACGTCGAGCGACGCGTCGTCCGGGCTGTACTTGATCGCGTTGTCAATCAGGTGGTCGAGCACAGTCGCCATGGCCATGGCGTCCGCGTTCACTGGCGGCAGGCCGTCCTGGATTGTCACGTTGATGGTGTGGTCGGTCGCAGTGGCAAGTGCCTCCACGCGTTCGCGCACGATGGCCGCCAGGTCGAGCGGTGCGAGGGTCACCGAGAGACGGCCGGATTCGATCCGGCTGGACAGCAGCAACCGTTCGACGATCTCGGCGAGCTCGCGCGCCCGGCCGGCGATCGCTTCCAAACCCTGCCGGCGGAGGTGCGGGTTGGCCTCGTCGCGCAGCAGGAGCTGGGCGTATCCGTTGATGACGGTGAGCGGCGTCTTGAGCTCGTGCGAGGCGGTTGCCAAGAAGATCGTCTTGGCCTCGTCGGCGGCCTTCAGCCGGGAGATATCGCGTAGCGAGTGCACGACCTCGACGACCCTGCCGTGCGCGTCCGGGATCTCCGCGGCCGAGGCGAGCAGCGGCTGCCGGCTGCCGTCCTCTCGCAATCGCCAGACCTCGACGTAGCCGTCTTCGGTGTCGCGGCACAGTTCGAGGAGCGCGCAACCATGCGTGCACTCTAGCCGACGTTCGCCGTAGCGCAGGCCGAGCGCCTCACAACACGGCGCGCTGAGGTCGAAGTCTCCGATCACTTCGAGCGTCGCCGGGTTGCAGTTGACGATGCGGCCCTTCGGCCCGCTGATCACGAGCGGGTGCGGCACACGTGCGAGCACGGTCTCGGCCCGGCTACGCAATGACGACGTCAGCGTCTCCGCGCGGTTGCTGATCCGCTCCATGCGCAACCAGATGGCCGTCGTGATTGCTGTGATGGCCGCGAAAGCAACACTGCTCGCCGCGGCCCGGCCCCAGTCGGCCGTGGCAAACCGCACACAGGTCGCAGCCCCGACGACAAGGGCGGCAGAGCCCCAACGCGAGAGTCCGGGCCAGGCCTGCCAACCCGCGAGCAGGGCGAGGAGCAGACCGATCAGGAACAACCCTGGGACGTCGGGAAAGACCGCGAGCGAGGCGAGCAGAAAAACGGTGTCGCCGATCAGACCGCAGATGCCGGCCAGCCGTCGGCGAGCGCCGCCGCTGGCGAACAACAGCAGGATCGACAACGGCAGCCACACCAGGCCCCAGACATAGAAGATCGCGGTCTGGGCGTCGGTCGGGTGGCGCCACAGGGATCCGGTGATGGCCAAGCCGACGACGAACACCAAGCGCAGCGACCCTGCGCTTGCTGTTCGCGGCACAGCACGAACCGGCGCCAGGACACGCGTGGCATGCGAGGCGGTTGGTGCGTCAGCAGAGATGACGCTGGGCGGTGGCGCCATCGTGCGATTACAACAGGTCACGAACCGTTGACCCATAGCGAATTCGGACTATCCCGGCGCTGTGCTGAACTAGTGCTAAATACGAGTGCTCACCCTGAATGCCCTGATTGCGTGCCGACCAACAGAATGGACCCATGCCTACGTCAGTAGCCGGCCGGACCGTCACGATCCCGACTGCGGACGGCCCGATGCAGGCCTACGACGCGATGCCGGCGCGCGATCTGGGCAGCGCCGGCCGCGGGGGCGTTGTCGTCGTACAAGAAGCGTTCGGCGTGAACGACCACATCGAAGACGTGACCCGCCGGTTCGCGGCCGCGGGCTACCGTGCGGTCGCCCCGCACCTGTTCCATCGCAGTGGTGACCCGCAGCTCTCCTACGACGACCTTCCCGCGGTGCTGCCCCACATGCAGGCGCTGGATGTGGACGGCCTGCTCGTCGATGTGGACGCGACGGTGTCGTACCTCACCGAGGACGCCGAGCTCGCCCCCGATCGGGTCGCCGTCGTCGGCTTCTGTATGGGCGGATCGGTGACAGCGCTGGTGGCGGCCCGGCGCCGGTTCGCTGCGGCTGTGTCGTTCTACGGCGGCGGCGTTGCTGAAGGCCGTTTCGGCATGCCCCCGCTGCTGGAGCTGGCCGCTGGCTTCGTCACACCGTGGCTCGGGTTGTACGGCGGGCAGGACCAAGGCATTCCGGTCGACCAGGCGGAGGCACTGCGCGACGCGACACTGGGCGCTTCCGTGCCGACCGACTTCGTGCTCTACCCCGAGGCACAGCACGGTTTCCACTGCGATGCGCGACCGCAGGCCTACGACGAGAACGCGGCCAAGGACGCCTGGGGTCGCACACTGGCCTGGCTGGCCGAGCACGTTGCCCAGCCGCGCTAGGAACCGGCCCCGTCCGGAGCGCCAACGAGGCTGTCGAGCTGCGCGCCGACGATTCGCTTGAACAGTCGGTTCGGCCTGGTGCGGTCGAGCACTGCCACCTCGAGCTGAGCAGATGTCAACGTGCGCGGTTCGTTGTCCTGGGTTGACAACGCTGCGACGGCGCCGGCGAGCGCCTCGTCGATCGGCATGCCCGGGTGGTGCTGGTCACGGAGCACCGATGCGACTTGTTCGGCCGATCCGCCCATGGCGACGAAGTCGTGTTGCTCGACCACGGAGCCGTCGTAGGTCAACTGGTACATCTGGTCGGTTTCGGGTGCGTCGCCCACTTCCGCCACGACGATCTCGACCTCGTAGGGCTTGCCCGCCTCGGTGAAGATCGCGCCGAGTGTTTGCGCGTAGGCGTTCGCAAGACCGCGACCGGTGACGTCGCGGCGGTCGTATGAGTAGCCCCGCATGTCCGCGAGTCGTACGCCGGCGACGCGAAGCGCCTCGAACTCGTTGTACTTGCCGACCGCGGCGAACGCGATGCGGTCGTAGATCTCGCTGATCTTGTGCAGCGCCTTGCTCGGGTTCTCGGCGACGAACAGGATGCCGTCGGCGTAGGTGAGCACGACGACGCTGCGTCCGCGGGCGATGCCTTTGCGGGCATAGTCCGCCTTGTCTTTCATGATCTGCTCGGGCGAGACGTAGAACGGTGTGGTCACTGCGTGCTCGTCTTCACCGCAGCGGGGCGGGGCGGCCGCCCGGGTTGGTCATCCGCTGAGTCATCATCTGCTCGACGAGCGCGCCGATCTCCGGGTCGGGGATCCGGCGGAACCCGTTGGCGTCGACCACGCTGACCACGGGATAGATGCGCCGCGTCAGGTCCGGGCCGCCCGTGGCGGAGTCATCGTCGGCCGCGTCGTACAACGCCTCGATGCAGGCGAGCACCGCGTCGTCCGCGGAGAAGTCGTCACGGTAGGTCTTCTTCAGCGCGCCGCGGGCGAAAAGCGAGCCCGAGCCGACCGAGTGGAAGGAATGCTCCTCGTAGCGGCCGCCGGTCACGTCGTAGCTGAAGATGCGGCCCTCACCGGTCTCGGGGTCGAAGCCGGCAAACAGAGGGACCGCGGCCAGGCCCTGCATCGCCATCGGAAGGTTGCCGCGGATCATCGTGGACAGCCGGTTCGCCTTGCCGTCGAGGGAAAGGGTCGAGCCCTCCAACTTTTCGTAGTGCTCCAGCTCGACCTGGAAGAGGCGGACCAGTTCGACCGCGATGCCGGCCGTACCGGCGATCCCCACGCAGGAGTACTCGTCAGCCGGAAAGACCTTCTCGATGTCGCGTTGGGCGATGAGGTTGCCCATCGTGGCGCGGCGGTCACCTGCCATCACCACACCGCCGGGATACGTGGCGGCGACGATCGTGGTGCCATGCGGCGCGTCAACGACGAAGCCGTCGGGCAGTTGGCGCTTGTGCGGAAGCAGGTCGGCGTTGGCCGCGGCGAGGAACTCGGTGAACGACGTCAGGCCGGGCCGGGTGTAGATCGGCGGCAGCGGTCCGATCCCGGGCAGATCCTCTGACATGTCGGCGAGCCTATACAGACAGCGGCTCGGTGCCGGGCCAACGTTCGCGGAGGGCGGATTACGCGTGCCTGCGGAGGTAGTCCACCGCGAGTTGCATCACGTCGACATTGTCCTGGAACTTGCCGAGGCCGGCGTTGCAGTTGAAGCAGAGGATGCCGCGGACCTTCCCAGTCTTGTGATCGTGGTCGACGTGCGGTCGCTCGAGCGGTCCTTCGCAGCTCGCGCATGCTCCACCCTGCGCCTCGATCATCACTGCCACTTCGTCGTCGCCGATTCCATACCGGCGCATCAAGTGGTAATGCCTGGTGCCGCCATACAGGCGCTGCTTCGACTCTTTGCCGCGCGCGTTGTGGCAGTCCTTGCAGTAGAACGCCTTGCCATCCCCGGCGCTGCGGTTGCTGCCGAAGGCCGCCAGCGGCTTGGTCTGATCGCTCCCGTGGCAATATTTGACCCCGGTGGGGCCGCCACTCGCGGGCGCCGCTTCGGTGGCTTCTGCGCTGCGCGTTCCTGACGGCTGGCCAGGTTGCAAGCTTTGCAATGACCTTGGTGGCCGTCGCGACTCTTGCTGCTCCGGTAGAAGTCGCCTAGCGGTTTGGACTCACCGCAACGCGAGCAGCGCTTCATCTTCGTTTGGGCATATTCTGTAGTAAATCGATATCATTGGCCCCCTTTTTGTACGTAGCTCTTTACGAACTCCTCGCTGTTTTCCTCGAGAACCTCGTCGATTTCGTCGAGCAATGCGTCGACGTCATCGGTGAGCTGCTCCTGCCGCTCTTGAACGTCGGTCTCTTCGACGTCGTGTGCCTGGTCGACGTCTTCCGACTTGCGGGTGGCGCGCTGCTGCCCACCCCCGGTGTCCTTGGTCGCCATGTGCGCCTCCGCTCAGCTGGTCAAGCAGACTTAGAGGCTATATCGGGGTACCGACCGGAACTGCTGAGTCAGCGAACTTGTCAACAAGTTCAGCGCGGACCGCTGATCGCATCCACAAGCTCGGCCGCCGTCTCACAACGATCGAGCAGGTCCCCGACGTGCGCTTCGGTGCCCCGCTGGGGTTCGAGCGTGGGCACCCGCTGCAACGAGTCACGGCCCACGTCGAAGATGACGGAGTCCCAGGACGCCGCCGCAACGTCGTCGGTGTACTTCGACATGCAGCGACCACGGAAGTACGCCCGCGTGTCGGTCGGCGGCTCGATCATCGCCCGGGTGATGTCGTCCTCGCTGACGAGGCGTTCCATCCGGCCCATCGACACCAGTCGGTTGTAGAGCCCCTTGTCCGGGCGCACATCGGCGTACTGCAAGTCAACCAGCTGCAACCGCGAATGCGACCAGTCCAATCCGTCGCGCGAGCGGTATCCCTCGAGTACCTCGAGCTTTGCGACCCAGTCGAGCTCCCGGGCGCACTGCATGGGATCGACCTCGAGCCTCGTCAGCACCGACTCCCACCGCGCCAGCACGTCGGCCGTCACGTCGTCGACGTCGTCGCCGTACCTCTCCTGCACGAACTTCTGCGACAGCTCCAGGTACTCCATCTGCAGTTGCACGGCGGTCATCTTGCGCCCGTCGCGCAGGGTCAGCAGATGCTTCAGCGTCGGGTCGTGCGAAATCGCGCGCAACGTCGCGACGGGCAGGTCAACCGAGAGATCAACCGAGAGGAACTGCTCCTCGATCATCGCGAGAACCAGCGCCGTCGTACCGACCTTGAGGTACGTCGAGATCTCCGAGAGGTTGGCATCGCCGATGATGACGTGCAGCCGGCGGTACTTCTCGGGGTCGGCGTGTGGCTCGTCGCGCGTGTTGATGATCGGACGCTTCAAGGTGGTCTCGAGACCGACCTCGACCTCGAAGTAGTCCGCGCGCTGGCTCACCTGGAAGCCATGTCCACGACCATCGGCGCCGATACCGACGCGCCCCGCACCGCAGACCACCTGGCGCGACACGAAGAACGGCGTCAGATGCCGCACGATGTCGGCGAACGGCGTCGAACGCGCCATCAGATAGTTCTCATGGCAGCCGTACGACGCGCCCTTGTTGTCGGTGTTGTTCTTGTAGAGCTGGATCGGGACAGTGTTCGGGATCTGGGCGACCCGCCTCGACGCCTGCGCCATCACCCGCTCCCCCGCCTTGTCCCAGATGACGAGGTCGCGCGCGTTGGTCACCTCTGGGCAGGAGTACTCGGGATGCGCGTGGTCGACGTAGAGCCGCGCACCATTGGTGAGGATGACGTTGGCCAAGCCCAAGTCGTCGTCGGCGAGTGCACTGCCGGGATCGGTCGCTGCTTCGCGGGAGAGGTCGAAGCCTCGCGCATCGCGAAGCGGCGACTCCTCCTCGAAGTCCCAGCGGGTACGCCGGTCGCGCGCAGCGGATGACGGCTGGAAGGCGTTGACGATCTGCGACGAGGCCACCATCGCGTTGGCCGTGGGCTGGCCGGGAACAGAGATGCCGTACTCCGTCTCCGTGCCCATCACCCGCCGCGTCGTCACAAGTCGAGTCTAGGCGCCGCGCGACCTGTCAGAGCGTCAGCGGGCTAGAGCCGCCTCGCGTTCTGACGATTCTCGAGGACTACAGGTACTGACCCGTATTCGCAACGGTGTCGATCGAGCGGCCGGCCTCGGTGCCTTCCTTGCCGGAGATGAGCGTGCGGATGTAGACGATGCGCTCGCCCTTCTTACCCGAGATCCGCGCCCAGTCGTCGGGGTTGGTCGTGTTGGGCAGGTCCTCGTTCTCTTTGAACTCATCGATGCAAGCAGCCATCAGGTGCTGCATGCGGATGCCCTTTTGCCCGCTGTCAAGAAAGTCCTTGATGGCCATCTTCTTCGCACGGTCAACGATGTTCTGGATCATCGCGCCGGAGTTGAAGTCCTTGAAGTAAAGGATCTCCTTGTCGCCGTTCGCGTAGGTCACCTCGAGGAAGCGGTTGTCCTCGGTCTCGGTGTACATCCGCTCGACCGTGTGCTGGATCATCGCGTCGACCGTCGCGTCAACGTTGCCGTCGTGTTCCGCGACGTCCTCGGCGTGCAAGGGCAGATCCGCCGTTATGTATTTGGCGAAGATGTCGCGGGCGCCCTCTGCATCCGGGCGGTTGATCTTGATCTTCACGTCGAGCCGGCCGGGACGCAGGATCGCGGGGTCGATCATGTCCTCGCGGTTGGAAGCGCCGATGACGAGGACGTTCTCGAGACCCTCGACACCGTCGATCTCCGACAGCAACTGCGGCACGATGGTGTTCTCGACGTCGGAAGAGACACCAGACCCACGGGTGCGGAAGATCGAGTCCATCTCGTCGAAGAACACGATGACCGGCGTGCCTTCGCTCGCCTTCTCCCGCGCTCGCTGGAACACGAGGCGAATGTGGCGCTCGGTCTCACCGACGTACTTGTTGAGCAGCTCGGGGCCCTTGATGTTGAGGAAGAAGGACCGACCCTCGGGCTTACCTGTCTTGCGCGCGACCTCCTTGGCCAAGGAGTTGGCAACAGCTTTCGCAATCAGCGTCTTGCCGCAACCGGGCGGGCCGTAGAGCAAGACACCCTTCGGTGGGCGGAGCTGGTGCTCGCGGAACAGGTCGGCGTGGAGGTACGGCAGCTCGACGGCGTCACGGATCGCCTCGATCTGGCCGGCGAGACCGCCGATCTGGTCGTAGGTGATGTCCGGGACCTCTTCGAGAACGAGCTCCTCGACCTCGGATTTGGGGATGCGCTCGTAGACGTAGCCCGACCGCGCATCAAGCAGCAGCGAGTCACCGGCGCGCAACGGCTGGCCGACGAGTGAGTCGGCGAGCATGACGACGCGTTCCTCGTCGGTGTGGCTCAGAACGAGCGCGCGCTCGCCGTCAGCGAGCAGCTCCTTCAGCATGACGATGTCGCCCTTGCGCTCGAACTCGAGCGCGCGTACGACGTTGAGCGCCTCGTTGAGCATGACCTCCTGGCCTTTGCGGAGCTCGGAGACCTCGATCGTCGGGCTGACCGTCACGCGCAGCTTGCGCCCACCGGTGAAGATGTTGATCGTGTCGTCGTCGTTGGATTCGAGGAAGACGCCGTAGCCGGACGGTGGCTGCGCCAGCCGGTCGACCTCTTCTTTCAGAGCGATGATCTGGTCGCGCGCCTCGCGGAGAGTTGCGGCGAGACGGTCGTTCTGGCCGGATAGCCCGGCAATCGTGGACTGCGCCTCGGCGAGCCGTTCGTCGATCGCACGGGCGTGCCGAGGCGACTCCGCAAGCTTGCGTCGCAGCGAAGCAATCTCTTCTTCGAGGAAGGCCACCTGTTGTTGCAGATCGTCGGCTCCCCCGCGTGGCGCTCGTCCATGAGTGTCATCGCGACCGGGCACGAACGTCACCTCCCCGGGCCTGGCGGGCGGTCCGACTAGACCCTCCGGTCAATCGGAATGACGTCCACCCTAATCCCGGCTACGCGGTAAATCCGTGTAGACAGGCCCAGACGTGGGTCGGATGAAGCAGCCGATCCTCGTGACCTCGCGGTTGTTATCGTCGCAATATGGCTGAGCCTGAGCCCCGGGAAGGCACTAGCGCGCCGGCGACGCTGGACACCTCGGCCGACAACGTCCAATCCCGGGCCCCGTCATCAGCCCAGTCGCCCGTCGACTCCGATGCCACATCGGCATCACCCGACCTGCGCGTCCGTGTCGACCAGGATCACTGCACCGGCGACGGACTGTGCGTGCAATATGCGCCTCAGGTCTTCGAGTTCGACATCGACGGGCTGGCATACGTCAAAGACTCCGACGGCGAACTGTTGACGACGCCGGGGTCGACAACGCCGGTGCCGGAGTCATTGAAGCTTGCGGTCATCGACGCCGCCGACGAGTGCCCGGGCGACTGCATCTACGTCAGCGACCCGAATGGCACCTCGGTCGCCGGCCCTGCTGCCTGATCCCTTGGCCAAGGTGGGGACGGACCCGCCTGTCGCGAACACGGCACGATCACTGAGCTTTCGCGCGCTCGTTGCACTGATGCTGCTCGCCGGTTTCTACCTGCCCGGCCTGCTGCTGCTCGCAGCGCTGGTGGCGGTCGCTGTCGCCTTGGCGCTGTCGCATAACTCCCTCTGGATCGGCGTACTGAGTCTCTCCATCATCGTTGCCATCGCACTGTTACGCAGTCTCGTCTTGCTGGTGCAGGCTCGCGGCTTCATGCCAGGCGACATGGCCCTCGAAGTCGACCGTGACGCCGAACCGACGCTGTGGGCGTTCGTCGACGACATCGCCGACACCTTGCACACGCGAACACCGGACAGACTGTTTCTCGTACCCGACGTCACCGCGGCCGTGGTCGAGGTGGGGGGCCTTCGTCAACGGCCACGCACGATGCTGATCGGTTGCGGTCTGCTCGAAGTGCTGACCGTCGAAGAGTTGCGCGCCGTACTCACCCACGAGTTCGGCCACTACGTCGCGGGCGATGCACTTCTTGGCGGAATCACCTACCGCGGGCACGTCGCGATCGAACGAACCATCCAAGGACTCGCCGACCAGCCCGCCTTGCGCCGGATCTACGCGGGTTACGGCGCGATGTACCAACGCATCACCATGGCGGTCCGCCGGCAACAAGAACTCGCCGCCGATGCATTGGCAGTGCGCATCGCCGGCCGGGATGCCTTGACCACGGCGTTGCAGCAGGTGCATGCCGGCGACGCAGCTTTCCGGATGTTCATCGAGCAGTACGTCGACCCGGCGTGGGAGCTCGCGCTCCGGCCGGACAACCTCTACGACGGCTTCCGCGCGTTTCTCGCCGATCCGCATCGCCAAGTCGAACTGGCGGCGCTGCGGCATGACTTCGCGGCCCGATCGGTACGCCGGTTTGACTCGCACCCTCCACTCGGTGAGCGGATACGCGCTGCAGCGCTGGTGTCGGACTGCGCAGCTGCGCCGGACCGGCGCCCGGCACGCGCGTTGCTCTCCGCGGCAGACGAACTTGAAGCGGCGGTCACCGCCCGGGCCTGCGCCCATGTGCTCGGCGGGCGAGGTGCGCAGGTCGTCGACTGGCACGACGTAGGTTCGCGCGCATATGTGCCTGCGTTGCTGCGACGCGGCACTGCCGCCGTGGAAAAAGTCGGCAGTCTCGACGACCTCATCGCGGCGGCGGCATCGCCGCAGTGGCACGAGTTGGCCGCTGCACTGGCGGCGGCGGCGTCACCGTCCGGCCAGGAAGCCATGCCGACCGACAGTCACCGCCACGCAGTCTTGGTCGAAGCGCTGCGGACGGCGGTCATCGCTGCGTTCTTGACCCAGGCGCTGGCGACGTTGCGCTGGTCCTGGGCCACATCTCGGCAGCTTGTCTCGGCTGACGGCACCGCCATCGACGTGAGCGCATGGGTCCGTGACGTGCCCGGCTCAGTCGACGCAGCAGAAACGTTGCGCCGCCGGCTTCGACACCGCGGGGTAGCGCTGGACTGGTGCTCTGCGGTTGTCAGCGGGGCCGAGCGAAGGAAACGTCGGCCGCCGCGTCGTCGTCCCGCCGCGAGACGGTCCCATCGGAACCTGCACCCGCGCTGACTTCACGGTCAACCGTCGGGGTGCGCACCTTTCGCGGGCCGCGTTCGCCGCGGCGGCGGCGGCGTGCCCGGAGCCAACCGACGCGCTGTGACGATGAAACCGGTGTGCCCGACCATCCGGTGATCGGGCCGAACTGCGAGCCCGTCGACGTGCCAGGTGCGTAGCAGGATCTCGGCCGCGGCAGGCTCGGCGTACGACCCGTGTGCGCGCATCGCCTCGACCACGGTGGACAGCTGTGTCGTCGTGGCGACGTAGCAGCACAGCACTCCCCCGGGGACGAGGGCCTTCGCGGCAACGTCGAGGCAGTCCCAGGGGGCCAGCATGTCCAGCAGGATCCGGTCCACCCCGGACTCCTCCGCATCACGGATGTCACCGACGACGAGTCGCCACGCGGGATGCGGCGTACCGAAGAAGTTCTCGACGTTGCGCCGCGCGACCTCCGCGAACTCAGGGCGCCGTTCGTACGACGTGACAATGCCGTCGTCGCCGACAGCGCGAAGGAGTGAGCACGTGAGCGCGCCCGACCCGGCGCCGGCCTCCAGCACGCGCGCACCCGGGAACACGTCACACATCGACACGATCTGCGCCGCGTCCTTCGGGTAGATGACAGCAGCGCCGCGCGGCATGCCCAGCACGTAATCAGCCAGCAGCGGACGTAGTGCGAGATACGACGTACCGCCCGTTGAGATGACGACGACTCCCTCTGGTGAGCCGATCAATGCGTCGTGCGCGACCGCGCCGCGGTGGGTGTGGAACTCCTTGCCTGCTTCGAGCACGACGGTGTGCTTGCGACCACGCGGATCGGTGAGCTGGACCCGGTCGCCGACAAGGAAGGGACCGCGTCGGCGACGTGCGCCCGTGGGCTCGGTCGGGGCTGCCACGGGCGGCGAGAGTACCGGCGTCAGCTGCTGTTGACCGCACGGGCGACGTCCGCCGTCGCGAGTACGCCGGCCACGGTGCCGCTTTCGCCGTCCATGACGAGGTATTCCGACGCCGGTGCGTTCGCGATCGCGTCCAGCACGGCCTGCCCACGCAGCTCGACGTCGAGCACGAGGCGCGGTTCGACCCGACGCGCGAGCGACCCAACGGATACCCAGGGCCGGCGTACCTCGGGTGTCGCCTTGACCGCTGCCTCGGAGACGAGACCGCTGGGGTGCCCTTCCGCGTCAACGGTGACGATCCCGCGTGCGCCCGCTTCGGTCGCGCGTCGCAGCGCCTCAGCGAGCGGGAGGTCGACCGGCACGGTCAACGCGCGCCGGGCGAGGTCGCCCACCCGGATGCGGGGCAACCGCTGACGCAGGTGCACGACCCGGATCGACTGCCCGGCGCCGGCCCAGAGGAAGTAGCCGATGACCAGGAAGTACAGCGTGAGGAACGGCCCGATGCCGCGCTCGGGCAGGACGACGGTCAATGCCAACGGCGCAATGATGATGGCGGCGCCCATCGCTCGACCGATCCAGGCGACGCTCAGGGTGCTGCGCATCGGGTCGCCGGTCAGCTTCCAGACGACGGCGCGCACCACGCGCCCGCCATCGAGCGGCAGCCCCGGCAGCAGATTGAACACCGCGACCAAAGCGTTCGCGCCCGCGATCTCGACGACGATCAAACGCGCCAGCGAGTCGCCGTGCGTCAGGAGAAAGACAGCGAAACCGACCCCCGCCAGGAACACCGACACGACCGGCCCGGCCAGGGCCACTGCGAACTCGCTGCCCGCCGTCTTGGGGTCGTGCTCGAGCTCTGACACACCGCCGATCAGCATGAGCACGATTCGGCGTACGGGGATCCCGATGAGACGCGCGACGAACGTATGACTCAGCTCGTGCACGAGCACCGACGCGTACAGCAAGAGCACGAAGATCGCAGCAGCGCCGTACCTGGTCTGGGGTGAAGGGTTGTGCGGCAGGCTGCCGGCGACGAGGTAGGTCATCACCGCCGCCGCGATGAACCACGAGGGCGCAACGTAGACCGGCACACCGAGGGGTCGGCCCAGCAGTACGCCAGGCGAACGGCGGCGTGGCGTACGGCGCGACCCCTGTCTCGGCGGCTGCGGCTCGGTCACAACAACCCGAGCCCGCGTGCCCATGAGGTGGTGTACGCCGGGTCCTCGGCCACTTTGGCGTCGTCAGTGACGGTGAGCGGGTTGATGCATTCGACCATCACCGCGATCTCGTCAGCGACGTCCTTCGCCGCCGCTCGCTCGGCAGCGCCGGGCTGCGGGCCATGCGGTGCGCCGGCCGGGTGCAAGGTGAGCCAGCCCTCACCAATGTCCTTGCGGGAGAAGAAATCGCCGCGGCTGTAGAAGATCACTTCGTCGTTGTCGATGTTCGCGTGGAAGAACGGCACCCGAAGCGATTCAGGGTCGGTCTCGAACGGACGTGGCACGAAGGTCGCGATGTCGAAGTTGCCACAGCGGAAGGTCGTGTGCACGCTCGGCGGCAGGTGGTAGCGCGGCGAGACGACGGGCCGGATGTCGTCGACGTGCAGACGGTACGGCGCGAGGTCACCGGCCCACCCCACCGCCGTGAACGGGTTGAACGGATAGGTGAACGTCGTCTGGTCACCGCGCTTCTTGACGATGACGCGCCAGCGGCCGTCGCCGTCGCCGGTCCAGTCGGCCGGCGGTTCGTCGTACGGCTCCGGAGTCGCCAGGACCTTCGGGTCGATGACGGCGTGCCGCCCCATCAATCCGAAGTCCGGCAGGGTGACAGCCGCCACTGACTCGATGATGTAGACGAAGTTGGCCTGTGCCGGCACCCAGCGATGCGTTGTCCCTTTCGGGATGACCAGGTAGTCGGTTGCGGCGTAGTGGAGCGGCCCGTAGTCGGTCTGCAGGACGCCACTGCCCTTGTGGACGTAGGCAACCTCGTCAGCGTCAGCGTTGCGGCTCGCGAACGGCATCGGCGTACGCCGCCGGGAGACGCTGATCCGCAGGTCGTCGTTGCTGAGGACGGCGAGCGGGTGACCGTCCGGGTTTTCGGCGTCGGATGGGCTCAGCTCGTTCAAGTCGTACGCCGAAGGCCGCAGCGGTCCATCGACCGCGACCCAGGCCGTCGGTGACTGGGTGCGGTAGAGGTGGCTCACCGGCCCGGCGAAGGCGGCGCGCCCATGCTCCTCTTCGACGAGGTCGGGCGGGATGCCGACGTGGGTGGCCTTGGCGACGCGGCCTTTGCGCTCCATGACCATGTTCCGAGCGTACGTCCGGAAGGGCCCGGCGGTCTTCAGCAACGGTTCATGATCGTTGACCGGTTGCCTGCTGGATGTGTGTGCCGTTACCCCGCGCAAACCCGAGTGAATGTCCCATTCATTCGTCCACAGGTGTGCGTGGCGGGCGGAATTCGTCGGTGCGGCGCCGTACGCTCCGCAGACATGACAGCTGAGGTGGCGGTTTCGCTCGAGGTGCCGGCGCAGGACGGCCGGCGGCCCCGCGCGCTTTCACCGTCCCGGGCCGCAGATTTCATGCACTGCCCGCTGCTGTACCGGTTCCGCACCATCGACCGGCTGCCCGAGCCGCCGGACGCGATGGCCACGCGCGGCACCGTCGTCCATGCGGTGCTCGAGCGGTTGTTCGACCTTGCGCCTGAGGAGCGCACACTCGAGGCGGCAGCGGCGCTGATCCAGCCGGAGTGGGATGCGCTGCTCGCCGCGGAGCCTGAGCTCGCCGGGTTGTTCGCGGCCGATCAGGGTCAGGCGCTCGACGCCTGGCTGGCCAGTGCCGAGGATCTGCTGGCGACGTACTTCGACCTCGAAGACCCGACCCGGCTGCGCCAGGCCGAGCGCGAACTGACCGTGGAGTGCGAACTGCCCTCCGGGGTGCGCCTGCGCGGCATCGTCGACCGGCTCGACGTCGCACCCGACGGCGCGCTTCGCGTCGTCGACTACAAGACCGGCCGCGCTCCGGATGAGCGGTTCGAGGCGCGCGCGTTGTTCCAGATGAAGTTCTATGCGCTCGTCCTCTGGCGCACGCGCGGCGTCATCCCGCGGGTGCTGCAGCTTCTCTATCTCGGCAACCGCGAGGTGCTCCGCTACGCACCGGACGAAGCCGACCTGCGCGCGACCGAGCGCAAGGTGCAGGCGCTGTGGGCAGCCATCACGCAGGCCGAGCAGCGCCACGACTTTCGCGCCAGCCCGGGGCGACTGTGCGACTGGTGCTCGTTCCATGCGCAGTGCCCCGCGCAAGGTGGCGAGCTTCCGCCGTACCCCGTCATCGAAGACGCGCATCAGGGATAAACCCGGTAGCCAGCCAGGGCATCTCACGCCCTAGTGTCGAGGCGTGACCACGACAACAGCGCTCGCGGCGCACTCTGTCGACCTTGTGAAGACGTACGGCGCAGGCGAGACGGCCGTGATCGCTCTCAACGGTGTCCGGGTCGAGTTTCCGCGCGGCGGGTTCAGCGCGGTGATGGGGCCATCGGGGTCCGGCAAGTCGACGTTGATGCACTGCCTCGCCGGACTTGACTCCGCAACCAGTGGACAGGTCTTCATCGGCGACGTGGACATCACGCAGCTCGATGACAAAGCCCTGACCAGGCTTCGTCGTGACAAGGTCGGGTTCGTGTTCCAGCAGTACAACCTGCTGCCGACCTTGACAGCGATCGAGAACATCACGCTGCCGCTCGACATCGCTCATCGCACGCCTGACAAGCAGTGGCAAGACACGATCATCGGCGCGGTCGGTCTGAGCCGTCGGCTCGCGCACCGTCCGGCGGAGCTGTCCGGTGGTGAGCAGCAACGCGTCGCCTGCGCGCGGGCGTTGCTCGGTCGGCCCGACGTCGTGTTCGCCGACGAGCCGACCGGCAACCTCGACTCGCGTTCCAGCGCGGAAGTGCTCGCCTTCCTTCGCCGGTCCGTGGACGAGTTCGCACAGACCATCGTGATGGTCACGCACGACCCGGCGGCCGCGGCGTACTCCGATCGCGTTGTGTTCTTGTCCGATGGCCGACTGGTCGACGAGATGACGGCCCCCACCGCAGACCGCGTGCTCGACCGAATGAAGAGCATGGACCTGCCGGGTTACGGGACATAGATGTTCCGAGCCACACTCCGCAGCCTGCTGGCACGGAAGCTGCGATTGGTGCTGTCCGCGATCGCCATCATTCTCGGTGTCGGATTCGTCGCAGGTTCATTCATCCTCACCGACACGATCGGCCAGGTCTTCGACAACATCTTTGCTCAGGCGAACAAGAAGGTCGCTGTCGTCATCCGTGGCAAGGAAACCGCGGTCAGTAGTGACCGCAATCCCGTGCCGGCACAGCTGCTCACGACCGTGCGCGCGCTGCCCGGCGTCGCCGGTGCAGAACCGCAGATCGGTGGCTACGCGCAGCTGCTCGACAAGAAGGGAAAGACCTACCCGTACCACAACGGACCACCGGCAATCGGCTTTGCGTTCGATCCCAACCGCGCCGTCTCCGAGGACAACCTCGTCACGGGCAACGCCCCACAGGGACCGGACGAGATCGTCGTCGACGACAAGACGGCGCGCATGACACATTACCACGTCGGCGACACCGCTCCGGTTCTGACGCGCCTCGCCCGTAAGAACTACCGCATCGTCGGCATCTACAAAGAAGGCTCCACCGGTAACCAGGGTGGCGCGAGCCTGATTGCGTTCGACGTACCGACGGCGCAGCGGGTCCTCGGCCGGCCCGGCGAGTACGACGCCATCGTCATTGCCGCACAGCCGAACACCAGCGGCAGCCAGCTGTTGCGCGAAGTCAGCGCCGTACTTCCCTCGACAACGGAAGTAGTTACTGGCTCCCAGCAGGCAAAGGACAGCGCGAATGACATCAAGCAAGGCTTGAAGTTCTTCCAGACGTTCCTTCTCGTGTTCGGCGGGGTGGCACTGTTCGTCGGCGCGTTCATCATCTTCAACACCTTCTCGATGCTCATCGGGCAACGCATCAGGGAGCTCGCGTTACTCCGCGCTGTCGGTGCGAGCCGCGGTCAGGTCATCCGGTCAGTATTGGTCGAGGCCGTCGTCATCGGAGCGATCGGGACAACCCTCGGTCTTGCACTGGGCGTGGGATTCGCCGTCGGCCTGCCCGCCCTCGTGCGGGCCATCGGTGGCGGAGCCATCCCGCACGGCTCGCTCGTGTTTGCGCCCCGCACGTTCATCGCGGCCTACGCCGTCGGGGTGGGCATCACGGCCCTCGCCGCGCTGGTGCCGGCCGTCCGCGCCTCGCGCATCCCGCCCGTCGCCGCCCTTCGCGATGCCGTGTTACCGACGGCTTCGCTCGCGCGCGCCGCTGTCATCGGCGGAATCATGACGGTGCTCGGCGTCGTCCTTCTCGTGCCTGGGCTGCGTGGCAACTTCGGTCTTCTCGGGCTGGGCGCTGTACTGGTCTTTCTCGGCGTGACCGTGTTGTCACCGCTCATCGCGCGGCCCGTCGTCCGCGTCGTCAGCGCTCCGTTCATGCGCGGCGTTCCTGGTCGTCTTGGCCGGCGAAACGCCACTCGCAACCCGCGCCGTACCTCTACCACCGCCGGCGCGTTGATGATCGGCATTGCGTTGATCAGCGCCGCGAGCGTGCTCGGTGCTTCCGTGAAGACAAGCATCCATCACGTCATCAACGCGGCCTTCGCGGCGGACTTCGACGTCGGCTCGAAGAGCTTCGACAATGGGCTGACTCCGTCGATCGCGGGTCAGCTGCGAGCCAAACCAGAGATCGGCGCAGTGGACGAGCTGGGCTTCGCGCCCGCTCTCGTCGACGGGCACAAGGCCGGCCAGGTGACGGCGCTTCCGGGAAGCGCCGTTGATCGAACCGTCGCAGTAAAGCGGGTCGCCGGCACGATCACTCTCGGTCCTGGACAAATTCTGCTGGACCAGACAACGGCTGAGAAGTACCACTGGCATGCAGGCCAGTCGCTGACCGTACAGTACGAGCGCGGCGGCGCACATGCGCTGACGTTGACCGGTATCTATGCCGACAACCAGCTCGCGGGCTCCTACCTCGTCGACCAAAGCGAGCGGGTCAACTTCCCGAGCCGGCTGGACGGCGTGATCCTCATCAAAGGCGCACCAGGCGTCCCTCTGACGTCGGTGCGCAAGGCGATCGACTCGGTCACGGCCGCTTATCCGAGTGCACAGGTGCAGACCCGTGACGAGTTCATCGGCGACACCGTCGGCTTCATCAACGGCTTCCTCGCGTTCATCACTGGACTCCTGATCTTCTCGGTCGCGATCGCCGTCATCGGCATCGTGAACACACTGGTTCTTTCGGTGATCGAGCGCACGCGCGAGCTCGGCTTGCTGCGCGCAGTCGGGCTCTCTCGCAGACAGATGCGCAACATGATTCGCGTCGAGTCCATCGTCGTTGCCGTCTACGGCGCCGTGCTCGGCCTCGCGGTCGGATCGGCACTGGGTGTTGCGATCGTCAAGGCGCTGCACAAGCAGGGTGTCGACTCGCTGAGCTTCCCGGTCGGCCGCCTGGTGGTGCTCGTGATCGTCGCCGCAGTCTTCGGACTTATCGCTGCGATCTGGCCGGCGCGGCGGGCTGCGCGGCTCGACGTACTGCAGGCGATAGCAACGGAGTAACTCGCCGCGCCGCGTCGACAACCGAATGGCCGGTGGCGGCCGGATGTGCGCCCCTACGCTTGCCAGCATGGGGCCGGGAGCAGAGGGGATCGATGACGATCGGCCGAGATGGCGACGCATCCTCCGATGGACGGTCCTCGGGCTCGTCGTCGGGTGCCTCATCTTGCTCGTATGGACGCTCCTCGCGGCGGTCGCCGCGAAGAACCGACTGACCGCTGCACGCAACGACCTGCAGAGCCTGCGGAGGTACACCGACGTCGATCGGCAGGGCATCGAGGCCCGGCTGCAGCGCGACCTCGCCCGCACCGAGCAGGCGCGGAGCAGGTTGCACCAGCTCGGACCGGCTGTGGTCAGTGCGGTGCCGCTGGTCGGCCGGTCGATCGTCGCGGAGCGCACCGTCGCCGATGCGAGTGTCGCGAGCATCCAAGCGGGCCTGAGCGCAAGTCACGACACCGAGTCGATCGGCACCACGGGTCACATCAACCTGACCGAGCTGGCGAAAGTCCGCGTCGATCTCGCTGCACACGCCGCCCGTATGCGCGGACCGCTGAACCGGCTTGCGTCGCTGAACACATCGCTGACACCGGGTCCGGTTGCGACAGGGGTGCGGCAAGCCCAAGATGCCCTGCTCGGTCTGGACCGCGACCTGCAGCGCGCCGCTGACTTCACGAACGTGATGGGCGGCATCCTCGGTGCCAACGGCCCGCGCACGGTGCTCGTCGCGCTCCAGAACAACGCCGAGCTGCGCGGCACCGGGGGTTTGATCTCGACGTACGCGCTGGGCACCGCGCACGATGGCGCCCTGCACATGGGCAAGTTCCAGGATGTCGAGCCGCTCGCCGCGCCTCCGAGCGGAGCCAAGCCGGTCCCGGCCCCGGCCGACTACCGCGCGCACTACGGGCCCTACCTCGCGAACACCACTATCTGGAAAGACGTCAACTTCGACCCGGACGCGCCGACGTCGTCTCAGGTGCTGTCGGAGATCGTGGCGGCGACGGCGCATCGACGTCCCGATGTGGTGATCCTGCTCGACGTCCCGGCAATGGCACAGATCGTCGGGGTCACGGGTGACGGCCACATCACGTTGAACAACGGGCAGCGGCTCAGCTCGCCGGAGTTGACCAACGCGCTGCTGGTGAATGCCTACGCCAGCCACGCCGACACGATCGCAGGCCAACGCCAACGCAGGCTCCAGCTCGAGGACGCAGCCAGCACGTCTCTGCACCGGCTGACCAGCGCGCATCCGTCGTTGAAGCTCGTGCGCACGCTGGCCAACCTCGCCGCTGGCCGGCATGTCGCGGTGTGGTCTAACCAAGCCAGCGAGGAGCGTCAGCTCGTCGACGTGGGTGTCGCCGGTTCAGTTGTCGCTCGCGGTCACGACATCGCCATGGTGTCGATGACGAACCTGGGCGACGCCCTGGCACGAACCCCCGGTGCGACCGGCAGCGGCAACAAGCTCGACTTCTACGCACACCGCAGCCTGGACGTCGAAGTGACGGTGGGCCCGCAGAGCGCTCGCGTCGTCGAGACCTTGACGCTGCAGAACCAGACGCCACTCGCATCCGGAGGCAGACCGTTGCCTCGCTATGTCACCGGGCCAATCCACCCCGGTCGCATGCACGAGCTGATCGCCTTCAGCCTCGCGCGGGACGCGAGCATCGAGTCGCTGAGCCGCAACGGCGGTGAACAGGTCGCGACATTCGACGGCGAGCATCAGTACCGCCGGGTGTCGTTTGTCTCCGACCTCGAACGTGGCCAGCAGTCGACATGGATATTGACCTACGACGTACCGTTGTCCAGCGGTGTCTACTACCTCGACGTGATCCCGCAGCCGCTCGCCGATGCCGCCACATTGCGGGTCACCGTCACCGCCGACCCGGGCCACAAACTGGCCGGGTTGCCCGGCGCAGGAGTTCGACCGACCGGTGGTCTCGTCGAGACGTCCGGCGCGTGGACAACGGTCGAACACGTGGCTGTGCGCTTGCAGCATCGCCACGGCTGGGACTCGTTCCGGCATGCGATATCGGACTTCTTCACCAAGCCGCTCGGGGGCTGACGCTCGCCGCCGGCGGGGTGTGCCCCAAGGGCGCGCTTTGGGCGGATTCGCGCTCGGCGAGCACGCTGTGAAATCACGCGAATCCGCGACGTAGCGAGGAATGAAGCCTAAATTCGGAGCGTCCTATCCGGACGCGGGCGAGAGGACGAGCGCACGTGACGAGCGATCGCATCGCGCTCCCCGCCCAACGTCAGGAGGACCCCCCGCACCCGCCGGCGAGCACCAGCGGTCTTATCGCTGGTCGGTTCCGTCCCGTTCGCAGGATTAAGTCCGGCCACGGCGTCGACACGTTGCATGCCGTCGACGACCGCGACGGCGTCGACGTCATCGTCAAAACTGTGCCGCTCGACGGCTTGCCGACCGGCGCGCGGCTGCGACTGGAGCACGAGGCAACCGTGCTGGGCAAGCTCAACGGTCCTGGGCTGAGCGGGCTGGTCGACGTCGGTCGTGACGAGGGGCTGTTCTATCTCGTCCTGCCGTTGTTGCCCGGTGAGACCCTCGCGGAACGGTTGCGACGTGGTCCGCTTGGTCCCGACGACGCTCTCGTGCTGGCGCACGACATCGCAACGGCCATGCAGGCGGCGCACGAGCAAGGCGTGCTGCACCGCGACATCAAGCCCAGCAACGTCATGATCACCGCGGCACCGGATGACGACATCACTTCGGCGACCCTGATCGACTTCGGCTTCGCACGGAGCCCGCAGCTGGACTCGGCGCTCGGCGACGAGCCGGTCGGAACGGCGAAGTACGTCTCCCCCGAGCAGGCCGGCCTGCTGCACCACGAGGTGGACGAACGGAGCGACCTCTACTCCTTCGGCGTCCTTCTCTTCGAAAGCCTGTCCGGTCGTCCCCCGTTCGGTGGCACGACCGTCGGTGAGCTGCTGCGTGCGCACCTGTCCGACACCGCGCCTGACCTGCGCTCGCTCGGCCTCGCAGTGCCCACAGCGCTCAGCCAGATCGTCGAACGACTCCTCCGCAAACACCCCGACGACCGCTACCAGTCCGCGCGCGCCGTACTCGCAGACATCGGCGAACTACGGACACGCATCGCTGCCGGCGACCGGGATCCGACGATTACCGTTGGCGCGCGCGACCACCGGCCAACCCTCACCGAGCCGGCGTTCGTCGGCCGCGGCGCCGACCTGACTGTTCTCTCCGCCGAAGCAACCGCGGCCCGGTCGGGTCGCGGCGGTCTGGTCCTGCTCGAAGCCGAGTCGGGCGGCGGCAAGTCGCGGCTGCTCGAGGAGTTCGGGCGGCGCTGTGCACAAGAGGGCGCGTGGGTGCTGCCCGGCCAAGGCGTCGACCAGGCGGCAGCCCGCCCGTTCGCGCTCCTCGACGGTGTGGGCGACGGCATCCTCGCCCGCGCGCGTCACGACGATGCCTTCGCCGCACGTCTGCGCGCCCTCGGTGACGCCGGCGCTGCGATCGGCGACGCACTGCCCGCACTGCGGCCGGTCCTCGGTGCATCGGACGACGAACTGCTCGGGCCGGAAGAACATGGCGAGCAACGCAGCTTGCACGCACTGGTGCGGCTCATCAACAGCCTCGGCGACGAGGACCGTCCCGCGGTCTTGCTCCTGGATGACTGCCAGTGGGCTGACGAGCTCACCGTCTCGCTCCTGCACGCCTGGCAGCAACAAGCCGTCGGTACCGATCGGCGCGTACTTCTTGTCGTGGCGTTCCGCTCGGAGGAGGTGGGCGCCGACGCGCCGTTGCGTCGTACGCCGGGACGGCAGCTGAAACTACGACCCTTCGACGACCAGACGGTGCACGCACTCGTCGAGTCGATGGCTGGCGTCGTACCGGCTGAGGTGCTCTCCCTCGTGCAGCGACTGTCGGCCGGCAGCCCGTTCATGGCAAGCGCGGTCCTGCGCGGGCTCGTCGAGTCCGGCGCCTTGGTTCACGACGGGACCGGATGGCGGGTCGAACCCGCACTGCTCGCGCGTGCGCAGTCGTCGAACGAGGCAGCGACGTTCCTGAGTCGGCGGCTCGGCTTGCTCGGCGCGGATTCCATCGCGTTGCTGTCCGCCGGGGCCGTGCTGGGCAAGCAGTTCGACATCGAGGCAGCAGCAGCGCTCATCTCGGTCACTGGCGGGCAGGCGTTGGCTGCGCTTGTTCCGGCCCGACAACGACACATCATCTGGCTGGATCCGGGCGGTGCGAGCTGCACGTTCGTGCACGACAAGTTGCGCGAGTCCATCCTCGCCTCGGCCTCACCCGACGAACGCGTGCGCCTGCACCGTGCCGCCGCGGCGCATCTCGCCGGGGGCCGGGAACGCCGGCCATACGACCTCGCCTTCCACTACCACGCGGCGGGTGACTACACAGCCGCGTTGCCGTACGCCCTTGAAGCCGCTGCCGAAGCGCGGTCACGACACGCGCTCGCGGTCGCCGAGCAGCAGTACCTCATCGCGCTGCAAGGCGCAGACCAGCAGGATCGCGGCACGCAACTTGCCGTCTGCCAAGGGCTCGGCGACGTGTCGATGTTGCGTGGCCGGTACGACGAAGCCGCCGACTGGTTCGCGCGTGCCCTCGCCCTGACCGAGCCCGGTGTCAACCGCGCGGAGACGTCGCTTCGGCTGGGCGAGCTCGCGTTCAAGCGAGGAGACGTTGTCGACTCGATCGGTCATCTCGAGTCGGGTCTGCGGTCCCTCGGCCGGCGGGTGCCTGTCGCCACCGTCGCTCTCGTTGCATGTGTGGTGTGGGAAGCGCTGGTGCAGTTCGCACACTGCGTCCTGCCGCGATCGTGGACCGCCCGGCGCAGCCGCGACAGCGCAGACGCGGCGTTCCTGGCAGCGCGCATCTACAGCCGGCTGGCGTACTCGTACTGGTTCGCGCGCGGCAAGGTGCCGACCGCGTGGGCGCATCTGCGCGAGATGAACCTCCTCGAGCGCTATCCACCCAGCCTCGAGCTCGCGCAGGCTTACTCCGAGCACGCACCCGTTGCGACGACTCTGCCGTGGTACGGCAGAGGCATTGCCTACGCCCAGAAGTCGCTGGACATCCGCAAGTCCTTCGGCGATGTGTGGGGGCAGGGACAAAGCCTTGGCTTCTACGGCGTCGTGCTCTATGCGGCCGGCCGCTTCGACGAGTCGATCGAGAAACTCACACAGGCCATCGGCTTGCTCGAGCGCACCGGTGACCAGTGGGAGATCAACACGGCACGCTGGCACATCGCCTTCTGTCTGTACCGGCTCGGCCGGCTCTCCGAGGCGGTCGAGGTCTGTGAACGCGTCTACCGCGACGGCGCGAGCATCGGCGATCACCACGCGACTGGCATCAGCCTTGGCGGTTGGTCGAAGGCATCCGGCGGACGAGTGCCGGCCGACCTCGTCAATGAAGAAATGGTCCGCGGTACCGCCGACGTGCACACAGCAGCGGAGCTCCACCTCGCCGAAGGCATCCGGCTGCTAGCGGAAGGTGACGCGGCGCATGCCATCGACGTACTCAGTGCAGGTGGACGTCGGGTCGCCCAGGCGGGCCTCCGTACGGAATATGTCGCGCCGCTGCCGGCCTGGATCACCACGGCGCTCAGACGCCGGATCGAGGTGCTCGGCCCGTACGACGCAGCCGAACGGCGTGGGCTCCTGCGCCGGGCCCGGCGCCAGGCACGACGGGCCCACCGGCTGGCCCGCTGGTACCGCAACAACCTCCCCCACGTGATCCGGGAGCGCGGCCTGCTGGCCGCGCTCGGCGGCCGGCGCGAGCGGGCGCAACGCCTGCTGCGGCGAAGCGTGCTTGTTGCCGCAGAGAAGGGCATGGAGGCCGAGCGGCAGGAGTCCGCCGCGCGGCTGGCCGAACTCGATCCTCAGCGGGCCGCGGCGACGGAACTCAGCGACTCCGCCGTGACTTCCCCAACGTTCGCGACGCTGCCGGCGGCGGCGGAACCAACACTGTCGGTGCTCGACCGTTTCGACGGCGTGCTCCGTGCCGGCCGGGCGATCGCATCGTCGCTGACGTCCGAGGCCGTCTTTGCCGCCGCACGGACGGCGGTGCTCGAGCTGTTGCGTGGGCAGGACTGCGCGGTCCTCCTCGTCGAGCAAGGATCCGACGGCCGGTACCGCTTGCTCGACGACGACGACAGCAGCAGCGGGTCCGGCCTTGCGACACAACTGGCCATGCGCGCGTTCAGCACTGCCCACCCCGAGCTGCTCGGCGATGTCGTCAATCGCTCGACAGGCGTGATCAGCGAGCGGGCTGAGCGGTCGGCGCTGGTTGCGCCGATTTGGCTCCGCGGCCGACCGGTCGCCTGTCTCTACACCTGGCACCGCCACGTGCGCGGCCTGTTCGGCAATGACGAGCTGCGGCTGGCGGAGTTCGTCGCGACCGTGGCCGGCGCGGCGCTGGAGAACGCCGAAGGCTTCGGGGAGGTGCAGGCTCTGACGCACTCCCTCGAGCACCGAGTGACCGAGCGCACGCAGGAGCTAACGACGACGAACGAGGCGCTTCGGGTCGCACTCGACGAGCTGCAACGCGTCAACGACCAACTGCGCGTTGTCGACGAGCTGAAGAGTGACTTCGTCGCAATGGTGTCGCACGAGCTGAAGTCGCCGCTCACATCGATCCTTGGCTACTGCTCCATGCTGATGCGACGCTGGGATGACGTGACGGTGGAGCAGAAGGTCAGTTTTATCGGCGTTATCGAAGGCCAGGCACAGCGTCTGTCTCGGCTCGTGCACGACCTGCTGGAGATGTCGCACATCGAGTCCGGTCACCTCGACACGCACCTTCAACCCGTTGCTGTCCGCGCGCTCGTCGACGACGTACTCACTGGTTATCCGTACGCCGTCGAAGGACTCACGATCGACATTGGCGACGAGTTACGCGTCAAGGCGGACCCCGAGCACCTTCAGCGCGTCGTCATCAACCTCCTCGACAATGCGACGAAGTACGGCGCACCACCGATCACGGTCCGCGCGCATCGCGACGGTGCAGACGTGTTGCTCGCCATACAAGACAAAGGGCCAGGCGTGCCGGAGGAGTTCCAGCCACGGTTGTTCGAGAAGTTCGCCCAAGCGAGTGCGGGGTCGACGCGCAACTCGGGCAGCACTGGTCTGGGGCTGTCGATCGTGCGCGGACTGGCGCACGCGATGGGAGGCGAGGTCAGCTACCAGCCGGTGGAGCCCACTGGTTCGCGTTTCATCGTGCGGCTGCCGGTGGCCGGCTGAAGGAAGGGTCGTGCAAATGGCAGGCAACCTGCACCCTTTCGACCGGTAACAACCCTGGGTCGACGCCGGCTCGGAAGCTGATCACGACATCGAGCCCGTCGACGGCGACGTCGGCCACACCTCGCCAGAACGGCTCGTCCGGGTTTTCGACCCGGATGCGCTCGAGCAATGCAGCCAGGTCCTGCGGGCTTCTGGCGCCCGGCCGCAGGCGCGCGTCTCCGGTCGCCGTATCGAGCGGGGTCAGATCACCGAACATCGCCTGCTCTGCGTCGTAGGTCTCCTTGTCGAGAGCGAGCCAGCGTTGCTCGAGCAGCGCGCGGAGGTCGCGGGTCTCCCAGCCGCACACCTCGAAGGCGTAGGCACAGCGCGGGTGGAACGAGCATCCGCTCGGAGGTTGCGCCGCGTCCGGGATCTCTCCACGCGGCAGGTTGCGCGGAACGGAACGATCGGGGTCCGGCTCGGGGACGGCGGCGAGCAACGACTCCGTGTAGGGGTGCCGAGGACGCTCGTAGATGTCTGCAGCCGGACCGATCTCGACGATGCGGCCGAGATACATGATCGCGACGCGGTCGCAGAAGAACTTTGCCGTCGCCAGGTCGTGGGTGATGTAGACGTAGGTGAGGTTGAGCTGCTCCTTCAGCTGAACCATCAGCTCGAGGATCTTCGCCCGCACGCTCATGTCGAGCATCGAGACCGGCTCATCGGCGACGAGCAGGTCGGGGTCGAGGATGATGGCGCGCGCGATCGCGGCACGTTGTTTCTGCCCGCCGGACAGGTCCGCGGGGTAGGCCGAGAGGAACCGTTCCACCGGCGCGAGGCCGACGCGTTCGAGCGCTCCCTCAACTCTTTCGCGTGTCTCGGCCGCCCGCTTGGTCAAACCGTGGATGCGCAATCCGTGCCCGACCGCGTGCTCGATGTCCATCGACGGGTTGAGCGACGCATGCGGATCCTGGAAGACCATCTGCAGTCGTCGTCGGAGCGGGCGCAGCTCGCGTTCGGACAGCTTGCCGATGTCGCTGTCGCCGTACCGAATGCTGCCGCCCGTCGGTTTGGCCAGCCCGAGCAGTGCGCGACCGAGCGTCGTCTTGCCACTCCCCGACTCGCCGACGAGGCCGAGCACCTCGCCCCGGCGGAGCTGGAACGTGATGCCGTCGACCGCTTTGACGGATCCGGTCGTACGGCCGAGCAATCGGCCGACCGCACCGCCGTGGATCGGGAAATGCACCTCGAGATCACGCACGTCGAGGAGAACGTCGTCAGCCATGTCCTGCTCAGGCCTCGTCTGCAACGGCGAGCTCCGCACGGACTAGCGGTTCGGTGCCGCCGGGTGGGATCAGCTCCTCAGGACCGTGCAACCAGCAGGCCACGCGGACGCCGTGCTCCGTCGTCACCAGGACGGGGTCCTGCTGTGGGCAGACCTGCATCGCGCTCGGGCAGCGAGGATGGAACCGGCAGCCCGGCGGCGGGTCGAGCAGATCCGGCGGAGCGCCCGGAATGTAGTGCAGCTCCGTTGTGCGCAGCGAGATTGTCGAACGCAGCAGCTCACGCGTGTACGGCTGCGCCGGGTCGCGGAACACGGTGCGAGCATCACCCTGCTCAACGATCTGGCCGGCGTACATCACCGCAACCCGGTCGCAACTTTCCGCGACGATGCCGAGGTTGTGCGTGATCAGCAGCAGCGCAGTGTCGAAGTTCGCGCGCAGGTCGGCGAGGATCGCCAGGATCTGCGCCTCGACCAGCACGTCGAGCGCGGTCGTCGGTTCATCGGCGACCAGCAGCGCCGGCTGCAACACCAGCGCCAGCGCGATCATGATGCGCTGGCGCATCCCGCCGGAAAACTCATGCGGGTAGTTGCCGAAGCGCGTCGGCGGAATGCCGAGTCGCCGCAACGTCTCGATCGCGCGCTCCTCGGCGTCCGCCTTAGACACGCTCGGGTCATGCGTCCGCACCACCTCGACGAAGTGGTCCCTGATCCGCATCAACGGGTTCAGCCGGGTCATCGGCTCTTGAAATATCAGCCCCAGCTCCGGGCCTCGCATCCGTCGAAGGTGGTCGGCGGGTACGCCGAGCAGCTCCTGGCCACGGAACCGCACCGAACCGCTCGTCGCCGCGGCATCGGGGAGCAGTCCCAGGATGCCGCGGCCCAATGTCGACTTGCCGCAACCCGACTCACCGACGAGTCCGAGCGTCTCACCGGCGCGCAATGTCAACGAGACGCCGTCAACGGCATGGACAGCGCCGCGCTCGGTGCCGTACCAGACCCGAAGGTCGTCCACGACGAGGACGGGATCGACGCTCACGCCTGGACTTCCTCACGTGTCGTGACTTCGCCGCTATCTGCCCGCGTCGGCATCGTCGGCGCAATCCCGCGCCGGCGACGCAGCACCGGGTTCAGGACGTCATTTAGGCCCTCGCCGACCAGGGTGAGCCCGGTCACCAGGAGCACGATCGCGATGCCTGGGAACAGACCGGTCCACCAGATACCGGCTTGGGTGTCGGCGATCGCGCGCTGCAAGTCGTATCCCCACTCCGCGGCTTGCGTGGGTTGAATGCCGAACCCGAGGAAGCTCAGGCCGGCCAGCGTGAGGATCGCGTCCGCGGCGTTCAGGGTTGCGATGATCGGCACCGACTGGATCACGTTGACGAACAGATACCGCGAGATGACCGTGCGCGGCCGCGCACCGAGCGCACGGGCAGCCTCGACGAACGACTCTTCTCGGACGCTGAGCACGCTGCCGCGGACGACCCGGAAGTACTGCGGGATGTAGACCACCGTGATGGCGATGGCCGCGGTCATGATGCCGCCGCCGATGGAGTCGGAGAGCAGGAACGCGATGACGATGGCGAGCAGGAGGTACGGGAAGGCAAAAAGCGCGTCCATGATCAGCACGAGCACGCGGTCGATCCATCCGCCGACGTATCCCGCAATCAGCCCGAGCGGCACGCCGACGACCAAGCTGAAGATGACGGCGAGCACGACGACTTCCAGTGCCGTGCGCGCGCCGAAGATGACGCGGGACAGCACGTCCTCCTGTCGGACCGAGGTCCCGAAGAGATGCGCGGCAGACGGATGCCCGTACTTGGGGAAGCGGACACCGTTCGACTCGAAGGTGTCGAAGTGGTACGGCGCAATTGCCGGAGCGAACACCGCCAGCACAAGGAAGACGAGCACGATCACGACGCCCGACCACAGCAGCCAACGCTGGAGTCCCCGCGCGCGCAGCACTGGGGCGAACGTGCGGCGGAAACGGCGGAAGTGACCGGCGCTCGGCGGCGAGGCGACGGCAAGCGGGTCGACCGGGGTGAGCCCGTCCGGCTGCAGTGCGGGAGCCGTCATTGGTAACGCACCCGGGGGTCGATGGCCGCATTCACGAAGTCGATCAGGATGCTGACGAAGACCACGATCAACGCGAAGACCGTAATGATGCCCTGGACGGCGATGTAGTCACGTTGGTTCAGCGATCGGATCAACGTGAAGCCGATGCCCGGCCAGTTGAACGTCTCTTCCGTGAGAACGGCACCGGACAGCAGCAACGCGGTCTGCAGGCCCATGACGGTCACGACGGGTACGAGTGCGTTGCGGAATGCGTGCCGCATGACCACCCTGCGCTCGCGTATGCCGCGTGCCCGGGCCGCCTCGACGTAGTCGCCGCGCAACGACTGGATCAGGTTGACGCGCACCAAGCGAATGAACACACCACAGATCAGCAGGCCGAGCGTGAACGCCGGCATGATCAGATGCTTGATGAGGTCGACGAGCGCCTCACCGTTGCCGCCGATCAGCGCGTCCACGAGCGCGACGTGTGTGACCGTGTGGGCGGTCAGCCACTCCTGTGTGGCGACGCTCGCCTCCCCGCTGTTGGGGAGGAGGTTCAGGTCGCGGGACAGCCAGAGCTGCAGCAGGAGACCGACGAAGAAGACGGGGGCGGCGTACGTCACGATGCCGAAGAGCCGGATGCCGGCGTCGAGTGGGGTGTCGCGCCTGCGGGCCGCGAGCATCCCGAGTGGGATCCCGACAACGAGCGCGATGGCGGTGGCGAAGAACGTCAGCTCCAGTGTTGCGCCGCCGTTCTCCGTGATGATCTGTCCGATACTGCGCGGGTCGATGATGGGGTGCCCGAGCTGGCCGGTCACGATCTGGCGCAGGTAGCTCCCGTACTGCGCCAGGATCGAGCGGTCGTAGCCGGCTTCGTGCCGTCGTCGCGCCAGCTCGGCCGGGTCGAGGTGACCGCCGAGCGCGGCGGTCACCGGGTCACCCGGCGCGACGCGCATGAGCACGAAGACCAGGGTCACGAGGATGAACACCATCGGCAGTACGAGGGCGATCCGGGTCAGCGCGTATCGGCGCAGCGACCCGCCATCACCCCTGGCCATGGTCCGAGCCTCTCAGGCGTCAGCAGGGGTCACGGAAACCCGTTGACCCCCGCTGACGTACAGAGATGACTGCCGCCGTCAGCTCTTGCCCACCACCCAGAACCGGATGGCGTACGCGCGGTCGAGCGTCTTCTCGAAGCCCACGACGTTCGAGCGAACCGCGGCGAACTGCTTGCTCTGCCACAGCGGGACCGTCGGCGCGTCTTGGGCGGCGATCGCTTGCGCCTGCTCGATCTCCTGCTTCCGCGTGTCCTTGTTCGCCTCTGCCTTCTCCTTGGTGATCAACGCGTCGACCTGCGGGTTGTCGTAGTGGTTGTTGAAGAAACCACCCTTTGGATAGAACGGCGACAGGTAGTCGTCGGCGTCGGTGTAGTCCGGGAACCAGCCGAGCTGGAACATCTGGAACGCCCCGGCTACGTAGCTGTCCTGGTACTGCGACCACTCCTGCGACTTCAGCGTGATGTTGAACAGCCCGCTGCCGTTCAGCTGGCGCCGGATCTCGGTCCACTCGTCCGCAGATACCGGGCCGTAGTGACTCGGCGTGTACCAAGCGGTGATTTTCACCGGCGTCGTGATGCCTGCCGCCTGCAACACCTGCTGTGCCTTTGCCTTGTTGGGTGCGGCGCCGTACTGCGTCTTGTAGGCGTCGGTCGCGCCATCAAGGCCCTGCGCCACCATCGAGTAGAGCGGCACGACCTGGTCGTTGTAGACGTTCTTCGCGATGGAGTTGCGGTCGATGAGGTACGACACAGCTTGGCGGACGGCCTTGTCCTTGCCCGGACCCTTGTTCGTCAGGAACACGATGTAACGGATCGCCGCGCCTGCGCCCTGAAGCACTTTGACGCCGCGTGCGGAGCCGTGGTCCTGCAGGTCGGTGACGTCCGTCGGCGTCAGGCTCGTGAATGCGATGTCGACGTTGCCCTGTTCGACGTCGAGCTTCAGAGTCGACGAGGACTGCTCGTACTTCACGATGAACCGGGAGTTCTGCAGATCGTCGTCACCCTTGTAGTTCGCGTTCTTTGCGAGGACGAGCTGCTGGCTGGGCTGGTAGCTCTCGACCTTGTACGGACCGGAGCCGACGATCTTGTCGTCGGCCAGACGCGCGTGCGCCGGGTAGACCTTCGGGTCGACGATGGCGGACGCAAGCGTCGTGAGCACGTACGGGAACGTGTTGTCGTGCTGGTTGAGCGTGAAGACAACTTTGTCGCCCTGCGCTTCGACCTTCTTCATCGCACCGAGCAGCACAGCCGGACCGTTGGGGTCGTTGATCTTCACCATGCGCTGGAGCGAGCTGACTACGGCGGCAGCGTCGAGCGGATCGCCGTTGGAGAACTGCAGGTTGGGCTTCAACGTGCAGGTGTACGCCGTGTCTCCGGTGAACCCGCAGGACGACGCGGCGTCAGACACCGGCGTCGTGCCGCCCGGTGGAATCTTCAGCAGGTTCTGGTAGACGTTGTAGATGACCTGCTGACCCAGGTTGTCGTAGTCGTAGGCGGGGTCCAGCGACTTGAAGCTGTCCGTCGTACCCCAGACGACCGTCGCACCCTTGTTGACTGTGCCGGACGAGCCGGCGCCGGACGAGCCGTTGCTGCCGCAGGCGACGAGCGTCGCGAGTGCTGCCACGGATGTTGCGGCGATGAGCGCCTTCCTTGGTGCCATCCTCAACCCCTTTGTGCACGCGAACGCCGGCAACCCAGCTCGCCGGCGAGGGTCGAAACCTTAGTCCGATCCCGGGACCAGTCTTAGCAGGCACTCCACGTCCACGTCTTCTAACGATTCGACAACGGTCCGGCCCGGCGTGGGCTCCACGGGCGCCACCGACGGCACCGCCACCACGCGGCAGCCCGCCGCTTCCGCCGAGGCGACACCGAACGGGGCGTCCTCGAGCACGACGGTCCGGTGAGGAGCGACACCCAGCCGGACGCAGGCGAGCGCATAGGGCTCCGGGTCCGGCTTGCCGCGGGTGACGTCCTCGCCCGTGACGACGACCGCGAAGCGGTGCGCGCCGAGGACCTTCAGTGCGGGGTTGACGAGGGCCCAGTACGAGGAGGTCACCAGACCGACAGGCACTGCCCGTGCCGCCAGCGCATCGAGGAGCTCGATCGCGCCCCTGTGCAAGGGCAGGTGCTCGGCGAACCGCGCCGCCATCTCGTCGAGCAGCTGCTGAGCGAGCTCAGCCGGGTCGACGCCGGCACCGGTCAGCTCGACGATGTAGGCGCAGGACTCGGTCATCGTCCCGCCGACGCAGTTGGCCTGGTGCTCCAGCGACCAGGTCCCGCCGAGGCGTTCGACCGCGGCTTCCTCGACGGCGTACCACACCGGCTCCGAGTCGATCAGCAACCCGTCAAGGTCGAACAGGACAGCGTCCGCCGTCACGCCATGCCCCGTGATCTAGGGGTTACGGCCCATTTCACGGCGCGCAGAAGGCTATAAGCCCTAGATCACCGCGGGAGGGAGGCGTCACGAGGCGTTGAAGTACTTGGCTTCAGGATGGTGGACGACGATCGCGTCGGTGGACTGCTCGGGGTGCAGCTGGAACTCTTCCGACAGCGTGACACCGATGCGTTCCGGATCGAGCAGCGTGACGACCTTGGCCCGGTCTTCGAGGTTGGGGCAGGCCGGATAACCGAACGAGTAGCGCGAGCCCCGGTAACCCTGATGCGCGAGCATCTCGCCGACGTCCTGGTCATCGCCGCTCATACCCAGCTCGTCGCGCACTCGCGCGTGCCAGTACTCCGCGAGCGCCTCGGTCAGCTGGACAGACAGACCGTGCAGCTCGAGGTAGTCGCGATAGGAGTTGGCCTCGAACAACTTCGCGGTCTCCTGCGCGATGCGGCCGCCGACGGTGACGAGCTGGAAGCAGACGACGTCGCGCTCCCCCGACTCTTCCGGCCGGAAGAAGTCGGCGAGACAGAGATGCCGGTCGCGACGCTGCCGCGGGAACGTGAAGCGGCACCGCTCGTTCCCGGACTCGCTGCCGTCCTCGTGGAGCACGATGAGGTCGTCGCCCTTGCTGACACAGGGGAAGTAGCCGTAGACAACGGCGGCTTCAAGCATGTGCTCGGCTTGCAGCCGCTCAAGCCACATCCGCAGTCGGGGCCGGCCTTCGGTCTCGACGAGCTCGTCGTACGACGGACCGTCGCCGCGCGACCCGCGCAGACCCCACTGGCCGAGGAAGGTTGCACGCTCGTCCAGCATCGACGCGTAGTCGGCCAGGGGGATGCCTTTGACGACCCGGTCCCCCCAGAACGGCGGCGTGGGGATCGGGTTGTCCGTCGCCACATCGGATCGCGCCGGCAGCTCCTCCGGTCGCTCCTCGACGACAGTCTTCGCGCGCACGCGACCGCCGCGTAGCTCGGGCAGCTCTGCGCCCGGCACCCCGCGTTTCACGGCCATGAATGCATCCATGAGACGCAAGCCCTCGAACGCGTCGCGCGCGTAGCGAACATCGCCGTCGAAGACTTCGGACAGGTCGCGCTCGACGTAGGTCCGGGTGAGCGCCGCGCCACCGAGCAGCACCGGCCACTTCTTCGCAAGGCCGCGCGAGTTGAGCTCGAGCAGGTTGTCCTTCATAACGACGGTCGACTTGACCAGCAGTCCGGACATGCCGATGACGTCGACCTTGTGCTCCTCGGCGGCTTCGAGGATCGCCGAGACGGGCTGCTTGATGCCGAGGTTGACGACGTCGTAGCCGTTGTTGGACAAGATGATGTCGACGAGGTTCTTGCCGATGTCGTGCACATCGCCCTTGACGGTGGCGAGGACGACCCTGCCCTTGCCGTCGTCGTCGGTCTTCTCCATGTGCGGCTCGAGATAGGCGACCGCGGTCTTCATCACCTCGGCCGACTGCAGCACGAAGGGCAGCTGCATCTCGCCTGAGCCGAAGAGGTCCCCGACGACCTTCATGCCGGCGAGCAACGTGTCATTGATGATCTCGAGCGGCGAGCGTGTCTTCATCGCCTCGTCGAGGTCGGTCTCGAGCCCGTTGCGCTCGCCGTCGATGATGCGACGCTCGAGCCGCTCCGACAGCGGCAGCGCGGCGAGCTCCTGCGCGCGCGACTGCCGAGCGGAGGTGACGTCAACGCCTTCGAACAGCTCGAGGAACTTCTGCAGGGGGTCGTAACCGTCACGCCGCCGGTCGTAGACGAGATCGAGGGCGACTTCGCGCTGCTCGTCGGGGATGCGCGACATCGGCAGGATCTTCGACGCATGCACGATCGCGGAGTCGAGGCCGGCCTTAACGCACTCCGCCAGGAAAACGGAGTTGAGCACCTGTCGAGCCGCCGGATTGAGCCCGAACGACGCGTTGGAGACACCAAGCGTCGTCTGCACCGTCGGGTAGCGCTTCTTCAGCGCGCGGATGCCTTCGACGGTTTCCACGCCGTCCTGGCGCGACTCCTCCTGCCCGGTGGCGAGGGTGAAGGTCAGGCAGTCAACGAAGATGTCCTCGACCTTCATGCCCCACGTCGCGACGAGGTCGTCGATGATCCGGCTCGCGATCTCGACCTTCTTGTCAGCTGTGCGCGCCTGACCTTCCTCGTCGATGCACATGACGACGACAGCCGCGCCGTGCTCTGCCACGGCGTGCATCTTGCGCGTGTAGTTGCTTTCGGGACCGTTTCCGTCCTCGAAATGCACGGAGTTGACGATGCTGCGGCCGCCGAGACACTCGAGGCCGGCTTCGATCACCGGCGGCTCGGTCGAGTCGATCATCAGTGGCAGCGTCGACGCGGTCGCGAATCGCGAAGCGGCCGCGCGCATGTCATCCGCACCGTCACGGCCGACGTAGTCGACGCAGAGGTCCAGCACGTGCGCACCATCACGCGTCTGGTCACGTGCGATCTCGACGCAGTCGTCCCATCGGCCTTCCAGCATCGCTTCGCGGAACGCCTTCGACCCGTTCGTGTTGGTCCGCTCGCCGATGCTGAGGTACGTCGTGTCCTGCCGGAACGGCACCGCCTGGTAGAGCGACGCCGCGGACGCCTCTGGTCGCGGTTTGCGCGACGTGACCTCGCGACCGCGCACGCGTTCGACGACCTGGCGTAAGTGCTCCGGCGTCGTACCGCAGCACCCGCCGACCAAGCCGAGGCCGTATTCGCGGGTGAACTGGTCGTGCGCATCGGCCAGCTGCTCCGGCGTGAGGGGGTAGCTCGCGCCGTGTGGGCCGAGCTCGGGCAACCCCGCGTTGGGCATGCAGGAAAGCCCGATGCGGGCGTTCTTGGACAGGAAGCGGAGATGCTCGCTCATCTCCGCCGGCCCCGTCGCACAGTTGAGGCCGATCACATCGAGGGCGAGCGGCTCGAGCGCAGTCAACGCGGCCCCGATCTCGGAGCCGAGCAGCATGGTGCCCGTCGTTTCGACCGTTACCTGGCAGAACAGCGGGATCCGTGCGCCGGCAGCCGTCATCGCTCGCCGCGCGCCGTTGACGGCCGCCTTCGCCTGCAACAGGTCTTGTGCGGTCTCGACGAGGACTGCGTGCGCCCCGCCGGCAATCAGCCCGGCAACCTGCTGCTCGTAGGCATCCCGCAAAGTGGCGTACGTCGTATGCCCAAGGGTCGGCAGTCGGGTGCCGGGGCCGACCGACCCGATGACCCAGCGGGGGTAGTCGGGCGTCGAGTGCCCGTCCGCGACCTCGCGCGCCAGGCGAGCGCCGGCCTCGGCCAGTTCATAGATCCGGTCGGAGATGCCGTACTCCCCCAGGTTGGAGAGGTTGGCACCGAACGTGTTGGTCTCGACGGCGTCGCAGCCAACGGCGAAATAGGCGTCGTGCACGCCGCGGACGATGTCGGGGCGCCGGACGTTGAGGATCTCGTTGCAGCCCTCGTGGCCTTCGAAGTCGTCGAGGCTCGGGTCCGCCGCCTGGAGCATCGTGCCCATCGCACCGTCGGCGACGATCACACGTTCGGTGAGCGCGGCGAGTAGGGCGTCAGCGGAGGCGGCCATCACTCAGAGTGTACGGAGAGGCGGCCGGGTCTTCCTCTCGATAAGTTGTGCGGCCATGGGCAGCTACCAGACGGTCATCGTGGGCACGGACGGATCGGAATCATCCTTTCGAGCGGTCGACAAGGCGGCCGCCGTTGCCAAAGACGCCGGCGCGACGCTGGTGATCGCCTGCGCGTACACGCCGTCCCGTGATGGGGGCGAGCAGTCGGGCACCATGCGCGGCGCCTGGAAGAGCGCGAAGCCGCACCATTCCGAGCCTGGCGCTAGCGACGTGCTCGGCGAGGAGTCCTACAAGGTCGCGGGCTCATCACCGGCGGAGAGCGTCCTGCAGGACGCCAGCGACCGCGCCCGAAAGGTCGGCGTCAACGACAAGGACATCAAGACCGACGCCGTGGCCGGGGACCCGGTCGACGCGTTGGTCGACCTCGTCGGCAAGCACAAGGCTGACCTCATCATCGTCGGCAACCGCGGGCTGAACAGCTTGGCCGGTCGGCTGCTGGGCTCGGTGCCGGCGAACGTGTCACACCGCGCCTCCTGCGACGTGCTGATCGTGCACACGACCGGCTGACGCAGCTGTTCGAGTCCGGGCCGCCGCCCGCCGGAGGCATCGACCTCGATCTTCCCGGTGACGGCGTTCGCCTGCGCGCGACGCGCTGGAGCGGCGTCGGCACTCCTGTCGTGTTGCTGCACGGGCTGGCGTCGCAACGGCGGTTCTGGAATCTCGTCGTACTGCACTTGAGCGGCCTGCCGTTGCTCGCGCTCGACCAACGAGGGCATGGCGAGAGCGAGCGGCCGGATTCCGGTTACGACACCGCGACTGTGACGCGTGATGTGGCCACGGCCGTTGACGCACTCGGATGGCACCGTGTCGTACTCATCGGCCACTCATGGGGTGCGCTGACCGCGCTGTCGCTCGCTGCTGCGGAGCCGGAGCGCGTCGTTGCCGTCGCATGCATCGACGGCGGGTTCGGTGGGTTGGCGAAGTCGGCAAGCCGGGACGAGCTGCGCGAGATGTTGACTCCTCCGCGGATCGCTCTGCCGCCGGACGAGCTGCGTGCGTTGTTACGCAACTCGATGCCCTGGTGGTCGGCGGAGGTCGAACGCGCGGTGCTACCGGGATTCGTGGTCGGACCCGACGGGCTGGTTCGTTCGCGCTTGCCGTTCGAGCAACACATGCAGGTCGTCGATTCGATCCTCGACAGCGAAGCCGCAAGCGTCTTCGCGGCGGTTCGCTGCCCGGCCTGGCTGGTGAGCGCTGAACCTGTGGCGGCGATGCGCGCTTCGGTCGAGGGCGAGCCCGCTGTCTGGGCAGACGCGAAAGCAGCGGGGCTTGCTGCTGCGGCGGAAGGACTCGCGCAACCTCGTTTGTTCCGCTGGGCCGGGGCTGTTCACGACGTACCCTTGCAATGGCCGGCTCTCGTCGCCGGACTGGTGCGCACGGTGGCCGACGAGAGCATCGAGGGAGGGGGCTCGGGTGACTGAGCTCGACGAGGTCCCCGAGCTGACCGACCCGGTGCTGATCGCCGCTTTCGAAGGCTGGAACGACGCCGCAGACGCGGCGAGTGGCGCCATCGACCACTTGGAGACAGTGTGGGACGCGCAGCCGCTCGTCGCGATCGATCCTGAGGACTACTACGACTTCCAGGTCAACCGGCCGATGGTCACCCTCGTTGACGGTGTCACACGTCGGATCACCTGGCCCACCACGCGGATGTCGACGGCACGGCCGCCCGACGCCGACCGCGACGTCGTCCTGCTGCGCGGCATCGAGCCCAACATGCGCTGGCGCGGTTTCTGCGCCGACCTCCTCGGCGTTGCCACCGAGCTCGGCGTGCACAGCGCCGTGACGCTCGGCGCCCTGCTGGCCGACTCACCCCACACTCGCCCTGTACCGGTGATCGGTACGACGTCGGACCAGGCGATGTCCGAGCGGCTCGGGATCCAGCGCTCGCGATACGAAGGACCGACGGGGATCGTCGGCGTCTTTACCGAGGCATGCACCCGCGGTGGACTGACCGCCGTTTCCTTCTGGGCGCAGGTCCCCCACTACGTCGCACAGCCGCCGTGTCCGAAGGCCACGCTTGCGCTGTTGCGACGCGTCGAGGATCTGCTTGACCTGACCATCCCGCTCGGAGAGTTACCCGAGGCGGCGAGGGCGTGGGAACGCGGCGTCGACCGGCTGGCCGAGGAAGACAGCGAGGTCGCGGAGTACGTGCACTCGCTCGAGGAACGCGAAGACGCGACCGACCTCCCCGAGGCCAGCGGCGAGGCCATCGCCCGGGAGTTCGAGCGCTATCTGCGTCGCCGCGACGACGGCTGACGGACAGGCAAACAGAAAGGGCCGGGTGGCTGACCACCCGACCCCTCCTGATCAACTGATCTCAGGGAATGTTGGTTGAGCTCTCGCAGGTGTCGACAGTCTTGTCCGTGCCCGGACCACCGTCGCACTTGTCCGTGCCGTTGCCACCCGTGATGCGGTCATTCCCCTGGCCGCCACGGATCTTGTCGTTGCCATCGTTGCCGGCGAGCTTGTCCCGGCCGTCGTTGCCGAGGATGGTGTCGTTGCCCAACTGGCCGAGGATCTTGTCGTCCCCGAGCTGACCGGACAGGTAGTCGTTGCCGGGTCCGCCGTAGATCGTGTCGTTCCCGGGCCCGCCGCAGACGGTGTCGTTACCGCCACCCGCCCGGATCTCGTCGTCGCCGGACGTGCCGACGATGACGTCGTCGCCGGATGTGCCGACGATCGGCTCGCTGCCGTCGCCGACGATCGTCGCGGGCAAGCCGTGACAGCTCGTCGCCGAGGCGTGTGCCGGCAGGGCACCTGCGGTGATGAGCGCGCCAGCGGTCGCTACGACGCTCGCCAGTGCGAGTCGCTTACGCAGCGACCTGTTCGGCCCACTTTGCGTTCCCCCAGCCATGTGCATCCCCCGGTACTGCAGGTCCCGCATTCGCCCTCCTCCGCGCTCCGGGTTTCGGAGCAAACGTGTCGATATCTGTTGACCGCGACCGTAGCGCCCGACGAGGACCACCGTCGACGGCGTTGCCTTAGACCGGTCGGGCGAATTCGTTTCCCTTTTGGTGACCTGTTCCTCCCCCGACCCGAGGGTTGATTCGCGCCACACGGACGATGCCGCATGTGCCCGCGTGGGTCGTTTTGACCATTTTCCGGCGTACGCAGGCCCGATGACCGGTTACCGCTGTAGACAAGCACGGGACCCAACAGCTCCCTCTGCACCGCTGGTTGACATAGGCATCTAGGGGAACCGTGCGCGAGGTTTCGCCTCGCGGCGCGCAGCCATGGCGGCAGCGGCGCTCAGCGAATCGGAGCGGTCGAGTCCTGACCCCAGCCGGGATGGCGTGCCGCCATCAACGCCAGAAAACCGATCATCACCCAGGTCGACTTGACGTAGTCGAGGTGCAGCGGGACCAAGCCGGCGATCATCGTCACACTCAGGACCGCCGCGAGGCGCCCTTCGAGACCAGGCCGTCGCACTGCGCCGCGCACGACCACGAGCAACAGCAGCAGGAACAGCGCGATCCCGATGACACCGAGCTCGGCAAAGATCGACAGGAACGTATTGCTCAGACCTGCGGAGTGCGGATACGACTGCGCCACGATCGTTCGGGATGCCCCTGTCCCGACGCCGATGATCGGATGGTCCTGCACCATCTGCAGGCCGATGTGCCACAGCTGGAACCGACCGTTCGCACCGCTACTCACTCCTGAGGAGAACGTGCTCAACCGCTGCAACGGAGTGCTCGGTAGAAACGAGGTGCCGATGGCGGCCGCGGCGACGACCGCTAACCACGCAGTGATGCGCGTCGCCGCCGGCGACCACCGAATCGTCACCGGGATGATCGCCAGCGCGAGGACCAGCAAGATCAGTGCGGAGCGAGACGCCGTCAGGAGCGTCGTCACGATCGCGAAGAACGGGAAGATCTTGTACGCCAGTCGCAGGAGCGGGCGCTGCTCACGTAGCCCGAGGTACCACGCGATGGGCACTGCGAGGCAGACCAAGTAGGCAAGTTCGTTGGGGTTGGTTCCGGACGCGCTGTAGCGAACGGCGTGCAAACCCGTCGCTGCCTTCAGTGCTGCAGCGCTGCCGACGACGAAACTGCCGGCCACCCACGCGGCCAGCACCCCACGGAACCGACGCTCACCCTGACCGAACTCCCACAGCAGGTAGACCATCAGGGCGAGCTGGACCATCGTGACGATCCGCTGCATGCCGAAGGTTGGGTCGTAGTCCCAGAAGATGGACAACAGCACCCAGAAGGCGAACGCAGCCGTGAGCTTGACCGCGTCACCTATCGGGTGACGACGTCCGCCGAGGTAGAGCGCGGCCGCGGCGACGACAGCCGCAAGGGCACCCGTGCCGCGCGCGATGGTGCCGAGGCCCGGCACGCTCAGCACGCCCTGCCACGGAACACTGAAGATGAAGATCCAGATCAGTACGTAGGTCAGCTCACGGAGCTGGACCGTGATCCGGGAGTCGGCGCGGGCAGCCGCGCGCGCCATCGGCGCGGGCGACGGCAGAGCAACCGTCGTGGACGTCACCGGAGAACGGTAACCCAGGGCAAACCAGTGCAAGGGCACCCAAACGGAGCAGTCATGGGCTCCGCCCGGTCAACTGCTCGCCGCGTCGACGTCCGCCTTCTGCTGGCGACGCCGGAAGCTCAGCTTGTTGACCGCCACCCGGCGGGTCGTACTGACGGTGCGGGTCCATGCGTGCTCGAGCTTGGTCGGGCGCCCAGCACGCGCGCCGAACACGAGGTCGTAGCCGAGATAGGCAAGCAACTCCCCCGTGACGCGCTCGAAGTCGCGAATCTGTGCCGGCCTGAGCTGGCTCCGCCAGGCGTCGATGCGGCTGGGGTCCGGCGGTTGCACGACGAGGTCCTGCTGGCCGAGCTCGTAACCACGCAGCCGGTAATCCCGCCGCTCCACCATCGACTCGTCGAAGTCCAGGCCCGCGAACGCGCAGATCCCGGCGAGCACGCCGGCCGGGTCCTGAACCAGGTCCTCGTAGTGGACGGTGTGCACCACCTCAGGCCCCCACCGCGCAGCGGCAGCGAGCCCCGCGGCGACCTGCGTCGACCAGTGAAGCGCCGACTCCGCGGCGTCGTTCGGGCCCCAGTCGAGGGGCAGCACCGACGCGGCCACGGCTCGGCCATCGCGGATGATGTGCACGAAGCGCGCGTCGGGAAACGCGTCGATCAGCGTCTGCGCGAACCGGATGTTGACCGGCGTGTGGTCCACCCAGACTTCGGTTCCAGACTTACCAGCCGGCTGGCCGAACACCGCAACGAGGTAGGCCATGAACGACGGAAAGTCGACCTGCGAGGGCGCGTCTGCAGGAATCTGCACCCCCCAGAGCCGGAACATCCGATCAGTAGCGAGGTAGTCCCGAGCAGCGGCAACGTCCACGACATGCCCCTCGCCGCTCGCGTTCGGTCGGATCGCACTTGTGCGAAACAGCTGCCACTTGAACTCGGCCTCTGGAACGGTCAGCCGGTCCGGCCCGACACCGAGCATCGCTCCGAGCAACGTCGTACCGCTTCGTGAGGAACCGCCGACGAAGATCGGCCGACCCGGCGCGGGCAGCCCGCTCCATGCGAGCAGGTCTGCTGCCACTGTGGTTGCGTCGCTCAAGCCGTCGCCCACCGCTTCCTCGTTCGGAAGGCATGATGGTAGTGATGGCGGAACACGAGAACGGAACTGACCGGGTCGCTGGCGCGCTGCCCAACCTCGTGCTCGCGGGCGTGACGAAGGCCGGTACGACGTCGCTGTTCAATTACCTGGGCCAGCACCCCGAGATCGGGGTCGCCGGCGTCAAGGAGATCAACTACTTCACGCCGCTGTTGTACGGCGATTCGCTGGCACCGTTGTCGGAGTACTCCCGCCATTTCGCCCGTTGCGCCGACCGGCCGTGGCGCCTCGACGCATCGCCGGCCTACTTCGTGGGCGGGGCCGAGTTGGCGACGGCGGTCCAGGCCACGCTGCCCGACGCGCGTGTGCTCATAGCGTTGCGCGATCCGGTGCGACGGTTCTGGTCGAGCTACACGTACAAGCACAGCAAAGGGCGGCTCCCCAAAGACATGACGTTCCCGGCGTTCATCGCGAAGTGCCGGCAGTTGCGCGACGCCGGCGTCGACGGCACGCCGGAGAACGTGGTCTACCGAACGCTCTCGGCCGGGATGTACGCCGACTACCTCGAGGGCTGGTTTGACGTCTTCGGTGACGCGTTGCGGGTCGTCTTCTTCGAAACGCTCGCCGATGACCCACGCATGGTGCTCAGCGACATCTGTCGTTGGCTCGGCATCGACGCGGCTCCGGTCGCGTCGATGGACCTGGCGGCTCGCAACGCGACCACTCAACCGCGGAGTCTGCGCCTGCGCCGAGCCGCGCACCGGCTCAACGCCGCGCTGGCGCCGGTGGTCGGTGACTCGGTACGGCGACGGCTGAAGCGGTCCTACGACCGGGTGAACTCCGGCAGCCTCGACGAGCGACTCGGCGACGCCGAGCGCGAGGAGTTGGCCGAGTTCTACGCCGAAGCGAATGCCCGCTGTGCTGCCCTGCTCACAGCGCGGGGGTACGCCGATCTGCCCGACTGGTTGTCGCCGACGCCAGCTACGCCGCGCCCGGCCGGACAATCGTCCTGATCAGATCGAGGTAGCGGCCGCTCACCGTAGCGACGTCGAAGCGCTGCCAGGCCTCGGGCGGCCGCGCCGGAACCGGTGCCGCAACGGCACGCGCGATCCCCTCGGCGAGTGCAACAGTGTCGCCGACCGGAACGAGGGTGCCCCACTTGCCATCGTCGAGGATCTCCCGCGGCCCGCTGTCGCAGTCCGTGGACACGAGCTGGGTGTCGAATGGCATCGCCTCGACGAGACCGAGCGCGAGCCCCTCCCACTGCGACGACACGACAAGCGCGTCGGCCGTCCGCATGTAGGGGTAGGGGTTGGTCAGGAACCCCGGCATGTCGACGCGACCCGCCACCCCCAGCTCGCCGGCCAACCGCTCGAGGTCACCGCGCAGCTCGCCCTCGCCGAGAATGATCAGCCGGTGGTCAGCGGGCAACCGCGCGAGGGCGCGAAGCAGTGTCGCGAAATCTTTCTGCGGGTGCAGCCGGCCGGCGGCCAGCAGGACCGGACCGGTCTTGTCGGACAGCCATGGGTGGCCGGTGTCCTCAGCAGCCCGCGCCAGGATCCGGTCAAAGACGACGGGGTTGTAGAGGACGTGGATGTGCCCGGGCGGCAACCCCGTTATGCGAACCAAGTCGTCGGCGACACCTTGGGAAACCGTGACGACGGCGTCAGCGCGGAGGTACAGGTGCTTGACGAGCCGGGGAGCGAGCCTGTCCCGCCTCGTCGCCGCGTTACGCGCGACGTTCGACAACGTGTTGTGGTGCACGAGAAGGAGAGGCATGCGCGGCCGCATCGTCCGGCAGACGACGGAGGCAACGAGATTCGTGTGCGTGATGTGCGAGATCACCACGTCCGGCCGCTCGCTGCGCAAGTAGCGCCGCAGCGAGGGCACCATCCGGAGCACCCTGCTCGCGTGCAGGTCGACGACGCGGACACCATCGGGCACCGCTGCCCGCAGGGGACCCTGGTCCTGAGCGACGACGACGTCGACGTCGACGCCAGCGGCAACCATCCCCACGGCGAGGTCGAGCGTCACACGCTCTGCACCGCCGGAGGCGAAGTTTGGTAGCAGTTGAGCGACGCGCACAGCGATCAGAGCTCCCAGCCGAAGTCACGACCGAGCAGCGTCGTCAGCCCGTTGACCGAGGTGCGCAGCTCGTCGCACAGGCGCTGGCGCATCGCCGGATCCAGTGAGTCGTACTCCCGAGCGTTCAGTTTTCGGTACGTCGCCTGCGGTACCGCTGGCAGCCCCAGGAATGCGAACACCTCGACCATCGTCTCCGCGGGCTTGCCGTACAAATCCTCCGCTTTGATCACGAGCAGCTGTTCGCGCGGAAAGTGCTGCAGCCAGCGCACCAGCTGCTCGTCGTAGCGCCCCCGCGTGACATAGGAGTAGCTCTTCAACGCCTCCGCCCGCTCGACCGATCCGTTGGCGAGCTGGTCCCACGCGGCTTGGATGCGTTCGTGTTCGCGATCGAGCGCCTCCGCGAACGGCAACGACTCGGTGCCTTTCGCGCGCTCATGCTGGTAGTGCGAGTAGGCGCGGTCGACCGGGTTGCGCAACACCGCGAGGATCCGTGCCCCGGGCACCACGTCAGCGGCGCGCCGTGGCGCGAGCGGATGAAGGATGTAATACGGGCTCGCTTCGCCGGTGAGCCACGTGCGTTCGCTCCCGGCGTGCCACGGGAAGTTCGCGCGGTACCACCCCAGACCGCGCTGGTAGTTGTCGTCGAAGAAGTGCACCTCCTTCATGTACGCCGACCGCACCGACGGATGCGCGGCGATGTGGTCGTAGAGCGTGGTAGTGCCGCTCTTCTGCGCACCGATCACAAGGAAGTCGGGCAACGTGCGACGCGCCACGGTCGCCCGCCGGGGCAGCCGCTTGATGTCGTCCACGCGCTCTCTGCCACCGAGCGCACGCACGGCGGCAAGGTGGAGCTCTCGCGTCATCGACACGGGGGAAGTCCTCCGGCGTACTGCTGCGATCGGCGGACGGTCATCGCCGTTTGCACAGGTAGCCTAACCGGCCTAGACCGCACCGGCCCTGGAGCGACCGCACATGACGAGCCCTGACCGGCCCGCCGACAATCCCGCGCCCATCTTCATCGTCGGCTGCCAACGATCCGGCACGACGCTGCTGCGCATGATGCTCGACGCGCACCCCAACATCGCCTGCGGCCCGGAAACCCGTTTTCTCCGCGACTTCGAGAAGGTCACCGGTGAGCACTGGCACCGGATCCAGCGGTTCGGCTTCCCGCAGGAGTACTGGTACGGCAAGTTCGCCGAGCTGTTCGGCTCGTTCCAGCAGGAGTACGCCGCCGGCAAGGGCAAGACCCGCTGGGCCGACAAGAGCCCGCTCTACGCGATGATCCTGCCGTTCATCCTCGGCATGTTCCCGAACGCCCAGATCGTGCACATCATCCGTGACGTTCGCGACGTGACGTACTCGCATCGCGACACGTTCGGCTACAAGGCTGCGCTCGGGGCCCCACGCAAGTGGGCGCGCTACATCGGTGAGATTCGCCGCGCGGGTGCAACGTTGCCGCCGGAGCAGTTCCACGAGCTGCGCTACGAAGAGCTCGTCCAGGACCCTGAGCCCGCGCTGCGCGCGCTGCTCGGCTTCCTTGGCGAGCCGTGGGACCCGCTCGTGCTCGACTACGACAACCAGCCGCACGACATCGCGCCGAAACACAAGCAGCGCACCGACGCGCGGCGCAAGCAGGGTCGCGCCGCGGCCACAGGTGTCTACCGGTCACGCGTCGGCGTACGCCGGCTTGATCCTTTGCTGCGGTTGGCGACCCTCACGTACGCGCGGCCGACGATGCGCCAGCTCGGCTATTCCTGACGCGGCTCGCCAACCGTTGCCGACCGCTCGGCCACACCGCGTCGGCCCAGCCGACGACGCCGACGACCGCGGCCGCTGCTAGACCACCGCCGATCGCATCCGAAAGCCAGTGCGCCCGAGTGACCACCATGGCGCTGCCGACGAAAATCGTCACCGCTGCAGCGAGCAGGGCGCTCAGCGCCATGCGGACGGGACGCCGCGGACCCGCGAGCACCGCGAGCGCGCCGACGACCGCACCGGCAATCGCAGTGTGGCCGGAAGGAAAGACCGACCCGCGTGGCGCCCCCCGCAGGGCCGGCGGGTGGGGGACGACGATCGACTTCGTGAGCAGCACGGCAACGCTCACCCCGAGGACGCAACCGAGCATGACCACCAGCGGTCGCCAGTCGCGACGCGTGATCGACCACACGCCGCTCAACACGATCGCCCACGCACCGATCGTGCTCGGCGGCATCGTGCGACGGATGACCTTCGCCGTACGCCGCAGCCACGTACGGTGCTGCTGCGTCGCCCAGTGCAGGACGCGGCCGTCGGCATGCGTCACCCAGCCGTGCCGGCCCACGACAACGCAGACGTAGGCGAACGCCGCGATCGACACGATCGCGAACACCGCCCACCATGTCGCCGCCGATCGGCGCCGTACAAACTGCAGCACCGACTCACCTTAGGTTGACCGGGGCTTAGGTTGATCTCGGCATTGGATCCCGGCCCGCGGGGTAGCCTCGAATCGGCAGACACCCGCCCAGCGCGCCCGCCGCACCGGAGAACCGCAACCTTGGATCAGCCCGCCACGATCAACCCGCCCGATACGGAGACAACCTCCGGCGGTGGGCCGGGTGCGCCGTCGTGGCTGCGTGCGCGGTGGCGCTGGGTCGCCGCCGCCATCGTGGTGATCGTTGCGGTCGCCAGCGCAGCGGCGATCCTTCGCACCGGTCACACCAAGCAGCCGAAGATCGTCGCGTCGACGTTCGAGAGCGCGCTGCTCGCGGGGCGAGAGGGCTTCGCGAAGGCCGTGACCGGGGGCGCCGGCGGTCCGCTGGTGCATGTGACCTCGAATGCCGACTCCGGCCCCGGTACGCTGCGCGCCGCTGCCGCGGGAGACTCGCCGGCGTGGATCGTGTTCGACCACGACATGACGATCCACCTCGCCAGCCGCATCGACATCGGCAGCAACAAGACCATCGACGGCCGACTACACCGCGTCGAGTTGACCGGACACGGGCAGTACGGACTGCGCACGATGGGCGTACACAACGTCATCATCGCGAACCTGACCCTGCATGACTTCGGCGACGCCACGAGTACCGACGACAACGACAAGCCGGATGCAATCGACATCCGCGCCGCGTCGACCGTGTGGGTCTACCACTGTGACCTGTCGATGGCGGGCAACAAGCTGATCGACATCGGCAAGGGCGCGTACGCGATCACGGTGTCGTGGACCCACTTCCACGACCAGGAGCAGACGTTCCAGATCGGTGACCAGGCGACGGCGACCGAAGACGCCGCCATGACGGTCACTGTCGACCACAACTACTTCGACCACACGTCGTACCGCAACCCCGTCGTGAGTTACGGCAAGGTGCACGTCTACAACAACTACATCGTCGGCTGGAAGGTGTACGGCGTCCGCTCACAGCGCGTCGGGCAGATCTATCTCGAGGCGAATGTCTTCCAAGCGTTAGGCAACAAGAAGGGCACCAACGTCGTCACCGGCCGCAAGAACGGCTGCAACGACGCCGGCACGCGATGCGACAACCGCACCGGCTACATCGACGCGATCGGGAACCTCGCCGAAAACGGTGCCGTCGTGCTGAGCAACTCGCCGCAGCTCGTGTTCGACCCGTCGAAGTACTACTCATACAAAGCGGAGGCTGCGACGCCGGCGTTGGCGACGAAGCTGGTTGCGGAAACCGGGCCGCAGCGGGGCACTGACCTACCGCACAGCTAGCTGCGGCTCGCGACCTTCTCGTTCGGGTCGCGGACACGTTGACGCGGTGGGGGGTAGAGCGATCCGAGCAGCCTGCTGAGTATCTGTTGCTGGCGGCCCCGGAAGAGCTCGCGGAAGTCGACGAGGAACCGCGCGACGTTCTTCAGGCCCGGTATGCGCGGGGCGACCCGGATGGCCAGCACTGTGCCGAGGAACGCGATTAGCCAGACGAGGATCAGCTGTTCGAACCGCTTGACGTGAACCGCCTGCAAGCCGTATTGCGCCGCGTAGGCAACGCCGCCCGCGACAATCGCGAGCGTGAAGCCGGGCAGGTGCGCGACGAAGAACTCGCGCCACGGCATGCCGGTGATGTTGAGGCCGAGTTGGCTCATCACGAGGTAGTTGATGAGCAGCGCCGCCAACACACCGAAAGCGACTCCGTGCAGGCCCCAGTGCGCTCCGCTCAGCGCGCCGATGGCGACGAGGCAGGCGAACAACCATGTCCGCCAGGCGCGTCGGTACACCGCGCCGGTTGCCCGTGCCACCGAGTCGGACAGCTTGACGCTCGTCCGGAACAGCATTCCGAAAACGATGACGTCGAACGCGTCGCGCAGCGGCAGCCAGTCGCGGCCGAGCAGCACGAGCACGAGTTCCTTTGACGTGACCGCGGCGACCGCCGTGATCGGCAGCGACACGCCCGCAAGGAAGCCGACGGCGAGCCGGAGCACGCGCCGGAGCCGCTCCTTCTGGTCCTGCACGGCGGCCATCGCCGGGAACAGCACGTCGTTCGCCACCTGCCCGAACAGGTTCGCCGGCATGTTCACCAGCTGGTAGGACCGGCCGTACAACCCGAGGTTGGCAGCACCGAGGAAGCGGCTCACCACGATGTCGTCAGCGTTGACCGACGCCCACTGCCCGATGCGCGCAATCGTGTGCCCACCGCCGTAGGACAGCAGCTCTTTCGCCGGCTGCCGCCGGAACGCAGGGAGGATGGAGTGCGGGGCGAACGCGTAGGACAGTCCGTTCAGGACGACCGCCTGGCCGAGCTGGCCGCCGACGATCGCCCACGGCCCGTAGCCGCGCCAGGCGAGCACCGATGCGACCAAGCCGTAGCCGAACGCGTAGGCCGAGCACTCCGCGATCGCGAGCCGCCCGAACTGCAGCCGCCGGGCCAGCAGGTAGTTGCCGAGCGTCAGGCTGTTGATGACGAAGATCAGTGCGACGACGCGAAGGATCGGCACCAGCCCGTGCAGATGCATCAGCGCCTGCACCGCAGGAGCGGCCAGGGCGAGCACTGCCCAGAAGAAGATGCCGATCATGATCGACAAGGTCCAGCCGACGCGGATGTGGATCGGCTCGAGGGTCTTGCGTTGTACGACGGCTGCGCCGATGCCGCTCTCGGCGAGAATCGTCGACAGCGACACCGCGACGAGCGCACCCGTGACGAGGCCGTACTGCTTCGGCGCAATCAGGTGCGCGAGCACGCCGACGAAGACGATCTGCAGCACGGCCTGGATCCCGGCCGAACTGCCCATGAGCCACATGCCGCGCATCGTTCGGCGGCGTAGCCCGCGCGTGTCGTGCGCACCGGCCGGGGGACCGCTGGCATCCGTCGGGGAAACCACGTCGTCACCCAGCGGCGCGTCGGGGTCGGAGGTCGGCTCGTGCGGGGGCGCCGAGACGAGGCGCAGCGCCTCCTCGACATGGGCGTCGAGTTCCTCGTCGGCCTGCGCGCCCACCATCGCTGCGTCATCCACGCGGCGCGGGCCTCCCTGGTGAGACGAACACGGACCGGTGTGCCGACGACGAGCCTCGACACATTTGATCGCCACGATGTCGACAACGGGGAAGGCGGGACCCCGCGGCCGCACGCCGGCGGCTGCACCGAGGGTACCAACCGGTGCGCGCCACAGCGGTGGTCAACGTGGGTGCTCATCGTGCACCCGACCGGCGTACTGGAAGCGAGCTAGAGCCGAACCCCGAGCAGTGCCAGTGCCATGTCTCGCACCAGTTGTGGGGCGCCAGCGTCACTGCCGCCGCGGAGCCGGGCCTCCTCCGCCCACCGGTCGACAGCCGCGAGCGCCAGTGGCGTGTTGAGGTCGTCGGCGAGGTGCCGGCGTACGTCAGCGAGGAGGGTGTCGGCGGGCGGGCCGGTGTGCGTGGCAGCGGCCGCGCGCCAGCGGGTCAAGCGTTCGGTGGCAACCTCGACGTGGTCCTGCGTCCAGTCACGGTCGTCGCGGTAGTGGTCACCCAGGAGCGCAAGCCGCGCGACGGTCGCGTCGACGCCGTGCGAGCGCAGCGTCGAGACGAAGAGCAGATTGCCCTTCGACTTCGACATCTTCTCCCCGTGCAGGCCGACCATGCCGGCGTGCACGAACGCACGCGCGAACGGCTGCACACCGGTGGCGACGACCGCCTCGGAGTTGCCCATCTCGTGGTGCGGGAACGCGAGGTCGTTGCCGCCACCCATCACGTCGATCGTCTCGCCGAGGTGGTTGAGCACGATCGCGGTGCACTCGATGTGCCAACCAGGGCGGCCGGGACCGAACGGTGAGTCCCACGACGGCTCGCCCGGACGCGCGGCCTGCCACAGCAGGCAGTCAAGCGGGTCCTTCTTGCCCGGCCGGTCCGGGTCGCCCCCGCGTTCGGCGGACAGCGCGATCATCGTCTGGACGTCGAGGTTGCTGACCCCGCCGAAGCGCGGGTCGGACGCGACGGAGAAGTAGAGGTCGGTCCCGTTCGGCCCGTCAACGGTGTAAGCCGCACCCGATTCCCGGAGCCGTTCGATCAGCGCAACGATCTGCGGGATCGACTCGACCGCGCCGACGAACTCCTTCGGAGGAAGTACGCCGAGGGTCGTCATGTCGACGCGGTAGAGCGCGGTCTCGCGGTGGCCGAGCTGCACCCAGTCGTCGCCCCGCGCGGCAGCACGTTCGAGCAGCGGGTCGTCGATGTCGGTCACGTTCTGGACGTAGTGCACGTCGTGGCCGTTGTCGCGCCAGATGCGGTTCAGCGTGTCGAAGGCGATGTAGGTCGCTGCGTGGCCGAGGTGTGTGGCGTCGTACGGCGTGATGCCGCAGACGTACATCGTGGCGGTCGGGCCGGGCGAGGTCGGGATGACTGACTGCGTCGCGGTGTCGTAGATGCGCACCGGCGGCCCCTGCCCCGGAAGCTCCGGCAGCTGCGGCACCGGCCACGAGTCCATGCATCGCAGCGTAGCGACGCGGGGCTAACGTCGGCGCGATGCGGCTGCTCGCCGGACTGGACGCCGGCGCCACGTTGCGCGTCGAGGACGACGTGCTAGGCGGTGACGATCTGCGGGTTGCGGTCGACGCTGCGGCTGCGGTGGTCGGGGCGGCCCGCCGGGTCGGGGTCTGGGCCACACCGACCCTCGACACTTGCGTCGCCGTTGCCGGCGTCCTCATGGCCGGTGCGACCGCGATCCCGCTGGACCCGCGCTCGAGCCCAGCGGAGCTCGCGCACGTCGTCAGCGACAGCCACCCCGACCTGGTGTTGGCCGCGCCCGGTGTGTCCTTGCCACCTCCCGTCGGAGGGTTGCCGCGGGCGACAGTTCGCGCTGCCGTCGGTGATCCGGTCGACGAGCCTGATGACGACGAGCGTTCGGCTCTGGTCATGTACACGTCAGGTACGACGGGGCCACCCAAGGGCGCAGTGCTTCCCCGGCGCGCCCTGCGCGCTTGTCTCGACGGCGTCGCGGATGCGTGGGCGTGGACGCCGGAGGACACGCTCGTGCACGGCTTGCCGCTCTACCACGTGCATGGTCTCGTGCTCGGGGTGCTCGGGGTGCTGCGCGTCGGCGGGACGTTGCACCACGTGGGTCGTTTCTCGCCGGCCGGCGTCGCTGCGGCGAGCGGTTCGCTGGTGTTCGGCGTACCGACGATGTGGTCGCGGATCGCATCTGATGCGAGTTCAGCGCGCGCGCTGCGGTCGGCCCGGTTATTGGTGTCGGGATCGGCTGCGCTGCCGGGCCCGACGTACGGCGCACTGACGGAGCTTGCCGGCCAGGGTCCGCTCGAACGGTACGGGCTGACTGAGGCGCTGATCGTCGCGTCCGCACGTGCGGACGCTCCGCGGCGGCCGGGCACGGTCGGGGCCGCGTTGCCGACCGGTGTCGAGCTCCGGCTCAGCGATGTCGCGGACGGGATCGGCGAGATCGAGGTGCGCGGTCCCACGGTGTTCACCGGCTACTACGGGCGGCCGGATGCGACCGCAGCCGCGATGACCTCCGACGGGTGGCTGCGGACCGGCGACATGGGTCGGATGGACGACGGCTCGTTGCGCATCGTCGGGCGGCGGGCGACGGATCTCATCCAGACCGCTGGTCACCGGGTCGGTGCAGGTGAGATCGAGGACGCATTGCTGGCACACCCCGGCGTACGCGAGGCTGCGGTGCTGGGTGTCGCCGACGCGGATCTAGGCGAACGGATCGTCGCCTACGTCGTCGCGGACGTCGACGCCGGCGCTATCGAAGCGCACGCGGCCGAAATGCTGACGCCGTACAAACGGCCACGCGAGATTCGCGTCGTCGAAGCCCTCCCCCGCAACGCCATGGGCAAGGTGCTCAAAACCGTGCTCCGAGGAGCGTAGATGTCCTCTCTACTCCAGGTGGCGGCCCATGAACGCGGCGAGCTGATCGACGCGGGAGGCGCCCGGCGGCGGCTCGATGGCGTAACCGAACGGCTTGCCCGGGCCGCGACGGTCCGCGGTCATGTTCTGGTGCGTGAAGTCCTCGGCCGTCGTGATGAGGTCGTCGTCGGGCTCGAAGTCCTGGCCGATCGCGCGCGCGAGGTCCCATCCGTGCTGCAACTGGTCGCACATGCAGACGGTCAGCGCGATTGCTGCGGGCGTCTGGCTCTGCATCAGCGGCACCGTCCCGTCGGTGCCTCGCTCGCGCCAGACCGTGAGCAACTTCGTGCGTGCCGCGTCGTACGCGCCTTGCGGGTCGGCACCAATGACGTTGTCAGGTCTGACCATGGGATTGAACGCTGAACCCTTGCCCTCACCCGCACTCGCGATCAGTTCCGCGGTGTCGATCAGGTGGTTGAGCAGGTCGCGCACCGTCCACTCCGTGCACGGCGTCGGATCGTCGAGCTGGTCCGGTTTTACGGCTGCGACTACGTTCGCGGTGATTCCGGTCGCGCGCTCGATCTGGTCAATGAGTTCGCTCATCGCGTTACCTCCTAGAACGGCGGCCACGGTACGGCGGGCCAGTCCTCACTCGGTTGCGGATATTTGCGCGTCGCAACGAGACGGTCAATCCGTCGGCGGGTCGCATGCAGCTCGGGAGCGCTCAGCAACCCGCTCAACTGTTGGCAGAGTGCAGCGTCGAGATCGACCCGCAACTGCTGCAGCGCCTCGAGATAGTCCGGCTCGATGCGCTGCCCGCGCCAGCGCCACAGCAGCGTGCGCAGCTTGTTCTCAACCGAGAAGCAGACCCCGTGGTCGACGCCGAAGATGTGGCCGTCCGTTGTCGGCAGCAAGTGGCCGCCCTTGCGATCGGCGTTGTTGACGACGGCGTCGAAGATCGCCATCCGGCGCAGCTGCGGGAGGTCGCTGCGTGCCAGCGCGGCGACGTCGACCGTCTCGTCGACGTCGATCCACAGCTGACACATGCCAGGCCCGAACGGTCCGTCCCGCATCACCGTCGGCGGTACGACCCCCCAGCCGACTGCCTCGGAGACGGCGTACGCCGCGACCTCGCGATGGGCGAGGGTGCCCTCGGGGAAGTCCCAGAGCGGCCGCTCGCCGGCGATCGGTTTGTAGACGCATGCAGCAGCGAGACCTTCGAGCTCGACGTTGCAGAAGAGCGTGGCGTTCGACGCGTCCACCAAGCGGCCCTGGATGTCGAGTTCGCCATCGGTCAGCAGCCGCAACGCCGTCGCGACGTCGATCATCGTCGGCTCGGTCATCGCCGGCTCAGCCCCGGTGTCCGTTGGACCGCGGGCAGATGTGTCCCTCCGGGTCGAGCGGCAGCCCACAGAACGGGCACGGCGGCCGGCCGGCAGCGACGACCTGCTCGGCACGCTTGACGAAGGCGCGCGCATGCTCTGGCGTGATGCGGACGCGGAGCACGTCGGGACCGTCTTCGTCGTCGCTCAGCGGTTCGACCTCGGTCGGTTCCTCGCCTTCGACTTGTGCATGCGCTTCGATCACGACCCGGTTGTCATCGGTGTCCCATGCAAGGGCGAGCGTGCCGACGCGAAACTCCTCCAGCAACGGTGTGTCCAAGGGGGCGTTGTCGTCGAGGTCGAGCGGGGCGACAGTGGGGATCGTCACCTCCTCGCCGAGCCGGCGGCGTACCTCGTCGAGAAGCTGCGTGAGCCGCTCGGCCAGAGCGGCGACCTGGATCTTCTCCAGCGCAACGCTGGTGACGCGGGCGCCGCTTTTGGCCTGCAGGAAGAACGTGCGCTCCCCGGGCTGTCCGACAGTGCCCGCGACGAACCGCTCGGGCTGGTCGAAGGCGAAGACCTGTCGCGGCACCGTTCGACCCTAAGCCGTTGGGGCTCCGGCGCCACCGCCGACGACGGCGTCCGAGGATGGCTTCCGTCGCCGCGTCTTCTTCGGCGGCGGCATCAGGTCGTCGATGCGGCCGCCGGTGTCGTTGATACGTACGACGAAGGGTCGGAGGTCGGTGTACTGCACGACGCTGACCGAAGCAGGGTTGACGACGATGCGCTGGAACAGGTCGAGGTGCTGCCCGAGCGCGTCCGCGAGCACGGCCTTGATGACATCGGCGTGGGACACGACGAGGTACGTCGCGTCGCTGCCGAGCTTCGCGTTCCAATCACGTACGGCCGCGACAGCGCGGGCCTGCGTCTCGGCGAGCGACTCACCTTCGGCACCGGGGAAGCGCGCCGCCGACGGGTGCGCCTGCACGACCTTCCACAGCGGATCTTTGGTGAGCTTCTTGAGCTCCTGACCGGTCCAGTCGCCGTACCGGCACTCCCCGAACCGCTCGTCGACGACGGGCTCGATGGTGTCGCGGCTCTTGGCGATGACGTCCGCCGTCTCCCGGCAGCGCTCCAGTGGGCTGGTGACGATCGCTGCGAGAGGTAGCGGCGCAAGCCGTTCGGCGAGCGCATCGACCTGCTCGCGGCCTTTCTCGGCGAGATGTACGCCGGGCATCCAGCCCGCGAGCACGTCACCGGTGTTGGCGGTGCTGAGCCCGTGGCGGACGAGCAAAACCCTTGTCATCGCGCGTCAACCCTATGTTGTGGGTCACAATTGATCTCATGATCGTCGACTGCGCGCTCTACCGCGAAGGGCATCGCGACCCGCAGCACATCGACGACCTGTCGAACGCGCTCGATCTCGCTCGCCGGTTCGATGACGGCTTTGTCTGGATCGGGCTCTACGAGCCCACCGATGAGGAGTTCGACTCGGTACGACGCGAGTTCGATCTGCATCCGCTCGCGGTCGAGGATGCAGTCAAGGCGCACCAGCGGCCCAAGATCGACATCTACGGCGACACCGTCTTCGTCGTACTGAAGACCGTCCGTTATGTCGATGCGTCCGAGCTGATCGAGACCGGCGAGATCGCGCTGTTCATGGGTCCGGGGTTCGTGGTCTCGGTGCGGCACGGCGCCGGCAGCCCGTTGACAGATGTGCGCCAAAGGCTGGAGACCATGGACACCCTGCTCAAGTGCGGGGCGAGCGCTGTGCTGCACGCGGTGTGCGACAAGGTCGTCGACGACTATCTGCACGTGTGCGTGGAGCTTCAGCTCGACATCGACCAGATCGAAGAGCAGGTGTTCGGGAACGAGCGCTCGAACGACGCTGCACGCATCTACAACCTCAAGCGCGAGACGCTGGAGTTCAAGCGCGCGGTGCTCCCGTTGACGATGCCGCTGGAGCGGTTGGCGCGCGGACACGTGCCGGGCGTCAGTCCAGAGGCGCAGGCGTTCTTCCACGACGTCCTCGACCACAACCTGCGCGCGGCAGAAACGGTGGAGTCGTTCGATGCGCTGCTGACGTCAGTCCTCGACGCGAACCTCGCCCAGGTCTCGGTGCGGCAGAACGAGGACATGCGGCGGATTTCCGCGTGGGTCGCGATCGCAGCAGTGCCCACACTGCTTGCCGGGATCTGGGGCATGAACTTCAAGCACATGCCCGAGCTCACCTGGGAGTTCGGTTACGGCTTGGCGCTCGGCATCATCGTCACGGTCTGTGTGACGTTGTACGTGATGTTCAAACGAAGCGGCTGGTTGTAGCGCTCAGTCGCCGACCCCTGCTTTGTCGAGCGCCTCGGCGACGGTCCGAAGCGTCCCGACCCGCTCGTCGTACGACATCCCGCCCGGCGTGATCGACAACGTCGTGACACCGCAGTCTTTGTACGCCTGCAACCGCTCGGTGATGCGTTCCTTGGGACCGAGGAGCGAGGTCTGGTCGACGAACTCGAACGGCACGGCCTGTGTCGCGGCCGCCTTGTCACCGCCGAGGTAAAGGTCCTGGATCTGCTGGGCTTCCTGCTCGAAGCCCATCCGGCGTGCGAGTGCGTTGTAGAAGTTCTTCTCCCGGCTGCCCATACCGCCGATGTAGAGAGCGGCGTAGCCCTTGAGGGGTTCGCCGCACTGCTTGGGATCATCACCGATGACGACGGGAACGGTCGGTACGACGTCGAAGCTGGACAGGTCTCGGCCCGACTTCGCGGCGCCGGCCTTGATGTGCTGCATCGACTCACCTGCGTACTCCGGTGAGAAGAAGATCGCGAGCCAGCCGTCGGCAATCTCGCCGGTGAGCTCGAGGTTCTTCGGGCCGATCGAGGCGAGGTAGACGGGGATCTGCTCGCGCACGGGATGCACGATGAGCTTCAGCGCCTTGCCCGGCCCATCCGGCAGCGGAAGCGTGTAGTGCTTTCCGTCGTAGTTCACCGGCTCACGGCGAAGCGCCATCCGGACGATGTCGACGTACTCACGCGTGCGCCCGAGGGGCGCGTCGAACCGCACACCGTGCCAGCCTTCGGAGACCTGCGGACCGGAGACGCCAACTCCTAGCCGGAAACGCCCGCCCGACAACGAGTCGAGGGTCGCCGCCGTCATCGCGACCATCGCCGGTGAACGAGCCGGGATCTGGAAGATCGCCGAGCCGACGTCGATGTTCTTTGTGTGTGCGGCCACCCAGGTCATGACGGTTGCCGCGTCGGACCCGTACGCCTCAGCAGCCCATGCGACGGCGTACCCGAGCCGGTCCGCCTCCTGCGCGAGCTGCAGGTTGCTGGCGTCGTCACCGGCGCCCCAGTAGCCGAGGTTCAGTCCGAGTCGCATGGGCGGGCAGCCTAACCAGCGGACCGGCTGCCGTAATCTCGCGGCTCATGGAGTTGCGCCATCTCGGACACAGCGGGCTCGTGGTCAGCAACCTCGCGCTCGGCACGATGTCATGGGGTCAGGACACCGACGAGGACGACGCGGCCGAGCAGCTGCGGACTTACGTCGAGGCCGGCGGCAACTTCATCGACACGGCGGATGTGTACGCCGGCGGCGAGAGCGAGCGGATCATCGGGCGGCTGCTCGGATCGGTGGCCGACCGTGCCGACGTCTTCCTCGCGACGAAGGCCGCGCTGCGGTTCGGTCCGGACGCACCGCGGCGGGCCGATGCCTCGCGGAGTCATCTGCTCCGGTCACTCGATGCGTCGCTCGAACGCTTGGGCGTCTCCTACGTCGATCTCTGGCAGTTGCACAACTGGGACGCGGAGACTCCGCTGGAGGAGTCTTTGGCTGCGCTCGACATCGCCGTCTCGTCCGGGCGCGTGCGCTACGCCGGCATCTCGAACTACACGGGCTGGCAGACGGCGAAGGCCGCGACGTACCAACGCGCTTGGCCGGGGCGCGCGCCGCTCGTGACGACGCAGGTGGAGTACTCGTTGCTGGCGCGGCACATCGAAGCGGAAGTCGTGCCGGCGGCTAACGACCTCGGCCTCGGCATCTTGCCGTGGTCGCCACTTGGCCGTGGGGTGCTGACGGGGAAATATCGCGGCGGTACGCCGGCCGACTCGCGCGGTGCGTCGCCGTCATGGGACAGGTTCGTGAAGCCGTACCTCGATGACCGCGCGAACGGCATCGTCGGCGCGGTGATGACAGCGGCCGACGGCTTGGGGGTTGCGCCGGTCGCGATCGCGCTGTCGTGGGTGCGCGACCGACCGGGCGTGGTCGCACCGATCGTCGGTGCCCGGACGTCGGCACAACTACGCGGCTCGTTGTCCGCGGGGACGTTGCAGTTGCCGGACGAGATCCGCGACGCGCTTGACGAGGTGTCCGCCCCCCAGTGACCCCGGGCGCGGACACTGCCGCTGCGACCGAGAAGGCAGTAGCCGATGTCGCGGCGTTGCTCACGCCGGCCGAGCTACCGGGCTATCTCGCGACGGTCGCCGTCGACGTACTGGGCCAGGACGCGACAACAAAGCTGCGCGAGGACCCGTGGACCTTGCTCGACATCTCCTCGGTGCGTCCGGCGCAAGCCGATGTGCTCGCGCGGTCGCTGCTGGGCGCGGAGGCGCGTGCGCACGACGTACGGCGAGGCCGCGCTCTGGTGCGACACTTGCTTGCGCGTTCGGCGCGGGATGGGCACACGGTCATGCCGCTCGCGACCATGCACGCGGCGCTTGGTGGCTTCGAGGCCGGTGATCCGGTCGCCGTTGTCGCTGCGGCGCTGGAGGACGGCCGCGTTGTTGCGTACGACGAGGACGAGATTGTCGCGCTTGCGCGCTACGCGATGGCGGAAGACGCGATCGCGGAAGGGCTCGCGCGGCTGACGGCCACGGCTGCGCCCCTGTGCGAGCCGGAAGCGTGCTCGACGTTCGTCGACGGGCTCGACTCCGAGCAGGCGGATGCGGTGCGTGGGGTTGCCGCGCACGGCGTATCGGTGCTGACGGGCGGTCCGGGTACCGGCAAGTCTCGGACCGTCTCGGCTGTCGTCGCGCTGGCGAACTCGATGGACGCGCGCCTCGCGTTGGCGGCACCGACGGGTCGCGCGGCAAAGCGCCTCGAAGAGCTGGCCGGCGATGAAGCCGTGACGCTGCATCGGCTGCTCGGCGCGCAGGGCACGTCGGGATCGTTCGCGCGCGGTGAGATGTGGCCGCTGGACGCCGACCTCGTCGTCGTGGACGAGGTGTCGATGCTCGACGTCGAGCTCGCGGCTGCGCTGGTCGAAGCGTGCGCGGACGGGACGCGGTTGTTGCTCGTCGGCGACCCGGACCAGTTGCCCTCGATCGGTGCGGGTCGTGTGCTCGGTGACGTTCTCGACTCCGACGTACTGCCCGTGACGAGCCTCACGCGGTTGCATCGACAGGCGGAGGGTGGGTCGATCGCGCAGCTCGCAGCCGCGATCCGCGGGGGTGAGCTTCCGCGCGTCGACGATCCCGAGCGCGAGGTCGTCGTCGTACTCGCGCGTGACTCGGGTGAGGCTGCTCATCGCGTCGTACAGCTGGTGACGGACTCGATCCCTCGTGCCCTCGGGATCCCGGCCGAGGACGTGCAGGTCGTCACGCCGGTGCATCGCGGGGCCGCGGGCACGCTCGCGTTGAACGCGGCGTTGAAGGTGCGGCTCAATCCGGGGACGGGTGAACATGCCGGGTTCGACATTGGCGACCGCGTGGTGTCGACGGCGAACCATCTCGATTACGGGTTCGCGAACGGGGAGGTCGGTGTCGTCGTAGAACCCGCCGAGCAGGGCGGGCTCGTGGTGGCGTTCGCCACCGGACCGGTCACGGTGCCGTCGACCGCTTTGTCGGACCTCCGGCACGGGTGGGCGATCACCGTGCACCGCGCGCAGGGGTCGGAATGGCCTGCTGTCGTATCGGTGCTGCCGGGTGACGCGACCGGGATGCTGTCGCGGCCACTTGTCTACACGGGGTTTACCCGCGCCCAGCGGCATTTGTCGGTCGTTCATGCGGCTGGGCCGGCCTTGGCCCGTGCGGTACGAGTGGTCGGGGCGCGGCCGCGGCGTACTCGTCTGACCGAGTTGCTACGTGCACAATGATCGGTGTGGAGTGGGAGCACAAGCGGATGTACGTGCCGCGGGGTGTGCCACGCAAAGTGTGTACGGCGCTGCTGACCGAGGAGGCGGAGCGCGGTCACTGGGAGCTGGAGCGGTTGCGGCTCTATCCCGATGGGTCGCGACGTGTCGTGTTGCGGCGGCGCGTCATACGCGTCGCGCGGACTGCGTAGCTCGTCGTCTGGCTCAGCCACCCACGAGATGTGAGTGCGCCTCCCGGACTGTGACGGTCGCCGGTGGCCCGACAGTGCTCGTATCGCCGGGGATTGACGCTGATCGCCCACCGAAAGTGAAGGTGCCGTCCCATGTGACGGTCACCGACGCGGCGTACCGGCCGGTCTTCGTGTAGTTGTGCGTGACGCTGGTGTCCGGGTACGGCGCGCCAGGCGTGAACGTCGTCAATGTCGTTCCGTCGCCGAAGTGCCACGTCCATCGGGTTGGATGCAGGGTGAGCGCAACCGGCTCGCCGAGCAAGGTGACCGTCGTGCGCATCGTGCGTGGCGTGTCGGCGTAGAAGATCGTCTTGATGTTGACGAGGGTGCCGTTTGCCGGATTGAAATGGGTCGTGCTCGGTGTGATCGGTACGAACCTCCAGCGGAACACCGCGGCGATGTCGCTCGGGGTGATGGCTTGCACGGGGCCACGACAAAAAGCGCCGGGCAGTTGCAACCACGGTCCCGTCGGGGCGCCGTGAGCGTCGACGGGACGGCGGAACAGCCAGTAGCGGAAGAGATTCGGCGAGCCACACGATCCAGTCGCAGGGCCGCACGGATCGTTGCGACCGTTGGGGTTGTTGGTCGGGCACGTGAGCACAAATTCGTACCCGTACAGCTGGCCACCCTGGCCAACCAACTTGCCGCTCCGATGCCACGGGCCGCGGCCGACGCCGACACCGAAGCCCCCATCGCCGCCACCAGCGCAGGTCTTGGTTCCGAGATACCCAATGCATTCCGGAGGCTGGCTTGCCAATGCCGTGTTGACCTGAGCGAGGATGACGAAGACCGAGCAGTGCCACGACACCACGGAGCGCATGCTTTCGCACTACGAGTCACCCCCTGCTGTTGAACATGACGATTTCTGCCACGAGCCAACGGTCTCGCGTCCATTGCAGCCTGACCTCGAGGTCTCCATGCGAGATCGCTTGGATGCGCGATTTGACCTTGCCGCTGGGGTCGACGAGCTCTCCGGGCTTTTGATCCCCAATAACAGTCACGGTCACTTGATCGCCCTGAATGGGCGGTGCGACTGAGCTGGTTACGACCAGAGTTCCACCGTCTATGTGGCCGCCACCTGCATAAGCGTCGTGCAAGTAACCCTGATAGCGACGGCATGTTTGACAAGTTGAATCGGCCAAGGCGCGGAGATCACCAAGCTTGCCGCTCTCGGTGGCGTCGTTACTGACCTCGAAGTAGTGCTTGGCGAAGGCGGCGGCGCCTTCGCGGGTCATGGGGAAGGCAGGTGGCGAGGGCGTCGGCGTACTCGACAGCGATGGCAGCGGCGCTGCCTCATGCCCGCCCGACGAACAACCGAGGGAAGCGCCCCCGATGAGGAGGGCGGCGGCGGTCGAGACGGCTCCCCGTCTTCCCGTCACGCAGCGGAGATTAGCCCGATCCGCGAAAATTGCCAGAGGGGTTTAGTCGGGCTGTGGATAAGACCAACTCCTGCCCCGCTGGCCTAACTGGTAACAACTCCGCGCGCGTACGCCGCTTGCCCGCAGTGCTGAAGGTCGTCGGCCAACACGCTCACTAGCCGGGCGCCCAACGTCACCGGCGGATCCCAGCGTTCGTCGACGACGCGGTCGAAGTCAGCATCGCGCAATGTCTCGACATAGCGCAGCGTCTGCTCATGCACAGCGTCGAAGTAGGCGACGAGCATCTCGGCCGACACGCGAACCTGGCCCACTTCTTCTGTGCTCTGGCCGTAGCCGATCGCGTCCACGTCGAACGGCAAGCTGAAGCGTTCGGCCCAACCGCCCGAGGTCCAGACCTGCTCGCGGTCGGCGACGTGAGCCACGTGGTCGTCCTGGACGCGCGCGAGATGCCAGATGAGCCAACCGATCGTGTTCGCGTCGGGCGCGATCCGTACGGACAACTGATCGATGCTGAGCCCGTCGACAACGTCATGGACGATGTCGTGGACACGGCCGAACGCGTCGGCCAGCAGCTCCGCTCCCGTCATGACGGAGCGACCGACTGTCTGATTGCTGCCTTCACGTCATCTCCTTGTTCGGTGGTGCTGTCTCGTGGCGCTGTACCCAACGACGAAAAGGTACGGCGGCCATCGCTGGTCCATGGACTCTGCTCTGCTCAGTAGGCGGGCAGAGCAGGCGGCCAACGAGGCGGGGAGGCGCGGTCGGCGTACTAGCAGCTTGCGATGAAGCGGTCCAGCACGCGGCAGCCGAACTTCAGCGCCTCCGTAGGCACCCGCTCGTCGACGCCGTGGAACATGCCGGTGAAGTCCAGGTCCGGCGGCAGCTGCAGCGGCGAGAAGCCGTAGCCGGTGATCCCGAGACGGGAGAACGACTTCGCATCCGTCCCGCCGGAGATGATGAACGGCACCGGCTTGCCAGCCGGATCCTCCGCAACGAGAGCCGCGCACATCGCGTCGACCAGCGGTCCGGAGAACGGCGACTCCAACGCCGTGTCGCGGTGGATCATCGACCGTTGTATGTCCGGGCCGAGCAGCGCGTCGACCTCGGCCAGGAACTCGTCCTCGTAACCCGGCAGGAACCGCCCGTCGACCAGCGCCTCGGCGTGACCAGGGATGACGTTGTGTTTGTAACCTGCATTCAGAACGGTCGGGTTGGCCGTGTTGCGCAACGTCGCGCCGACGAGCCGTTCCATCGACCCGAGCTTCGACAAGGTCGCTTCGAGATCGTTGAGGTCGAGCTCGATCCCGAGGGCCTCGCCGACCTCGAGCAAAAACGCGCGAGCGGTGTCCGTCAACCGGATCGGGAACTGATAGTTGCCGATGCGCGCGATCGCCTCGGCGAGGCGCGTTACCGGGTTGTCGTTGTTGATGTACGACCCGTGGCCAGCCGTGCCGTGGGCAGTCAGCTTGAACCACGACATGCCCTTCTCCGCGGTCTGCACGGGATAGAGGCGCTGGCCGCCGAGCGTGATGGAGAAGCCACCCACCTCGGAGATCCCGTCGGTGCAGTCCGCGAAGAAATCCGCATGGTTGTCGACGAGGAAGGACGCGCCGAGCGACCCCCCGGCTTCCTCGTCCGCCATCCACGCCAGGACGAGATCGCGCGGCGGCTTGCGCCCCGATCGCACCAGATCGCGGACGACGGCGAGCATCATCGCGTCCATGTCCTTCATGTCGACGGCGCCGCGACCCCACACGCAGCCGTCGCGGATCTCGCCGGAGAACGGGTCGACCTGCCAGTCCTCTTTCTGCGCTGGTACGACGTCGAGGTGACCGTGGATCAGCAGGGGCGGCCGGGACGAGTCGGCGCCGGCGACGCGCGTCATCACACTGGCGCGCTTGGGCTCGGACTCGACGATCGTCGTCTCGAGCCCGACCTCGGTGAGCTTCTCCGCGACGTACTCGGCGGCGACCCGCTCCCCCGGCCCGCTCGAGTCGCCAAAGTTCGACGTATCGATGCGGATGAGGTCACGGCACAGGTCGACAACTTCGTCTTCTGCGGCACTCGTCATACGGGGGAGGCTACGCCGTACGACGCCTCCTGAAACCCCTACAGAGCGCGTCCTGCGGCCCGACCGGCGGCGCGGCCGCTGAACAGGCATCCGCCGAGGAATGTTCCTTCGAGCGCGTTGTAGCCGTGTACGCCGCCGCCGCCGAAGCCGGCCACTTCACCCGCGGCGTACAAACCGGCGAGCGGCTGACCCTCGAGGCCGAGCGCACGTGAGTCGAGGTCGGTCTGGATACCGCCGAGTGTCTTGCGGGTGAGGATGTGGAGCTTGACGCCGATCAGCGGCCCCGCGTCGGGGTCGAGGATGCGATGCGGTGCCGCGACTCGGCCGAGCCGGTCGCCGATGTAGCGGCGCGCGTTCCGGATGCCCTGGATCTGGGCGTCCTTGCTGTACGGGTTGGCTAGCTGCAGGTCTCGTCGCTCGATCTGTGTGCGGATGCAATCGGCGTCGAGCAGTGGCTTGTCGGTGAGTGCGTTCATCTTGTCGACGAGCTCTTGGATAGTCGACGCGACGACGAAGTCCGCGCCGTTCCGCTTGAACGCCTCCACAGGACCCGGCGCTCCTTTGCCGAGCAACCGTTCACGGAGGAACGCCGTGCGGTCGTTCGCGGTGATGTCGGGGTTCTGCTCCGAGCCGGATAGCGCGAACTCCTTCTCGATGATGCGCTGGGTGAGGATGAACCACGAGTGGTCGTACGCCGCGATGTCCGGTGTCGTTCGCAGATAGCGCAGCGTGCTGAGCGTGTCGTAACCCGGCAGGCACGGGTCGGGCAGCCGCCGCCCGAGCGCGTCGAACCACATCGACGACGGGCCGGGCAGGATGCGGATGCCGTGACCCGGCCAGATCGGGTCCCAGTTCTGCACGCCTTCGGTGTAATGCCACATTCGGTCGCGGTTGACGAGCCGGACGCCGGCGGAAGCCGCGATATCGAGCATCCGGCCGTCGACGTAGGACGGTACGCCGGTGACCATCTCGCGGGGCGGCGTACCGAGACGTTCTGGCCAATAACGCCGGACGATCTCGTGGTTGGCGCCGATGCCGCCGGTGGTGACGATCACGGCTTGCGCGGACAGCTCGAAGCCGCCCACCACGTCGCGGTTGCTCGCGACGCCCCGCGGTGAGTCGTCTTCGGCGAGGACCGTTCCTCCTACGCCGGTCGCTGCGCCGCCGGTTAGGGCCAGCTCGTCGACGCGGTGCCGATGGTAGAAGCGGAGTTTTCCTTCTGCCGCAGCACGTTTCGCCGATGCAACGAACGGTGCGACGACTCCCGTGCCGGTGCCCCAGGCGACGTGGAAGCGCGGTACCGAGTTGCCGTGTCCATCCGCCCGCAGGTCGCCGCGCTCGGCCCAGCCGACAGTCGGCAGGAAACTGATGCCGTGGCTGCGCAGCCAGTCGCGCTTCTCGCCCGCTGCCCACTCGACGTACGCGCGGGCCCACTTGACGGCCCAGGTGTCCTCGCCGTCGTGCCGGTCGAACTGGGCGCTGCCGCACCAGTCGCTCCACGCGAGCTCGAACGAGTCGTGCACATGGAGTCGACGCTGCTCGGGCGAGTCGACGAGGTAGATGCCGCCGAACGACCAGAACGCCTGACCGCCGAGGTTCGCGGCGTTCTCCTGGTCGAGGAGCGCGACAGTCTTGCCTGCGGCAGTTAGCTCGTGCGCAGCCGTGAGCCCGGCGATCCCGGCTCCGACGACGATCGCGTCGGCGATGTCCGTCATGTCTGCGCGACCGCGATTGCCGCCCGTGCGCGGGCTGCCCGAACAGCATGCGTCAGCGTGTCGAGGTCGAACGCGCCCAGATGACGCTGCCCATTGACGAAGAACGTCGGCGTACCCCGCGCACCGCTGACGTCGGCGCTGTCCAAGTCGGCGAACACACGCTCGCGGTAGACGTGTTCACGCAGGTCGTTCGTGAACCATTCGACGTCGAGGTCGAGGTCGCCGGCGTACCGGACGAGGTCTTTCGCGGTGAGGTCACCCTGGTGGTCGAACAGCAGGTCGTGCATCTCCCAGAACTTGCCTTGTGCCGAAGCGGCCTCCGACCCCTCCGCAGCGAGTTCTGCGTGCGGGTGCACATCCTGCAACGGCAGATGCCGCCAGACGTAGCGCACGTCACCGAAGTCACGAAGCAGTTCGCGCACGACCGGCTCGGCCTGGCCGCAGTACGGACATTCGAAGTCGCCGTACTCAACGAGCGTGACAGGCGCTTCGGTCGGCCCGCGTACGTGGTCGCGAGCGAGGTCGACGGGATCGGACAGGTCGACGAGTACGTCGGAACGGCCGAGCAGTAGCCGGGCGCGTCGCTCCTTGGAAAACCGGTTGGTGATGAGAAAGACGAGGGACCCCATCGTCGCGGACACCAGCGCAACAGTGAGGACGCCGAGCTTCGCGTCCTCAAGGTCGGCCCCGCTGAACGCACGAGCGGCGATGAGCAGCGAAACGGTGAAGCCGATGCCGGCGAGGTTGCCAACCCCGAGGACACTCACCCATCCGACCGGCGGTCGCAGTCGGCCGTTGCTGAACTTTGTGAGCAGTGCCGTCGTCGCAAAGACGGCGAGCGGCTTGCCGACGACGTATCCAGCGATGATGCCGAGCGTGATCCGCGACGTGTAGGCGTGCGTGAGGAAACCCGCGTCGATCGCGACGCCGGCGTTGGCGAGTGCGAAGAGTGGTACGACGAGGTAGCTCGTCCACGGGTGGTAGATGTCCTGGTAACGGTCGTTCGGTGACAACGCTGCCCGTACGCCGGCGCGCGCGGTGCGCGCGAGCTCCGCGGTCGGCTGCTCGCGGAAGCCGCGGAACAGGTCGGTCGCCTGCTCGAGGTCGGTGCGTTCCGGCGGTGCGGCGTACGCGAGCAACCCGGCTGCGAGCCCGACGACGATCGGGTCGACACCGGACTTGAAGACAGCCACCCAACTGGCGGTGGCGAGCGCGAAGTACACCAGCCCGTAGTGGACGTGCAGCCGGGACAGCACGACGGCCACGAGGAAGATGCCGAAGCCCAGCAGCAGCGGCTTGACGGAGACGTGGTCCGCGTAGACAGCCCCGATGACGACGAGCGCGACGATGTCGTCGACAACGGTCACGGTCACCATGAATCCGCGCAGCCGGTCTGGCGCGCGGCTGCCGAGCAGCGCGAGCACTCCGAGCGCGAATGCGGTGTCGGTCGACATCGACACGCCCCAGCCGTGCCCGCTGTCGTGTCCAGCATTGAACGCGAGGTAGAGCGCGATCGCGCCTAGCATCCCCCCGATACCCGCCAGCAGCGGAGCGACGGCCCGCATCCGGTCACGGAACTCGCCGAGGTCGATCTCGCGGCGCGCCTCCAGGCCGATGACGAAGAAGAAGAACGCCATCAGCCCGCTGTTGATCCAGCCGCGCAGGTCCATGACGACCGACCATTGACCGACACGGATGGACATGACCGTCTGCCACACGTCGTCGTACGAGGACTCGTCGACGTTGACCCAGACGAGAGCCGCGACCGTGGCGGCGAGCAGGACAGCGGCGCTGCCGGACTCGTTGCTCAGGAAGCGACGAAAGGAGGTGTCGCGGCGCCACCATGTTGTTGCAACTGGTTCGACGGTGGCCGACTCGGTTGCCATATCAGACACCAACGCGTTTCGCAGCCGCGAGCATTTCTCGGATGATCGGGCTCTTGGCCTCCGCGTAGTAGTTGATGTCCGGCCACTCGCCGCGGCTTGCGAGTTCTCGCTTGTACGCCGCATAACGGTCCCGGTCGTCGGGGTGGCTCCGCAGCCACTCGCGAAGCAGCAGGTAGTCCGTGACCTCGGCGGCATCGTCGGCAAGGACGTGCAGGTTGGACCTCGGCCCGGCGTACCGGACGACGCGGTGGCGGGGCTCCCGGACGACGAGGGTCCAGCCGAGGCCGAGCAGGTCGTCGAGGTACGCCGGCTCGTCGTCCGGGTCGGCGACGGTGAGACAGATGTCGATGATGTCCTTCGCGGCGAGTCCCGGCACGGATGTCGACCCGATGTGCTCGATGCGGAGGGCGCGGGCCCCGAGGCGTTCGCGAAGGGCGCTGCTCAGGGTCGCGAACCGCTCCGGCCACCCGTCGTCGTAGTCGACGACCTCGACCGTCGCCGGCTGCAGCCCGTCCACAAGAACTTGCCGCAGCTTGGCAGCCAGGTCGTCGGACACGGCTTCATTGAACCGAACGTCGTCCGCCGCAGCGCGGTGCCCTGGGCAAGAGGCATCCTCGCCAGCGGCTGCGTCTTGCGCTCATCCCGCTAGCAGAAAATTTGGGGAACTGAGCCCGCTTGCGCGTAGTAACAGTGTCCGTCGCCGATTGGCCGGGTTGCTCACGGAAGGGGCTGATCAGATTGAGGAAGCGGGTCTGGGGTTCGCTCGCGGCGGTGACGTCGGCTGTCGTTGTACTCGGCGTTACGCCGGCTGCGCATGCGGCCCCCACGGATTGTTCGGATCCCGCGGGCGTCAAGCAGTGCCTGCCCGATCTGAGCCAACAGCTACAGAAGCTCCACCAGGCTCCGGTCGTCGTGTCCTCGAGGCTTGGCATCGTCATCGACATCAACCGGTTGCTCCGCAAGTCCGGCGTGAGTGTGGTCGGGCACGCCTGGCACGTGGGCAACGTCGACGGCGTTCGGGGGGCGACGGTAGACAGGAGCTACGTGGGGAGCAGCGCCTCCGCCACGGCCTCCACGACGGCAAGCTCGTCGGCAACGACTCCCCCGCCGTGCTACTCCTCGTACTACGGCGGCGACTTCATGGCCTACCAGCCGTTCTACGCGTCCATGGACGAAACGGCGTACTGGGTCGAATATGAGTACGCGCCGTTCCAGGAGAACAACGCTCGATACCTGTACGGCGAAGGTGAGACGTGGCAGGTCGAGATCTGCCAGATGGGGGGCGGGCATTCGCTGAACGGGTGGCGCCTGAACTCGGTCGGCACCTACACGACCGATGAGGACAACGCCTACCGATTGATCAGCGGATCATCTGGCACGTACAGCGGCGCCACGCGCAGTACCGAATCGCGGTCGCTCGACTTCCAGCTGAGCGGGAAAGTGATCACGATCAGCGGATCGCTTTCGGTCGACGCCACCCACCGACAGGTGGGCGGGCAGGGTGACCTGACTCAGGTACGGCCGTACGACGTCGCGCCTCAGAACGCCGTCTACGAGTACTGGGACGGCCACGACTCACCACAGGACTCGTTCCAGGGGTCGGATGGTTACGAGGGCAATGTGAGCCACGCGCTCTGGGAGTTCCCGATGTCGCAGTACGAGACCTACGTCGACGGCGCGGTCTTCGCCGGCGCCAACTGCCCGGGCAACTTCGGATGCGGTTGATCTCCAGGGGGTTCGGTGCAGGCTGGTGGCGACCTCTCGTCGCCACCAGCCTGTGTCTCGTTGCCGTGACCACGTCGGCATGTACGCATCGGCAAGGAGGGGCCAACGGCTCTCCAAGCCCGGAGTCGGTCCCGACGCAAGCCGGCACGATCTATGTTGCGCTCGGCGCGAACCCACTCAACGCGCAGATATACCGCTTCAACGGGCCGGCCCAAGCGGGAGCCAAGCTGACAAGCCTGCCGCCCAATGAGGGTGCCTCGACGGTGTCGGCGGCCGGTCATTTCATCGTCATCGCGAGCACGGTCGGGTTCGGGCGGGACCGGCCTTACCTGCTCAACGGTCGCGGTGGCATGACGAACCTCTGGTCCCGCGCAGGCTACGCACCGGTCGTTTCCCCGCGCGGCGATGTGGCGTGGCTCGACCTGACGATGAACAACCGGGGCGCAACGTCGTACGGCATCGATCTCCTTCGACGCGGCGACCGGCACCCGATGGTCGTCCGGCACGGACCAGCAGGAGTTGGCCCGGCCGCGTGGGCTGGTGACAACACCCTGGCCATCTTGCAAGCAGGGTCACCGGCCCGAGTTCTGTTGATCGATGCGGCGACGCGGCACGTGCTGCAAGCCCTGTCCACTGACATCGAGAACCCGACTTATCTCACCGCAAGCGTGCAACGGGTCGTGGCGACTGGCGACACCCATCAGGGAGAGTTGATCTCGTCGAGCGGCAAGCGCACGCGGCTCGCGCAAGGTTGGGGCCCGGTCGCGTTCAGCCCTGACGGCACCGAGTTGTTGGTCGTTCGCAACCGAACGGAACTCGGAATCGTCCAGGTTGACCACCCCGACCGGGTGAGTCTGTGGAGAAGCTGGCCAGGTCAGACTGTGCTCGACGCCGCCTGGTCTTGAGTGTGCGACTGTGGGCCTACGTCGCGTGGAGAGCAGGGGCCACCTCGGTCGCGAAGAGCTTCAGCGTCCGTAGGTCCGCGACGCCGACTTGGAAGTGCGTGACGCCCATGTCGACGAAACTCTGCAGACCGCGGATCACGTCGTCAGGCGTCGGTCCGTAGACGATCTGATCGAAGTCGTACTCCGGAAACTCGGTGGGGATGAGCGCCACGAAGTCGGCGGCGTTCTCGGGGAAGCTCACCTCGACGTTGAGGCTGATGGTGACGTCGTCCAGAGAGCGCTCGAGCTCGCCGAGGCGGGTGACGTAACCCTCATGCGCGGGATCGAAGACTGCGTGGTTCGCGTCGCAGTTCCAGCCGTCGGCGTACTCCGCCGCCACGCGCACCATTCGCGGTCGCGCAGCGCCGACGATGATCGGGACCGGTGTCGGCGGCACGGGATGGCAGTACGCGTCGGTGATCGAGTAGTGCTCACCGTGGAATGTCGCCGGGCCGCCGGGCGCCATGAGACGCAGGATCGTGAGCGCCTCGACAAGTTGGTCTACGCGCTCCTTCCGTGACCCGTACGGGAAGTTGTAGGAACGGAACTCTTCCTCGTGCCATGCAGCGCCGATGCCGAGCACGAGGCGACCGTCGCTCATGAACTGCAACGTCGACGCCATCTTCGCGAGCAGCGCCGGGTTGCGGTACGCCTGACCGAGTACGAGCGAGCCGACCTTGAAGCGTTCGAAGCGAGCGGCGAGCAAGCTCAGCCGCGTCCAACACTCGATGCGCGGCCCGTCGCCGTTCTGGAAGTGATCGCTGGCCCAGAGCGTCGTGAACTCGGGGCCGAGGACGTCGACGCTGCGGTCGTAGCCGTCGAGGAACGTCGTACCGCTCGTAAGGTCGAAGACATCGCCCGGTAAACCGGACAGGCCGAATGTGACCGCCATCGCTCCCCCACCGCGCGGAAGTGTTGCGCGAATCTACTGCCGGACGCCGGGGCGATGCGGGTGTTTGCTTCGGTCTAGAGGAATGGGGATGCTCGGCGGCCCTGTTCGGTAAGGATGCTCGTGTGCCTATGGACCGGGACGGCGACCACGACGACCTGCTGGTCGAACTTCACGACGGCCCCCGCGAGGATCTGCGCCCGTCGTTCTTGCTCGCGGAGGACTCCGAGTCCGAGCTCGCGTCGTACATGAGCAAAGGGCGCGTCCTCGTCGCCCGGCGCGGCGACGACATCGTCGGGCATCTGCAGCTCGTCGAGACGGACGAGCCCGCCGTGGTCGAGCTCAAGAGCATGGCCGTGCGTGCGGATTTGCAGCGCCGGGGCATCGGCGCGCAACTGATAGCGGCCGCCTGCGCACTGACGACGTCTGAGGCGATGACGCGGATGACGGTGTCAACCGCCGCAGCCAGCACGGGCAACCTGCGCTTCTATCAGCGGCAGGGGTTCCGCATGCTGTCAATCGATCGTGACGCGTTCACCGCCACGGATTATCCGAATGGCATCGAGATCGACGGCATCCCGATGCGCGATCGCATCTGGCTCGACCGCTCGCTCAGTGAATCGACATAGCGGGCGCGGATCGACCGGGTAACCTCGTCTGGTCGTTTTGTCGGCCGTACGCCGGCGGAGCGGCGCCACGTCGGAGTGGCGGAATAGGCAGACGCGCATGGTTGAGGGCCATGTGCCCGCAAGGGCATGGGGGTTCAAGTCCCCCCTCCGACACTCACCACCACACGTCTGACCTGCGCAAACGCCTTGTGATTCGCCATGCCGAGTGCTTTTGACAACAAGTTTGACAACAAGCGTTCTCAGGCTGGCCTGACAAAGAGCGCAGCTACCTGCTCGGCGGCCTGTCGCTGAAGCGTCGGCGTGACATGCGAGTAGGTGTCCAACGTGATCGCAATCGTCGAATGACCGAGCCGCTCCGAGACCACCTTCGGGTGCACGCCTGCGCCGAGAGCAAGGGTCGCCCACGTGTGCCGCAAGCCGTGCGGGCCAAAGACCGGGAGCGTCGCATCGGGATGCGCCATGTTGTACGCCCGAATCCGACGTTGCAAGGTTCGGGTCAACCGCTCAGGATGCAGCGGATCGCCTGGCGCTCCCCCTTCACCAAGACGACTGTCGTCCTTCGTGAACAGCAACCCCTTGTCGGCCCAGCGTCCGCCCGCAGCGAGCCGCTCTTGCGCTTGACCCACCTTGTGTGCGCGGAGGGTCGTGATTGTGCCCGGGTCTAGGTCAACAACGCGCGCCTTGCCCGTCTTGGTCGTCGGGCGGATGTGCAGCTTCCCCGAGATGGAGATGACCGTTTGTCGCACGGACAGCCGTGCGTTATCCAGGTCCACGTCTTGCCAGCGCAAGCCCAGTGCCTCGCCCCGTCGGAGGCCCGTCGTTGCCAACAGCAAGCAGAGCGGATATAGCCGGCCTTCTCGTTCCGCAGCGAGAAAGTCGGACAGTTGCTTCGCTGTCCAGGTGACCATCTCGGGTGCACGTGATTCTTTGACTGTTGGCGGCTTCGCACGGTCAGACGGATTCGCTGCCAGTGTTCCGTCGCGCACGGCGTCAGCCAGAGCGTGGCGGACGATTGTGTGGACATAGCGAACCGTCCGGGGGGCGAGAGGACCTTTGCCGCACTTACGCCCGCACTTCTCCAACTCGCGGTACATCGCAGTCAGCCTCGTCGGCGTCAAGTGGTCGAGGCGAACGTCACCGACGTGGGGCTCCACATGCAACCGTACGTTTTTCCGGTACGACTCGACGGTGCTCTCGGCCAACCGCAGGCCGTCCAACCATTCCGCCAGGTACGCAGCAACGGTGCGACGGCTTGGCGCGACAAAGCTGCCTCTACGAACACTTCGACGGACGGACTGCGCGTAGTCCACCGCTTCTTCCTGCGAGGCGAACCCGCGTTTTGTGGTCTGGCGTCGATGTCCCGATGCGTCCGGGTACCAGTGCACGACCCTCCAGCGGCGCTCGCCCCGACTTGTCTTGTAGGGCGTCACGCTGCATGTACCTGCGGCGGCACGCTTACGAGTCTTGGCCATCACGTCTCCCCTAGTGTTCTGCGAGCACGGGCGGTGAGTGCCCCGCCCGGCCGTCCTCGCGTGCCTTTGGTTAGTAAGCGGTATTCGTTTCTGGCGCGTGTCACACGTGCCGCGATGGTGTTGGTCGAGACCCCGTACATCCGGGCGAGCGTGGTCACTGGTGAGCGGTGTCCCTGCTCGACTAGTTCGGCGTAGGCGCGGGCTAGTTCTGCGTAATCTCGTTCGCTGCTGAACCGTCGAGCCTGCAACCGGTCTCGTAGAGGTTGGCGGTGTCGTAAGACCTCTTCGGGGAGTCGGCGGGACGCCTCTTCGACCATCTGCCGGAAGGGAATGGAGCGAAGCACCTCGCCGGAGAGCACCTCGGTGTTGCCTGCGTTCTTGTTGCGTTCGTTCAAGGAGATGGTGAGGGCCACCGCGGCCGGGACTTCACGACTGGTGTCGAAGAACAGTTGTGCTGTCCACGGGCCGATTTCCCGAGCGATGACAAGCTCGTTTTGGCTTCCTGCTCGCGCGTGTCGCCTTCGTTGTTGCCTCGGTTCTGACACAGGGCAACAGTAGCATACACAGGGTGTCCACCGGACACCATTTGTCGGTTGAACGCCATGTGGCTAACATCCAGGCTCGTGAACGCACACAGGCTCGTCGCGAGGGACAGTCATGCCGGAACGCTGGGTAGGCACGCGCGAGGTGGCCGAACACCTCGGCAAACCGGTCAGTTGGGTGTACAACGAGGCGGCGAACCTGGGCATACCTCGGGTCAAAATGGGTCACCAGTACCGCTACCGGTTGTCCGAGGTCGATGGGTGGATGGAGCGGCTCCGAAGCGAAGTCAGTACGCCTCCGTTGCAGAACGTCTAGCGCAATAACTGTGGGCGACTACTGCCCTGGGGGATGCGGAGGCTGTCCACGACGGTGGAACTCAGGGAGTCAGGTGCATTGCACCCTCTGCCACCACCACTTCACGTCTGCGTCGGCCTTCGACCTACATCTGCCCGGCAAGGCCGATCACGGAAGCGGCCCACCCCTTGCCTGCCGTGACCCAGCGACCGTTCGAGACAAAACCGGCGAGCCGCGGCTACGGCATGCCACCGCGAAGAGCGCAGGCGGGTCGGTATGGGTTTATGCGAAGCCGTTTCCGACCGGCACGTTAGGAACGAAGTGACCGAGACATTGTGCGAATTGGTTATGCACAGGTTGCCGTCACATTGAGCCACCAGGCTGCGCAGCGACAGCTTCCCGAACCATCACGGCGCTGCGCTCCACCGTCGATGCCTAGCGAGAACGGAGGGGGGTGACGGCGCTGCTGGACGTGTCGTACGGCGCAGGGCTCCCTGAGCCGTGTAACACCCTGCGTTCAGCGCGGCAGCGCCGTCCAGTCGCCGACAACCCCCCGCACCTGCGCGCGCCGGACCATCCACCGGTGTCGAAAGACGAGAAACGCTCGTCTCGCAGGGGGCGAAGTAGTGGGTCCTCTCGCGCGCGCACGCGCGACTGTAAGTACTTACTTCTTAGTACTTTACTAACAGTTAGTGCAGTACTGAAGAGCAGCGAACGTAAGTGAGCTGCACTTCCTGTTTAGTCAGTCAGACAGACAGACAGACAGACAGTTAGTTAGTTAGAGCAGCGCCTTTGTGGCGCTGCAGCAGGAAGTGCTGTACAGCAAGCACTGAAAGCCGCGCGCGAGCGCGGTTCTTCCCACCTGGCTTCCTCCTCCCAGGCAAAAACGGCGGCGCTCTCGCCGCGCTCCCCGGCGTCGAAACGAGTTCGTCCGTCTGTTCAGGGCTGGCCGTTCGATGCCGACGGTAAGGCGTCAGACCGTCGAAACATGCCGTCACGTGGGACCTGATTACTGTGAGTGCGTTTCACCCGTACGTTCGGCATCCTGGTCTTCTCGTCGAGGCCACACCGCATTGTGCGTGCTCGAACTTGAACCTGCTCAATCAGTCACCCGGGGGCGTCCATCGACCTTGCCGGTGCACCCGCTCCTTTCGTCAGCCTTCGGTATGCCGTGGTCTGGTGGGCCGGTCTTCGCCTTTTGGATGACGAGTGGTTGCGGTCGGCCCACAATGTTTGCTTTCGCGCGCTAGACCCGCTCGACACAATGTTGGCCCTGTCCTGCTCATGACAGTCACTCAGCTTCGCCCACCTGCGCGCCGAGGCACCGCCAGACCTTCTGGTCCCGCTAGGGGATGCCTTAGGTGGTCACCGTCGGAGGCCAGCCCGTTATCTGCCGCCGCAGGCGCGAGAGAGGTTTCTGTCGGACCCGTGCCGCATAGTGGAGGCGACGCAACTCCACTCGCGGAACGGGCATGGTGCTGAACAACCGAGAACTTGCCAGCGCAATCATCCTTGCGACTGGTCTCGTCCTGATCTGCTTGGTTCGCGACCTGCGGAGCGGTCTGTGGGGTATCGCCAGCCACGCCTTCGTCAGCAAGCTGTCCGTCCTCTGGTTGCTCTACGCGGCGACCATGACAGGCGCTGTCTTTGGACTACGTGCCATCGGGCTGCGCTACCAGGGGTCCGTAAAGGATGCGGTCGTGTGGGCGCTGATCGCCGGGTTACCTATCTACTTCAAGTTCGCTGATGCCGCGACGAAGCCAGGACTGCTGGCTCGCGCGCTGTTGACCGCCGTCAAGTTGACAGGACTGATCGAGTTCTTCGTGAACCTCTACATCTTCCCGATTTGGGTGGAGCTTCCGGTCCAGCTGGTTCTCGTCTTCGTGGGATTCATGAGTGGCGTCGCCAACGCAGACGGATCAGTGAAGCCGGGCGTACGGCGCTTCGTGAACGGTGTGGCATCTCTAGCCGGACTGGTCGTATTGGCTGTCGTGGGTCAACACGTGGCCACGCACTGGTCCGACATCAACTGGCGGGAGACCGCCCTCTCGTTCTTGCAACCCGTCGCGCTGACGATTCCTGCGGCAGCGATCACCGCCGTTGTGACCGTCGTTGCGGCGTACGAAATGGCCTTCGTCAGGTTGCAGTATCCGAAGGGGTCGCGGGAACCGCGATTTCGCCACCGCGCGGCGATGATCGCTGGCCTGAACATTCGGCTGACCAAGCTGTCGTCGTTCGCCGGGGCGGTGACCGTTCGCCTGCGCGAGGCGTTGAGCTTCCGGGACGCCTTGTCCGTAGTCCGGGCGTACCGCCGAGGCGAAATCGGTCCCTCCGACTGGCCCGGGCTATCCGAGGAGTGATCGATAGCGGCCCTTCGCGTTCAGCTCAGCCGACCGGCGCACCGCTAGCGGCTCAGGAGTGGGCGTCGCGCAACGGTCGGAATGCAGCCTGTAGTTCGGCTGCGAACAGTTCAGGCTCTTCCCATGTGGCGAAGTGACCGCCTCTGTCCGCTTGATGGAAGTAGTTGAGGGTGGGGTAGGCCGACTCGGCCCAGCTGCGGGGTGTCCGCCAGATCTCGCCCGGGAAGCTCGTGAATCCGACCGGAACCGGAACCGGAGCCGGCGGTGACGGGTTCTGCGCGGCTGGTGCATCCGGTCCGTACGCCTCCCAGTATGACCGCGCGGCCGAGGCCCCGGTGCCGGTTAGCCAGTACGTGGTGATGTTGTCGAGGATGTGGTCCCGGGTCAGATTCCCAGTGGGCTGCCCGTCGACGAAGGCCCGTGAGATCTTGAAATAGGCGTCGGTGTCGTGGTCAATCATCCAGGCGGCGAGAGCCGCCGGTGAGTCCAGCAGGGCGTAGCCGATGGTCTGCGGCCGGGTGGACTGCTCCACAAAATAGCCGTCGCCGCTGCTCTGGAATGTCTTGATGGCAGCCAGCGCCGCGCCTTCCTCGTCGGTGCCCGAAGGCAAAGCGGCCGGGTCGTTCAACGCAGGCACGAGCAAGTTGGTGTGGATGCCGAACAACGCCTCCGGTGCCATCCGGCCCATCGCATCGGTGACACCGGCGCCAACGTCGCCACCTTGCGCCACGAAACCGGTGTAGCCGAGACGGCGCATCAGCTCGACCCAGGCGCGCGCGGTGCGGCCGAGGTCCCAGCCGACCTCAACCGGCTCGGCGGAGAAGCCATAGCCAGGCAGGGAGGGCAGCACGAGGTGAAACGCGTCTCCAGCAGCTCCGCCGTATGCGGTCGGGTCGGTGAGAGGACCGATCGCATCGAGCATTTCGATGACCGAGCCGGGCCAGCCGTGCGTCATGATCAACGGCAGCGCATCCTCGTGCCGGGACCGTACGTGCAGGAAGTGGATGTCGACCCCGTCGATCTCGGTGACGAACTGCGGTAGCGCATTCAGTCGCGCCGCGACCCGACCCATGTCGTAGTCGCTCGCCCAATAGCGGCACACCGCCTGCATGGTGGCCAAATGCACGCCTTGTGAGCGGTCCTCGACCAACTGCCTAGAGGGCCAGCGTGTAGCCGCGATACGCCGTCGCAGGTCGGCGACCGCGCCTTCCGGAATCGCGACGGAAAACGGACGGATCGCCCCCTCGCCGTTCGCCTTAACAGTCATCGTCGGATCTGCCACGGTGGCCTCCCCATGCTCGAGTGATCGGCGGCCATCGCGACGCTGACACCTGAAGCACGGCCACGAATCACCCCCAGAGGGTGACGCTGTGGCACCTACTCGCCTGCCGCATTGGTACCGGGGGTGATGCCGAGATCGGCCCATCCCGAACGGCGCTTCGGGTGCGCCGGTAACGCCAATCACCGCACGTGCGTTCGGCACGATCTGTGCGGCCTCATGCGGCAGGATCGCGGCGTGGTTCCAGTAGGTCCCAAGGCGATGCTCGCCCGCGCCCGCGATCAACTCCCTGACGAGCAGATTAACGGCGCGGCCCTGTTCTACGCCCGCGGCGAAGTTGCCAAGCGAATGTTGCGCGACGCGACCTTAGGCTCGACCGTCTTGGCGAAAG
>JBJMHR010000024.1:0-9734 GCA_045807285.1 Actinomycetes bacterium
ACTGTAACAGCCCTAAAGCTTGGTGACCGCGCCTCCAGCCGCGGTGATCTTCTCCCGCGCGCTGTCGGAAAAGGCATGCGCAGACACCTGCACAGCCACTCCGATGTCACCGGTGCCGAGGACCTTGACCGGCAGGCCTGGGCGCACGGCGCCGCGGCGTACCAGCTCTTCCGGGCTCACCTGGCCGCCCTCCGGGAAGAGCTCCGCGAGCCGACGCGTGTTGACCACTTGGTACTCGGTGCGGAACGGGTTCTTGAAGCCCTTCAACTTCGGCAGCCGCATGTGGATCGGCATCTGGCCGCCCTCGAACCGGCCGGGAACCGTGCCGCGCGCGCGCGTGCCCTTGGTGCCGCGGCCCGCGGTCTTTCCCTTCGAACCCTGACCACGGCCGACGCGGGTCTTTGCGCGCCTCGCGCCGGGCGCGGGTCGCAAATGGTGCACTTTCAGGGGAGACATGGCAGCTACCTCAGTCCACTTCCTCGACCGTCACCAAATGGTTGACGGCACGGACCATGCCGCGAATCTCGGCGCGGTCCTCCTTGAGCACAGTGTCACCGCGCCGACGAAGGCCGAGCGCCCGCAGCGTCGCGCGCTGCTTGGGCAGCCCACCGATCTGCGAACGCACCTGCGTGACCTTGAGCCGGGCCATCAGGCACCTGTCCCCGGCACTGGTGCTGCGGCCGCCGGCTCGCGCGCGGCGGCACGTGCGCGCAGCATGGCGGGCGGGGCTACGTCTTCGAGGGCGAGACCTCGCCGGGCGGCGATCTCCTCCGGACGGTAGAGCGAGCGCAACGCTGTGACGGTCGCGTGCACGATGTTGATCGGGTTGGACGAGCCGAGCGACTTGGAAAGTACGTCGTGTATGCCGGCGCATTCGAGCACTGCGCGGACCGGGCCGCCGGCGATGACGCCGGTACCCGGACTGGCGGGCTTCAGCAGTACGACGCCCGCGGAGTCCTCGCCTTGCACCTCGTGCGGAATCGTCGCGCCGATGCGCGGCACCGTGAAGAAGCTCTTCTTGGCTTCCTCGACGCCCTTCGCAATCGCGGCCGGCACCTCCTTGGCCTTGCCGTAACCGATGCCGACCTGGCCGTCGCCGTCGCCGACGACGACGAGGGCGGTGAAGCTGAAACGCCGACCGCCCTTCACGACCTTGGCGACGCGGTTGATCGTGACCACGCGCTCGAGATAAGCGCTTTTCTCTGCGGCCGGGCCGCGCCCGTCGCGACGCTCGCGGCGCTCACCGCCGCCGGCGCCTCGCCGCTGCGGACCTGGCATTAGCTCGTCCTCATCTCAGTTGCTTGGGTTCGGTTCATAGCTGGAGTCCCGCTTCCCGGGCACCGTCGGCGAGTGCCGCGATACGACCGGCGTACCGGTTGCCGGCGCGGTCGAAGACGACCGCGACGATCCCTGCGTCCTTCGCGCGCTGCCCGACGAGCTCGCCCACAGCCTTCGCCGCGGTCTTCTTGTCGCCGGTCGCGGTGCGGACCGATGCGTCGAGACTCGACGCGGACACCAGGGTCCGGCCGGACGTGTCATCGACGACCTGCGCGTAGATCTGCCGCAGGGACCGGGTCACCACGAGACGCGGACGGGCAGCCGTTCCGGTGACGCTCTTGCGCACGCGGCGGTGCCGACGGGTGCGGGCGAGCCGGCGCTCTTCGGACGGGCTGTGCACATGGCCGGCCCCGCCTGCCTTGCTCTTGCCCTTGACGGAGGTGGCCACTACTTGCCTGCCTTTCCGGCCTTGCGACGGATCGTTTCGCCTTGGTAACGGACGCCTTTGCCTTTGTACGGGTCCGGCCTGCGCAACCGGCGGATGTTGGCAGCGATCTGTCCGACCTTTTGCTTGTCGATGCCGGAGACCGTGAATCGGGTCGGCGCCTCGACGACGAACGTGACGCCATCGGGCGCGGGCACGAGGACGGGGTGACTGAAGCCGAGGGAGAACTCGAGGTCGGAGCCGCGCGCCTGCACGCGGTAACCGGTGCCGACAATCTCCAGCGTCTTGGTGTAGCCCTCGGTGACGCCGAGCACCATGTTGGCAACAAGCGTGCGCGACAACCCGTGCAACGCCTTGCTCTCGCGTTCGTCGTCGGGCCGCTCGACCACCAAGCCGCCGTCATCCGAGCGAATGGTGATCGGCTCGGCCAACGTGTGGCTCAACGTGCCCTTCGGGCCTTTCACGGTGACAGCGCGGCCGTCGATGGACACATCGACACCGCTAGGCACCGGAATGGGCATCCGCCCGATGCGCGACACAGTCGTTCCTTCCTTCTGCTTCTGCTACCAGACGAAGGCGAGGACTTCCCCGCCCACGCGCCGTTTGGCTGCCTGCCGGTCGGTCAGCAGACCGCCCGACGTCGAGATGATCGCCACCCCGAGACCACCGAGAACGCGCGGCAGGCTGCCCGCCTTCGCGTACACCCGCAGTCCCGGCTTCGAGATCCGGCGTACGCCGGCAATCGTGCGCTCACGATTGGGGCCGTACTTCAGCTCGATGACGAGCTGCTTGCCGATGGCGCCTTCGGCGGGCTCGTCGACGTGCCAGCCGGCGACGTAGCCCTCCTGCACGAGGATCTCCGCGATCCGTCCCTTGATCGTGGAGTACGGGATGACAACGGAGTCGTGGTACGCGTGGTTTGCGTTACGCACACGCGTCAACATGTCGGCGATCGGATCAGTCATCGTCACGCGAATCACCAACTCGACTTCGTGACGCCGGGAAGCTCGCCGGCATGCGCCATCTGCCGGATGCAGATGCGGCACAGCCCGAACGCGCGGTACACGGATCTCGCACGCCCGCAGCGTTGGCAGCGGGAGTACCCGCGCACCTTGAACTTCGGCTTACGGGCTGCCTTGTTGACCAGGGCTGTCTTCGCCATACGGTCAGGACTCCTTGAACGGGAAACCGAGGTGCCGCAACAACGCGCGACCCTCGTCGTCGGTACGTGCCGTGGTGACGACCGTGATGTCCATGCCGCGCACCCGGTCGATCTTGTCGGGGTCGATCTCGTGGAAGACCACCTGCTCGGTCAAGCCGAACGTGTAGTTGCCCCTGCCGTCGAACTGCCGCGGCGAGAGCCCGCGAAAGTCACGGATTCGGGGCAGCGCGACCGAGAGCAACCGATCCAGGAACTCCCACATCCGGTCACCGCGCAGGGTCACCTTCGCGCCGATCGGCATGCCCTCGCGGAGCTTGAACTGCGCGATCGACTTGGTCGCGCGACGGACCTGCGGCTTCTGCCCGGTGATCGTGGTGAGGTCTCGTACGGCGCCGTCCATCAGCTTCGCGTCCTTGGCGGCGTCGCCGACTCCCATGTTGACGACGATCTTGTGCAGGCCGGGAACCTGCATGACATTGCCGTAGCTGAACTCGCCGCGCAGCGCAGCGACGATCTCTTCGCGGTAGCGCTGCCGCAGCCGCGGCGCGACCCGTTGCGGGCTTTCGGTGGTGGCTGTCATATCTGTGACTCCTACAGGTCCGCGCCGCAACGACGGCAGACGCGGACGTTCTTGCCGTTCTCGTCCTGACGGTGGCCGACACGCGTGGGCTTGTCGCAGGCAGGACAGATGACCATGACGTTGCTGACGTGCACGGGTGCTTCCTGCGTGACGATGCCGCCGGACTGGGCACCACGCTGGTTGGTCGTGATCTTCGTGTGCTTGCGAATGCGGTTGACGCCTTCGACGAGGACGCGGTTGGCCTTCGGCATCGTCAAGATGACGCGACCGGTGACACCGCGGTCCTTGCCACTGATGACGCGGACGTTGTCGCCCTTCTTCACGGAAAGGCCCACGACTACAACACCTCCGGGGCCAACGAGATGATTTTCATGAACCGTCGATCACGCAGCTCGCGGCCGACCGGGCCGAAGATGCGCGTGCCGCGCGGGTCGCCAGTCTCCCGGATCAGCACGGCGGCGTTTTCATCGAAACGTATGTAACTGCCGTCCGGGCGCCGGCGCTCTTTCGCCGTACGAACGATGACGGCGCGGACGACGTCACCCTTCTTCACACCAGCACCCGGCAACGCGTCTTTGACGGTGCCGATGATGATGTCGCCGATGCCGGCGTAGCGACGACCCGAACCGCCGAGCACGCGGATGCAAAGGATCTCCTTCGCACCGGTGTTGTCGGCGACGCGCAGTCGCGACTCTTGCTGGATCACGTCACACCCCTACCGGGCCTTCTCGAGGATCTCGACGACCCGCCAGCGCTTCGTCGCCGACAGCGGACGCGTCTCCATCAACAGCACGCGATCGCCTTGGCCGCAGGTGTTCTGCTCGTCGTGCGCCTTGAGCTTGCTCGTACGGCGGATGGTCTTGCCGTAGCGCGGGTGCTGCACGCGGTCCTCGACCTCGACCACGACGGTCTTGTCCATCTTGTCGCTCACGACAAGGCCTTCGCGGACCTTGCGATAGTTGCGCTTCTCTACAGCTTGTTCACTCATGCGGCGCCTTCAGTCGTCACCATGGTCGTGATCCCGAGCTCGCGCTCGCGCATCACGGTGTAGATGCGCGCGATCTCGCGACGCACGGTCTGCAGCCGGCGGTTGTTGTCGAGCTGACCGGTGGCGACCTGGAAGCGCAGGTTGAACAGCTCTTCCTTGCCCTCACGCAGCCGGGTCTCCAGCTCCTCGTCGGTGAGAGCGCGCAGGTCGGTGGCAGTTGTTCCAGCAGCCATCACTCACCAGCCCCCTCACGCCGTACGAAACGGCACTTCATCGGCAGTTTGTGCATCGCTCGACGCAGCGCCTCGCGCGCGATCGGCTCCGGTACGCCGGAAAGCTCGAACATCACGCGACCCGGCTTGATGTTCGCGATCCACCACTCCGGCGAGCCCTTGCCGGAGCCCATCCGGGTCTCGGCGGGTTTCTTCGTCAACGGACGGTCCGGGTAGATGTTGATCCAGACCTTGCCGCCACGCTTGATGTGACGGGTCATCGCGATACGCGCCGACTCGATCTGGCGGTTGGTGACGTAGGCCGGCTCCAACGCCTGGATGCCGAATTCACCGAAGTGCACCTTCGTGCCGCCCGTGGCCATGCCCGAACGGCTCGGATGATGCTGCTTGCGGTGCTTGATCCTGCGGGGCACGAGCATCGCGTCAGCCCTCCTGCCCGGTCGGAGCGGCCGGCTGTTCGGCCACCGGGGCAGCAGCGGCCGGTTCCGGCGCAGCGGTCTCGGCGGGCTCCTCGTCACGACGCACAGTGCGGCCGGGCCGACGTGACAGCGCAGCGCGCGCAGCGGCCTGTGCTGCCGCTTCCCGCTCTGCGCGGTCGGCGATGACGTCGCCCTTGTAGATCCAGACCTTGACGCCGATGCGCCCGAAGGTCGTACGCGCTTCGTAGAAGCCATAGTCGATGTCGGCCCGCAGCGTGTGCAGCGGGACCCGGCCCTCACGGTAGAACTCGCTGCGGCTCATCTCGGCGCCGCCGAGGCGGCCGGAGCACTGCACCCGGATGCCCTTCGCGCCGGCCTTCATCGCGCTCTGCATGGCCTTGCGCATGGCTCGCCGGAACGAGACCCTGCTGGAGAGCTGCTCCGCGACACCCTGGGCGACCAGCTGCGCGTCAACCTCAGGCGTCTTGACCTCGAGGATGTTCAGCTGCACCTGCTTGCCGGTCAGCTGCTCGAGGTCACCGCGGATCCGGTCCGCTTCCGCGCCACGGCGGCCGATGACAATGCCGGGCCGGGCGGTGTGGATGTCGACCCGAACCCGATCGCGCGTGCGCTCGATGTCGACGCGCGAGATGCCCGCGCGCTCCATGCCCTTTGACATCATGCGTCGGATCGCCACGTCTTCCTTGACGTAGTCCTTGTACATCTTGTCGGCGTACCACCGGCTCTTGAACTCGGTGGTGATACCGAGTCGGAACCCATGCGGGTTAACTTTCTGACCCACTGCGGGCCCTCCTCCGGCTAGCCGTCTTCTTCGCCGCTGGCGCGGTGGCCGTCTCAGGCGTCTGCGGACGCGCCTCGACGACGACGGTGATGTGACTCGTCCGCTTGCGGATGCGGTAGGCGCGTCCCTGCGCCCGCGGACGGAAACGCTTGAACGTCGGGCCCTCGTCGACGAAGGCGTCGCTGATGACCAGCGTGTCGCCGTCGAGCCGGCTGTTGTGCTCTGCGTTGGCGATCGCGCTCGCCACGACCTTGTAGATCTCGGCACTCACCTCTTGCGGTGAGAACCGCAACGTCTCGAGCGCCTCACGGGCAGGCATGCCGCGGACGAGGTCGATGACCCGACGCGCCTTCATCGGTGAAACGCGGAGGTAGCGGACGCGGGCCATGGCCGTCGGCCGTTCCTCGGGCAAGACGTCAGCCACGACGCGCCCTCCGCTCGTCCTTCACGTGACCACGGAACGTCCGCGTCGGCGCGAACTCGCCCAGCTTGTGCCCGACCATGCCTTCGGTGACGAAGATCGGCACGTGCTTGCGCCCGTCGTGCACCGCAATCGTGTGTCCGAGCATCGCCGGCACGACCATGGACCGACGGGACCAGGTCTTGATGACGTTCTTGGTGCCCTTCTCGTTCTGACCGTTGACCTTCTTCATCAAGTGGTCGTCAACGAAGGGACCCTTTTTCACGCTTCTCGGCATCTACTTTTTCCTGCCCCTACTACCGTTTCCGGCCGCGACGACGACGGCGGACGATCATCTTGTCGCTTGGCTTGTGGGTACGACGGGTGCGGCCCTCCGGCTTGCCCCACGGGCTGACCGGGTGCCGGCCACCGGAGGACTTGCCCTCGCCACCACCGAGCGGGTGGTCGACCGGGTTCATCGCAACACCGCGAACAGTGGGTCGCTTGCCCTTCCACCGCATGCGGCCCGCCTTGCCCCAGCTGATGTTGGACTGCTCGGCGTTGCCGACCTCACCGATCGTTGCGCGGCAACGCAGGTCGACGTTGCGGATCTCGCCGGACGGCATGCGCAGCTGCGCATGCGGACCGTCCTTGGCCACCAGCTGCACGCTCGCACCTGCGGAACGCGCGATCTTCGCGCCACCGCCGGGCCGCAGTTCGATCGCATGGATGACCGTGCCGACCGGGATATTGCGCAGCGGCAGGTTGTTGCCAGGCTTGATGTCGCTGGACGGCCCCGACTCGACGGTCGCACCCTGCTCGAGCCGCGCCGGGCACAGGATGTAGCGCTTCTCGCCGTCGGCGTAGTGCAGCAATGCGATGCGAGCCGTGCGGTTCGGGTCGTACTCGATGTGGGCGACCTTCGCGGGCACCCCGTCCTTGTCGGTACGCCGGAAGTCGATGACGCGGTAGGCGCGCTTGTGGCCGCCGCCCTGATGGCGCGCGGTGACGCGGCCGTGCACGTTGCGCCCGCCCTTGCTGTGCAGCGGACGGACGAGTGACTTCTCCGGCTCGCCCCGGGTGACCTCGACGAAGTCCGCAACGCTCGAGCCACGTCGGCCCGGCGTCGTCGGCTTGTACTTGCGAATGCCCATTAGGTAACCGGACCTCCGAAGATGTCGATGCGGTCGCCGTCCGCCAGGCTGACGATCGCTCGCTTGGTGCCGTTGCGCCGGCCGTAGCCGTAACGCGTCCGCTTGCGCTTGCCCTCGCGGTTGCTGGTGTTCACCGACGTGACACGTACGCCGAACACCTGCTCGACGGCGATCCGGATCTGCGTCTTGTTCGCATCCGGGCGCACGAGGAACGTGTACTTGCCGGAGTCGAGCAAGCCGTAGCTCTTCTCCGAGATGACGGGTGCGAGCAGGACGTTGCGGTGGTCAGAGCTCATGACTCTTCGACCTCGTCAGCGCTGGCCTCAGCCGCCTCGGTGTCGGTGCTCGTGCTGTCGGACTCACGCTCGAAGACGTCTTCGGCCTTCAGGTCGCTGCTCGTCTGCTCGGCAACCTCTTTCGCCGCCTCAGCGTCGGAGACGCCTTCGCCCGCGGGCTTCGTCGTACCGGCGTCAGTTGCTGGCTTCTCGCTCACAGTTACTCCCGCGGTACGGCCGAGGAACGCATCCAGCGCGGTCTCGGTGAACACGACGTCATCGGAAACGAGAACGTCGTACGTGTTGAGCTGGTCGGGTGCGAGTACATGGACGGTGTCGAGGTTGCGTGCGCTCTTCCAGCTGACGCTGTCCTCGCGCGTGAGCACGAGCAGCACGTGCCGGCTGTCGGCGATCTTTGCCAGTGCGCGGGCGGCAGCCTTCGTCGACGGCTCGTCGTCGAGACCCAGACCCGACACGACGTGGACCCGGCCACCGCGTGCCCGATCGGACAGCGCGCCCCGCAGTGCAGCGGCCTTCATTTTCTTCGGGGTGCGCTGCTCGTAGTTGCGCGGCGTCGGACCGTGCACGATGCCACCGCCGGTGAACTGCGGCGCACGTGTCGAGCCCTGGCGAGCGCGGCCGGTGCCCTTCTGCCGATACGGCTTCTTGCCGCCGCCGCGCACTTCACCGCGCGTCTTGGTGTCGTGGGTCCCTTGCCGGGCAGCGGCGAGCTGCGCGACGACGACCTGATGGATCAGCGGGATGTTGACCTGGACGTCGAAGACCGCCGCCGGCAACTCGACGGTACGGGCGAGGTCCTCGCCTTCGGCGCTCATGACATTGACGGTTGTCATCAGCTTGCCTTCTCCAGCGGAGCTTTAACGGCCGTGCGCACGAGCACGAGGCCCCCGGTCGGACCGGGAACGGCGCCGCGGATCAGCAACAGCCCCTTCTCCGCATCGACGGCGTGCACGGTGAGCGACAGCACCGTCGTGCGTACGTGTCCCATCCGACCGGCCATGCGGGTGCCCTTGAACACGCGCGCAGGGGTGGCGCAGGCGCCGATCGAGCCCGGTGCGCGGTGCTTTCGCTGCGTGCCGTGCCCGGCGCCGAGCCCCTTGAAGTTGTGCCGCTTCATGCTGCCGGCGGTGCCTTTGCCCTTGCTCGTGCCGACGACGTCGACCTTGGCACCCGCCACGAACACCTCGGCGGTGATCTCCTGGCCGAGGGTGAACTCACTCGCAGTCGAGGTGCGGAGTTCGGCGACGTAACGCCGCGGCGGCACCCCTGCCTTGTCGAAATGACCGGTGACCGGCTTGGTCACCTTGCGGGGGTCCACCTGCCCGAAACCGAGTTGTACGGCGGAGTAGCCGTCACGCTCCCGTGTGCGCACCTGCGTGACGACGCACGGCCCAGCCTTGACGACAGTCACGGGTACGACGCGGCCGTTCTCGTCGAAGACCTGCGTCATCCCGAGCTTCTCGCCCAGGAGTCCCTGGACGTTTCGGGTGGGGGTAGCCATGAGTTTCGCAGTCCCTACAGCTTGATCTCGATGTCGACGCCGGCCGGAAGGTCCAGCCGCATCAACGAGTCGACGGTCTTGGGGGTCGGGTCGAGGATGTCGATCAGCCGCTTGTGCGTGCGCATCTCGAAGTGCTCGCGGCTGTCCTTGTACTTGTGCGGTGAACGGATGACGCAATAGACGTTCTTCTCGGTCGGCAGCGGCACCGGGCCCGCGACATGCGCACCCGTACGAGTCACCGTCTCGACGATCTTGCGCGCCGAGCTGTCGATCACCTCGTGGTCGTTTGCATTGAGCGGGATGCGTATATTCTGTCCCGCCACCGTGTCCTTATTTCCCGTGCCTCAGTCTGTGCGTATTCCATGAAGCGGCGGCCGGAGTGTTGGCTCCGGCCGCCGGCCGCTTGCTTGCTTACTTGAGGATCTTTGTGACTCGACCGGCACCGACCGTGCGGCCGCCCTCGCGAATGGCGAAGC
>JBJMHR010000025.1:0-27375 GCA_045807285.1 Actinomycetes bacterium
AAGCCGTCCATCTCGACGAGCAGCTGGTTGAGAGTCTGCTCGCGCTCGTCGTGACCGCCGCCGAGACCGGCACCACGATGGCGACCGACCGCGTCGATCTCGTCGACGAAGATGATCGCTGGAGCGTTGGCCTTCGCCTGCTCGAACAGGTCACGCACACGACTTGCGCCGACACCGACGAACATCTCGACGAAGTCGGAACCGGAGATGGAGAAGAACGGCACGCCCGCTTCGCCGGCGACGGCGCGAGCGAGCAGGGTCTTGCCGGTGCCCGGAGGGCCGTAGAGCAGCACGCCCTTCGGGATCTTCGCGCCGATCGCCTGGAACTTGGCCGGGTTCTCGAGGAACTCCTTGATCTCCTGGAGCTCCTCGATTGCCTCGTCAGCCCCGGCGACGTCCGCGAAGGTCGTCTTGGGGGTGTCCTTGCTGACGAGCTTGGCCTTCGCCTTGCCGAAGTTCATGACGCGGTTGCCGCCGCCCTGCATCTGGTTCATGAAGAACAGCAGCAACAAGATGATGAGCGCGAACGGCAGCAGTTGCAGCAGGATGCTCGCAAAGATGTTGCCGTGGCTGACCTTGGCGGTCCAGTCGCTGACGCCGGCGTTCTCCAGCGCCGTCGTCAGCTGCTCGTCCTGGTGGGTCGTGAAGTCGGCGTAGACCTTGTGGTGCCCCTTGATGTCCGAGCCGTCTTTGAGCGTGACCTGGATCTGCTGTTCCTTGTCCTTCACCGTGGCCGACTGGACCTGGCCGGCCTTGATGGCGGTGATCACCCTCGAGGTGTCGACGTGCGCGTAGCCGCCGTTGCCGTGGACGACGGTGGTCAGCACGAGAACGGCCAGGATCGCGAGCACGATCCACAGCAATGGCCCGCGGAGGTAGCGCTTCAAGTCCCGCGCTCCGTCTCTCCTGCTACTAGGAGCCAGCGAACCGGCTCAGGTCGGATCAAGGGTCTGGCGCCCGAATCAGGCGCTCTGTCGGCTTCTCGGGCACTTCGACGGTACACCGCGCTTTGCTCGAACGCAGCCGCTCGGGCACCGTCCGTCCGGACGCTGTGGACAACGTCCTCAGAGAACGCCCCCGGCCGGAGCGATGTTCCCCGTCGTACCGAGGCGCCGCTCAGCCGCCGGCCAGTCCGGACCGGAGCGTCCCGACGTAGGGCAGGTTCCGGTACTTCTCGGCATAGTCGAGGCCGTACCCGACCACGAAGACGTTCGGCAGATCGAAGCCCATGTATTTCACCGGAACGTCCCGCTGCAGGGCTTCCGGCTTGCGCAACAGCGCGCACACCTCGACCGACGCCGGTCCGCGCGAGCGAAGGTTCCGAAGCAGCCACGACAAGGTGAGACCCGAGTCGATGATGTCCTCGACAAGCAGTACGTCGCGACCGGCGATGTCGCGGTCAAGGTCTTTCATGATGCGGACGACACCCGACGACGAGGTTGCACCGCCGTACGACGACACCGCCATGAAGTCCATCGTCACCACGGCCGAGGTCAACGCTCGGGCGAGATCGGCCATCACCATGCAGGCGCCTTTGAGAACGCCGATCAGCAGAACTTCACGCCCTGCGTAGTCGTTGTCGATCTCTTTAGCGAGCTGCGCGACCTTGCCCTGGAGCTCCTCCGCAGAGATGAGCACCGACTCGATGTCCGGATGCATGGCTGGCCCGAGGCCGTTGTCGGGCACTCAGCTCTCTCCTTCGGAACCAGCCGTCATCTCCGTCGGCGCGAAGCCGAGCCTGCCACATCGGCGAACCGCGCTGACTCCGCCGGGCAACGCCACCGGACCCTGCCCGTGCCAGTCCGAGAGCAACCGGTCCACGGACTCGATGTGAGCTGATGTCAGTGCGCCCGGCTCCACGCCCGAACGCAACGCCATCGCTCGTACGACACGACTGCGCACCGCTAGCGGCAACCGGCACAGTGCTGTGACGTCCGCGGCCGAACCGCCCGGATCGACCGCTTTTGTCCAGAGGTCCAGAGCATCGGCGTCGGCGCTCAGCAGCTCAGCGCTGCGTGCGAGCGACTCGGTCACACCCGGACCGAGCGCACTCTCGAGAACGTCGATGATGTCGTGACGGACCCTGGCACGTGCGAATGCGCGGTCCTCGTTCGCCGGGTCGTGCCAGGGCTGCAGGCCTTCGGCAGCGGCTGCTTCATGCAGAACATCGCGGCGGATGCCGAGCAGTGGGCGCCGGTACCGGCCCCGCCGGGCCGGCATCCCTGCCAGCGAGCGCGCCCCCGACCCGCGCGCCAGCCGCAGCAACACGGTCTCGGCCTGGTCGTCCAGCGAATGCGCCAGCAGGATGACCGCCGCGTCGAACTCGTCTGCTGTCGCGTGGAGCACGGCATAACGCGCCGAACGGGCGGCGTCCTCCGTGCGCTCCGCTGGCGCGCGGACCGCAACGGCTGGCTCAGCCCCCAGTCGGCGAGCGACGTCGACGACGCGCTGAGCGCGCTCGGCCGACCCAACGGACCAGGCGTGGTCGACGGTCACGGCGCCGAACCGAAGCCCCGACCTCGGCGCCTCGAACGCCGTCGCCGCGAGTAGCGCAAGAGAGTCGGCGCCACCGCTGCACGCCACCAGCACCAAGTCACCGGCCGCAACATCGTCGAGGTCGCGCCGGACAGCGACGCGTACCGCCGCCACGGCAGCAGGCGGCCCGGACATCCGACGAAGGGCTCAGGCCGTCGCTGAGGACTCGACCGATGCGGGCGCGGCGCCGGTGCCGAGCACCCGCGCCATCCACGCATTCGGATCGTTCACTTCGGCTCTGGTCGGCAGTGTCTGCGGGCTCTCCCAGACGCGGTTGAACGCATCCAGGCCGGCCGCGCGGACCACGGCCGAGACGAAGCGGTTGCCATCGGCGTACTGCTTCAGCTTGAGATCGAGGCCAAGGAGCTTGCGCAGGACGCGCTGAACCGGGCTGCCGCCGACCCGGCGCGCGTCGAAGCGCTGACGGATCACACCGACGCTCGGCACGACATCCGGTCCGACCGCGTCCATCACGTGCTCGGCGTGGCCTTCGAGCAGTGACATCACCGCGGTCAACCGATCGAGGATCTCGCGTTGCTGTGGCGTCTGCACGGCCTCGATCAACGAGAGTCCGCGGCCTTGTCCTTGTCCCTGTCCTTGTCCGCGCATTGCGCCTGCGGCCGAGCGCAGCCGCGTCAGCATGGCGGTCGGGTCGAGGTCAGTTGCATCGAGCAGCTGCGTGAGCTCGGCGGTGAAGTGGTCGCGCAGCCACGGCACAGCGGTGAACTGCGTGCGGTGCGTGCACTCGTGCAGGCAGACCCACAACCGGAAGTCACGCGGGTCGACGTCCAGAGCGCGTTCGGTGGCCACGATGTTGGGCGCCACGAGCGACAACCGCCCGTGCTCGGCGGCGGAATCCTCACCCGGCGGCAAGAAGATCTCGTACTGCCCGAGCACCTTGCTCGCCAGGAAGGCCAACACCAGGCCGAGCTCTGCTCCGGTGATCCGCGAACCGACCGCCGTGAGCACCCAGCCCGATCGGCCGCTGGTACGACGCTCGGCAAGCCGGTCCAGCAGCGGACCGAGGACGAAACGAAAACCTTCGACGTTGCCGGTCACCCATCCCGGCCGGTCCACGACGACCGGATCGCGCAACGTCAGCTCCGCGGACATCCCGGTATAGGCCCGGACATGACCCTCCGCCTCGTCGGCAAGGTCCCGCAGGGTGTTGACCACGTCGGTCGCTTCGCCGAGCGACACCTTCGGGCCGGGGGGGACAAGGCGGGTCGCAGTGCTCAGTGCAAGGTCCCAGTCGATCAGCCGCTCGCCGCTCATCAGACCACCGTACGTCGTCACCCGACAGCGAGAGTTCTCAACCGCAACCGCACGTCGAAAGTCGCGCCGCGATCGCATCGAGTGCGCGCTCGGCCGCCGTCAGACCGCCCAACGGGACCGCGTCGGCAACGAACGCGAAGGCCAGCAGCCGGCCGTCGGTGTCGACCACCACCCCGGCGAGTGCACTGACACCGGTCAAGGTGCCGGTCTTTGCGCGCACGAGGCCGGCTCCGGTAGTCGGGAGCACCTTGCGTGGCGGCTGGCGGTACCGCGACGACAGCGTGCCCGAGACCCCAGCCACTGGCAGCGCCGCCACCATGGGCCGTAGTGCTGGATTGCTCCTGCCGGCAGCCCCGGCGAGCACCGTTGTCAAAGCATGCGGTGAGAGCCGGTCCCGCAACGAGAGCCCGCTTCCGTCGACAAGTTCGTCGGCTCGAGTGTCGACGGGGAGCCCGAGCAGGTACTGCTGCACGGCGATGGAGCCACCGGTGAACGTCGCCGGTTGATGGCGTGCGATCGCAATGTGCCGGAACAGCGACTCAGCAATGTCGTTGTCGCTGTTCTGCAGCATGCGCGTGATGAGTGCTGTGAGTGGTGGCGAGCTGACCGAGGCGAGTGACGCCGTCGGCGTCGAGAGATGAGCGCGGCGTACGGCAGCCGTCACGCGAATGTGCTGACGGGTAAGCAGCGCGGCGAAGTCGCGGCCCGCTGTCAACGCGGGATCGAGGGCGCGGTCGTCCGGCGTCTTCGGGTTGTTGTCAGGCCGCAACCTGCCGGCGTCAACCGACAGTGCCGTCACGGGTGACACGTCGCCGTCGGTGAGATAAGTGGGTTTCCAGCCGGGCGCTGTGCGCGGACCGGTGAACAAGTAGTCGTCGACGACGAGACGCACGGCGGAGACGCGGCGACCGCGAAGCGCGGCAGCCGTCCTCCTGACGAGGTCCGTGAGATGCGCCACCGGGGGGTACGCCGGCAGCGCGGCGTTCGGGCCCGCGAGCGTCGGGTCGCCACCACCGATGAGGACGACCGTCGATGACGTGCGCGGCGTCGTACCGATCGCGACGCGGGTGCGGAATGCGTCGTCCGCCCTGAGAAAGCGGAGCGCCGCCGCAGCGGTGACGAGTTTCGTCGTCGACGCCGGTGGCACCGCAGCCTCAGCGTTCAGGGCGTACGCCGTACGCCTCCCGGACACGTCGACAACGGCACCCACCAGCGAATGACCGAGAGCGGGCGCCCGCACGAACGGGGCGAGTGCAGTCCGCAGCGCGACGGCACTGGGGGCCGGCGCGCGGCGGTCGAGTGCGAGTACAGCCGAGGCGGGAAACGCCGCCGTCGGCATGGTGCCCGCCGGCCTGGTGTCCGTGCGCGTGCGCACCAGATGTGCGCTGCCGAGCAATGCGCCGCTCAAAAGCACGGCAACGACGACCACGATGAGCGGCAGCCGGTAGCGGCGGTGACGTACCACCTCTACCTCCTCGGCGACCGAGCGGACGCGTGGGCGACACTAACGCCGTGATGGCGAGGGCCGGCGCCCCGATGGAGTTCGACGTCACCGTCGAGATCCCGAAAGGCCAGCGGAACAAGTACGAGCTCGATCACGAGACCGGGCGCTTTCGGCTCGACCGCATGTTGTTCACCGCGACGCGTTATCCCGCGGACTACGGGTTCATCGAGGACACCCTCGGCCGTGATGGTGACCCCCTGGACGCATTGGTACTGCTGGACGAGCCGACGTTCCCGGGCTGTCTCATCCGGTGCCGCACGATCGGAATGTTCCAGATGAGCGACGAGAAGGGCCCGGACGACAAGGTGCTGTGCGTTCCCGCTGGCGACGTACGGAAAGAGACCTTGCAGGACCTCGACGACCTCCCCGCGCACGAACGGCTGGAGATCCAGCACTTCTTCGAGGTCTACAAGGACCTCGAACCCGGCAAGTCGGTGGAGGGTGCGACGTGGGTCGGCCGGGTCGAGGCCGAGGCCGAGATCGGGCGGTCCCGCGAACGCGCGTCAGAGCCCCACGACTGAGTTCGCTAGGGCCGCGTCGCGCCGATGTAGTCGCTGCGAAACGCGTAGTCGTAACGGACGTTGGCGCCGGTGTGCGGCGCGTTGATCATCATGCTGTTGCCGACATAGATGCCCACGTGGTGAATCGTGCTCGCGTCGCTGGTGTTGTACGCGAAGAAGACGAGGTCACCAGGCCGCAGGTCGGCTCGGGCGACATGCGTGCCCTCGCCGTACTGCGCGACGCTCCAGTGGTCGATGCTGATGCCGGCTGCGTTCCACGACATCATCGTGAGACCGGAGCAGTCATAGGTGTTGGGCCCGGCCGCTCCCCACTCATACGGCTTGCCGAGCTGTTCTTTCGCGAACGCGACGGCTTGTTCGCCTTGCGCCGCAGTGGCAAGTGGACGTGGACCGCCGGAAACCGATGTCGGATTCTCCTGGTCGACCCCACTGTTGCCGAGCGCACGCCGTTGCCGTGCTGCCTCGGCTGCGGCGCGCGCCGCCGCCAGGTTGGCCGCCCGCTCCCGTGCGAGCGCGTTGGCATGCGACTTGGCGGATTTGGCTTGCGCTTCGAGGTCAGCTTTCGCCCCGGCGAGCTGCACGACCTCGTGCTGTTGTGAGGCAACGGCCTGCTCGGCGCGGTCGCGCGCGGTCTTCGTCGCGTCGGCTGCGCTTTGTACGGCGCGAAGAGCGGCCGTGGCCTGCTGCTGCGCAAGTGTCTGTACGACGCGGACCGCGCGCATCCGCTGCAGTGCGTCAGCCTGGTTACCTGAAATCGCGCTGATCGTGGTCGCTGAGTCAAGGAACGTGTTCGGCCCGTCCGCGCTGAGCAGCGCGCTCCACATGCCGAGCGTGCCGCCGTTGCGGTAGGCGGAGGACGCGAACCGGGTGATCTGTCGTTGCTGCGCGAACACCCGCTGGTTGGCCGCTACAAGTGCGAGCGCCGCCCGGGCTGCTGCGCGTTGAGCATTGCCGAGCCGGGTCATCGCCGCTTGGTAGTTCGCGATCGCTGTCTGCGTCTGCACCCGCAACTGACCCAAGTGGGCATCGGCAAGCGCGAGGTTCGCCCGCGCCCGACCGGCCTGGTCTGCCTTGGCGGCCGCCGCAGCCTTCGCGCGCGCGACATCGGCCGCGCTCGGACCCTTGTCGGCGTACGCGGCGGTGGTCAGCGGTGTCGCGAGCGCGAGCACGACGCCCGATGCGAGCACAGCGAAAGCCCGTCGACCGGTACGGCGCACGCGACGACCCCTTCAGGTGCCGGGCCCGATCCGGTTCGAACCGGGCTTAACCTCTCTGATCACATCAGTAACAGGGCGGTGCTGACCTTACCTAGTCACTTCGAGCATGGAAAGCACTCCCCTGCCCGGATCGGCGCAGTCTGCCCGGACCTTGACCGAGGCGTAACGTCCGCCCGATGGACGCCCCCGCGGATCTCTCCGAACAGCTCGTCGACGCCCTGAACGCGGTCAGCGGAAGCCACCCCGGGTTCCGCGCCGCCCACGCTCGCGGCGTCCTCGCGACCGGGACATTCCGGGCCGGACCCGCGGCGCCGCGGTTCAGCAGCGCCGCGCACTTGCAGGGCGCGGAGATCCCCGTGGTCGGGCGCTTCTCGAACGGCAGCGGGGACCCGGGCGCACCGGACCACGCACGCGACGGCCGCGGCATGGCCCTGAAGCTGGGACTACCCGATGGCACGAGCACGGACCTCGTCGGCCTCACGATGCCGATGTTCTTCGTTCGTACGCCGACGGACTTCCTGGGCTTCCTCGCCGCGCGGCGGCCGGACCCCTCAACCGGCGGACCCGACATGGCCGCCATCGGTGCCTGGCTCGAAGCGCATCCCGAGACGTTGCCCGCCGTGCAGTTCGCACTGAGCGCCGAGCTGCCCGCGAGCTACGCGACGTGCACGTACTACGGCGTACACACGTTCGTCGCAGTTGACGCCGACGGCAACCGGCGGCCGTTCCGCTACCACTGGTCGCCAGATGCCGGTGTCGAGACGATCAGCGATGCGGACGCCGTCGCCCGTGGCGACCGCTACCTCGCGGATGAGCTCGCCCGTCGGTTGGCGGACGGCTCGTTCTCGTTCGGACTGCGGTGGACGTTCCCGGACGACGGTGACCCGCTCGATGACCCGACGCAGGTCTGGCCGGACGGTCGAGAGCAGGTCGACATCGGCAGGCTCGACATCACAGGGCTGGCCGACGATCCGGGCCTCGACCGGATGATCTGGGACCCGAACCGTGTGATCGACGGCATCGAGTGTTCTGCTGACCCGATCCTCGCAGCGCGCGGTGGGGCGTACGGCGTTTCCTACCGCCGGCGTACGACGGCCTGAAGAACGGGATCGGCAAGTCCTTACCGATGACAACCGCGCTGGTTCGATCAGTTGTGGTCGCCACAACACGAAACGGCGACACCGACTCGTCGACGCAACCGCGTCGGCGGTCAGGCTTGACTGCGACGCGGTTGGTACACGGGTCACGGGTCTCTGCAGGTCAGCGTGGAGCCGCCTGTCGGAATCGAACCGACGACCTGCTCATTACGAGTGAGCCGCTCTGCCGACTGAGCTAAGGCGGCGCGAACCGCACGAAGCGGTCGCGGTTCAGGCAGTCTAGCGGTCTGCTCAGCACCTAGTGCCGGGTCGCGGGACTTTCAGATCGAGCAGGTAATCGTTGCCGATGCGGTCGACGCAGCTGCTCTTGCCGAAGCCATACACGGTGTGTCCGTCGCCGTCGTAGCTCAGCAGCACACCGGAGTCGAGTTCCTTGGCGAGATTGACGGCGTCGACGTACGGCGTTGCCGGGTCACGCGAGGTGCCGATCACCAGGATCGGTGGTGCCCCATGTGCGTGGAGCGGCATGTTCTTGATGACGGCCGGGACCGGCCAGTACGCGCAGGGCAGCAGGGCCCACGCTTCGTACGCGCCGAAGTGGGGTGACTCCTGACCCCACACGGACGCGTCGTGTTCGTACGCCGACAACGCGCGCGGCGACGGCCGGTCGACACAGTTGATCGCCAGGTTGGACTCGACGAGATTGGAGTAATGCCCGTTGCTCTGGCGTTCGAGTTCTTGATCCATGAACTCAAGGACGCGGCCGCCGTGTCCTTGCTGCGCGTCGGAGAGGGCCTGGACAAGATCGGGCCAAAGTGACCGGGCATACAAGGCGGACGCGACGCCGTACTGGAAGATGGTGCGGTCAACTGTGCGCCCGTCGGCGCCGGAGTAGTCGCCGGCCGGCAACGGATGTGCTGCCGTGCTTTCGAAGAGGCGATTGAACTCCGCTAGGACGTCGGAGTACGTCGAACCGAGCGAGCAGTGCTGCGCGGCGCAGTATTGCAAGAACGCGGTGAGCGCGACCTCGAATCCGCGCGCCTGGACTCGGAACGAGTCCTCCACCGACAACGCGGGGTCAATCGCACCGTCGAGAATCAGCGCGCGGACGCGATGCGGGAAAAGGTTGGCGTACAACGCTCCGAGGAACGTGCCGTAGGACTTGCCCATGTACGTCAGCTTTGGGTCGCCGACGAGTGCGCGCAGCACATCCATGTCACGTGCCGCGTCGATGGTCGAGACGTGGGCAAGCAGGCGGCCGGCTTCCTTCTCGCAGCCGGCACCGAACTGACGCGAAGCGGTGATCGTCGCGCTGCGTCCGCTCGCGGACGCCAACGGGTCGACGGCGTTGTACGCGTAGATGAACGAACCGGATACGCACCGGATCGGCGCGCTCGCACCGACGCCTCGTGGGTCGTATCCGACGACGTCGTAGTGCTTGCGTACCGACGAGGGGATCTCACCGCGAGCGTGGCGGGCATACTCGATCGCGGATCCGCCGGGACCGCCGGGGTTGATGAACAACGAGCCGTCGTGGTGTCCGCTCGAGGGCAGTCTGATGGCGGCAATCGTGATCGTCGATCCGCTGGGGTGCCGGTAGTCGAGCGGCACCCGGAAGGTCGTGCACTGAAAGCCGCCCTCGCAGCCGTGCCAGTCGATCTGCTGGTTGTAGAAGCGGGCGAGCGGACTGGTCCGCGGCACTGAGCCCCGAGAAGCCGGGGACTGCGAGTCGCCCGGCGACGCGGGGACCGTCGGCGCACTTCCGTTACTCGAACATGCAGAAGCCGTGAGGGCCAAACAGGCGCACGCGGCCAGCAATGCGCCTCGGGTCACACGTCGCCTTCGAGGACGTCAGCAGTTGGCCGCATCTCGCCCCCGTCGCGCGCCCCGTCGTAGGCCTGCCGGGATCCGCAGACGGAGGCGCGGCTGCACGCACAGGTCTGCCCGGAGGCAGTCAGTTTCACGACGACGCGATCCGCGGGGACGTTGTGCCCCACGACCGTGCCCGGTCCCTCATCGGTATCGACGAGCTCGCCGAGCTTCGGCGCGTTGGCACGGAACTCCTGGTAGAGCGGGTGCTCGTACTTCAGACAACACATGAGGCGTCCGCAGGCGCCTGCGATCTTCAACGGGTTGAGCGGCAGGTCCTGATCCTTCGCCATCCGGATCGAGACCGGTTCGAAGTCTTTGAGGAACGTCGCGCAGCACAGGTCGCGTCCACACGGACCGATGCCGCCTTGCACACGCGCCTCGTCGCGGGCACCGAGCTGTCGCAGCTCGACGCGGGCACCGACTGCTCGCGACAGGTCTCGCACGAGGGCCCGAAAGTCGACGCGGTGCGGGGCGGAGAAGTAGACAACGAAACGCGGCCGGTCACCCCGGTCGACGTAGTCGACGGCGAGGATCTTCATCGGCAGGTCGTGTCCGCGCACGAGCCGCTTGGCCGCGACCTTGGCCTCGGCCCGTCGGCGGCGGTTGCGCGCATCGCGGTCGACGTCGTCCTCCGTTGCCATGCCGGCGCAGACCGGCAGGCCACCGATGTCGTCGCTCACCCACTGCGGGGCCCAGACGCACTCGGCGACCTCAGGACCGTCATCCGTCGGTACCAGGACCATGTCGCCGACGTGCGCGGTCACCCCGCCCGGATCGAGGTAATAGAGGCGGCCGCTTCGGATGAAGCTCACCGCCATGACCATGCCCACGCGCACACGGTACGACCTAGCGGCGCGGGCGAGCTCAGCCCGCGCGCAACGCCAGGGCCATGGCCTCCACAGCGAGCAGCGGATTGACGTTCTCGTCAACGGCCTGACGACAGGCCATGACGGCCTCGATCCGGCGCAACGTCTCGGCCGGCCGTGAGCCACGGGCAAGCCTCGTCACCTTGTCCGCGAGGTCGTCGTTGACGAGCGAGACGTCCGCGCCGAGCTGGACGACGAGCACGTCGCGGTAAAGCGCGGCGAGGTCGAGCAGGGCCCGGTCGAGCACGTCGCGCTTCCCCCGCGTCGCGCGGGACTTCTGGCGACGTTCCAGGTCAGTCAGCGCTCCAGCCGTGCCGCGGGGCAGCCCGCGACCGGTGTCACCAAGCGCGGTCCGCAACGCGCTCGTCTCGCTTGCGTCGAGTTGCCCCGTAACGGAGGCCGCGTCGTCATTCGCGGCATCCACGAGCGCCCCGGCTGCGGCGAGAGCGGATCCGACTCCGTCGAGCTCGAACGGCAGGTCGAGCACGTCGCGACGACGTCGCCGTGACTCCTCGTCCGTTGCGAGCCGTTTCGCCCGTCCGACATGGCCCTGCGCAGCACGTGCAGCGAACGCCGCCATCGCCGGGTCGATACCGTCGCGGCGTACCAACACGTCAGCGACCGCGTCGATCGACGGGATGCGCAACGTGACGTGGCGGCAACGGGACCTGATCGTCGGTAACAGGTCTTCCAAGGTCGGGGCGCACAAGACGAAGACCGCACGCGGTGGTGGTTCCTCGATTGCGCGCAACAGTGCGTTGCCGGCTTGTTCGGTCAGCCGGTCGGCGTCCTCGACGACGACCACGCGCCAGCGTCCACGGATCGGGGAGTCGGAGACACCTCGCACGAGTGCACGCGCCTCCGCGACTCCGTACGAAAGCCCTTCGGGTGCGACAACCGTGACGTCCGGGTGCGTTCCGGCCGCGACGGTGCGGCAGTCCTCGCACTGGCCGCAACCGCCATGGGGACACTGCAGCGCCGCGGCGAACGCGCGGGCCGCGATCGAACGACCAGACCCGGGTGGGCCGGTCAGCAGCCACGCGTGCGTCATTGCCGAGAGGTCAGGGGCCGGATGTGCCGCCGCTGCGTCGGCGGCAGCTCGGCTGAGCGTCTGCACCGCGCTTTCCTGTCCCACGACTTCGTCGAAGACGGGCGGTACGCCGGTCGCGCTGGTCATCGGTCCGCTCCGAGCTGCGCGGCTTCGGACGCAGCGTCGGCCCGGACCGCCGGCAGCGGACGTGTCTCCGAGACCCCCGGCAATGCCTGCACGACGCGATCACGGATGCGCTCGGCGACCTGCCCAATGGGCAGCGTCGCGTCCACAACCAGGTAGCGCCTCGGATGCCGTTCTGCGAGCTCACGAAAGCCGCTGCGAACTCGTTCGTGGAACTCCGCCGGCTCGGACTCGATCCGGTCGCGGTGGTCCCCGACGCGACGGAGCCCCGTGCCCGGCGGCACGTCAAGCAGAACGGTGAGATCCGGGATCAGGCCGTCAGTCGCCCAGCGGGATATGCGTGCGACGTCCTCGATAGCGAGGTCGCGGCCGGCGCCCTGGTAGGCGAGTGACGAGTCGACGTAGCGGTCACTGACGACGACGTCGCCGCGTTCGAGCGCCGGGCGAATGACCTTCTCTACATGGTCGGCGCGGTCTGCGGCGTACAACAACACCTCGGCACGCGTAGAGACGCGGTTTGCGGGGTCCAGCAACAGGGCCCGCACCTGTGACCCGATGGCGGTTGCACCGGGTTCACGGGTCACGACGACGGTGAGACCGCGGGTGCGCAGCCAGTCGGTCAGCAGCTGCACCTGCGTCGACTTGCCCGCCCCTTCGCCGCCTTCGAACACGATGAAGAAGCCACGCTCGGGCCGCCAGCCGGCATCGGGCAACCGGCGCAGGCTGTTGACGAGGTCTCGCCACAGCGGCTCGTCGCGATCGTCCATCTGCCGGTAAGCCACGATGCCGACCAAGATTCCGAACAACCCGGCCGTGAACATCGTCAACGTGACGCCGTCCGCGCGTATGTGGGCGCCGAGGACATTTATTCGATGAGTGCCGATTGCCCCAGCGATGACGGGAGCTGCGGCGATGACAACCAGCATGTCGATGCGCACGAGCGACTGCACAAGTGCGAACGTCCGGCCGCGGATGCTGTCGTCGACCTCGCCGCCGAGCAGGGTGTAGCCGACGACCCACGCGATGCCGGCGAACGCGCCGACCGGCACCGTCCAGAGAACGGCGAGGGAAAGGTTCGGGAACAAGGCGAGCATGGCCAACGCGCAGCCGCCGACGGTGATCGCCAGCCCGAACAACCGCAGACGGGAGAAGTTGCGCAGCAGTCGCGGCCCGACGAACATCCCGATCGCCAAGCCGGTGAAGACGGCGCCGAACAGCAGTCCATAACCCGCGTCACCGCCGCCGAGGACTTGTGAGAACGGGCGAGCAAGCGCGATGACGCAGGCGCCGGCAGCGAACGCTCCGAGGATGCCGAGGACGAGACCGCGGACCATGTGGTTGCCGGCGACGAACCGCCAGCCTTCGGTGATGGATTTCAGGAAGTTCGTGTCCGGTGTGCCGTCCGCGGTGGCCTGGTTTCGGTGTCCGGAGATCTCCTTGAGCGTCGCGACGGTCGCCGCGGAGACGAGGAACGTTGCCGCGTCGAGATACAGCGCGATGTCCGTCGGGTTGGTCGTGAAGAAGTGGATACCGCTCGCGAGCGCGTCGTTGAACTTCGCCAACAGCGCGAACAACAACGAGGCGATGGGCGCCGTGCCGTACGTCGTGATCAGCGACAGCTGGTTGGCGGCCTCGAGCCGGCGGCGCTCGACGAGATTGGGGACCGACGCTTCCTTGGCCGGGATCCAGAAGAGACTGACCGACTCGATCAGGAACGATGCTGCGAAAAGCCAGGGCAGCGTGTGGACGACCGCTATCGAGACCAGCAGCGAGCACCGCATGAGGTCGCAGCTGACCATCGTCTTGCGCCGGTCGAACCGATCGGCGAAGGCGCCGGCGAACGGACCGAAGACGACTGCTGGGAGAAGTCGGAAGAAGAAGACACCGCCGATCGCGTACGCCTGCCGCGAGAACCCGCCGGACAGGTGTACGGCGAGGGCGGTCGTCGCCAGCAGACCGAGCCAGTCGCCGAGGCTCGAGAACGACAGCGCGATCCACAGCCGTCGGAACGGACGGATCGCGAGTACGCCCCGAAGGTCGTGCGCGACCGGAGCCGGGCCGGCCGCCATCTGCGTCAGGTCACCAGCGACCGCTTGGACGACAGGTTCCGCCGCGCCGCCGGCCGGCGCGTGGGGCAGGTCGTGACTGATGGCGAGCTCCCGTCAGGGTTCCAACGCGAGATGCGTTTGTCGAAGCGTAACGACGCAAAGCTCCACAACCGACGTCTAACGCCGGGTGCGCGCGGCGGCCTTCTTGCGTTTCGGTGCGGGACCTTTGGCCCGGCGTTCGGCAAGTAGCTCCGCCGAGCGTTCGATGGTCACTGTCGCTGGATCGTCGCCGCGGCGCAGGCTCGCGTTGGTCTCGCCGTCGGTCACGTAGGGCCCGTACCTCCCTTCCTTGACCACGATCGGCTTGCCGCTCTCGGGGTCGGCGCCGACCTCGCGGAGGGGCGGCGCGGCTGCCCGCCGGCCACGGGCCTTCGGTTGCGCAAAGAGCGCGAGCGCGTCGTCCAACGTCACCGTGAACAGCTGCTCCTCGGACTCGAGCGACCGCGACTCTTTGCCCTTCCTGACGTAGGGGCCGTATCGCCCGTTTTGCGCCGTCACTTCCTCACCGTCCGGCGCTGCGCCGAGATCACGAGGAAGTGTGAGCAGCCGCAACGCATCGTTGAGTGTCAGCGTCTCCGGCGACATCGACTTGAACAGCGATGCCGTTCGCGGCTTGTCTTTTGTTCCTTCTGCGAGCACCTCAGTGACGTACGGGCCGTAGCGGCCCGTCTTCGCGACGAGTTCGCGGCCGGTGTCCGGGTGGGTACCGAGGACGCGGTCTTCACTCGGAGCCGCGAGCAGCTCCTCGGCTTTCTCGACGGTCAGTTCGTCCGGCGCCAGATCCTCGGGGACGCTGGCGCGCTGCTCGCCCCGCTCGACGAATGGGCCGTAGCGCCCGACGCGCAGCACGATGTCGTTGCCGAGACGCAGGGAGTTCACCTCGCGCGCGTCGATCTCGCCGAGCTGTGAGACCAGCTCGTGTAGTCCCTCGTGACCGTTCTCGCCGAAGTAGAACGTGTGCAACCACGGCGCACCCTGCGCCTCGCCCGCCGCGATCCGGTCGAGATCGTCCTCCATGCGAGCGGTGAAGTCGTAGTCGACGAGTTGGCCGAAGTGTTTTTCCAACAGCGTTACGACGGCGAACGCGACGAACGACGGCACCAACGCCGATCCGCGTTTGGTGACATAGCCGCGGTCGAGAATCGTGCCGATGATGCTCGCGTACGTCGACGGCCGGCCGATCTCACGCTCTTCCAGCTCCTTGACCAACGTCGCTTCCGTGTAGCGCGGTGGCGGCTTGGTGCTGTGGCCTTCCGGCGTGATGTCGGTCGCGGTGAGCCGGTCGCCTTCATCGACGGCCGGCAATCGACGCTCCTTGTCCTCGCGCTCCGTTTCGGGGTCGTCCGCGTCCTCGACGTACACCCGCAAGAAACCCGGGAAGGTGATGACCTTGCCGGATGCGGAGAACTCGGCGTCATCTCCGGCCGTGGTCACTGCGCCGAGCCTTACGGACACCGACTGACCCGTGGCGTCGGCCATCTGCGATGCGACGGTGCGTTGCCAAACGAGCTCGTACAGGCGGTACTCATCACGTGCCAGCTCGTTGCCCAGCTCACCAGGAGTGCGGAAACTGTCGCCGGAGGGCCGGATTGCCTCGTGCGCCTCTTGCGCGTTCTTCACCTTGCTGTCGTAGCGCCGCGGCGACTCCGGCACGTAGTCGGCGCCGTACAGCTCGCGCGCTTGGGCACGTGCTGCCTGCACAGCCGTCTCGGACAACGTCGTCGAGTCGGTGCGCATGTACGTGATGTAGCCGCCCTCATAAAGACGTTGCGCGACACGCATCGTGCGCTCTGCCCCGAACCCGAGTTTGCGTGACGCTTCCTGCTGCAACGTGGTGGTTCGGAACGGCGCATACGGCGACCGGCGGTAGGGACGCTTTTCCACCGAACGCACCGCGAACGGCGCGTCCAGCAGTCGCTCTGCAAGTCCGCGCGCCGCATCTTCGTCGAGGCGTGCGACCTCTGTTGTCTTCAGTACGCCGTCAGACCCGAAGTCCCGACCGGTCGCAACCCGCTGGCCATTGAGTCCGACGAGACGCGCGTCGAAGGTGCGTGGGTTCGCGGTGTCGCTCTGCTCACGCCCCGTGTCGAAGACGCCAACGAGATCCCAGTACTCGGCAGCGCGAAAGGCCATGCGCTCGCGTTCGCGTTCAACGATCAGTCGGGTCGCGACCGACTGCACGCGACCAGCCGACAGCCCGCGCATCACCTTCTTCCACAAGACCGGCGACACTTCGTAGCCGTAGAGCCGGTCGAGCACGCGCCGCGTCTCTTGCGCGTCCACGAGCTGCTTGTCGATCTCGCGCGGATGTTCGATGGCCTCGCGGATTGCGGACGGCGTGATCTCGTGGAAGACCATCCGGCGTACCGGAACCTTCGGTTGCAAGACCTCGACGAGATGCCAGGCGATCGCCTCGCCTTCGCGGTCCTCATCGGTCGCCAGCAACAGCTCGTCCGCGTCCTTCAGCGCGTTGCGCAGTCGGGTGACTTGCTGCTTTTTGTCCTTGTTCACGACGTAGACGGGTTCGAAGTCGTTCTCGACGTCGATGGCGTGGGTCTTCCACAGGTGCTTCTGGTCGGTCGGCATCTCGGCCGCGCTACCCGGCAGGTCGCGGATGTGGCCGATGCTCGACTCGACGACGTAGTCGCGGCCGAGATAGCCGGAGATCGTCTTCGCCTTTGCCGGCGACTCGACGATGACCAGCCGCGGGCGGCTGCCCTTCGTCCCGGACGCAGGGTCCGCCGCGGGCACTGACGCGGGCATTGGCTCGGACACTCCTTCGTTTCGTTGCGCGGGGCTAGGCGCTCGGCCACGCGGGCGCCGGCACGCCGGCCGGAGGTTCCCCCACGAGTTCACGCAACCGCGACAACCGCCGGCGTCCGACGATGCGGTACGCCGGGCCGTCCCCTCGCGGCCCCACGAAGGTACCCGGTACGCCGGCGGCGGCTAGCGCTGCGCCCACAGCAGGCCACGCCTGCTCATCGGAGGCGCCTAGCCCGAGCGTGTATCCCTCCCCCTTGCCTGCGGGGTCGCCACGACCGGCGGCGAGCGCCCACCAGCGCAGCCGCGGGCCGTCGAGCTGCAGCCCGGGCGGCGGGAGCTTGACCGCTCCGGAGGTCCAACGCAATGCGACCGGCAACAGCGCGGAGACGAACGGCGTGCGCACCGCGGTCCGGCCTTCCGCGCCCGGCACCAGTTCGGCGTCCAGGCCGAGTACGGCAAGCGCGCCCACGAGTGCCTGTACCCGCCATTCCTCCACGACGACGACGCTCACCCGTGCGCCGTCCGACCGGCGTACGACCTGGCCCGGCCCCGCGAGCAACCCTTCGACGTCGGCGACCGACGGCGGCAGCGCGTCGGCGGAGAAGAAGGACAGCTGCCCGGACATGCCCGGCACGGTAAACCTCAGCGCCCCACTCCACCCAACCCACGCTTGGCGGCTGGCTCACCACGCGGGCGCGCTAGGCGACGAGCGACTCCACCGGCTCGGCGGGCTGGGGTTCGCCCATGTTGACCTCGCGCCGCTTCGACACGAGGACCGTGGCGACGAGGATGACGAGCGCGACGACGCCGACGGTGACCCGCAGCGCGGCGCTGTGGCCGCCGTTCACGCCGTACTTCACCACGGTCGGCGCGATGAGCAGCGACACGAGGTTCATCACCTTGATCAGCGGGTTCAGCGCCGGACCGGCGGTGTCCTTGAACGGGTCACCGACGGTGTCACCGATGACGGTCGCGGCATGCGCGTCGGAGCCCTTGCCGCCGTACAGCCCCTCCTCGACGAGCTTCTTCGCGTTGTCCCACGCCCCGCCGGAGTTCGCCAGCAGGATGGCCATGAGTACGCCGGCCGCGATGGCGCCAGCCAGGTAACCACCGAGTGCCTCGTAGCCGAGGAAGAAGCCGGTCGCGATCGGGGCAAGGACTGCGAGTAGACCCGGCGTCGCAAGTTCGCGCAACGAGTCCTTCGTGCAGATGTCGACGACGGCTGCGTAGTCCGGGCGCACCGAGTAGTCCATGATCCCGGGCTCTTCACGGAACTGCTTTCTGACTTCGAGTACGACGCGACTCGCCGCGCGCGACACCGCGTTGATGGCAAGACCGGAGAAGAAGAACACGACTGCCGCACCGATGATCAGACCGAACAGCACGTTCGGTTTGGAGATGTCGATGGAGAGCACGAAGCCGGCGCCCTTCTTGCTGGCGACCGCCGTACCGAACGACCCAAACAAGGCGGTGGCGGCAAGAACAGCCGTGGCAATCGCGATGCCCTTGGTGATCGCCTTCGTCGTGTTGCCGACGGCGTCCAGCGCGGTCAGCACCTCCGCGCCCTGAGCATCGACCTCGCCAGACATCTCTGCAATGCCTTGGGCGTTGTCGGAGATCGGACCGAACGTGTCCATCGCGACGATGACGCCGACGGCGGTCAGCAGACCCGTGCCGGCGAGTGCGACACAGAAGAGCGCCAGTACGACGACGCCGTGCCCCAGAAGGAACGCGACGTAGACGCCACCGCCGATGAGCAACGCGGAGTACACGGCCGACTCGAGGCCGACCGAGAAACCGGAGAGCACAACAGTCGCGGCACCGGTGAGCGACGACTTGCCGATCTCGCGAACGGGCTTGCGATTGGTCTCGGTGAAGTACCCGGTCAGCAGCTGGATCGCACTGGCCAGAACGAGGCCGACGAGCACCGCGAGGAACGCCATCGTCCCCGGGTTGCCGGACAGCTTCTGCACCGCACCGCTCGCGCCGTCGAGCCCAGAGAAGTGCGACGGCAGGTAGGCGAATGCGGCAACAGCGACCGCGATGAGCGACACAACGACGGAGATGAAGAAGCCGCGGTTGATCGCCGTCATCCCGCTGCGGTCCTGTGCCCGCGGTGCGACGACCAGGATGCCGAGCACAGCGGTGACCACGCCGATCGCCGGCACGATCAGCGGGAAGACGAGTCCCTGCATGCCGAACGCTTCGCGTCCGAGGATCAGCGCCGCGACGAGAGTGACGGCGTACGACTCGAACAGGTCTGCAGCCATACCGGCGCAGTCGCCGACGTTGTCACCGACGTTGTCCGCAATCGTTGCGGCGTTCCGCGGGTCGTCTTCCGGGATGCCTTGTTCGACCTTGCCGACGAGGTCGGCACCGACGTCAGCGGCTTTCGTGAAGATGCCGCCGCCGACACGCATGAACATCGCGAGCAGTGCGGCACCGAAGCCGAAACCCTCGAGCACCTGCGGCGCATGTTCGTTCCAAGTGAGGAGGACGACCGAAGCGCCGAGCAAGCCGAGACCGACGGTCATCATGCCGACGACGCCACCGGAGCGGAACGCGATCCGCATCGCTGGTTTTGCGCCATTGGCCTGCGCAGCGGCGGCAACCCGAACGTTCGCGCGGGTGGCGAAGCGCATACCAACGAAACCGACAACGGCGGAGAACACCGCGCCGATCAAGAAGAAGATCGAGCGGCCGACCCGGACGCTCGTGTTGTCCGCCGGCAAGATGAACAACACGCCGAAGATGAGGATCGCAAACGGCGCCAGCGTGCGGAACTGTCGGCTCAGGTAAGCGTCTGCGCCTTCCTGCACGGCTTTCGAGATGTCCTGCATCTTGGGGCTGCCCTGGCCGGCCGCCAGCACCTGCCGTCCGAAGATCGTGGCGACCCCCAGCGCGAGCGCCGCGACGATCGCGATGATGATCACGACGGTGTAGTCGCCGCCGTGGACGTGAATGGGGTTGCTAGCGGTGTCGGCGGCAAGCAACAGCCGGGGCATTCGTTCCTCCTTGGAAGCGTCGGGCGCGGATGTGCGCTCGCGCGGCGCCGGAGTCTACCGGCCCCGAAGATCGTGGGCTTTCGCCCGGTTGGCCTAGCGGTTCGCTACTGCTGGGCCCCTGGGCGCGGGGTCTTCCACGTCATCCGTACGACGGTGCCGCTCGATGCGCGCACGACGTCGAGGTCGTCGACCAGTCCGGCAATGACGGCGAGGCCGAAACCACTCGGCAGCACATCCAGCACGTCATCGACGCCGCCCGCCCCACCTGCCGCACTGTCATCACCCATGACCTGGAACGGGTCGCCGGAATCGTCATCCCCGGCGGTGTCGGCGCTTGCGGTGTCGGCGACGACGGCGACGAACGTGTCGCGGTCGTCTTGGATGGTGAGCGTCACGGGCTGCGTCGCCGCGCTGCGCTGGTGCACGCCCACCGCGCGCGAGCAGGCCTCGCCCACAGCGAGGCGGATCTCGTCGAGCAGTGCCCCCTCGATCCCGGACCGCCGCGCCACTGCCGCTGCGATCAATCGGGCAGTGCGCACATGCGCAGGGAGGGGGGTGAAGTTGATTTCAACGGTGGGCATGGCATGCAACCCGACGACTAGCTGGCGCTAGCCGTCGCTTCCTCGACCGAGGAATGAATCGTGAACACCTTCGTCAGCCCGGTGATGCGGAAGATCTTGAGGATGCGCTCTTGGCTGCACACCAACTCGAGCGAGCCGTCGTGCGCGCGCACGCGCTTGAGGCCTCCCACCAGCACCCCGAGTCCAGTCGAGTCCAGGAAGTCGACGTGCTCCATGTCGACAACGAGGTGGTACTGGCCTGCGGCGACAAGGTCGATCAACTGTTCGCGCAGCTTCGGTGCGGTGTACACGTCGATCTCGCCACCAACGCTGACGACAGTGCGATCGCCCTCGGTGCGGGTCGACAGCGACAGGTCCACAAAAGCCTCCTAGCGGGTTCTGCCCGAATCTAACCACCTAGTGGCTTACGGCACCCCGCCCCCGGAAGCGCAGCTGCAGCCATGGCAGATGAAACACTGCCCCGTCGTGCCGTCCAGCACACCTGACCCAGCCGGTGCCGCCAGCATGCGCGACCCCCTGGAGCGTCTCGTGCTTCCGGCCGGGCGCGCGACCCGTGTGACACACGTCGAGCGCATTCCCGCGCGCACGGCATGCATCGCCCCGTGGCCCGACTGGGCTCCGGACCTGCTGGTGTCGCGACTGCAGGGTGCCGGCATCGACGAACCCTGGTCGCATCAGGTGGATGCCGCGGATCTGGCGTGGGCCGGCCGATCCGTCGTAGTCGCGACTGGAACCGCTTCCGGCAAGTCACTTGCCTACCTGCTGCCGGTGCTCAGCGCACTCGTCGAAGGTGCCGAACACGCCAGCGGACGCGGTGCGACGGCGCTGTACCTCGCGCCCACCAAGGCCCTCGGTCATGACCAGCTGCGCAGCATCCGGTCGCTCGCTCTTACACAGGTACGCGCCGCGACGTACGACGGGGACACTCCCGCCGAGGAACGGGAATGGGTGCGTGCGCACGCATCGCTCGTCGTCACCAATCCCGACATGCTCCACCGCGGCGTATTGCCACGGCACAGCGCATGGTCGTCGTTCTTGCGCCGGCTCCGCTACGTCGTCATCGACGAGTGCCATCACTACCGCGGCGTTTTCGGTTCGCACGTCGCGTGCGTGCTGCGCCGGCTGCGACGTGTCTGCGCTCGATACGGCGCCGACCCCGTCTTCGTGCTCGCGTCCGCCACGGTGTCGGCACCGGGTGAGTCCGCGCAGCGCCTTACCGGCGTACGCGTTGAGGAAGTGACCGACGACGGTTCACCGCACGGGCCGCAGTCGTTCGTCTGCTGGGAGCCGCCGCTCACCGACCTGCACGGCGAGCACGGTGCGCCGGTACGCCGGTCCGCCACGTCAGAGGCTGCCCAGTTGCTCGCCGACCTTGTTGCGGACGGCGTTTCGACGTTGGCGTTCGTCCGGTCACGGCGCGGGGCGGAGTCCGTAGCGTTGAGCGCTCGACGCGCCCTGGCCGAGGCGGCCCCCGAGCTCGCTAGCCGCGTGGCGGCGTACCGCGCCGGCTACCTGCCGGAAGAGCGCCGAGCTCTGGAGACAGCGCTGCGCACCGGGACTCTCGTCGGCGTCGCGGCGACCAGCGCGCTGGAGCTCGGCGTCGACATCTCCGGACTCGATGCCGTCGTGATGGCCGGCTGGCCCGGCACCCGCTCCTCGCTGTGGCAGCAAGCCGGGCGGGCGGGGCGCGCGGGGCAGTCCGCGCTCGCCGTCCTCGTCGCACGCGACGACCCGCTGGACACCTACCTCGTGCACCATCCGGACGCGATCTTCGGGCGTCCGGTCGAGTCGACTGTGCTCGACCCGGACAACCCCTATGTCCTCGAGCCGCACCTGGCCTGCGCAGCCCAGGAGCTACCGCTCAGCGAGCCCGACATCGAGCTGTTCGGGCCGAGCACGGAGGGTTTGCTCGGCGACCTGACCCGGCGCGGTTTGCTCCGGCGACGGCCCGGTGGCTGGTTTTGGACGAAGCGCGAGTCCGCGGTGGACGCCGTAGACATCCGCGGCACCGGTGGTGCACCCGTGCGGATCGTGGAGGCCGCCACCGGGCGGCTGCTCGGCACCGTTGATGCAGGCGCCGCTCATCCCACCGTGCACCGCGGTGCGGTCTACCTGCACCAGGGCGACGCGTTCTTGGTGCGCGAGCTGGACCTCACCGAGGGCGTGGCCCTGGTCGAGCCCGATGCACCCGACTGGACGACGTCAGCACGCGAGCTCACCGAGATCGGCGTGGCCGAGACGCTGCGCCGGGAACGCTGGGGCGGCACGCAGCTGTGCTTCGGCACGGTCGAGGTGACCCGGCAGGTCGTCGCCTTCCAGCGGCGCGCCTTCAGCGGCGAAGTGCTCGGCGAGGAGCCGCTCGACCTTCCGCCGCGCCATCTCCGGACCCGGGCAGTGTGGTGGACGATCTCGGCCGCGCAGCTCGCTGAGGCGGGCCTCACCGCCGCTACCGTCCCCGGTGCAGCCCACGCGGCCGAGCATGCGGCGATCGGCTTGCTGCCGCTGTTTGCGACCTGCGACCGTTGGGACATCGGCGGGGTATCCACCGGCTATCACCCGGACACCGACGAGGCGACGATCTTCGTGTACGACGGTCATCCGGGGGGCGCGGGTTTCGCTGAGCGTGGCTTCCGGACGGCCCGGGAGTGGCTCGCGGCGACGAAAGATGCTGTCCTCGCCTGCGAGTGCCCGCAGGGATGCCCTTCGTGCGTGCAGTCCCCGAAGTGCGGCAACGGCAACGAACCGCTGGACAAGGCCGGCGCGGTCCGCTTACTCGACGTCGTCCTGAACGGGTAACCGGCCCCCAAGGTGGGGTAGGTATCGACGGTCCCTGCGAGAGGAGCCGATCGTGATCCTGCTTGGCTTGCTGCTGATGGCGATCGCCGTGGCTGCCGTGACCGGCGTCGCCGTGTCGAGTTCGACCACCGCACCAGTACATGTCTTCGGGCACACCGCCCACGCCCACCAGGTCGGCGTGATCTTCGTGGCCGGCGCGATCGCAGGAATGGTCTTCGCCATCGGCGCGTCCATGGTGTTGGCCGCGCTCGGCCGCCGCCGGGCGCGCCGTCGGGAGGCTCGAGTTGCCGACCGGGCGCGACTTGCCGAACAACGCGCCCTGCGCGACCGCAACGCCGAACTCGAACGCACGCTCGCAACCGAGCGTCCGGTCGCGGCGGGCCCGCCGCCGGCAGGCGAACCACAGGTGACCTCGTCACCCGCGAACCGCGACCTCACCGAGGCGGGCGCGGCAGACCGACCGTCGTACGCCGAGCGTGGTCCAGCGCACTAAGCCGACCCGGACGATGAGGCCCCCGCGCTAGTCAGGCGGGTTCAGAGGACCGGTCGATGCAACCAGACGCGTAAGTGCGCGCCGGCGAGCAACAACAAGAACGCGATTGCTAGCGACCGCGCCAGCCGCGGCCCGTTGAAGGCCACCGAAACGTCGTGGAACACACGGGAAGCCGCATTGCGGTGGACGCTCCCGTCGGCAGTGGTGGCGTGTTTGCCGTACGGCAACGTTGTCGAGTAGGGACCGTCCGGCGCGGAACCGATCGACGGGTCGAGCTCTCCGGGCGCAGCGATCGCGGGCGGCGGCGCGGGCGGCAAGATCACATTGCCCGCCGATGCGGTGAACGTCAGCCCTGGCTTGACGCCGCCGAGCGCGCTCAGACCTGAGCTGCCGCTGCCGCCATTCCCACCGCCGGCGCCACTGCCACCACCGCCGGCGCCACCGCCACCGTTGCTGCCGCCACCCCCACCGGTACCGCCACCGCCGCCGTTGCTGCCGCCGCCACCGCCGGTACCGCCGCCGCCACCGCCGCCGCCCGGAGGAGGTGTGGGATCAGGAGTCGGCGGCGCTGGCAACGTGGCCGCGGCGGTGCTCGACTTGTCCGACTCGACGTAGTCGCCGGCGCCGTCGGGACGCAGGGCGGTGACCTGGAACGTCTGCTGGCCGTATTTCGACGGGGGATAGCCGATCGCATCCGAGCAGGTGCCCGCTGAGCAGAAGTCGTTCGTGTTCGGGACGGAGGTCAGCACGTCTCCGGTCGACGCGTTGTAGATGTAGTACTTCTTGAGGTCCTTGTCGGCGCCCTGGTTCCACGACAGCGTGATCTCTCGATCACCGGTGAGCCCGGCCCTGACCCCGGCCGGCGACCCCGGCGCCACATCGAACGTCCACGACTTGCCGCTGGTGCTGGAGCTGCAGCCCGTCAAACCGTTGGTCTTGGTCGTCAGGGTTGCGGTGTACGAGCCGTTCGACTCGGTGCGCGGGTCGATCGTGATCGTCCCCGAGCCGTTGTTGGACAGCGTGATCGACTTCGAGTAGCCGGGGCCGCTGACTGCCAGCGAGCCACCGCAGCTACCTCCGGTCCCGCTCACGGTCACCGGGTCGGCTGCGGTGACCGTTCCGCCGGGTGCGCCCAGGCCGGCGGCGTACGCCGGTCCGGCGCTGAGCAGGCCCACGAGGCCGACGCCGCCAGCAAGGGCAACAGCGGTCATGGCACGGCGTACCGCGTGAGCATCCATGACCTTTGAGTTCGACCCACCGGCCGGCGTCTTGAGAGCCATCAGGCGGATTGCACCGCGTGACAGTTGGTGTGCCCGTCCGAGTTGCATTTTTCGACCAGCCGCAGCCGCAGCACGATCCGGTGCGACGCGCTGCCCTTGGGGTGACAGCTGGTGAGCGTCAGCCAGTAGGCGTTCTTCGGCAGGTGGGGGACGTCGATCACGCTGAAGTCGTCCGGTGCGACCACCCACGGGTTGGCGTGGCCACCGAACGCGTTGACCGTCTCGTACTTGCAGTCGTTGAAGGGCGTGATCAGCTCGACCACGTCACCAGGGCGCATCGTGTCGATCTTGTTGAACGGACGGCCGTAGGTCGTGCGGTGCCCTGCGATCGCCACGTTGCCGGGGTCGCACGGCAGCGGTGAGCTCGGGTAGTGACCGGCTCCCGCCTTCAGCGCCGACGGCGTCGTGCCCTGCACGACCAGGACGTTGATGCCCATCCGGGCGCTCTTGAGGATCGTCAGCGGCTGACCGGTGGCGATGTTGTGGGACTTGTACGCCGCCTGCGTCTGCGGCGAGGAGAACTCGCTCTTCAGATGGCCCTGGCGCCAGTGGGCGATCAGGTCGGTGTAGGCGGGCCAGGAGAACATCGCGACGCCTGCGACGAACAGGACGAGGGAAAGGACGGACAGCGCGCGCCGGCCGCCCGGACGGCGCAGGGCCGCGCCGACGAGTGCGCCGATGCTCCGCGGCTGCCCGGAGACCCCGGGCGTGGTGAAGCCCGGTTGGGGCGCGGCGTTCTGCGACCCGGGGACAGACATTGACGACATTGTCGGCGGACTCCAGGTGGATCCTGAATCGGCGGCGGCACCGGTTCAACGAAACCGGCGCGCCCAAGTTACGCGGCGGCCCGGGCTGCGCATCGCGCCTACACCCACCGGCGGGGTCGGACCCGCCACTCGACCGGGGTCAGGGGCCGTCGGCCCCGCGCGGGCAGTGGCCCTCGCTGGACCGAAGTGAGCAAGGAGCCCCGCCAGCGGCACGCTGACCTGCACCTCAGCCACCTCTCCGTCGATGCGGCAGAGCTCGAGCCGGCCCCCGTCGTCGGCTGCGACCCGGGCCGCCGCGCGACATGCGCCAGGGCGGTCGGAAGGTTGAGCCGCAGCCGCAAGTGCGGCGAAGTCCGCCGCAGCGCCCGCCCGGTGGCGAGCCGCCACCACCGCTCCGACCGCGACCCCGGCTGCTGCCGCTGCACTCACCACGGCGCCGAGTGCCAGCACGACCACTGTCGCCATTCCGCGGTCCCGGGTGCGCCGCGCCGTCGACCGTCGCCTCATTGATCCCGCCTCATCGGCCGCCAGAGTCGGAACCCGACTCCACCGGGGCCTCCAGGGCAGCGCCGACCCCGATCGAGATGTGGCCTCGCCCGATCGGACCGAGCAGCGCGACCCGATCGCGGACCTCGACCCGGACCGTCGAGCCGATCCGATGCATCGAGATCGTGGCGCCCTTCGGCGCCGTGGACCGGGCCGCCTCGAGGGCGACCGCTCCCGACTCGCCCCGCGCAGCTGCCCGCGCGCCGGCCCTGGCGGCGTCGGCGCAGCGCATCTGACTGGTCGACGCCGCCACGACCAGGAGCACCGCGCCGATCACGAGCACGACCGCGGGCAGCGCGACCGCGAGCTCCGCGGTCACGCTCCCCCGGTCGCCGTGATCGTGGCCGCCGCCCCGGACCCGCCTCACAGCGAGAGCGCCTGCCGCACGAGGCCGAGGAGCAGCCCCCGCACCTCGTTGCTGCGCAAGATGACCACGAGCAGCCCCGCGAACCCCACCGCGGCGATCGTCGCGATCGCGTACTCGGCGGTCGCCATCCCGATGTCTTCCCCGCGGCGCCGCCACGCCGTCGTCACCCGACGCGCCACCCCGCCACCCAGTCGCCGCAGCTTCACCGTCATGTCGTGCCTCCCTGTCGTCGTCACCGATGTGGTGCCGCGCCCACGTTCGCCGCACCGGGCGGCCCGCCGCCGCGGTCGCCGCCCCGACGGTGGACCGCCGGCTCCTCCACAGGCCACCCGCCGGTTCGACGGAGCGGCGGCGAGCCGTCACCCGAGCACCCCGCCGGCCATCGCCAGGACCAGCGGGAGCACGCCGACCAGCACGAACGCCGGCAGGAAGCACAGCCCGAGCGGCAGGACGAGCCGCACGCCGAGCCGCCCGGCGGCCTCCCGGGCCGCGCGCCGACGGGCGCGGCGGAGGTGGTCGGCGGCCTCGCGCAGCGCCGGACCAGGCGCGGCCCCGCTCGCCCACGTCGGGCCGAGGCAGTCGGCGACCGCGGCGAGCCGCGGACCGGC
>JBJMHR010000026.1:0-55844 GCA_045807285.1 Actinomycetes bacterium
CACTCTATCACTACACGAAACAATTACAATCAACCCGCGATGATCATGTCGATTTTGCGGTCGGCCAGGAACAAGTAACCGTCCTCGTCGAGGTAACCGGCATCACCGACGGTGAAGTAACCCTCTTTCCACGACTTCGCGGTCTTCTCTTTGTCCTTGTGGTACTCGAACTTCTGGTCGCCCATCGACATCCACACGGTGCCGATCTCGCCAGGTGGCAGCTTGTTGCCGTCGTCGTCGAAGATGACGACCTGGCTGATCGGCCAGGGCTTGCCGACAGTGCCCGGCTTCTTCAGCCAGTCCTCCGGGGTCGCCAGCGTCCCGCCGCCTTCGGTCGCTGCGTAGTACTCGTAGATGACCGGCCCCCACCAGTCGAGCATCGCCTGCTTGGTCGGAATCGGGCACGGCGCGGCAGAGTGAATGGCGTGCGTCATCGACGACACGTCGTAGTTCTTCTTCACGTCGTCCGGGAGCTTCAGCATCCGGTTGAACATCGTCGGCACCATGTGCGTCTCGGTGACCTTGTGCCGGCCAATGCGGTCGAGGCAGTCCTCCGGGGTCCATCTGTCCATGAGCACGGCGCCGTGGCCGCCGTTGAGGCTCGCCATCATGTATTGACCGACCGCCGTGTGGTACAGCGGTGCGGCGACGAGATGACGGCCGTCGCCCATCGGCGGGATGCCGAACAAGTTCAGCAGGAACGAGCCGAGCTCACCCGCGTCGTTCGGGTTCAGACCGGTGAGTGGACGCTTCACGCCCTTCGGCCGACCCGTCGTACCGGACGTGTAGTTCATGATCGCGCCGGCCGTGCGGTCCTCGGGCAACGACTCCGGCTGGTTGGCGACGAGCTCGTCGTACGGCGCGAAACCGGCGATGCTGCCGACGCCAAAGCGCTGCACGGAGGCGGGGACAGCGCTCGCCGCGTCGGTGAAGCGCTCGTGCGCGATGAAGACCTTCGACTCGCTGTCATCGACGATGTAGGCGACCTCGGGCCCGGTCAGGTGGTAGTTGACCGGCGTGAGGTAGATGCCCGCCTCGCCGGTCGCAAGCATGAGCGCAACCATGTGCACAGAGTTGGGCAGCAGGGTCGCGATCGTGTCGCCGGTTTCTACGCCGAGTGCACGCAGGCCGTGCACGATGCGATGCGCCTCGGCTGCGACCTCGCCGAACGTGTGCTCGCTGTGGTCGACATCGATCACGGCGATGCGGTCGGGTTCTGCCTCTGCGATGTTCCAGAAACCGAGTTTCGTCATGCAGACGAGCCCTTCGGGACGAAGCGGACCTGCATCTCCTTGATGCCGTTGATGAAGTTCGAGCGCAGCCGGCGTGGCGGCGACACCAGCTCGACGCGGTCAACCCGCTCGATCAGCGCGCGGAACAGCTGCTCGATCTCCAGCTTGGCCAGGTGCCGGCCCAGGCAGAAGTGGGGACCTCCCCCGCCGAAGCCGAGATGCGGGTTGGGATCACGCGTGATGTCGAAGGTGTCCGGGTTTTCGAAGACGGACTCGTCGCGGTTAGCCGATGTGTAGTAGATGACGACCTTCTCACCCTTCTTGATGAGCTGGCCGCCGATCTCTACGTCGCGGGTAGCCTGGCGACGGAAGTGCATCACCGGTGAGACGTAGCGGACGATTTCGTCTGCGGCGGACGGCAAGAGATCGGGGTTGTTCTTCAGCTTCTCCCACTGGTCTGGGTTCTCGATCAACGCGTGCATGCCGCCGGTGATCGCGTTGCGCGTCGTCTCGTTGCCCGCCACCGCAAGCAACATGAAGAAGGAGTCGAACTCGAGCTCAGAGAGGACATCACCCTCCTCGTCAGGCTGGAGCAGCTTCGTGACGATGTCGTCCTTCGGCTCCTGTCGCTTCTTCTCCGCGAGTTCGTTCGCGTACATGAACATCTCCATGGAGGCGCTATGCGCTTCCTCCGGCGTGACGCCGTACTCCGGATCGTTGGCGCCCACCATTCGGTTCGACCAGTCGAAGACCTTGTGCCGGTCCTCGTGCGGCACGCCCATCAGATCGGCGATCAGGATCAGCGGGAGCTCGGCGGCGCAGAGCGTGACGAAGTCGCCCTCGCCCTGCTGCACCGCGTTGTCGATGATCTCGCCGCACACCTTGTAGATGCGTTCCTCGAGCTGCCCGATCATGCGGGGCGTGAAGCCACGGTTCACCAAGCTTCGGGTGCGGGTGTGCTGCGGCGGGTCCTGGTTGAGCATCAGCAGGCGCAACTGCTCGAGCTGCTCGTTCGGGAACTCGCTGATGAGCGCCGACTTCTCGAACGAGGAGAACACTTCCGAGTTGCGCGACACGAACTCGACGTCGGCATGTCGCGTCAGCGCCCAGAAGCCCTCGGGCAGTTCGGGGTCGGTGTGCCGGAAGACCGGCGCCTCAGCGCGCAACCGGGCGAGCTGAGCCAAGGGAAGCTCGCGTTCGTACTGCTCGAGGTTGTAAAGGTCGATGCCGGACAGCTGATCGGTCATGCGTGCAAACCTCAGATCATCTCGTCGGTTGTCGGAACCATCACCGTCTTGACTTCGGTGAAGGCCTTGATCGCCTCGATCCCGCCCTCACGGCCCAACCCAGACGCCTTGTATCCCCCGAACGGTGCATGCGGCTCGACGTTGTAACCGTTGATGCCGAACGTGCCGGCCCGCACCGCCCTCGCCACCCGGAAAGCTCGCTTGATGTCCGTCGTGTACACCGTCGCGCCGAGGCCGTAGTCCGTGTCGTTGGCGATCTTCAGCGCTTCGGCTTCGTCTGCGAACGGGATCACCGCGAGCACCGGGCCGAAGATCTCCTGACGCGCGATAGCGATCGAGTTGTCGACGTCGGCGAACAGCGTCGGGTTGACGTAGTTGCCGTTCGCGAGGTCACCACCCGGGCGGTCACCGCCGCAGACCAGCCGCGCGCCCTCCGCCTGGCCCTGGGCGATGAGTCCGGTGACTTTCTCGAGTTGCTTTGCGTTGATCAGCGGCGCCGACGTCGTTGTCATGTCGAACGGGTCGCCGTACGTGATCATGCCTGTCAGCGAAGCCGCGGCGTTGATGAAGTCGTCGTACACATCACGATGGACGAGCGCGCGGCTGTGGCAGACGCAGCCCTGTCCGGACAGACCCATCGTCATCATGCCCATGAGCGTCATCGCCGCCATGGCGACGTCCGGGGCGTCCGGGAAGACGATGCCCGGGCTCTTGCCACCGAGCTCGAGTGACACGTGACGTACGCCGACAGCGGCGGCAGCAGCGACCCGCTCACCGACTGCGCGGCTGCCGGTGAACGTCAGCTTGTCGATGCCGGGATGCGTGATCAGCGCTTCGCCGGTCGGGTTACCGGGCCCGGTGACGACGTTGAGGACGCCCGGCGGCAGTCCGGTCTCTTCCAGGATCTGAGCGATGCGGAGCACGCAGAAGGTCGCGAACTCGGATGGCTTGAGCACGACCGTGCAACCAGCGGCGAGCGCGGGTGCGACCTTCTGGGCGAAGAGCATCAGTGGGGCGTTCCACGGGATCACGGCACCGACGACGCCAACGGGCTCGCGCAGCGTCATGACCAAGTGGTCGCCCCCTTGGTACGCCGGCAACGTCTCGCCGCCGAGCTTGTCGATCCAGCCGGCGTGGTGCTCGAAGATGTCCGCGACCACCTCCGCCGACAGCGCGTAGGCGCTGCCGAACGACAGCGGGATCGAGTTGTCGAGCGCGAGCAGAGCGGCGAGCTCGGGACCGTTCGCGCGGATCGCATCGGCGATGCGCAGCAGCACCTTCGTCCGCTCACCGGCCCGCATCCGCGGCCACGGCCCCTCGTCGAAGGCCCGGCGGGCAGCCCGTACGGCCCGATCCACGTCGGCCGGCGTGGCGACCGCGAACTGGCCGACCTCCTCACCGGTAGCAGGGTGGACGTGCGTCCACATCGCGCCGTCCTCGGCGGCGCGCCATTCGCCGTCGATCAGGAGCAGCCCGTCCTTGAGGCCGATCTCGTCGCGCCGGGCGGTGATGGACAGCGTCATGGCAGTCACCTTCTGCGGGGAGGGGCAGCGTTCGACAGAATTAGAACGCGTTCTCGCAGCCCTGGCAAGCAGTTCCCTGACGCCCCGTCAGGAACCGCTGGCTGATCCGCCGGATCAGCCGGCGCCGTTCGGGACGACCCTCGCCCGCGCTGCGGACCTGTAACTACGGCCTGGCTGCGGAGTCCAACAGGAAAGGATTGGTCCGAATTGGGGGGTCTGCATGAATCCGAGAGTTGTCCTCAGCGCCGCGGCAGCGGTGGCCTTCACTGCCAGCGGCTGCGGCACGGGCGGTGCGATCGCCGCCCACCGGCCGGTGGCCGCACCGAGCCCGGCCGCCACACCCAGCCCGACCCAGCGCCACCGGACCACCCCGCCCAGGCCGGCGCAGCATGACGCCGACACTCCGTCGATCCCGTTCGGCTGCAAGAAGCCGGCTCCGCCATCGCCACGCTTCGCCACCCCGGAAGCTGCGATGCGCTATCTGGCCGCGGCCTGGAACCGGCGCGACGATGTCTCCCTGTGCCACGTGACGACAGCAGACGCCCGCGGACAGCTCAACGGGATGCACACCGAGGCAATCAACCTGCGGCTGAACCACTGTGAACGGCAGCCCAGCGGCGACTACCAGTGCTTCTTCGACCACGACTTCCCGGCGTCGCGCCACAAGCACGGCACCGGTCACTCCGAGTTCCTGGTCGGTCCGGCGAAGACACCCGGTTGGTACATGACCGTGTTCGAGCGATGCGATTGAACTACGGCGTACGCGCGGCTAGTGAGTCGCACCGTTCGCGTAGAAGTACGACGCGCCGTCGCAGATGAACGACCCGTTTGTCGGCGACGGCGGCGACTGACGCATGAACTTCCCGCCTTTTGCGACGACCAACAGCCAACACATGGGCGGCTTCTTCGCGCCTACATCGGCCTTCGGCAACATCCCGTTGTCATCGAAGTCGTGAATTCCCTGCGCTGCTGTGAGCAGGTTCGCTTGGGTAGGCGTGCCGCTCACCGACTGCAGCGCCTTGACGAACAACGCCATCGATGTCCAGCCGTACATCGCGAAAAGGTCCGGTTTCGAGCCCTTGCTCTGCTTCGCGTACCACTGGTTGAACAGTGAGACCTCGGGAACCACGGCCGCGTCCTCGCCTTGGAAGGCGGCCCACGGCATCGGCATCTGGACGCCTTCGCTCTCGAGCAACCCGAATGCATTTTGTTGCGCCACGTGCGGGTCGTACGCCGGGGCAGAGAGCCAGATCTGCGGCTTCCAGTGCTGCTGTGCAGCAGCGCCGGCGACGCGCAAGACCGTTCCGGCATCGGTCGACGTCATGTCCAGCCACTGCACGCCCTTCTTGCGCATCGTGACGATGTCGCCCAGATAGTTGGTCTCCGTGGGTGAAATCACCCGCTGGTACACAACCTTGGCCCCAAGGGACTCGTACATCGCCCGCAGCTGTTCGTGCGATGACGTCGCTTGGCCGGGGTAGAGCATCGCCATGTGTTTGATCGCGCCAGGGTGCTGCGCGGAGAAGTGACGTGCCGGGCCGGTATAGAAACCGGGTGGCGACGGTGACGGGCTGTAGAGGTTCGGAAGTTGCTTGACCTGCGTAGACAACGGAAGCGAGAAGATCGGATCGCCGCTCTTCTGCCAGACCGCGCCGGAGCACTGGTCGAACACACTGAAGCTGCCGACGAATGCGAGCACCTTGCCGGTCAGCTGCTGTGCCACCTGCTTCGCGCCAATGCAGTTCGTACCTGTGTCGGCGCTGTTGACGACAATCTTCTTGCCGTTCACGCCACCCTTGCTGTTGATGTAGTCGGCATAGGCCTTCGTCCCGTTGACCGCGCCGGCGAAGAGGCCGGGAACGATGCCGGACAGGTCGGCGACCGTTCCTACGGTGATCGTGTTGTCGCTGACACCAGGCGCCTTACTGCCCGACTTCGGCGTCGCACTCCCGCCGCTCGAGCACGCGGCGGCCAGCACGCCGGCGCCCACCACGAGCGCAACGCTCCGCGTCCGATGGCGGAACTGCATCATGGCTTCTCCTTGTTGTTATTGGCTTGTGTAGTAGCGCCGCCACCGAGATAGGTCGCCTCGACATGTGCTCGGACGTCGTCCGGCGGTCCCTCGTAAGCAACTAATCCGTGCACCATCACCGCAGCGCAGTCGGCGAGTTCGAGTGCAGCATGGGCGAACTGCTCGACGAGCAGGACGGAAACACCTTCGTCGCGCAGCGCCGAGACGATCATGAACAACTCGGTGACGATGACCGGCGCAAGTCCCATCGACATCTCGTCGAGCAACAGAACACGCGGTTTCGTGGACAGGGCGCGTGACAACGCGAGCATCTGCTGTTCGCCACCGGACAACGTCCCGGCGAGTTGACGACGCCGCTCGCCGAGCTTGGGGAAGCGGGCGTACGTGATCTCCTCGACGTCACTGCGTCGCACGCCAGGCCGGAACGCCCACATCCGCAGGTTGTCGGCGACGGTGAGGTTCGGGAACACGCCGCGGCCTTCCGGGAGTGTGCACACACCCGCGCGCGCCAGCTCATCCGGCGAATGCTTTGTCACATCGACGCCGTCGAGGACGACGGTCCCCCGAGTCGGGCGAAGCCGCCCGGTCGCAACCTTGACGACTGTGCTCTTCCCCGCGCCGTTGGGACCGAGCAGCGCAAGGATCGAGCCGCGCAAGAACCGCAGGTTGACGTCTCGGATGACCTCGACGCGCCCATAGGCGGCCGCGACGCCACGCAGCTCGAGGACGGCCTCGGCCGTCGGCAGCTGTTGCGCTGCGGATGTCACGACGTCACTTCCGGAATGACGGTGAGCCGGGCACCTTCAGCGGGGTCGCCGAGGTAGGCCTGGCGCACCAGCCGATCGCCTTGCACCTCGGCGGGAGTTCCCGAAGCGATGACCTTGCCGAGGTCGAGCACGTAAATGTGCTGGCACACCCGCATGATCAGGTCCATGTCGTGCTCGACGACGAGCACGCCGACACCGTCGCCCGCGATGTCCTGGAGGAGGTCGCCGAGGGCCGTGCTCTCCTGCGCGTCGAGCCCGGATCCCGGTTCGTCGAGGAGCAGCAACGACGGGCGTCGTACCAGCGCTCGACCCAGCTCGACAAGCCGCGCGAGGCCAGTCGGTACGACATCGGTCGGTGCGTGTGCGACGTCCGTGAGGCCCAGCCGTTCGAGCACCTCGTCGGTCACGGCCCCTGCCGACCGCTGGTTCCCCTGCGCTTCCGCTGCAACGAGCACGTTGTCGCGCACGGTCAAGCTGCCGAACAGCTCCAACCGCTGGAACGTCCGGCCGATGCCGCGGCGTGCCCTCGCCGCTGGCGACTCGGCAGTGATCTCGTCGTCCTGCCAGGTCACCCGGCCGCGGGTGGGTCGGCGCAGCCCGGTGATGACGTCGAACGTTGTTGTCTTCCCCGACCCGTTGGGGCCGATGAGACCGGTCACCGTGCCAAGCGGAACCTCGAGGCTCAGGCCATCAACGGCGATCACGCCGCCGAACCGGACGACCACCTCGTCAACGCGAAGCATGCGGCACCTGACCCATCGGGCTTGCCGCCGGCGCCGCGGACACGGCCGAGCTCACTGCGACCGCAGGCCCGCCGCCCGCTGACTTGTCCCGACGACGCTGCAGGTAGGACACGTGTCCGAAGAGGCCGTTGGGGTTGCGGGCGATACCGATGGCGCCCAGCCCGATCGCCAGGTCGACGACATCGCGCAAGGCATCAGGCAGATGGGACGGGGCGATCTGACCGATCGCGAGCAGCAAGCCCGCGACAAGCACTCCCGCCACACTGCGGACTCCGAAGATGACGATGATCAGCACCAACGAGAGGCTGCCGAGCAACGTGAAGTCCGGATAGGACACGTTGCCCTGCTGCTGGACGTAGATGGCTCCGCCGAAGCCAGCGAGCGCCGCCGACGCGCTGAACACCGCGAGCTTGTTCCAGGGGATACGCAGACCAAGCGTCGCGAAAGCGGCGGGCGAGTCGCTCATCGCGACCAAGCGCCGCCCGAATCGCGACCGGCGTACCGCGAGCAATGCAACACCGAGGGCAACAAAGGCGACGACTTCGACGATGAACATGTACTGGTCACCGTTAGCCGTATCGGGCGATAGCGGTACGCCGGGAATGTGCACGCGGTCGGCCGTGATGAGCGTCTGCGACAGGAACGTGCCGGTGCGTGGGAACCAGACGGCGTCAAGCGCAAATGCGAAGGCGAGCGTCAGCAGCGCCAGATAGAGCCCGCGCAACCGCAGCGCAGGCAGCGTGAGAAGCGCGCCTGCCCCGGCCGACAGTCCGACGGCAGCAAGGATGCCGAGCCACGAGCCGCCATGGCCGACATGCAAGGTCGCGAAGGCTCCGATGCCCGCGAAAGTCAACGGACAGAGCATCACGGCGCCGCCGTACCCGGTGAGCAGAAGCACGGACAGGCCGATGAGCGCGTAGGCAACACCGTGGCTCGCCGTCGAGAGGTTCGTGGCCGACAGGGTGTGCGCGGCCACAACGCCAATGACGATGACCAGTGCACCGGCCATCAGTGAGGTCCACAAGCCGGCCACCCGCGGCGGACGTGGGACGGCTTCGGCTCGCCCTGCGCGTAGTCGCGCCTGCGGAAGGACGAGAAGCGCACCGACCAGGACGATCATCGACACTGCGGGCGTGTACGTCGCAAGAGAACTGTCCGACGGGATGTAGCCCTTGGCGTAGTTCTCGGCCAGCCCCAGGAAGATCCCGCCGGCGAACGTCAGAGGCAGGTTGCTCAGCCTGCCGATGACGGCCGCGACGTACCCGTTCATCACAAGCAGCGTCACGTTCGTGACCGTGAACTCCGGCACCAGCGACGGCGCGATGAGGATTCCTGCGAGTGCCGCCAAACCGAACCCGAGCATCCACCCGAACTGACCGTAGCGATGAGGTCGGGCACCGGTGAGCCCGACCAGCTCGCGGTTGTCGACCACCGCCCGCATGGCGACGCCGGTCTGCGTCGTGACGAGGAAGAAACGCAAACCGACGGCAACGGCTATCGCGACGCCCATGATCAGCAGGTCGCTGCCCCGCACCGTGACGCCGGCGATGGACACATGTGTGTTGCCGAGGAAGTACGGGACCTCATAGGGCCGAGACGGGTCCCACACGGCGTTCGCCACACCGATGAGAAGGAGCAGCAACCCAACTGTGACGGCGAGCTGCGCTTCGAGCGGGGCGGCTCCGAGGTGCCGCATGACAACCCGCTCGACGAGCGCTCCGGCAACCGGCGCGAACAACAACACGATCACGATCGCGGCCAACCAATGCGGCCAGCCGTGTGCGACCGCGAGGTCCCAGTAACCGAACGCCGCGACCGCAGCCACCGCACCATGCGCGAAGTTGAAGATTCCGCTCGTCGTATATGTGACGACAAGTCCCATCGCCGCAAGCGCGTAGACGCAGCCGACGACAAGCCCTACGACCGTCAGTTGAACAAACTGGTCCACGCAGTCCTCAATGGCGTTTTGCTTTAGGAAATCGTCAATGATCGCGACCGACTCATTCGAACGTAACACGCACATGAGTGAGTCAACGGGCGTTCGAACTAGTACGTCTTCCGCGTAGTTTGCTTGCCATAGTCATGTATCTGTAGGAACGTGCATGACGTGACGCGAGACCGGCTGCTGCTGATCTCTGCCGACTGTCACGCGGGCGGAACTCACGAGATGTACCGGGACTACCTCGAGTCGCGCTACCACGACCAGTTCGATGTCTGGCGATCGAAATACCGCAATCCGTTCCGCGACCTGACGGCCGACGCAGGCAGCCGCAACTGGGACGACGATCGCCGCGTCAGCGATCTCGAAGCCACCGCGCTGCAAGCAATCGCGAACCGCGTCGGCCCTACCGTCGGTGAGCTGCGCGAACCGTTCGACGGCGTTCCCGATGGCAACCGCACGCCGGCCTTCACGCGCCTGACCCGGCTTGCTGGAAACTAGAACACGTTATACCTTCGCAGCATGGCGAACCCGGTGATTGTTGAGGCGGTCCGAACCCCCATCGGCAAGCGTCGCGGCTGGCTGTCGGGCCTGCATCCGACCGCTGTGCTCGGCCACGTTCAGCGCGAGGTGTGCACGCGCGCCGGCATCGACCCGGCCGACGTCGAGCAGGTCGTCGGCGGCTGCGTCACGCAAGCCGGCGAACAAGGAAGCAGCATCACGCGCTACGCCTGGCTGGCCGAAGGACTGCCGCCATCGACGGCGTGTACGACGATCGACTGCCAGTGCGGATCGGCGCAACAGGCCAACCACTTCATCGCCGGTCTGATCGCCGCCGGTGCCATCGACGTCGGGATCGCCTGCGGTGTCGAGTGCATGAGCCGCGTCGGTCTCGGCGCAAATGTGCTGTCCGGCCCCGGCGTACCGCGACCGGATGACTGGGACCTCGACCTGCCCGACCAGTTCACCGGCGCCGACCGCATCGCGAAGGACTTCGGCATCAGCCGGCAGGACCTCGACGATTTCGGCCTCGCCAGCCAGCAGAAGGCAAAGCGCGCGTGGGACGAAGGTCGGTTCAAGGCGGAGGTCGCGCCGATCGAGGCACCGGTACTCGACGACGGCGGAAACCCCACCGAGGAGCGGCAAACCATCGATCGCGACCAGGGTCTGCGCGACACAACACTCGAAGGCCTCGCGAAGCTCAAGCCGGTTGCCGAGGGCGGCTTCCACACCGCCGGTACGTCGTCGCAGATCTCCGACGGCGCCGCTGCCGTGATGTTGATGAGCGAAGAGAAGGCGGGCTCCTACGGCTTACGTGCACGCGGTCGCATCGTGGCGCAGTGCCTCGTCGGTGACGAGCCGTACTACCACCTCAACGGACCGGTGCGAGCGACACAGACCGTTCTCGACAAAGCGGGCATGAGCATCGGCGACATCGACATCTTCGAGGTCAATGAGGCGTTCGCCGCGGTCGCCGTCAACTGGGGGCGCCAGCACAACGTCGACTGGGACAAGGTCAACGTCAACGGTGGCGCGATCGCGCTCGGTCACCCCGTCGGCTCGACCGGCAGCCGCCTGATCACGACGGCGTTGCACGAGCTCGAACGCACCGACAAGCAGTTCGGGCTCATCTCGATGTGCGCTGGTGGCGCGCTCGCGACCGGCACGATCATCGAGCGGATCTGACGTGGCGCTCGTCGGTACCGCGCACCTTGATGTCGAGCAGGACGGCCACGTCGTCGTGCTGACCTTGAACCGTCCGGAGGCGAAGAACGCCTTCTCCCCCGAGATGCTGGTCGGGCTCGCCGACGCGTGGGACGAGATCGACAGCAACCCCGAGATTCGCGTCGCGATCCTCACCGGCGCCGGCGGCACGTTCTGCGCAGGCGCAGATCTCAAGGCGATGAACGACAGCCAGAACCAGAGCGAGCAGGCCCAGCGTTTCCGCGAGGACAGCGGCATGGCGTGGAAGGCGCTGCTGCGCAACCACCAACTGACGAAGCCACTCATCGCTGCGGTCGAGGGGCACGCCGTTGCCGGCGGCACCGAGATCCTGCAGGCGACCGACATCCGCGTCGCTGGTGAGTCCGCGAGCTTCGGCGTGGTTGAGGTAACCCGCGGACTGTTCCCGCTAGGCGGGTCGACCGTCCGCTTGCGCAGGCAGATCTCGTACACAAAAGCGGCCGAGCTCTTGCTGACCGGCGGCACGATCCCGGCGACGGAGGCCGAGCGCATCGGGCTGATCGGACACGTCGTACCCGACGGCCAGGCACTCGCGAAGGCGCGCGAGATCGCGGCGAAGATCGCGAAGAACGGCCCGCTCGCCGTACAAGCCGTCAAACGTTCCTTGCAGCAGACCGAAGGCCTGCCCGAAGCCGAGGCCCTGAAGATCGAGCTGGAGCACGGACTGCCGATCTTCGGCACGGCGGACGCCAAAGAAGGCACGCTCGCATTCAAGGAGAAACGCGAACCCAACTACCAGGGAAAGTGAGCGCGCCCGACTGGCTGGGTCCGGCCATGCAGGACCCACGCCTCGCACCGTTGACGGCACTCGGCGACGCGACCCGCGCGCTGATCGAAGCGGTCGTTGAAACCGACGTCGAGCTCGATGTCATCGAAGCAGCCACGAAAGAGATCGCCGCGATCGCGGAGCGACTCAACGCGAAACACCGGCAGCCGACCGCGGACATGAATCCGCAGGAGATCCGCCGGCGGTTCGTCGCCTACAACCCGGTCATCGGCAAGGTGAACCCGTTCGCTGCACCGCTCGAGGTCGAGGTGGACGAGAACGGCCGGGCGAGCGCCCGCATCCAGCTCTCGCGCGTGCACGAGGGACCGCCGAACGCCGTCCACGGCGGCATCGTGGCGTTGCTCATCGACCAGCTGCTCGGTCATGCCGTCGGTACGGCGGGGCCTCCCGGCATGACCGTGTCCCTCACGGTGAACTACCGAAAGCCGACGCCGTACGACCGCGAGCTGCTCGTCGAGGCGTGGCACACGGAAAGCAGCGGCAGACGGGTGCGGGCGGAGGCACGCATCAGCGCGGACGGCGTGACGTACGCCGATGCGACGGCCTTGTTCATCTCGGTGAGCCCGGAGCGGCGAGCAGAGCTGCTTCGCGGCGATGAAGAATCACCCCTGGCCTGAGCGCGCTGTGGACTCCGATCGACTGCACGCGTTGTTCGACCTGACCGGTCGTGCCGCGATCGTCACGGGTGGCACGCGCGGGATCGGCCGCGCGATCGCAACCGGGCTTGTCGCGGCCGGCGCCAACGTCGCGGTGGCGAGCCGCAAACCGGAGGCGTGCGCGGAAGCAGCGCAAGCACTCGGTCCGAACGCGATCGGCGTACCGACGCACATGGGCGACATCGAGGCGCTGAACAACCTGGTAGCTCGCACCGTTGACGCTTTCGGCGGCGTCGACATCGTCATCAACAACGCCGCCAACGCCCTCGCACAATGGATCGGAGAGCTGACGCCGGACGGGTGGCAGAAGGCCCACGACGTCAACGTGCGCGGACCGGTCTTCCTCGTGCAGGAAGCGCTCCCGCATCTCGAACGCAGCGAGCACGCAGCCGTGGTCAACCTCATCTCCGTCGGTGCGTTCATGTTCAACGTCAGGACCGGCATGTACACCGGTGCGAAAGCGGCGATGTGGGCGTGGACGCACACCATGGCGGCGGAGCTCGCGCACCGAGGCAATGGCATCCGCGTCAACGCGTTGGCGCCTGGTCCGGTCGAGACCGACATGATGCTCGCGAACGGTGAGGATGCGCTGGTGCGGAGCGGGCAGGCCACGTTGTTAGGACGACACGCGACGCCGGAAGAAATGGTCGGCCCGGCGTTGTTCCTGGTCTCCGACGCAGCGAGCTACGTCACCGGACAGGTACTCATCGCCGATGGGGGTCTGGCCCCGCGCTAGCTCTCAGCGGACGGTGTCGGCCACCAGCGGCTGGCAGATCTGGCAGGGCTTCATCGTGCCCTGCTCATCAGCCTTCACGTCCCGCAAGTTGTCGCGGGTCGCGACGATCGGGCAGTCCGCGCGATGAAGCATCGATCCCGTTGCCGTAGCAACAAGCCGCTGCGACGTGCCGAGACCCTTCGGTGCCAACGCCTGTTCGTCACCATTCACCGCCGTCCCCCCTGGTGCGCCTCCGCGAGCGAGTTGCTCGGTCAGCCGCGCCATCTGATCGGCCGACCGGCGGGTGTTCAGCGCAACCCGTGCGATCCAGGCTCCGAAGAACAGGAAACCGCCGAGCAGCATCAACACGACGCCCAATCCGATCCCGGAGATGAGGTAGGGCGTCTGCTCGAAGCCGTACGGCGTATGAGCTGCACCCCACCAACCGAGCAGTACGGCAACGATGCCGAGCGGCATGCACAGCGCGCCGATGAACAACAAGATGACGGGCATCCGCTCTTCCGGCGGGATCTCACGCGATCCGCCCGGACGCCAGGTCGCTGCACGCGACAGCACGTCGGTAACCCGGTCGGTCACTCCGGTGGCCATCCGGTCATCCCCTCCGCAAGTTGGGTACGCCGCCCGGCGCACCGAGTTCGCAGCCAACGAGCGCACCGGTGACGACACCGAGCCCCGCGTTACGCACGAAGTAACCCACCCCTGCGGTCACGATCGCACCGAGCAGCGCAAGCGCACCGAGACCCTTGTAGCCGTCGGGATACTGCTTCGACACCAGGTTCAACGGTGGCGCGACCGTCGGCGCGGTCGGCGTGCCGGGGGTCCCCGGCGTACCGGTCGAGGCCAGTCCCGGTGTGCCCGTGGTGACTGGCGGTGTCGTCGTCCCGGTGGGTGTGGTGAGCGGCGGCAACGGTGGCAATGGCACGTTGAAGACGAACTTGCCGACCGCAGAAGCCTGGATGTTCGTGTTGCAGAACACCAACACGATCTTCGGTGACAGCGCGAGGATCGCGGCGTACTGGTCGTGCAAGCAGGTGCCGGTCGGCGACTGCTGCAGCTGATCGAAGCAAGGATTGGGGGTCAGGGCCAGCAGCTGCTGGAGTCCAGGTGTCGCCGCGACGTTGCGCACTGCGTTGAGATAGGTCGCAGTGTCGATCGATACGACGAGTGCAGTGCCGGCCATCTTCGCCGCGCCACCCTGCACCGAGGTTTGCGTAGCCGGAGTCGAGAACGAGATCCCCAACGTCTGGAGCAGCTGTGTCCCCGTGGCCGGCAGGCCGGGCAGCGGGATGCCCGGGATCTTGACGGCACCCGGCGGGTGCACGCCCTTCTGATCGACGGTGAACTTCTGTCCGGCCACGGACAAACCAGTGACGGTCTGCGCACCGCTGAAGCCGGCCTTCTGCCCGTCGCTGGTCGCGTTCGACTCGCCGTGGATGGACTTGATCTGGATGATCCCACCGAGGATGCCGACGTCGGAGTCGGTCGCAACGGACGAGCCGGTGACCTGCGTGTCGGCGTTGGTCAAGGTCGATGTGGACTGCGCGTTTCCGAAACTGACGAAGTCACCGGAAGACTCGCTGCTAGAAGCGCTCGCTTTGGTGACGTTCTGCTGCGCGTCCGCTGTCATCCCCACACCGGCCGTAACGGTCTTGCTGGCGTGGCTGGGACCGCCGGGATAGGCGGCGCAGGCGATGACCGGGTACTTCGCGTCCGGCAGGCTCGGGTTGAGCGTCTTCAACGACGTCGTCCCGAGCGTCGCGCCGGGATAGACACTGCTCGCGCAGGTGGACCCGAACGGTGATGCGTCCATGGCCACCTGGCTGAAGCTGTAGTGCAGCTCGCCTTGCGGATTCGTCGGGAACGGAATCTCCGGCTCGTAGATCAGGAGCGACACGGGCGCCGAGAAGCCGGACATGGAAAAGCCACCGATGGGCTGGTCGGCCGCTCGTGACGACGGGGTCGCGAAGATGAGCACTCCAGCGACGGCGAACAGCACCAACGCCACGAATGCGAACGGGGTGGCCCGCAAGCTCGCCCGACGTCGGTTCACGCCGCACCCCCCAGGTAGGCCTTCGAGAGTTCCTCGGTCAGGTCGTCCGGTTCCCCGACCGCGACGATCCGGCCGCTGAGCATGACAGCGCCGTACTGCGCAACGGCGAGGGCGGTGCGAGCGAACTGCTCGACCACCAGAACCGAGATGCCGGTCTTTGCGATCTCGGCGACTGCTTCATAGAGCTCGGCCACGATCAACGGCGCGAGGCCCATGGACAGCTCGTCGAGGACGAGCAGCGCAGGTTCGGTCGCCAAGGCGCGCGCCATCGCGAGCATCTGCTGCTCGCCGCCCGACAACGTTCCGGCCAGCTGACGTCGACGCTCCTTCAGCCGTGGGAAGCGGGCGAAAGCGATATCGCGGACCTGCCGCTCACTGACGCCGGCGTACGTGACAAGTCGCAGGTTGTCCTCGACGCTCAGGTTGGGGAAGATCCCGCGGCCCTCGGGGATGGTGCACAGGCCGGCCTTGGCGAGGTCCTCCGCCGGCTGACCGTTCACGTGGAACCCGCCGAGATGGATGTGACCACGGGTGGGCTGCATCTGCCCGCTGATCACCTTGAGCAAGGTTGTCTTGCCGGCGCCGTTGGGGCCGAGGAGGGCAACGACAGTGCCCCTCGGCACGACGAGATCGACACCGCGGAGGACTTCGATGCGGCCGTACGCCGCGTGGACGTCGATGACCTCGAGGATCGGTGTGTCGGTCATCGTCCGGCTCCCGCGGCCACCGCTTCGACGTCTTCCGGTGCAGCGCCGAGGTAGGCGTCCTGCACACGGGGATCGGCCTGGATGTCCTTGGGCAACCCGGAGGCGATGATGCTGCCGAAGTCGAGCACGTGGATGTAGTCGCACACGCCCATGACGAGGTCCATGTCGTGCTCGACGATGAGGATCGCGCGGCCTTCGCTTACGAGATCGCGCAGCAGCTCGGCGAAGTCGTCGGTCTCTTCCTCGTCGAGGCCGGACGACGGCTCGTCCAGCAGCATGATCTCCGGGTTGATGGCCAACGCCCGCGCGAGCTCCAAGAGCCGCGCCGTACCGGTCGGTACCGAGTCGGCTTGCGCATGTGCCCACTTCTTGATGCCGACGCGCGCGATGAGCTCGTCGACGACCGCTTCTGCCTTTGGGGCTGTATCCGCCCACCGGCCGTAGATCTCCGCGGCCACCAGCACGTTGTCGCGCACGGACAGCGACCCGAACGCTTCCAGCCGCTGGAACGTGCGCGCGATCCCACGCCGCGCCCGCGCATGAACGCCGAGCGACGTGATGTCTTCACCCTTCAGCCGCACCCGCCCGGAGGTCGGTGGCTGCAAGCCGGAGATCACGTTGAACATCGTGGTTTTGCCAGCGCCGTTCGGTCCGATGAGTGCCGTGACCGTGCCCGGATCGGCGTGGAAGTTTGCGTCGTTGACCGCGGTCACGCCGCCGAAGCGCACGACGACCCCGTCGACCTCGAGCAGAGCCGTGCGCGGCGCGGAAGCGGCGCCGTCAGGCGTGCCCACCGACGACCACCTCCTCGCGCAGGCCGGGATGATCAGGTAGGTCGGCACTCGGCTCGGCGTGTTCCGTCGGCGCCGTGCCACGGTTGCCCGTGGCGAGGTTGAGCACCCAACGACCCAGCCGGAAAGCGTAGCCAGCCAAGCCGTTCGGGTTGCGGCTCATGAACATCGCCATGATCGCGACGATGATGAACGCGTAGGACTGCAACGCGTGCACTCGGTTGACGGTCATCAACCCGAGACCACCGAGCGCAACGCCGGTCACGGACGTCATCCCGCCGACGACGGCGAACAGCAGCAGAGGAAGGTTCAGCACCGTCAGGAATGCCTGCGGGCCGACGGATCCCTCCGTCTGAGCAAAGATGCCGCCGGCGAATCCGGCGATCGCGGCGGAGATCGCGAAGACGACGACGCGGGTGAAGGTGAGGTTCAGGCCGAGCGTGCCGCACGCGGCCGGGCTGTCGCGCAGCGCGATCAGGAGCCGGCCATAGCTGCGTCGACGCAGCGCAAGCACGATCATGCCGAGCGCGACGAACACGATCACGGTCAAGACGAAGTAGCTTTTGTCCGAATCGAGGTGCCGACCGAAGATCTCCAGCCGGTGCACGGTGACCGCACTGCCGCCCTTGAATGCCTTGTCGGACTCGAAAACGAAGTACTCCATCAGCTCGGCGAACGCCAGCGTTGCGATCGCGAGGTAGAGCGTGCCGAGCCGGATGGCGAACAGACCGATGACGGCGCCGATGGCAGCCGTCACCAGAGCCGCGATCACAAGCGTGTACGGCGCGCCGGTGTGGAACTTCGAAACAGTCAGCGCACCGAGACCGGCGAACGTCAGCGGAGCCAGGTTGAGATAGCCGCCGTACCCCGTCAGCAGCACGATCGAGAGCATGATCGACCCGTACGCGAACGCCTCGGCGAAGTAGGAGCTCTGCGTCCCGGTCACGACGTGTGACAGCACGTAGGCGACGACGATGAGCACCGTGCCGGCAATGAGCGTGCGCCGCCAGCTGGCCACCGGTACCGCGGGAATTCCCCGGATCTGCCCGACGCGCAGCGGCGCGCGTGGAAGGACAACGAGGACGACGAACAGGAAGATGGCCGGGATCCCCACGCGGAAGCCGTTGTAGATGGCGTCCGGCGGCAGGTAGCCGACGGCGTACGACGTCGCCAGACCGAGCGCGAGCGAACCCACGAACGTCAACGGCAGGTTCTCCAGCTTGCCGAGGATCGCCGCGGCGTACGCCGTGATCACGAGCAGCGTGAGGTTCGCATACGGGTAGAGCCCGACATCGGTCGACGCGGAGAGCAAGATGCCCGCGACCGCGGCGAGGGAGGAGCCGATCGCCCACGACAGTGCAGACATGAATCCTGGTGTGGCGCCGTGCAGGGCGAGCAGACTCCGGTTGTCGACCACTGCGCGCATCGCGACGCCGGTGCGCGTCACCTTGAAGAAGAAGTAGAACGCGACCGCCGCGGCTACGGCCAGGATCACCTTCAGCATGTCGTTGCCGTTGATGGTCTGTCCGGCGATGCTCGGATGAATGCTCGGCAAGAGCGGTGTGACGTTGCCGATCTTCTCCGGTGGGAACTCCTTGGACACGACGCCGTACAGCAAGGCGAACAGCGCGATGGTGGTGACCAGCGAGATGTTCACCGGTGCCTCGGCGAGGCCGCGCATGAGCAGCCGGTCGACGACGATGCCGAACAAGGGCGCAACAATGCCGACAACGATGATGATCGCGAGCAGTTTGTTCATATGGTGCTGGAAGGCAAGCGCGTAGTAGAGGTACGCCGCGGCCATCGCCATCGCACCGTGCGACATGTTGAAGATGCGCGACGTCGTGTAGGTGAGCACGAAACCGCTCGCGATCAGCGCGTAACCAGCACCGGTGGTGAGGCCGATGATGGTGTACGCGATGAAGGCGCTCATGCCTGCACCGTCACTTGGCGTAGATCAGATGACCGCACGCATAGCCGGTCGACGGGTACTTCCGCACGAAGTTGTTGCCTTGCACCTGCAGGAACAGCAGGCACTTGCCGGACATCTTGAGGCCCACGTCGAAGGCCGCGTGCATACCCAGATCGGTCCAGCCGCGGATCTGTTTCAGCTGGTTGACAATCGTGGCGCGGGTGAGGTGCGGACCAGCCTTGGCGGCCAGCTGAGTGAACAGCCGCATCGCGGACCAGGCGAACTGGCCGAAGAACGTCGGAGGGTCGGAGAACCCGGCGCGCTGCAGCCACGTCGTGTAGGTCTGCAGCTCAGCGTTCGAATCAGTCAGCGGCAGCGCAGGGTCGTAGATGTAGGTATTGGCGCCGGCAGCACCAGCGAGCTGGATGTACTGCGGGTTGTAGCCCGTCGGGTCGAGCAGGTAGGCCGGCGGCTTGAAGCTCGACTGTTGCATCGCCTGCGCGAGGTCGGCCGCCTCTTGGTAGGCCCCCAGGAACTGCACGAACGTGACGCCGTGACTCTTCATCTTCTGGACATACGGCTTGAAGCCCTGCGTCGTCGCGGACTGCACTGGTACGGCGTACACATCGGACCCGAAGTTGAAGCCATCCGCCTGGTAGGCCTCGACGTCCTTAGGCCCGTTCTCCGCGGCGGCGCCGAGATTGATGTAGAGGAACGCTGCGTGTTTGCCCGGGCCCTTGAAGTAGTCCGGGATCGCGCTGGAGATGTAGTGCTCGTTGGTCGACTCGGCCGCATACGTGTACGACGACGACTGCCGGGCACCGGTCACGGCTGCTGCCGGGATATCCGGCAGCTTCTTCGACTGCACCACGGGCGCGCCACCATTGTCGTACGCCGAGATGCCGCCGACCAGCGCAAAGTCCTTGCCGGACGCCTGTTCGGTGGTCGTGCGGTTGCCGTTGGAGTCGGTCTGCGAGTCGTAGGCGTCAACGTGCAGCTGGCGACCACAGATGCCGCTCGGGTTCGTCGAGTTGTAGTAGAGCTCGAAAGCCTTACCGGCCTCTTCCGCCGACTTGAACAGGCCCGGCACCGGGCCGCTGATGTCGGAGATGTTGGCAAGGTTGATCGACGTCGCCGTTACACCGACATCGGTCTTGCCGCCGTTGTTCGCAGAGGTAGCGCTGCACCCGCCGCCCTTCGCCACGGGCACGCTGCCCGACCCGCCCTTGCCCTTGGAGCCGGTTGTTCCCGTGGTGCCGGTCGTGCCCGTTGTCCCGGTCGTCCCGGTTGTGCCCGTCGTACCGCTGGTCCCGGTTGTCCCGGTCGTGGCGGTTGTGCCCGGTCCCTGACCCGTGAGGGTTCCGCCGCCACCTTGCTGGATCGCCAAGGCCCGCTGCTTTGCCGAAAGGCGCGCCCCACACCCGGCTACTAGGACCAAGACACTGAGGAACGCGAGGACCGCGAGCGGTCGTCGAGCACGCACTACACAGCCTCCGCAACACCCAGTTGTCGTTTTGGCTCGCTCACGGTCGCTCGCCGTCCGCGGTCTGTCCAGCGGGTCAGGCAAACTCATGCGCGCCGAATCTGAGAGGTCGTCAGATTCAACTGTCTAGCGTGTCTCCCTCTGCGAGCCTGGTCAAGGGACCCCTGCGGTGTCGGCGCTCAGTCCTTAAAAGTTGATGACCTGGCGGATGACTTCTCCGGCGAGCATGGCGTCGAGCGCGTCATTGATGTCGTCGAGGCCGATGCGCCGCGTGATCATGCCTTCGAGGTCGAGCCGGCCGGTCCGCCAGAGGCGGATCAACCGGTCGTAGTCGCGCCGAACGTCCGCCGAACCGTAGATCGTGCCGAGAAGTCGCTTTTCGGTGGCGAACAGCTCGAGCGCAGACAGCTGGACCATGTCGTCGGCAGCGCCCGCGCCGACGACGACGGTCGTGCCACCGCGGCGGGTGTTGTCCCAGGCGGCGCGAATGGTCGCGGACTTGCCGATGACCTCGAAGGCATAGTCGAAGCCCTCTCCACCGGTGAGATCGGCCGAAAGCGCGGGCAGGTCGTCCGGCGTGACCGCGTGTGAGGCGCCGAACTGCTTCGCCCACTCGAGCTTCTGCGGCACCATGTCGACGGCGACGAGCTCGGCCGCCCCCGCGATACGCGCGCCCTGGATCACGCTGATGCCGACGCCGCCGGCACCGAACACGACCACGCTGGAGCCGGGGACAACCTTGGCGGTGTTGATGGCGGAGCCAACCCCCGTGGTGACGCCGCAGCCGATGAGCGATGCGATGTCCCACGGCACGTCCGAGGCGATCTTCTGCGCCGCCGCCGCGAGCACGACGATCTCCTCGGCGAACGTGCCTGTGCCGGCCATGCCGAAGTACGGCGTACCGCCGACGGTGAACCGCGCGTTGATGAACGAGTCCATCGTGCCGGTCATGCAGAGGTTCGGCTGACCACCGATGCAGTAACGGCATTCGCCGCAGGGCGGGACCCAGCAGATGATCACGTGGTCGCCGGGTGCCACGCTCGTGACGCCCTCGCCGACCTCGAGCACCTCGCCGGCGCCTTCGTGACCGGGGACGAGCGGGCTCGGTTGCGGGAGGATCCCGCGCATCGCCGACAGGTCGGAATGACAGACGCCGGTGGCGTGGATCTTGACGCGGACGAGACCCGGGCCGACATCGACAGTTTCGACGTCGTCGCGGACGTCGAGCTTCGTCTCACCGGGCGCAGACAACACAGCGGCGCGCATAAGTACTCCTCGCGAAACGGGTGCTCGGACTCTAACTGACGCCCCGTCAGATGGGCTGTAGAGGTAACTCCCGCTGGTGCTACTCCTCGAGCCGCAGCGCCGCCTTCGGGCAGGAGGCGACAGCTTGCCGGATGCGGTCCTCGTTTTCCGAGGTGACCTCGGGCATGAGGATGTGCAGGTTGTCGTCATCGTCGAGGTCGAACACCTCGGGGATGATGCCGACGCAGACGGCGTTGGCTTCACACGAGTCCGGATCGACAACGACCTTCACGACGTACCTCCCGTTAAGTCGCGGTCAGCCTAGCGACGACTACGAGAACTGCTCGCGCAGCTTGTACTTCAACACCTTGTTCAGCGTCTCGTTGCGGGGCAGCCGTTCGACGATCTCGAGCTGCTCAGGGATCTTCTGCGTCATGATCCCGGCCGACTGCAGGTGGGCGACCATCTCGTCGAACGTGAAGTTCTCCCCCGCCTCGCCGAGCTCGACGACGGCACAGACCCGCTCACCGCGTTCCGGGTCGGGCAGCCCGACGACTGCGACGTCGCCGACCTTGGGATGCGTGAACAGCAGGTCCTCGACTTCTTTGGCAGAGATGTTCTCGCCCTTGCGGATGATGACGTCCTTCAGGCGCCCGGTGAGCGCGACGTGCCCGTCGTCTCTCAGTACGCCGAGGTCGCCGGTGCGGAACCAACCATCCGCATCGAACCCCGCCGCCGTAGCGGCATCGTCGGTGTAGCCCTTGCACACGATCGACCCTTTGACCCGGACCTCTCCCTCCTCGTTCGCCGCCGCGACGGTGCCGTCGTCCTTGACGATCCGCACCTCGATGCCGCGCACCGGCGCGCCCTCGGTGTGCGCGAGCTGGTCGTCGGTGTCGCGCGGCGAGCCTTGCGCAATCATTGGGACCTCGGTCATGCCGTACCCATGCAGGAGCGGTACGCCGATCTCCGCCTTCGTCGCCAAGTACAGCTCCGGAGGCTTCGGCGCGCCGCCACCGGAGATCTGCCGCAGCGTCGCGATGAACGGCTTGCGCTCCGGCGTCTTGCGTTGCTCGGCGAGAAACATCGAGTAGAACGCCGTACCGCCGCCGATCATCGTCACGTTGTGCCGCCGGAAGACCTCCATCGCCTCGGCCGGCACGAACGCCTCGACCAGCACCGCGGGAAACCCAGCAGCGATCATCATGAACAGGTAGTCCGGCCCGGCGATGTGCGAGAACGGGAACGCCATCGAACCGACGTCATCGGCTTGCATGTCGAGCGCAACAGCCAGGCCGAGCCCACCTGCCATCAGCGTCTTGTCGGTATGGCGTACGCCTTTTGGCTCCGACGTCGTACCGGACGTGTAGTAGATCCACCGCACGTCGTCGCCGTTCGTCGGTGGCGCCGGCAGCGTCGACGGATCACCGTCGGGCACGCCCTCGTCTTGTACGACGACGACCTTCGGTGGCGTGGGCAGCTCGGCAGCAAGCGTCGTCGCCATCGCGGCGAAATCGCGCTCTTTCCACATTCCCGGTACGACGAAGAACTCCGGCTGGCTCTGCCGCAGCACGGCGCCGACTTCACGTTCGCGGTACAGATGGATGATCGGGTTCTGCACGGCGCCGAGACGGGCCAGCGCCATCGCCACCAGCACGCTCTCGATGCGCGTCGGCAGCTGCCACGTGACACGGGTGCCCGGCTCGACGCCCAGCGCCGCTAGCCCTGCCGCCGCCCGCTCGGCGCGGTCGGCGAACTCACCGAACGTCACCCGCCGGTCCGTTGCGTCGATCAGCATCGGTTGGTCCGGAGTGAGCTCAGCCCGCCGACGAACCAGCTCCCAAACGGTCGGTGCCCCGAGGAGATCGCCCACGAGCGGAGATTATGGCGGCATGGAGCAATGGGAGTTGGTGGCCCGCGAAGCCATCCGCGATCTGGTCGCCCGCTACAACGCGAACGGTGACAGCGGACGCATCGATGCCGTCGTGGCGCTGTTCGCGCCAGACGCCGTGCTCGACGTGATGGGGAAGCCGCACACCGGTCATGACGAGATCCGGCGCATGTTCGACCAGGCGATCAGGGACATGGCACCGAAGGCCGAGACGCCAGCGCCTGCCGCCGTACAACACCACACGTCCACCGTGCAGATCGACGTCGTTGACGAGCAGCACGCGCGTGCCCGGTCGTACTTCCAGGTCCTCATGAACGGTGGTATCGACCACTGGGGTCGCTACGTCGACGAGTTCGGGGTCGTTGACGGTCGATGGCTGTTCACACAGCGGAAGGTCACGGTCTCCGGCGCAGCCGCCGGCGGCTGGGCCGCGAATCGTTAGGGTCACCGGTCGTGTCGATGGACCCGGAACTTCGCGCTGCTGCAGAGGCGGCGCCGGGTTTCATGCCGCCCGGCGAAGGGCTCGCGTTGTACGACGCGGCCGTCGCGACGACCGTCGAAGGCCCACTCGTCGAAATCGGCTCGTGGATGGGCAAGTCCACGCTCTATCTCGCCGCCGCGGCACGGCAGCGCAACACGTATGTCGTGACGGTCGACCACCACCGCGGTTCGGAAGAGCACCAGCCTGGCTGGGAGTACCACGACGCGTCACTTGTTGATCCGGATGTCGGGCGCATCGACACGCTGCCGCATTTCCGTCGTACCACCGCTGTTGCCGGTGTCGACGACGTCGTCGTCGGAGTCATCGCGAAGTCCGAGGTGCTGGCGTCCTTGTGGGCGTTGCGGATCGCGTTTCTTTTCCTCGACGGCAGCCACACCGACGAGTCCGCACAGCGCGACCTTGCCTGCTGGTCCCCACATCTCGCTCCCGGCGGGACGCTGGCGATCCACGACGTCTTCCCCAACCCGGACGACGGCGGCCAGGCGCCGTACCGCATGTATCTGCGCGCGATCGAGACCGGCGACTACGACGAGCTGGCCGCGACCGGGTCGCTGCGCGTCCTCCGCCGTCGATGAGCCGACTACTGATCGTCCATCACACATCATCGCCGGCGTTGCAGGAACTGTTCGAGGCAGCCCGTTCCGGAGCAAGCACTGACGAGGTCGAGGGCGTCGAGGTCGTCGTACGGCCGGCTCTCACCGCAACGGCAGTCGACGTTCTCGAGGCCGATGGCTACTTATTAGGTACGCCGGCGAACATCGGCTACATGTCGGGGGCGCTCAAGCACTTCTTCGACCAGATCTACTACCCGTGTCTCGAGGCCACAGCAAAGCGGCCGTACGGCGTGTACGTGCACGGCAACCTCGACACCGGCGGGGCGGTGCGGGCGATCGAGTCGATCGCGACGGGGCTCAAGTGGGCGAGCATCCGTCAGCCCGTCGTGGTGCTCGGCGCACCCAAGGCAGCGGACCGCGAGGCTTGCTGGGAGCTCGGCGCCACTCTTGCTGCGACCCTCGGCGACGTTTGAGCGGTGTCGCGACCCGGCAAGAACCCTGGCATGGATGCCATCACTTTGCTGCGGGAAGACCACCGCACCGTCGAGAAGCTGTTCAAGGAATTCGAGAAAGCCGGTCCGCGCGCCGGCAAGACCAAGGCCAAGCTCGTCAAGCAGATCATCACCGAGCTCGCCGTCCATGCCGCGATCGAGGAGCAGGTCTTCTATCCCGCCGTCCGCGACGCGGTCGAGGACACCGACGCTCTCGTCCTCGAGGCGCTGGAGGAGCACCACATCGTCAAGTGGGTGCTGTCCGAACTCGAGAACATGACGCCGGACGACGAACGTTTCGTTGCGAAGGTGACCGTCCTGATCGAGAACGTTCGCCATCATGTCGAGGAGGAGCAGGACGACCTGTTCCCCGAGGTCCGTCGAGCGCTCGGACGCAAGCAGCTCGCCGAGTTGGGCGAGGCACTGGCGAAGGCCAAGAAAGCGGCCCCGACCCGGCCGCATCCGAAGGCTCCGGACGAGCCGCCCGGCAATGTGGTCGCCGGTGCAGTGTCGGGCGCGATGGATCGCGCCCGGGACGCCTTGCACATCGCAAGCTGACACGCCTAAGCCCGGTGCATGAGCCGGGTTGCTCATAAACGACCGTGGCTCCTTAGTCACAACTTGTCTGCACAGATGCGACCATCCTGAGAACACTGGTGTCACCAGGTTGCGTCGGTGCACGACGGGGAGTGCATCCAGTGTTCGTCGTTAATGCTGCTTCCTTGATGGTCTTGACGCACTCGAGCTCACACGGTGTACGCCGTGTGATGCGTTCAGGAGGCGTCGATGACAGTCAAGTCCGACAAGGTTTCCACTGAGAGCATCCCCCAGCCGCGCGGCAGCTCAGACCTGCAAGTGCTGGCTGTGCGCGCTGTCGATTTGACGAAGGTCTATGGGACCGAGAGCTCCGAGGTCGTCGCGCTGGACAGCGTTTCTGTCGACTTCGCGCGCACCCAGTTCACGGCGATCATGGGTCCATCCGGATCCGGGAAGTCGACGCTGCTGCACTGCCTCGCGGGCCTGGACACGCCGACCTCGGGGTCCGTGTGGCTCGGAGACACCGAGATCACCTCGCTGAACGACCGAGATCTGACGCTGCTGCGTCGGGACAGGGTCGGCTTCATCTTTCAGGCGTTCAACTTGCTACCGACGTTGACCGCGGCGCAGAACATCACGCTTCCGCTGGACATCGCCGGCCGCAAGCCTGATCGCGAGTGGGCAACCAAGGTGATCGAAACGGTCGGCCTTGCCGACCGGCTCGGCCATCGTCCCAGTGAACTGTCCGGCGGCCAGCAGCAACGCGTCGCGGCAGCGCGAGCGCTCACCACACGACCGGACGTCGTGTTCGCCGACGAGCCGACCGGGGCGTTGGACTCGACTTCGGCCAGCGAGCTGTTGGGCTTCCTACGCCAAGCGACGCACGACGACGGTCAGACGATCGTGATGGTCACCCATGACGCCACTGCGGCGGCGTACGCCGACCGCGTGGTCTTCCTCGCCGACGGTCACATCGTCGACGAGATGTCCGACCCGACCGCCGAAGGTGTTCTGGACTATTTGAAGCACCTGGGGGGCTGACCCATGTTTCGGGTCGCTCTCCAGGGTTTGTTGTCGCACAAGCTGCGCGTGTTGCTGTCGTCATTGTCGATCGCCCTGGGCGTGGCCTTCGTCACCGGCACACTCGTGCTCACAGACGGCATGAACGCCGCCTTCACCGACGGCTACAAACAGCAGTACACCGGCACCGACGTCGTCGTTCGGGCGCCCGCGGCGTTCGAGGACACCGATGCGTTGGACCAGCGCGGACCAGTGCCGGCCTCGACTCTGGGCAGCGTGACCGCGACTTCCGGCGTTGCCGAGGCAGAGGGTTCGGTCACAGGTTGGAGCCTGATCACCGACAAGCAGGGCAAGGCGATAACGCGAGAAGGTGCGTCTACTCAGGCCACAAGTGCGCACAAGGTCACGGCGCTGGCGGGCAACACCAAGCTCGCGAGCGGGCGGATGCCGGTGGACGCGTCGGAGACCGCGATCGACGCGGCGACGGTCAAGTCGGCCGGCTTCAAGCTCGGCGAGCCAGTGCACGTCGTGTTCCGTACCGGCCAGCAGGCGTTCACTCTGGTCGGCACCGTGAAGTTCGGGCACGAGGACAGCTTCGCCGGCAACACCACCGCGTTCTTCGATACCGACACGGCACAGCGCGCGCTCGGAAAGATTGGTCAGTACGACGAGATCCGCGCGACCGGTGACCCCGGCGTATCGCAACGAGCGCTGCAGTCTGCCGTCGCGAAGTCCTTGCCAAGAGGCGCTGAAGCAGTCACGGGCGCCAGCGCGGCCAACGAAGCAGCGAAGACGGTCAAGGACAGTTTTTCGTTCGTGAATGCGCTCCTGCTGGTGTTCGCAGCAATCGCGATCTTCGTGGGGTCGTTCATCATCTGGAACACCTTCTCAATTCTCGTTGCGCAGCGATCGAGAGAACTTGCCCTGTTGCGCGCGGTGGGTGCCACCCGCAAACAGGTCCGTCGGTCAGTCGTGTTCGAGTCTCTGCTGGTGGGCGCTGTTGCGTCGGTTGTGGGAATTGCCGCCGGGGTTGCGTTGTCGCTCGGGCTGAAGAGCTTGTTGACGGCTTTCGGACTCGACCTGCCGTCGACCACGCTCACATTGCATCCACGCACGATCATCGTCGGAATGCTTGTCGGCATCGTCGTGACACTCGTCGCGGCACTGTCACCAGCACGCCGAGCCACCCGGATACCGCCGGTCGCGGCCCTGCGTGACACGGGTCCCCCGCAGTGGCGAGCATCAAAGACTCGGTTCTTCACGAGCTTCGGCGTCCTGGTGCTGGGCCTGCTCGTGTTGAGCGCCGGGTTGTTCGCCGGCAGCGGAGCGTTGCTGGTAGGCGTCGGCGTACTGATCACGTTCATCGGGGTCACCGCGATGTTCCCGCTGATAGCGCGTCCTGCATCGCGTTGGCTGGGAGCACCACTTGCAGCGTTCCGCGGATCGACGGGTGTGATCGCTCAGGAGAACGCGATGCGCAACCCCAAGCGCACGGCATCAACAGCTGCCGCGCTCATGATCGGGTTGAGCCTCGTGGCGGCCATGGGCGTCTTGGCCGCCTCGCTCAAGGCCTCGATCAACAAGGACGTGGACAAGACCGGTCGGGCGGAGCTGATCCTGTCTGATGCGGGCAACAACGCGACGCTGAGCCCGGCCGCTGCCGAAGCCATCCGCCATCAGCCCGGGGTCGCTGCTGTCTCCGAGCTCGGGTACGGCAGCGCGAAGGTCGATGGCACGCGGCACTACGTCACGCCGATCGACCCCGCGACCATCGACAAGGTGCTCGACATCGGAATCAAGAAGGGGACTGTCGCGGCGCTGACAGACCGCGGAGTGCTCGTCTACGACCAGGTCGCCAAGACCAAGAACTACAAGATCGGCGACAGGCTGAAGTTCCAGTGGGCGCAGTCGGGCCAGGAAAGTCTGATAGTGGTCGGCACCTACTCCGAGAAGGGTGCGGCCGGCAGCGACTACCTCGTGACGTTCGGCACCTTTGACCGGCACACGGCACAACGTCTCGACTCGCTCATCTTCGTCAAGAAAGCGCCCGGCACGTCGGTGTCTGCTTTGAAGTCGACGGTCAGCTCGGCTGTTGCGTCGTACCCGAACATCCGCGTGGACACGCTGAAGGAGTTCAAGCACGACTTCGCGGCCCAGGTCAACAAGTTCCTCGCGCTCATCGTGGTCCTGCTCGCGCTTGCGGTCATCATCGCGCTGCTCGGCATCGTCAACACACTGGCGCTGTCCGTGTTCGAGCGGACACGTGAGCTCGGTCTGCTCCGCGCCGTCGGGATGACCCGCGAACAAGTGCGCGCGATGGTGCGTTACGAGTCGGTGATCATTTCCGTCCTCGGCGCCATCATGGGGGTGCTCGTGGGCGTTGTGTTCGGTTTGGCACTCGTCAAGGCGTTGCGCGGCCAAGGCATCCACAGCACTGCCGTACCCGTGCTCCAACTAGTGCTGTACGTCGTCGGTGCAGCTGTTGCCGGAGTGCTTGCGGCCATTGGACCGGCACGCCGAGCTGCGAACGTCGACGTGCTCAAGGCTGTGGTGACGGAGTAACCGTCAAGCAGGTCGGAGTCGGGTCAGTCGCGGCGGCAGTACGCGTCGACCGGGCATTCGTCGCCGACGTCGGCACCGAGCGGTAGGTCGTCGGCGCGGAAGACACCGGCCTGCGGACCGGCACCGTTGATCGCGTCGACCGCAAGGATGACTGCTGCAGCCGTCCACGTGGATCGTTCGACCGGCCAGCGGGCGTCGTCCTCGAACACGTACCCCGTCCAGTACGAACCGTCTGCTTCGCGGAGGTGCTGCATCGCGCTGACCATCTGTATCGCGCGCTCGCGTTCGCCCAGCGTGTCCAGGGCAAGTGCGAGCTCGCAGGTCTCGGCGCCGGTAACCCACGGGCGCTCGGCGACGCAGCGCACCCCGAGCCCGGGTACGACGAAGTCGTCCCAGCGTTCCGCGATGCGCGCAAGCCCGGCACCGCCGCGCACCGCGCCGCCCAGGATCGGGTAGTACCAGTCCATCGAGAAGCGCGACTTGTCGGCAAAGGCGTCCGGATGCGAGAGGAGCGCGTGCCGGAGCAGCCCAACGGCGAGCTCCCAGTCGGGCTGGGTCTCGTCGAGGTGGTCGGCAAGTGCGAGGCCGGCGCGCAGCGCTTGGTGGATGCTGGCGTTCGCCGTGAGCAACGCGAGCTCGTCGGCGTGACCGTCCTCGTCCGCCGCCCACCACACCTGACCGCCGGGCGCTTGCAGCGTGAGGACGAAATCCAAGGCACGCGTGACGGTGGGCCACAGATCGCGCAGGAAGCCCTCGTCATGTGTCATGCGCCAGTGATGCCACACACCCACCGCGGCGTACGCCGCGTGGTTTGCCTCCGGCATCGGGTTCTCGACGCGGCCGTCCTGGTACTTGGACGCCCAGTAACCGTCGGCGTGCTGCGCACGTTGCAACCATCGGTACGCCGCGGTGGCCTCGGCATGGAAACCGCACACGTCGAGCGCCATCGCACATTCGACGTGATCCCACGGATCGGCGTGACCACCCGGTTCCCACGGGATCAGGCCGGTCGGTTCTTGCGCAGCCGCGATCGACGCGGCGGACGCGATGAGGTCCCCGGCGCTGAGCACACCGGGCAGCTCAGGCGCGGACACGCGAGGCCTCAGGCTTGTGTAGGTAGACCACGAGACTCTTTCCGACGATGGGGTTGAGAGCGCGATCGACGACGCGCGTCGCCGCGGGTTGAGCTGTGATGTCCCAGACGAGGATGCGGTGGTAGAGGCGCGGCAGCAGGTGGTCGCGCTCGACTCCCACCGCGCACTTCAGCCACCAGTACGGCGCGTGCAGGCCGTGCGCGTGGTGCGAGCCGTATCGGTACAGCCCGACCTTCGACAGCTTGGACGTGAGCTCGGTGCCGGTGTAGATGCGGATATGACCGCCCGGGTTGGAGTGGTAGTCCTGCGAGAGGGCCCAGCAGATGCGCTCCGGCAGCCACCGGGGGACGGTGACCGCTGCCCGGCCACCGGGCTTCAGCACGCGCGCGATCTCTGCCATGGCACGCTCGTCGGACGGGATGTGCTCGAGCACTTCGGCGGCAATGACCTTGTCGAAACTGTCGTCCGGGAACGGGAGGGCGAGCAGGTCTCCCCGGACGGCTTCCGTCGTCGCCCCGATCGGGATCTCCCCCGCCTCCGTCATCGCTGCGAAGGTCGCGCGCACGGTTGAGACCTCATCGAGCGAGTAGTCGAGCGCAACGACGTCAGCACCACGTCGGGCCGCGCCGTAAGCGTGTCGGCCTGCACCGCAGCCCAAGTCCAGCACCCGATCGCCGGGTTCGACGACGAGCCGGTCGTAGTCAACGGTCAGCATGCGTGCTGGCTGCTCACGACGTCGGCGTACATCTCGGCAGTCGCTCGAGCCGCTGCGTGCCAGGTGTAGCGCTCCAGCACACGCTGCCGACCTCCGGCACCAAGCGCGGCCCGCAGACGTGCGTCATCGAGCAGGCGTCCGATGGCCACCGCGAGCGCGTCAGGGTCACCAGGCGGGACATGCAGGGCGGCGACTCCGTCCGGACCGACGACTTCGGGAAGTGCGCCCGCCGTCGTCGCGACGAGTGCCGTGCCGCACGCCATGGCTTCGATTGCCGGCAGCGAGAACCCTTCGTAGAGAGAAGGAACGACGGCGACTTCCGCCGAGCGAAGCACGTCAGCAAGCGCCGCGTCCGACAAGCCGTTGACCCACCGCACGTGCTCACGCAGGTCAAGTCGGTCGAGGGTCGCGTCGGCAAGACCGCCTACCTTCGGCGTTCCGACGAGGACGAGCTCGACGTCTCGCTCGGTACGTAGTTTTGCGACGGCTTCGAGCAGCGGCACCAAACCCTTGAGTGGCACATCTGCACTGGTCGTTGCGACGACGCGACCGGGCACCCGCGCGGCAGCGTCACCAGGTGAGAAGACGTCGCTGTCGACGCCGTTCGGGATGACGCGCAGTCGATTCTCTTGTACGCCGAACTCAGTCACGATGTCGTCGTACGACGCAGCCGAAACGGTGGCCACCGCGGGAAGCCGCCGGACTACACGACCTTGCATGCGCGTGAATCCGTACCAGCGGCGCAGCGAGAGGGAGCGGCGCCATGACGCCGCAGCAAGTTCGAAGCGCCGGTCGACCGTCACCGGGTGATGCAGCGTCGCCACCACAGGCAACCCGAGCCGCTCAATACCGAGCAGGCCGTAACCAAGTGACTGGTTGTCGTGCACGATGTCGAACTCGTCGGTCCGGTTGCGCAAGTGTCGCCATGCGCGAACGGAGAACGTCAGCGGCTCGGGGAAGCCCGCGGTGCACATGACCGCGAACTCCAAGGCGTCTATCGGGGAGCGGAACTCCCGCGGATGCGGGAACCGAAAAGGGTCGGGCTCCCGATAGAGGTCGAGACTCGGCAGCTCGGTGCAGGGGATGTCGTCGTCGAGCAACGGGTACGGCGGCCCGGAGAACACCTCGACGAAGTGCCCGAGATCGGTCAGCGCACGGGATAGATGCCGCACGTAGACGCCTTGCCCACCGCAAAAAGGCTTGCTGCGGTACGACAACAACGCCACGCGCACGAAACAACCTCCCAAGGGACCGAACGGCTGAGCCTAACGAGCCGATTCTTTATGGCTTCGGGGTAAGGGCCACCAGCTGGATCTGCCGGTCAGTGAGGGTCTGATAGTGCGCGTAGCCGGGATACCACTCGGTGAGCTTCGGCCACAACGCGTCACGCTCCGCACCGTCGAGCACGTGCGCCTGCGCGCGCTGCCGTTTTCCGTTGACTTCGACTTCGACGTCGGGGTTCGCGCGCACGTTGTGCAGCCAGGCCGGGTGTTTGTCCCGCCCCCCGTTCGAGCCGACGATGACCATGTCGTCGCCGTTGGGGTAGTACTGGATGAGCGTCTCGCGTTTCTCGCCACTCTTGCGGCCGACGTGCAGGAGCAGCAACATCGGACGGCCCTCGAACTTGCCACCGATCTTGCCGCGCGTCGTCTTGAACAACCATTTGTGCACGGGAAAGACGAGCCAGCCCCACTGACGCTCGAGCTTGACTGCTGATTCAGGCTTCATCTGGGTGACTCCGGTTCAGGCCGCGACGATGTCAGCGAGCGCGCGCAGGTGGTCGGGGTTGGAAACGCCGCCGACAAGCAGCTGCGTCACAGGGCTTTCCCGCCATCGCTGTAGACGGTCCTTGATTCGTGGCAGCGGCCCGCACAACGCGATGCCGTCGGCGAGGTCATCGGGGACAGCGCGCATGGCTGCTTCCCGGTCACCGTCCAGGAAAAGCTGCTGCACGTGGCGCGCGTCCTCCTCGAAACCCATCCGCGCGATCACGTCGAGATGGAAGTTGGTGTCCTTCGCGCCCATCCCGCCGATGTAGAACGCAAGCGTCCACTTCACGGCACTCACTGCTGCGGCGACGTCGTCGTTGATCACGACTGTGACGGGGCAGGCGACCGCGAAGTCATCTGATGCGCCCTTCAGCGCGTCGGCGTACAGACCGGCACAACGTTCGGGGTGGTAGAAGATCGGCAGCCAACCCTGCGCAATCTCGGTCGCCATCGCAACGTTCTTCTGACCTTCCGCGCCGAGGTAGACCGGGATGTCACTGCGCAACGGATGCACCGTCGACTTCAGCGGTTTGCCGAGCCCGGTGCCCCCTGCAAACGGCATCGGGTAGTGCTCGCCCCGGTTCGTGACCGGACCTTCGCGGCGCCAGATCTTGCGGCAGATCTCGACGTACTCCCTCGTCCGCGCCAACGGCTTCGGGAACGGTACGCCGTACCACCCTTCGACGACCTGCGGCCCGGACACCCCGAGACCGAGGATGAACCTGCCACCGGAAAGGGCGTCGATCGTCAGGGCCGTCATCGCCGCCGACGCGGGCGTACGGGCCGACAGTTGCATCAGCCCGGTGCCGAGCTTGATCCGCGACGTACGGGCACCGATCCAGCACAACGGTGACACGACGTCGGAGCCGTATGCCTCCGCGGTCCAAACGGAGTCGAAGCCGCAGTCTTCAGCTGCGAGCACGGCGTCGATCGGGTCCGGCGGCTGATGTGCGCCCCAATAACCGAGCATGAGGCCGAGCTTCAGATCAGCCGTCATTTCGCTCTCCGGATCTCGTCTCGCGGCAGACCGAGAATGCGTTCGCCGATGACGTTGCGGAGGACCTGGCTGGTGCCGCCCGCGATCGTCAGCTGTCGCGTCATGAGGAAGCCCATGGCGACACCCGCGGCGAACCCGTCCTCAACCGCGCCTGCCGGTCCCATCAGTTGCAGCGCGTACTCCCGCGCGTTCTGCGTATGCGTCATCGAGACGAGTTTGCGCACGCTCGCCATCGCTCCCGGATCGATGCCCGAGAGCTGACGCAGCGTTGCTCGTACGCCGAGAAGAACTAGCACTTGACCTTCACACACGAAATGGCCGATGCGGTCCCGGACGATCGGGTCGTCGTCCAGATGTAACCCCGCCGCGACGGCCATGAGGTCTTCGACGGTGCGGCCCATCGTGGAGCCGGACGCCATGCCCACACGTTCGTTCGCCAGTGTCGTGCGCGCGAGTGGCCAGCCGCCGTCAACGTCACCCACGACGCACTCGTCGGGGACGAACACGTCGGTAAGAAATATTTCGTTGAACATGGCGCGACCGGTGAGTTCGCGCAGCGGTCGTACGTCGAGGCCGGGCGTCTTCATGTCGACCAGGAAGTACGTGATGCCCTGATGTGGCTCGGCGTCCGGGTTCGTGCGGGCGAGACAGATCGCCCAGTCGGCCTGCCGCGCGAGCGATGTCCACACTTTCTGTCCGTTGAGCAGCCAGCCACCGTCGGTACGCGTCGCGCGGGTTCGCAATGACGCGAGGTCGGAACCGGCACCGGGCTCGCTGAACATCTGGCACCACGTGATCTCGCCGCGCAGGCTCGGGAGGACGAAGCGTTCACGTTGTTGGTCGTTGCCGTGCGCGATGATCGTCGGCACGGCCCACGATCCGATGACGAGTTCCGGTTGCTTGACGCCCGCTTGCTCGAACTCCTCGGCGACGACGAGCTGTTCCGCAGCATTCGCTTCGCGGCCCCACGGTTTGGGCCAGTGCGGCACGAGGAAGCCGGTCTCGGCCAGCAGACGTCGTTGCTCGTCAGCGGGCAGGTCGCGGACGGCTTCGAGCGCCGCCCGCGCGGCTTCGCGTTCACCTGCTGCTGCGTCGCCGAGGTCAAGAGTCAGATGCCGGCGTACGCCACGACGCGCGAGTTCGCCCGCCTCCGCACGCCGTGCACTCGTCGGCCCCAACAACTGTCGCAAGGTGACGGCGCGACGCAGGTAGAGATGTGCGTCGTGCTCCCATGTGTAGCCAACGCCGCCGAGGACCTGGATGCAGTCCTTCGCGTTGTCGACCGCCCCTTCGAGCGCGACGGCGGACGCGACGGCTGCGGCGAGGTAGTGCTCGTCGCCGTCGTAGATCGATCGAGCCGCGTCCCACGCGGCTGCGCGAGCGAGCTCGGCGCGGGCAAGCATGTCCGCACACAGATGCTTGATGGCTTGGAACGACCCGATCGTTCGGCCGAACTGCTCACGGGTCTTCGCGTAGGCAACCGCGGTGTCGACACACCAGCCGGCAATCCCGGCGGCTTCGGCTGCGGCGAGCGTGGTCGCGAGCGCATGCACGCGCCGTGTCGTGAGCCCGTCGAGCAGACGATCGTCCGGGACAGCATCGAATGCAACGTCGCCGAGCGCACGGGTGACGTCGAAGCCCTTCACCGGCGTAACGGTGACGCTGTCCGCGTCAAGTGCGGCGTACGACGTGTCGCTCACGCGAACGAGCACGAGGTCGGCCCAACCGGCACCGAGCACCGGTCCGTCCGCGAAGGCGACGGCAGCGCAACGTGCGCCCTCGGCAAGCTCGGGCAGCAGCGACTTCGCCACTGGCGCGTCACCGAGCTCGAGCAGGCACAGGCTGGCAAGCGCGGTCGGCCAGAGCGGCTCGGCGGCGAGGTTGTAGCCGAGCTCCTCGACCGCGACTGCCAGGTCTTCGACGTGCTGGCCGGCACCGCCGTACTCCTCGGGCAGGTGGATGCCGGGCAAACCGAGCTCGGCGAGGGCGGCCCAGCCGCGCGGCAGGTCCGGCGTGCCCGCCGCGTCGATCAGAAGCTCGGCGTTAGCCCGAGCCGTGGCGCGCGGCTCGGTGCGCTCGGCCCAACTGCGAACGGCGTCTCGAAGCGCGAGTTGTTCTGGGGTGATCGCGATCGTCATGAGGGCGAAAGTAGAACATGTTCTCGTGCGCCGGGGCAAGGCCGCCGGATGCGACCGGACAGTGCTGGGCAGGATGTCGGCGTGCCGACGAAGACCGACCAACCCACGGCAGCGCCGTACGTCCCCAAAGGTGCCGACCTCGAGGCGCTGAAGAAGGCAGCGGACGGCTGTCAGGGATGCGACCTCTACAAGCACGCGACACAGACCGTCTTCGGCGACGGTGCTGCCGGCGCCCGGTTGGTGCTGGTCGGCGAGCAGCCAGGCGATGTCGAGGACCGCGAGGGCCTGCCTTTCGTCGGTCCTGCCGGTCGGGTGCTCGACCGCGCACTTGAAGAGGCCGGCATCGACCGTCGTACGACGTATGTGACCAACGCCGTGAAGCACTTCACCTTCACGGGCGGCGGTGGGAAACGTCGCATCCACAAGACCCCCGACACCGTCAGCATCAACGCGTGCAAGCCGTGGCTCGTCGCCGAGCTGTCGACGCTCGACCCGGAGGTCGTCGTCGCTCTCGGCGCCACAGCGACGCGCTCGCTGCTCGGCACGACCGTGAAGGTCATGCGCGACCGCGGCAAGCTGATGCCGTGGCCACCTCGCGGCCCGCTCGACGAAGCGTCGACCCAGGGCGGGTTCGTCATGGTGACGATCCACCCGTCAGCGGTGCTCCGTGCTGATGACCGCGACGCCGCCTATGCGGGCTTGCTCGCCGACCTCAAGGTGGCCGCGCAAGCCCTGTCCTGACGGCAACGCCGCCGAGCATCTCAGCAGCTGGCTCCCGGACCATAGTCGTACTTCGCCACGCACTTCGTTTTCGTACCGTCCACGCAGAGGTAGAACTTCACCCACACGACCTGCTGACCTGTCTTCCCTCCGCAGAAGCCACCGGGGAAGAAGTCATTGATCGTCTGTTGTGTGTTGCCGTACCCGACGTAGTGATACGTCTTCTTGTCGTAGTCGTAGAACTTCGCGTAGTACCCCTGCCAGCACTGCTTGCTGTTGTCGACGAGCTGGATGAAGATGTAGTCGACAGTGTTGCCGTACTTGTCGTTAGCGATGCACTTGCGGGCCTGGCAGGTGCCGCCCTTGATGGCACCGGCGCCAGGCGTCCCGACGCTCGCACTGGCTGGACAACCGCTGACCTGCAGGTTGTAGACCTCACCGCTGGACGCTCTCGCCGACAACCCGCCGAGCGGCAAGGCGACAAGAGCAGCCACCGCGCCGATTCCTATGACGCGGCTACGCAACGAGTTTCCTGACTTTGCCATCACTGCTCCTTCAGGTCGTGGCCCAGACATTTGCAACACCGCTGTTGGCGTCCACCCAGACGACCTTGTCGTTCGGGACGTGCGGCGTCAGAACGCGCGGTGCCTGTACCGAGACGACCCAGACAAGGATCTGCCGTCCGTTCGCAACCTCGACGGACAGTTCGGCAGCCGAAACATGCGAACCCTTGGTCGCACCTGCTGCTCGGGCGGCAGCGCGTCGTGCAAACTTGGCGCCCACCCCCGGCGTCGTCGCGATCCGCACCGGTGTTCGGTCGGAGTAGAAATACGCAACTCGACCCGTTCGCGCGTTGATGCCTACCGCAACGTCGGAAGGCACCCACGCGGCGCCCGAACGGCCCTGCCACTCGACGCGGTACTCCGCCCAGTCGCCGTGATCGATGAACTTCTGCCCACGGGAGACCAGCGATGAAAACGCCTGGTAGTGGCGGCTGGCGAAGCTGGCCGCAACCGCGCGAACGCCGGTAGCCGCGACGATTGGGCCGGCCGCTCCGGTCAACTGCCCCTCGAAGATGACCTCATCGACCTCACCGGTGCGCGCGTCGACCTGCACTAGACCGACGGTCGGCACCGTCACTTCCCACCGCGGACCATTGCTGGTGCTGACGGTTGACCAACCGTGCAGGTGCAAGCCGTGTGCGCTGCGGTCCAATGCCTGGGCCACCGCCGCTGTACGCCGGTCGACCACCGAATCGTGCCGAGCCGCCCAAGCCGGCGCGGCTAGTGCAACTCCCACCGCTAGCGCGGGCACCGACAGGAGCCAGCGGCGCCGTGCGAACGTAGCCCGTGCCGACATCGAGCAACTCCGTCGAACAGCCATTCACGTGCTCCTAACCTGCGTAGTAACCGGCCGGGCGGAGCGTGGTGCCCGCTTTGGGGTGGTGTTTGATCACGTAGCTGCTGTAGCCGTAGGTCCGACCACCTGCTGCGTTCGACGCGTCCACAACCGAGGTGGCGAACGTGTGCCCGCGGTTCGCGTCGTACCAGAACCGGCGGGCAAACGCGTCGCCGGCGATGTTGTCGCCCGGCGCGTTGATGATGTACGCCACAGCGTCGCGAAAGCCGATCGCAGTCCCGACGTTGCCGGCTCGGAACGCGACCGTCACAAGGCTGGGGTAGAGCGAGGATTCCTGCGCGCTGTTGCACGACTGGAACAGCGCGAGCTTGAACTTCTGCATCTGGGTCTCGTACGGGTACAGCGTCAGCACAACGTTCGAGCAGTGCTTGCTGTCGTTGCAAATCGTCACGGGACCTTGTATGTAGGCACCGGTGGGCGTGCCGAGCAACCCCGACCACGTCTTGGCGGAGGGCCCGTTCGGCGCCATCAACGACGCAACCGCGGTGGGCCCGGGGCCCGCCACGAGCGCGTGACCCGAGTGGTAGAAGATCGCGTCCGTCGGCTGATCAGCCAGCACATTGCTGGCCGGCGCATTCCGGCGCAGATATGCGTGGTAGCCGGCAGCCGCCAACGCCGACTTGCAATACGACGCGGCGTACTCCGAGTTCAGGCCGTCGAAGTAGTTGCCGTCCACGCAGGTTCCGCTGACGACCGGGTTCGCCGCGGATGCCGAGGCGGACAGGCTTGCTGAGACGACGCACGACAACAGCGCTATCGCTGCCGCCGCACGCAATGGTCGACGTCGCATGTGCCGGGATCCTCTCCTCGCACCCACCCACCAGCGCATGACGACCGGACGAGTGGTCTCCCCCGTACTACGCAGGAGTGGGGTGAGTTCCCCAAAAAAATCTCGACGCGGTCTATTCGACGCGTCTATTGGTGCACTACTCGGAGTGACGCCACCAAGCAGCTGGAGTGGTCATCCGAAGCGACCGGTGATGTAGTCCTCGGTGCGCTTCTCGGCGGGGTTGCGGAAGATCTTGTCGGTCGCGTCCATCTCGATCAGCTGCCCCGGTTCACCGGGTCCGAGCACCGTGAAGAACGCGGTCACGTCGCTCACCCGCGCGGCCTGCTGCATGTTGTGCGTCACGATGACGACCGTGTAGCTGTCCTTCAGCTGCGCGATCAGGTCCTCGATGGCCAGCGTCGAGATCGGATCCAGGGCGGAGCACGGCTCATCCATCAGGAGCACCTGTGGCTCCACGGCGATGGCGCGAGCGATGCACAGACGCTGCTGCTGGCCGCCCGACAGCCCCATCCCAGGCTCCCCGAGCCGGTCCCGCACCTCGATCCACAGGTTCGCCGAGCGCAGCGCCTTCTCACACGCCTCGTCGAGTTCGGACCGCTTGCCTACGCCGGCCAGACGCAGGCCCGCGACGACGTTGTCGAAGATCGACATCGTCGGGAACGGGTTCGGCTTCTGGAAAACCATCCCGACCGTGCGGCGTACGGCGACGGGATCGATGTTCGGTGCGTAGATGTCCTCGTCGTCGAGAAGGACGCGACCACTGACCGTCGCACCAGGGATGACCTCGTGCATGCGGTTCAGCGAGCGCAGGAGCGTCGATTTTCCACACCCTGACGGGCCGATGAACGCCGTCACGGTCTTCGGCTCGATCGTGAGTGAGACGTCCTGGACGGCGACCTTGGCGCCGTACGCGGCCGTGAGGTCCTCCACCTCGAAGCGCTTGGCCATCTCGGACCTCACCTACCCACTCAAAGTGTTGCGCCGCGTGAGCAATCGCGCCACTACGTACAGGATGATGACGATCACGATCAACGTAAAGGCACCCGTCCATGCTCGTTGGACGGCCGGCGCATACGCCGACTTGGACTGGTTGTAGACGAACAGCGAAAGCGCCCCCTGGCTGTTCTTGAAGGGGTTCCTGTTGATGTACGGATTGTCGAACACGGTGAAGATCAGCGGCGCTGTTTCGCCGATCACGCGGGCGAGCGCCAGCATGATGCCGGTCGTGATACCGGCGGACGCCGTCGGGAGGACCACCCGCGCGATCGTCTTCCAGCGTGGGATACCCAGGGCGTACGACGCCTCCCGCAGCGCAGCCGGCACCAGCAGCAACATCTCCTCCGAGGACCGCACGACAATCGGCAGCATGAGCACGGCCAGCGCGAGGGCCCCGGCAAAGCCGGAGAAGCCCTGGTGCAGGCCGAGCACCCAGAACGCGTAGATAAACAGCCCGGCGACAATCGACGGGATGCCTGTCATCACGTCGACGAAGAAGCGAATCGTATTGCGCAACCTGCCTCGTCCGTACTCCACGATGTAGATCGCGGTCAGCAACGCGAGTGGTACGGCGATCAGACTGGCCAGGAGGACCTGTTCGAGCGTCCCGATGATCGCGTGGTAGGCGCCACCCCCGGCCGCGTTCGGCAGCACGAAGGCCATCGAATGCGTAAGGAACCGCGGGGACAGATAGCGAGCGCCCTTCGCCGCCACGAAGAACAGGACCAGGACTAGCGGTACGACGGCGGCCACGAAACAGCCGGCCATGACCACGCGGGCGATCCGGTCGACGACGCGGCGCGACGTCGCCGGACGCAGTTCTGCCAGCGTCGCGGCGGCGCGACCCGGAAGATCAGCAAGGGTCGTCATACAAGTGCCGCCCGTTCGACTTTGCCAGCCCGGTAGATGACGAACCGCGCGCCGAGGTTAACGATCAGCGTGATCACGAACAGCATCAAACCGCTGGCGATCAGCGCGGACCGACCCGTCTCGCCGGCTTCGAGGAACTGAAGCGCGATGTTAGCGGCGATGGTGTTGCCCCCGGCTTGCAGCAGATGCGGGCTGATGACGTACGACGTGCTCAGGACCAACGCGACAGCGATGGTCTCGCCCAAGGCTCGACCCAGGCCGAGCATGATCGCGCCGACGATCCCGGACCGGCTGGGAGGCAGCACGGCGGTGCGGATGACTTCGAACTTCGTGGCGCCGAGCGCGAGCGCAGCTTCCTTCTGCACCGGATCGACCTGCCGCAACACTTCGCGACTGATCGCAGCGACGATCGGAAGGATCATGATGGCGAGCACGATGCTGCTCGCGAAGATCGAACCGGCGCCCACGTTGAGTTGGCTCGAGTCACCGCCGAACAGCGGGATCCACCCGAGCCATGAGTTCAAGGCCGTTTGGATGCCAACCAGATGCGGCACGAGGAAGAACTGACCCCACAGGCCGTAAACCACGCTCGGGATGGCGGCCAGCATGTCGGTGATGTAACCCAGCCCATGTGACAGCCGGCGCGGCGCGTATTCCGTGATGTAGACGGCGACGCCCAGAGCGACCGGAACGGCCATGACCAGAGCGAGCAGGCTCGACACGATCGTGCCGTAAGCAAGGGCGGCAATGCCGTATTTGTGGGTGCCTTCCGGATCCCACTGCTTCGTGGTCCAGAACGACGAATGGTCCTTGCCGAAGGCCGGGTAGGCCTGCCAGAGAAGAAAGGCCGCTATTGCCACAAGGATCACGAGCAACGCGATTCCGGCCGAGCGGGTGAGCCCGGCGAATATGGCGTCGCCGCGACGCGCTGAACTCACGGCCGCGAGCGACGTGGCGGAACGGTCCGACCGCCGGGTCGCCCTCACCCGACGGTCGGAGTCGTCCGGATCAGGAAATCGCGGCAACGGACGACTGAGCCTTCGTTGCAAGCGACGAGGGCAGCGGAGCGAAGCCGAGGCTGATCGCTTGTGCTTGCCCCGTCGTAACGGCGTACGTGAGGTAGGCCTTGAGCAACGCGACGCCGCTGAAGCTGGACGGGTACCTCGTGCACACGATCACATAGCTCACTGTCGAGATCGGGTAGGCCGACGCGTCCGTGGGCACGAAGTTGATCTTCTGCGACAAGTCGTTCGGATCGCCGTTCGACGCGAGCGTCGCGGTTTCCAACGCCTTGCTGACGTTGGCAGCGTTCAGCTCGACGTATGTGCCCCCGGCGTTCTTCACCTTCGCCAAGGCCAGCTTGTGCTGAGTCGCGAACGCCTCCTCGACGTAGGTCACGCCGCCGTTGGTTTGGGCCACGGCGCCGCTGACGCCGGCACTCTGTGGCTTGCCCTGGTCCGAGGACGGCCAGTTGATGTGCTTCGCGGGCGCACCGAGCGTCCACGCCGAACCCCCTGCGGCCGCCAGGAACCCAGAGAACACCGCCGTGGTCCCGGAGTCGTCCGAGCGGACGAACGGGTGCACCGCTGTGTGCGGCAGCGACGCGCCCGGGTTGTCCGCCTTGACCGCGCCGTCGTCCCAGAACTTCACCTTGCCGGTGAAGATCATGGCGATAGTCGGCGCCGACAGCTGCAGGCTTTGTACGCCGGAGAGCTTGTACGTGACCCCCACGCCGCCCGCCGTCACCGGGATGTGCACGGCCTTGCTGCCGCACGTCGAGTCAGCCTTCGACTGCTCGTCCGGCTTCATCGTGACGTCCGACCCGGCGTAGTTGATCGTGCCGCTGCCGAACTGCTGGATGCCGGCGCCCGAGCCAACCGCCTGGTAACTGATCGTCGTACCGGAGCACTTTTGTGCGTAGCCGGCGATCCAGGTCTGCTCCATCGGGTCCTGGAAGCTCGAACCGGCGCCCTTGAGCGAGCCGGAGACACAATTTCCGGCGCCCGACGACGAACCGCCCGGACTCGAACCATTGCTGTTGGTGCCACAACCTGCAAAGGCGAGCGCGGCTGCTATGCCTGCACCGAGGACCGTTCCGGCTCGCGTGCGCTGCACAGTCGTCCTCCTACGTCGGCTTCGTTGCGAAGTTCAACGCGACGCTAGGGACGGCACCTGTCGAATCGGCCGATCAATCGTTAACGGCAGGTGAACCACGGACGAAGAGACGGGTCCAATCGGACGACTCGGTCAGGACAGTGTGATCAGGACGAGGCTGACCCGGACGCACCCACGGCCTCCGGTTCGGGCACCTCACCGGTCACGAGATAGATCACGGAGCGGGCGACTGAAACAGCGTGATCGGAATAGCGCTCGTAGTAGCGACCGAGCAGCGCGACGTCGACGGCGCACTCGACGCCCTCCGCCCAGCTGCCACCGAAGATGGTGCGCAACATCTTTCGGTGCAGGTCGTCCATCACGTCGTCATCACGCTCGATCTCGCGCGCCGCGACGATGTCGCGCGTAGCCACGACGCTGCCCGCCTTCGCGATGATGCGCTCGGAGACCTGGCCCATCTCGAGCACGATCGCGCGCACCGAAGCAGGCACGGCGGAGTTGGGGTAGCGACGTCGCGCCACCTCCGCGATGTGCTCCGCGAGATCGCCGGACCGTTCGAGGTCGGTCACCATGCGTAACGTGGCGATGAGTGTGCGCAGGTCGCTCGCCACGGGCTGCTGACGAGCGAGGATGTCGAAGGCCCGCGACTCGATGTCCGCGCGCAGCGCATCGACCGTGTCGTCAGAGGCGATGACGTTGTCGGCAAGCTGGACGTCCGCGTCGATCAGGGCCTGCGTGGCGCGACCCATGGCTCCCGCCACGAGTCGGGTCATCTCGACCAACGAGTCCGACAGCGAGTCCAGGTCCTCGTGGTAAATGTCCCGCATCGACCTGCCCCTGTCGTCTCATCGGTTCGCTGCTGCCCGCATGTCCACAGGTCTGAACGAAGGGTCCCCCCGGCCCATGGACATACCCTCGATCCCGCATGTCGTGCGGGCAAGCGAGCGGTGAACATTCAGCGAACTGCACGGTACCTCGCCGCGCGAGTTCCCGGCGCGCATGGAGTCGCTGATTTAGCATCAGATCGTGGCGATCGTCGTCGCCGGCCTGATCGGTCTGGCGTGCGGGGCGGCCGCGGTATGGCTCTTCTCGCGGGCTCGCCGCCGCCGACCCGAGGAAATCCGGCAAACCCTCGCCCTGTCGCCACGCATCCCGGAGACGCTCGTTGCCGAGCTGGCCATCGCGGCAGCGGCGCTCGACCACAACGACGACGTGGTGCTCGTGAACCGCGCGGCGTACTCCTCCGGACTGATCCGGGGTAACGACACGCTCGCCCCCGACCTTCGCCGGATGGTGCATCAGGTCCGCCGCGACGGCGTACGACGGGACACAAAACTGACGCTGCCCGCGCCGGACCTGACCCGCAGGCCCATCCCCTTGCACGTGCACGCCTTCTCACTCGGCGGCGACGACGTGGCGATCATCGCGGAGGACATGACAGAGGAAGAGCGGGTCGAAAGCGTCCGCCGCGACTTCGTCGCCAACATCGGGCACGAGATCAAGACGCCGGTGGGCGCGATTGCGCTGCTGTCGGAAGCTGCGCTGGACGCCGGGGACGACGCGGTCGCGGTACGCCGTTTCGTCGAACGCATGCAACACGAGGCAGGTCGGTTGTCACGCCTGGTCCAGGAGTTGATCGAGCTGTCACGTCTGCAGGGCGGTGAGCCGTTGCCCGGCCGCACGCCGGTAGCGATCGACGCCATCGTCGACGACGCCATCGACCGCGTGCGCGCCGCTGCCGATTCCAAGCAGATCACCCTCGACCACGGCGGCGACGTCGGCGTACAAACGCTTGGCAGTCATACGCAGTTGGTAACTGCGCTCGGCAACCTGTTGGAGAACGCGATCGCTTACAGCGGGCCAGGCACGCGGATCGCTGTCGGGGTACGACGGCGCCGAGACCAGGTGGAGCTCGCGGTCACTGACGAAGGCATCGGTATTGCGAAGGAAGATCTGAGCCGGATATTCGAGCGTTTCTACCGAGCCGACCCGGCTCGGTCCCGCGCGACCGGCGGCACCGGTCTCGGTCTTGCCATCGTGAAGCACGTCGTCGGCAACCACGGCGGTGAGGTGACAGTCTCGAGCCGTGTCGGCGTCGGAACGACGTTCACCGTTCGGCTGCCGGTCGCTGCTGATGCAGCTGCACCGAACATTCGGTCAATTGAGGGGGTAAGTGCGTGACACGTGTGCTCGTCGTCGAGGACGAAGAGTCGTTCTCGGAAGCACTCGGGTACCTACTACGCAAAGAGGGATTCGAAGTCACCGTGGCCGACACGGGCCCGGACGCGCTCGCTGAGTTCGAACGCGGTGGCGCTGACCTCGTGTTGCTCGACCTGATGTTGCCGGGCCTCTCCGGCATCGAGGTGTGCCAGAAACTGCGCCAGACATCCTCGGTGCCGGTCATCATGCTCACGGCAAAAGACAGTGAGATCGACAAGGTCGTGGGGCTGGAGATCGGCGCCGACGACTACATGACGAAGCCCTTCTCGTCACGCGAGCTCGTGGCACGCATTCGTGCCGTGCTGCGCCGGCAGGGCGACCGTGCCGGTGAGCCGCTCGTGACCGGCGTGGTCGAGGCCGGCCCGGTCCGGATGGACGTCGAGCGCCACGTGGTAGCAGTCGGTGGGCGGCAGGTCTCACTGCCGCTGAAAGAGTTCGAGCTGCTCGAGCTGCTGTTGCGCAATGCCGGACGCGTGTTGACGCGGGGACAGTTGATCGACCGGATCTGGGGCGCCGACTACGTGGGCGACACGAAGACGCTCGACGTCCATGTCAAGCGGCTCCGCGCGAAAATCGAGCCGGCGCCGTCACAACCGCGACACCTCGTCACCGTTCGCGGTGTCGGTTACAAGTTCGAGCCTTGACCGAGCTCGCCTTCTCAGGCGAGCAGAAGGCTTACGACGACAGCCGTCGCAATCACGACGCCCACTGTGATCACCATCGGACTTCGGTTCGCGGGCTGGAAACGGTCGGCCCTCAAGTCGCGGGCGACCGTGTAGTAACGCAAGGCGCCGTACACCAAGATGACCGCACCGCTCGCACAGACGATGGCGACGGCTGCGGTGGTCTTCGCGTCGTGGCCGGAGCGCAACTTCGCCAACACTGCGCCGAGACCGATGACGGCGAGGGCCGTGCGCAGCCACGCGAGAAACGTCCGCTCGTTAGCCAGGTGATCTCGGGTGCGCTCAGTCGAAGATTCGCCCGGTAGCACCGGAACAGGATGCCCTAGACGCGTTCGGTCACCAGGTCGGCAGCGCGCGCCGCCGATAGGAACTGCCGGAGGTTGTAGCGACACTCGCGTTCGCGGCGGTAGGCGCGGCCGGACACCGCGACGTTGCTGCCGTCGAGCTCGAGGTGCCAGCCCCACAAGCCGGACAGGTAGTCCATCGCCACCACCGGCTGTGCGTGCACAATGCCGGCCCGCATGCTGAGGATCGACGCCTGACAGGCGTGCAAATCGGGATAGACGCTCGCGCTTCGGCCGAGTTCGCGGTTGTTGGCGCCGGCGAGCCGCCAGGCGAGCCACGAGCCATCAGGATGGCTCTCCCCGACGAATGGTGCGTGCCCGCCCGGCCAACGCGGAGAGGTGAGCCCGTCCACCTTCTTCCCGGACACCAGGAGGAAGCGCGGAGCGGTCACCTGTGGAAGGTGAAGGGAACGCACGGCGTAGCGATCACGTTGCGCTGAACGCCGGACGTAGAACACGTGAACAGTCGGCGACCGACGCGGGACAGAACTTCGCTGTGAGACCGCCGACCCGGCCGGTGATCAACGCGGACTTCATGGAACGCTCCGTTGGATGTCACCGGGTTGACACTCGCGCGAGCGACCCTGCCGTCGTGACCATCACTTTGCCCGCGATTCTCGACGGGGGCGAAGTCGACGACCTGCGGCCCGTGCTGATGCGGGCGGTCCACACGGCGCCGACTGCGGTTGTCCTCGACGCCGCTCACGTTGAACTCATCTCCTCGGCCGGGCTCGGCATGCTGGTAGCCGCGGCGCTGATCGGTGCAGAGCGCGGTGTGCGCATCGACGTCGTGCGGCCGAGCGCGCTGTTCCGACAGTCCCTTGCGCTCACGGGACTCGGCCGTCACCTCGGGATTGCGCCCGCGCCGGCGCTGGTCTAGGCCGGCGAAAGGACGGGCGCCGTGAAGCGCTCGAAGGCCACCAGACGCGGGCTGCCGTTCGCCGCCATGTGAAGCACGGCCCAGCCGCCTTTGCGCACCGACGTGTCCGAGATCGCCTCGTGACCGAGCGCGGTGCAGGCGCGGTTCAGCAAGTCAGGGATGGCCTTGCCCTGACTGCACACCGCCGTCGGAATCCCGGCGCACGCGACGTCGAGGAACCGCTCGAGTGCAGCGTCGGGATGACTCTGATAGCCCGACTCGGACACGAGCGGCTCGGTCTCAACGGTGTGCCCGTACGCCGCGGCGTACGGCTCGACGGTGTCGAGACAGCGCAACACGTCGGATGACAACACGCGTCGTACGCCGTAGGCCGCGAGGATCGCGACGAAGGTGGCCGCCTGACGATGGCCGAGCTCGTCCAGTGGGCGATCGTGGTCGTCGCCGTCCCACGCGGAACGCTCTCCGGCGCTGCCATGGCGGGCGACGATCACCGGCCAGGTCGCCGACATGTCGCGCAAAAAGTCGTCGAGAACGGCGCGATCACGAGCAGGCGACAGCATCCGCTGCGCGTCGTTGGGAGGCAGCCAGCGGAGCACATCGACTTCCGCGTTCGGCGCGAACTCACCGGCCGCCGCCCGCATCGCCCAGTAACGGACGCGCTTGGGCTGGCCGTCCTTGACGTATCGGACTTCCTGCAGCGGCCTGCCGAGGGTGACGGCGTAGCCGGTCTCCTCGGCGACCTCCCGCATCGCCCCGAGCAACGGATGCTCGTCAGCGAGCAGCTTGCCTTTGGGCATCGACCAGTCGTCGTACTTCGGCCGGTGGATCACCGCGACCTCGACCCGCGTCCGGTGCTCAGCTGGGCGCCAGAGAACGCCGCCAGCCGCTTCGATGAGGCGCTCACCGCCCGCCATCAGGTCGCGAGCCAGCCCCGGTACCGGCGCCGCGCAACCTCCGGCCGGCTGGCCTCGAACTCCGCCCGGGCGGTTGCCGCCTTGCGCTCCTCGAGCGCGTGCAACATCCCACACGTGAAGCCCACGGTCTTCCCGGCCGGCGACTGCGCCAGGCGGCGCAGCGTGTCCTGGGCGGTCACCGCGTCTTGGTGCTCGCCGAGCACGTCCTGGATGCGGACGACCTGGCGCGCGAACCGCTCCGCAGGCTTGCCGAAAGCGGGCGCGACCGCCTCTGCGGCGTACCTCGCCCGCTTCGCAGCTATCCGCACTCGGTGATAGTCCCCCGTGTCGTGCGTCTCACGCACGCGCGCCACGCCGACACCGAGTTTCCGCCAGGCGCGGCGGACGAGGTCGGGCAGTACGACACCGGCGCGCCCGTTCGCGAGGTCGGTGAGCCGTGGGCTCCACGCAGCGTCGACCAGACGCTCGAGCAGACCGAGGTACCGCTCGTCGGCAAGCGTTTGCTCGGCCAACTCCATGCCGGTCGCGAGCTCGCCGCCGACGAACTGCTGCAACCGGGCCTTTGCCGGGCCGAGCACGAACTCGGGACGAAGCGTGTCGACGTCAGCGAGCAACCGGGCCAGCAGCACCTCGGCATCCCGAGAGGTGCTGAGCGTCCCGGCGAGCCAGCGAAGCTCTTCCTGCAGCAGGGTCGCCCACTCTTCGTCTACCAGTGGCGCGAACACCTTCAGTGCAGTTCGCATCCGCCGCGCGGCGACCCGCAGCTGGTGCACCGCGTCCTCGCCGGACAGCCGGAAGCGGACGTCTTCGGCCAGCAACCGGCGGACGTTCATGCGCAGGTAACCCGCGAGCACCCGCCCCGCCGGATCGTTCACCGTGACGGGCTCGGGCAGCGGGGGGTCCGGCGGCGCGGTCGCACGTGCGCCCAGCGACCGGACGAGCTTCGGCATGAACTCCCCGCCGACTGCCCCAGCCTCTTCGAGCACGGCGCCGACGGCGCTCAGCACCCCGGTGCCGCCGCCGCAGTCCTCGACCTCGATCTCGCGGAAGCCGGCCGAGACCCGGCCCACACCTTGCACGGTGACCTGGTCATCGACGATCTCGGCGAGGGGCGCGCCCGCGTCGTCACGGAGGATCCTGCTCTGTCGTTCGGTGACCAGCGTCGCGGCCGGGACCACGTCGGCGAAGCGGACGTAGGCCGTGACCGCCTGCCGCAGCTCCTCCGGCGGCTGCGCGCCGTCCGCCGCCACCTGGATCTCTTCGCGTACGCCGGAGGCGAGTGGTCCGAGCGGCAGCTTCAGATGCCAGCCGTCATCGGAGCCACCGGTGCGATGGCGCAGCGTGATGCCTTCGCGCGCAAGCCGCAGGTCGGCGGTGTCGTGGTAGACCGCGACCATCCGATGCGTCACCGGCGGGTCGATGGAGGAAACACTCGGGATGCGTCCGGTGAGGTCTGGCAAGACGAGCCCGCGGCTAGCGCGGTATTTCCGCTCGACTTCCCTCATGACGCCTGGACGACGTCGGCGTCGAGGTGGCGGAGGTCAGGCACGTGCCCGTGACCCTCCACGAGCAACGTCTGGTAGTTGACCCGCGGCTTGCCGTCGGGCCGGGTGCTCTGTCGCTGCCAGCTGCAATCGGCCGACAGCGTCCAGCAGGTGATGAGATCGGAGGTAGCGAGGTCGAGCAACTGGTCCAGCCGGTCGTGCGCGACGACGTCACTCACTTGCACCATCGCCTCGACCCGACGATCCAGGTTGCGATGCATCGCATCGGCACTGCCGATCCATATCTCGGAGTTCCCCGCGTTCTGGAAGCGGAACACGCGTGAGTGCTCCAGGAACCGACCCAAGATGCTGCGTACGCGAATCCGCTCGGACAGGCCGGGCACGCCCGGCTTCAACGCGCACATGCCCCGGACGACAAGGTCGACGTCAACGCCCGCACGGCTCGCGGCGTACAACCCATCGACGATCTCCTCGTCGACGAGAGCATTGATCTTGATGGTGATGTGCGCCGGCCGACCGGCTCTCGCGTGCTCGGCTTCGCGGCTGATCAGCTCGAGCAGGCCGGTGCGCAAAGAGTCCGGTGCCACCAGCAGACCGCGGTAGTCGCGGTGGAGTGTGTAGCCGGAGAGGTGGTTGAACAGATCGGCCACGTCACCACCGAGGTCGGCATCCGCGCTGAGGAGGCCGATGTCCTCGTACTGGCGCGCGGTCTTCGGGTTGTAGTTGCCCGTTCCGATGTGGACGTAGCGGCGCAGGGAGCCGTCGGGCTCCTGTCGTACGACGAGGCAGAGTTTGCAGTGCGTCTTCAGACCGACAAGGCCGTACACCACGTGACAGCCGGCTTTCTCGAGCTGCCGGGCCCAGCGGATGTTCGCCTTCTCGTCGAAACGCGCCTTCAGCTCGACGAGCACGAGCACCTGCTTGCCTGCCTCGGCCGCGTCGATCAGGGCGTCGACGATCGGCGAGTCACCGCTGGTCCGGTAGAGCGTCTGCTTGATGGCGAGGACGTCCGGATCGCCTGCTGCCTGTTCGACCAAGGCCTGCACGGAGGTCGAAAACGACTCGTAGGGGTGGTGCACCAGCACGTCGCCTTGGCGCAGCCTGGTGAAGATGTTCGCCGTCGCGCCGTCGTCGTCGCGAAGCTGCTCAGGCGTGGCTGGGACAAACCTCGGAAACCGCAGCTCCGGGCGGTCGAGGTCAGCAAGCGGGAACAGCCCGGCGAGATCCAAGGGTGGAGCGATGCGCAGGACATCGTCCGGCGTGACACCGAGCTCGCGGACGAGAAGCTCGAGCACGCGGTCGCTCATGCGTTCCTCGACTTCGAGCCGCACGGGGTTGCCGAACCGGCGCCGCTGGAGCTCCTGTTCGAGGGCGTCGAGCAGGTTCTCGACCTCGTCCTTGTCGACGTCGAGGTCTTCGTTGCGGGTGACGCGGAACGTGTAGGTCTCGACGACGTCGAGCCCGGGGAACAACACCGGCAGGTGGGCCGCGATGACTTCTTCGAGCGCGACGTAACGGCCGTCGCCGATCGTCACGAACCGGGGCAACAGCGGCGGGACCTTGACGCGGGCGAAGTGCTCGCGGTCCGACGAGCGGTCGCGCACGACGACGGCGAGGTTCAAGGACAGACCGGAGATGTAGGGGAAGGGGTGCGCCGGGTCGACCGCGAGCGGCGTGAGCACGGGATAGACGCGATCGATGAACCATTGACGGGAGGCGCTCTGCTCGTCGCCGGTCAGGTCGCGCCAGCGGAGCAACTCAATTCCCTCTTTGGCCAGGGCCGGCCGGATGTCGGAATGGAACAGCGCGATTTGCTGGGCGACGAGCTCGCCACTCCGGACGAAGATCAGGTGCAACTGCTCGCGGGGGGAGATCCCGCTCGGCGTCGTTACGGCGATGCCGGTCGCGAGCCGGCGGCGCAACCCGGCGACGCGGACCATGAAGAACTCGTCGAGGTTGTTCGAGAAGATCGCGAGGAATCGGACCCGCTCGAGCAGTGGGCAGTCCGGGTCCTCGGCCAGCGCGAGCACCCGGGCGTTGAAGTCCAGCCAGCTCGCCTCGCGGTCGAGGAACCGGTCCGCCGGCAGGGAGAGGTCGTGTGACGCCTCGGCGACGCGGACGGCGGCGAGACGTTCGGCTTCCGCCTCGTCGAGGTCCTCGGCGAGCTCGTCTGCGTAGCTCGGCGCATCCGGGATCCGTGGCGCCAAACCCACGCGTTCGCTCACCGGATCCATGTCGTTGAGAGTGGCTTCGACGAGTGTTCGGACGCTGACCCGGCGGTGAACTTCACATGAACGACGGTACGCCGTTTTGGAAGCGGCCGGGGTTGTTGTCGGTCAGTCGCCCTCGGCGAGGCCGGGAGTGCTGACGACTGCGCTGACGCCGAGCACTGATGCAAGGGCGAGAACGGCAACTGTCGCCAATCGGCTACGTGCGCGGGTTGGCTGGCCCATGTCTCTCCTCTCGTCCACGACAGCGTTGCCGCGGCGGGCAACGGTCACGTGCTGTGACGTGGGCCTTCCGGTGAACCCTCTAGAACGAAATGAGTGGCGCGAATCCGCTACGGCGTGGGGTGGCGTGCGTCGTACTGCAGGAAGGACGGGACAAGTGCGACGAGTACGACGAGGCCGACCAAGCAGGCCGCCCCGCCGCTCACGACCGAGATGGTCGGCGTGAACGCCGTCGCCACGGCTCCCGACTCCAGATCGCCGAGCCGAGGGCCGCCGGCGACGACGACGATGAACACACCCGAGAGCCGACCCTGCATCCCGACCGGCGCAGCAACCTGAAGGATCGTCGACCGGAAGATGGCACTCACCGCATCGGCAGCCCCCGCGATCGCGAGCAGGAGCACGCCCAGCCCGATGGCGTGCACGAAACCGAACAACGCGATCGATGTGCCCCAGACCGCGATGGCCAACACGACGGCGAGCCCCTGCCGCCGGACAAGTGACGTCCAGCCACCCGAAATTGCGATGAGGAGGGCGCCGATGGCAGGGGCGCTGTAGAGCAGGCCTGCGGTGCTTCGACCGCCGTGGAAGTGCGTGACGGCAAGCACCGGGAACAACGCTCGCGGCATACCGAACACCATCGCGTTGATGTCGTGAACGAACGTCATCAGCAGGTTCTTGCGGCCGCCGAGGAAACGCAGCCCTTCGATCACCGAGCTGAGGCCGGCTCGGCGGCTCCCTGCGGCCGCAGGGAGTGAGGGCAGCCCGAGGTAGACCGTCACGAGCGCGATCACGAAGGTGCCGACGTCGATCGCGTACGCCGCCGCAAATCCGAACGCGCCGGCTGTTGCGCCACCGATCAGTGGGCCGAGCACCAACCCGAAGTTGAAGACCCCCGTGAACAACGTGTTGGCAGCCGCGATCCGGTCGCGACCCATCAGCTGCGGGAGGATCGCCCGCCGCGCCGGATAGTCGAGGGCGAAGAACGACGACTGCATGACGACGCAGGTGTAGAGCAGCCAGAGCTGGTTCACCCCGAGCGCGGCTTGGATCAGCAGCACGACGCTGACGAGGCCAGACCCGGTGGACGTAAGCAGCAACATCGTTCGTCGGTTGACCGCGTCAGCTATCGCCCCGCCGTACAACCCGAGTACGACCAACGGCACAAGTGAGGCGACGCCGACGAGGCCGACGTAGAGCGACGAGTGCGAAATCTCGTAAACCTGGAGTGGGACGGCCACCTGGGTGACCTGCGCGCCGATGACGGCAACGGCCTGGCCGGCGAAGAAATAGCGAAAGGGCACCGACTCGCGAAGCGGTGTGATGTCGGCAGCGAAGCGCCGCTGCACTCTGGGCGGGAGACCCGTGTCGCTCTTGGCGTCGGTCAAGGCGAGAGCCGTTCGATCACCCAACGGCCGTCACTGCGCCGATACTGCAACCGGTCGTGCAACCGGTTGAGCCGACCCTGCCAGAACTCGATTGTTGCCGGTACGACGCGAAAGCCGCCCCAGAACTCCGGCAACGGGACGACATCGGGAAACCGTTGCTCGACCTCGGCCACGCGCTGGTCGAGCAACTGACGAGACGCGATCACGCTCGACTGACGACTGGCCCAGGCACCGATCTGCGCGCCCCGCGGGCGGGTGGCGAAGTACGCCGCGGCTTCGGCACGTGTCACCTGTTCCACGACACCGCACACGATGACCTGGCGGCGGATCGCCGACCACGGGAAGACCGCAGAGGCATGCGGGTTGACGGCGAGCTGCTGTGCCTTGCGCGACCCGAGGTTGGTGTAGAAGGCGAAGCCGCGCTCGTCGTACTCCTTCAGCAACACGTGCCGGGCGCTCGGCCGACCCGACGAGTCGGCGGTCGCGATGACCATGGCGGTGGGCTCCGGCAAGCCTGCGGCAGCAGCATCGGTCAGCCATGCGGCAAACTGCGCGTAGGGGTCGTCCGCGAGGTCAGACTCGTCAAGCTCTGCTCGCAAACCCTCCGGAGACACCCCACGTTCGTAGCATGGCCGCGGAAGCAACCGACGGGAGCGTCAGATGACCGGCAGCGACTTCGTGCCCGGCCTCGAAGGCGTGATCGCGTTCGAGACCGAGATCGCCGAGCCGGACCGCGAAGGCAACGCGCTGCGCTACCGCGGCGTCGATATCGAAGAGCTCGTTGGTCGGGTCAGCTTCGGCAACGTGTGGGGCCTGTTGGTGGACGGCAAGTTCAACCCCGGCCTGCCGCCTGCGGAGCCGTTCCCGGTCCCCGTTCACTCCGGGGACATCCGCGTTGACGTGGAGAGCGCGATCGCGATGCTCGCCCCGACGTGGGGACTCCAGCAGCTGCTCGACATCGACGACCTGCAATGCCGGGAGGATCTCGCTCGGGTCTCCGTGACGGCGATGTCGTTCGTCGCCCAGTCCGCGCGCGGTATCGGCCTGCCGATGGTGCCGCAGAAGCGCATCGACGAGTGCGCGACGGTCGTCGAACGCTTCATGGTCCGGTGGCGGGGCGACCCGGACCCGGCCCACGTCAAAGCCGTCGACGCCTACTTCGTCTCTGCTGCCGAACACGGCATGAACGCCTCGACGTTCACCGCGCGCGTCATTGCCTCGACCGGCGCCGACGTCGCTGCGTGCCTGTCCGGCGCTGTCGGCGCGTTGTCCGGTCCACTGCATGGCGGCGCACCATCACGCGTGCTGAAGATGCTGGACGAGGTGGCAGCCGAAGGCGATGCAGAGCGCTACGTGAAGCGGTTGCTCGACTCGAAGCAGCGCCTCATGGGTTTCGGGCACCGTGTCTACCGCGCCGAGGACCCGCGCGCCCGCGTGCTCCGGCGTACCGCGAAAGAGCTCGGCTCGCCGCGGGTCGACGTGGCCGACGCACTGGAGAAGGCCGCGCTCGCCGAGTTGAAGGAGCGCTATCCCGACCGGGTGCTCGCGACGAACGTCGAGTTCTGGTCGGCGGTGGTGCTCGACTTCGCACAGGTACCGCCACATATGTTCACGTCCATGTTCGCGTGCGCGCGCACGGCCGGTTGGAGCGCGCATGTGCTGGAGCAGAAACGAACCGGTCGGCTGATTCGCCCGAGCGCTCGGTACGTCGGTCCGTCCTCTCGGTCGGTCGTCGAGGTTCCCGGGGGGGAGACCCTGTAGTGATCGAGATACCCGCTGACCTGAAGCCTGCCGACGGGCGGTTCGGCGCGGGGCCGTCCAAGGTCCGGCCGGAGCAGGTGGCAGCGCTCAGCCGCGTGGGCACGTCGTTGCTCGGCACGTCCCATCGGCAGAAGCCGGTCAAAGACGTCGTACGACGAGTGCGCGACGGCATGCGCGCGTTGTTCGCACTGCCGGAGGAGTACCACGTCGTGCTCGGCAACGGCGGCACGACGGCGTTCTGGGACATCGCCACGTTCTGCCTGATCCGGCAGCGCTCACAGCACCTGTCCTTCGGAGAGTTCTCGTCGAAGTTCGCCGCGGCCGCTGAAGCGGCGCCGTTTCTGGGGGAGCCGACAGTCATCGCGGCGGCACCCGGCACGCGTCCGCATGCGCAGGCTGAAACCGGTGTCGACGCCTACGCGCTCACGCACAACGAAACGTCGACCGGCGTGATGATGCCGATCCAACGCGTCGCCGGCGCTGATGCCGACGCGCTCGTCCTCGTCGACGCCACCTCCGGCGCCGGCGGTCTGCCGGTCGACGTGACCCAGACCGATGCCTACTACTTCGCACCACAGAAATGCTTCGCCTCCGACGGAGGCTTGTGGATCGCGCTGCTGTCGCCCGCTGCGGTCGAACGAGTCAACGAGCTGCGGACTGCTGACCGCTGGGTGCCCGCTTCCTACGACCTGCGCATTGCGATCGAGCAGTCGGCATTGGACCAGACCTACAACACGCCGGCGTTGGCAACGCTCCTGATGCTTGCCGAGCAGGTCGACTGGATGAACGAGCAGGGTGGGCTGGAGTGGTGCGTGTCGCGCACCGCTGACTCTGCAGCGCGGCTGTACGGGTGGGCGGAGAAGTCGACCTACGCCGAGCCATTCGTCACCGACATCGACGAGCGCTCGCTCGTCGTCGGCACGATC
>JBJMHR010000027.1:0-138277 GCA_045807285.1 Actinomycetes bacterium
ACGTTCGCTTCTTCCCTGACAAAAGAGGTTTACAACCCGAAGGCCATCGTCCCTCACGCGGCGTTGCTGCATCAGGCTTTCGCCCATTGTGCAATATTCCCCACTGCTGCCTCCCGTAGGAGTCTGGGCCGTGTCTCAGTCCCAGTGTGGCCGGTCGCCCTCTCAGGCCGGCTACCCGTCGTCGCCTTGGTAGGCCATTACCCCACCAACAAGCTGATAGGCCGCGGGCCCATCCTCAGCCACTAACGCTTTCCACCTCCGCGGATGCCCGGAGAGGTCGTATTCGGTATTAGCCCCGGTTTCCCGGAGTTATCCCAATGCTGAGGGCAGGTTGCCCACGTGTTACTCACCCGTTCGCCGCTAGGACACCCCCTCCGAAGAGGGGGGCCTCGCTCGACTTGCATGTGTTAAGCACGCCGCCAGCGTTCGTCCTGAGCCAGGATCAAACTCTCCGTAGATGTCTCTATCGCGGACAGCCCACGTCACGTGCCCGGGGCCGATCGCAGACATGTTTGGAAATGATCATGGCGTTGCTTCCGCACCCGGACGGGGCCCGGGAAGCGGTCGCATTACCAAGTTGCCGGCCCCCTCGTAGTGGGGCCAGCCTTTGGCGCTGACTTTTGCACGCTGTTGAGTTCTCAAGGGACATGCGCGCACTGCCCCCAGATCTCTCGATCGGCGGCAGGGCAACTGCACTAACCTAAGAGCCGCTCAGACGGGTGTCAAACGTGATGACGAAAACCTCATCTGACCCGGCATCGGCCAGTCTAACAGTGGGCTTGCTGTGCTGGACGTTGCTGCGTCAACCGACCAGTTTTGCGGCCTTGCGACGACCCCGCTGAAGTATTCGGCCGGCCAGCTCTGCGCGCGGCACGTCATAGCTCTCGGCAGCCATCGGGGCGCCGTCGAGCCGGACACTCCCCTCGTCGATTGCCCGGCGCGCCTCGCTTCGCGACCCCGCGAGCCCGCTGTCGACCAAGACGGCAGGCAGGTGCACGGGGTCGCCAGGTGGCAGCGCGTGCTCAGGGGCATCGGTCGGCAGCGCCCGCTCGCGAAACAGCCGGTCGAAGCGCTCCGCGGCCTGCTGGGCCGCTGCGGCGCCGTGGTAGAGCGTGACCACCTCATGCGCCAGCCGGCGCTTCGCAGCACCGGCCTGCGGGCCGCCCCGGGTGGCCTGTTCCGCGAGGGCGTCCACCTCGTCCGGCGAGAGCGCAGTGCACAACCGCGCATACCGACCGATCAACGCGTCCGGAATCGACATCAGCTTGCCGAACTGCTCGTCCGGAGGCTCGTCGATGGCGACGTAGTTGCCGAGCGACTTGCTCATCTTCTGCACGCCGTCGAGCCCCTCGAGCAGTGGCACGGTCAGCACGACCTGCGGGGGTTGGCCGTGCGCCCGTTGCAGCTCCCGCCCGACGAGCAGGTTGTAGGTCTGATCAGTGCCGCCGAGCTCGACGTCTGCGCGCACGGCCACCGAGTCGTAACCCTGCAGCAGTGGGTAAAGGAACTCCACCAGCGAGATCGGCTGGTGGGCCGTGAAGCGCTTGGCGAAGTCGTCGCGCTCGAGCAGTTGCGCGACGGTCAGATGCGCGGCTTCCCGGATGACGTCCGCCATCGTCATCGACGCGAGCCATTCGCTGTTGCGGCGTACCTCCACCTCCTCGGGGTCGAGAATGCGCATGACCTGGTCGAAGTACGTCGCGGAGTTGGCCGCGGTCTCCTCCGCCGACAGCAGCGTGCGCGCGCTGGACCGGCCGCTGGGGTCGCCCACCATGCCGGTGAAGTCGCCGACGATCAGAACGGCGAGATGTCCCAGATCCTGGAACTGCCGAAGCTTGCGGAGGACGACGGCGTGGCCGAGCGTCAACTGGGTCCCGGAGGGGTCGATGCCCAGCTTGACCCGCAACGGCCGACCCTCCGTCTGGGCCGCGCGCAGCTTCTCGGCGAGCGCGCCTTCGGGCAGAACCTGCGCCGAGCCAGCGGTCAGCGTGCGCAGTGCGGTGGGAACGTCGGACACGGACGGCGAGTCTCCCAGACTGCGGCCGTCAGCGCGTCCGCACGCGCCGACGCGGCACTGCCGGTCGGTACGGGCTCACCGTTGGGTCGCCCACCACGTGGAAGCGCCATGGGTGACCGGCACCGGCACCCGCGACACCCGTCCGTGGACTCGTCGCGACGGCGCCATTGGGCACCCGAGTGCCGACGTGTAGGCGGACCAGGTTGCCTGCGACCGCATCAGTCCCGTTCAGTTCGCCCGTGATGCCGAGCGCCATCGTCAACCGCGCCGGCCCGCGGGCGAGGTCGCGGGCCGGCACTTGTGTGCCTCGACGTTCCCGAGCCAGGTCGATGCCGCGTACGACCTCCCCGGCGCGCAACAACACCGCGGACGCGGTGCCAGCGGGGCCACACACGAGGTTCATGCACCAGTGCATGCCGTAGGTGAAGTACACGTAGACATGACCGGGCGGGCCGAACATGACCGCCGTTCGGTTGGTCTGCCCGCGGAACGCGTGCGACGCCGGGTCGTCCTGACCGGCGTACGCCTCGACTTCGGTGAGCCGGATGGCGACCGGACCTTCCGGTGCTCGGCGGACGACGACGGCCCCGAGCAAGTCACGGGCAACGGCGAGCACAGGGCGGTCGTAGAACGAGCGCGGCAGCGTGCGGCCGAGGGCGCTCAGTGCTTGGCACCCCCGGCCCACGTCGCCTGGTCGGCGACGAGCTCTCTTACTGCGGCAAGTTGTTCTGCCACCCGTACCGGCGCGGTCCCGCCAAAGCCGGCGCGCGCGGCCATTGCACCTTCCACGGACAGCACGGTACGGACGTCCGGTGTGAAGTGCTCGGAGATCTCGGCCAGCTTGTCGTCGGGGACCTCGCCGAGTTCGACGCCTTCGATCGTGCACCACACGACGAGGTGACCAACCGCTTCGTGCGCGTCCCGGAAGGGAACTCCGCGGCGTACCAACCACTCCGCGATGTCGGTGGCGAGAGCGAATCCTTGTGGCGCGGCGTGGGTCAGGCGCTCTGCATCGACGTGCATGGTCGCGACCGTCCCGGCGAGCGCCGGCAGGACGACGAGCAATGTGTCGACGGCGTCGAACACCGGCTCCTTGTCTTCTTGCAGGTCGCGGTCGTAGGCGAGCGGCAGGCCTTTGAGTGTCGTCAGCAGCGCAGTCAAGTCACCGATCAGTCGGCCGGCTTTGCCGCGGGCAAGCTCAGCGACATCCGGGTTCTTCTTCTGCGGCATGATCGATGAGCCGGTGGCGTAGGCGTCGTCGAGCTCGACCCAGCGGAACTCCCGGCTCGTCCACAGCACGAGCTCCTCACCGAGCCGTGACAGGTGTACGCCGAGCAGCGCTGCGCAGAACAGAAACTCCGCAGCGAAGTCGCGGTCGGAGACGGCGTCGATGGAGTTGGGACAAGCGCCGGCGAAGCCGAGATCGGCCGCTGTCGCGATCGGGTCGACCGGCAACGTCGAACCGGCGAGCGCACCCGCACCGAGCGGCGAAAGCGCTGCACGGCCGTCCCAGTCGCGTAGCCGGTCGACGTCACGGGTGAGCGGATGCACATGCGCCAGCAACAGGTGCCCGAAGCTCACTGGCTGTGCATGTTGAAGATGAGTCAACCCCGGCGCCGGCGTCGCAACATGCTCTTCGGCCTGACCGAGCAGTGCTTGTTGCAGACCGACGACCGCCAGCGCGAGCTGCCGGACGTGGTCGCGAAGGTAAAGCCGTAGGTCTGTCGCCACCTGATCGTTACGGCTGCGTCCGGCGCGGAGCTTGCCCGCAAGCGCGCCGAGGCGTTCGTAGAGTCCGCGTTCCAGCGCCGTGTGCACGTCCTCGTCGTCAACAGACGGGCGGAACGCGCCACTGCGCACGTCGTCGGAAAGCGCGTCGAGCGTCTTCTGGATGCGCTCGTGCTCTTCGTCGTCCAGCAGCTCGGCCCGGTGCAGCACGCGTGCGTGGGCTTTCGACGCGAACAAGTCGTACGGCGCAAGCCGCCAGTCGAACTGCACGCTGACCGACAACCGGGCAAGTGCTTCCGCGGGACTTCCGCTGAACCGGCCGCCCCATAGACGCAGCGGCGACGCCCCGTCGCCGACGGCGCGTTGCCCCGCGTCAGCCATCGCCGCGCTCGAGCGAGCGGTCGCGCTGCGCCGCGATCCGGCTCGGCAGGCCCCACAGCTCGACAAAGCCCTTGGCCAGCGACTGATCAAAGGTGTCCGCCGCGTCGTACGTCGCGAGGTTGTAGTCGTAGAGCGAGCCCGGCCCGCGGCGTCCGGTCACCACGGCGCGGCCGCCCTGCAGCACCACGCGCACCTCACCGGTGACGGGTCGCGAGGCGTCGTCGATGAACGCGTCGAGCGCGTGCTTCAGCGGTGAGAACCACAGGCCGTCGTACACCAGCTCGGACCACCGCTGCTCGACCTGCCGCTTGAACCGGGCAAGGTCGCGCTCGACGGTCAGCGCTTCGAGCTCCCGGTGCGCGGCGATCAACGTAATCGCGGCGGGCGACTCGTAGACCTCGCGGCTCTTGATGCCGACCAGTCGGTCTTCGACCATGTCCAGCCGGCCGACACCGCACGCACCCGCGCGTTGGTTCAGCTCGAGCACGGCGTCGAGGACGCTGACGGTTCGGCCGTCGATGGAGGTCGGGACTCCGGCGGCGAAGCCGATCACGACTTCGTCCGGCTCGTGCGGGGCCGCCGGGTCTCGCGTGTAGGAGTACAGATCCTCGATCGGACCGTTCCAGGGATCCTCGAGGAATCCGGTCTCGACCGCGCGGCCCCAGAGATTCTGGTCGATGGAGTACGGCGACTTGCGCGTGACGTCGATCGGGAGTCCGCGTTCCTCGGCGAACGCGATCGCCTTGTCGCGCGTCATCCCGGAGTCACGCACCGGTGCGCGTACAGCGATGTCCGGGGCGAGTGCGGAGATGCCGACCTCGAAGCGCACCTGGTCATTGCCCTTGCCGGTGCAGCCATGGGCAACCGAAGACGCACCGAACTCGCGCGCGGCCGACACCAGGTGCTTCGCGATGACGGGCCTGGAGAGCGCGGAGACGAGCGGATACGTGTCCATGTACAGCGCGTTCGCGCGCAGGGCGGGCAGACAGTATTCGTCGGCAAACTCCTGCCGCACGTCGGCGACCGCTGCCTCCACCGCGCCGCATGCAAGCGCGCGATCCCGGATGACGTCGAGGTCCTCGCCGCCCTGCCCGACGTCGACCGCCAACGCCACGATCTCGGCGCCCGTCTCCTCGCTGAGCCAGCCGATCGCGACCGAGGTGTCCAGACCGCCGGAGTAGGCAAGAACGATCCGCTCAGCCATCGGCTCCGCGTCCCTCCGCGAGGGCGACCAGCCGGGAGGCGACGTCGCCGCCGCCCTTCGCTGCCCGGCAGATGACAAGGACCGTGTCGTCGCCCGCCACGGTGCCCAGCACGGCAGGCCAGGCAGCCCGGTCGAGCGCGGATGCGAGCAGCTGGGCGCCTCCGGGCGGGGTCTTGATAACTGCGAGGTTGGCCGACGCGTCAGCAGAGATGAGGAGCTCCTCACACAACCGGGCCAACCGCGCGGCGATGCCATCTCCGGCGGCCGGTTCGTTGTCATCCGGTACGGCGTAGGCAAGGCCGCCGCCATCCGTGCGCACCTTGACCGCGCCGAGCTCTTCCAGGTCGCGCGACAACGTGGCCTGCGTGACCGTGACCCCGACGCCTGCCAGCAACCGCGCCAGCTCGCCCTGCGAACGCACCGGCTGGCCGCGCAGCAACTCGGTGATGCGTGCGTGCCTAGCCGTCTTCGTTGCCGGCAACGTCGAAGGCGCCGTGGACGGGAGTGCCGTCACCGTCGTGGGGATGCCGGACCGGACCGCTGCGCAGGCATGCTCACGCCGCTCCGAGCAAGAACGCCAGGATGGCCTTGGATGTGTGCAGCCGGTTCTCGGCCTGGTCGAACACCCGACTGTGCGGCCCGTCCATGACCTCCGCGCTGATCTCCTCGCCGCGGTGCGCCGGCAGGCAGTGCAGCACGATCACGTCGCTGCTGGCGACGTTCACGAGGCGGTTGTCGATGCGGTACGGCGCCAGCACACGCGCCTTGTTCTCGGCATCGGTTTCCTGGCCCATCGAGGCCCACACATCGGTGTAAAGGACCTCGGCGCCGGCCGCAGCTTCGAGCGGATCGGTCGTCACCAGCGCCGTACCACCGGTCCGCTCCCCGATCGCGTTGGCACGGCGGACGACGTCCGGATCCGGCTCGAATCCCTGTGGCGCGGCCACCCGCACCTGCATCCCGGCGGCGCACCCGGCGAGCAGGAGCGAGTGCGCGACGTTGTTGCCATCCCCGACATAGGTCAACGTGAGACCGGACAACCCGCCTTTGTGCTCCCGAATGGTCAGCAGGTCCGCGAGCGCTTGACAGGGGTGCGCGAGGTCGGTCAGAGCGTTGATCACCGGCACGCCGGCAGCCGCCGCAAGGCCCTCGATGCGGTCCTGTCCGAACGTACGCATGACGATCGCCGCGACGTACCGCGACAACACGTGGGCGGTGTCCTCGATGGTTTCTCCGCGGCCGAGCTGGGTGGTGCGGCTGTCCACGTAGATCGGGTGGCCGCCAAGCTCGGCGACGGCGACCTCGAACGACATCCGGGTGCGCGTTGACGGTTTTTCGAAGATCAGCGCCACGGACTGCGGGCCGGACAATGGTTGGTCGGCGATGCGGTCCTTCTTCCGGCGCTCGGCGTCGTCGAGAACAGCCTCCAGCTCGACCGGACTCAGGTCGTCATCGATCAGGAAGTGCCGAGGAGGCATGCAGGGTTGGCTCCTTCTGCTCGAGGTCAGGCCTGGGCTGGGCGCGGGCCGGGGCCCCCCGTGATCGTGGACACCCGGTCGAGCAGTTCGGCAACAGCGAAGGGCTTCGCGAACACGTTGGACTCGCCGAGCACCTCGCGCAGCCCTGGCACCGCGTCGACCTTGCCGGTCACGACCACGACCGGGATGTCCCGCAACTGGGGGTCGCCGCGCATTTCTTCGAGCACGCGGATGCCGCCCAGGTCGGGCATCATCAGGTCGAGCAAGATCAACGACGGGTGCTGTGCGCTGGCTTTGACCAGACCGGCGAGGCCGTCCGAGGCCGTGCCGACGTCGTAGCCCTCCGCGGTCAGCAGCGTCTGCAGCAGCCCGCGCACGCTGGGGTCGTCCTCGACGACCAACACGAACGGTGGGTTCACGCACTCCCCCCTGGCTCTTCCTGTCCTGCCAGGACACTAGCCGCCGACGTGAGGATCGCGGGCAGCGCGGATAGGAATGAGTCTGCTTGCGCCGATGTGAGCACGAGCGGTGGCGCGATCCGGACTGCGTCTGCTGCGACGGCGTTGACCAAAAACCCGGCCTCGCGCGCCGCCGTCTCCACGTGCGCGGCGGCCGGCGCCGTCAGCTCGATGGCTCGCCACAGCCCACGGCCACGGATCCCCGCGAGCAGCGGCACCGAGCCCACCAGCGACTCGACGCCGGCGGCAAGTTCAGCGCCGACCAGCTGAACGTTCGCCAGCAGGCCCTCGGTCGCGATCGTCTCGATGACGGCCAGGGCGGCGGCGCAGGCGACCGGGTTGCCGCCGAACGTCGACCCGTGGTCGCCCGGCCGCAGCCGGTGTGCGGCGTCCCCGACCGCGATACACGCACCGATCGGAAGACCACCGCCGAGGCCCTTCGCCAACGTCAGGACGTCAGGGAGGATGCCGTCGTCCTCGTGCCCGAACCACGCACCGGTTCGACCGATCCCGCTCTGCACCTCGTCGAGCACGAGCAAGGCGCCGCTGGCGTCACAGATATCCCGCGCGGCGCGCAGGTAACCGGCCGGGGGTGGGACGACGCCGCCCTCGCCGAGCACCGGCTCGAGGAAGACCGCTGCGACGCGCTCGTCGACAGCGGCCCGGAGCATGTCGGCGTCGCCGTACGGGACAAAGCGCACCCCTGCGGGCAGCGGTTCGAACGGAGCTCGTTTCGCCGGCGCCCACGTCAGGCTGAGTGCGCCCATCGTGCGACCGTGGAAGGCGCCCTCAGCTGCTATCACCTCGAGGCGACCGCCACTCGGATCGAGATCGCGGCCGTGCCGTCGCGCGATCTTCAACGCGGCCTCGTTCGCTTCGGCGCCGGAGTTGCAGAAGAACACCCGCGCATCGGCATTGAGCAGGTCGACCAAACGCTCGGCCAGGGCGACAGCCGGTTCGTTGGCGAACAAGTTCGAGGTGTGCATGAGCACACCGGCCTGCCGCGTCACGGCCTCGACGACGGCTGGATGCACGTGCCCGAGCGCCGAGACCGCGATGCCCGCGATCAGGTCGAGGTACTCGCGCCCGTCTTCGTCCCAGACCCGGCAGCCGCTACCGCACACGAGCGCGACCGGCGGCGGCGCGTAGTTGCCCATCAACACCCGCTCGCGGCGAGCGAGCAGGTCGGCGCTCGTCGTCGTCACGGCCGCACCATCGTTCCGACGCCCTCGTTCGTGAAGACCTCCAGAAGCAGCGCATGCCGGACGCGGCCGTCCAGCACGTGCGCCCGCGGTACGCCGCCGGCGACGGCGCGCGCGCAAGCCTCCATCTTCGGGACCATCCCGTCACTCAGGGTCGGCAGCATCTTGTCGAGCTGCTCCGCGGTGAGCTCGCTGACGACTTCGTCGCTGGCCGGCCAGTCGGCGTACAACCCGTCGACGTCAGTGAGCACCACGAGCTTCTCGGCTTGCAACGCTATTGCCAGCGCGGCTGCGGCAGTGTCTGCGTTGACGTTGTAGATCACTCGGTTGCCGTCGTCGTCGAGACCGGTGGCAATGCTGGAGACCACCGGGATGCGACCGTCGTCCAAAAGGCTGCTGACTGCGCCGGGTTGTACGTCGATGATGTCGCCGACGAGACCGATGTCTACTTCTTCGCCGTCGACAATTGCGGGCCGGCGCTCCGCCGTGAACAGTTGCGCGTCTTCGCCGGAGAGCCCGACTGCGAACGGGCCGTGGGCGTTGATGAGCCCGACAACGTCGCGGTTCACCTGTCCGACAAGAACCATTCGTACGACTTGCATCGTTTCCGGCGTCGTGACGCGCAGTCCACCGGCGAACTCCGCTTGCACACCGAGCCGGTCGAGATGGGCCGTGATCTGCGGGCCGCCGCCGTGGACGATGACCGGGCGCAGGCCGGCGTAGCGGAGGAACACCACGTCTTCAGCGAATGCCTCGCGCAGTCCGGGCTCGCTCATCGCGTGCCCGCCGTACTTGATGACGACGGTGCGTCCGTGGAAGCGCGCGAGCCACGGCAGTGCCTCGACGAGCGTGTGCGCTTTCGACAGTGCGTCGTGTCCGCGTGCCGTCACGTCGAGTACGCCGAGTTCTCGTGGACGTAGTCGGCAGTGAGGTCGTTGGTCCAGACCGCGGCAGATTCCGAGCCGGCGCGCAGGTCGACGCCGATCACGACGTCGCGACCGGTGAACGTCACCTTCGACCGGTCGTCACCGGGCTCGCCGGCGCGGCACACCTGTACGCCGTTGAATGAAACGTCAATGGAAAACGGGTCGAAGGCGGCATCGGTCGTTCCGACAGCAGCAAGGACACGACCCCAGTTGGGATCCTCGCCGTAGATCGCACACTTGAGCAGGTTGCTGCGCGCGACGGCGCGGGCAACGGTGAGCGCGTCCGCTTCACTTGCTGCGCCGACCACGTCGATCGTCACGTCGTGACGTGACCCTTCGGCGTCCCTGAGCAGTTGCTGCGCAAGGTCCTTGCAGACATCGGTAACGGCAGCGGCGAACGCGTCGATGCCGGGCGACTTCTGGGAGGCGCCGCTCGCCATCAACAGGACGGTGTCGTTGGTCGACATGCAGCCGTCGGAGTCGAGTCGATCGAACGTACGTCGCGTTGCTTCGCGCAGCGCCTTGTCGCAGGTTGCGGCGTCGACGTCGGCATCGGTGGTGAGCACGACGAGCATGGTGGCAAGCGCAGGGGCGAGCATGCCGGCACCCTTGGCCATGCCGCCGACGGTCCAGCCCTCCCGCGTTATGGCCGCCTGCTTGGGCTGGGTGTCGGTGGTCATGATCGCGAGTGCAGCGTGGGGACCTCCGTCGCTGCTCAGCGCGCCGTACGCATTCTGTGCGCCGGCCAGCAACAGCTCCTCGTCAAGCTGCTCGCCGATCAGCCCGGTCGAACAGACAACGACGTCGCCGGCGCTTGCACCGAGCAGCTCACTGACACGTTCTGCCGTGCGATGGGTGACCTGAAAACCCGTCGCGCCGGTGTAACAGTTGGCACCACCGGAGTTCAGGATGACGGCGTCGACGCGGCCGTCCGCGATGACTTGTTCACTCCACAGAACCGGGTTCGCCTTGCAACGGTTGGTCGTGAACACGGCAGCCGCAACATGCTGGGGGCCGTCGTTGACGACAAGAGCGATGTCTGAGGCGCCGGAGGCCTTGAGCCCGGCCGTTGCCGAGCCGGCGCGGAAGCCGCGCGCGGCTGTGACCGTCACGGTGCAACACCGACAGAGGTCAGGCCCGCCGTCTCAGGGAGACCGAGGGCGAGGTTGGCGCACTGCACGGCTTGCCCGGCGGCGCCTTTGCCGAGGTTGTCAATGGCGACAACGACGACAGCGCGGCCGGCGTGTACGTCGGCTGTGGCCTGGATGTGCGCGGCGTTGGAGCCGAGCACTCCACCCGTGTGGGGCCACTGCCCGTCGGGCAGCGGGAACACGAACGGCTCACTCGTGTACGGCTCGAACGCACTGCGAATCGCGTCGGTGTCGGTCCCTGGTGCGAGCCGGGCCGTTGCCGTACTGAGAATCCCACGCGGCATCGGCGCCAGCACCGGCGTGAACGACACGGTCACCGGCGTCCCGGCCGCTTCGGTCAAGGCTTGTTCGATCTCGGGCGTGTGCTGGTGCGTGCCGCCGACCTTGTACGCCGACAACGCACCCATCACCTCGGCACTCATGAGATTGGGACGCATCGCGCGGCCAGCGCCGGTCGTGCCGGACGCGGCCACGATGACAACGTCGCCAGGCTCCACGAGTCCGGCCCGCAACAACGGCGCCAGGCCGAGGATGGCCGCCGTCGGATAGCAACCGGGAGCCGCTATCCGCGTGCTCGACCGGATCGCGCTGCGACTGCCGGGCAGCTCCGGCAGACCGTAGGTCCACCGGCCGGCGTACGGCGTGCCATAGAACTGCTCCCAGCGGGACGCGTCCGCCAGCCGGTGGTCGGCGCCGAGGTCCACCACGAGCCGGTCCTCCGGCAGTTGCGCCGCGACGGCCGCCGACTCGCCGTGAGGCAGCGCCAGAAAGACGACGTCAGCGGAGCCGAGAAGTGCTGGGTCGGCGGCGTCGAACGTGCGGTCGGCAAGCGCGCTGAGATGCGGATGCACTGCGGCAACCGGGTGACCGGCATTCGTGCCCGCCGCGATCGGTCCCACGGTGATGTCCGGGTGCGCGAGCAGGAATCGGAGCAGCTCTCCCCCGGCGTACCCGCTCGCGCCTGCGACAGCGGCGGTGATCCCCATGCTGCATGACTATACCGGGCTGCGTTTGAGTATGCACACCGGCAGGGTGAGGGCCCCCGGCTATGCAGGTGGGTGGCGCCCGGTGAGGTCGGCGTATATCGCGAGCAACTGGTCAACGAGGACGTCCCAGTCGTAGCGCGCTTCGACACGAGCCCGGGCCGCCGCCCCCATCGCGGCCCGAGCCATCGGGTCGGTGGCCAACTGCAGCATCGCGGTGGTCAGCTCGTCGACGAAGCGCTCCGGTGATTCGATGCCGACCCGCAGGCCGGTGCCGTCACTCACGTACTCGGCCGGACCGCCCCAGTCGGCCACGATCGATGGCAAGCCGCTGGCCATGGCCTCGAGGACGACTGTGCCCCCGGGCTCACGCAGACTTGGGTAGACGAATACGTCCGCGGCGCGCAGCCGCTTCGACGCCTCAGCGGCGTCGACCCAGCCCACGAACTCAACTCGGTCGGCGACCCCGAGGTCGTCGGCCATGCGCACGAGTGTGTCGCGCTCCGGGCCATCGCCGAGGATGTCGAACCGGGCGTCGACTCGATCACCGAGGCGGGCAAATGCCCGGAGCGCGAGGTCCGGCGACTTCAACGCAACCAGCCGGCCGAGGTAGACGAATCGGATCGGCCCGCTTTGTTCTGCCGGGGGCGTCTTCTTCGTTTCCCAGTCGGCGACAACGACCGCACTCTCTGGCATGTCCACGATGCGTGCGCCCGTGCCGCCCGGGAGGAGCGACCGGGTGCGGTCATTGGCGACGAGTACGACGGCCGCCTCGCGCCGGCCGGGCATGAGCCGGTGGGTCGCTGCTGCGACCGGCCGGCGCAGCGACTGGGTGAACCGAACGGAGCCAGGTTCACGGTCCCGGAACGCCGGTGGCATGGACAGCCCACCGTTCAGCGGCCCGACCACGAGCGGTGCGCCGAGCCGGCGCAGTGGGGTCGGCATACCGGGAGCGATACCGATCGGTTGATGTACGACGTCGACATGGAGTTCGGCCACGAGACGGCGAATCGTGCGCAGCATCGCGACCTGTCGCTCGATCTGCGTGATGCCCCAGGCGAGCACCCGAGGCCCGCCGGGCAGTCGCTCGCCGTACGTGAACACCGGAGCAAGACCCGGCAGGCTGGATGTCAGGTGCAGTCGATCCGGCTCGTCCGCGAACATCGGTACGAGCTCCTCACGGCCGCTGTCGTGGGTAACGAGCCACGCTTCGACGCCGCGGGCTCGAAGGCGGCGATACAGCCGGAGCGGAATTGCACCTTCACCGCCCAACCGCTCAGACGCGTAATGCGCCGCGACCAGGACGCGAGGGGTCATCTGGCTCGGGTGACATCGACAGACACGTGCACGCCTCCGAGTCTTGCAGAAGCATCGCCTTATCGGCTTGCTCGCGTGACGCCAATGAGGTTCGCTCGGCGGCGTGCAGCTGGTCGATATCGAGCCGGACGATCCGCGATTGGTCGATGACTTGCTGCCGGTGTTGCTCGAGCTGAGGCCGCATCTCGAGGGTGCGTCCTTGTGCGCGATCTACGCCGAGGGCTACCCACAAGGTCTGCGTTTCCTTGCGGCGTACGAGGACGGCAGCTGTGTCGGCGTCGCCGGCTGGCGGTTCGTCGCGACAACGCACGTCGGTCGCAAGCTGTACGTCGACGACCTCGTGACCACAGCGCGGGCTCGGTCAGCGGGTGTTGGCGCTGCCCTGCTCGCGGAGCTCGCCCAGCGGGCGTCCGCGGCGGCGTGCTCGTCGCTGGAACTCGACAGTGGTGTGCAGCGGGCGCGCGCGCACGCGTTCTACTTCCGCGAGGGCATGCACGTCTCGAGCTATCACTTCATTCGCAAGCTGCAACGATCGGACTAGGTGCGAAGCAGCGCTCCCGTCAGACGGGTTGCTTCGCCAACTGCGGCATCGCGGGCCGCCGTCGCCTCCTCCGACGTAAGCGTCCGGTCGGGAGCGCGGAACCTCAGCGCGAACGCGAGCGACTTCTTGTCCGCGCCGAGCTGCTCACCTTCATAGACGTCGAATAGCCGCACAGACTCGAGCAGCGCGCCCGCGCCCGCACGCAACGCGCGCTCGACCTCTGCTGCCGGCACCGATCGGTCCACCACGAGTGCTACGTCTTGGGTGGCCGGTGGGTACGGCGAAAGAGCAGGCGCACGGACAGGTGCGGCGGCGGTCGGCGTAAGCAGGTCGAGGTCGAGCTCCATCGCGCAGGTGCGTACCGGGAGTTCCAGCGCCGCGCACACACGGGGATGCAGTTCCCCTGCGTGTCCGACGAGACGGTCACCGGCGTACAAACCCGCACAACGTCCGGGATGCCAAGGTGCGTGCCCGTCACTGCGCACGTCGATGTCGACATCCGCGGCCCACGCAACTGTCCGCGCGGCCGCGATCGCGTCGACCCATTGCGCCGCCCGCCCACCACCCCACCAGCCGGGTAGCTCCCGGCACCCGGCGAGGACCACAGCGATGCGTTCGGGCTGGTGTGGCAACGCCGCTTGCAAGCCCGTGAGCTCTTCCGGCGTCGGCGGGTGCGCCACTCCCGGCCGCGGTGGCAACGGCATGGCGGGATCAGGCCGAAAGACAAGCCCGGTCTCGAACAGCGCGACGTCGGCAAGTCCACGGCTGAGGTTGCGCCGCAATGCCGCGAGCAGACCCGGGAGCAACGTCGTGCGCAGCAACGGTTCCTCGTCTGAGAGCGGGTTCGCCAAGGCGAGTGCGCGCCGCCGCGGGTCGTCTGCCGGTAGGTCCAGAAGGTCGAAGACTTCAGCACCGACAAACGGGTAGCAGGGCGTCTCGACGTAGCCGTCGACGGCGAGTGCGGCGCCGATCCGGCGGCGGAGCCGTTGCCGCGCCGTGAGCCCGCGGCCGGGCGGGATGGTCGGCAACACCGATGGCACCCGGTCGTATCCGTGCAGCCGTACGACCTCCTCGACGAGGTCGTACGGGTCGGTCAGGTCCGGGCGCCACGAGGGCGGGCGCACGGCGAGCTCGGTCGTGCCGCTCACCTCACACCCAACTGCGCCGAGAAGGCGCACGACGATCTCTGCGTCGATCGCCGCGCCGGCGAGGCGTTGCGGTAGGTCCGCTGCCAACGTGATGGCCGCTAACGGCACCGAGTGGGTGGTCTCCGCGCGGCCGATGATCCGTGCCTTGCCGTGGGCTGCGATCAACTCAGCCGCGCGGGCCGCAGCATGCGGCGCGAGCTCGACGTCGACGCCGCGTTCGAAACGGCGTGACGCTTCGCTCCCGAGTTTGTGCCGCCGGGCCGTTCGGGCGATCGCGGTGGGCTCGAAGTGTGCGGCCTCGAGGACGATGTCTGTCGTGCCCGAGCTGATCTCGGTGCTTGCTCCGCCCATGACTCCTGCGAGCCCGATCACACCGGAGTCGTCGAAGATGACGAGGTCGTCCAGGTGCAGACCGCGTCTTACGCCGTCCAAGGTCTCGAGCTTCTCGCCGTCTCGCGCGCGGCGCACGCCGAGCGTTCCGCGCAGCAACGCCGCGTCGTACGCATGTAGTGGTTGCCCGAGCTCGAGCATGACGTAGTTGGTCACGTCGACGATGAGTGAGATCGGTCGCATGCCGCACGCGTGCAGCCGGCGCGACATCCATTGCGGCGTCGGTTGTCGCCCGTCCACGCCCTCAATGCGGACCGCGACGAACCGATCGCAGCCGGTCGGGTCGTCGATCACTGGTGCCGCGCCGGCCTCGTCAGCGGTCGGCGGCACGTCCGCCGGATCGCGGAACGCCACGCCATAACTTGTGGCGAGCTCGCGCGCGAGCCCGCGGATCGATAAGCAGTAACCACGGTCCGGGCTCACCGCGAGATCGAAGACTGCGTCATCGAGGCCGAGGACGGTCACGGCGTCGTCGCCGACCTTCGTGTCCGGCGGAAGCACGAGGATGCCCGTGTGGTCGTCGCCGAGTGCGAGCTCACGTGCCGAACAGATCATGCCGTCGGAGACGTGCCCGTAAGTCTTGCGCGCGCCGATTTCGAAACCCCCCGGCAACACAGCGCCCGGCAGCGCGACGACGACGTGGTCACCGGCCTCGAAGTTGCGTGCACCGCAGACGATGCCACGCGGTTCACCACTTCCGGTGGACACTTGGCACCAGCGGATCGTCTTTCCGTTGGAGTGTTGCTCCTCGTCGTACGACAGCACAGCGCCGACGATGAGCGGACCGGTGATGTGTGCCGCGGGTATGTCGACGCCTTCGACCTCTAACCCGGCTGCGACGAACCGCGAGGCAACATCCCGTGCGGAGACATCCGGGGGCAGGTCGGCGTAGTCACGCAGCCAGGACAGCGGCGCGCGCATCAGACGTCCAATCCGAACGGTGTCGCGAAGCGCACATCACCCTCGACGATGTCGCGCATGTCGCCGGCGCCGTGGCGGAACTGCAACGTGCGCTCGACACCCATGCCGAACGCGAAACCGGTGTAGCGGTCCGGGTCGATGCCGCATGCGATCAGGACGCGCGGGTTGACCACACCGCAGCCGCCCCATTCGATCCAACCCTCCGACGAGCACGTCCGGCACGGCCGACTCGGATCACCGACAGAGGCCCCGCGGCAGACGAAGCACTCGACGTCGAACTCCGCCGACGGCTCGGTGAACGGGAAGTACGACGGCCGCCAACGTGTGCGCAGACCACTGCCGAACATCGTCGACGCAAGGTGGTCCAGGGTGCCGCGGAGGTGCGCCATCGTGATGCCCTCGTCGACGGCAAGCCCCTCGACCTGGTGGAAGACCGGGGTGTGCGTCGCGTCGAGCTCATCAGTGCGGAACGTTCGTCCGGGCGCGACGACGTAGATCGGTGGTTGGCGAGACAACATGACGCGCGCCTGGACCGGCGATGTGTGCGTGCGGAGCACGAGACCGGACTCAGGCGACTCGACAAAGAACGTGTCCATCGTCGTCCGGGCCGGATGGTCCGGGGCGATGTTGAGGGCGTCGAAGTTGAACCACTCCGCCTCGACCTCGGGACCTTCGGCGACTTCGTAGCCCATGGCGACGAACACATCTGCGATGCGTTCCATCGTCAGCGTCAACGGATGGCGCGCCCCTGGAGGGTGCCGGTCCCACGGGAGTGTGACGTCAACGCGCTCCTCGACGAGGACGCGGGCGTCACGTTGGGCCTCGAGCTCGGCCTGCCGTTGCTGGAGCGCCGCGTTGACCGCACCGCGTGCCGCCCCCACCAGGCGGCCGGCCTCCTTGCGCTGCTCTCCGGGGACACCGGCGATGGCCCGGTTGGCCAGAGCGAGAGGTGACCGGTCACCGACGTGCGCGATGCGGGCGGCGTGCAGCTCCTCGAGGTCGTTCGCCGCGGCGATCGCCGCAACCGCCTGGGCTTGCGCCTCAGCCACCGCGTCGGGTGTGAGCAACGCGGCGTCAGCAGGTGGAGACGTTGACATGGTGCTGTCGACTCCCAACCCGTTGATGGCGCCTTACGCCCGGCGAGTCTATGGATTGCGGGCAGGGCGCTCCTGCGGTTTCGCCGTCAGGGCGTGGCGAATGACGGGGTGCCGGCCGGAAGGCGGAAACGGACGAGAGCGCCGCCGCCTGCCCCCCGGCCTGCGGTGATGGTGCCGCCGTGCGCCTGGACTATCCCGTGCGCGATGAACAGCCCGAGACCCGTACCGCCACGCGTCGCACCTCGCCAGAACTTCGCGAACACTCGCTGTTCGGCCTCGGGCGCGATGCCGCCACCTTCGTCCGACACCGAGACCTCGACGCCGCCGTCGCGCGGTCCCACCGTGATTGTCACTGTGCCGTCGCCGTGCCGGATTGCGTTCTCCACGATGTTGCCGAGGACCTGGTCGAGCTTGTCCGGATCGGCCCAGATCTCCGGCAGCGCGCCGTCCTCAGTGACCACGAAGCGCTCCGCGCTTTCTCCCGCGGCGACATGGCCGGCGACGCACCGGCGTACGGCACCAGGAACATCGACGACTTGCTTATGCAACTCGAGCCGACCCGCGTCGATACGGGAGACATCGAGTAGCTCGCCGATCAGCCGGGTGACGCGGTCGGCGTCGCTGTTCACGGTTTCGAGCATCAAGAGCTTCTGCTCGTCGTTGAAACGTTCCCACTTGCTCAGCAGCGTTGCGGTGAAGCCTTTGACGCTGGTGAGTGGCGACCGCAGCTCATGCGCGACCATCGCAACGAGTTCGGCGCTGTCGCGCTCTTGCCGCACCCGGCTGCTCATCCCGCGAAAGGCCACAACGAGCCGGGTCAAAGCACCGGCCCGGCTGTCACGAACGAATCGCGCGGTAACGACGAGCGGGCGACCGTCCGGCAGCAACAGCTCGCGCTCTGGCTGTCGGGTACGCGAGGCCAGCCCGTCGTACGGCCGGGTGCAGGCCCACCAGTCGCGACCCTGAGGGTCGGCGAGCGGGAGGATTTCGCGGTAGTCGCGGCCCACCGCGTCGTCGGCTCGGATCCGGAGGATCTGCGCGGCCGCGGCGTTCACCGCCTCGACCCGCGCGTCCGAGCCGGCCACCACGATGCCGTCCGGCATGGCGTTGAGAGTGTCGAAGTCAAGCGGCCCCGACGGAGGCAGTGCGGCAGGCCCCGCGGTAGAACCGGAGGCAGGCACTGACCCGGACATTGCCGGAGACAGCCCTGTTTGCCCACCGTCAAGGTCGGCGCTCGGTCGGCGCACGGCTCCAAAGAGTAATCGGCTACGGCGCGATGCGCCTGCGCTGACTACTGAACCGTCGCCTGGCGGGCGGACACGGTGGCATAAAGGCAGACCGCGGCCGCGGTGGCCAAATTGAGGCTTTCGGCCCGACCGTAGATCGGCACCCGGATCGTGTGATGTGCGCCATTGGCGACATAGGGGGCCTGGCCGCCCTCGCCGGTGAGACCGCGGACCTCGTGGCCGAACAACCACGCGACGTTCCCGGTCAGGAGGCCGTCGGCACCGGCGTCGTTCAGATCTGCCGGCGCATGCACGTCGGCGGCCAGCACCCGAAGGCCGCTCTCGCGCAGGGCGGTGACCACGGCGTCCGCGCTGTCGGCGGTGACGACGGGCAGGTGAAACAGGCTGCCGGTCGAGGCGCGGACGCATTTGCCGTTGTAGGGGTCGACGGTCGAGCCGGCGAAGACGACGCCGTCTGCGCCGGCGGCATCTGCGACCCGGACGACGGTGCCGGCGTTGCCCGGGTCGGCGACGTCGACGAGCACGACCACCAGCCGTGGTGCGGTCGCGAGGAGACCAGACAGGCTGGACTCCGGCAGCGCGCAGACCGCGATAAGGCCTTGCGGTGTGCGCGTTTCGGAGAGCGTTGCGGCGACGTGCTCGGATACAACGTGCGTCGGTACGCCGAGCTGCTGGGCTGCGACGACGACGGTCGGATGCCGAACGTCGGCACCTTCGGTGCAGAACAGCTCGAGTACGACGCCACCACGGGCGCGATGCTCGCTGAGCGCCTCACCGACCGCCCGGGGCCCTTCGGCGAGGAAACGCCCTTCCTCTACCCGGTCGCGCCGACGGTGGAGCCGACGCGCCGCGACAACAGGTGCGGCACGAACCGAGGTGATGGCGGCTACGGCGTCAGTCAGGCTGCGCCGCGCTCTGCCGGCAGGGCGTCCTTCGCTGTCTGCACGAGGGCCGCGAAGGCGGCTTCGTCGTGTACGGCGAGGTCGGCGAGCATCTTGCGGTCGACCTCAACACCCGCGGCCTTCAGCCCCTGGATGAACCGGTTGTACGTGATGCCGTTTGCGCGCGCTACAGCGTTGATGCGCTGGATCCACAGCGACCTGAAGTCACCTTTGCGGGCGCGACGATCGCGGTACGAGTAGGACATGGAGTGCAGGACTTGTTCCTTGGCCTTGCGGTACAAGCGCGACCGCTGCCCTCGGTAACCGCTCGCGCGCTCCAACACGACCCGGCGCTTCTTGTGGGCGTTGACAGCCCGCTTGACGCGTGCCACGACACTCTCCTTTACGAGTTCGGCGTACGACGGGGGCGGTTCTGGCTGTGTTCGCCTACTTGCCGAGCAGGCGGCGGATCCGCTTGGCGTCGACGCCTTCCATGACGACCCGACCATCGAGGCGGCGGGTGCGCTTCGTGGGCTTGTGCTCGAGGTAGTGCCGGCGATTGGCCTTTTGGCGCACGATCTTGCCGCTGCCGGTCAGCCTGAACCGCTTCGACGACCCGCTGTGCGTCTTGTTCTTGGGCATCGGTGTTTCGCTTCCCTACTCGTTGTCGGCGGTCGCGGCGGCCGCCGCGCGTGCAGCGAGTCGTTCGGCCATCGCCTCGGACTTCTTCTTAGTCGGGCCCAGCACCATCGTCAAGTTGCGGCCGTCCTGCTTCGGTGTCGTCTCGACGTACCCGAGTTCGGAGACGTCTTCGGCGAGGCGCTGCAGGAGCCGGTAACCGAGCTCCGGCCTGGACTGCTCGCGACCGCGGAACATGATCGTGATCTTGACCTTGTCGCCCTGCTTAAGGAACCGCTCCACATGGCCCTTTTTCGTTTCATAGTCGTGCGGGTCGATCTTGGGCCGTAGCTTCATTTCCTTGATGATCGTCTGCGTCTGGTGCCTGCGTGCCTCGCGTGCCTTCTGCGCGGACTCGTACTTGAACTTGCCGTAGTCCATGAGCTTGGCGACGGGCGGCCGGGCCATCGGTGCGACTTCGACGAGGTCGAGGTCGGCTTCCTGGGCCAGTCGGAGTGCATCGCCAATCGCGACGATGCCGACTTGCTCACCGTTGGGGCCGACGAGACGTACCTCCGGGACGCGGATGCGGTCGTTGATGCGGGGCTCGGTGCTGATGGCGCCTCCTTGGCGTTTCCTCGGTCAACCAGGGCCCCGGGCGAAAACGCAAAACGCCCGCGGCCTTTCGCTCGCGGGCGGCTCACTCCGACACAGTCGGCCGGCTTGCCTCGGCGTAGGTGAGTACGCCGAACCGGCGACCGGACCCGCCGACCTGTGGTGCAACGGCCGGGCTAGGTGGGAGAAGTCTCCGCTTGCGCACCGTCCGGACACCTGCGCCGGACAGCTGGTCGTGCGGTCAGGGTAGCACCGAAGGATTCGTCGACACGCTCAATCGAGCGTGCTCAAGAAGGCTGCGATCGCCTCGTTGACCTGCTTCGGGTGGCTGACGTTGGACGCGTGGCCGGCATCGGGGATGTCGACGAGGCCGGTGCAGTTGGGCAGCCCGTCGGCGAGCTGTTGGGCGCGCACCATCGGGATCGACTTGTCCGCGGTGCCGTGGATGACCAGCGCCGGCTGCCTGACCTCGCGCAGCCGATCGGTCAGGTCGTCGCGTCGCACGAGCGTGTACGTGGGCTGCAGCACCTGCTCCTTGGGCAGGTTGCGCCACTTCTCCAGCCACGGCGTCGCATCGACGCTCGCGCCGAGGATGAGGTCGGCGACGAAGGCAGCAACGCCCTCGTCGTACCCGTTCGCGGCCCAGTTCTCGGCCATCTGCGTATAGAGCGGAGCGGCGTCCTCGGCCTCGAGGCCGGCTTGAGTGTCGATGAAGACGAGCGCACGTACGCGCTCGGGTGCGGTGAGCGCGGCGCGCAAGGACAGGAACCCGCCCTGGCTCATGCCGACGAGTACGGCGTCGTCCACGCCCGCCTCGTCGAGGATCGCGATCAGGTCGTTCGCGGAGTCCCAGTACGTGAACGGGTCGGTCACCAACCCGGTCTCGCCATGTCCGCGCTGGTCCCAGGTGATGCAGCGGTACGACGACGAGAACTCGGCGATCTGCGCGTCGAACGTCGACGCATCCATCAAGATGCCGTGACTGAAGGCGATGGCGCGCCCATCACCACCGGTGTCGGCGTACGAGATGTCGACGCTGCCGCGGGAAACTTTCGGCATGCCGCGAGGCTAGCCATGTGCGCATCTCCGCAATGATCTAGGGGTTATGGCCAAGAATCGACCCGGATTTGGGCCGTAACTCCTAGATCACGACACAACGCGTCGCGGCTCAGCGGCTGCGGACCGTGATGGCCACCGCGACAAGGGTGAGGACGGCGCCGGTGACCGTTGCTGCGGTCAGCTTGAGACCGGGCGTAGGCGCGATCGCATCGATCAGCAACGCTCCGATGACCTGACCGCTGACGGTGCCCAAGGTCAGGCGGAGTACGCCGAGGCGGTGCACGAGCGCCGCGGCAACAACGATGTAGACGACGCCGAGCAATCCCCCGACGTAGAGCGCAGGCTGCGTCGGAAAACGCACCTGCGGCAAGTGACCGATGACGGACAGGAGGGCGGTGAGCGCGAACAAGCTCACGACCCCGACAGCGAAAGAGATGAGCGCAGCGACCCGAGCGTCGGCAGCTGCTTGCCGCAGCTGCCCGTTGGCCGCCTGCTGCCCGGCAGATGCGACGCCGGCAATCCCAACGAGCGCCAGCAACGCGGGACGAAACGATGCGTGCTGGCCGAGGGCACCGATACAGACGGCGATGATGGCCAGTGCCGTCCCGAACGTACGCAGCAGCGTCGCGTGCACGCGCCCGCCGGGACCCAGACCGACCGCATCGACGCACAACCCGCCGATCGTTGCCCCCGCAACAAGCAGCACGGTCACCAGTGAGACACCGACTTCCGGGACCGCTCCAGCCGAGCTGCCGACCACGGCCGCCCCAGCCACGCCGCCGAGATACCACCAGGTCCGCCCGCGCGCTCGACTGAGCCGGCGCCATCCTGAGCGCGCATGCGCAGACGTCGCCACAGCACCGATGAGGATCACCGTGCCGACGCCGAAGGAGATCAGCGCCGCGACGACGGCGCCGGTGTGCTTGCCGAGGTCGCCGTTGATGCGGGCCTGCGCCGCCAGCATTGCACCGATGACGACGGTGCCGCCGAGCGCTAGCGCGTCAGAGACCCGGTGTTCCTGCTCTTCCGTGCGGTCATTCAACGATCTTCGAGATCGGTAGCTCGAGAATGTCGCGGCCACCCGCTGCGCGGAGGGCAGGGATCAGCTCGTTGATCCCGCGTTTGGGGACCACACTCGCAACGGCGTGGTCACCATTGGCAAGCGACGTTACGGTCGGCGAACCCATCGATGGGAGCACTCCGAGCACTTCTGACAACCGGTCCGCCGCGACGTTCAGCATCAGGTAGACCTTGCCGCGCGCACGAATCGCGCCTTGTAACAAGAGCGCGATGTCATCCATCGCACGACGCTTCTCCGGGTCGTCGTACGCCGCAGCGTTGGTGACAAACTCCGTGCGGGACACGAGCAAGGTGTCCAGAATCCGCAACCCGTGCTTCACCAGGCTCGTACCGGTCTCGGTCAGGTCAACGATCGCGTCCACGATCTCCGGCACCTTGGCCTCCGTCGCGCCGTACGACGGGACGATCACTGCCTTGACACCGAGGTCGTCGAAGTAGCGGCGAGTGAGCTGCGGGAACTCCGTCGAGACCCGCACACCATCCGGAAGGTGTGCTGCGCTGTCGGCCGGGTGCTCCTTTGGTACGGCGAGCACGATGCGTACCGGGTTCGACGTCGCCTTGGAGTACTCCAGCTCGCACACCGTGACCACGTTCGCACTGGTCTCCGCGATCCAGTCGCGTCCGGTGATACCGACGTCGAAGAGCCCTTGCTCCACGTAGTCCGGGATCTCTTGCGGCCGCAGGAACATGACCCGGTCGATTCGCGGGTCGTCGATCGACGCGTGATAGTCACGGTCCGACCCCCGGCGAACGGTGAGGTCCGCGGCGTCGAACAACGAGATGGTCGCTGCCTCCAGCGACCCCTTCGGTAAGACGAGCGAGAGCACGACGGTGCCTTTCCCAGGTCCGGGCGGTCGGCGGTTCTTCGGCGCAGGCAGACTACGGCTCAGCGGCTGCGCAGCTCATGCAGCGTCAACGCCGTGGTCACGGCTGCCAGCGCTGATTCGCGGCCCTTGTCCTCATGTGACGTAGGCAGCCCGCAGCGATCCAGCGCCTGGTCGACAGAGTCACACGTGAGTACGCCGAACCCGACCGGTACGCCGGTGTCGAGGGCAACACGCGTGCAGCCGTCGGTGACGGCGCGGCAGACGTAGTCGAAGTGCGGCGTACCGCCACGGATGACCACAGCAAGGCAGACGACGGCATCATGACCGTTCTCGGCCAGTCTCTTCGCCGCGACGGGCAGCTCGAACGCGCCGGGCACACGCACGATTGTCGGATCCACGACCTTGCAGTCGGCCAGACCACGCACTGCTCCGGCCAGCAGACCTTCGGCAATCTGGTCGTGCCACTGGCCGGCGACAACCGCGACCCGCAGCTCGGAGCCATCCACTGGTGCCGCTGGCGGCGCACCCGCGCCGCTCATCGCGCCGGTTCCTGCACCCGCGAGTCGTCCTCGGACTCACCGTCGTCACGGATGATGCCGGCGAGCCCGGATCGCAGCGGCGTCGCCGGCCGTGGCGCAGGCGTCGGCGCGGCCTCTCCCGGCGTGCCCGGCTTGGGGGGCAGCACCGCGGATCGCCGGGGCTCCTGAACCGCCGGGTCCACATCAGCCGGATCGACAAGGGGGAGGTCGGGGAGGTCGTGCCCCATCCGGTCGCGCTTGGTCTGCAGATAGTGGAGGTTCTCCGGCGTGGCTGCGACGGGCAGTGGCGTCCGGTCGATGATCTCCAACCCGAACCCTTCGAGCGCGGCACGTTTCGTCGGATTGTTGGTGATGAGCCGCATCCTGCGGATCCCGAGGTCAACGAGAATCTGAGCGCCGGTACCGTAGTCGCGCGCGTCGGCGGGCAACCCGAGGTCGAGGTTGGCATCGACGGTGTCGCGACCGCGGTCCTGCAGTTGATATGCCTGCAGCTTGTGCAACAGCCCGATGCCGCGTCCCTCGTGACCGCGGACGTAGAGCACGACGCCACGACCGGCGGCAGCGATCAGCTCCAAGGCGGCGTCGAGCTGCATCCCGCAGTCACACCGCATCGACCCGAACACATCACCGGTGAGACATTCCGAGTGGACGCGGACGAGGATGTCGTCGCCATCGCCGATGTCGCCACGCACCAAGGCGACGTGGTCCGTGCCGTCGAGCAGGTTGCGGTAACCGACGGCGCGGAACTCCCCGTGCCGGGTCGGAAGTCGAGCCTCGGCGATCGCCTTGACCTGCGACTCGCGTCGGCGGCGGTACGCAATGAGATCGGCAATCGTGACCAGCGCGAGGCCGTGCTGCTGCGCGAACACCTCGAGCTCGGGCATCCGCGCCATCGTGCCGTCGTCATTGACGATCTCGCACAACACGCCGGCAGGGGTCAACCCGGCCAGACGTGCAAGGTCGACGGCGGCCTCAGTGTGACCTGACCGCGCGAGCACGCCGCCCTCTCGGTAGCGCAACGGGAAGACGTGCCCGGGTCTGGAAAGCTCATGCGGTTCGGTAGCGGAGTCGGCGAGCATCCGGATGGTGTGCGCGCGGTCGGCCGCCGAGATGCCGGTGCTGATGCCTGCCCGTGCATCGACGCTGACGGCGTACGCCGTTCCCCGGCGCTCCTGGTTGTGCATCGTCATCGGCGGCAGCTCGAGCCGGTCAAGCGTCTCGCCCTGCAAGGACACGCAGACGACACCGCTCGTGTGTCGGATCATGAAGCCGACGAGCTCCGGTGTCGCCTTGCTGGCGGCGAAGATCAGGTCGCCTTCGTTCTCCCGATCGGCGTCATCGACAACGATGATGGCGCGACCCTCGGCGACGTCGGCGATGGCTCGCTCGATGCTGTCAACTCGTGGTGCCGGCTCGGTCATCTCGCCTGCCCTACACGCGCATCGAGGAGGCGCTCGACGTACTTCGCCATCACGTCGGTCTCGATGTTGACGGGATCTCCCGGCTGCCGCTCCCCCAGCGTCGTCGCCTGCAGGGTCGTCGGGATGAGCCCGACTGAGAATGCTTCGTCGGCCACGTCGACGACGGTGAGGCTCACACCGTCGACGGCGATGGAGCCTTTCGCTGCAACGTAACGGGCGAGCTCGCAAGGTACGGCGATGCGTACGTCGTCCCATCGTGGTCCCGGGGCACGACTCATAACGGTGCCGACGCCGTCGACATGACCTTGCACGAAGTGACCGCCGAGACGCGTCGCCGGTGTGACCGCCCGTTCGAGGTTGACGTGGTCGCCAGGCCGCAATGCACCCAGGGTGCTGCGCCGGAGCGTCTCCGGCATGACGTCCGCAGTGAACGCTCCGTCGGATGCCGCTGTCACCGTCAGGCAGACGCCGTTGATAGCCACGGACTCGCCGAACGCGAGATCGGCGACGAAGTCCGCGCGCACGCTCACGTGACCGTCCTCGCCGCGGCGGTCAACTGCAACGACCTCTCCGAGCGACTCGACGATGCCGGTGAACATGGTCAGCCGGCCATTGCCGTAGGACGCGCGATGACGCGCAGGTCAGGACCGAGCTGAGAGACGTCGTCGATGCGAAATCGCCACGCCTTGTCGATGCTCGGAGCGCCCTCGCCGCCGAGCGCCGCAAGGCCCCCACCACCGATGAGGATGGGCGCGACGTAAGCGACGATGCGATCAACGAGCTCGGCGCGAAGGAACGACATCGCCACCGTCGGCCCACCTTCGAGCAGGAGATGTACGACGCCGCGGTCGTGCAGCACACCGAGCACGGCGTCCGGGTCGAGCCGACCGTCGACAACGGGTAGGTCGGCGCCGGTCAGCACCAACGTCGGCGCCGACTCGTCGAGCACCGCTGCGTCTGTCGGTGTGCGGCCCGACGTGTCGAGAACGACGCGCAGCGGCTGACGCGCAGCCGGCGAATCAGCGGCGTCACGCACCGTCAGTCTGGGGTCGTCCGCAAGCACGGTCCCGATGCCAACCGCGACAGCGTCGCATTCGGCGCGCAGGCGGTGCGCGTCGGCGCGTGACTCCGCACCACTGACCCATCGGCTCGAGCCATCGGGGGCAGCGACTCGCCCGTCGAGGCTGGCGGCGTACTTCCAGGTGACGAACGGCCGGCCGAGGCGCACATAGGTGAGCCACGCTTCAAGGGGACCGTGCGCGACCTCGTCGGCGAGCAGGCCCGACTCGACGTCCACGCCCGCTGCCCGCAACGCTGCGGCGCCGCCGGCCGCCAGATCATGGGGATCTGCCAATGCAAAGACGACCCGCGCAGCCCCACTTGCCACGATCGCCTCGACGCACGGGCCGGTCCGGCCCGTGTGTGCGCACGGCTCCAACGTGGCCACGACTGTGCCGCCGCGTGCGGCCGGGCCGGCTGCCTCCAGCGCGATGACCTCGGCGTGCGACCCGCCCGCCGGCTGGGTCGCACCGACACCGGCAACCGACCCGTCGCGCGCGACAACGACGGCACCGACCGGAGGGTTTGGGCTGGTTGTCCCGAGCACCTGGCGGCTCGCATCGATGGCACGACGCATCGCGTCCATCTCGGCTGCGCCGGCCATTTCGCGACCTCCCGCCACGTAACGCTCACCGCCAGTGTCGCACGCCGAACGGGCCGGCCCGCTTGCGAAGATCCTCAGTCTGCGCGGCGATCGACGGCGACTGCCGACCCTGGTGTGCCCTTGGCGACGTTCTTCATCTCGGTGGCGACGGCCACGACCTCGCGGTGATCGGAGAACCGACGCTTCTCGGTCGTGGCGATCCCCGCGGAGACCGACACGAGCGGGAACTTCCGCAGATTGCCCTGGCGGTCGGTGAGGGCGATGTGACCGCGGTCGACGTCAGCCGTGTCGTAGAGCGACGGTGCTATCTCATCGAAGAGCGCAACCGCTCGGGCGCACATGCCCTCGGCTTGGGTCACGTCACACACGACGACGAAGTCGTCGCCGCCGACATGGCCGAGGAACGGCGTGGGCTTCCCCGCCTCGAGCACGGCTGTCTGCAGCGCGCGTGCCAACGCCATGATCGCGTCGTCGCCGCGGAGGAAGCCGTATGCGTCGTTGAACGCCTTGAAGTTGTCGATGTCGAAGTAGCACACACCGAAAGGTGCGCCGGCCGACATCCGCGCGGCGATCTCCTCATCGATACGCGTGTTGCCGGGCAGGTTGGTGAGCGGCGAAGCGGCGCGCATCTCCGCATTGCGCCGCATCGTCGACCGCACCCGCGCGACCAGCTCCAGCGTGTCGAACGGCTTGATGAGGTAGTCATCGGCGCCGGCGGTGAGCCCGACGACCTTGTCCGCCGACAAGCTCTTCGCCGTCAACATGATGATCGCAAGGTGGGAGGTTGCGGGATCGGCACGCAGCCGCCGACACACCTCGACACCGTCGATGCGCGGCATCATCACGTCGAGCAGGACGAGATCCGGCGCCTCGTGGGCAATAGCGGCAAGCGCCTCTTCACCGTCACGTGCGATGCGTACGTCGAAGCCTTCCAACCTCATGTTGATCTCGACGAACCGCGCGATGTCGGGGTCGTCATCGACGACGAGGATGCGACCGCCGTTGAGCAACGCCGAGCCGGTCATGACGGCTGCGTCCATGACGCCTCAGCCGTCGCCGCTTCGGCGGCTGCACGCAACCGCGTCGCAGCAGCGGCCGGGTCGTCGGCGCCGTACACAGCTGATCCGGCGACGAACACATCAGCGCCCGCCTCGGCGCACGCCGCGATCGTTGTCTCGTCAATGCCGCCGTCGACCTGCAACCAGACGGCCAGCTCACGTTGGCGCATGAGCTCGCGGGCGCGACGAACTTTCGGCAGCACGACGTCGAGAAACGGCTGGCCGCCGAAGCCCGGCTCCACCGTCATCACGAGCAACATGTCCAGCTCGGGCAGGAGGTCGGCGAACGGTTCCACCGGCGTCGCGGGCTTGAGCGCCATCCCGGCACGCGTCCCGAGCGCGCGCAGCTCGCGGGCGAGCCGCACCGGGGCCTGCGCCGCCTCGACGTGAAAGGTCACGTTCCGGGCACCCGCATCGGCGTACGCCGGAGCCCAACGGTCGGGCTCGTCGATCATGAGATGGCAGTCGACCGGAATCCTCGCGTGCTTGAGGAGGCTCTGGACAGCTGGCAGACCGAGGGTGAGGTTCGGGACGAAGTGGTTGTCCATGACGTCGACGTGCAGCCAGTCGGCGGTCTCCGCGACAGCAGCGGCATCATCGGCGAGTCGGGCGAAGTCAGCAGCAAGCAAACTGGGAGAGATCTGTACGCCCACCGGCTACCGACCCTCTCACCCGTACTCCCATGCGCTGGCGGGAGTCTAGCGATCATCGCGTGCTGCGGCGCAGCGTTGCGACATACATCGCGTCCGTGGCGTGCCGGTGAGGCCAGAGTTGTTTGCCGTACGGCGCGTCGCAGCCTGGTACGTCGGCGAGCGGGCCGCGGACCGGCTCACAGGCAAGATCGCCGCGCAGCTCGAGCACCTCGGCAACGACTTCGCCGGTCTCGGCCGGGTGCGGCGAGCACGTCACGTACACGACAACGCCGCCGGGTCGTGTCGCGGTCGCTGCCTCGTCGAGCAAGGCCACCTGCAGGGCGTGCAGTCGATCGGCGTCCGCTGGCACCCGGCGCCATCGCGCATCCGGTCGCCGTCGCAGCGCGCCAAGCCCGGTGCAGGGTGCATCGACGAGGACGCGGTCGAAGGTCGCGCGCGCCCACGCCGGCCGCGTCCCGTCAGCGGTGACGACAAGAGTCCCGGCGCGCGGACCGATCGCCCCGCGTGTGAGCAAAGACCGGTGCTGCGCGATGTCGGAGGCGAGCAGTGTTGCGCCGCGTGTCTCGGCGATCCCGGCCAGGAGCGCGGCCTTGCCGCCAGGGCCTGCGCAAACGTCGAGCCAACGCTGCTCCGCCTCCACCGCCGCGTGCACCACCGCGAGCGCGGCGAGCTGGCTGCCCTCGTCCTGCACGCCCGCGGCTCCGGACCGGACTGCCTCGATCGCGCCGGGTTCACCGCTTTCGATCGCCACCGCGTACGGCGACCACTGCCCGGCCTTGGCGCCCGATCCCAGTTGGGCGAGCAGCGCCTCGCGAGTGCAACGTCCAGGTTTTGCCACGAGGTGCACTGCGGGAGCGACGTTGTCCGCCGCGCAGGCGCGAGCCGTCTCGTCGAGGTCGCCGCCGAGTGCCTCGGAGAAAACCTCGACGATCCAGCGCGGATGTCCGTGTACGACGGCGAGGTGACCGAGCGGGTCGTCCTCGTAGGTCGGCGCGACGGCAGCAAGCCACTGGTCCCTGCTTCGCCCCGCCACCTTGCGCAGAACCGCGTTCGCGTAACCCGCTACGCGATGGCCGGCCATGGCTCGGGCCACACTGACCGTTGCTGCCACCGCCGCATGCGCGGGCACGCGCATGCCAAGCAGCTGATGGGTCCCGACGCGCAAGGCCGCGCGAAGTGGCGGGTCGAGCTCGCCGAGGGGGCGTGCGCTGCACTCCGCGATGACCGCGTCGTAGCTGCCCAGAAAGCGCAACGTGCCGTAGGCAAGCTCGGTCGCGAACGCAGCATCGCGACCGGTGATGCCGCGTTCGCGAAGCAGTGAAGGAAGCAACAAGTTCGCGTACGCCGACTGCTCTTCGACGGCGAGCACCACGTCACACGCGGCGCGACGCGGGGCGTCGTGTGCCGTCACGCGAAACTGTCGTCGTCGGTGAGGCGTAGGCCGCGGGCCCAGTCGATCGCCGGCATCGCCGGTTTGCCGGGCGGACGCACCTCGCCGAGCTCGACCAGGCCACCTCCGGTGCCGACGACGACGGCGGCCTTGTCTGCATGTACCTGACCTACTGCAAGGGCCGAGCCGGTCGGGTCGACGCGCAGCGGCTGGACCGGCCCGAGCCCGATTCGCTTGTCCCGAAACGTTGTCCACGCACCGGGCGCCGGAGTGCATGCGCGCACGAGACGGTCGACGCGAAGCGCTGGTGCCGCCCAGTCGACACGTGCGTGTGCTGTCGTCAGCTTCGGGGCGTGGGACACGCCGTCGTTCGGCTGCGGTCGCGGGGTCGCCGCACCGTTCGCGATGGCGTCGAGCGTCGACACGAGTAAATCCGCACCAGTTTCTGCGAGTCTTGCGAGCAAGTCGCCTGCGGTCTCTCGCGCGCCGATTTCGGTCGTCAACATGCCGAAGACCGGCCCGGTGTCGAGGCCGGCCTCGATCTGGAACGTCGTCGCACCGGTGAGCTCGTCGCCGGCCAGGATCGCGTGTTGCACGGGCGCCGCGCCGCGCCATGCAGGCAGCAGCGAGAAGTGCAGGTTGACCCAGCCGTGCTCCGGGATCGCCAGCGTCGGCTCGGGCAACAGGGCGCCGTACGCAACCACTGCGCAGCAGTCGGGCGCCACCGAACGCAATGCGTCGAGGAAGTCGGCGTCGCCGGCTTTTGCCGGCGCGAGCACGTCGAGGCCGAGCGCTTGCGCGCGTGACTTGACCGCACTCGGGGTCAGCTGCCGCCCGCGTCCCGCGGGTGCGTCCGGTCGCGTGACCACGGCAACAACGTCATGGTCAGACGTGACGAGTGCGTTGAGCGAGGGCAACGCCGCAGGTGGCGAACCGGCGAAGACGACGCGCACCGAGGCGGGCCGTCAGGTCGCCTGGCCGCCGGTGGCATGCGGCGACACCTTCACCTGTGGCGCCGCCTCGCCGGCCCATTCCGCTTCACGGATCGCGCGCAACGCGAGCTTGCGCTGGTCCGGATCGAGCCGGTCGATGAACAAGACGCCGTCGAGGTGGTCGGTCTCGTGTTGCACGCACCGCGCGAGCATCTCGGTGCCCTCGATCACAACCGGGTCGCCGTGCATGTTCCAGCCCTTGGCGACGGCACGCATCGCGCGTTTCGTCGGATAGAACATGCCGGGAAACGACAGACATCCTTCGTCGCCGTCCTGGATGTCCTCGGAGAGATCGAGGCTTGGGTTCACGAGGTGCCCGGTGACACCGCCAACGTCGTACACGAACACGCGTAGCCCCACGCCGATCTGCGGTGCCGCTAACCCGGCGCCGGCCGCGTCGATCAACGTCTCGCTCAGGTCGCGGACGAGGTTTCGCAGCTCCTTGTCGTACGTCGTCACTTCAACGGCGGGCGCGCGCAAGACCGGGTCGCCGAACAGCCTGATGTTCTGAACCGCCACAAACTCTCCTTCGTTGCTGCCTCGATGCTACGGGCGGGGACAGGTCACAGCAGGTCGACCGGGTCGAGCCGGACTCGAACGGCAGCCCCGTCGCGGCGTGCGCCGCGGACGGCTTGCCCGGCTTTCAGCGCTTCGGCGAGCGCCGCTCCGTCGGGCCGTGACACGCGGATCACCGCCCGATGGACGTCAGCATGCGGGACCGGACCAAGCACTTCGGCGGTGGCCGGCAATGTCGTCACGGCCAGCAGGTCAGCGACATCGCGCGCCGCGCCGGTCAGCTCGGCAAGCCGTACCGCCGGCGGGAAGCCGACCTGGGTCCGGTCGTCGAGCTCACGTTGCGCCGCGGTCTGCGGCGACCATCGCAGCAGCGCCTGTACCGGTGCCGCGTCCGGAGCTGCGACGACGACGACGCGGCCACCTGCCGGTGCCGGTCGGGCGAGCGATGCCGCCGCGAACCATCGGCGCACCGCTTCCTCGCCGGCCCTGAGGTCGGCCCGGGTCAGCAACGCCCACGCGTCCAGCAACAGCACTGCGCCGTAACCATCGGCGACGACCGGCTCCGCTCCGGGCGTCGCGACGACTACGGCGGGGCCGGCCGGGACCGCTGCAAGCACGGCGTCACCGCCCGACGTACGCACCGGCACTCCGGGAAAGGCGCGGCCGAGCTCCTCGGCCGTTCGGGCGGCGCCGACGACGGCGGCGCGCAAGGTCTGACCACCGCAGTCAGCGCACCGCCACCCACCTGCCGGGCGCCCGCACCACCGGCATGACGCGACGGCGTGCCCACTAGTCAGAGACAACGGGCCTGAACAATGCGGGCAGGCGGCTCGTGCGCGGCACTGCGTGCACCGCAGGGCCGGCACGTAGCCCCGGCGCGGGACCTGCACGAGCACCGGCGCGCCGCCGGCGAGCGCTTCCTTCGCGCGGCGCCAGGCGAGGCTCGGCAGCCGGGCGCTGCGCGCGGCCGGGTCGCGGGACAGCTCGGCATCGTCACCGGCGACCTCGACCCGCGGGGCTGTCGCACGTATGGCGGCGCGGGCCGGCTCAACGGCGTGAGCCCAGTTCGTTGCGAGCAGCGCCTGTTCCTCGGCCGTACGCGAGAGGCCACCCAACACGATGGCGGCTCCGGACCGGTGCGCGCGGAGAATCGCGACGTCACGCGCGTGCGGGTACGGCGCGCGCGGCTCGGCCAGGCTGTCATCGCCGCTGTCCCAGACAACGAGCAGGCCCAGCTCGGCCACCGGCGCGAAGACGCTTGCGCGGGTGCCGAGCACGATCCGGACCGCACCGCGTGACACGGCAAGGAAGCGGCGATACCGCTCCGCCGGGCCGAGATCGGCCTGCAGTGCGACATAGCCGGACCGGCCGATCGCGCCGGCGAGGGCCTCGTCGACGCGGTCCAGATCCCGGGCATCCGGCACGACGACGATGACGCCGCGGCCGGCTGCGGCTGCCGTCTGCGCGGCGAGGGCGATCTCGACCGGCCATGTCGGCCCAGGCAGCGCGGTCCACACCGCGCGTGGCTGGTCTCCTCGTTGTAGTGCATCGAGAAACGAGGCACCGGCCGGGTAACGGGACCACGGCCCGGCTTCCGCTGGAGCGGCCGGAGTAGACGCGGGCTGACTGGCTTCCTTCTCCACCGCGGCATGCCGCGGTGGCACGGCGAGCCGAACGACGTCGGCGAGGGTGCCGGCCTGCCGGTCGGCAACCGCTCGGCACAGCGCTGCGATCTCCCGCGTGAGCACCGGCTCAGCCGACACGATGCGGTCGAGGTAGGCGAGCTTGCCGCCGTGCTCGGACTCGTCGCTGCGGTCGAGCACGAACCCGTCGAGCAACCGGCCGGCAAGTCGCACCCGGACCCGGCAGCCAGGCACGACGAGGTCGTCCAGGTGCGCGGGCACCAGATAGTCGAACGGTCGGTCGAGGTGTGGCAACGGGAGGTCGACAGCGACCGCGGCGACCGAGGCGCGCGGCGCAGGAGCCAGCACGCGCGCGCGGCTCTTGCGCGTCTTAGCCGGCGAGACCAGAGCCAGCTGGTCGGAGTCGCCGGACGGGACCGTGCTCATTCGCTCTGTCTAGCAGCGAACGGCGACCATCAGCGGTGCCGTCGCGCAACTGTGCGCGACGCGACCGGGCGGGTGCGGAAGCTCAGACCCCCGCCGCTGCCTTCAGCGAGTCGACGCGGTCGGTGGCCTCCCAGGTGAAGTCGAGCTCGGCGCGGCCGAAGTGACCGTAGGCAGCCGTCTGCTTGTAGATCGGCCGGAGCAGGTCGAGATCGCGGATGATCGCGGCCGGGCGAAGGTCGAAGATCTGCAGGATCGCTTCCTGCAGCTTCTCGTCGGAGATGACGCCGGTACCGAACGTGTCGACGAACATGCCGACCGGTTGCGCCTTGCCGATGGCGTAGGCGACCTGAACCTCGCAGCGCCGGGCCAGGCCGGCAGCGACGACGTTCTTCGCGACCCAACGCATGGCGTACGCCGCCGAACGGTCGACCTTGGACGGGTCCTTGCCGGAGAACGCCCCGCCCCCGTGGCGGGCCATTCCGCCGTACGTGTCCACGATGATCTTGCGGCCGGTCAGGCCAGCGTCACCCATCGGGCCACCGGTCACGAAACGACCGGTCGGGTTGACGAGCAGGCGGTAGCCCTCCGTGCTGATGTCGACGCCGGCCACCTCATGCTCGATGACGTGCTCGCGCACGTCCGGCTCGAGCAGCGTGTGGATGTCGATGTCCTCGGCGTGCTGGCTGGACACGACGACGGTGTCGAGACGCACCGGACGACCGGCGTCGTACTCGACGGTGACCTGTGTCTTCCCGTCCGGGCGAAGGTAGGGAATGGTGCCTTCCTTGCGCACGAAGGTGAGCCGGCGAGCGAGCCGGTGCGCGAGCGCGATCGGGAGCGGCATCAGCTCGGGCGTCTCGTCGCAGGCGTAACCGAACATCAAGCCCTGGTCGCCGGCACCCTGCCGGTCGAGCTCGTCGTCGTCGCCTTCCTCACGATGCTCGTAGGCGTCGTCGACGCCCTGCGCGATGTCGAGGGACTGCTTGCCGATGGAGACGGACACGCCACAGGACTCGCCGTCGAAGCCCTTCTTCGACGAGTCGTACCCGATGCCGAGGACGACGTCGCGCACGATGTTGGGGATGTCGGCCCAGGCGTCGGTCGTCACCTCGCCGGCGACGTGCACCTGGCCGGTCGTGATGAGCGTCTCAACCGCGACGCGGCTCTTGGGATCGTCCTTGAGCAAGGCGTCGAGGATGGAGTCGCTGATCTGGTCGGCAATCTTGTCCGGGTGACCTTCAGTCACTGATTCGGACGTGAACAAACGCCGAGACACCACGAGCCCCCTGCGGGATTCAGGCCGGTCGGCGTGAGCGCCGCCACCGGCAGTCGATTAGCCGAAGTGTAACGGCCGACCCTCGCCGCGGTCGCCCGCCGTTGGGCCGGTCGTTAGGCCAATCGGGCGGCGACGAGGTCCCAGACGACGTGGGCGAGGCGGTCCTTGGGTCCGTGCGGTACGACGGTTTCCGAGCCGTCCGCTCCGAGGATGACAGCGGCGTTGTCCGCTGACTCGAAGCCCAGCTGCTCCCCCACCTCGTTGACGACGAGCAGGTCACATCCCTTACGGGCGAGCTTCACCCGTCCGTTCGCAACCGCGTCCTCTGTCTCGGCGGCGAATCCCACGATCACCTGGCCGGTCCGTGAACGGTGCGACGAGATCTCGGCGAGCACATCGGGGTTGCGGACGAGGGCGATCGGAGGCGGGTCGGTGTCAGTCTTCTTCAACTTGGCGCCGGCACGCCTGGCCGGACGGAAGTCCGCGACGGCTGCCGCCATGACCACGACATCGGCGGTGCCCGCGGCAGCCCGCACGGCATCCCCTAGCTCCTCGGCGGAGACGACCCGGACGACCTTGACTCCCGCGGGGTCGGGCAACGACACGTTGGCCGACACGAGCGTCACCTCCGCCCCACGGACGGCGGCAGTCCGTGCGAGCGCGTAGCCCTGCCGGCCGGAGGAGCGATTGCCGAGAAAGCGCACCGGGTCGAGGAACTCGCGGGTGCCGCCGGCGGAGACCACAACGTGACGACCGGTGAGGTCAGCGCGCAGGCCCTCGTGCCCACGGCCCAGCAACGCGTCAACGGCGGCAGCGATCGAACCAGGTTCGGGCAGCCGGCCGGGTCCGATGTCGGTGCCGGTTAGCCGGCCGGACGCAGGTTCGAGGACGACCGCACCGCGGTCGCGCAGCGCCGCGACGTTGGCCTGCGTCGCCGGGTGCTCCCACATCTCCGTGTGCATCGCCGGGGCGTAGATGATCGGGCAGCGCGCGGTCAGCAGCGTCGCCGTCAGCAGATCGTCAGTGCGGCCAGCGGCGGCGCGCGCGAGCAAGTCAGCGGTCGCGGGAGCGACGACAACGATGTCTGCGGTCTGGCCGAGGCGGACGTGCGGCACTTGATGGACGTCGTCCCAGACGTGGGCCGCGACGGGCTGACCGGAAAGCGCCGCCCAGGTCGCGGTGCCGACGAACTTCAATGCGCTGACAGTTGGGATCACGCGGACTGCGTGCCCGGACTCGGTCAGCAAGCGGACGAGCTCACAGGACTTGTACGCCGCGATACCGCCCGCGACACCGACGATGACGCGCGGACGGCCCGTCTCGTCGGGCATCCGACCCGCCGGCCTGGCTAGGCCTCGACCGCTTCCGCGGTGAGCAGGTTCTGGTTGATCTCACGAAGCGCGATGGACAGCGGCTTTTCGTGCACATGTGTCTCGACCAGCGGACCGACGTACTCCAGCAGGCCCTCACCGAGCTGCGAGTAGTAGGCGTTGATCTGGCGGGCGCGCTTCGCGGCGTAGATGACGAGGGCGTATTTCGAGTTGGTCTTGTCGAGCAACTCGTCGATGGGTGGGTTGGTGATGCCCTCAGGCACCGCAGCCGAGCCGGACACGTTGATGCTCCTCCGGGAGCTAGGGGATTCCGATCAAGGTTACCAGCCGATCGCTCGCCGCCCGGACCGACGAGTTCAGGATGACCTCGTCGAACTCGTCCTCCGCCGCCAGTTCGATCCGGGCTGCGTCCAGGCGTCGTCGTACGACGGCGGGGTCCTCGGTGCCACGGTCGGTGAGCCGGCGGACGAGCTCGTCCCAGGAGGGCGGGGCGAGGAAGACGAGGAGTGCCTCGGGCATGGCGGCCCGCACCTGTCGGGCGCCCTGCAACTCGATCTCGAGGAGTGCCGGCGCGCCGGCCGCGAGGTGTTCGAGGACGGGGGCGCGCGGCGTGCCGTAACGGTTGCCCGCGAACGTCGCGTGCTCGAGTAGGGCACTGGCGGCGACCAGTCGGTCGAACTCGGCGTCGTCGACGAAGTGGTAGTGCTCGCCCTCGACCTCGCCGGGGCGCGGGGCGCGCGTCGTCACCGAGACCGAGAGCCAAACCGACGGATGCCGTTCCCGCACGTCCGCGATCACACTGCTCTTGCCGACCCCGGACGGGCCGGACAGGACGACAAGGCGCCCGCCACCCGACTTCGACAACCGGTCGGTCAATCCGCGAACTCGCGGGCCAGCGCCGCCCGTTGGTTCGCACCGAGTCCGCGGACCCGGCGAGTAGGTGAGATCCCGAGCTTTTCCATGATGCGTTGCGCGCGCACCTTGCCCACTCCGGGCATCGCTTCGAGCACCGCCGACACCTTCATCTTGCCGATGACCTCGTCAGCGTCACCGTCGTCGAGTACGGAGACCAGCGACTTGCCGGAGTGCTTCAGCCGGTTCTTCACCTCTGCGCGGCGTCGACGGGCTGCGGCAGCTTTTTCGAGGGCGGCGGCACGTTGTTCGGGCGTCAGCGACGGAAGCGGCACGACGTCACCTCTTGGTCACCTCAGGAAGTTCTTCGCGGCTCGCGATAGACGGTGCGTTTCCCCCGCCGCTCCCGCTGGGAAGCGCAGCCTTGGCTCTCGACTGCGGCGGGTCGCGGATGGTGCCGAAAACCTAGCGAGTCGGACATTCCCACGGCAACGCCGGGGGCCGGTGACAGGCAGGTGATGCGGTTAGGCGACGGATGCGCGTTCGAGTTCCGCGGCAAGCGCTGCCGCTGCGCCCCCTGGATCCGCGGCCCCCGTGATCGGTCGCCCGACAACGAGGAGGTCGGCTCCGCCGGCGATCGCCGCCGCTGGTGTGGCAACGCGCGCCTGGTCTCCGGCAGCAGCGCCCACCGGTCGTACGCCGGGGGTGATGAGGACGACATCCGGGCCGACCTCGGCCCGCACGGCTGCGACCTCCTGTGCAGAGCAGACGACGGCGCCGGCACCTGACGCGACCGCCATCGCTGCCATCCGGAGAACCGCGTCGATCGGCGGTCCGGCGAGCCCGATGGCGTCGAGGTCCGCTGCCGACAGCGATGTCAACACCGTGACGGCGGCGACCCGGACGTCGGGCACCGCCTCGACAGCGGCCCGAACCATCGCCGGTCCGCCGGTCGCGTGCACGGTGAGGTAGGTCGGCCGCAGTCGGGCGACCGACTTCGCCGCACCTGCCACCGTCGCGGGGATGTCATGCAGCTTCAGGTCGAGGAAGATGTCGCAGCGGCTGCCGCCGCGCACTGCGTCGACCGACTCCGGGCCGAACCGGCTGAACAGCTCGAGCCCCACCTTCAACGTGCTGACATGCGGCGCCACTGCGCGCGACCACGACGCTGCGGTCTCGAGGTCGGGAGCGTCCAAGGCGACGGCGATCGGTGCGCGGCGCTGGCCGTGCCCGGTCGCGGTCACGTGAGTTCCGGGGCGGGGATCTCATCACCGATCGGGTCCGGGCCTTCCGGCAGCACCGGCGCCGGTGGCCGGTGCGCGCGCCCGATGACATCGGAGACCCGCTCGACGCCGCGTTCGGCCAGCGCGCCGGCAAGCTCGCGCAGGATCCGCATGGGTGCGGTCGGATCGTTGAACACGACCGTGCCGACCGAGACGGCGGACGCACCGGCGAGGATCAGCTCGAGCGCGTCGAGACCGGTCCGGACTCCGCCCATGCCGATGATCGGCACCTCGGGCAGCGCCTGGTGGACCTGCCAGATGCAGCGCACCGCAACCGGCCGGATCGCCGGCCCGGACAGCCCACCGGTGACGCCTGCGAGCACCGGCCGCATCGTGGTCGTGTCGATCGCGAGGCCAAGCAAGGTGTTGATCAGCGACAGGCCGTCCGCGCCGGCGCGGACGCACGCCTCGGCGATCTCGACGATGTCGGTGACATCGGGCGAGAGCTTCGCGAACACCGGGATCTCGCTCGGGAGTGACCGTCGTACGCCGGAGATCACGGCACTTGCGGCGTTCGGGTCACAGGCGAAGACCTGGCCGCGGTCCTCGACGTTGGGGCACGAGATGTTCACCTCGACCGCGGTGAGACCTTTGCGCCCGCGCAGCCGCTGCGCCAACTTGGCGTATTCGTCGGCGGAGGCGCCCGCGATGGAGACAACTACGCGCGCGCCGCGTTCGGCGAGCCAAGTGAGGTCGTCATCGACGAACGCGTCGATGCCGGGCCCCTGCAGGCCGATCGAGTTGAGCATCCCGCTCGGCGTCTCTGCCATCCGCGGTGTCGGCCGACCGGCGCGCGGGCGCAGCATGATCGACTTGGTGACGATGGCGCCCAGCTCGGCGACGTCGACGTAGGGCCCGAGCTCGCGACCGGCAGCGGCGCAACCCGACGCGGTGAAGATCGGGTTCGGGAACGTCACACCCGCAAGCCGTGTCGTGAGGTCGACATCGGGCACCGGGCCGGGGGCGTGTCGCGCCACCACGACGGGACCTGAGCTCACCGCTGGCATCACGCCACCTCGCCGCCGGAACCGCCGACGGCATCGGCAGGCACCGTGCCGATGTCTTCCCAGCGAATCCGGTCGCTACGGAAGACCGGCCCGTCGATGCATGAGCGCAGCATGCGCGTCGCACCGTCGTCGTCGATGACAGGGAGCACGCACGTCATGCACACGCCGATGCCACAGGCCATCGACTCCTCGACCGCCACCTGACACGGGATCTCGTGCTCGGTGGCGATCTCGCCGACGGCGCGCAACATGCCCATCGGCCCACAGGCGTAGACGACCTCGCTCCGGTTGCGCACGATCATCTCGGCCAGCACGTCGGAGACAAGGCCCTTCTCCCCCGCCGAGCCGTCGTCGGTGGTCACCGCGAGGCTCGTTGCCATCCGTTTCGCATCGAGCGCGCCGAAGAGCCGGTCTTCCGTCGACGCGCCGAGGGCGAAGTCGATCCGGCAGCCGCGTTGTGCCAGCGCCTTGCCGAGCAGGAACAACGGCGCCGTTCCGTAGCCCCCGCCCACGAGCAGGCAACGCGCCGGGTCGCGGGGCAGCGCGAACGGACGTCCCAGCGGACCCACCACGTCGACCGCGTCGTGGGCATGCCGATTGGCGAGCCAGGCGGTGCCTTTGCCGGTAACGGCGAAGACGAAGTCGACGGTCCCGCCGAATACGCCGCGCTCGCTCACGTCGAAGATGGAGAAGGCCCGCCGCAGCAGCATCGCCGTCTCGTCACCACCGACGGCGACCGCGACGAACTGCCCGGGCTTGGTGTGCTCAGCGATTCCCGGCGCGACAACGGTCATCTGGTGGTACGCGCCAACCCGGCGCAGGGAGAGCACCTCTCCCCTGACCTGGACGGGCATCAGCCGGGCTCCTCACGATGACGGTGCAGGGCCGCTGCGTACGTCTGCAGGCTACGCACGCCGATGTCGCCGCGAACGAGCGCCTCGATCCCCTGCACGCAGGCCGCAAGGCCCTGCACGGTCGTGATGCACGGAATGCCCATCGCCACGGCGGCGGTGCGGATCTCGTACCCGTCGAGACGCGGATTGCCGCGGCCTGTGCTGCCGGCGCTGCCGAACGGCGTGTTGACGATCAGGTCGATCTCACCGGTGAGGATCCGCTCGACGACGGTCGGCTCACCGTCCGGGCCGGGACCGGCCGAGTGCTTGCGTACGACGGAGGCGATGACGCCATTACGACGGAGCACCTCGGCGGTGCCTTCGGTCGCGACGACGTCGAAGCCGAGATCGGCGAGCCGCTTGACCGGGAAGACCATCGCTCGCTTGTCGCGGTTGGCGACGGAGACGAACACCTTGCCCTTGACGGGGAGCGAGCCGTACGCCGCGGCCTGCGACTTGGCAAACGCAGTGCCGAACGTCTCGTCGATGCCCATGACCTCACCGGTGGACTTCATCTCCGGGCCGAGGATCGTGTCGACGTGGCTGCCTTCCGTGGTGCTGAACCGGTGGAACGGCAGCACCGCCTCTTTGACCGCGACCGGACTCTGTGCGGACAGCGTTGCGCCGTCGCCCTGCGGCGGTAAGAGTCGTTCGGCGCGCAGCGACTCGATCGAGGCACCGAGCATCACGCGCGCCGCGGCTTTCGCCAGTGGCGTCGCGGTCGCTTTCGACACGAACGGCACGGTGCGTGAGGAGCGCGGATTCGCTTCGAGAACGTAGAGGACGTCGTTGGCGAGGGCGTACTGCACGTTCAGCAGACCGCACACGCCGATGCCTTTCGCGATGGCCTCGGTGGCGGCGCGGATGCGCGCGATGTCTTCGCGGCCGAGGGTGATCGGTGGGAGCGCACATGCGGAGTCGCCGGAGTGGATACCTGCTTCCTCGATGTGCTCCATCACGCCGCCGAGGTAGAGCTCCGTACCGTCGTACAACGCGTCGACGTCGATCTCGATGGCGTCATCGAGAAAACGGTCGACGAGCACGGGATGCTCCGGGCTCACCGCCGTCGCGCGTTCGATGTAGGACACGAGCATGTGGTCGTCGTACACGATCTCCATGCCGCGACCACCGAGCACGTACGACGGACGCACCAGGACGGGGTAACCGATCTCGTCGGCGATGGCCTTGGCCTCGGCGTACGACGTCGCCGTGCCGTGCTTGGGTGCGAGCAGCTGCGCATCGGCGAGTAACCGGCCGAACGCTCCGCGCTCCTCGGCCTTGTGAATTGCCTCGGGCGACGTGCCGACGATCGGCACTCCGGCGTCCTTCAGACGTTGCGCGAGACCGAGGGGCGTCTGCCCGCCGAGCTGGACGATGACACCAGCCACCGTGCCGGCCTGTTGTTCGGCGTGCACGACTTCGAGGACGTCCTCGAGAGTGAGCGGTTCGAAGTACAGCCGGTCGCTCGTGTCGTAGTCGGTCGAGACAGTCTCGGGGTTGCAGTTGACCATCACGGTCTCGTAGCCCGCGTCGCGCAACGCGAAGGCCGCATGCACGCAGGCGTAGTCGAACTCGACGCCTTGGCCGATGCGGTTGGGGCCACTGCCGAGGATCAGAACCTTCGGCTTGTCTCGCTGCTCGGCGACTTCGGTCTCTTCGTCGTAGCTGGAGTAGTGGTACGGCGTCCGCGCCTCGAACTCTGCGGCGCAGGTGTCCACGGTCTTGTAGACCGGCCGCAGTCCGAGACCGTGCCGAATCTGCCGAACGGACTCTTCGTTCAGCCCCCTCAGCTCGGCGATCTGACGATCAGAGAAGCCGTGTCGTTTTGCCCGCAACAACATCTCGCGGTCGAAGTGCCGCGCAGCGATCAGCTCCGCTGCAATCTCGTTGAGCAATGCCATCTGATCGACAAACCAGGGATCGAGGCCGCTCGCCTCGGCAATTTGGTCCACCGTTTTTCCGAGCCGGAGTGCGTCGAGCGCATGATGGATGCGTCGTTCAGTTGCCCGCGTGCACGCGTCGAGCGCCTCGGGGTGCGGAGGGTGCGCCCATGACAACTCGGAACGCGACTGCTCGAGGGAGCGCATCGCCTTCTGCAGGGCCTCGGTGAAGTTCCGGCCGATCGCCATCGCCTCGCCGACGCTCTTCATGGTTGTCGTCAACGTCGGGTCAGCGCCGGGAAACTTCTCGAACGCGAACCGCGGCACCTTGACGACGACATAATCGAGCGTCGGCTCGAAGCTCGCCGGCGTCTCACGGGTGATGTCGTTGGTGATCTCGTCAAGCGTGTAACCGATCGCGAGTTTCGCCGCGATCTTCGCGATCGGGAAACCGGTCGCCTTGCTGGCGAGAGCCGACGAGCGGGACACCCGTGGGTTCATCTCGATGACGACCATGCGACCGGTCTGCGGGTTCACCGCGAACTGGATGTTGCAGCCACCCGTGTCGACCCCGACGGCTCGGATGATGTCGATGGCGACGTCGCGCATGTGTTGGTACTCGCGGTCGGTCAGCGTCATCGCCGGCGCGACGGTGATCGAGTCACCCGTGTGCACGCCCATCGGGTCGAAGTTCTCGATCGAGCAGATGATGACGACGTTGTCCGCGCGGTCACGCATGACCTCGAGCTCGTACTCCTTCCAGCCGAGCACGGACTCCTCGAGTAGCACTTCCGTTGTCGGGCTGGCTTGCAAGCCGGCGCCGGCGATCCGGTGCAGGTCGGCCTCGTCGTACGCCATCCCGGAACCGGCGCCACCCATCGTGAAGGACGGCCGGACGACAACCGGATAACCAAGCTGTTCGACCGCGTCGAGGCACTCGCGCATCGAGTGGCAGATCGCCGACTGGGGGAACCCTGCGCCGATCGACGCGAGGATTTCCTTGAACTGCTGGCGATCCTCGCCGCGGCGGATCGCGTCGATGTCCGCGCCGATCAGCTCGACGTCGTACTGCTCGAGCACCCCGGCCTCGTGCAGCTCGACCGCGGCGTTGAGCGCCGTCTGCCCGCCGAGGGTCGCGAGTAGGGCATCAGGCCGCTCGCCCTCGATGATCTTCGTGACGATCTCGCGGGTGATCGGTTCGACGTAGGTCGCGTCCGCGAACTCCGGGTCGGTCATGATCGTCGCGGGATTGCTGTTCACGAGGATCACGCGCAGGCCCTCGCTTTTCAGCACCCGGCAGGCCTGGGTGCCGGAGTAGTCGAACTCGCACGCCTGGCCGATCACGATCGGGCCAGACCCGATGACGAGAACGCTCTCGATGTCGGTGCGGCGAGGGCTCATCGGCGCCCACCCCCTCGCGGTGATCTAGGGGTTGTGGCCGTGTCGCCCGGCGTGTCGTGGGCCGCAATCCCTAGATCACGACGGAGGAGGCTCATGCGCGGCTTGCCATGAGCTCGCAGAAGGCGTCGAACAGTCCGTCAGCGTCGTGCGGTCCTGGTGCCGCCTCCGGGTGGTACTGCACGCTGAAGGCCGGTACGTCGAGGCAGCGCAACCCCTCGACGACGTCGTCGTTCAGGTCGACGTGACTGACCTGCGCGCGACCGTAGGGCGTGTCGACGGGCGCACCGGCTTCGGCATCGACTGCGAAGCCATGGTTGTGGCTCGTGATGTGCACGCGCCCCGTCGCGACGTCCTGCACGGGCTGGTTCACGCCTCGATGGCCGAAGCGCAGCTTGTACGTCGACAACCCCAGAGCGCGGCCGAGCACCTGGTTGCCGAAACAGATGCCGAACACCGGGACCTCGGACGCGAGCACGCCGGCAACGGCGTCGACGGCGTAGTCCGCGGTCGCCGGATCGCCAGGGCCATTGCTGATGAACACGCCGTCGGGCTCGACGGCGAGGAGGTCGGCCGCCGTGGATGTTGCCGGTAGCACGTGGACCTCGATGCCGCGCTCCGCCATCCGGTGCGGCGTCATCGACTTGATGCCGCAGTCGAGGGCAGCGACGCGGAACCGCCGCTCGCCCTGTGCTGTCACGACGTACGGCGTCGGCGTCGTCACCTCGCGGGCGAGGTCGGCGCCTTCCATTCCGGGTGACGCGAGGACGCGTTCGAGCAGCGCGTCCACATCTGCGCTTGCCGAGCTGATACCGACGCGCATCGCGCCACGCTCGCGGATGTGGCGCGTGAGTGCCCGGGTGTCGATACCGCTGATACCGACGACGTCGTACGACGCAAGCTCGTCGGACAGGGTGCGCTTGCTCCGCCAGTTGCTCGGCACACGCGCAGGGTCACGGACGACATAGCCGGCAACCCATATGCGCCGGGACTCCGGGTCGTCGTCGTTGACACCCGTGTTGCCGATGTGCGGCGCCGTCATCGTGACGACCTGCCGGTGGTAGCTCGGATCGGTGAGCGTCTCCTGATAACCGGTCATGCCGGTGTTGAAGACCGCTTCGCCGAAGGTCTCGCCGGTTGCACCGAACGCCTCGCCGCGAAAAGCACGGCCGTCTTCGAGAACCAGCACGGCTGGTGCGCCCACTACGCCGCCTTCCCGTCGATGACGGTCGGCTTGCCGCGCAGGAACGTGGCGACCACCCGGGCGGGCAGCTCCATGGCGGCGTACGGCGTGTTGCGGCTGCGGCTGGCCAGGACGTTCGGCTCAACCACCCATCGCGCCGTGGGATCGACGAGCACGAGGTTGGCCGGGGCACCGGCATCGAGTGCATGACCGTGGTCGGTCAGCCGGCCGATCTGCGCCGGTCGGGTCGACATCCGGTCCGCCAGCCCGGCCCAGTCGAGCAGGCCCGTGTCGACGAGGGCGGCGACGGCAATCGACAACGCCGTCTCGAGCCCGAGCATGCCGGGCGCTGCTGCGTTCCACTCGGTTTCCTTGTCCTCCAAGGCATGCGGGGCATGGTCGGTCGCAATAGCGTCGATCGTGCCGTCGGCAATCCCCGCGCGGAGTGCATCGACGTCGGCCTGGGTGCGCAGCGGTGGGTTGACCTTGTAGACCGGGTCGTACGTCGTCGCGAGTTGCTCGGTGAGGAAAAGGTGGTGCGGGGTCACCTCGGCAGTGACGTCGATCCCGGCAGCCTTCGCGCGGCGGATGATCGCCACCGACCCGGCAGTCGAGACGTGACAGATGTGCAGCCGAGACTTCACATGCGCGGCCAGCAGCACGTCGCGCGCGATGATCGCCTCCTCGGCGACGGACGGCCAACCGGCCAAACCGAGTCGCGACGACAGTTCGCCTTCGTTCATCTGCGCGTCCTCGGTGAGACGCGGTTCCTGGGCGTGCTGTGCAATCACTCCGTCGAACGCCTTGACGTACTCCAAGGCACGTCGCATCACGACCGAGTCGCTCACGCAATGCCCGTCGTCGGAGAACATGCGCACACGCGCCGCCGACTCGGCCATCGCGCCGAGCTCGGCAAGGCGCTCCCCTGCGAGTCCGACCGTGACCGCGCCGACCGGTTGCACGTCGCAGTGCCCGGCTTCCCGGCCGAGCCGCCACACCTGCTCGACGACACCGGCGACGTCCGCGACCGGGTCCGTGTTGGCCATCGCGTGCACGGCTGTGTACCCGCCGAGCGCTGCAGCGCGGGTGCCGGTTTCGACCGTTTCCGCGTCCTCGCGACCGGGCTCGCGAAGGTGCGTGTGCAAGTCGACCAGGCCGGGCAGTGCAATCAGCCCGTCGGCCTCGATGACGTGCGCACCCGCGGCCGGCTCGTCGACGACGATCCCACCGGCGACGTGCAGGTCGGTCGGATCCGCGCCGAGCACGCGCACGCCTCGCAAGGTCCAGGCGCTCACTGTTGCTCACCTCCCAACAGGAGGTAGAGAACCGCCATTCGGACCGAGATGCCGTTAGCGACTTGCTCGACAATCGTCGACCGCACCGAGTCGGCCACCTCGGCGGCGATCTCGACCCCGCGGTTCATGGGACCGGGGTGCATGACGATCGCATCGTCGGGCAGTGCCGCCATGCGCACCGCGTCGAGACCGTAGCGGCGGCTGTACTCGCGCGCCGACGGGAAGTACGCCGCGGTCATCCGTTCGCGTTGCACCCGCAGCATCATGACGACGTCACACTTCGGCAGCACCGAGTCGAGGTCGTAGGAGATCGTTGCCGGCCATGACTCGACGCCGAGCGGCAGGAGCGTCGGTGGCGCCACGAGGGTGGTCTGCGCGCCGAGGGTGTCGAGCAGCAGAACATTCGAGCGCGCGACGCGCGAATGCAGCACGTCGCCGACGATCGCAACGTGGAGACCGTCGATTCGGCCCAGCCGCGACCGCATCGTGTACGCGTCGAGCAACGCCTGCGTCGGGTGCTCGTGCGTTCCGTCACCGGCGTTGACGACGCTGCCCCGAATCCAGTTCGCGAGCCGATGCGGTGCACCACTCGCGGAATGGCGTACGACGACACCGTCTGCGCCCATCGCCTCAAGGGTGAGCGCGGTGTCTTTCAGACTTTCGCCTTTGGACACGCTCGAGCCCTTGGCCGAGAAGTTGATGACGTCTGCGGAGAGCCGTTTCGCGGCGACCTCGAAGGACGTGCGTGTGCGCGTTGAGTCTTCGAAGAACAAGTTGACAACCGTGCGGCCGCGCAACGTGGGCAGTTTCTTGATGGGCCGGTCGGCAACCCGGGCGAGCTCTTCCGCCGTGTCGAGGAGCAGCAGCGTGTCGTCCCGGCTGAGGTCGGCCGCCGACAGCAGGTGGCGGTTCATGAGGCCTCCTGTCCGCTTGCCTGCTCAGGCAGCTCGTCTCCGGCCGGATCCGCGGGACCGAGCAGCACCGCGTCGCGCCCGTCGTCCTCCTGCAGCAAGACGTGCACCGTCTCCTGCAAGGACGTCGGGATGTTCTTCCCGACGTAGTCCGCCCGGATTGGCAGCTCGCGATGACCACGGTCGACGAGGACTGCGAGCTGAACCGCCCGCGGCCGGCCGAGGCCGTTGAGCGCGTCGAGGGCGGCCCGGACGGTCCGACCGGAAAACAGGACGTCGTCGACGAGGACCACGACGCGGTCATCGATGCCGTCTGCCGGCAGCTCGGTCTCGGCGAGGGGTCGCACGCCGCGCATGCGCAGGTCGTCACGGTAGAGCGTGACGTCGACGGAGCCCACGGGTACGCCGACGCCTTCGACATCGGAGATGCGCTTGCCGATCCGGCGGGCAAGGGTCACACCCCGGGTGGGGATGCCGAGCAGTACGACGCCGCCGCCGCCCCTGGATCGTTCGAGGATTTCGTGGGCGATGCGGGTCAGTGCTCGGGAGACGTCGGACGCGTCGAGGATTGTGCGCGCGGCGCTCGGATCGCCGGTGACAGGACGCGGCCGAACGGAGCGGCCGATCGCACCTGATGGCCCCGATGAGGGCGCAGCAGCCAAGGCCCTACCTCCTTCCCCGCCTCACCGGACGGGTCTTAAAGGACGCGGGCACGCCGAGGGAAGGCGTCCGGCGGTCAGCGTACAACCCGCCGCCGGGGCAGTGCCGGTGGTGACGCCGACGCGCCGGGGCGCCGACACCTGTCGGCAACCGGCCCAGGACAAAAGGGACCGATGGCAACGTCCCCGCAGTCATCCGCGGCACAAAGGTTGCGCAGGGTGGTCGCAGGACGCGCACCGGGTCACATCTGACCCGGGCACCACGTCTGTCTCGGCTACCAGGCCATGCATCTACGGCAAATGGGTGGTTGACGGGCGCGTCCTCGACCCCTATGGTCACGCACAGTAACCGGAGTGAGGCTGTGACGCCGGGGGAAGATCCACGGTCACTCCGGGCCGGCGCGCGAAGCCGCGTCGGTCCGGCCCCCAGCAGAGCCAGTGGTGAGACCGGCGCCCCGGGAACTGGCAGATGCGACGGGCACCTGTGAACCGACAGGACGAACGGCAACCGCTATGACCAGTACCGAGCACAGAACCGGGGCGGCAGTGATGTCTCAGATGACCGGCGAAGGCCTGGGGGCCGGACTCGGCGGCGGTACCGCCGACGAGCAGACCGCCTATGCCAAGGCGCTCGGCGTGCGCCTCCGCGCCATCCGCACCCAGCAAGGTTTGTCGCTGCACGGCGTCGAGGAAAAGTCGCAGGGCAGATGGAAGGCCGTCGTGGTCGGCTCCTACGAGCGGGGCGACCGAGCGGTGACCGTCCAGCGGCTCGCCGAGCTGGCCGACTTCTACGGCGTACCCGTCGCCGAGCTGCTCCCGGACGGGCCGCTGCCCAGCGGTGCCGCCGAACCTCCGCCGCGCCTCGTGATCGACCTCGAGAAGCTGCAGACTGTGCCCGCGTCGCAGGGAGCCCCGCTCGCGCGGTACGCCGCGACGATCCAGAGCCAGCGTGGCGACTACAACGGCCGCGTGCTGTCGATTCGCCAAGAGGACCTGCGCTCGCTCGCGGTGATCTACGACGCGTCGCCGAGCCAGCTCACCGAGCAGCTGATCACGTGGGGCGTCCTGTCACCGGAGGCACGCCGCGCGCTGTCGGACTAAGCATCGGACCACGGCTTTTCCTGACGAGTTCCGCGGGCCGAAATGGCTCCATCAGGCCATTGGCTTTGCGCCCCGGCGCGGCTCATGATCGAAACGTCGATCCGGTCGCGCCCCCCGCTCCGGATCGCCGCGAGCGGCCGGGGGTCCGGCCGACCCCAGACCGGCCGGGCCCCCGCGACCCTCGCTTTTTTGTGCCCGTTCTAGGCGACCGGACGCGACTCGGCTCCGGCAATGCGCGCGAGCACACCGTTGACGAACCGCGATGAGTCCTCGGTCGAGAGGACACCGGCGAGCTCGACCGCCTCGCTGATTGCGACGCCGTCCGGCACGTCGTCGGTCCACAACAACTCGAAGACCCCGAGCCTGAGCAAGTTGCGGTCCACCGGGGGCATCCGGTCCAGCGTCCAGCCAACGGCGTACGACGTGAGCAGCCCGTCGATGTGCGCCTGTCGCTCCGCCACCCCGTGCACCAATGCTGTCGTGTACGCCGGCACAGCCGGCTCGGCTCGTGCGGTGTGCTCGGACAACACGTCGGCGATCGGCACGCCACGCAGCTCCGACTCGTAGAGGATGTCGAGCGCTCGCTTTCGCGCTTTAGTGCGTGCCGGCATAACACATCAGGACGTCACGCGTCCGAGGTAGTCACCGGTCCGCGTGTCGACCCGGATGCGCTCGCCGGTCGTGATGAACAGCGGCACTGCAACGGTCGCGCCGGTTTCGAGTGTCGCGGGCTTCGTCCCGCCGGTCGAGCGGTCTCCCTGCACACCGGGCTCGGTGTCGGTGATGGTCAGCTCGACCGCGGCGGGCATGTCGACGAACAGCGGGACGCCCTCGTGCATGACCACTGTCGCAGTCATGTTCTCCAGGAGGTAGTTGCGCATTTCGCCAACGGTCTCGCCGGCCACGTGGACCTGGTCGTAGGTCTCGCTGTCCATGAAGACGTAGTCGCCACCCTCTTTGTAGAGGAACTGCATGTCGCGCTTTTCCACCAGCGCGACATCGACCTTGACACCGGCGTTGAAGGTGCGCTCAACGACCTTGCCGGAGAGCAGGTTCTTCAGCTTCGTGCGCACGAACGCGCCACCCTTGCCCGGCTTCACATGCTGGAACTCGACGACGTTCCACAGATCACCGTCGAGGTCGAGGGTGATGCCGTTCTTCAGGTCATTCGTCGTTGCCACGCCATCTCCGTATCGATGTCAGACTTCGAGCAGCTCACGTGTTGTTGCCGTCAACAGCTCCGGCCCGTCGGGCCGGACGACGAGAGTGTCCTCGATGCGAACCCCGCCCTGGCCGGGGAGGTAGACGCCGGGCTCGACCGTCACCGGCATGCGCTCGGCAATGCTATCCGTCGCTGTCGGCGCGAGCGTCGGCCGCTCGTGGATCTCCAGGCCGACGCCGTGCCCCAGCGGGTGCACGAACCGTCCGGCGTACTCCGAGGCCTCGATGATCTCGCGAGCGCGCGCGTCGACGTCGCGACAGGTGGCACCGGGTCGCGCGGCGTCTCGCCCCGCCTGTTGTGCCGCGGCGACAACGGCGTAGACCTCGCGCTGCCACCCGGCCGCAGTGCCGACCACAACCGTTCGGGTGATGTCGGAGTGGTAGCCGTCGACGAGTGCACCGAAGTCGCACTTGACGAAGTCCCCCACCTGCACCTCGCGGTCCGTCGGCTGATGGTGTGGGATGGCGGAGTTCGGTCCGCTCGCGACGATCGTGTCGAAGGATGGACCGCTCGCGCCCAGCTCACGCATGTGCTGTTCGAGCGCGTGGGCGATCTGCCGCTCGGTGCGTCCGGCCCGCAGGTCGCCATCGAGCAAAAGGGCGAACGCGGCGTCAGCGATATGGCATGCCCTTGCGAGCGTGGCGATCTCGGTTTCGTCTTTGACCGCACGCAGCGCCTCGACCGGCTGGCCCATACGAACGAGTTCCGCCCCGTCGGCGACTGAGCTGAGTCCGTCGTACGCCGCAACCGTTGTGTCGTGCTCTTCGAACGCGATCCGCTTCGCCCCCGCGGCAACGGCACGGTCGGCGAGCACCCGCGCGAGGTCGCGTTCGATGACGAGGTCCACATCGGGCGCCTGCTCGCGCGCCTGCGTGTCGTACCGGCCGTCGGTCGCGAGCACGGCAGTGTCCGCGAGCAGGAGCAGCGCAGCATGGGACCCGGTGAACCCGGTCAGGTACCGCACGTTGACCAGCCGCGTCACCAACAACGCGTCGACCTCGAGTGCAGTGGTGTCGGTCCGAAGTCTGGCGCACCGATCGGCGTGCGTTGCCGTCATCGCGCCACCGCCTGCAAGGCCAAGCGGTATGAGTCGAGCCCGAACCCCGCGATGGTTCCCGACGCGACGGCTGCAATGACGCTGGTCTGCCGGAACGCCTCGCGCTCGGCAGGATTCGTCAGGTGCACCTCCACGACCTTGACGCCGGCGTCGCGCGCGATCACCACCGCGTCGCGGAGCGCATATGAATAGTGCGTGAACGCAGCCGGGTTGATGACGACCGGCCACGCGTTGTCCGCGGCTTCGTGCAACCAGCCGATGAGCTCGGACTCGTCGTTGCTCTGACGGACGTCGACTTCCTCGCCGAGCTCCTTTGCGGTCTGCTGGCAGCGTGCCACGAGATCGTCGTACGACGCCGTGCCGTAGATGTCCGGCTCTCGGCTGCCGAGCCGGCCGAGGTTGGGTCCGTTGATGACGAGGATCATTGCTGCGCCACCTCGGCGTACGCCGTTGCCAACAGTTCCTGGTCGGGTGCCTCGAGCAGGCCGGGTTTGCCGACACCGTCGAGTACGACGAAGCGGAGCTGTCCCCCACGCACCTTCTTGTCGACGCCCATCGCAGCGGACAGCCGGGGCCACGCTGCCTTGTGGTAGGTCGTCGGCAACCCCAAGGACGTCAGCACCTGACGGTGCCGGCGCGTGGTCGTCTCGTCGAGACGGCCCGCGAGCTTGCTCACCGTCGCGGCGTACACGAGCCCGACGGAGACAGCGTTGCCGTGCCGGATGCGAAAGTCCTCGGTCTTCTCGATGGCGTGCGCGAGCGTGTGCCCGTAGTTGAGGATCTCGCGGCCGCCATGTTCGAGCGGGTCGGCGCCGACCACGGCCGCCTTGACTCGGATAGCGCGTTCGATCAGCTCGCGCGTCTGCCGTCCGTCCGGGCGGGTCGCACCGGCGGGGTCGGCCTCGATGAGGTCGAGGATCTCGGGGTCGGCGATGAAGCCCGCCTTGACCACCTCGGCGAGTCCCGACACGTAGTCCTCGGGCGGCACGGTCGCAAGTGTCGTCAGGTCGCAGAGGACACCGCTCGGCTGATGGAACACACCCACGAGGTTCTTGCCGGCACGAGTGTTGACCGCGGTCTTGCCGCCGATTGCGGCGTCGACCATCGCCAGCAGCGTCGTCGGCAGGTGAACCACGCGCACACCGCGCAACCATGTGGCGGCAACGAAACCGGCGAGATCGGTCGTCGCGCCGCCACCCAGGCCGACAATGGCGTCGGCACGGGAGATGCGTGCCTCGGCGAGTGAGTCCCACACCTCGGCGGCGATGACGAGTTCCTTCGCCGTCTCGCCATCCGGCACGGGGACGCCCGCGCATCGCACTCCCGCCTTCGTCAACACCGTGGCGACCTGGTCGGCCAGCCGTTGCAACGACCGCGCATGCACGAGGGCGACCGTCGACACACCGTGGAGCAACGTGGGCAGCTCATCGAACACACCGGCGCCGATCACGACGTCGTACGACGACGTGGCGTCAACGCGGATACGGGTCGCGGTCTGCGTCATCGGTCCGCCACGGCGAGCCCGGCGAGAATCTCGGCGGCGACGTCGGCCGGCTCCCGACCGTCGGTGTCGACGCGGGAGCTCGCAACTTCTTCGTAGAGCGACGCGCGATCGGTCAGCATCCGCGCCAAGGTCGCGCGAGGGTTCAACGCGAGGATCGGCCGGTCGCGTGCCAGCCCGACACGTTTCGTCGCGTCGGCGAGCCCGACCTTGAGCCAGACGACGCGATGCGAGCGGAGCGCTTCGCGGACGGCGTTGTCGAGCACGGCACCGCCACCGAGTGAGAGCACACCGTCGTGCTCGCGGAGTGCGACGTGCACGGCGTCGCGTTCGAGCTCGCGAAAGGTCTGTTCGCCGTCGTCGATGAAGATGTCGGCGACGCGCTTGCCCGTCGTTGCCTCGACGTCGACATCGGTATCGCGCAGCGACACACCGAGCCGCTCGGCGACCAGGGCGCCGACGGTTGTCTTGCCCGAACCCGGTGCTCCGACAAGCACGAGAACGGGCGTCACCGGACCACCAGCGCATCGAGGTACCCGTGCATGTTGCGCCTGGTCTCGTCGACGGCATCCCCCCCGAACTTCTCCAGCGCCGCGGCGGCGAGAGTGAGCGCGACCATCGCCTCTGCGATGACACCGGCCGCCGGAACCGCGCAGACATCGCTGCGCTGGTTGATCGCGGTGGCCGCCTCGCCGGTCGCGACGTCGACCGTGCGCAGCGCACGCGGAACGGTGGAGATGGGCTTCATCGCTGCCCGCACCCGGAGGGGCTCACCGGTGGACATGCCGCCCTCGACCCCGCCGGAACGGCCGGTCAACCGGTGCACACCATCGTCGTCGGCCACGATCTCGTCGTGCGCTTGTGAGCCACGCCGTGCCGCCACCGCGAAGCCGTCGCCGAACTCCACGCCTTTGATCGCCTGGATGCCCATCAGGGCCGCCGCGAGCCGGCCGTCGAGCCTGCGGTCCCAGTGCACGTGGCTGCCGAGACCCGGCGGAAGTCCGTGTGCCACAACCTCGACGACGCCTCCGAGCGTGTCGCCCTCGCGCTGGCACGCGTCGATCTCCGCGACCATGCGAGCAGACGTCGCAGCATGCGCGGCCCGCACCGGGTCGGCGTCGATGCGGTCGCGATCGTCCGGGCTCGGGGCCTCGACATCGTCCGGCACCTGGACAGTGCCGATCGCGACAACGTGGGAGATCACCTCGACCCCGTAGGCCTGCTGCAACAGCGCGCGGGCGACCGCGCCGAGCGCGACCCGGGCGGCGGTCTCTCGCGCGCTCGCGCGTTCGAGCACCGGCCGGGCGTCGGCGAAGCCGTACTTCTGCATCCCGACCAGGTCGGCGTGCCCGGGCCTCGGCCGGGTCAGCGGAGCGGAACGAGCGAGACCGTCCAGCTCCGCCGCGTCGACCGGGTCCGGCGACATGACGAGCTCCCACTTCGGCCATTCGGTGTTGCCGATGCGGACCGCGATCGGCGCACCGATCGTCTGTCCGTGCCGGACGCCCCCGAGCAGCTCGACATCGTCACGTTCGAACGACATCCGGGCGCCGCGGCCGTAGCCGAAGCGTCGCCGCGCGAGCTCCGCGGCGATGACGTCAGTGGTGACCTCGACGCCGGCCGGCACACCTTCGAGGATGGCAACGAGCGCAGGCCCGTGCGACTCCCCGGCGGTCAGCCAACGCAGCATGCTGGGCAGTCTCCCACGCAGGCGCCGGCGTACCCGGGCAGAAAAGCGCTTGCGGAACCGACCCGGAAGGCGGCTCCAGACAGGCGGAAAGGCGGCACCCCCGCCGGATGCCGCCCTCCGCGTCTCGGATCTCGCTTAGCGGAGTGCCACCTGGCCGATGCTGAGCGAGAACTGCTCGTCACCCTGGACGAAGGTCGCAGCGGTGCCGTGCACCGCCAACAGCTGGAACGTGCCGCCGAAGTTCTGGCCGACGGCCGGGCTGTACACCGTGTTGCCGACCCTGGTCTGCGCGTAGGTCTTGCCGGCCTTCGAGTACACCTTGACCAAGGTGACTGCCTGGCTGGCGTTAGCCGACGTCGCCGTCGGTGCCGCGGTGCCCGCTGCGCCGGAGGATGCGCCCGCGGCAGCGCTCGGGGGTGCGGGAGCGGGGGGCGGCGGCGGCGGAGCGATCAACGGTTTGAACGGGTCGCGCGACAGCACGTTGTTGAACGTCGACGGCAGGGTCTTGGTCACAGCACCCTTCTTCGAAGCGGCTGCCGACGCCGCGTGGTGCGGCACGACCGGACCGGAGGCGTTGTTGTCGCTGCTGCCGCCCTTGAGGAACAGGAAGTACGCCGCGGCGACGAGCACCAGCAGCGCCGCTGCACCAGCGACCATGATGATCAGTCGACGTCTGTTTTCGGCCGGCGGCTCGTCAACAGGCGCATTCTGGGATACACCCTGTGCGGGCACCGGGAAGGCCGACTCTGACATGTCGATTCTCCTACTTGGTGACGGCCGGGGCAGCGGAAACGCCGCTGACCATGAAGACCTGGCCGGTGATCGTCGCTTGGGCGTGACCGTCGAACTCCGCGATGCCGCTGTCCGTCGAGGTGTTGATGCACGCACCCGTTGGGTTGGTCACCGATATTGCCTTCGACGGGCAGAGCGTGACCGCTGTCGTGAGGAACGGACGGGTGAGCGCCTCGACGTTGCTGAGGAACTGCTCGACCTGGAAGTAACCGCCGTTCACCACGACCGTGACGGGGATGCTCTGCAACGCACCAGCGTTCGCAGCAGGTGCCGGCTTGCTCGCGGCCGGACTCCCGCTCGCTGACGACGCGGCGGATGTCGCCGCTGACGTTGCTGACGTCGGTGCCGCGGCAGCCGGTGCCGCAGCAGGGGGGGCAGTCGGCTGTCCGGGAGCCAGCGAGACGAGCTCGACACCCGCGGCATCCGCAGCGCTCGACAGTGCGCGGATCAGGGCAGGCTCACTCGGGTTGCTCGGCAGCTGTACGCCGAGCTTCGCCAGCTCCGCCTGGACCTCGGGCAGACCCTTGTGCTGCGACTGCAGACTCGCGATCTCGTTCCGCAGCTGTTCGTTGCTCTGGTCCTGCGTCGCCTTCTGCGTACGCAGGTCGCTCGCGTGCGAGCGCTGCGGTGAAATGAGCACGAACCAACCGCCGACCGCGATCGCTACGATCGCCACCGCGGTGAGCAGTGCCCACTGCTTCATCTTGTCCATGTCAGCTCCCCGCCGGACGCGTGTAGCGGCCGGACAGCGCGTCGCTCGTAACCTGTGTCGTTGACGTGAAGTTCACGATCCGGCGCGGACCGATGAACGCTTGCGCGGAGTTCGAGAAGAAGGCATTGGCGTAGCCCTTCTCCTTCGCCAGCGAGTCGAGCCAGGTGGCCACGTCGTCGTGAGTGAACGCAACGCCGGTCACGTTGACCGAACCAATGGCGTCCGACCCTGCCGCCGGGGTCGCCGCCGCGGCAGCCCCTTGTTGGCTGGCACCTTCGGTGATCGTCACGTTGGTGATCCAGACGTTGTCCGGGATACGCAGCGTCAGGTCGTTCAGGTAGTGCGACCACTGGACTTCACTGCCCATGGCCGACGTCAACATCGCCTGCTCTGACGTCAGCTGCGCGCGCATGTTCTCGTCGCCGGCGTACTGCGCGACCTGGGTCTGCAGTTGCGAACCCTGGGCTTGTGCATCGGCGAGCTGTGACTTGGCGTGGGTCGCGCTCGAGTGCGCCATCACGTAGCCGGCGGCGACGCCGACGACCGACAGCGCAACCGCGGCGCCGAGCCCGGCCTGGATCTTGCGTGCGCGCACCCTCTCCGCGATCTCGGGCGGCAGCAGGTTCACCCGCGGCAGAGCCGCGAGCTGACTGGTGCTCAGCGTTGACGTGGTCACGCGGCAACCCCCATGGCGAGCCCGACCGGCACGGCGGCCAGCGGGGCGACGAAGCTCAGTTGCTCAGGCGAGAGTCCGGTCTTGCCCATCCGCAAAGAGGAGAGCGGGTTGCCGAGCTCGACCGGGAGACGCGTTGCGGTCGACAACCGCTGGGCGAGCCCGGCGAGCTGGCTTCCGCCTCCCGACAGCACGATGCGCCCGATGGGCGCGGCCTGCTGCGCGGCGAGGTAGTAGTCGAGCGAGCCCCGAACCTCGTCGACGAACGTCGAGCCGGAGTTCTCGAGCACACGCGCAGCCGGGTGTTCACCGACCGGCGTACCGGGCTGCGGTGCGATCCCGAGCTGCTGCTTGACCGACTCTGCTTGCTCCTGCGGAACGCCCATGCGCTCGGCGACGGCGTCAGTCAGGTCGCCACCGCCCATGAGCAGGATGCGGACGAACCGCGGTACGCCGCCCTGGTGGACGACGATGTTTGTTACCGAAGCGCCGACCTCGATCAGTGCTTCCGTCGTACCGGAGATTCCGAGCTGGTCGTGCCGGGAAACGGCCCGCAGGAGTGCGAACGGCGTGAGGTCGACCATCGACACCGACAGGCCCGCACGGCCAACCGTGTCGATCATTGACGTGACCATGTCGCGTGCCGCCGCGACAAGGAGCACCCGAAGCATCCGTGCGCCGCCGTCGCCGGCGAACTCCTCGAGCGGATGTACGTCGAGGATCGCCTGCTCAACTGGCATCGGTACGAAGTCTTGAACCTGGAAGGCGAGCGACGTGCGCAGCTCCGGTAGTGGGAGCCACGGCAGGTCGACCTGCCGGACGATGACTCGCTGGTTGGCCACACCGAGTGCGACCTTCTTGCTCGAGAACTTGGCCTGCGACCAGAGCTGGCGTACGGCATTCGCGACAGCGTCGTTGTCCACGATCTCCCCGTCGCGCACGGCCCCCGGTGGCAACGCCACCTGGCCGAAGCGCTCCAAGGTCGCGGGACCCTTGCCGAATGACAGCTCGGCCGCGCGCACGCTCGAGGCCCCAATGTCGAGACCGACGGCAGCTCGTCCAGCCACGGCGTCTTCCCCTCCGATTGCGGCCCGTTGGGCCGCGCAGTGACCGCCCATTCAGTTGGGCTCGGGCGGTTGGTGTCCTGAGAGGAATCGGACGGTCTAGGCGGTCCCTTGAGCGAAGAGCCGAACTCGAATGGCGGAGTCGCTCCCCCGGGCGGCCTAGGTCAGCAACCGCGCGCGGGTGACACTCACTCGGCGCACTACTTCTTGACTAGGGACGCGGGCGAGCGGGTCAGCCGACGGTGGTGTGCACGTAGGCGTGTGCGATGTGCGCGCCGTACAACACGGCGAGAAATGCTCCCGCGAGCATGAACGGACCGAACGGGATCGCGGTACGCCGGCCGGCCCGGCGCACGACCATCAGCCCGACCCCGACGACGCCGCCCAGCATGAAGCCGAAGAACGCACCGACGACGAGCGGTCCCCACCCGAGCCAGCCGAGCAGGAGTCCGAGTACGCCGGCGAGCTTCACGTCACCGAAACCCATACCGGCGGGGTATAGGAACGCAAGCATGAAGTAGAAGCCGTACAACGCGACCATGCCGAGCAGGGCGCGGACATACGGATGCCAGTCGCCATGCGTGATACCCGGAATCGCCAGCAGTGCGAGCACGGCGACGTAGGACGGCAGCACGATCTTGTCCGGCAGCCGCTTCACGTCCAGGTCGATCAGCGCGAGCGCAACGCCCACTGCACCGGCGTAGAGGAACGCAGGGAGTACGGCGTTGTGGCCGAAGCGCAGCGCGAGCACTGCCCACACGGCACCGGTCGTCAGCTCGACGACGGGGTAGCGAACGCTGATCGGTACTCGGCAGTCACGACAGCGCCCGCGCAGCAGCAGCCACGAGACGACCGGGATGTTGTCGTAGGAACGCACCGGGCGTTCGCAGCTCGGGCAGTGTGAGCCGGGCCGCACGATCGACTCGCCCCGCGGCAGCCGCCACACGACGACGTTGAGGAAGGAGCCGATGACGGCACCGAGAAGCCCGAGCGTTACGGCAAGTGCGGCCACGCTCGCAGTATCGGCCAAATCCGCAGTGGCTGGACCGCTAGCGGTCAACCTGTCGGAAGTTGCCCGTGGACAGGTCCATCAGCGGGCCAGGCATGTTGGACAACCAGCAGTTGTCCAGCCTGAAGGTGGCGTTGCCGTTGAACTTGTCCATTTGCTTCGCGTACAGCGTGCCCTCCATCTGGGCGCCACCTCGCGCGGCAAGCGTGCCGTCCGGGACGAACAATGCACCCACTAGGTCGGCCTGCGCCTGCATCTCAACGTCGCCGCCCTCGACGATGATCGTCAGCGAGCGCTGACCACAGTTGGCGAAGTCATAGGCGTTGAGCTCGTTGTTGATCTTCAAGGTGTCGCCGGGATTCAACTTGAAGTACATGACGGCGTTCGGATAGGTGGCAGGGTCGGGCGCCGTGAAGGTCGTGCTCGTGTAGTACTGGCCTTCAGAGACAGCGAGAGCCTTCAGGGCTGCGTACTGCGACTGGGTCAGACCCCGCGTCTGGGCACCGTAGGTGGACTGCAACGTCGCGAGGTCGAAGTAGGTCGTGGTCTGCCGGCCGGTCGAAGCGCAGACGCTGCCGCCGGTAGCACCGCCGTACGGGTCCTGGTCACCGGGGTAAGAGGCGTTGCAGTTGTTCGGCTGACCTTTGATCGTGTCATTCGAGGTGGTGCAACCGTTGTTGGCCTCGGTTATGCCGGTCGCGCTGTGCACCCCGGGGTAGAGACCGTAGTAGGGGTCGCTCGTGCCGCTGAAGCTCATGTGGCTGCGTTTCGTCACGCAACCGCTCGTGAAGACGCTTTCTGTGATGACCGCGGAGCTACCGACATCTGAGATGGTGTCCGCATAGACGCCGATCGGGAATTGGAACGGCTTCACGGTCACGTCGGTGGTCACGACGCGCTGTCCGGCCGGCGTCGAGTTGCCGATGCCCGTCGAGTGGACGCGATAGATCCCGAACTTCTGCGCAGGCGGGCTGGCCTTGGAAACATAGCTGATGAAGACCTTGAAGCTCTGGCCGTTGACCACGACCGTTTTCGGACTCACCGGGTTGGACCACTGCGAGACAGAGCCGCCGATGCAGTTCGCGTCGGTCGAGGTGAACGTGCCGGTCACGGAGGACTCCGGACAAGTGATGGTCGCTAGTGACGCGGTTCGTAGGTACTCGTCGGCAGCAGCCACGCCCGCATCGGCGATGTCGAGCGCTCCCTGGCCCTGTCGGTCGCGGTCAGCATTCTTGGTGTTCTGAACCGACATGACGACGACGGTGGTCGAGATGGCAGTGAGCATCACAATGACCATCAGCGTGACGATCATCGCCATCCCGCGTTCACTGTCGTCGTGCAGTCGCTGCCTCAGGCGCGGGATCAGGTTCATGCTTGGTTCCTCAGGTCGACCTTGGTCTGATAGGTCTGCTGGCGGCTGCCCTTCAGGACCACCGTCGAGATCGTCACGCCGTCAACGTTTCGCAGTTCGATGCTGTCGAGTGAGCCGTTCTGGTTCCCGACGCCCTGGTTCAAAGGCGCACAGTCGAGCTCCTGCCACGTGACGACTCCGTCGGCAGCGGCACCACAGGCGCCGTCGTACTGCCAGAGATCGCTCGTGAGCGTCACGGTGAACGACGAGACATCCGACGCGATGACCGGGAGCGCGTTGGAGTTGTCGCATGGCTGCGGCGTTGATTCGTTCGCCGTGAGCATGATGCGGTGGTTGGGCGGGTCCCAGCAGTACGTCAGGACCTCGGGATCCGAGGTTGAGTCGTCGATCGTGCCGTTGCCGTTGAAGTCCGCCTCGAAAGTGATGCTGGTGATGGTGCTGCCGGTGAAACCGACAGAGTCGATCTGCTTGGCCTGTCGTAGCTCGCGTGTGATGCGGTTGAGGACCAGGCGCGCCTGCTCGTTCAGGTTGTTCTGAGTAGCGTTGGCCTTACCGGTGTTGTTGGCGGAGAGCACCGTCGCGAAGACGATGACCGCCAGCACGCCGAAGATCGTTATGGAGACCAGCAACTCGACAAGCGTCATGCCGGCGTCGCCGGTACGCCAGGCTGCACGCGCCCGGGACACATGCTTCATCGCTGGTCCTCGGCGTAGCAGGAAAGCGAGCCGACCTTGAGGCCGATCTCCGACGTGGCGTCACCGGCACGTGTCGGTTGCGTGACGAGTGAAACGATGCCGTCCACAGAACCGATGGCGAGGCTTCCGTCGCTGGTGGTGTTGATGTGCTGGTTGAACGGCGCACTGCCCCAGCTGGAGATGTAGTCCGACAGGTGCTTGGTGACACCGCTGACGCTGCCGACTGACAGCGTGGCCATCTGTGCAGCCGTTGGCAGTGGATCCGTCGTGTTGCCCGGCTGGATGGTCGCCAAGGCGACGTAGGACGAGCCGTTCCAGTAGGAGACCGTGGCGGAGTACGACGGCGTCACGGTGGCTGTGGTTCCGTTCGCCTTACATTCCAGCGCCGCGCTGGAAAGGCTGATGTTGACCACGCCCTGCGGTGCGAAGTTGGTGGGTAGCAGCTGAACCACCGTTGACGGGGATGCCCCACTCACACAGGGCACTGCGGAGAAACAGGCGGACACCTGCGCATCCGTGAAGTGGCCCGTGCCTGAGGTCGCGTACAGGCCCGCCCCGGCGCCGGCCTGCGGCTGGCCGCTCACCCCGACGGCCGCGACCATCGGGGAAGACGTGGCCAGGCCGAGCCCGGACGAGTCGCTCGGGTTGTTGCTGAACTGGAATGTCGGGCGCCCGGAGTTGCCCTGCCCAAGCAGGGCCGACGTGATGGGTGCACCGCCGGTCCCGAGCGAGCCCACTGCGGGCAGCGCACCGCTGATGCTCACCGGACCGCCCGTCACGCCGGTCTTGCCGAAGCACACGACGACGCAGCCCGACGACAGGTCTGCACCGTTCGCATCGGTCAGAGATGCGAGCGTTCCGGAAGCCGGCGCGCTCAGGGTTGACGAAACCCCTGTGACGGTGCTCCCGGGCGTTTCCGTCGCTGATCCGCCAAGCGCGTTGACGGATGCGGTTGTGCCGGTCGCCGTAGATCCGTTGGCGTCCACCGACGCGACATCTGCTTCAACCGACGTGTCCGAGTCAAGGTTGCTCTGCACGTGCAACAGTGCCGACCGCGCCTGCGCAAGAATGGTTGGGCGCGAAGCCACGGACTCGTCGATGCGCGTGTAGCTCTGCTCCAGCTTTGTCTTGCTGTACGCCGTCCAGGCCGCGGTCACCGTGACGCCCACGACTGTTGCAGGTGCCGAGTCGAGCCCGCTTGTGTCGTCGTACCTGTATCCAGACGGCGGCTCCACTGGTGTCGACCCGCCACCGGACGAAAGGAACTGGGTGTCGACAACGAGACGGTAAGTCTTGTGATCGAGCGTTGTGGTGTTGACCACACGGTAGAACGACCCGGACGCAGGTTCGCCCGAGAACCGGTAGGTGCTGCCGGTGTTCGCCGCCGCAACCCACCCACTGGGTGCGTTCAGCGCTGTGAGCGGCGAGACAGCCGCAACGGCGGTCGTGTTCGGGTAGTAGTTGTCCAGCAGATCCAGCTTCGTGGACGGGGACGACCCGAGCGAACCCGCATCGATGTGATAGATGAGGTTGCGCATTGCTTCTGTCTGCTGCTGGACGAGGTTCTTGGCTTGCGTGTACAGCTTCGCGCGGTTTGTTGTCTGTGCCGCGACGACGAGCAGCTGCGCCAGCGCCGCCGCAACGAACATCAGGATCGCCAGCGACACGAGGATTTCCACCATCGTGAAGCCGGCATCAGATTCGCGCCGCTGATGCAGGCGGCGAAGGCGCGCAGTTACGTCGAGCATTGCGCGTCGACCCCCACTTCACACACACGCCCGGTGAGGCCGACGACGTTGATTTGGTAGACCTTGCTGGCGCCGGTCCGTGTGATCGTCAGGTTGCCGCCGCTGCTCACGCCGCGCGGGGTGAACACCACGTCGGACGACGTCACGCCGGTGCTCGGGTCGTCGAAGGACGCGGTGGCGATGACGACGGTATTCGCCTCCGTCGAGCCTCGGTCCACAACCGTTCCGGTCCCACAGGCGCTGCGGTACAGCGTCCACGTGGTTGCCCCGGCGGTGAACCGCACGCAGTAGTTGGTGTCTTCGGCCTGCGCCCGCTCTTGCGCGTTCCGGAGCGTTTCGACAACGGAGGTGGCGGTTCCCGACTCCTGAGTTGCCTTCGTGTAGCCCTTCCAGGCCCACACGGCGGCCGCCGTAAGGATGCCGAAGATCACGACCGTCGTCATGACTTCGACTAACGTGAAGCCATCGTCGGCCGAGGCTCGCGGGCGCGGCATCGAGTACCCCCAGCTGGTTTTGACCTTGTTGTCTTCGGCGGCATACGGACCGGCCTTGAGACTGCGGCTCTCGATCAACCCGCCTGGCGGACCAGCGACACGCAGGCCCTTCGGATTCGTCGATTCGGCCGAACAGACCAACGCGCCGGTCAATTCGTCAGTAAGTGCCACAGCTTCCGGTGCCTTTGGGCTGCAGGCCGCCGGTATCGCTCACGTAGAACCACCCGGTCGCGTCTGTGCCCTGCGGATTCGTCCCCTGCAGGCAGTAGGCGTCCGCCGCAGCGTTGAAGTTCACGAGGATGACGTTGCCCGTCGACACGCGCAGTAGCTCGTTTCCGAGCACTGTGTAGCCGGCGAAGGTCGTGCCGGCGAGTGTCGTCGGATACATGCTGAAGTCGCTGTAGTAGCTCTCCATCTGGTTTGCCACATTGCGTAGATCGCTCTGGATGCTCGCGTCGATCGCGCGATGCCGTTGGTTCAGAAAGATCGGGATGGCGATCGCGCACAGAATCCCGATGATGATGATGACCACGAGCAGCTCGATCAGCGTGAAGCCATCGTCGCGTCGCCGCTCCGGTGACATCCAGCGTGCTCGTCGCATCATGACCTGCCTCATGAGGTTCTATGTCGGCATCGCGCGTCCCTGGTTTGAACCCTGGAACATGCCTGTGGCCCCGGGCAGCTGCCCGGGGCCACAGGTAGGCCGAGTCGTTCGGCTTAGTAGGTCTTGGCGGTGCAGCTCGTCGCCGTGACGCCGCCGCCCGTGCTGTCGTAGTACCAGTTCACGTTGCCGCTGTTGACGCCGGTGTTCTTGGCCGTCAGGCAGAAGCCGGTCACGCCCGAAGCCGCCAGCGCGATGGTGTTGTTCTTGCTCAGGGAGACCTGGTCGGTGCCGACCGTGATGGTGGTGGTGCCACCGGCGGTCACGGCGCTCGCGTAGGTCTGGTTGTCGACGAAGTACGTCTCCATCTCGTTCGCGACGGTACGCAGGTCGGACTTCTCCGAGGCCTCGTACGCCTTCTTCCGCTGGTTCAGGAAGACCGGGATGGCGATCGCAGCGAGGATGCCGATGATGATGATGACCACGAGGAGCTCGATGAGGGTGAAACCGCCCTCACGCTCCTCCATGGCCTTGCGGATCCGAGCGAGCATGACTGTCCTTTCATAACCGGTTTCGTGAGCCGCGCGTGTGGTGCGCTTACTCCCTCTGCGCGGCCCCTCCGGAGGAGGCGCCGACCGAGGCAGCCCGGCTGACCCTGGGCCCTGGGTCCCGTGGCTTTGCGACCCCGCCTTGCGACGGGTGTGCGTTTCGCTCTGCCGTACGGCTCAATGACAGTTCAGAAATCGGACGTGCAGGAACTCGACTTGAGGGATCAGAACTAACTGCCTCGATACCACCCGGGAGGACTACATCCCAAATAGCGCAGATGGAGCATGTGGAGCAAGCATTATGGGCCATCGGAACGACCGCATTACCCCGCGAAGGAAGCCGGCAAGCGGAGAAGGGGGCCTCCGCCGGAGACCCCCTTCTTCGGTACGTAACGTCGAAGTCAGGCGTTGATGTGGTTGTAGATGTCGAAGATCGGCAGGTAGAGGCACACGATCATCGATCCGATCAGGCCACCGATGAAGGCAATCATCAGCGGTTCGATGAGCGCGGTCAGAGCTTCCGTAGTGGCTTCGACCTCTTGGTCGTAGAACTGGGCGACCTTGCTGAGCATCGCGTCCAGGGCGCCGGTGTCCTCACCGACCGCCATCATCTGCGCGACCATCGGCGGGAAGATCTCGTGCTGCGACAGCGGCTGCGTCAATGACTCGCCACGGCGAACGCTGTCCTGGATGTCGCGCACCGCAAGGGTCATGACGAAGTTGCCAGTAGTGTCCGCGACGATCTCGAGCGCCTGCAGGATCGGCACGCCGGAACGGATCATCGTGCCCAGGTTGCGGGCGAATCGGCTGAGCGCGACCTTCTGGAACAGCGAACCGAAGACCGGAATCTTCAGTTTGAACGGGTCGACGACCTTGCGGACGTCCTCCCGGTGTTTGATCTTGCCCCAGATGACGAATCCACCAACGAGGCAGATGATGCCCAGCGGCAGCAGGAACTTCATCGCGTGCGAGAGGTCCACCAGCAGCTGCGTCGGTGCCGGCAGCTTGCTTCCGAGCGTCTTGAACATCTTCGCGAACGTCGGCACGACGAATGTCAGCATGACGGTGAGCGCGACCATGGCGAGGCACAAGACGACGACCGGGTAGGTCATCGCCGACTTGATTTTCCCGCGCAGCTTGACCTCGGCCTCGTAGTTCTCTGCCACCTGAAGCAGCACAGAGTCGAGGAAACCGCCGACCTCACCGGCTCGCGTCATGTTGACCATCAGCGGCGGGAAGACCCTCGGGTACTTACCGAGTGCCAGTGACAGTGACGAGCCTGTCTCCACGTCGTTGCGGACCTCACCCAGGACCCGGGCCAGCTCTGGGTTCTCGGTCTGCTCGGTGAGAATCGTCAGCGCGCGCAACAGCGAAAGACCCGAGTTGATCATCGTCGCGAACTGCCGCGACATCACCGCGAGGTCCTTCAGCTTCACCTTCTTGCCGAAGCCGGGGATGGTGATCTCCCGCTTCATGCCGGCCTTGGCCTCGTTGATGCTGACCGGTGCGTAGCCCATGCCGCGAAGCTTCGTCACGACGGCAGCCTGCGACTCGCCCTCGAGCGTGCCGCTGATCAGCTTGCCGCCGCGGTCACGGACGGAATATTGGAATGTCGTCGTTGCCATTGCTCAGCCCCTCGGTCAGGCCCGGCCGCAGAGCCGGTTGAAGTCTTCGACGTGGTGGCACTTCTCGATGCCCGTCTCGTAGGTGATGCGACCCGACTTCACCAGCTCAGCCAAGTGCTGATCCATCGTGTGCATGCCGAACTTCGCGCCAGCCTGCATCGCGGTTGCAATCTGGTGCGTCTTGCCTTCACGGATGAGGTTGCGAATGGCCGGCGTGGCGACGAGCACCTCGGTGGCGACCACACGGCCCTGCCCGTCGGCGGTCTTGCACAACGTCTGGCAGACGATGCCCTGGATGGCACCGGCGAGCTGCACCCGGATCTGCTGCTGCTGGTGCGGCGGGAACACGTCGATGACACGGTCGATCGTCTGGGCCGCGTCCTGCGTGTGCAGCGTGGCGTAGACCAAGTGACCGGTCTCTGCAGCCGTCAGGGCCACCGAGATCGTCTCGAGGTCACGCATCTCACCGACGAGGATGATGTCGGGGTCCTGCCTCAGCACGTGCTTCAACGCGTTCTGGAAGGAGTGCGTGTCCTCCCCGACTTCGCGCTGGTTGACGAGGCAGGACTGATGGCGGTGCAGAAATTCGATCGGGTCTTCGCAGGTCATGATGTGGTCGCGGCGCTGACGGTTGGCCAGGTCGACCAACGATGCGAGCGTCGTTGACTTACCGGAACCGGTCGGGCCCGTGACGAGCACGAAGCCACGCGGGAGCATTGAGAAGTTCGCCACCGCCGGCGGGATGCCGAGGTCTTCGAGCTTCTTGATCTCGAACGGGATCAACCGGAACGCTGCACCAAGAGCCTCGCGCTGTCGGTAGATGTTCACGCGGAAGCGCGCACGGCCGGGGACGGCGTACGCGAAGTCGAGCTCGAGGTTCTCCTCGAACTTCTCGCGCTGCTTCTGCGTGATGATCGCGTAGAGCATCCGCTGGATCACCGGCGGCGTGAGAACAGGCCGGTCATCGAGCGGGTACAACGAGCCGTTCGTCCGGATCACCGGGCGAGCGCCCGCCGTGATGTGCAAGTCGGAGCCGCCACGTTCGAGGACGGTGACGAGGAGGTCGTGCAGCTCCACGCCCTCCGTGCTGGAGTCGCCTTCGATCGCCACTCGGGCGTAGGCGGCGTCAGAAGCCGCCGACTCACTGGGCAGGACCGCTTCGGCAGTGGACTGCGCGGGGACCATTGCCTCCGGGGCGGCCGGAAGCTCCGCAGGCAACATGGGCGCGAACGAGGTCAGGCCGTCGGCGGCACTGGCGGCCGGGGGTGCGTCCGACGCAGGGAGCAGACCGGGAACGATGGCGGTGGGCTCGGCCTGGGCCGCCGGCTTCCACTCCGGGTCCAGCGGGGAGACATCGCTCGGCGGTACGGCGACCGTCTCGAACGGCGACGGCGAGCTCTGCGCGCCGCCGTTGGGGGTCGGCTCGAATCCTTGCGTCTCCACGTGAACTGTTCCCCTCGATGGACAGCCGCCCGGGCCCAGCAGGCCGGGTCCTAGGTGGCATCGGCGGAGGCTCGGGCGGCCTTGAGCCGAGCGGCGTAACGAACCCCCACAGGAGGCACGCGTTACGTCACACGACGACGCGGAGGATCTCCTCGAGCGCTGTCACGCCGGACTGCACCTTGTCCATGCCGTCCCGGCGCAGCGTGACCATGCCCTGCTCGCGGGCGATCCGGCCGATCTCCGCAGCAGACGCGTGCTCGACAGCGAGCCGTTCGATCTCCTCGCTCACCGGCATGACCTCATGCAGTGCGAGCCGACCCTTGTAACCGGTCTTCGAGCATGCCGTGCAGCCCACGGGCCGGTAGAGCGTCGGGAGTGGCTCTTCGTCGGTCCACGGGAACGCCGCTTCGCGCAGCGACTCCGGGGATGGCGTGTAGGGCTGCTTGCACTTTTCACACAGACGACGGGCGAGTCGCTGAGCGAGCACACAGTCCAGCGCGGAGCCCACGAGGAACGGCTCGATGCCCATCTCCGTCAACCGCGTCACCGCCGACGGGGAGTCGTTCGTGTGCAGCGTCGTCAGGACGAGGTGGCCGGTGAGCGCAGCCTCGACGGCGATCTGCGCGGTTTCGTGGTCGCGGATCTCACCGATCAGCACGATGTCCGGGTCCGAGCGCAGGATCGAGCGCAAGGCCGAGGCGAACGTCAGCCCCGCTTTGACGTTGGTCTGTACCTGGTTGATGCCGGCGAGCCGGTACTCGACCGGGTCTTCGACGGTGATGACGTTGACTTCAGGCCGGCTGACGATGTTCAGCGTGGCGTAGAGCGTCGTGCTCTTACCGGAACCCGTCGGCCCCGTAACGAGGATCATTCCGTAAGGCTTGACGAAGCTCTTGGCGTACACGTCGTAGTTGTGCTCGCTGAAGCCGAGGTCGGACAGCTTGAGCATCGCCGTCGAGTTGTCCAGTATTCGCATGACGCACTTCTCGCCCCAGACCGTGGGCAGTGTCGCAACCCGGAGGTCGATCTTTTTCCCGCCGATGGCAACGGAAAGCCGACCGTCCTGTGGGACCCGGCGCTCAGCGATGTTGATATCCGCCATGATCTTCAGCCGGCTGATCACGCCTGCCTGGATGTTCTTCGGTGACCGCATGACCTCGTGCAGCACACCGTCGATGCGGAAGCGCACGCGCAGATCGCGTTCGGTCGGCTCGAGGTGGATGTCGGAGGCGCGGTCCTGCACCGCCTGAGTGATGAGCAGGTTGACGAACTTGACGATCGGCGCGTCTTCGACGACCTCGCGGACCTTCGCGAGGTCGTTGTCATCTTCCTCGGTGTTGAGCGATGTCGAGAGGTCGTCGAGGTCGGCCTCAGCGCGGTGGAAGCGATTGATGGCTGCCGTGACATCAGCGCGGGTGGCGACCACCGCCTTGACGTCCATACCCGTCAGTGAGCGGATGTCGTCGAGTGCGAAGACGTTCGCCGGGTCCGCCATCGCTACGACGAGCTTGCCGTCCTCGTAGCCGATCGGCAGGGCGGTGTAGCGCCGGCACACGGCGTCCGGCACGCTGCCGACGGCCGACCCGTCGACCGGGAAGTCGTTCAGGTCGACAAAGGTCAAACCGATCTGTTGCGCGAGCGCGGCGACGAGCTGACTCTCTGACAAGACGCCCTGCTCGACCAGCACGCGACCGAGACTGCGGCCGACACGTTGGTGCTCCGCGAACGCCTCCGCCAACTGGTCCGGCGTCACCAGCCCGTCTTCGAGCAGGATGTCGCCGAGCTGTTTCACGGAACCTCCATGGCGGGCGCCCGTCGAGCGGGGCTGCGGAGCACCCACACAGGGCGCCTATTTGTCGGATCGGACGCCTAGTGACCCGGCTTGACCGCCGAACGCAAGGTCAGTGCTCGGCAGGCGGCAGCGGGCTGCAGCCAGGGAGGTGGCTCATGCCGGCGTACGCCGGATCCGACGGCTTTCCGCCGAACCGGTCGATTCCGGCGCTGACCGCGCATGCCTCGGCCCGGGGGACGCCCGCCTGGTCGCTCTCGACCAGTGCGTGGACAGCTGCCCAGTACATGAACGGGAGGTTCCGCAGTGCGGCGCGGTCGGCGGCTTGCCAGAGCATGGCCCTCCCCCGCTCACGCTCCCCGGCTGCCATGAACGCGCGGCCGGCCTGGATCCAGTAGTCCGGCGCCGAGTCGCGCAAACTGGCGAGGGCGCTCTCGGTGAGGTTGATCGCGGCGGCGTGGTCGCCGAGCCGGCCGAGCGCGGTGGCTCGGTCGAGGGTGATGGTGCGGTCGAGGGCGCCGATCGAGGCTGTCAGGTCGACGGCGCGACGGACAACGGACGCGTCAATCGGTGTCCCGTTGATGTAGGCCCAGAGGACCTGTTGGGCCGGCCGGTAGTCACGCAGCCGGCTATCGGCGACAGCGACACGGTGCGCAGCGTTCGCCGTGGTCACCCGCTGCGCGCTCAGCTCGTTCACGCCGTCCCAGTGATGAACGGCGTACGCCGAAAAGCCGAGCAGTAACGCAAAGGCCGCCGCCAACGCACCCGTGAGCAGGCGTCGTTTTGGGCCGCGTCGGGCCGGTCGACGTCCGGGTTTCGCGAACACGACCGCACCGAGCAAGCCGGCCATGGCGAGGTTGGACGGCTGCGTCCAGTCGAAGTCGACGGCCGCATGACCCATGGCGAGAAACAGCCCGACCCCTGCCGCCGGCCAAACGAGGTCGTCGAAGTCACCCTTGACCAGATTCCGGAGCAGCCCCGCCTCGAGCGCCGTCCCAGCAGCGAGCACCGCGAGGAGGAACGGGACGGCGAGCAGCAGCCCGCCGTCAGCGAGCGGCTGCAGGTAGGAGTTGTGAGCGAGCGGCGTTCGCGGCCACGACGCCGGCACGCGGCCGTAGCTGGCCGCTGCGAACTCCTGGTAGCCGGTGCCCGTCAACGGTCGCGACCGGAACGCGTCCACCGCCTCACCCCAGAACTCGAGGCGGTAGTTGCCATTAGCCGTCAGCGTTTCGCCGCCCGCCGTGCGCTGCTGGATCGCGGTGAACGGCGACGTGCGGTGCGCGAACACCGGCGGTCCGGCGAGCAGGTAGACGAAGCCCAAACCGGCTACCCCGACGGCAAACCAGCGGATCAGCCGACCTCTGGTGGGTCGCCGCAGCGCAAGGAGGCCCAGCAGAAACCAACCGGTGAGCACGGCCGCGATCGCCGCCCGGCTGGTCGAGAACACGACTCCGGCGAGGCACAGCGGTGCGGCCACCCAGCCGAAGAGCCTGATCGCCCCGGTGTTGCGGACCGCCACCGCAGCGCCAAGGACCGCCGGCGCCACCAGGAAACCCGCGTAGGAGTTGCGCCACGGGAAGTCCCCTGTCATCGGCACCGCGGACGTGCCGTGACCCCACCAGGCGAAGAACGCGCCGGCGAACTCGCGCATACCCGCGAAGAGGATCGCGGCGACCACGAGCTCGCGGCGCCGGGGCGTACGCGCGTAGCACCAGGCCGTGACGGCAAGGCCGACGGCGTACACGTACGTGACGGCGCTGTCCGCACGCGCGAAGCCGACCGGAGTCAAGAAGCAGACCAGCAGCGCTGCGACCGCGATTGCCGTCGCCAGGGTCAGCGCAACGAGCGGCAGCCGTCGCCACGGTCGTTGTACGACGAACGCGGCCAGTCCGATGACGACGCCGACCGGTAGCGCGCCGGCTCCCCGTCCGCCGGCGCGGGTCGTGAGCGGCCACGCCCACCACAGCAGCGCGGCCACGATTGTGAGGTGTTCCAGCCAGCGCCAACCGGTCGGTGCGCTCGCCTCGTCCAGGCTCAGTGCGGGGGCGCGGTCGTCCACAGTTGCAACCGCGACCATGAGGTCGTCGTCGGCCCGTTGGGCTAAGGACTGAAGCGAGCCGCCCCGAGCAGGTCGAGGTAGCGGTTGCACACCACGGGCCACGCGTAGCGGCCGGCAGCGAAACGGCGGGAACGCTCGCGGACGTCGTCGAGCTCGGCGACGGGCAGGTCCTGCACCCGGCGGAGCAGCTTGGTCAGTTCGTCCTGGTCTGCGAAGAACCAGGCAACCTCGCCGGCCACCTCGCGATTCTCTGGGGTGTCGAGGACGAGGCACAGGTTGCCAGCGCCGAGCGCCTCGATGAGCGCAGGATGCGTGCCTCCGACCTCGGTCGCATGGATGTAGCAGCGCGCGTTGGACTGCAGGCCGCGGTAGCCGTCACCGAAGACCGGCCCCGGGAGAACAGCGTTCGATGCTGCCGCTGAACGCACCTTGCGGTCGAGCTCATCGTCGTACGTCGCGCGGCCGAGCATCACAAGCGCGAGGTCGATGCCGGCTGCGCGATGTGCCTCCGCCACAAGCAGCGGGTTGTTCTCCGGCTCCCATCGCGACACGTAGAGAACGAAACCGTCGGGTGCGACCACGCCGCCGTCGAGGTCCGGCAGCGGCAACCCACGGGATAGCGCGTCCGCGCCGTACGGCACCATCGCCGAGTCACTGTCATGCCGCACGCGGTAGTACGTCTGGACCTCACTCGCGTCGGTGACGAGCACCGACGCAAGGCGGACCGACAGCCATTCACCAAGTCGGTACCACGAGCGTCCCGCGATCCCCCACTTCCCGCGCCGCCACTCGAGGCCGTCGACGTTCATGATGACCCGGCGGCGGAAGAGTCGGAGAATCAGCAAGACCGGCGCGTTTGCTGCGTTGCAGAGGACGACATCACGGATGCGGGTTCGGAACACGAGATGAAACGCAGACAGCAACGTGTGTACGACGGTGTCGAAGTACTTGCTCTTGATCGTCGGCAGTGACACCAGCCATACGCCGCGCCACGGTGACGCCTCGGTCACGTAGTGCGCGCGGCAATACACGGTGACGTTTACGTGGCTGTCGACCAAGTGCAGCGCGAGCCGTTCGGCGAACGTTTCGAAACCGCCGTAGTTCGCCGGCACACCACGCGTGCCCAGGATCGCAACGCCATGCTTCAGGTCGCCGCGTGGCTGCGAGCGGACGGCCTTGCGACGCGGCGACATTCCAGCCGCACGCAACAGCGGTACGCCGTGCAACATGGCGATGCTCGCCACCCGCATGTCCAGGTCGCCGAGCCCGGGTGCCAGCAATACGTCGACGCCGGAGCCCGACAGTGCAGTGGCGAGTTGCCCGGCGTACCAGCGCTCAGTGTCCGACGGCAGGATCACGCCGTCGACGCGAAGTGAGCGCGCGCGGTCGGCAAGCTCGCGCGGAGCAAGCTGCCGCGGAAGCACCTCCACTATCTGGAAGGGCGTCCCCGCCGCGCGTGTGAGATCGGCCAAGAGCCGGCGCGCGGCGGCGTCTTCGCCGACAAGGACGTACCGCTCGAGCCCGACGCCCAAGGGCACGAGCACGCGTCGGGATCTCCGGATGAGCCAACGCGAGCCGATCGCGAACAGCATCAGAGCGAACGTGACGAGCGCGATCCAGGCACGTGAGAGATCGCTCGAGAAAAACAACGGGTTGGCAACAACAAGCGCAACGCCGATGAGCAGTGCTGCCTCGACGGAATGCTCCACAACGGATTCACCGGGTCGCAGTGCCGCCCGGCTGTACAGCCCGCCGGCCCGCCCGGCGACAACCCAGGCCACGGCGAGCGCAACCGAGGCAGCACGGTAGCGCGCCAGAACGTCCCCCGGCACGGCCGTCGAGCCGAACCGCAACGCAAAGCCCACGAACGCCGCGAACACGCCGCAACCGAGGTCAACGGCGGCAAGGACCGCGTCAGACCGCCGCCGCAGGCGCAACCAACGCATCATCGCGGTCACGCTAACGGCTCAGCTCGGGCTAATCCCGGAAGACGAGGCGAGCATCGTCGACGCGCCTTCATCCAAATAGCTGTCGATGGTCGACGCTGCGACGTTCGACCAGCTCAACGTCGACACGCGCTCTCTCGCGGCACGTCGCATCTGCTGCAAGTACTCGCGGTCGCGGATCAACCGCACTACCCGCTCGACACAACCGTCGACGTCACCTACGTCAAAGAGCAAGTCCGGATGGTCGTCGAGGAGACCCGGTGCAGCACCGACTCGTGTCGCGACGGGCGCAAGTCCGCTGGCCATCGCCTGTGCGAGCGCGAGCGAGAACCCTTCTGTGTGTGACGCGGACACATAGATGTGGCAGTCACGAAGGTGATGTTCGAGCTCGCTCGGATCGAACGCCTCGACGACGTTCAGCATCTGTTGCAGGTCGGCAGGAAAGCTTTGCCGGACATCGACCGGCGCGGACCCGGTGCCCAGTAGGTGGACGCGCGTGCACGGGTGCGCTCGGACGATCGCCGTCAGTGCCGGAACCAAAGTTGCGACGCCTTTCAGCGCCTCCCAACGACCGACAACGGCAATCCCGATGGGGTCACTGGCGGTCGCAACGTCTTGCGCGAGCCACCGCTCTGATATGCCGTTGGGCGCGACCCGCAGCTTGGACACGGGCAGGCCCAGTTCGTGCACGCAGAAGTCATGTTCTTCCGCGGATAGCAAGCGCACGACGTCGGCGTACCGCAGCGACGCACGAACCTCCCACAACATCCATCGTCCGTAATACAGCTGCCGCAGCCACTGCGGTCGCTGACCGTTGGCGCTCAGCTCCTGCTGGTGAGCCTTCTCGCCCAGCATCTCCAAAGCGTGACTGCGCACCGCGAGCACTGCGGCACGTCTGCGCCGAAACTTCCCGTAGAGCCACGTGTCCCCGGTCGTGGCGTCGATGATGTCCAGCTGTCCGGCGCGGCCCTGCCACAACCAGTAAGCGACGAAGTAGGGGAAGACGAGTCGGCGCAGCCGCCATCGGATGACGCGCGGAAGATCGTCGTACGTCACCAGCACTACGCCGTGCCCGGCCGATCGCCATTCACCGACGAGCCGTCGAGTAACTTCCTCGGCGCCCCCCAGACCTGCGATGTGCAGGTGAGCGACCATGACGATCCGGCGCCCGCCCCGATGTCGCTGAAGGGCACGCAGCCGCTGCACTGGGCCAGGATCGGCAGGCACCGTCAGGGCCGGTGACAACTGACGTAGAGCTCGCGGGCACCTCGCCAGATGCCGGCGACCGCCGCTGCCTTCAGGTACGCCGAGTGCCACCGGACGAGGTAACGCGCCCCGCGCGGCCAGGAGTACGCCGCCAGCCTGATGTCGGCTTCCGTGAAACCGACTTCGGCGAGAAGGTTGTGCATCAGCAGGGGTGTCCAGGTCCACAGGTGTCCGTTGACATCCGGGCCGGCCGCGCGACGTTGCCGCCGCCAGTCGTCTACCGGCAGGCACAGACGCAGGCGCCCGCCTGGCCGCAGCACCCGGTGCATCTCGCGCAGCACGTCGTAGGGCGCGAGGGTGTGCTCGAGTGCGTGGTTTGACCAGACGACGTCTGCCCATCCATCCGGCACTTGTTCAAGGCCGGACCGAACATCGAGCCCCCGCCCGCGCGCAGCCTCGCGCGGCAGCGGGTTCACCTCGATCCCGACGCGCTCGCCGGCAGCCAGACGCTCGAGCAGGAACGCGCCACCGCAGCCGAACTCGACGACCCGATCGCTCGGCCCGACGTCAGGGGCTATTTTCCAGAGATCGCGGGTGGCACCCTGCCGACCGATCGGCTCCTGGTACTCCCAGTAACCGTGGGCGCCCGCACCGGCGTACCGCGAGGCCGCACCTGCTGTGGTCGAGGGTGCCATTCAGGCGTTATCGGCACTGCGCCGTGGGGCTGAAGTTGTGCCTAACGGCGGTCAAGACTGCCCGGCCAGATGCCGACAAGGGCAGGGGCAATCACGGCGCGGTGAAGGAGTGGCGGGCATGGTGCAGGCCGCCGCGCCAACGCGTTTCCTGCGGTCGTCGCCGACGCTCCGGACCGGGGTTTCGGCCCAATTGCTCGCCACCGCATCCCAGCTCGTCGGTTTCGCTCAGTTGCTCCTCCTGATCGCGCCGGGCAGCAGCCGAACGACCGACGCCTACATGATCCTGTTCGGCGCGACGCAGCTGGTCGTCACCGTGTGGATCGTCGGTGTCGTCTACCCGACCCACTTGGCGGAGCCGGCGCGCGCCTGGAAGCACACGGTCGCGTGCAGCGGCGCTGCGGCAGCTGTGCTCGCCGCTGCCGGCGTCGGCTTTCTGCTGGCGCTCGGCTACCCGGTGGCGCCCGTGGTCGGCGTCGGGACAGCGCTTGCGCTCTCTGGTGCGCTCGCGGCGGCCGCTGCGACCTATTCGGTGATCCTGGCCTGTGCGGGGCGACCGCTATCTCTGGCCGGCCTCGCGCTGCTGCCTAATGTCGTCGCCACCGCGGCTCTGCTCGCCACGCATGGCACCACGTCGACGACGCGCACAGTCGCTATGTGTGGTGCTCTGGCCCTTGGTAACGGTGCGTTGTGTTGCCTCCTACAACCGCGGGCGCACGAAGTGCTCAGCCATTGCCGCGTGTCCCAACCCACACCAAGCGTCGTGCGGCCGCGTGGTTGGCTGGTGATGGCCGCGATCGTCGGTGGCATTTCCCCATTGGCTCTTCAGGGCGCGCTTGCGGCGTTCCCACAGGGTGTGCTCACGCACTTCACGGTCGCCTACAAGTTCGGGCTCACGCTCACCGGCGCGCTGGTCAACTCGCTTCTTCCGCTGTTGGTCAGTTGGCGCAACCTCGCCCGGGCTCGATTGCGGCAGACCGTGCTGGTGTCGTTGTCAGCTGCCGGTCCCGCCGCGCTGGTGTGCCGTGAACTAGCTGGGCACAACACGTTCGGCACGTCACTTGCCCCGGCCGCGATCGCGCTACTCGCCGGGTGGGCCTTCGTGGTACCGACGACATCCGTGGCGACTCAGATTGTCGTGCGAAGCGGCGACTTTTTGGCATTCCGGACGACGGGTCTGCTGAACGGTGGGCTCACGAGCGCAGGGATCGTGTACGCCGTAATCACGCGGCAGCCGACCGCGGTTGCGCTGACTCTGCTTGTCGTGCAGGTCGCTGTCAGCGTCGTACTTTTTCGAAGAAGTGCACAAGCTGCGGAAGGCTGGCTCACCCTCGCCGCCGGTGCCGTCTGTCTCCCTGTTGCTTTCGCTCCCCTGCTCAGCATTCCGGCCGTGGTCGCGATGACGTTGCTGCCGCTGCGCAGGCTTTCCGCAGCACCTGTCACATGACGAACGATGCGGGCGTCGCCGTCATCGTCCCTTGTTACAACCAGGCGCCGTATGTGGGCGAGGCACTGCTGTCCCTCAGTAGGCAGACGCGCGTTGCTGACGAGATCGTCGTCGTCGACGACGGCTCGACAGACGGCTCACCTGATGTCGTCCTGCGCGTCATGGAGCAGTGGCCCGGGCGTTCACCGGTCCGACTCGTGTGCCACGACGTGAACACCGGGTTCGTCACGGCCCTGGAGCGAGGCTTCGCGGAGACGACAGCCCCGATGGTCGCCCATGTCGACGCCGACGACCTGGTCCGCCCGAGATATCTGGAAGCACTCACCCACGCACTCCACCGGCACCCCGACGCCGGTTTCGCCTACCCGCGGATGGAGCTGTTCGGCGACGAGTCCGGACTGTTCATGACGGGTGAGTTCCGCGCCGGACGCCTGCTGTTCGACGGCAACTACATACCGCACATCGGGATGATGCGACGCGCCGCGTTCGAGGCCAGCCATGGTTATCGGCCGTTGCCGACGCACGTCGACTGGGATCTGTGGCTGGCCTTGTTGACCGCTGGGTACCGCGGCGTGTTCGTCGACGAGGTGCTCTACGACTGGCGGCGTCACGGCGGGTCGATGACGCTTCAACCGACCGGCGAACGACTGCGGGTGCGAATGGACATCCTCTGGCATCACCGTCGGCTGCTCGCGCGCCACTTGCACGTGGCGCCGTACTGGTTCGGCCGGTCGGTGTCCCGCCGGCTGATCGCCCGGGTAGCTCCGGAGCGCGCGCGTTATCGGCGCACCCCGTCCTGTTGGGCCGAGGGTCAGTAGGCCCCGTCGGCGCGTAACACTGCGGTGAACGTGCGCGCGAGGATCAGGAGGTCGAGCGTCACCGACCAGTTCTCGACGTAGCGCAGGTCGAGGCGCACGCATTCCTCCCATGACAGGTTCGAGCGGCCGCTCACCTGCCACAGTCCGGTCAAGCCGGGCTTCACGAGCAGCCGCCGATGCACGTCCTCGGCGTACCGCTCGACCTCCGCCGGTAATGGCGGTCGAGGGCCAACCAGGGACATCTCGCCGCGGACGACGTTCCATAGCTGGGGTAGCTCGTCGATCGACCAGCGCCGTAACACTCGGCCGAGGTGGGTGACGCGCGGGTCCGTGCGCAGCTTGAACAGCACGCCGTCAGCGTCGTTGTGCCCGTATGTGTCGCGCAGGGACTCGGCGCCAACGTGCATCGTGCGGAACTTCCAGATCCGGAACGTCCCGCCACCCCTGCCCACGCGAACCTGCCGGTACAACGCGGGACCCGGCGAGGTCAGCCGGACCGCGAGGGCAACCAGGGCGAGCGGGACCGCCAGGACGACGAGCGCGACCGAGGCAAGCATCCGGTCGAAGCCACCTTTGACCGCGCGGCGCCACCCGGTGAACTGCGGTGCATCGACTTGCAGCAGCGGTACGCCGTCCACTGGACGGATCGCGACCCGCGGGCCCGCGACGTCGGTCAGGCCGGGGGCGACCAACAGGTCGATCGGCAGACCCTCGAGTGACCAGGCGAGCCGGCGTAGACCGTGCGCTCCGAGTGATCGGCTGCTGGCCACGGCGACCGTGTCGGCACCGACGTGCTGCGCGGCGGCGGTCACTTCCTGCGGCGTTCCGAGGACGGGCACGTCGTCACCGGGCAACGTGTCGTGCTCGCCCGGCACGCAGACGCCGACGACCTGGAAGCCGGCATGCGGCACCCGGCGGAGCGACAGGATCAACCCGCGCACATCGTGCATGTCGCCCACAACGAGGGTGCGGTGGCCGCACCGGCCCCGCCTTCGCTGCGCGTGCAATGTCTTGCGCGCGATCCAGCGCAGCAGCATGGAGAAGCAGAACGCGCCGAAGACACTGCCGACGAGCACCGTTCGCGATGTGTCCACTTTGAGTGCGAATCCGACCAGGACGTACGCCGCGAGCATGCGCACGCTTGCGTTGGCGACCCGGCGGAACTCCTCGCTACCGCCGCCGAGGATCCGCTGCTCGTAGGCCCCGGACAGCCCGAGCACAGTGAGCCACACGACGGGGACCGACAGGGCGAGCCACCGGTAGTCGACGCCGTGCAGCGTGACATGGCCGCCGTCATAGCGCAGTGTCAGCGTCCCGAACGCTGATGCGGTGGCGGCGATGACGTCGAGCACGACGAGCTTGCGGAGCAAGCGCCGCCGCCAGGCGAGCGACGCGGGAGCGGTGGGGGCGTCCTGCGCTTCGTCACGCGTGGCGGACAGCAGTGAGCTCACGTGTCAGTTTTCCGATCGACGAGCGCCGCGGCCGCGGAACGAATGGCTTGTCCCTCGGCCGAGTCGGGCGAGACCTCCATCGTGCTGCCGTCCCGGAAGCCTAGGGTCACAGCGGGCCCGACGGGCGCTGTTACGGCTTCTGGGACCCAGCGCGTCGTGCTGAACGGCAGTGAGACCTCCGCCGCCGTGTCCTCGCGGCGACGTCGCTGCGGCCGGAATCGCACCCACGGCAGCCGCATATCGAGCTCAAGCGGTGGTCGCGGCCGTGTCGAGCGAGTCGACGACGGCGTACAAAAGGGCGAGCAGCACCGATTTCACCGACTCGCGGTCCACGGCGTCGCACGGGACGACCGGCACGTCGGGCGCGAGTTCGAGCACGCTTCGGACGCGCTCCTCCTCGGCTTCGTCGATGCCCCCGGCGCGGTTCAGGCCGACGACGAATGGCACGCGCGCCATCCGCCGGAACGCCGCGAGGATCGGCACCGCCTCCTGCAAGGACTCCTCACGGGTCGCGTCGACGAGCAGGACGTACCCGAGCATCCCCTCGCCGAGGATTTCCCACATGAAGTCGAACCGGTCCTGACCCGGCGTACCGAACAAATAGAGCACCAGGTCCCGGTCGATCGTGATGCGGCCGAAGTCCATCGCGACGGTCGTCTCGTGCTTGCGCACGCGCGTTTCGTCGGTGATGTCCTTCTCCGTCGACAGCACGGTGATCTCGCTGATCGTTCGGATGAGCGTGGTCTTGCCGGCCGAGAAGGGGCCCGTCACGACGATCTTGACGGCGTTCCCGGTGCCGCGCCGGCGCTTTCTGCTTGGGGTGTTCGCCATGTCACAGCCCCCGTACGCCGGCGATGAGTCGGAGCAACAGGCTCTTGTTGACGCTGGGATCCCGCTCGATCAGCCCGGGCGCCGGCATCGTCTCTGCCGCGACGGCAGCAGTGCCGTCGACCTGGCCGACGATCGGGCCGCCACGACCGGCCGAGACCGGCGTGAAGTCGTCATCCGGATGCTCAGGGCGGCGGCGGGCCAGGAACGGCTCGGCGCGCGGCGGGATGACTTCCGCCGGGAACTCCTCGACAACCTCTGCGTCCAGCTCGGCCTCGGCACGCGGCGCGGCGGGCTCGTCCACCTCCGCCGGGTCACGCTGGGCCGGCGTGTCCATGACATCAGTCGCGAAGTCGGCAAGCGACAGGTCGCTGACTGACGCTGCCAGGTCGTCGGTAGCGGCTTCGTCATCGTCAGGGGTGTTGGCGGCAGGCGTCTGGACGGCCTTCGCGTCTGCAGCCACCTGACCACCAGCGCTGGAACCCGCCTCGATCGCGGTTAGCGCTGACAGTCGCCGGAGCAGCTGCAAGACCGCGGGTGGCTGGCCCTCGCCAGTGACGACAAGGAGGCCACGCTCGACCAACGATGCCAACGTCGAGACAACGGCGAACTCACCGCGACCGGTTGCCGCGACCACCTCGGTGACTGCGCGGCGGCCGTCGACCAGGGCGAGCAGCGCCCATTCTTCCCGCGAGAGAACCGGGTCGTCGGGTGGCGTGAGCGCAACAGCCAGGACGCTGTCTGGGGATGGGACAGTCGTGGACACCCGCGTCCAGCTCTCCAGTCGGCCGCGTGCCTCGGCGACCGCGTCCTCGACCGACACGGAAACGCCGACGTCGTCCGGATTGTTCTCATCGACCACAAAGGCGAAGTCGCCATCTGGCCAACGCATCAGGTCGAAGACCGTGTCGATGACGTGCTCGACGGCCGCTTCGTGCAACGCACCCTCGTCGACGCAACCAGCCTTTTGCAGTGCGCGGGCTACCCCGACATCGCTGGAGTTCGCGGCGACCTCGACGGCGGCGTTCAGCTCGTCGTCGCCAACGGTGCCCGCGCCGACGATGCGGCGGGCCAGGCCCTGCCGCTTGACCTCAGAGCAGCCGCCCGTGAGCGAACCCGTCGTCACGTAGACGATGCCGTGTTGGCTGTCACGGCGCAGGTGTAGCCCGCCGGTCTTCTTCGTGAACGACAACAGCTGGAAGATGTCCGGCAGGCTGAAGGCGTCGAGCGAGCCTTCCAGTCTCACGTTGAGACTCCGTTAGGTCTGGTCGGGGCGGGGGTCAGGACCAGCCGCCGGACTCCCCCGGCAACACTGACCCGCCGGGGGTGTACGACGTCCAGCCATCGTTCGTGGCGTCCGCTGGTGTGGCGGGCGGCACCGAAGACATCGGCGACATTGCGTCGACCATCGGATCTGCTTGTTCCGGTACGGCCGGTGCGTCGTGGACTTCGAAGAAGCGGTCGGTGCGCAGCGCCTCTGCGACAGCGTTGGCGGCGCGTCGTACCTCGTAAAGCATCATGCCGGCTTTGGCACCCGGAGCGGCGACGGCGACGAGCACCGCCTCGTCGTCCGCGGAGACGAGGAACACCGTGCCGGACTCGCCTTCGATGTAGACCTGCGCGAGCTCGCCGCGCCCCAGACCTTGCGCGGCGCGCTCACCCAGGGACAGCAAGGCGGCGCTCATCGCAGCCACACGGTCCTCGTCCATGGACGACGGCAGCGCGGATGCCATGGGCAATCCGTCGAACGACACGACAGCGGCAGCCTCGATCTCCGGCGCCTCGCGAAGCAGATCGGTGAGCGCCTGGTCGAGCCGGGCGGACCGGCTCATGGGCTTCCCGGTGGGCTGCACGGGCATGACGAGCACCTCTCACGTCGGGCGAACAGGCGGCGCGCAGCGGCAGGCGAACTGCCGCTACTGGCTCTCTCCTCCCATCGGCGCTACCGCCGCGTGCCTTAAACGGGCGCCCCCGTCCCGATTCGCCCCACCCCCACTGCGGCAGTGATCTAGGGGTTTTGGCGCACCGCCACGGCGTGTCGCGGTCCACAATCCCTAGATCACGGCGGGGGTAGTGCGGCGCGCATGGCGGCGAGCGGGGCCGGTTGGCCGGTCATCAGCTCGACCTGCCGGGCCGCCTGGTGCAGGAGCATCGCGAGGCCGCTCGCAACGACGACACCCGCGGCCGATGCGGCCGCGGCGAGCGGGGTCGGCCACGGTGCATAGACGACATCGAGCAGCGCGCCGGGCCAGGGATGGTCGGCACCGACGGCTTCGGCGGCTCCGGTCGGCACCGTCGAGACCACGAGCTCCGCGCGCCACGCCTTGTCGCTCCCGGGCCAGGTGTCGTAGTCCGCGAACAGTCCGATGCGATCCGCGGCTTCGACGGCGGGCTGCGCTCGCTCCTGACTCCGCGCAACGATGCGTGCGTCGCGCGCGCCGAGCTCGCGCGCCGCCGCAAGTGCAGACACCGCGGTCGCTCCTGCACCGAGCACACTCACCGACCGAACACGATCCACCCCGACGTCGCGCAGTGCCGCGACAACGCCGTCCACATCGGTGTTGTCGCCGCGCTTGCGCCCGTCACGACGCAGGACCGTGTTCGCGACGCCCGTCGACGTCGCGATCTCTGACATCTCGTCGAGCAGCGGAAGGACGGCGCGTTTGAGCGGCATCGTCAACGAAAGTCCGGCCCACGCCTCGTCGAGCGAGTCCACGAAGGCCGGAAGTCCCGCCTCGTCGCACTCGATCGCGTCGTAGCTCCAGTCGAGCCCTAGCTCGCGGTACGCCGCCCGATGCAACGCGGGCGACAACGAGTGTGCAATCGGTGAACCGAGGACGGCAGCCCGCATCACCGCTGCGTCACGAGACGCCGTTGGCGCGACTCGTCCGGACGTCCTTGTCGAACTGCGCCTTCGTCGTCTCGAACGCAGTGTTGCCGGCCTTGTCGATGGTCACGAAGTACAGCCACGGCCCCGCTGTCGGATGCAGGGCCGCCATCAGCGCCGCGCGTCCGGGCGAATCGATCGGTGTCGGCGGCAACCCGTGGTGAATCCGGCTGTTGTACGGCGAGTCGATCTGGAAGTCACCGGACTGCAGCTTGCCCTGGCGTTCCGGCAGCAGGTAGTTGAGAGTCGAGTCGAAGCCGAACGGTTGTCCCCACGACGGCTTCAGCCGGTTGTAAGCGACCCGCGCGACCTTGCCGTAGTCCTTCTGCAACCGCGCCTCCTTCTCGATCAGCGAGGCGACCGTGACGACGTCGTACGGCGAGTACCCCAGCGCTGCCGCACCTTTCTCCAGGTTGTCGTTCGTCGCCTCCTGGTTGAACCGGTCCACCATCGCCTTGAGCGCCTGCTGCGCGGTCGTCCCCGGTGCAAAGTTGTACGTCGCCGGGAACAGGAAGCCTTCGAGACTGCCCTTTGCGTACGCCGGCAAGCCGAGCGCACCGACGTTGTGCGCAGCGGCGTTCAGGTCGCTGGTGGGAATCGCCGCCTCGGCGTGGATCAACTGGATGATCCGCGACAGGCGCGTGCCCTCCGGTACGACGACGCGAAGGAACACCCGAGACCCCGGGTCCAGCAGCAGTGCGAGCGCTCGGTCCGCGGCCATGTGCTTGTGCAGCTTGTACACACCAGGCTGGATCGACTGCGACCTGGGGTTGGCGTCGGCGGCGTCGCGGAATGCCTGCACGCTTCGCACCACGCCGGCGTCTTTGAGGGCTTGGCCGATACGGGCCGCGCTGGCGTTCGGGTTGATCGTGACCGTGACCGAGCCGCTGCCGTTGCCGTTGTAGTCCGCGGCCGGGCCGAGCAGCCCCACGAGCCGGTGGCCGCCGATCTTGGCCGCCACCCCGAGGACCGTCAGCAACAACACGATGCAGATGCCGACAACGAGCAGCAATCGGGCCCGATTGCCCGACGGTTCGTGGTGGTCGTCGGGCTCGAACTCGAGGCCGAGGCCGCTCATGCGACCACGAGCTCTCCGGGCGGCACACCCGCGCCGCGTTCCGCATCCAGTGCCGCTTGCAAGATGACCACAGCGGCGGCCTGGTCCACCACGGCACGGCCGCTTCGTCCGCGCACACCTACGCCGCGCAACGACGTCTCGGCCTCCCGCGTCGACAAACGCTCGTCGACCAGCCGGATCGGTACCGAGACGCGCTGCGCCAACCTCGACGCAAACGTGCGCGCAAACTCAGCTGCGGCTCCACTGCGACCGCTGAGCGAAAGCGGCAACCCGACTACGACCTCCACCGCTTCTCGCTGCGCGACAAGACCGGCGATGCGGTCCAGGTCGGACTCGCCGCGTGTGTCGCGTCGCACGGTCTCGACCGGTGTGGCCAGTACGCCGGCCGGGTCGCTGGCCGCGACACCGACGCGCACGCTGCCCACATCGATGCCGAGGCGTACGCCGGGACGCACAGCGACGATCACCGTGCCGCGGCCCGCGAGGCGATGATGGAACGCACCTCGGCAAGTGCTTGTGGCAGGCCTTCCGGCCGCGACCCCCCGCCCTGGGCGACGTCCGGCCGCCCACCGCCGCCACCGCCGAGCAGCGGCGCGACCAGGCGCACCAGGTCCCCGGCCAGCAGGCCTTCGCGTTGCGCCGCTTCGCTCACCACGATGACGATGGCGGGCCGCTCGTCGTTGACCGATCCGAGCGCCACCACTGCCGGCTCGTCCCCGGGCAACCGGCCACGGACCTCGGTGGCCAGCCGGCGAACGTCGTCGGCTTCGGTGCCGTCCGGCGCCTGGTGCGTGACGACGAGCACGCCGTCGACGTTCTCGGCCGCCGCGGCGAGACGCGGCGCCAGCTCCTTCGCGGCATCGGCGCGCACCCGGTCCAACTCGCGTTCGGCCTCCCGAAGCTGCTCGATCAGGCGGCCGATGCGGTCCGGCAGCTCTTCCGGCCGGGCCTTCACCATGTCGGCGATCCGCGACACGAGAACGTGCTCGCGGGCGAGATGGCGATATGCATCTGCACCGACGAGTGCCTCGACGCGGCGTACGCCGGTCCCGATGGACGCCTCGCCGAGCAGCGTGATCACACCGAGCTGACCGGAGCGCGCTGCATGGGTCCCACCGCACAGCTCGCGTGAGTAGTCGCCCACCTCGACAACGCGCACTTCGTCGCCGTACTTCTCCCCGAACAGAGCGACTGCCCCGATGTCGCGCGCTTGTTGCAACGAGGTGAGGAACGCCTGCACCTCGTAGTCGTCGAGCAGCACTGCGTTGACCTCTGCCTCGACATCGCGCAACACCGGCTCGGGCACCGACGACGTGTGGTTGAAGTCGAACCGGAATCGTCCGGGTGCGTTCTGCGAGCCCGCCTGGGTTGCTTGCTCACCGAGCGCACGACGAATGCCTGCGTGCACCAGATGCGTGGCCGTGTGCGCGCGGGAGATCGCCCGCCGCCGCTCAACATCGACCTCGGCGTAGACCGGGGCACCAACCTGAACAGCGCCTGACACGACTCGCGCGCGATGCACGATGAGCCCGCCAACGATCGGTTGTACGTCGATGACCTGCACCTGCGCGTCACCGGCGCGCAAGCGTCCCTGATCGGCGAGCTGCCCGCCGGCCTCGGCGTAGAACGGTGTGCGACCGAGGACGATCTCGACGTTGTCACCCGGGCCCGCGCTCTCGACGGCAACGCTGTCACGGATGATCCCGCGCACCGTTGACTCAGCAGTCACCGTCGAGTAGCCGACGAACTCGGTCGGACCGCTCGATGCGAGCACGGAGTGGTACGCCGACAAGTCCGCGGCGTCGCCCTTCTTCTCGCGTGCGTCCTGACGCGCCCGGTCACGCTGTTGCGCCATCAGCCGGCGGAAACCGTCCGCGTCAACAGTTAGGCCTTGCTCCGCTGCCATCTCGAGCGTGAGCTCGATCGGGAAGCCGTGGGTGTCGTGCAGTTGGAAGGCTGTGTCGCCGGAGAGCTGGGCAGCGCCGGACTGCCGTGCGTCATCGACGGCGCGATCGAAGATCTGCGTGCCGGTGCGCAGTGTCTCGATGAACGCGCTCTCCTCTGCCACGACGGCGGCCTCGATCCGGGGCCGGTGCTCGATCAGCTCGGGATACTGCGCGTGCATCACCTCGACAGTGACATCGACGAGCTCACTCATCGTCGGCTGTTGCGCACCGAGCTTGCGCATGTTGCGTACGACGCGACGCAAGACGCGACGCAAGACATAGCCGCGGCTGTCATTGCTCGGCGTCACACCGTCGCTGATCAGCATGACCGCGGTGCGAACATGGTCGGCGACCACGCGCAGCGAGATGTCGGTCTCCTCGGCCTCGCCGTAGCTCGTGCCGGAAAGCTCGGCTGCGCGAGCCAGGATCGCCCTGGTCGTGTCGATCTCGTAGAGGTTGTCGACACCTTGCAGCACGGTGGCCAGCCGTTCGAGACCGAGCCCGGTGTCGATGTTCTGCTGTGGGAGATCGCCGAGGATCTCGTAGTCCTCTTTGGTCGTACCTTCACCGCGGAGGTACTGCATGAACACGAGGTTCCAGACCTCCAGGAACCGTTCCTCGTCGACGATGGGACCGCCCTCGCGGCCGTACGCCGGCCCGCGGTCGTAGTAGATCTCGCTGCACGGCCCGCATGGGCCGGGCACGCCCATCGACCAGAAGTTGTCGGCCTTGCCGCGGCGTTGCACGCGGTCGGCCGGAACGCCGACAGTGTGCTGCCAGATCCCCGCGGCGTCGTCGTCATCGTGGTAAACGGTCACCCAGAGGCGGTCGGGCTCCAACCCGTAGCCACCGCCGTCGACGGACGTGGTCAGCAACTCCCAGGCGAGTGGGATCGCGGTCTCTTTGAAGTAGTCGCCGAAGGAGAAGTTGCCGCACATCTGGAAGAACGACGCGTGCCGGGCGGTCTTGCCGACCTCCTCGATGTCGAGGAAGCGCACGCACTTCTGCACGCTGACCGCACGCTTCCACGGCGGCGACTGCTGGCCGAGGAAATAGGGCTTGAACGGCGCCATCCCGGCAATCGTGAACAACGTGGTGGGGTCATCGGACACCAGCGAAGCGGAGGCGACGGCGGCGTGCCCTCGGTGCTCGAAGAAGCGCAGCCAGCGACGGCGAATCTCGGCGGATTCCATGGCGTCAGCTAGGGACGGGCGGTTCGTCTGCGTCGATGCCCAGTGCTGTCCGGAGTTCGGTCTCGCGCTCGGCCATGCCGTCGCGGACGTTGTCGAAGAAGCCGCTCACCGCAGCGCCGACCCGGTTGGTCATCCCCTCCGGGGTCCATGCCTCCGCTGCGCGCGTGAGCCGGCGTACCAGCAGCACACCCGCAGTCGCTCCGAGGACGACGTAGAACAAGCGCATCAGATGTCGTCGCCCCGGCGCCGGGCCCTTGCCGCTCGCCGTTCGCCCTTCATCTCCGACCGCACCCGCTTCTCCACATCCCGCCGGTCACTGTCGCGCAGCGCGCGGCGCACGCCGTAGGAGAAGGCCGCGACCTTGACGAGCGGACCACCGACGGTCGCTGCCACGATCGACGAGAGTGCGCTCGCGTTGGTGCTCACCGTCTGGACGTTTTCTGTGATGACGTCCACGCGTTCGAGGTTGGTGTTCACGTGGACGATCGACGTCGTCGCCTGCGAGAGCAGAGGGACCGTCTGATCGGTGACGCCGGACACGAGCTTGCTGACCTCGTTGAGCACCTGACCGAGCTTGACCAGCACAAGGGCCATGAACGCGACAAGGATCGCGAACAGGATGGCGAAGATGAGGGCGACAACGCCGCCGAGGGAGACCATCCTCGCTAGTCCTCCTGCTCGTTGGGGTCGCCGTGCAGCGTCCGCCGGATCGCCGCGAGTCGTTCTGCGGCTTCCCGCTCTGCCCCCGCGTCCCCGGGTCGGTAGTACTCGCGCCCGGCGACGGCGTCAGGGGCGTATTGCTGAGCGACAACACCGCCGGGGAAGTCGTGAGAATACCGGTAGCCCTTGCCGTGCTCGATTCGCTTTGCGCCCGGGTAGTGAGAGTCCCGCAGATGTGATGGCACGGGGCCGGCCAAACCCGCCCGTACGTCGCTCGCCGCCGCGCCGATCGCGGTGATGACCGCGTTGGATTTCGGTGCCAGCGAGCAGTAGATAACCGCCTCTGCGAGCGTGAGCCGGGCTTCTGGCCAGCCGATCAGCGCGACCGCCTGCGCGGCAGCGACGGCGACGACGAGCGCTTGTGGGTCCGCCAGCCCGATGTCCTCGCTGGCCAGGATCACGATGCGACGGGCGATGAACCTCGGGTCTTCGCCCGCCTCAGCCATCCGAGCGAGGTAGTGCAGGGCCGCGTCGACGTCGCTGCCGCGCATGCTCTTGATGAACGCGCTCGCAACGTCATAGTGCTGGTCGCCTTCGCGGTCATAGCGGACCGCGGCCCGGTCGACCGAACGCTCAAGCGCCTCGACACTGATGGTGCCGGCAGGCGCAGCCGCCTCCAGTGCTGTCAACGCGCGTCGGGCGTCACCACCGGCGATCCGCACCAGGTGGTCTTCAGCCGCCGGCTCCAGCGTCACCTTGCCGCCGAGCCCGCGCTCGTCGGTCAGTGCTCGGCGTACGACGGCGCGAATGTCGTCGTCGGTCAGCGGAGTCAACGTGAGCAACAGACAGCGGGACAGCAGGGGGGAGACCACGGAGAAGAAAGGGTTCTCCGTCGTGGCACCGACCAGCGTGACCCAGCGGTTCTCGACCGCCGGGAGCAGTGCGTCCTGCTGCGTGCGCGAGAACCGGTGGATCTCGTCGACGAACAGGACAGTCCGACGTCCGGTGAGACCGAGCGCCTGACGAGCCTCATCGATCACCTGACGGACCTCGCGGACGCCGGCCGACACGGCCGACAGCTCGACGAAACGTCCGTCGAGGGCTTGGGCGACGACGTGGGCGAGCGTGGTCTTTCCCGTGCCGGGCGGGCCCCAGAGGAGAAGCGACGGGGCCTCGCCCTCCTCGACCAGCCGCCGCAGCGGCGTGCCCGACCCCGTGATGTGGTCCTGCCCGACCACCTCGGCCAGCGTCCGGGGTCGGACGCGTACGGCGAGCGGGGTCGCCGCGGCTTCCCCAGCCGCTGCGGCCGCTTCGAAAAGCGTCGGACCGGTCACGATCGGAGCCTAACGGCGGCACGGAGTGTCACGTTGTGTCCGTTTTGTCGCCACCGGCGAAGGTTGGTGCCCTGCCTTCCCGCGCGTCGCCGTGCGCAGCGGCCAATTCACTGCGTCAATCGCTAGACAATGTGAAGGCGTAACCGTTAACCCCGGACGATGAGGGGGCAGACCATGATCATGGTCTGGGTGGTCGTGGCGTTGGTCACGTGGCCATTGCTTGCGCTCGGTCTCGGTCTACTGCTCGGTCGCGGCATCGCGGCGGCGGAGTCCACCGTCCCGCGCGGTGCACCGCGGACGTGGGTGCCAAGGGAGTTGCCGTCGCGGCTCGTCGCGCCGGTCGGACGAACGCCCACCAGGGTCTAGTCCGGCTTCTCGCTTGGGTCAGGGCGGGCGTCGATGCCCGCTTCGCGCCGTTGCTGCGGGGTGACCGCGGTGGGAGCTCCCGTCAACGGGTCGCCACCCCTCGCGGTCTTCGGAAACGCGATGACTTCGCGGATCGAGTCCTGACCGGCAAGCAAGGCAGCCACCCGGTCCCAGCCGAAGGCGATCCCGCCGTGGGGCGGCGGCCCGTACTTGAACGCCTCGAGCAAGAAGCCGAACTTCGCCGCAGCCTCGGCGGCAGACAGCCCGAGAACGTCGAACACGCGCTGTTGCATCTCGCCGCGGTGGATACGGATCGAGCCACCACCGATCTCGTTCCCGTTCAGCACGATGTCGTAGGCGTACGCGAGGGCATGCCCCGGGTCATCTTGGAACGCACCGGCGAACTCTGGCTTGGGTGACGTGAACGGATGGTGCACGGCTGTCCAGCCACCTTCGCCATCCGGCTCGAACATCGGGGCGTCGACGACCCAGACGAACTGCCAGCTCTTGACGTCGATCAGGTCACAGCGCGCACCGATCTCGAGCCGCGCGGCGCCGAGAAGGGGTTGCGCCTCGCGGGCTTCGCCGGCGCCGAAGAAGATCGCGTCGCCCGGGGCCGCGCCGGCCGCCTCGACCACACCTTCGCGCTCGGGGTCGGAAAGGTTCTTCGCGATCGGGCCGCCGAGCTCGCCGCCTTCCTGCACGAGCACGTAGGCAAGTCCACGCGCGCCGCGTGCCTTCGCCCAGTCCTGCCAGCTGTCGAGCTCTTTGCGTGACTGCGCAGCGCCGCCTGGCATCACGACTGCGCCGACGTACGGCTGCTGGAAGACGCGGAAGGGCGTGTCGTTGAAGAACTCCGTCATGTCGACGAGCTCGCAACCGAAGCGCAGGTCGGGCTTGTCCGAACCGAACCGCCGCATCGCATCGGCGTACGACATCCGCGGGATCGGACGCGGCACGTCGTGATCCGCGAGCCCCTTCCACACACGCGCGACGATTTCTTCTCCGAGCTCGATGACGTCGTCCTGGTCGACGAAGCTCATCTCGATGTCGAGCTGGGTGAACTCAGGCTGCCGATCTGCGCGGAAGTCCTCGTCGCGGAAGCACCGCACGATTTGGTAGTAGCGCTCCATTCCGGCAACCATCAACAACTGCTTGAACAACTGTGGCGACTGCGGCAAGGCATACCAGTGCCCCGGCTGCAGCCGAACCGGCACGAGAAAGTCGCGCGCGCCTTCCGGTGTCGAGCGGGTGAGGTACGGCGTCTCGATCTCGACGAACCGCCGCTCGGCCATGACCTCGCGTGCGATGCGGTTGAGCTCCGACCGCATGCGGATTGCCGTGCCGGGTTCGGCGCGACGCAGGTCGAGGTACCGGTGCCGCAGCCTGATCTCCTCGCCGACGTCGGTGTAGTCGTCGAGTGCAAAAGGAAGCGGGGCTGCCTCCGACAACACGTCCAGGCTCGTCGCGACCACTTCGACATCGCCCGTGGCCAGGTCGGGGTTCTCATTTCCAGCCGGACGTACGCCGACCTCGCCGGTCACCGCGACGCAGTACTCGGCGCGCAGCGCGTGGGCCTGCGCGGCAGCGTCACCCTCGCGGAAGACCACCTGGACGATGCCGGACGCGTCACGGAGGTCGACGAAAACGACACCGCCGAGATCGCGACGCCGGGCAACCCAGCCCGCGAGCACGACCGTGGCACCAACGTCCTCGCGCCGGAGGGTGCCCGCTTCCCGCGTGCGAATCATCCGTGCGCGCCGCGAACTGTGCTCACCAGGTCCGCGAGCGGCACCGTCGTCTGCTCCCCCGTCGCCAGCGTCTTGAGCTGTACGACGCCGGCGTCGACCTCGCGATCGCCGGCTACCGCGGCGTATGTGGCGCCGGAACGATCCGCCGCCTTCATCGCGCCCTTCAGGCCCCGCTCACCGTAAGCGATGTCGGCTGCGACGCCGGCTCGTCTCAGCTCAGTCACGACCTTGGCGAGCGTCTGCTTAGCCGCCGCTCCGATCGGTACGGCGTACAGCTGCAGCGGGTTCTGCGCCGAAGACGCGACGGACTCAGCCTCCAGGGCCAGCATCGTGCGGTCGACCCCGAGCGCCCAGCCGATGCCGGGTAGTGCCGGCCCGCCCAGCGTCTCGGCGAGGCCGTCGTAGCGGCCGCCACCGCCGATACCGGACTGCGCACCGAGACCTTCGTGCACGAACTCGAACGTCGTTCGGGTGTAGTAGTCCAAGCCGCGGACGAGTCGGGGTGCTTCCGTCCAAGCAACATCGGCGCCGGTCAGGTGCTCGCGCACTGCGTCGTAATGTGCGCGGCACTGTTCGCACAGCGCGTCGGACATGAGTGGCGCGTCGGCCAACTGCTGTTGCACTTTGGGGCGCTTGTCGTCGAGAACACGCAGCGGGTTCAGCTCAGCGCGGGTGCGCGTCTCTTCGTCGAGATCGAGCGCCTGCAGGAAGGTTTGCAGTTTCTCTCGGTACGCCGGGCGACACCTGTGGTCACCCAGCGACGTGAGTTGCAGCTCGAACTTCGTGAGGCCCAGCGCGCGGTAGGCGTCGTAGGCCAGCGTGATCATCTCCGCGTCGAGGGCAGGGTCGTCCGTGCCGACAGCTTCCGCGCCGACCTGGCTGAACTGCCGGTACCGCCCGTGCTGGGGTCTCTCGGCGCGAAAGAACGGGCCCGCGTACCACAGCTTCACCGGCAGCTGCCCTTGATGCAGGTTGTGCTCGAGGATCAATCGCACGACCTGGGCGGTGCCTTCGGGTCGCAGGGTCAGCGACCGACCGCCGCGGTCGGTGAACGTGAACATCTCCTTGCTGACGACGTCGGTCGACTCACCAACGCCGCGCGCGAACAGCTGCGTGTCCTCGAACATCGGCAGTTCGACGTACTGGTAACCAGCGCGCTGCGAAGGGGCAGCCAGCGCAGCCGTCACGTGGCGGAACTGCTCGGAGTCCGGAGGCGCGTACTCCGCAACGCCTTTGGGAGCGCGAAAGACCGTCACAGGCCGCGCGAGGGTGGTTCCGCAGTCGCGGCCTGACCGGCGGCCTCGGCGAGGAACGGGTTGGTCGCGCGCTCCCGGCCGATCGTCGTCGGCTGCATGTGGCCGGGCAGCACGACCGTCTCGTCCGGCAGTGGCAGGCAGACCCGAGCAAGCGAATGCAGGATGGTCGGGTAGTCACCACCGGGCAGGTCGGTACGGCCGATGCTGCCGGCGAAGAGCAGGTCACCGGAGAAGAAGATCGGCTCCTGCTCACCCGTCCCGGGCAGGCGGAACGTGACCGACCCGGGTGTGTGGCCGGGAGCGTGGTCGACGGTGAGCTCCAAGCCGGCCATCTCGATCCGCTGCCCGTCGTCGAGCACGCGGACGTCCGCGGGCTCAGCGAACGTGTGCCCCGGGAAGATCTCCCGACCGACCGGCAGCCCCAGCCCGCCGGCCGGGTCGGTCAGCAGAATCCGGTCGTCCGGGTGGATGTAGGCCGCGACCCGGTGCGAGTCGCACACCGGGACGACCGACCAGATGTGGTCGACGTGCCCGTGTGTGAGGAGCACGGCGACCGGGCGCAGCTTGTGCTCGGCGAGGATCTCCTCGATGCCGTCGACGGCGTCCTGCCCGGGATCGATGATCACGCAGTCCTCGCCCGGGGCCGGCGCGACGACGAAGCAGTTCGTGCCGAACGACCCGGCCGGGAACCCGGCGACGAGCACTCGCGTCCTCCTGTACGTCAGAGGCGGATCGGGGCGAAATGTCGCGGGCAACCGCCCGCGCAACCGGGTCAGAGGCTACCGGCTCCCTACACTCTGACGCCGAGCAATACCGCCCGACATCGCGGAGGGGTTCGTGGTCAGCAAGCGACGGCAGCGTGAGCTTGCCCGGATGCGCCACCAGCGGCGCCAGCAGCAGCTCGTCGAGCGGCGCACCCGCCAACGCCGGCGCAACGCGGTCATCGCGTCGGTGCTCGCCGTGCTCTTGGTGCTCGGCCTCGGGTCCTGGGGCCTCGCCCTGGCGCTCGGAAGCAACAGCAGCAGCAAGGCGAAGTCGGCCCCAACCCCACTGCCCACCGCGTCGACCGCCACGAGCCCGGCCGCCTGCGCCTACACGAAGTCCGGCGCGGCGGCCAAGGGCAAGGACGTCGGCACGCCATCGACAAGCACCCTCGACAAAACGCACAACTACCTCGCGGACATGAAGACCAACCGGGGCACCGTGACGTTCCAGATGTTCGGACCGAAGGCGCCGTGCACCGTCAACTCGTTCCGGTTCCTCGCCTCGAAGCACTTCTTCGACAACACACCGTGCCACCGGCTCACCTCGGGGGGTCTAAGCGTCTTGCAGTGCGGAGACCCCACGGGCAGCGGGTCCGGCGGCCCGGGCTACAAGTTCCCGGACGAGAACCTGACCGGCGCGACGTACACAGCTGGAACGATCGCGATGGCCAACAGCGGGCCGAACACCAACGGGTCGCAGTTCTTCCTGGTCTACAAGGACAGTCAGCTCGGGCCGCAGTACACACCGTTCGGGAAGGTCGTCTCGGGCCTGGGCGTGCTCACCGCGATCGCCGCCAAGGGCAGCGACCCCGCAGGTGACGGCAAGCCCAAGGAGCCGGTCACCATCGAGTCCTTCACCGTCAAAGCCGCCTGACGTTTCGACACGTACGGCGACGGGTCAGACGTTGCCCGAGGTGACCCGGTAGGCGTCGTACACCCCTTCGACCGAACGCACGGCTTTCAGCACGTGGCCGAGATGTTTCGGGTCACCCATCTCGAACGTGAACCGGCTCACCGCTACGCGGTCGCGCGTGGTCGTGACGGATGCAGACAGGATGTTCACGTGCTGGTCGGACAGCGCACTGGTCACGTCCGAGAGCAACCGGGTGCGGTCGAGCGCCTCGACCTGGATCGCGACGAGGAACACTGACGCTGCGGAGGGCGCCCACTCGACGTCGACCATGCGGTCTTCTTGCTGCGCGAGCGTGTCGGCGTTGGCGCAGTCGACGCGGTGCACCGAGACACCGTGGCCGCGGGTGACGAAACCGAGGATCGCGTCACCGGGCACCGGCGTGCAGCAACGAGCGAGCTTGACCCATACGTCGGTAGTGCCTTTGACGACGACGCCTGGGTCGCTGGTGGGGCGAGGCTTGACGCGACGGGTCGGGACGGTCGTCTCGGCGATGTCCTCAGCGGCGCCTTCCGGACCGCCCATCGAGTGAACGAGCCGTTGGACGACGGTCTGAGCAGACAGGTGACCTTCGCCAACCGCGGCGTAGAGCGCGGAGACGTCGACGAAACGCATCTCCTGCGCAAGCGTCGGCAGCATGTCGCCCGAGAGCAGGCGCTGCAACGGCAAACCCTGCTTGCGCATCGCGCGGCTGATCGCGTCCTTGCCCTCTTCGATCGCGTCCTCGCGCCGCTCCTTGGCGAACCATTGCTTGATCTTCGTGCGCGCACGCGGGCTCTTGACGAAACCGAGCCAGTCCCGCGACGGCCCCGCGGTGGTTGCCTTCGACGTGAAGACCTCGACGACGTCGCCGTTGTCGAGCGTGCTCTCGAGCGGCACGAGCCGGCCGTTGACGCGCGCCCCGATGCACCGGTGCCCCACCTCCGTGTGCACGGCATAGGCAAAGTCGATCGGCGTCGAACCGCTTGGCAGTGCGACGACGTCACCCTTCGGCGTGAACACGAACACTTCGCTCGCGTGCAGGTCGAAGCGCAACGAGTCGAGGAACTCGCTCGGATCGGCGGTTTCCTTCTGCCAGTCGAGCAGCTGGCGCAGCCACGCCAGCTCGCTGTCGGCCCCATCCGGCTTCGCGACCGCGCCGGTGGTCGTGACGAGCTCTTCTTTGTACTTCCAGTGCGCGGCCAGGCCATATTCCGCACGACGGTGCATGTTGAAGGTGCGGATCTGGATCTCGACCGGCTTGCCCTCAGGGCCGATGACCGACGTGTGCAGCGACTGGTACATGTTGAACTTGGGCATCGCGATGTAGTCCTTGAACCGGCCGGGCACCGGGTTCCAGGACGCGTGAATCGTGCCCAGCGCTGCGTAACAGTCCCGCACGGACTCGACCAGCACCCGGATGCCGACCAGGTCGTAGATGTCGGCGAAGTCGCGTCCGCGCACGATCATCTTCTGGTAGATCGAGTAGTAGTGCTTGGGTCGCCCCGTCACGGTCGCTTTGAGCTTCGCCGCACGCAGGTCGGCGGTCACCTGGTCGACAACCTGCGAGAGGTAGGTGTCCCGCGACGGTGCGCGCTCGGCGACCATCTGCACGATCTCGTCGTACCGCTTCGGGTACATCGTGACGAACGAGAGGTCCTCGAGCTCCCACTTCACCGTGTTGATGCCGAGGCGGTGTGCAAGCGGGGCGTAGATCTCCAGGGTCTCCTTCGCCGTGCGCTCCTGCTTCTCACGAGACAAGAACTGCAGGGTGCGCATGTTGTGCAGCCGGTCGGCGAGTTTGATGAGCAGCACGCGGATGTCGCGGGCCATCGCGACAACCATCTTGCGGACGGTCTCCGCCTCGGCCTGCTCGCCGTACTGCACCTTGTCGAGCTTGGTGACGCCGTCGACGAGAGCCGCCACCGTCTCACCGAAATCGGCGCGGACCTGGTCAAGGGTGTACGCCGTGTCCTCGACCGTGTCATGCAACAGCGCGGCTGCGACCTCGGTCTCGGTCATGCCCATCTCGGCGAGGATCTGGGCCACCGCCAGCGGATGGGTGATGTACGGGTCGCCGGACTTGCGCGCCTGACCGCGGTGACAGACCTCTGCCACTTCATAAGCGCGTTGTACGACGCGCAGGTCGGCCTTCGGATGTGTCGCGCGCAGGGTGCGGAAGATCGGTGCGAGCTCAGCGGGACCGGACGGCGCCCGCACCGTGCCGAGCCGCGCCAGCCGGCGACGCACCCGCCCGCTCGTCGACTCGGAGGTCCCGACCGAGTCGATCGAGTCGGGGAGAGCCGCGTCGTACTGGGCGGTCGGCGGCTCCAGAACGGTTTCCGCCGCTTCGTCCGGAGTTGTGTCGGCCCCGCTGCCTGCATCGACGCGCGCAGGAGTCAGGTCGCTGTCGATGATCCCGGTGTTCGGGCCGCCGACACCGCCTTCGGTCTCGCTGTGCGTCGTGGTCTCGCTGGGCAAGCGCACCTCCCCGGACCCTTCTCAATGATAGGGCCCGCGGTCCGCAGCATCAGAACGTCAGCAACGCCGAGACCTTCGTGCCGTCGGCTTCGAGTCGGCGCCGGCCGCCGAGGAACGTCAGCTCGATGAGCACGGATACACCGAGGACCGTGCCCCCTGCTTCGCGAACGAGCGCTGCCGTCGCCGCGGCGGTGCCACCGGTGGCGAGCACGTCGTCGACGATCAGCACCCGATCGCCCGCGTCGAACGCATCGCGATGCACCTGGATCGATGCGCTTCCGTATTCGAGGTCGTAGCTCTTCGAAAGCGTCGCCGCCGGCAGCTTCCCCGCCTTGCGCACCGGCACGAAGCCGGCACCGAAGTGGTACGCGACCGGCGCGGCGACGATGAAACCGCGCGCCTCGATGCCGACGACTTTGTCGACTGTCCCTCTGCCGTGTTGCGCGACGATCGCGTCCACCGCACCGGCGAAAGCGACGTGATCGGCAAGGAGGGGCGTGATGTCACGGAAGACGACGCCCGGTTGCGGGTAGTCCGGGATCTCGCGCACCCGCTCCGCGAGAAGCCTTGCCAGGTCAATTGACTGTGTCATCGGGCCCGTGGGGATCAGCGGCGCTTCTTGCTTCGCGGCCGCCCACCGCGGCCTTTCCGGCGCTTCGGTTGTTGACGTGCCTGCTGACGCCGCTGTTGCTGGGCGGCAGCACCGGAGACAGGCATGCCTGATCCCACCCTGCCGTCATCGCCCCCATCGCCGTCGCCGTCGTCATCGAACTGGTCGTCGTCGCGATCGAGGACGGCAGTCGCGGTGGTCTGCGTCCGTGCGGAGACTGCGGCCGCTGCGCCACTGCCGGCCGTAGCACCGGCGGGCTTGCCCGCGGCCACACGAGCGTCGACGCGGCGGGCGAGCAGCTGCATCTGGGGCTCGCGTTCCTTCATCGATGCGAGCAACGGCGTGGCGATGAAGATCGACGAGTAGGTCCCTGAGGCGAGACCGACGAAGAGTGCGAGCGAAAGATCTTTCAACGTGCCGGCGCCGAGCAGCAGCGATCCGATGAACAAGATGGCGGCAACGGGCAGCAGCGCGATGACCGACGTGTTGATCGAGCGGACGAGGGTCTGGTTGACAGCGAGGTTGGCGGCCTGGCTGTAGGTCGAGCGGTTGCCCCCGGCAATGCCGGCAGTGTTCTCCCGCACTTTGTCGAAGACGACCACGGTGTCGTAGAGGGAGTAACCGAGGATTGTCAGTAGACCGATGACGGTAGCCGGGCTGATTTGGAACCCGAGGACGGCGTACACACCGATCGTGATCAGCAGGTCGTGGAGCAAGGCGACGATTGCAGCGATCGCCATCTTGAACTCGAAGCGCACAGAAATGAACAGCACGACGAGCACCATGAACACGATCAGGCTGAGGATCGCCTTGCGGGTGATCTGTTTGCCCCACGTCGGCCCGACCTGCTGGGTCGCAACCTGACCCGGTTGCAGACCGAACCGCTGCGCGAGCGCGTTCTCGACTTTGGTCGTCTCCTCGGAGTCGATCGGCTTCGTCTGCACGCTGAGCTTGTGGCCCTGCCCCGGCGCAGTGGTTTCCGTGACGATCGGCTCGGACAGCCCGAGCCCGGTCACCACATCACGTGCGTCTTTCACCGAATGCCCGTTGGCGGAGAACTGGAAGACGTCGCCGCCCTTGAACTCGATGCTTTCGTTCAAGCCGCGGGTCGCCAGGCCGATGATCGCGGTCAACAAGATCGCCCCGGAGATCGCGTACCAGAGCCGCTGCCGGCCGACGAAGTTGTAGGACTTGTCACCCCGGTAGAGCGCGGCGCCCCACTGCCCGTGTGCCACTACGCCTCCCCCACCCGCGGGACGCGCCGCCGCGGCGGCTCGAGGTCAGCTCGGACCGTCGTCACGCCCAGCCGTTCCGGCGAGAGCCCGGTCCATGGGCGACCACTGCCGAACAACTTGCCGTTGATGAGCACCGTGACGAGCGGTTTCGTGAAGATGAACACGACGAGGAGGTCGATCAGCGTCGACAGCCCGAGCGTGAAGGCGAACCCGCGGACCGACCCGATCGAGAGCAGATACAGCACGACGGCGGCCAGCAGTGACACGAAGTCGGCCGCAAGAATCGTGCGTACGGCGCGAGTCCAGCCACGTTCGACGGCGCTGCGGAGCGTCCGCCCTTCGCGCACTTCGTCACGTAGTCGTTCGAAGTAGACGATGAACGAGTCGGCGGTGATGCCGATCGCGACGATCAGACCGGCAATGCCAGCGAGCGTCAATGTGTAACTGATTGTTGCCGCGAGCAACGAGACCGCGGCGTACGTGAGCAGACCGGCAACCGCGAGGCTCGCGACCGTGACGACGCCGAGGCCGCGGTAGTACAGGAACGAGTAGATGACGACAGCGATCAGCCCGATGGCGCCGGCGAGCAGGCCGGCATGCAGCTGGTCGCTACCGAGCGTCGGCGAGACCGTCACGGCCTGCTGCACCTGGAACTGAATCGGCAGCGCGCCGTACTTCAGTACGTTCGCGAGGTCGTTCGCCGTCTTCTGTGAGAAGTTGCCGTTGATTTCTGCTTGCCCGCCGAGAATGCCGTTGGGGCTGTTCTGCGGGTCGATGAACGGCGCAGACTCGACCACCCCGTCGAGCACGATCGCGGCGGCGTTGCAGCCGGTCGGCGGTGAACAACTGGGCGGCTGTGGCAGCTTCACGATCTTGCCGGTGAGCTTCGCGAACTGGTTGCTGCCGCTGCTCTTGAAGCTGAGGTTCACCTGCCAGTCGTTCCCGCCGAGGCTGTTCTGCGGCAGGCCGGCCGATGCGCCCTTGATCTCGGTGCCTTCCACCGCAGCAGGAGCCAGCAGGAACTTCGTCGTGCCGGCCGTGTCGCACGCGACGAGGTAGTCGCCCGGCAGGTCAGCCGGCTTTTGCGCGGGGTCACAGTTGAACGTGGCGAAGAAAGCCTGCGCATCGGACAGGGTCTTCAGCTCGACCGCCTGCCGAGCGGCCGTGGAAGGAGAGGCGCCTGGTGACGGCGTCACTGCCGGTGTCGCCGCTGGTGGCGGGGCCGGTGTCGGCGCTGGTGGCGGGGCAGCCAGCAAGTCGCCGGTCAGCGCCCGGCCGTGTGTGGAGCTGCTCGGCTTGGGCTTCGCGGCTCCTGATGTCGACGCCTTCGGTGTGGCGGTGGCGCCAGGCGACGGTGTGCCCGTGGGAGGGGGGACACTGACTGCTGCTTCTTGCAGCGCCTGTCGGATCCGCAGCAACGCGGTCTGCCCGACGATCTGCAGTACCTGGTCGCGCCCCTTGCCCGGCACGGACACGACGACGTTGCTGCCCTCGGTGGTCACGTCGGACTCGGCAACGCCGATGCCGTTGACGCGCTGGCGCAGGATGTCGACCGACTTGGCGAGGTTGCTCTTCGAGATCTTCTGGTGTGCGTTCTGGACCGCCTTCGGCGTCAGCGTCACCTGCGTGCCGCCGCGCAGGTCCAACCCGAGCTGCGGGCTCTTGTGGCTGCTGCCGAACATCGCGGCGTACAAGCCGACGATCAGCACTGCGGTGAGCGCGAGATACCGGCCCGGGCGGGCTCTGCCAGGTGTCGCCACCGTGCGCTACTCCTTAGTGCGTCGTTGCTGGGTGCGCGGCGGCTTCGCCGCCTGCCCCAAGTATCCCGGACTTCGGGCTAGTGATCGGGCTCGTCCCCGTCGGGGGGTGGCGTCGTGTCTGGCCCACCCTGAAGGCCGAGCGCCTCCTCGGTTTCCACGATCCGGCCGATCGCAGCGCGTGTCCATCGGGTTGTCACCCCCGGTGCCACTTCGAGCAGGACCGCATCGTCCTCTATCGCGGCGACGGTGGCATACATCCCGCTGGCCGTCATCACCTTGGCGCCGATGTGGAGCTCGCGCTGCTGCTCTTGGGCCCGGCGGACCCGCGCCCGCTGCGGCCGCAGCATGAAGAAATACAACGCGACGCCGAGCAGCGCAACGATGATGAGAAAGCCGTACTGCCCTCCGCCGCCATTGCTGCCGCTCTTGGCGGCGGCCGCCACCGACTGACTGGCCGCAACAGCGCCGACGATCACTGACCATCCTCCATCTGCCCCCGCCGGCGCCGGGCCCTCAGTGCAGCCGCGGTGCAAACCCTCCGTGCAGGCCTGCCCGTGAATACGGCCGCCCGACCTTATCGCTCTGGGCACGAACGGCACGCCTGATCCGTTCCCGTCTGCGCTGTCGCCGCCAGGCCTCGGCGCCGAACCTGCGTGGGAACTTCGTGGTTTTCGCGCTCCTCAAGACCACGATGTGCCGACGCAGAGCGGGCGCGAGTCGAGCTCACCCCGGTAGGTCAGGTCCGGACAGACGAGTGGATCGACCGGGGACGGGGGACAACCTGCGACGACCCGCTTGCGCCGAGCAACCAGCCGCCTGGGAGGTGACCGCCGTGGTAGCCCAGAAGCGCGTGCGCGGCCGGACCCCCCGCGACCCGGGTTCGGCCGAGCCGGAGGGCGAAGTGCCCGTTCCCCCGGTCCCCCGCCGGACGAGGGTCGAGGTACGCCGGGCGGCCGACCTACTCGAGCGGATCCGCCGGGTCCTGGCCGAGACGCGGCGGTCGTAACAAACCGACCCTCGGGGCGGAGCGCTCAGCCGTCGAACAGTGCCGGCGAGCCGCCGGCCTGCGGGGGCGCGGTCAGACCGAAATGCGCCCAGGCCGCAGGGGTGGCGACCCGGCCGCGGCTGGTCCGGGCCAGCAGGCCGGTGCGGACGAGGAACGGCTCCGCCACCGTCTCGACCGTCTCCGGCTCCTCACCCACCGCCACGGCGATCGTGGTGAGGCCGACGGGTCCCCCACCGAAGCGTCGTAACAAGGCGTCGAGCACCGCACGGTCAAGGCGGTCCAGGCCCAGCGGGTCGACTTCGTATACGGCGAGCGCACCGACGGCGACCTCGTGGGTGATCACCCCGTCTCCGCGGACTTCGGCGAAGTCACGGACCCGACGGAGCAACCGGTTCGCCACCCGCGGCGTCCCCCGGGAGCGCCCGGCGATCTCGGCCGCGCCGTCGGGGCGCAGATCCACGCCGAGCAGCCCCGCAGACCGGTACAGAACCTGCTCGATCTCGGCGGCGTCGTAGAAGTCCAGATGGGCGGTGAACCCGAACCGGTCGCGCAGTGGGCTCGGCAACAACCCGGCGCGCGTCGTCGCGCCGACAAGCGTGAAGGGCGCGACGTCGAGCGGGATGGCAGTGGCGCCTGGACCTTTTCCGACGACAACGTCGACCCGGAAGTCCTCCATGGCGACGTACAACATCTCCTCGGCCGGCCGCGCCGTCCGGTGGATCTCGTCGAGGAACAGCACCTCTCCCTCGACGAGCGTGGACAGCAGCGCCGCCAGGTCGCCGGCCCGCTCGATCGCCGGCCCGCTCGTGATCCGGAGCGGGGCGCCGAGCTCGGCGGCGACGATCATCGCCATGGTGGTCTTGCCCAGACCGGGCGGTCCCGACAGCAGGATGTGGTCGGGGGGGCGACCGCGCTGCCGAGCGCCGTCGAGGACCAGGGCGAGTTGCTCACGGACCCGCTCTTGCCCGATGAACTCGTCGAGTCGCCGCGGCCGCAGCGCGGCCTCGACGGCGCGATCCTCGCTGCCGGCGAGCGGGGAGACGATCTCGACGTTGAGCTCGGCGCTCATCGGCTCACGCCTTGCTCAACTGCTGGAGGGATTGGCGGAGCAACGCGGCGACGTCCGGCTCGGCGCCGGCGTCCGGCGCGACCGCGGCAACCGCGTCGCTCACCTCGCGGTTGGTCCACCCAAGGCCGAGCAGCGCACTGCGCAGTTGCTCGCGCCAGTCCGGGCCGCCCTGGCCGGGCAGCCGGACCACGCGGTCGGAGGCCACCAGCGGAGCGGTCACCCGGTCCTTCAGTTCGAGCAGGATGCGCTGCGCGCCCTTGCGTCCGATGCCGGGCACGAGCATGAAGGCGTCGACCTCGTCGGTGGCGACAGCGGTGCGCACTGCGTCCGGCGGGTGTACGGCGAGCACGGCCTGGGCGAGTCGCGGGCCCACACCGGTCACGGACTGCAGGATCTCGAAGACGACCCGCTCGTCGTCGCTGCCGAAGCCGTAGAGGGTCAATGCGTCTTCTCGTACGACGAGCGACGTGGCCAGCCGGGCCGCGGCCCCGACCCGCAGCGACGCCAGGGTGCCCGGGGTGCAGACGACGGCGATGCCGACCCCGCCGACCTCGATCACGGCGCTGTCCGGACCGACCGCAGCGACCGTGCCGGACAGGCTCGCGATCACCGGGCACCAGCCACGGCCGCTGCGCGCCGGGCGAGCACGGGAGCCCGCCAGACGTGACAGATGGCCAGTGCGAGGGCGTCCGCGGCGTCCGCCGGCCGGGGCGCTGTGGCCAGCCGGAGCAACCGGGTCACCATCGCGGTCACCTGTGCCTTGTCGGCCCGGCCGTTGCCGGTAACCGCTGCCTTGACCTCGCTGGGAGTGTGCGTCGCGATCGGGATGCCACGGCCGGCGGCGGCCGCAATGACCACCCCGCTGGCCTGCGCAGTGCCCATCACCGTTCGCACGTTGCGTTGGCTGAAGACCTGCTCGACGGCGACAGCATCGGGCCGGTGGGCAGTCAGCCACGACTCGATCGTGCTGCGGACCTGCAGCAGCCGCTCGCCGAGCGGCGCGCCTGCGGGTGTGGTCAGGACGTCGACCGCGCACATCTCAAGTGCGCGCCCGGGCTCGCCCCGCACCAGCCCGAGGCCACAGCGGGTGAGGCCGGGGTCGACACCGAGCACGAGCACGCCGCCTGCCTCCCTGCGCTCCGCCGGCGGAGCTGCGAAGCACCGTCCGAACACGTGTTCGTACGCTAACCGGCGGCGTGGGCGAAGTCCGCGACCGACGCGCCCGAGATTGCCTTCGGACGGCTGAGAGCGATCTCAGCTGCTGACGGTTCAGCTGACTTCGGCGAAGACCTCATCAGGGATGTCGAAGTTGGCCCAGACGTTCTGGACGTCGTCGAGGTCCTCGAGCGCGTCAACGAGGCGAAGCACGCGCTTGGCGGCGTCCTCGTCGAGCGGCACCTGAATACTGGGCAGGAACGCTGCGTCGGCTGACTCAATCGACAGTCCGGCGGCGGTGATCGCGTCGCGCACGCCGTGCAGGTCCGCGGCTTCACTGACGACTTCGAACGCTTCGCCGAGGTCGTTGACCTCCTCGGCGCCGACATCGAGCACCGCACCGAGAACGTCGTCCTCGGTGGCCCCGCCTGTCTTCGACACGAGTACGACGCCCTTGCGGGTGAACAGATAGGCGACTGAGCCGGGGTCGGCCATCGTTCCGCCGCCACGCGTCATCGCCGTACGAACCTCCGACGCCGCGCGGTTGCGGTTGTCGGTCAGGCACTCGATGAAAAACGCAACGCCACCGGGCCCGTAGCCCTCATAGCTGATCGCCTCGTAGTTGGCGCCGCCTGCCTCGATCCCGGCACCGCGCTTGACCGCGCGGTCGATGTTGTCATTGGGCACCGAGCTGGACTTGGCCTTCGCGATCGCGTCGGCGAGCGTCGGATTGCCGGCCGGGTCGGCGCCGCCGGTCCGCGCGGCGACCTCGACGTTCTTGATCAGCTTCGCGAACAGCTTGCCGCGCCGGGCGTCAACGACGGCCTTCTTGTGCTTGGTCGTCGCCCACTTGGAGTGGCCGCTCACGAACTGCCCTCTCTCACGATCTCGCTGAACAGCCGATGCACCCGCAGGTCATCCGACAGCTCGGGATGGAACGCGGTGGCGAGCAACGACTGGTGCCGTACGGCAACAATTCTACCGTCGCAGCGCCCCAGCACCTCGACGTCGCGTCCCGTCGACTCCACCCACGGCGCTCGGATGAAGACAGCCGGCAAGGCACCGTCGACCCAGTCGATGTCGCCTTCGAACGAGTCGACCTGGCGCCCGAACGCGTTGCGCCGCACCGTCATGTCGATGCCGCCGATCAGCGCCTGGTCATCGGTGCCGTCCAGAACGCGATCCGCGAGCAAGATCATGCCCGCACACGATCCGTACGCCGGAAGACCCGCGACGATCGCCTTCTGCAGCGGTTCGAGCAGCTCGAAGACCGTCAGGAGCTTGCCCATCGTGGTCGACTCGCCGCCTGGAAGGACGAGTCCGTCGACCGAGGCGATCTCGTCGGCACGTCGTACCGGGACCGCGTCGACGCCAACGGCGGAGAACATTGCGACGTGCTCGCGCACGTCACCTTGCAGAGCGAGCACACCAACCCGGGGGGTGGTCACCATCCTCGGTCGGCGTAGCGCTGCTCCGGTGCGAGCTCGGAGACGTTGATGCCGACCATCGCTTCACCGAGGCCGCGGCTGACCTTGGCGATGACGTCCGGGTCGTCGTAGAACGTGACCGCCTTGACGATCGCCTCGGCACGCTTCGCCGGATCGCCGGACTTGAAGATGCCGCTGCCGACGAACACCCCTTCGGCGCCGAGTTGCATCATCATCGCGGCGTCCGCCGGTGTCGCGATGCCGCCGGCGGTGAACAGCACGACCGGCAGCTTGCCGAGCTCGACGACGTCTTTCACGATGTCGTACGGCGCACGCAGCTCCTTTGCCGCAGCAAACAGCTCCTCGTCGGACAGCGTCGTCAACCGGCGGATCTCCGACCGGATGGCGCGCATGTGCCGCGTCGCCTCGACGACGTTGCCGGTGCCGGCCTCGCCCTTGGACCGGATCATTGCGGCACCCTCGGAAATGCGCCGTAACGCCTCGCCGAGGTTGGTCGCGCCGCAGACGAACGGAACGGTGAACTGCCACTTGTCGATGTGGTGCGCTTCGTCGGCCGGCGTGAGCACCTCTGACTCGTCGACGTAGTCGACGCCGAGGGCTTGCAACACCTGCGCCTCGGCGAAGTGACCGATCCGCGCCTTGGCCATAACGGGAATCGAGACCGCCCGGATGATCCCTTCGATCATGTCGGGGTCGCTCATCCGAGCGATGCCGCCCTGGGCGCGGATGTCGGCGGGCACCCGTTCGAGCGCCATCACTGCAACGGCGCCGGCATCCTCGGCCACCTTGGCCTGTTCCGGCGTGACGACGTCCATGATCACGCCGCCCTTGAGCATTTCTGCCATCCCGCGCTTCACGCGCGCCGTGCCCGTGCTGTGCTCAGACGATTCGCTCACGTCACCCATCGTATGTCGGTTTCGCGAGCCGGCTCCCGCTGTTTAGGCGAAGCGGATGCGGCTGCTCGTGGGCACGAGGATGATCCATGTCCGGCCGGGACGCATCGGGTAACGCTTCCGGCCGACCATCCACGTCGTACCCGAGTGGGCCGTGCGACGGCTCCACGTGCCGGTGACCGCGTGACCATCACGGAAGAAGACTGCGCTTCCGTGACCCACCGTGTGGGTGTACGGCGTCACGTTGTGGTTGACGTCGTGCAGCTTGCTCGCCACAACACTGACGTACTGCACGATCACGTTGCTCGCGACGATCTGGCCGTGGCCGACGACGTCAGCCGCGCTGCCGTCCATCGACAGCACGTAGCCATGGCGGGCACCACGCCAACGCCACGTGACCTGGGCGTGCCCGAAGTACGCGTCGAAGCCCGCACTCGGACGCATCCCCGCGAGCATCGGGCCGAAGCGGAAGCCGATGTCGTGGACCTTGGCCGCGTGCGGCCGCGCCGACAGCAGCTTGCCGGGGGCCGCGAAGAGGTTGTACGGCGCATGCCGCCCACCACCACCGCGGAACCACCCGCCGCCGTAACCGTCCGGCTCAAGGTAAAGGTTCGCGCGATGCAGCATCGCGACAACGGCGGGCTGTCCCCCGCTGTACGTGTAGGCGACCTTGCCGTACTGCGAGAACAAGTCGATGTCGGTCTGCCGCGCAGACCGCACTGGCCCGACGGTCGGAGGCACCGCGCTGCTGAAGACCGCGGCGAGACGAGTCAGGCCGCCTTCGACCTGCTCGAGGTAGACGACATCGGCGGCGTTGATGCCCACCTGCGGGTGAGCCGGCGCCGTGTTGTCGATCTTCACGACGAGAACCGGCTTGCCGCGGCCACCGGGCAACCCGGTCAGCGGGCTGACATTGGGGGGCGGCTTCGGCGACGGCGCGGGCGTCACCGACGGCGTCGGACTCGGCGGCGCCGTCGCAACGACCTTGTGCGACCCACCTCCGCACGCCGTCAACGTGACGACGGTCGCGGCAGCGGCGAGGGTGGCGGCATGGGTGCGGGGGAAGCGCCTCACGAGCCGGTGATCCTTCCGTTCGTGGGGACGAGCAACACCCACGTCTGGCCGCCTGGCCGGAGCCGGATGTCGGTGCCCCCCGGGGTGAGGTAATGCGTGCCGGCGGCACGAGTCGGTCGCCGCCAGCTCCCGTCGTATCGGCGGCCATCACGGAAAACCACAGCGCGACCGGTCCCGATGCTGTGCGTGTCGGGAGAGTTGTTGCCGAGGACGTCGTGGTACCGACCCTGCACAACTGGCACAAACTGAACGACGATGTTCTGGGGTGCGACAACGGCGCCGTCGGCGAGCCGCATGGTCCGGCCGTTCTGCGTCAGCACGAAGCCATGGCGAGCCGCGTCGTAGTGGAACGTCACGTACGACGCGCCGTTGAAGCGCACTGTGACCGGGCCCCGTACGCCCCGGCCGCCGAGCAACGCACCGCCGAAGCGGAAGCCGACGTCGCGGACGCCGACCGCGTGGTGGCGATGTCTCCCCGCCGCGATCAGCCGGCTCGTGCTCGTGTAGAAGTTGTTCGCCTCGGCCCGCCGTCCCCGCCGTGTGTACGAGCCGCCGTACCGCTCCTCGGGAATGCCGACGAGAGGTGACGAGTCGACGTGCGCGAGCACGTGCACATTCGCACCCGAAAATCCCAGGATCACCGGGCCGTACTCCGCAAGCAGCTCGATGTCGGTGTCACGGGCGCTGCGAATCGGACCGACTTCGGGTGACCCGCCGCCGACGAAGACGGCGGCAAAGCGGGTGGCCTCGCCTTCGATGACTTCCTGGTAGACGACCGGCGCGCGGGCGAACCCGCGTTGCAGCGGTCGCGCCGAGGTCGCGTTGTCGACCTTGATCACGACGATCGGCCCCTTCGCAGGCGGCAGGCCGTTGAGCGTCGCGAGCAGGGCGGGGTGTGTCGGCTTGGGTAGGGGCGTCGGCGTCGCCGTCGGCGTTGGTGCGGCTACCGGCTTGCTACCGCCGGAACAGGCAACGACGAGACAGGCGCCGGCCGCCATCGCGCAGAGCGCTGCGGCGGGGCGCCGACCGAGGATCGGGCGGGGAAGCACGGTCGGACTCCCGTTGCTGACCCAAGAACAGGGACGGCCCCACGGTAGGTCAGTGCGGCCCCAAGACCGTGGACCCCGTCAGGGCAACCGGCGTGTCGTCAATATCGAAGTACTTCGGGTACGGCGCGGTGCCGGCCAGTCTGAACCAGCGGACGACACGCGACTTGCGCAGGGCAACGGTGTCTTCGATAGCCGTGGCGAGGAAGCGCCTGGCGAGCACGACTTTCGTCATCGCTGTCTCGAGGGCAGCGAGCAGCGGCGCCATCTCGATGTCGGCGCCGATCGTCTCCTGCCCCCTGGCGTCGAGAGCGCTGCGCAGCGTGCGACCGAGGTCGTTCTCCGCTGCGGCTCGCTCCTCGGCTGCGGCATCGAGCGCATGTTGTGCCGTCGCCGCAAGGTCCGCGCAGGCGTCTGCGGGCAACAAGCCGCGCACCGTCGCCGCGTGTGCGATCTCACCGGCAACCGCTGCGCGCCGCACGAGCTGCGCGTCCAACGATGCCCACGCGGCGCCGACCCGGTTGTGCAGCCGGTCGAGGCGGCCGGCCGTCCATGACAAATAGACGCCAATCAGGACAAGGGCGATGGCGGTGGCACTGAGAAGCACGAGCACGATCGGAGCCTACTGACGGACTGCGTGTTTCGGGGGCGCCGCGACGGCCCGAACACCCAATCCGTCCATTGCGACGGTTTCGTAAACCTGCACGACGCGACGGGCGACCCGCGACCAGTCGTACTGTGCAACGACCTGGTGCGCCGCTTTGCGGAAGTCCTCCCTGCGCTGTGCATCGTCGAGCAACTCCCCGGCAGCCTCCGCAAGCGCACCGGCGTCACCGACCGGGACGAGGACACCGGCCTTGCCCTCGTCGAGCACGCGCCGGAACGCCTCGATGTTGCTTGCGAGCACCGGGGTGCCTGCGGCCATCGCCTCGAGCAGGACGATGCCGAAGCTCTCCTTGCCGAGGTTCGGCGCGACGAAGACATCTACAGAGGCAAGCATGCGTGCCTTGTCCGCCTCGCTCACCTCACCGAGCACGTGCACGCGCTCGCGGAGTTCGGCTGGCAACACATCCTCGATCTCGTCACCATCACCGGGGCCGGCCACCAGCAGCCGCACGTTCGGACGTTCACTCGCCAGGCGCGCAAACGCCTGCAGCAACACGACGAGGCCCTTGCGCGGTTCATCGAGGCGGCCGAGGAAACCAATTGCGCCGCCCTCGCCGGGCCAGCCGGGCAACGGCTGCGCGTCGGCGTACTTCTGCACGCGCACACCATTGGGGATGAGCACAGCGTCCCCACCGAGGTGCTCGACCATCGTGCGCCGGGCCGCCTCGGAGACGGCGATGCGGCCGCGGATCTTCTCGTACGCCGGTTGCACCGCGGGAACGAACATCGACAGCACGCGTGAGCGAGGGTTCGACGTGTGCATCGTCGCGACGATGGCACCACTCGCCCAGTAACAGGCAAGTAGCGAGACACTCGGCGCCGCCGGCTCGTGAACGTGCAGCACGTCGAACTCGCCTTCGCGCAACCACCGGCGTACCCGCGCCGCCGAGACAACACCGAACAGCAGTCGCGCGACCGATCCGTTGTACGGGATCGGTACGGTGCGCCCGGCTGGGACGACGTAGGGCGGCAACGCGTCGGCGTCGGCTAGCGCGTCCTCGTCGTCGACGGGCGACAGCACTGAGACGTCGTGACCGAGCTCGACTAGCTCCGCCGCAAGGTCACGCACGTGTGCCTGCACACCACCCGGCACGTCCCACGGGTACGGACAGACGAGACCGACTTTCATGTCGTTGTCCCGGTCGCCGTTGTGAGGCGGGCGCTCTCATGCGGCTTCAGGTCGGCCTCCCACAACCGCTGCACCATGTGCCAGTCGGCGGGATGCTTCGCGATCCCCGCGCCGAACACATCGGCCATCGACTGCGTCATCGCAGCGATGCGCTCTCGACGGTCGCCGGTCGTCGGCGGTTCGACCGGTTCATGGATACAGCCGCGCCACCCCGGCTCGCCGTCCTCCGGGTACCACAGCGTCACGGGCAGCAGCACGGCGTCGGTGTCCAGCGAAAGCGCTGCCGGCCCCGCCGGCATCCGCGCCGGCTCACCGAAGAACTGCACCGGTACGCCGGAGACGGTGAGGTCGCGGTCGGCCAGCAAGCAGAGCAGGCCGCCGGCCTCGAGCCGGGCCCTCAAGGTCGGATACGGGCTCGCGCCGCCGGTCAGCGGCAGCACCTCCATGCCCAACGACTCCCGGAACGCGACGAACCGATCGAAGAGCGACTCCGGCCGCAGCCGTTCGGCCACCGTCGTGAACGGCATGCCCAACTGCACAGACCACGCACCGGCGGCGTCCCAGTTGCCCATGTGAGGTAGAGCGAGCACCACCCCTCGCTGATCGCGGTACGCCGCCTGTAGCCGATCCGCGCCGTCCATGTGCATGTCGCGGACGAAGACCTCACCGGCAATAGCGGGCAGCCGGAAGACCTCCATCCAGTAGCGCAGGTAGGAACGCATGCCGTCGTGCACCAGTCCGGCCAGCGTCGCCTCGTCGACGCCCGGCCCGACGACTCGGCTCAGGTTCTTGGCGAGTTGCTCGGCGGTGCGGCCGCCGCGGCGGGTCAGGACATCCGCGATCATCCGGAACGCGTTCCGCGGCAACCACTCCGGCGTACGCCGCACCGTGGACCAGGCAACGGCGTAACCGGCTGCGGCGACGCGTTCTTTCACACCGAGGCCTCGACGCGCGCCGCGACGGCCTGCCGGCGGACCACGACGAAGCGCTGGCCGACGGTGAACGCCGTGGCGATCGCGAGCACCCAGAGCCCGACGGCGGCGATGTACGGAATGCCCAGACCGGACAGACCGGTCGTGACGAGGATCGTGATCAGCCGCTCGGAACGTTCAGCGATGCCGACGTTGCAGGTGAAGCCGAGGCTTTCCGCACGCGCCTTCGCGTAGGAGATGACCGTGCCACCAACGAGGCAAGCAAGCGTGAGCGCACCGAGGATGGGCTGGTGTCCGCCGGCGGCGTACCACCAGACGAGGCTGCCGAAGACGGCGCCGTCGCCGATGCGGTCCAGAGTCGAGTCGAGCCAGGCACCCCAGGGCCCGCTCGTGCCGCGAGCCCGCGCGACGACGCCGTCGATCAGGTCGGAGAAGACGAAGCACGTGATGAAAACCGTGCCGCCGAACAGGTGGCCGCGCGGAAAGAACACAAACGCCCCGGTCGCGACTCCGATGGTGCCGACGATGGTGATGGCATCCGGCGTGACGCCCAGCCGCACCAGCGCGGCCCCGACGGGAGCAAGCATCCGGTTGAGCGCGGGACGCGCGTGCAGGTTGAGCATCGTCCCTTTCCGGAGGGTCGTCCTCGGCCCGTCCCTTCCTTGCGTTCGCATCGTAACCGCGTTGGGGTCTTGTCCCGGCCACCGCAGAACGGGAGAGTCGGCCTAGACGCAACCGAGAACGGTGCACCAGAGGAGCAGTCATGGCGGACAAGTCCAGTGGGGGGCCGGCTGCCGCCGGCAGGGCACCCGTGGCCGAGCAGCCGGGCAACGTGCGCAACGTCGTGCTGGTCGGCCATTCCGGCTCGGGTAAGACGTTGCTGGTCGACGCCTTGCTCCTCGCCACCGGGACGATCCCGCGGCTCGGTTCGGTCGAGGAGGGGACGTCGGTCAGTGACTACGACGAAGGCGAGATCCGACAGCAACGATCGGTGTCGCTCGCGATCGCGCCCTTCGAACACGACGGGGTCAAGGTCAACCTGATCGACACCCCCGGCTACGCCGACTTCGTCGGGGACCTGCGCGCCGGGCTGCGGGCTGCCGACGCGGCACTGTTCGTGGTGTCTGCTGCCGACGGCATCGATGGCGCCACCCAGCTGATCTGGGATGAGTGCGCATCCGTCGGCATGCCGCGCGCCGTCGTCATCACCAAGCTCGACTCACCCCGCGCCGACTTCGACGCCGTGCTCGCCGCCTGCCAGTCGGCGTTCGGCAACGGCGTGCTTCCGGCGTACCTGCCGGTGCGCGAAGGCGAGACGACGACGGGCCTGATCGGTTTGCTCTCGCAGCGGGTGTTCGACTACAGCTCCGGCACACGCGACGTGCGGGAACCCGACTCGGCGCAGCTCCCCCAGCTCGAGGAAGCCCGTAACGCGCTGATCGAGGGCATCATCGCGGAAAGCGAAGACGAGACGTTGATGGACCGCTACCTCAGCGGCGAGGACATCGACATCAAGGTGCTCGTCGACGACCTCGAGACCGCCGTTGCTCGGGGCTCGTTCTATCCAGTCTTCGGCGCCTGCGCCGCGACCGGCCTCGGGATGCACGAGCTGCTCGAGGTCCTGACCGGCGCATTCCCGTCCCCGCTCGAGCATCCGCTGCCCGTGGTGACGAAGCCGGACGGCAACTCGCACGCCCCGGTCACGTGCGACGTCGACGCCTCGCTGGTGGCGGAGATCATCAAGACGACTACCGACCCGTACGTCGGTCGCATCTCCCTCGTGCGCGTCTTCTCGGGCACGTTGCGCCCGGACACCGTCGTACACGTGTCGGGTCATGGCCTCGCCGATCGCGGTCACGAGGATCACGACCTCGACGAGCGCGTCGGTGCGCTCTCGTCGCCGCTCGGCAAGGCGCAACGGCAGATCTCGCAGTGCATCGCCGGCGACATCTGCGCGATCGCGAAGCTCGGGCGGGCCGAGACCGGCGACACACTGTCGGACAAGGACGACCCGGTCCTCGTCGAGGCATGGGAGATGCCGGAGCCGCTCCTGCCCGTCGCGGTGGCGGCGAAGTCGAAGGCCGACGAGGACAAGCTGTCACAGGGTCTCGCCCGGCTGGTCGCCGAAGACCCGACGCTCAACCTGGAGCACAACGCAGAGACCGGTCAGCTCGTCTTGTGGTGCATGGGTGAGGCGCACGTCGACGTGCTGCTCGACCGGTTGGCGACGAAGTACGGCGTCGAGGTGAACCGCATCCCACTACGGGTCGCGCTGCGCGAAACCTTCGGCGGCAAGGCGACCGGTCACGGGCGGCACGTGAAGCAGTCCGGTGGACATGGGCAGTACGCCGTTTGCGACATCGAAGTGGAACCGATCGACGGGACGGACCTGGAGTTCGTCGACAAGGTCGTCGGCGGGGCGGTGCCTCGACAGTTCATCCCCTCGGTGGAGAAGGGGATCCGCACCCAGATGGAACGTGGCGTCGCAGCGGGCTATCCCGTCGTCGGTCTGCGCGTGACGCTGGTGGACGGCAAGGCCCACTCGGTCGACTCCTCGGATCTCGCGTTCCAGATGGCAGGCGGTCTCGCCTTGAAGGAAGCCGCGAAGGCGACGGAGCTCTTGCTGCTCGAGCCGGTCGCCGAGATCAGTGTGCTCGTGCACGACGACTACGTCGGCGCCGTCATGAGTGACCTGTCATCACGTCGTGGGCGGGTGTCCGGGACTGAGCCCGTTGGGTCCACGGGCCGCACTCTGGTGCGAGCCGAAGTGCCCGAGCTCGACATCACGCGTTATGCGATCGACCTGCGCTCACTTTCACACGGCACCGGGACGTTCACCCGGAAGTACCTCCGGCACGAGCCGATGCCGTCGCACATGGCCACCAAGGTGCTGGAGGAACACGTCGCGGAGGCCTGAGCGACAGTTGACCGGTTTGTCCGACCCGGGGGGAGGCGGCGCGCCACGTCAGGTGACCGCTCCGACACGCGACGCGATAGTTCGTCGCAAAACTGGGCATCGGCATGAGCGCGTGGGACGCTCCGATCATGGCCGCCGGCACGCAGGAACGCGCAGTTGACGGCACGGTCGCCGTCAGCAGTCAGGACTCGCGGCGGCCGCCGATCATTCTTCGCCTCGTCACACTCGCATTGGTGGCCGGCGCGGCCGTCGTGGTCATCACGGCCACCGGGCCGGGGCACGCTCCCAACCGGGCCCGGGTTGCCGCGACCACCCTGCCGTCCGTCGTTGTGCCCAACGGCGAGCCCGCCGTCGTACAGATCCTCGCCGCCGAGCGGAACGGCGACGCGATCCTGCTCCGCGTCGACCCGGTCGGTGCACAAGGGGCGCTCACCCTCGTCGTGTCGCCGGGAGCACACGTCGCCGGTAGCTCGCTGCAGGCGTTGCTGGCCGACGCCACTGACCGACAGGACGCAATACACCACGTGCGTTATCAGCTGTCCTACGACGCGAGCGGAGCGATCGTCGCGATCACGCCGACGCGCTGAGGGTCGTCAGCTCGTCGCGTACCAGAGGTCGTAGGCGCTCATTGCGCTCGGGTCGACCGCCCCGGTCGGCCAGTTGCCATCCGGCCACACCTGCTCGAGCCGGTGCGAAGCGAACGACAAGATCGGCGTGTTCATATGCGGTACCACGACGATCTCGCAGTAGATGCCGCTGACCCGGGTGACCTCAGTCGCGACCTCGCGGTGGTTCTTCGTCTCGATCACCAGCGGCCCGGGCGCCCAGACCAAGCCGAGCAACATCGACGTCTTGAACAAGCGGATCCATTGCTCACCGGAGTGCGGGTCCCACTCAGCGCGGAGCTCCGGGAACGCCGAACCCTCTGCGCACGCGGCCACGACCTGTTCGACTGGCCACGGACCACGGCGACGAGCGGCGACGAACTGATCGGTCACATCCAGCACGGCGCTCAGTCTGCCCGACAGGCGGGGGTGGCTCCCGGGAGCCGGTGCCGGTTCGCGGCAACAACCTTGTACGCGACCTTCGTGACCAAGCTGACTCCTGGTAGGAGCAACAGCCAGCCGATCAGCTTCCAGCCCTTGCCGGCCGCAACCAGGAACCGCGCCGTTGCCACGCCGCCGCCGTACACCCGGCCATCGCTCTGGACCCACTGCAGCTCTTCGGCAGCGGCTTCCGGCCGTACGCCGAACGCGTCGAGGTCAGCACGCTGCCATGGCAGGACGGTCACGTGCGGGGCGATGCGCGCGGCAGCACCTGCCGCCGACGTACAGAAGCCGCAGTCGCCGTCGAAGAGCAGCGTCCCTGCTCGGGCTACCCGGTCGGCCATGCGTCCGCGAGCATGTCGCGAGTGTCGGCGAGCAACTGCGGGAGGACCTTCGTGTGCCCAACGATCGGCATGAAGTTCGTGTCACCGCCCCAGCGCGGCACGACGTGCTGGTGAAGGTGCGCCGCGATCCCGGCACCGGCTACGCCGCCTTGGTTCATGCCGATGTTGAACCCCTGTGCGCCGGCGGCCTTACGCAATGCACCCATCGCTGACTTCGTGAAGTCGGCAAGCTCGGCCGTCTCGTCGGCGGACAGGTCCGTGTAGTCGGCGACGTGCCGGTAGGGACACACCATCAGATGGCCGCCGTTGTACGGATAGAGGTTGAGGACGGCGTAGACGACCTGACCTCGAGCAACCACGAGCCCGGCCTCGTCCTCACCGTCGGGGATCTCACAAAAGGCACAGCCTTCCTTCGACTCACCCTTGATATAGGCCATCCGGTGCGGCATCCACAGGCGCATGAACGCGTCCGGCTGGCCCGCCCCACGCTGCGGTTCGCGCTCAGGCGGCAGCGGCGGCGCTGTGCTCACGCGCTCATGATGGCATCGACACGTCAACGTCCCTCCTACCCGACCAGCGAGGGCGCTGCGTTCGGCGTCGGCCAGCGCTGACGACGCCGTCGGGAAATGTCCAGCCGCGCTCGCACCTACACCTGAATGCGGTCGCCGACGGCCTTGACGATCTCGTCAATTGCGTCGTCGATCAACACGCCGTTCTTCTGCTCACCGCTGCGGTAACGGAACGACACGGCGTTCTTCGCAACGTCGTCGTCACCGGCGATGAGCATGTACGGCACCTTCTGCTTCGTCGCCGTACGGATCTTCTTCTGCATGCGCTCGTCAGAGGTGTCGACCTCGACGCGGATGCCTCGAGACCGCAGCTTTGCCGCGACGTCGGTCAGATATGCAACGTGCGCTTCCGTAATCGGGATGCCGACGACCTGCACCGGTGCGAGCCAGGGCGGGAACGCACCCGCGTAGTGCTCGGTCAGGACACCGAAGAACCGCTCGATCGACCCGAACAGCGCGCGGTGGATCATCACCGGCTGCTGACGCGTGCCGTCTGCGGCTTGGTACTCCAGCCCGAACCGCTTCGGCAGGTTGAAGTCGAGCTGGATGGTCGACATCTGCCAGGTGCGGCCGATCGCGTCCCGCGCCTGCACGGAGATCTTCGGACCGTAGAACGCGGCACCACCTGGGTCAGGCACGAGTTCGAGGCCCGATTCTTCCGCGGCCTGTTGCAACGCAGCCGTCGCTTCTTCCCAGTCGGCGTCCTCTCCGACGAACTTCTCCTTGTCGGCGTCGCGCGTCGACAGTTCCAGGTAGAAGTCGGACAGGCCGTAATCCGCGAGCAGGTCGAGCACGAACGCGAGCAGGCGCTTCAGCTCCGCGCCCATCTGTTCTTTCGTGCAGAACATGTGTGCGTCGTCCATCGTGAGACCGCGCACACGTGTCAAGCCATGGATGACACCGGACTTCTCGTACCGGTACACGGTGCCGAACTCGAAGAACCGCAACGGCAGCTCGCGATACGAGCGTCCGCGGCTGCGGTAGATCAGGATGTGGAACGGGCAGTTCATCGGCTTGAGGTAGTACTTCGCGCCTTCGAGCTCCATCGGCGGGAACATGCCTTCGCGGTACCAACCGAGGTGACCCGACTCCTCGAACAACGCCTCTTTAGTGATGTGCGGGCTGTTCACGAAGAGGTAGCCGGCGTCTTCGTGTCGCTGTCGGGAGTAGTCCTCCATGACCTTGCGTATGACGCCACCCTTCGGATGGAAGACCGCGAGTCCGGAGCCGATCTCGTCCGGGAACGAGAACAGGTCCAGATCGGCACCGATGCGACGGTGGTCGCGCGCCTCGGCCTCCTTGAGGAACTCGAGGTGCGCCTTCAGTGCATCGCGCGACTCCCACGCAGTGCCGTAGATCCGCTGCAGCTGCGGATTGTGCTCGTTGCCGCGCCAGTACGCCGCGGCGACACGCATCAGCTTGAACGCCGGGATGTTGCGGGTGGTCGGCAGGTGCGGCCCGCGGCACAGGTCCTTCCAGGCCAGCGACCCGTCCGGGCGGACGTTGTCGTAGATGGTCAGCTCGTCGCCGCCGACCTCGACACTGGCCTCGTCGCCGGCACCGCCCTTGAGACCGATCAGTTCGAGCTTGTACGGCTCGCCCGCCAGCTCTGTGCGTGCATCCGCGTCGCTGACGGCTCGGCGTACAAAGCTCTGCCGCTCTTTGACGATCTGCTGCATCCGCTGCTCGATCCGAGCAAGGTCGTCAGGGTGAAACGGGTCCGGTACGTCGAAGTCGTAGTAGAAACCGTTCTCGATCGGCGGGCCGATGCCGAGCCGCGCTTGCGGGAAAAGCTCTTGCACGGCTTGGGCCATGACATGGGCCGTCGAGTGTCGAAGGATCGCGCGCCCGTCCGGACTGTCGATGGTGACCGGCTCGACCACCGCGTCAGCAGTGACCGGGGAGGCAAGGTCGCGCAGCGCACCATCCACGCGAGCAGCGATGACCGCGCCACCGATGTCGTGACCCGCGGCGCGCAGTGCCTCATCGGCTGTCGACGCAGGGCTGGACACGCGGCGATGCTATCCAGCGGAGCGGTCCGCGCCGGACTGCTTTCAGAGTGCGCGTGGGTCGTCGACCGAGTCACCCGCGAGGAACGCAGCAGCGAGCGGTACGGCGCGGCGTGCATCGGCGAGCGTCGGGGCGACGAGCCGGTGGCAGATCGCGAGATCGTCGGTGCCTTCGGCGGTCAGCGTGAACGTCGCCGTCCACCCGTCCATGCCGCGCGTGTACCGCGCGGTGAGTACGCCTAGGTACTCGAGGTCAAACGTGTCGACGATGGCCCCGGCGTCGAGATGCACCCGAAGATCGTCGCTGACAAATGCCGTACGCGCTACCCCGATGGCAGAACCCGTCGGCCGCGATGTGGTGGGCAATACTGGGATCGAACCAGTGACCCCCGCCGTGTGAAGGCGGTGCTCTCCCGCTGAGCTAATTGCCCTCGCCCATATGAGGCGTTGTCGGACCGCCAGCGTACCGACGCGCAGGGTGAGCGGTCGCTGGCGCCGCGGCAAGCATCGAGGCAGGTCCAGACCACGCATTCCGGCTGACTTCGGGCGAGACGTGACGCGCCGCCACATGGAGTAGTGACGGGCCTGACCTGCGGGTCTTAGGGTTGGGTGGCACGCTCGGGGGGAACGGTCGGCTGCAACCGAAACTTGTCTGGGGGAATGGCGCGCATGAGTGCTGGGCCGCAGTTCGTCACCGCGGAGCTCGCGCTGCGCCTCGTCGTGCCCGACGGTTCGCCCGTGCCCGTCACCGCCGGGATCCGGTACGACGCGACCGACCCCTACGCCGTCACGGTGACCTTCTTCACCGGTGCCTCTGAGCCGGTGCGGTGGACCTTCGCCCGGCAGCTGCTGACCGACGGCGTTGAGTCCTCGGTCGGCGAGGGCGACGTCCGGGTCTGGCCGGCACACGCCGACGGTCACCCGATCGTCTACATCGCGCTGTCGTCACCGTCCGGCCGAGCGCTGTTCGAGGCGCACCTTTCCGACGTCGTCGACTTCTTGTCCCGTAGCTACCTCGCGGTGCCGACCGGTTCGGAGAGCGACTTCGTCGACGTGGCAGCCGAGCTCAGCCTGCTGCTGTCCGACGACACGAATCTCTAGCGCCCGCTAGCGGCTCGGTAGCCGGGCCGCTCATCAGGCGTCGGCCAGCCACGGCACTCCCCCGATCACCGTCACACTGACCGGTCGCGCCCCCAGGTGCGCGACGAGATCGGCCTCGTGCTCGGCCGCGAGCACCGCGAGATCGCCCCGCGCACCGATCGCGACCTGCCCGATGTCGGTACGCCGCAGTGCCGCAGCACCGCCGCTGGTCGCCGCGGCAAACGCCTCCGCGACAGTCAGCCCGAACTCCAAGCAGCCCACCTGGATCGCGAACGGCATCGACTCGCACCACGACGTGCCCGGGTTGCAGTCGGTGGCAAGCGCGAGCCGCACGCCGGCTCGGCGCAGCCGGTCCACGTGCTCGCGATGCGGGTCGCGCACCGACAGTGCCGCAGTGGGCAACAGCACCCCGACGACGCCGGCTTCGGCGAGCGCGCGCGCGTCGTCTTCTGTGATCCGCTCGAGATGGTCCGCCGACGCGCAGCCGACCTCGGCGGCAAGCGCGGCGGCACCGGTGCGCGCTAACTGCTCGGCGTGAAGCCGGAGTCCGAGACCCGCGTCGCGTGCGGCAGCGAGGATCCGACGTGTCTCCTCGATGTCGAAAGCACCGACGTCGCAGAACACGTCACACCACTGCGCACCGTGCTCCGCCGCGGCGGGAAGTGTCGCGACAACCTCGTCGACATACGCACTGCGCTCGCGACCCGCCGGCACGACATGGGCACCGAGATAGGTGAGCTCGATCTGCACCGGCGTTCGCTCGGCGACGGCGCGCAGAACGTCCAACAACCGCAGCTCATCGTCTGCTGACAGTCCATAGCCGGTCTTCGCTTCGACCGTTGTCGTGCCGTTGGCCTGCATGGCACGCACCCGGCTCAGCGCCAGACCGACAAGCTCGTCGGCAGATGCAGTGCGCGTCGCAGCCACCGTCGTGCGGATACCACCGCCGTCGTACGGCTGCCCGGCCAACCGAGCGACGAACTCCTCCCGCCGGCTACCCGCCCAGACAAGGTGGGTGTGCGGGTCGACGAACCCTGGCACGACAGCCGCGCCGTCGGCGTCGTACGACGGAAGCTCGCGCTGCCCGGGCAGCTCAGCCTCGCGCCCGGTCCACGCGACGCGGCCATCGCGGATAACGACGGCCGCCGGACCGTCCACCACGCCGTTCGCCATCGTCAGCAGCCGGCCGATGCCGCGAACGAGCAGGTCGCCGTCGGCCATGCCGCGATCATGCCCCGCCTCGCGGGGCGAGGGTCAGTCCGCCACGCCCGCCGGGCCGGCCCGCCCGGGCACAGCTGCAGGGGCGGCGAGGTAGTCGCGAAGACAACTCGCGACTTGTGCCGCCTGCTGCCGAATCTCGGGCACCGCTGTGGACTCCCATAGCTCGCCGCGTCGCAGCGGGCCTAGTGCGAACAGATCCGGTTGGCTGCTGCCGTGCCCGTCGACGAGCCGACCGTCGAGGTCGGTCTCGACGCCGAGACCGAGCGCGTCGTACTGCGCAAGCCCGCGAGCCACCAGTCTTGTGAGCAGTTGGTCGGCACCGTGCACGCTGGCGACAGCCGGCCCGGTGCAGTTGACGACGACCGCGACGTCGAGCCTCTCGGTGGTGGTCCCGGTGGCAAGCGTGACGGCATAACCCTTACTCGTCGGGCGCATGTCGAGCAGGCCGGCAGCCCGCACTTCAAGCCGTCCGCGTCCGAGCAACTCGCCGATGACAGCGCCGACGGCTGGTGCCATCCGGTGCCGGTGCACGTCCCAGAGCCGGGACGGCCCAGCAATGAAGCGGCGGCGTTCTGCGATCGGCAGTCGTTGCCACAGGGTCGAGACATGCGGACGCAGTCCGTCGACCACGGTGCGCCAGTCGCTACCGGCGGACCGTGCGGCGTCGACTTGTGCGCTGACGAGCGCCGCGACCTCCTGCAGTGTCAGCGCCGTGTCCTGATCAGGGACCCGCACCGGCCATGGCTCGGCGAACGGCGTGACGTGTCGACGTGGCAACAGCCCATGACGGCTGATGCAGACCATATGCACGCCCGGGTTCGTGTCGGTCAGGGTCAGGGCCACGTCGACGGAGGTCAGCCCGCTTCCCACGAGGAGCACGGTGCCGTTGCGTCCGGCGCGCTCACCAACGACTCGTAGTGCGTCCGGGGCCCAAGGATCGGCTACGTAGTGCGGGCCCGGTGGTATCTCGACGCCGCGGATGACGAGCGGTGTGGGTGGCAGGTTTCCGGTGGCCAGGACAACCGCGTCGACCCGTTCAGCGGCGTGACCGCTACGCAGCTGGAATCCGCGTGCGGCCCGCACCACGTCGGTCACCGATCCGTCGCGGACGACGAAGTCCACGCGCCGACCATGCTCGAACAACGATTCCTCGAGGTACTCCCCGTAGGTCACGCGTGGCGCGAACGTCCAGGACGTTGCATCCGGGTATCGCGCGCACAGCCAGTCCAAGAAATGACTCGGCTGGTCGGCAAGGGCGCTCATGCGTCCCGCCGGCACGTTCAGCAGGTGGCTGTGGTCGCCGGTGCCGTACGCGATCCCGCGGCCGGGTCGGCCGCGGGCGTCGTACATCACGATGCGCAGGTGTCGCGCGTCAGGCCACGCGCGTACGGCGTGGATCGTGGCCAGGGTGCCGCTGGCTCCCCCGCCGATCACCGCCACCGTCGGCGAGTGCGTTGTCGGTGACACGGCTGGCCCTAGACCGAAACGCGATCGATGCTGCGCAGCCGGATGTCCGCGCACTCGGGACAGTTCGCCCCGTCGATCACTCCACGTCGGATGAGCGCGGCGTACAACATGCATCCGACGCAGATCCGAAATGCCGCCTCGAGCGTGGCGAGGACAACCATCATTCCAGCGAGCACCCATGCAGCGAGATGCCAACCGAACGCGTAGTAACACAACACGGCGGCGACTGACCCGCCGGCGCCGAGTGCCTGCGCGAACCGTTTCGGGGGCCCTGCAACGAGGCGATGCGGCCCGTCCAGCCGAGGTGTGATCACGCGCACCGACAACAACGCGAGCGGGCTGAGCCGTGGTCCGGTGAGCGCCCGGGCGAGGAACCCGTACGCAATGACGACGAGGATTTCCGGTCGCTGCGTCACCAGTGCCGTCGCGGCCATCACGACGACTCCCGTAGCCGTGACTCGGACGGCCGTCTCGTTAACGGGATCCGGGAACGTGAACAGTTTTTTGACCGCGCTCATGGCAGCTCCGTGACAGTGCAGGTGAGATCTTCGGAGTACGCCGCGCCGCTGCGCGACCCGTTCAGGTGTTCGTACCATTTGAGGGGGACGCCGAGGCTCGGTGCGTACCACCATTCCTGCGACCGGGTGCCCGACTCCGAGCCCGTCATCTTGACGGCCGTCTTGATGACGTAGGTGAGGTAGCTCTGACCGGCGACCGTGATGTGCGTCGTACCGGTAACCGACGCGTGCTCGTCCTCGGTGCGCGCGCTGTCACCGCTTTGGCCCTGCCACGTCGCACCGACGGCCAGCGGAAGACGTGCGCGTAGCTGCCCCGGCGAGTAGCTCACGGCGGAGGACTGCTTCACGCCGGAGCACGTCACCGTCGCTTCTTCGAAGTCGAGGTTGACACCGCTGGATGTGTAGCGGTAGATGTGCCGCTCGTCGTGCCGGCCGGCTTGCGTCGGGTAGAGCCGAAGGTCGAAGTCGTACGACGTCGGGCTCTCACCGCTTGCTTTGTTGACGGCGAGGGTCGCTGTCGTAGGGAACGCGTTATGGCAGCCGGGCACGAAGCCGAACTTCACGCTCTCACTGCCGGAGACCGCGAGCTTGTACGCACCGGTCGCGGGCAGCACCACGTTGCTGGAGCCGGGCAGCTTCGTCGGCCGGGTGGCGGGCTGCGTCTGGCGCCGTTGTCGGGTGGTCGTTCCGTTGTTCACCACTGTGGCGGTGCGGGCGCCGCGTTGGCCTGGACTCGGCACGGCCGAGGGCCGGACCGACGGTGCCGCGGATGGCACCGCGGACGGCAACGATCCCGCGGCGAATTCGTCTCCTCCGCGGGCGTAATGAGTCGGCTTACTACGCGTGTAGGCGCCGTAACCGAGGAACGCCCCGATCAGCAACGCAAAGACGAGCAGAGGTGAGAGCAGCCAGGGACTGGTCGCTATGCGTGCCCAGCGCGGAAAGCCGCTGCGGTCTGGCAGGTGCATGACCCTCCTCATGGATCAGGCCGAGTTCGGGCATCGAGTTGTGATGGGTTGCGGATTCGTGATCGGAGCCAACGTGCCACTCGGGAACCAGCCGCCATCACGGTGCTGATGGCCGACATCGAGCACGCCGGGAAGGAAGCCGACCGGCGCCGCCGCATAGATGCGCAAGCTCGTCGCCGTGTGGTCATCGGGGGCTGCAACACTGAGAAAGCCGAGCAACCCCGACTCCGTCGGTGGCACGTACGTTGCCAACGCGTCGAGCAGGCCGCGGTACCGGTCGGCGAGCGGCGCCATCGGGTCGGCAACCGAGCCGACGGCGAGCAGCGGTAAGCCGGTGCGTCGCGTGGCCGACAACACATTGCCGTCGAGCAACCAGGGCGCCAGGTAGATCCCGTTACTCGCTTTACCGACAAGCCGCCCCAAGGACACCAGCGCCGAGGCCGAGCCACCGGCGAGTACGACGGTGTCGGCCGTGCTCTGCACGGTGAGGTCCGCGGCGCGCAGGGCGGACGTGAAGCCCCGCGCACGCGCACTGCCGTCGCCGCGCACCGCGACCGTGCGGACGCCGAGTTGGCGCAGCCCGGCCCCGAAGGCGCGTCCCTGGTCCGCGGCGGAGGGCACCGCACCGCAAGTGAGTGCGACGTTGGCCACCGAGGTCTTGCCGCCGGCCGCGAGAGCGAGGGACCGACCGAGGGCGAACTGGATCTCGTCCTCGCGGTCGCCGGTCGAAAGCCGCGCAGAGGTTCCCGTCACCACTTCAGCGGCGCGAATTTTGGCGTGCACCGTCTTGTGCTCGTAGCCGATGCTGAACCGTCCGGTGCCGTCATGCAGGGACACGTCGCGGACCTGAGCGCCGTCGTTGCTCGGCTTCCACGCCTCGCCGCTGCCGTCGTCGATGCGAACGGCGGGCGCGTCGACATCACCCGCGGCGTACATCAGAACGCCTGAGGTCGGGGTGCGGCGGACGAGGAACAGCGTTCCGGACTCGTCACCCATCCGAAGATGCCCGAGGCCGGGCGCCGCGACTGCGAATGCCGGCTCGGGGTCGGCGAGGCCGACGAGCACGGCGCCGAGCCCGAGCGCGCTGGACAGCACGAGCGCCTCTGCCCGAAGCAACCGCGGCCACGCGCGGCTCGGTTCCGCACTCGCGCGCCGGCGCATCGTGAACCCGATGACAACGGCCAAGGACAGCGCAGCCATCTTGGCGAGAAGAACGTGACCATACGTCGAGGACGCCAGCACGAAACGGCCTATGTGATGCACGAGCATGAGTACGGCACCACTCGCCACTAGAGACACCGTGCTGAGTCCGGCGAAGACGGAGAACCGCCGCGCGGCGCGCCCCCCCGCTGTCCGGCCCGCCGTCGCGGTCACGAACGTGACGTGAAGCACGCCGCCGACCCAGACCGACGCAGCAGCGAGGTGACCGAGAACCGCCACGAGGTGCGTGTAGCCAGCCGCAGCTCCCACAACTGGTATCTGCGCGGCCAACAACACCACCGCCGCCACCGCCTGCTCGACACGCTCGTTACGACGAAGAGCGAGCAGCGCTACAGCAAGTGCCGTACCGATGCCGCAGGCAATAACCGCAGACAACTCGTGTCGCGCGACCTGCCCGATGACGGTGCCGGCGTAGCCGAAGGCGAGGACCCCGACCAGCCAACGCCGGGCCCGCCCCGGCGAGTCGACGCGGGAGAGCGTTGGAGCAACAAGGCTGCCGACAAGGACGACGAGCACGTAAAGACCGACGCTCGCCAGAAGCGGGAAGCCCCCCGAGGTGCTCTCGGCGGCCCCGTGGAAATGTGCGTGCAGCGGGGCCGCCGCGACCAGGAGGCCGGTGTTAACCGGTGCCATCCGTCACCACGAACATCTCGGCGTGCGGCTTGGCGTCACCTTCCTTGCCGTGCGGCCAGTTCGTCCGGTTGAAGTCGACGCACGGCGTTCCTTCGTTCTCATCGATGAACGTGCGATCGATCGAGAGCTGCTCGCCGGAACCGACCGTCAACATGCAGACCTTGTGGTTGCCGTTGACACCGGTACGGGCAACGAAATAGTCCGACACCGCCACCCGGCTGACAGCCGCGGTCTCGGCGAACGAGCTTCCCTGCAGCATGAAGTTGTCGATCGCGCCCCAGTGCGGGCCACCCGAGGTGCCGTCCGGGATCGCCACATTGCTGGCGAGTGTCGGGCAGTCCGGCTCGAAGCCGCCGTTGTAGACCTCACGGATGTTGTCGATGCTGCATGTGGTTGCAGTCCCAGCCGCGACGAGCCTGCTGATGTCGAGGGCGTAGACCTCCTTCGGCGCGCCGGTGTCGTCCGCGCTCAACGCACCCGGGTTGCGGCCGATCACGGCGTGGAAGAGGTAGTGGTCGTCAGCGCTGGTCTGCAACCAGCCACCACCGTCACAACCGGCGCCTTCGGTGACGTTGGGGTTGATCTCCTTCGCCGCGGTTGTGTCGTCGAACACCTCGCGCCAGACCGGGGTCTTGGCCGTGATGTCCGCCGTGTAGTAAATGACACCGCCACACATGGACTCTGCGAACGCACCCTTGTGCTGCGGCAAGTTGGTGACGGTCGTCTCCATGATCCCGGTGGGCTCTTCGTGCCCCGGGTTGCGCTCGCTTCGAGGACCGTTCGGCATGACGGAGGTTGACAGCAGCTTGGGGTCGTTCTCCTTGCTGATGTCGAAAATCCGGACGGTGCTGCGGAACAACAAGTTGTCCTGCGGCTTCGCGGGATCGAGCACGATGTTGCGCGGCTCCGCGTAGTCGCTCGTCACGAGTCGCTTCAGGTCCGGTCGGGCTTGGATCCCGTGCGGGTTGGCACACGTGGCCTGGCCCGGGATCGGCGGATAGTTCGGGCACAGCGACGGGTCTTCGCTCGTCGCCGACGCCGCGGGCTCCTCGGACAAGACCTTTCCGGCCCCGTCGAAATGGACGATCTCGCCCGGCGACCCGCCGTACCCGTTGCCGAGTCGGACCTGCCCGTCGGTGTAGGTGCAGGGCCCTGGCGCGACCGGGCCACCCATGTAGGTGCCGTACGCCGTGCCGTCCGGCAGCGTCCAGAACGCATCCGGGATCGAGCCGCACTTGGTGTCGGTGGGCAGCGACACACCGGAGAGCTGGATCGAGGGCAGCTTGGACACGTCGAAGACGTAGGTGACGCTGCTGAACAAACCGCCGGCAAAGATCTTGTCGCCCTTGTGCCAGATGTACTGCATGTGGTGCGGCTCGTTCTCCTCGAGCGGGCCGACCGTCGCGGTGTTGACGACCTTCCCGTAGGTGGCCGAGGTCTTGTCCGCGTCGATGACGGCGAGGAAGTCGGGCGCCGGCGGGTCGTCAACGGCGTCCTCGTTCTTGGTCTTGACCGGGTTCACGGCGAGGTGAGTCCCCTGGATGTCCGAACCCGTGGTGTCACCAACGTTGGCGTCGCCAGCCCAGACCAGGAGGTACTCATGCGGGCCGTTCGGGGCGCCGTTGCTCTTCACGAGCTGCGCGGAGTCCTTCTTCACCAGGTGGTTGGTCACCCAGTACTGCTTGCCGTCGGTGCCTTTCACGATGGACTTCACGACCTGGACCGAGGCGTTGGCGCGGGTGTGTACACCGGCCACGACGATCAGTCCGACCGCGACCAGGAGCGCGATCCCTAGCGGGAGGCGCCGCCCGACGCGGGGTAGGACGAGATCCGACATTCGTTCCCCCTTCATCGTGCTTGCGGAAGCCCGCACCGTAGACATACTGTGGTAAATCAGTCAAGTTAGTCGGGTTATAAGCCGAACACAGGGGCCTGACATGCGCATCGAGACAATTGAGACTGCCTGGCTGGGCAACCGCAGTTACGTCGCCTTCGCCGAGACAGACGCGGACGGTCCGGTCGCTGTTGCCGTCGACCCGCCGCGCGACATCGATCGGGTCCAGTCACTGGTCGCTGCTGCCGAAGCGCGGCTGGTGCTCGTGCTCGAGACACACTGGCACGCCGACTATGTCTCCGGCGGGCTGCATCTCGCCCGCGCGCACGGTGCGGGGTACGGCGTACCGCCGGCGGATCCGGCGCCCGGTTTCGCGGCGCGTCGGGTGATCGACGGTGACGAGTTCAGCGTGGGTGAGCTGACGCTGCGGGCGGTGCACACGCCGGGGCACACGGCCGATCACATGTCCTACGTCGCGTCAGTCGCCGGAGTCCCGGTTGCCGTGTTCACGGGCGGCTGTCTGTTGCACGGTGCCGTGGGGCGCACCGATCTTGCCGACGCGTCCATCACGCGCGCCCTGACCGAGCTGCAATGGGCCTCCGCCCGTCGACTCGCGACGAGACTTCCGATGGACACGCAGGTGCTGCCGACGCATGGCTTCGGCTCGCTGTGTTCCGCTGCACCCGCAGCGCGCGGTGGCGAGAGCACGATCGGTAAGGAACAACGCGTGAACAGCGCGCTGACTCAGCCGCGGCAGAAGTTCGTCGACTCGTTGCTGGTCGGTCTCGATGCGTTCCCGGCGTACTACCGGCGGACGCCGGCGGTTAACGTTGCGGGTCCGGCCCCCATCGACTTGTCACTGCCGCGGCGGATCGAACCAACGGAGCTTGCAGCTCGCATCGAAGCCGGTGAATGGGTGGTCGATCTGCGGCAGCGACGGGTTTTCGCCGACGGGCACCTGCCGGGGACGTTGAATTTCGACGCCGGCGGCAATGTGGGCGTCTACCTGCCGTGGTTGCTGACACCGGGTGCCGCACTGACGCTCCTCGCCGAACACGAGGACGACATCGCCCGGGTGCGACGCCAGCTCGCACTGGTCGGCATCGACGAGATCGCCGGGTGTGCGACCGGACGCCCGCCGGAGTGGACGTGCACCGGCGGCGAAACCGCGTCGTACCCGGTGCTCTCGTTCAACCAGCTATCCGCGCAGGTCAAGGAACGGCGACCCACCATCCTCGACGTCCGTAACCGCGGTGAGGTCGTCGACGGCTACATCGACGGGTCGATGCACATTCCGCTGCCCGAGCTCATCCAGCGGCTGCCCGAACTGCCATCGCCGAGTCGCGAGGAGCTCTGGGTTCATTGCCAGACGGGTTTCCGGGCCGCGATCGCGGCGTCGATGCTGGAGCAGGCCGGTTACGGAGTTGTGCTGATCGACGAGCCGTTCGCCCTCGCGCGGGAAGCCGGGCTGCCGATCGTGGCGGGTCACTCCCAGACGGGGGCGTGGGTGCCGGGCTCGAGCGGCATGCGCACGCCGACATCGCGTGCGGTGTCGAGCGCGACGTTGTAACCCGCGTCCGCGTGTCGGATAACCCCGGTCGCAGGGTCGTTCGTGAGCACACGCTCGACGCGTTGGCGCGACTCCGGTGTGCCTTCAGCGACGACGACGACGCCGGTGTGAATCGATTTGCCGATGCCGACCCCGCCACCGTGGTGCACCGAGACCCATGACGCCCCGGAGGACGTGTTCAGCAAGGCGTTGAGGATCGGCCAGTCGGCGATCGCGTCGGATCCGTCACGCATGGACTCGGTCTCTCGCTCCGGGCTCGCCACCGAGCCGGCGTCGAGGTGGTCGCGGCCGATGACGACGGGCGCACGCAGGACGCCGCGCGCAACCAGGTCGTCGAATGCCTGACCGGCGACGTGGCGCTCGCCGTAGCCAAGCCAGCAGATCCGCGCAGGCAGTCCCTGTCCGGTTACGCGTTCGCGCGCGAAGGTGACCCACCGATTCAGCTCTTCGTTGTGCGGGAACGCGTCGAGCACGGCCTGGTCAGTAGCGGCGAGGTCCCCCGCGTCTCCCGACAGGCACGCCCACCGGAACGGCCCACTCCCCCGCGCGAACAGCGGCCGGATGTACGCCGGGACGAAACCCGGGTAGGAGAACGCGTCAGCGAAACCGCCGTCACGTGCCTGGCCGCGCAGACCGTTGCCGTAGTCGAACGCAATCGCACCGGCGCTCTGCAGATCGACGATGCCGCGGCAATGCTCCGCCATCGCTGCACGAGCCCGGTCGACGTACTCCGCGGGCTTGTCCCGGCGCAGATCCTCGGCCTCGGCGAGCGTCATTTCATTCGGCACGTAACCGCGTAGCTCGTCGTGGGCGCTCGTTTGGTCGGTGACGACGTCTGGGGTCCAGCCCCGGCGCACAAGCTCAGGCACGACGTCAGCGGCGTTGGCGACGACAGCGACCGATACGGCTTCGCCGCTTCGCGCGGCGTCGTCGACGCGGCGTATGGCGTCGTCGAGCGAGTCGGCGATCTCGTCGAGGTAGCCACCTTCGAGCCGGCGTCTCGCGCGGGCCGGATCGACCTCGATGCAGAGCGCGACACCGCCGTTGCCAGTGACAGCGAGCGGTTGCGCGCCGCCCATGCCGCCGAGACCGGCGGTTAGCACGCGCTTGCCTTTCAGCGTGCCACCGCTGTCCGCGAAGTGTTGGCGCGCACATTCCCCGAACGTGAGGAACGTGCCCTGCAGGATCCCCTGCGTGCCGATGTAGATCCACGAGCCGGCCGTCATCTGGCCGTACATCGTGAGCCCAAGGTCCTCCATCTCGCGGAAGTACTCCGGCGTCGCCCACCGCGGCACGAGCATTGCGTTGCTGATCAGGACCCGCGGTGCCAGCTCGTGCGTGCGTAGGACGCCGACCGGCTTGCCGGACTGCACCAGCAATGTGTCGTCGGGCGCCATTGTGCGGAGGGTCTCGACGATCGCGTCGAAACACCGCCAGTCGCGGGCAGCCTTGCCGTTCCCGCCGTACACGACCAGGTCATCGGGACGCTCGGCTACGTCGGGGTCGAGGTTGTTCTGCAGCATGCGGAGGGCCGCTTCGGCGCCCCACGACTGCGCCGACCGATCCGGCCCCCGCGGCGCCCGCACCACTCTCGCTCCGTGCATGCGACCTATCGTGCCCCTCCTCTGCAGGTTTGTGAGTGGTCAAGGGTCGGGATTCGCCGCCGCATTCGCAGCGAAGACTGCAGCGGCGCGTTCGGTCAACGGCCCCGGGCAAGCGGGCAGCGTCACGTTGTCGACCTGCCGTATCGGCTGCACGTCTCGCGTCGAGGACGCAAGAAAGGCCTCCTCGGCCTCCGCGAGACTTGCGACCGGTACCGGTCGTTCGTCGACGTCGCCGAGCCACTCGATCAGCAGCGCGCGGGTGACACCCGGCAAACAGCCCGATGTCAGTGGCGGCGTAACCAACACACCGTCGATGCCGGCGAACACGTTCGTGCCGGTGCCTTCGCACAGCTCGCCACGGTTGTTCGCGAAGATCGCCTCGTTCGCGCCGGCCTTGTGTGCGCGAGCGAGCGCGACGACGTTATCGGCGTACGACGTGGTCTTGAGACCCGCCGTCGCCGCCCGCTCGTTGCGGGTCCAGGGGACGGTCAGCACGTCGGAGTACGCCGGCCACGGCTGCGTGGCCGCGACGGCGACGATCAGCGTCGGCGTCACATCGGCGCGGTCGGAGCCGAGCGGAGCCTGACCGCCCGTGACAGTGATGCGTAGGCGCGCGTGCGGCAGCGCGCCATTCGCGGCCAGCACAGCGTCGACCGCAGCGCGCACGCGAGCACGATCGATCACGAGCCCGAGCCCGGACGCAGAGTTCTCGAGACGGTCCAGATGCCGCGTCAAGGCGAACGGCACGCCGTCGATGACCTTCGCCGTCTCGAAGACGCCGTCGCCCACCGTCAGGCCGTGATCGAAGACCGATACAACCGCGTCGCTGTCGTCGACGATGCCGTCGCGCAACCAGACCTTCACGACGAGGCGACGTCAAGGAGCCGGGCTGCCTTGAGTTCTGTCTCGCTCCACTCTGCATCAGGATCAGATGACCACGTGATCCCGGCCCCGGTGCCGAAGAGCAACTGCTCGCCCTCGGCCCAGAACGTGCGAATGCTGACCGCGATGTCAGCCCGTCGACGGTTCGCGTCGACCCAGCCGACCGCGCCGCAATACAACCCGCGCGACACGGGTTCGAGCTCGTCGATTGCGCGCAGCGCTGCTGACTTCGGCGCACCCGTGACAGATCCCGGTGGGAACGCCGCGGCGAAGATCTCCGACCAGCCGCAGTCCGGCCGCAGCCGCGCTTCGACGCGCGACACGAGGTGGAACAGACCGGGGTGCGCTTCAACCTCACACAGGCGGGTGACGTCGATGCTGCTGATGTCGGCCACTTTCGTGAGGTCATTGCGCATCAGGTCGACGATCATGACGTTCTCGGCGTAGTCCTTGGCCAGGAACCCATCGCGTGTTGCCGCGGTGCCTTTGATGGGTTCGCACCACACTCGGTCGCCGTCCCGGGCGATGAAGCGCTCCGGTGATGCGGATGCGACCGATACGTCGTGGTCGGGCAAGTGAACGGTCGCGGCGTACGGCGAACGGTGGCGGCGCGTCAACTCTGCCCCGAGCGGTCGCAGGTCGGGCCGACCGCGCAGTGGCGCTGACAACACCCGACACACGTTGACCTGGTAGACCTCGCCGGCGGCGATCAGCTCGCGAACGCGGTGAACCCGTTCGATGTACGCCAAGCGGTCGAGGCTCGTTGACCACGCGGCCCGGGGTGGGCCGGACCACGGTCCACAGGCGAGCTGGCCGCGTCGTACGTCGGCAAACCGCGCACAGGCCACCTTGCCGTCGTATGACACCGCAACCGCCCAGAACCCGGCGCTGTCGAGAGCCGCGAGATCATTCGTGACGTCAACGAGCCGCGACGCAACAACCGGACCGAATGCCGCGACAGCGTCGGTCATCCCAAGCCGCCAGTGGCACCGTCCGCGCTAGCGACGAGCTCGGCGAGCAAGTGGTCGATATCAGCGATCTGTGAGCCGACCTCGCGGTCGACGTCCATCCGCGGGACAGCACTGCGCAGGCGCGCGTGCACCGCTGCCGTCGCCTTGCCGGGCGCGGCGACCTCGGCGCGCAGGTCGAGGCCCTGCGCCGCGCACAGAAGCTCGACAGCAAGCACCGAGCGCACTCCGGCTACAACCTCTCGTAACTTACGAACCGCACCCCACCCCATCGATACGTGGTCTTCCTGGTTGCCTGACGTCGGGATCGTGTCGACCGAGGCGGGATGCGCGAGCACCTTGTTCTCGCTGACGATCGCTGCCGCGGTGTACTGCGCCAGCATGTAACCGGAGTTCACGCCGGCATCGACAGCAAGGAACGGCGGCAGACCGCGCGAGAACGCCGGATCGAGCATGCGATCCACGCGGCGTTCGGAGATCGATGCGAGCTCGGCCAACGCCATCGCCAGCATGTCGGCCGCGAACGCCAGTGGCTCACCGTGGAAGTTGCCGGACGTGAGCACTTCACCGTCGACGACGACCGGGTTGTCGACAACCGCGCCGAGCTCGACCTCGACGACACGTCGCGCATGGGCGAGCACGTCGCGCACCGCACCGTGCACTTGCGGCGCACAGCGCAGGCAGTACGCATCTTGTACGGCGTGCCGCGACTCGCGATGCGAGGCAAGCAGAGGCGACCCGGCGAGCAACGCGCGAAGGTTCGCGGCACTGGTGAGCTGTCCCGGTTGCGGGCGAAGCGCCTGCACGCGCTCGTCGTACGGACGATCCGTGCCCAACAGACACTCGACCGACATTGCGCACGCGACGTCGGCAACACGCACCAGCAGCTCGGCGTCAGTAACGGACAGCGCCAGCAACGCCTGCATCGGCTCGGTGCCGTTGAGCAGCGCCAAGCCCTCTTTAGGTCCGAGTGTCAGCGGAGACAGGCCGGTCTCCTCGAGCAACTCGACCGCGGGCCGCCCGGTCAGGTCTGCGCTGCCCTCGTCGCGCAACCGACCTTCACCGACGAGCGGGAGCGCAAGGTGCGCCAGCTGCGCGAGGTCACCGGAGGCACCGACCGAGCCTTTCGCCGGTACGACGGGCAGGAGCCCACGGTCGAGCAGGTCGAGCAGTCGTTGCGGCAGGTCGACGCGTACGCCGGAGTAACCGGCAGCCAAGGTCCGGGCGCGCAACAACAGCAGCGCGCGCACGTGCTCATCGGGAAGCGGGTCGCCGACGCCCGCGGCATGCGAGCGCACGAGCGCGAGCTGCATCTGGTCGAGCGCTCCTCGGCCAATCGTCGTGTCCGCGAGCGCGCCGAACCCAGTGGTCACCCCATAGACGACCTCGTTGTTGTCCACCGCAGCCGTGACGACCTGGCGGCTCACATCCATGCGCGCCGCCACGTCGGGGCCGAGCGCCGCGCGGGCCTGTCCGCGGGCCACCTCGACGACGTCGTCGATCGTCAGCGGTTCACCCGTGACGACAACCGTGCGCACGGGTCGAACCTATTGCTCGGGCCGCAGCGCGAGCCCGGCGCACACTTCGAGCAGCGCCATCGCCGCCAGGCGCACGGTGCGACCGTCGGGAGCGTCCGCCCGCGCGTCGATCTCCGTGATGTCAACGGCGCGCACACGCGGATCGCGACCGGCGAGGAACGCCGCGGTCAGGAAGTCGCGCGCCGAAAGCCCACCGGGCAGGGAGGCCGGGCACGCCGGGGCCACCGCGCGGTCGCAGACATCCGCGTCGAGGTCGACGTAGACCGGCGCTCCGCCAGCACCAGCGACGTCGAGCGCTTGCGCCATCGCGCGCTGGATGCCGCCGTCAGTGACCACCGTCACGGGGACGACGTGCACACCCCGCGCGTGTGCCTCGTCGCCGTAGGACTTGCTGTTGGCCCAGTCGGCGATGCCGACCTGTACGACGTGTTCGGGGTCAAGACCGGCGTCGATGAGCTCCCGCACCGGCGTGCCGTTGCTCCGGCCTTCGCGGATGTCGTGGTGCGCATCGAGGGTGACCAGGCCCGCGCCGCCTAGCTCGTCGGCCATGACACCTTGCATGACCTGCGCCGTGATCGAGTTGTCGCCGCCGATCGCGAAGACGAGCTTCGCGCGTTGCGCGCCGCTGCCGGCAGCAGTGCGAGTACGCCAGTCACCTTCGTCGAGATCAGGGTCCTGGACGTCGCCGAGATCGAGCGGAGCGATACCCAGCTCCGGGTCGGCGAGCTCGATCCGGCGGCTCGCACACCAGGTCGACAGTCGCGTGAGTGCCCGGCGTACTGCTTGCGGTGTTGCATGCGCCCCCGTCGGCGACAGCGAGGTCGCAAAGGCGGGCACCCCGAGCACGGCGACGTCGACCGACCGGGTGCCGGGGCCCTCCGCCAGCCATTGCGACGCGCGGGGCCAGCGCGGATCTGGCGTCGGTTGGGGTCCCGAAGCCGTCGACATGAACGGGATCGTGCCAGAGACACGGCGTCTGAAGGCGCGGGGGAAATCGGCTATCGTGAGATTCGCTCTCGGGCACCTCCCGAGCACGCGGACGTGGCTCAGTTGGTAGAGCATCACCTTGCCAAGGTGAGGGTCGCGGGTTCGAATCCCGTCGTCCGCTCGGAAAGATGTTGGCCGTCACCCGGCCGGGTGGCCGAGTGGTTTAGGCAAGGGCCTGCAAAGCCCTGTACGCGGGTTCGATTCCCGCCCCGGCCTCTGCTGTTGCGTACGATCGGCAAAATTCCCGGGCGGTTAGCTCAGCGGGAGAGCACCTCCCTGACACGGAGGGGGTCACTGGTTCAATCCCAGTACCGCCCACGACATTGTGCTCAACCGGGCCGGGCACCGGCGCTCAAGTGACCGTCGACTCGGTGCCCATGATGATGCGCGCGCCCTTCGCCGGGTCCAACCAGCGAAGTACGTCGAGCAACTCGCTGGTCGGCAACGACACGCACCCGGCAGTCCCGCCACCGGTCGACACGTGCAGGAAAATCGCGCTGCCCATGCCCGGCGTACGCGATGTGTTGTATGCGATGACGGCGCTGTAGTTGTACGCCGGTGACTGGGCCATCGACTCCGGGTTGCGTCCCGCGTCGTCGTACCGCGTGTCCGTCCAGAGGTTGTAGCGCGCCGACGATGAGTCGTCGTCCCAGACGTCGTACGACCCGGTGACGGCGCGCCACGAATACCGAACGCCGGGGTCGCTATGCAGCCCATACATGAACGAGAAGCCATACGACCCGCTCGGCGTGCGCAGGTCACCCTCGCGCTTCGATCCGGGCGGCGCGAACCCGTCGCGCCCGATGTGCGCGGTCCACGGCCCGTAGACCCGACGCCAGCTCGAGCCTGACTTCTCGAACGCCTTCAGTGTCGCGACGTCGGTGCCGTATCCCGACGCGACGACGCTGATCACCTGGCGCGCCGACCCGACACCGTTCAACCGCGTCACCAGCAACGGCTGTGGCTTGACGGTGGCGTGATGAGTGACCCTGGCGGCCGGCGGCCTGACCACCCGATGCGGTGCAGCTTTGTGCACCGGCGTCGGACGGGCGCGTGGACTGAAGGTCGGCGTCGGCGTCGGTACGGGAACCGCCGATGCAGACGGCGTCGCCGAGGGCAGCGCGACCTGGTGGGACCCGCCGGAGCTACCGCAAGCACTCAGGGAGACGGCCACGACAGCCATGGCCGCGGCGTACCGGCGCATGTGCGGACCCTCTCGTTGCAGGCCCCCCGGCACGACCAGCCTAAGAAATGCGGTCCGGCGCCGGCAGTTCCGGCTGCTCGGGCGCGTCGGGAGCATCCGGGCCGCGCAAGCCCAGCCGGCGCTCTACCACGCGTTGCGGGCGCCCCAGGAAGTCCGGCCGCGGCTTGCCGCGCGCCGGCGAGGCGTGCATCAGTGCCGAGTTGAACTCCGCACCGATCAGCACGGCGAGGGCGGTCACATACAGCCAGAGCAACACCGCAACCGGTGCCGCCAGCGACCCGTACGCCGATCCCTCGTGCACCGTCGCGTCCAGGTACAGCCGTAGCACGATGCTGCCGCCGAGCCAGATGAGCAGGGCGAGGACCGCCCCGGGTGCGTCGCGTCGCCAGGGCGTGCGCACCGGAGTCGCTAGGTGGTACAGCGTCGTGAGCGCGGCGATCGAGAACAGCACGACGAACGGCCAGTACGCCAATGTCACCAGCAGGCTCGCCGCGCTTCCTATGGCATGGTGAGCCGCGCGCTCGGCAAGCTTCGGCCCGATCACGAGCAGCGGAAGTACGACAATCCCGACGAGCACCGCGCCGGCGTACAGCCCGTAAGCCAGCACACGCTTGGTGAGCCAGGACCGCCGCCCCTCCAGGTCATAGGCGATCGTGATCGCATCCATGTACGTGCTCATCGCCCGTGACCCGGACCACAGCGAGATCAGGAACCCGATCGACACGGCCTCGGCCCGGCCGCCGTTGAGGACGTTGCGGACGATGGGCATCACCGTGTCGTTGACCGTCGACGGCCGGAGCACGGTCCTGGCACCGCGGGCGATGTCGTTTTGGAGCGACGTGATGTTGTCGGTGCCGATGAGGCCGTGGAAGTAGCCGATCGTCCCAACGACCGCGAGCACCAGCGGCGGCAGCGACAGCAGCGCGAAGAATGCGGCCTCGGCGGCCAGCCCCGAGATGCGATGGTTGATCATCCCGTCCAGCGTCCGCCCAGCGACCCGCCCGACGGGCGCTAACCGGCTACCCGCCCGCACCTGCTCACGGTAAGCGATCATTGACCGATGCCCTGGATTAATGAGGTCACGAACCAGCCGCCCCCCCTCCTCGACTATGACGTTTTCGGCGCAGATGCCGCGTTGGTAGAGGGGGTACGCCGGCACGGCGCGGCCGCGCACGAACAACACCTGAGCGACCTCGGCCGTCGGGCCGGCAGCACAGAGGCGATCGCCTGGGGCGTGGCCGCGAACGCCAACCCGCCGGTGCTGCACACCCACGACCGCTACGGGCACCGCATCGACGAGGTGGAGTTCCATCCGTCCTGGCACGCGCTCATGACTGTCGCGACCGCGAACGGCCTGCACGCGTCCTCCTGGCGGGAGCCGGGACCGGGCGCTCAGGTCGCCCGGACGGCCGGGTTCTACGTCTGGAGCCAGGCCGAGGGAGGTCACGGCTGCCCGATCTCCATGACGCACGCTGCTGTGCCCGCCCTCCGCGCGGAGCCGCAGCTCGCAGCCGAGTGGGAGCCGCGGCTGACGGCGTACTCCTATGACCCGATCTTGCGGCCGGCCTCGGAAAAGACCAGCGCGCTCGCCGGGATGGGGATGACCGAGAAGCAAGGCGGCTCTGACGTGCGCGCCAACACGACGAGCGCCATACCTCAGGGGGACGGCAGCTACCTGCTGACCGGGCACAAGTGGTTCACCTCCGCGCCGATGTGCGATGTGTTCCTGGTGCTCGCGCAGGCGCCCGAAGGGCTCACGTGCTTCCTGTTGCCGCGCGTCCTGCCGGACGGCACCCGCAACACATTCCGCATCCAGCGGCTGAAAGACAAGCTCGGCAACCGCAGCAACGCGTCGTCGGAGCCGGAGTTCGAGGACACCATGGCCTGGCGCGTCGGTGATGAGGGTCGCGGCGTGCGCACGATCATCGAGATGGTCAACATGACGCGACTCGACTGCGTCATCGGCACCGCGGCGCTGATGCGTCGCGCTGTCGCGGAAGCGCTGCATCACACCGCGCACCGGCGCGCCTTCGGGGCCTACCTCGTCGACCAGCCGTTGATGCAGAACGTCCTCGCAGACCTCGCGATCGAGTCGGAAGCAGCCACGACGCTCATGCTCCGGCTGGCCGCCGCGACCGACGACGGGGAATCGGCGTTACGCCGCGTTGCGCTCGCGGCCGGGAAGTACTGGGTCTGCAAGCGCGGTCCCGCGCTTGCCGCCGAAGCGCTCGAGTGCCTTGGCGGCAACGGGTTCGTCGAGGAGTTCCCGCTGGCCGCGCTCTACCGCGAGGCGCCGCTGAACTCCATCTGGGAAGGGTCGGGCAACGTCAACGCGCTGGACGTGTTGCGCGCGATGGCGCGCGAACCCGAATGTGTGGCGGCCTACGACGCCGAAATCGCGCTCGCCGCCGGTGCCGACCCGCGGCTCGACGCGGCGGCCGACCGCCTGCGCGCTGACCTGGCCGCCAACGGCACCGAGCAGGTCGCCGCGCGCCGGCTGGTCGAGCAGATGGCGATCGTCCTGCAAGGGGCGCTGCTGGTGCGCTTCGGGCACCCGGCCGTCGCTGACGCGTTCGTCGCGACCCGGCTCGCCGGCGACTGGGGCCACGCCTTCGGAACGCTTCCGCGCGGCGTCGACGTCCGAGCGGTCATCGACCGCGCCACGCCCAAGCTCGGCTAGCGCTCCGCCGCCGACCTGTCAGCGCGGGACGTCGCCTCGCATAGCCGGCGCGTCCTCCGGGCAGGCTCGTTTGGGCAGCCTGACCAGCCGGCTGGCCAAATTTGGGAGGTACGCCGTGAGCCCGCGCGTCGGACGGTGGTGCTGAGCACATGTCGGAGGCGTGCTAGATGTTCTCGGTGACGAACAGGCCCCTGAGATGGGCGCGATAGCCGGTGGTTGACCTCTGGCCCGGGCATCCCTATCCCCTGGGAGCGACCTACGACGGCGCCGGCACGAACTTCGCGCTGTTCTCCGAGATCGCTGAGCGCGTCGAGCTCTGCCTGATCGACGATGACGGCACCGAGACACGCCATGCCCTGACCGAGGTGGACGCTTTCGTCTGGCACGGCTACCTGCCCAACGTCGTACCGGGACAGCGGTACGGCTTCCGCGTGCACGGGCCGTACGAGCCGAAGGCCGGCCATCGGTGCGACCCGACGAAGCTCCTCCTGGACCCGTACGCCAAGGCGATGGAGGGCGCGATCGGGTGGGACGAGTCGGTCTTCTCCTATCGCTTCGGGGACCCGAACCGGCTCAACGGCAAGGACAGCGGGCCGCACATGATGACGTCGGTCGTCATCAACCCGTTCTTTGACTGGCAGAACGACCGGCCACCTCGTACGCCGTACCACGAAACGGTCATCTACGAGGCACACGTCAAAGGCCTCACGGTCCTCGACGCCGACCTGCCCGAAGAGCTGCGCGGGACCTACGCCGGCCTCGGGCACCCGCACCTGATTGAGCACCTCAAGCGGCTCGGCGTCACCGCGGTCGAGCTGATGCCCGTACACCAGTTCATCGACGACCACACCCTCGTCGAACGTGGTCTCAAGAACTACTGGGGCTACAACACAATTGGCTACCTCGCACCGCACAACACCTACGCGGCGTACGGCGACCGCGGCCAGCAGGTCCAAGAGTTCAAGGGCATGGTGCGCGCGCTCCACGAGGCCGGCATCGAGGTGATTCTCGACGTCGTCTACAACCACACAGCTGAGGGGAACCACCTCGGGCCGACGCTGTCGTTCCGTGGCATCGACAACGCGGCGTACTACAAGCTCGTCGACGACGACTTGCAGCACTACATGGACTACACCGGCACCGGCAACTCGCTGAACGTCCGGCATCCCCACGTGCTGCAGCTGATCATGGACTCACTGCGGTACTGGGTCACCGACATGCACGTCGACGGCTTCCGCTTCGACCTC
>JBJMHR010000028.1:0-71124 GCA_045807285.1 Actinomycetes bacterium
GATTCCCACACCACCATGGTCAACGGCCTCGGCGTGCTCGGCTGGGGCGTCGGCGGCATCGAGGCCGAGGCGGCGATGCTCGGCCAGCCGGTCAGCATGCTCATCCCGCGGGTCGTCGGCTTCAAGCTGACCGGCCAGCTCCCGGACGGCGCAACCGCCACCGACCTCGTCCTCACGATCACGGAGCAGCTTCGCAAGCACGGTGTCGTCGGCAAGTTCGTGGAGTTCTACGGGCCCGGCGTCGCGAACGTCCCGCTCGCGAACCGCGCGACGATCGGCAATATGAGCCCGGAGTACGGCTCGACCTGCGCGATCTTCCCGATCGACGATGAAACGTTGAGCTACCTGCGGTTGACCGGTCGCCCGCGCGACCTGGTCGCCCTTGTCGAGGCGTACGCGAAGGAGCAAGGACTCTGGCACGACCCGAACTCGGAACCCGACTTCTCCGAACGGCTCGAGCTCGACCTCGGCACCATCGTGCCGAGCCTGGCCGGCCCCAAGCGTCCGCAAGACCGGGTTGCGCTCACCGAAGCCAAGAGCGGGTTCCGTACGGCGCTGCGCGACTACGCAGATGACCAGATCCAAAATGGCAGCCTCGACGAAGGCTCCGCGGAGTCGTTCCCGGCTAGTGACCCGGTGTCAGTCACCAGCCAAACGCCCGATGACGCTCCGCATGAGCACCGTGGCACGCACAACGGTCGGCCGAGCAAACCGACAGCGGTGACGTTGGAGGATGGTTCCTCCTTCGAGATCGACCATGGTGCTGTCGTCATCGCCGCGATCACGTCGTGCACCAATACCTCGAACCCCTGGGTCATGGTCGGTGCCGCGCTGCTCGCGAAGAAGGCGGTCGAGGCCGGCCTCGAGCGCAAGCCCTGGGTGAAGACGTCGCTGGCTCCGGGGTCGAAGGTCGTCATGGACTACTACGAGAAGGCCGCTCTCACGCCCTATCTCGACAAGCTCGGCTTCAACCTCGTCGGCTACGGATGTACGACGTGCATCGGAAACAGCGGGCCGCTCATCCCAGAGGTCTCGAGCGCCGTAAGGGATGCCGACCTGGCCGTGTGCTCGGTGTTGTCGGGCAACCGCAACTTCGAGGGCCGGATCAACCCCGACGTGAAGATGAACTACCTCGCGTCACCGCCCCTCGTTGTTGCTTATGCGCTGGCAGGGTCACTCGATGTGGACTTGTTGACCGAGCCGCTCGGTGAGAGCGCCGAGGGCACGCCGGTCTACCTGCGCGACATCTGGCCGAGCGAACAAGAAATCGCGGATGTCGTGGGGTCCGCCGTCGAAGCCGGCATGTTTGCCACGAGCTACGCCGACGTATTCGCGGGCGACGAGCGCTGGCAGGGCTTGGACATCCCTTCCGGTGACACGTTCCACTGGGACGACTCATCGACCTACGTCCGCCGGCCGCCGTACTTCGACGACCTGCCGGCCGAGCCACAGCCCTTACAGGACATCGTGGGTGCGCGCGTGCTCGCCATGTTGGGTGACTCGGTGACGACCGACCACATTTCGCCGGCCGGGTCGATCAAGAAGGACTCACCGGCCGGTGCGTACCTGACCGATCATGGCGTCGGTCCTGCCGACTTCAACTCGTATGGCTCGCGGCGCGGTAACCATGAGGTGATGATCCGCGGAACGTTCGCGAACATCCGGCTGCGCAACCATCTCGCCCCAGGAACCGAAGGCGGCGTGACCCGCCACCTTCCCGATGGTGCGCAGATGACGATTTACGACGCGGCGATGCAGTACGCGGAGGACGGTGTGCCGCTGGTCGTGCTCGCCGGCAAGGAATACGGCTCCGGATCGAGCCGGGACTGGGCGGCGAAGGGCACGTCATTGCTCGGCGTACGGGCGGTCATCGCCGAGTCGTACGAGCGCATTCACCGCTCCAACCTGATCGGCATGGGCGTGCTGCCGCTGCAGTACCGCGACGGCGAGACGCGCGAGTCACTCGGGCTCACCGGCGAAGAGGTCTTCGAGATCACCGGCCTTGCCGGCGGCGGGGGTATTCCTCGTGACGTAACGGTCCGGGCGGACAGCATCGAGTTCATCGCGCGCGTGCGTATCGACACCCCTGGTGAGGCGGCGTACTACCGCCACGGCGGCATCTTGCAATACGTGCTGCGATCGCTGCGCGGCTGAGCAGCCGGGCAGTTGCCGGCATCCACGGGTGCCACCCCACTCGGTGGGATAAATTTGTGGATCATCGCCTCTTCGAGGAGATCTCCCTGCCGTCGAGCCTGACCGACAAAGTGCCGGTCTCGCTTGCGCTCGACTACGGAGCGGAAGCCGTTCGCACCGCCCGGCGCTTCCTCCGCTCGACGCTCGACGGGACGGACGCGTCGTCGTACGCCGATGACGCCGAGCTCGTCGTGGCCGAACTGGTCACGAACGCCGTGCTGCATGCGGGCCCGCCGGTCTCGCTCCGGCTGTGGCTGGGCGCCGATGGCGTGCGCATCGAGGTGGCCGACGGCAGTGAGCGGCCGCCGGTCCGGCCGGTGCCGAACGCGGAAGCGATGACCGGGCGTGGGCTGGCTCTCGTGACAGCGCTGACGCGGCAGTGGGGGTACCGGGTCGCAGAGGGCAAGGTCATCTGGGCAGAGATCGGCACGGGCGAGTCCGATCCAACGGCCGAGCTCGACATCGACGCGTTGATCGACGCTTGGGCCGACGACTTCCAGGACCCAGCGCAGCAGACATTCACCGTCTCACTAGGCGACGTGCCGACCGAGCTTCTGCTCGCGGCGAAAGGGCACGTCGACAACCTGATTCGCGAGTTCTCGCTGGCCACCTCGGGCGCACAGACCGGGGTGTCGACGCCGATTCCCCCCCACCTCGGGGAACTGATCGAAGTCGTGATGACGAAGTTCGCCGGGCCCCGCCAGGCGATCAAACGGCAGGCCTTGGCGGCAGCGGCACGCGGCGAGGAGCGAACCTTCCTCACGATGACGTTGCCGGCGACGGCCGCCAACGCCGGCCGGGAGTACCTCTATGCGCTCGACGAGCTGGAGGAGTACGCGCGCGCTGCTCGGCTTCTCACGCTGGAGTCCCCGCCCCAACACAAGGCATTCCGGCGCTGGTATGTGAACGCGCTCATCGACCAGCTGAGCGCGCTTTCGGTTGGTCGCGAACCGCCTCCTCCCCCGTCGTTCGAGCAACACCTGCTGACCGAGTTGGGTGCGGTCGCGGCTGCGCAGCGAGCGTCGGAGCGCGCGGCCCGGCTGCAGATCGTCACGGCTGCGCTCGCCGGCGCCACCACACCAGAGGACGTTGCCGAGGTCGTGGTCTCTGAGGGCGTCGCGGCGTTGGAAGCGTCAGGTGGCGGGCTGCTGATGCCGGCCGACGACACACACATCGCCGTGCCCGGAGCGGTCGGCTATGCAGAAGAGATCGTCGAGCAGATGCGTGCGGAAGGTCGCGATGCCGACCTGCCCGCAGCACATGTTCTCCGCACCGGTGAGCCGGTCTGGCTGGAGACGCAACAGGAGCGCGACCAGCACTTCCCCAGCCTGCGCGGTTTCGAGCCGAGCACCGTTGCGATGTGCGCGGTGCCGATGTCCGTCGGCCGTTCGACGATCGGCGCGCTGCGCTTCAGCTTCGACCGCACACGGTTGTTCGACGACGACGAGCGGCGGTTCATCCTCGCGCTCGCAGCGCAGGCCGCGCTCGCGCTCGAGCGTGCATTGCTGTTCGCCGCTGAACGCACCGCCGTCGAGCGCTCGGCCTTCCTGGCCGACGCGACGCAACGTCTCGCGTCTTCTCTTGACCCGGGTCACACGATCCAGACGTTGGCGGCGTTGCTCGTTCCGGAGCTGGCCGACTGGGCGCTCGTCTATCTCGTCGAGCAGAGCGGGCAGGCCGTACCTGTTGCCTTCCTGCATCGCGACTCGGAGATCTCCGTTCGGTACGCGGAGACGATGCTGAGCCGTGACGCCGGTCTGGCTGAGCGGCAGAGCTTGAAGCAGGTGCTCGAAACCGGCAGCACCGCGCGGTACGCCGAGATCCCGGAGCCCTTCCGCGACACGGCGCTGCGGAACGACCCCGAGATGACAGAGCTGATGGCCGCCATCCAGCCGGTCAGCGGGCTGTGTGTCCCCTTGAGCGTTCGGGGTGAGGTGATCGGCGTCGTCGGTCTCGCCCGTACCTCGGCACAGTCGTACGACGACCGCGACGAGCAGATGGTCGAAGACCTCGCCGCCCGTGCCGCCGTCGCGGTGGCCAACGCGCAGTCCTACCAGCGCGAGCGCGAAACGGCCCTCACGCTGCAGCGCAGTCTCCTACCGCAAAGACTGCCGGACGTGCCGGGCGTGTCATTCGCCTGGCGCTACCTTCCCGCCGGTGCGAGCTCGTCCATCGGCGGAGACTGGTACGACGTGCTCGTCCTCGACGCCGATCGGATCGCGCTCGTCATCGGCGACGTCATGGGGAGAGGGGTCGGTGCCGCTGCTGTCATGGGCCAGCTGCGCGCGACGGCTCGTGCCTACGCGTCCGCAGAGATGACGCCCGCCGACGTGTTGACCCGGATGGACAGCGCCGTCACGAGGCTCGAACAGGCGCAGATCACCACAGCCGCCGTCGCCGTACTCGACATCCCCCGGCACACGCTCACAATCGCCTCCGCGGGTCACCTGCCGCCGCTGATGTTGGAACCGAAGCACGCTCCACGTTTCTTGGACGTCGAACCGGGACCCCCGCTGGGCGCTGCCACGCCGGACTATCCGGAGACCACTGTCACGTTGCCGCCGGGCGCGATGCTGCTGCTCTTCACCGACGGCCTCGTCGAAGAACGCGAACGCCCCGTCGACGCCGGGATGGAAAGTCTCCGGACCGCTACCGCCGGCGCGGTCGACCCCGAGGATCTCTGCGAACGCGCCCTGACCGTCACCGGCCACGACGCACAGCACGAAGACGACACCGCCATGCTCGCCTTCGCCCTGTCGCGATAGCTAAGCCACCGAGGAAGCGCTCTCCTCGGCAGCTTTGACCAGCTCGTCCAGAGCGGGTTGCAGTCGTTCGACGATGCCGCGCAAGTCCGGCAGGACGTCGGGACAGGCGAGCGCAGAGAAGTTGAGCCGGTCCAAGTAGGACCAGACGGTGACGTTGAGACCGATGCCTTCGAGGATCGGACCCACTGAATAGAGATCTGTCAGCCGCGCCCCGGCAACGGACAACTCCTCCCGCGGGCCAGGGACGTTCGAGACAACGACGTTGAACGGCGGTGGATGGCGGTCAGCCAGGTTGAACCGGGAGTACATCTGCATGAAGCCCGACATCAGTGCCGGAGGCGTGAACTGAACCCACTGCTCGAGCATGTCGAGGCCGAGCAGCTCCTGCACCTTGCGTGCGGCTGCGGTGACGTCACCGATGCGACGCAGACGCGCGACCGGATCGGACAGGTCCGTCGCGAGGCTGGTGAAGATGTTCGACACCTTGTTGCCGATGAGGCGAGTCGACCCGAGCGCATCGTCGTTCGCCACTGGTACCCCGGCCATGAGCGACTTGCTGGGCAGCTCGCCGCGCGAGATGAGCCACTCACGCAACGCGCCACCGATGACGGCGAGCACCACGTCCGTGAAGGGTGCATCAAATGCGCGGCGCACCGAGCGGATCGAGTCGAGCGACAACGTTGCGGTCGCAAACGACCGGCGCGGCGTGATCGCCCTGTTGAACGACGTGCGCGGCGCATCGAGGATCGGCCGAGGTGGATGCACGGAGGCCGTCCGGCGATGCCGGATCACGGCACCGATCGCACGCACGGTCCGGATCAACAGGCCGGGAAGCCGGCGCAGATCAGTGATCAGGTCACGCAGCGCGGCGCGTTGCATCTCCGCGCGCGACGGGAGCCGGTCGGAGTGCCAGCTCTCACGCGTTGCCTTACCGACGATGGGCGTCGTGTCCATGACGTTCGCGAGCAGCGTCGCCGAGGCAACGCCGTCCGCGAGCGCGTGGTGAACCTTGGTCACGATGACGATGCGTCCGCCTTCGAGGCCCTCGATCGCGTGCACTTCCCAAAGCGGGCGGGCGCGGTCGAGCGGCCGGCTGGCAACGTCACCGATCACGCCCTCGACCTGCTCCCAGTTGCCCGGGGCAGGAAGCACAACGCGGTGCACGTGGTCGGAGACATCGATGTCGGCATCCTCGAACCACATCGGGTGGTAGAGCCCGCCAGGCACTCGGAGGACCCGGCGGCAGAACGGCGGGAGGAGGTGGAGCCGGCGGTCGAGCTCGTCGCGCAGCATGTCGAAGTGGTAACCGTCTGCCGGTGGCTCCAGCACCGCGATCTTCAGCGTGTGCATGTGCAAGGCTGGAGTTTCCATATAGAAGTAACCGGCGTCGACGCCCGGCATCCGCTGCATGCGTCGACTGTGGCACGATCCGCCGGTGAATCACCAGAGCCTGGTCGGCGACGCCGTCACGGAGCTGATTGCACGGGCTCAGCACGAGATCGACACGGGGCGGTTACCGGCCTGCCAGCTCGCCCTGGCACGGGATGGCGAGGTGGTCGCCGACAGGACGCTCGGCGCCGCGCAGCCGGACGCTCGGTTCACTGTGTTCTCGGTGACGAAGGCCTACATTGCCGCCGCGGCCTGGCTGCTCATCGGCGACGGGCTGCTCACCGCAGACACCTGTGTGGTTGACCTTGTCCCAGAGTTCGCGACCAACGGCAAGGAAACCGTCACCGTCGAGCACCTGCTGACGCACACCGCCGGGTTTCCGCGGGCGCCGATGCGCCCGGAGGACGGTGCGAGCTCTCTCGGGCGCGTGGCCAGGTTCGCCACCTGGCGACTTGACTGGCCACCCGGCTCGCAGCTCGAGTACCACGCGACATCAGCCCACTGGGTCGTCGCAGAGCTGATCGAGCGCGTATCGGGTCTCGACTACCGCGCGTTCATGGCCGAACGCATTGCTGGTCCGCTAGGGCTACGTCGCCTGCAGCTCGGTGTGCCGGTCGGAGCGGGCGATGACGTGGTCGACCTCGTGATGATGGCCGACACCGACGGCGACCTGGGCATCGCTGAGGCGAAGCCCGACATGTTGCTCCGGTACAACGAACCGGAGGTGCGCGCGGTCGGCGTACCAGGAGCAGGAGCAGTGTCGACGGCGGCCGACATCGCTTTGTTCTACCAAGCCCTGCTGCACAACCCAGGCGGGTTGTGGGATCCAGCTGTCCTCGCGGATGGCACCGGAAACGTGCGGACGAAATACGTCGACCCGCTGCGCGGCGTCGCGGCGTACCGCACGCTCGGACTGTCCGTCGCCGGTGATGACGGCAACGGATTGCTGCGTGACTTCGGCAAGGCGACCAGCCCGCGAGCGTTCGGCGCGAGCGGGCTCGGTGGTCAGATCGCTTGGGCGGACCCGGAGACGGGCCTGTCGTTCTGCTGGCTGACGAACGGATTGACGCCGGATATCGTCACAACGTTCAGGCGGTCCGCGGGATTGTCGACCCGCGCTGCAAACTGCGTCGTCCGGGAGGCAGACGCGTGAGCTTCAACCTCGCGGATCTCTTCGAGGCTGTGGCCGACGCCGACCCTGACCGCGAGATCCTGGTTGTCGGCGACACGCGCCTGACCTACCGGCAGCTGGACGAACGCGCCAACCGACTCGCCAACTACCTGGCCGAGACGGGCGTCGGCGTCGGCGACCCGGTCGGTCTGCAACTGGTCAACGGCAGCGAGTACCTCGAGGGCATGCTCGCGGCGTTCAAGCTCCGCGCGGTCCCCATCAACGTGAACTACCGGTACGTCGAACGCGAGCTGCGATACCTCTACGACGACGCCGGTCTGGTCGCGTTGGTCTTCCATCGTCAGTTCGGTCCCCACGTATCACGCGCGTTGCACGAACGTGCGCGACTGAAGGCGCTGCTCGTTGTTGACGACGGCAGCGACGCCGATCCCGTCAGTGGTGCCGTCGACTACGCCCAGGCACTCACCGCGAGTGCGACGCGACCCCAGGTTCCCGATCGCTCCGGTGATGACCTTTACCTGATCTACACCGGCGGGACGACCGGCATGCCGAAAGGTGTCGTATGGCGACACGAGGACATCTTCAAGTCGGCGATGGGCGGCGGCGACCTCGCGCAGCTCGGCAACTACGTGAAAGACGAGCAGGAGCTCGCCGAACGGTTACCGCCACCGGGGCTCGTCGCGCTCGCGACGCCGCCACTGATGCACGCCAGTGCGCACTGGCTTGCCTTCCACCAGCTCTTCTGCGGCGGCAAGGTTGTCATGTTGCCGCACGGTCGCTTCGACCCGGCGACCGCGTGGCGGGCGATCAGCGACGAGAAGGTGCTGACGCTGGTCATCATCGGCGACGCGATGGCAAAGCCGCTTCTGGATGCGCTAGCGGCACATGCGGACGACTACGACACGTCGAGCCTCTGGGTGATCGCGTCAAGCGGTGCCGGCCTCTCGCAGCACAACAAGGAGCGTCTCGAGCAGCTGCTTCCGGGACGCATGGTGCTCGACTCGTTCGGCTCGTCGGAGACCGGCGTACTCGGCGCGAAGGGCGGGCAAGGCGGTACGACGTTCCAGGTGAACGAGCACACCGCCGTACTCGACGATGACGGCCTGGTCGAACCCGGCTCCGGGCGCGTCGGCAAGGTCGCGCGCCGCGGCCACGTACCGCTGCGGTACCACAACGACCCTGAGAAGACGGCGCGGACATTCGTCGAGCTCGACGGCGAACGGTGGGCGATCACCGGTGACGACGCGACCGTTGAGTCCGATGGGACGATCCGCATTCTCGGACGCGGGTCACAGTGCATCAACACGGGCGGGGAAAAGGTCTACCCCGAGGAAGTCGAGGAGCCGCTGCGCGGGCACCCAGACATCGAAGACGCGCTCGTGGTGGGCGTGCCGGACGAACGCTGGGGCGAGCGAGTGGTTGCCGTCATCCAGCCGGCCGGTTCCGCGCCGACGCTCGAGTCGGTGCAGAAGCACGTGCGTGAGAGCGTCGCCGGGTACAAGGTGCCGCGCGACCTCGTTGTCGTCGACCGGATCGAGCGGTCACCCGCAGGCAAAGCCGACTATCGCTGGGCCCGCGACCGAGCAGTGGAGGCATTGACGTCATGAGCCTCGAGCAACTCTCCGGCACCGACTCAGCGCTGCTCGCGCTCGAGACACCGACCTCGCCGATGCAGGTTCTCGGCGTGCTCGTCCTCGACCCGACCGCTGACGAGGCGGCGTACTCCTTCGAACGCCTGCGCGCGACGATTGACGAACGCGTGCACCTGATGCCCCCGTTCTGCCGACAGCTCCGACCGGTCCCACTGCATCTCGACCGGCCGTACTGGGAACCGGTCCTCGACATCAACATCGACGCGCACCTGTCCCGGGTGGTCGCGCCGCAGCCGGGTGACTGGCGGACCCTGGGTGACCTGGTGGGCGAGATCGCCAGCACGCTATTGCCCCGCGACCGTCCGTTGTGGCACGTGACCGTTGTCGAAGGGCTCGCTGACGGGCGGGTCGCGATCGTCGCGCGAATCCATCACGCGACGTTGTACGGCGCGACCGGCGTCGAGTTCATGGCGCAGCTTCTCGACTTCGACCCCGACGGCCGTACCGTCGACCCGCCGCCCGACGTCGAGATCCCGTCGTACTCACTGCTCGACGTGCTGAGCCACACTGCCGTGCACCAGGCCGGGCTGCCCCTCCGCGCCGGAACCGCCCTGCTGCGCGGGGTCCAGCGGATCGCGGCGGAGACCATCGGCCGGCTCCGGGGGGCGGAGGGCAGCGTTTCGCTGCCCTCCTTTGCGCCATCGACGGCGCTGAACGGGCCGTTGACCGAGCGTCGTTTGACTGCGTTTCGTCGGGTGGCACTCGATGACGTCAAGCAGGTGAAGGACTACTACGGCTGCACGGTCAACGACGTCGTCCTCGCTGCGACCGCTTACGCCATGCGGTTGCACCTGCTCAAGAACGGCTTCGACGTGACCAAGCAACCGGTCGCGAGCTGCCCCACCTCGCAAGGCGGTGCTCAGGTCGCCGGTGCTGACCGGCTCGGCGTGATGTCCGTGCCGTTGCCGGTCGACATCGAAGACCCCGTCGAGCAACTGCGCACAGTGCAGGCAGCGACCGTCGAGGCGAAGGCGAGCGACCCGCTGGCCGGCGACTTGTTACCGACGCTCGCTGACCTGATTCCCGCGATGGTGCTTGTCGGCGGCGGGCAGATGTACTCCCGGCTCGGGCTCGCTCGGATGCACCCACCGATGGCGAGCATGGTCGTGTCCAACATGGCCGGGCCGCCGCTGCAGCTCTATCTCGCCGGCGCGCGTATCGAGGCGATCTTCCCGTTCGGTCCGCTGCTGATGTCGATGGGCGTCAACCTGACCGTTCTCTCGGACCAGGGCCAGCTCGACGTCGGCGTGCTGACCTGCCCGGACGTCGTCGGTGACCCGTGGCAGATCGCCGACGGTTTCGTGGAGGGCGTGACGCGGCTGCTCGAGACATCGGGCTGATGGATCTCGGGCTCCGCGAGCGCGTCTACATCGTGACCGGGGCGACGCGTGGGCTCGGCCGCGCTGCCGCTGACGCGCTCGTCGCGGACGGTGCGCGGGTCGTGGTGTCGAGCCGTGACGCATCCGCCGTGCAGGTTGCCGTCGGCGAGCTCGGCGGCGCCGAACGTGCTGTCGGCGTCGCTGCGGACAACGCGGATGACGCCACGCCTGATCGCTTGGTCGCGGCAGCGAGGGACAGCTTCCGCCGGCTCGACGGCGCGCTGATCAGCGTGGGCGGACCTCCCGCCGGTGACGTGATGTCGGTCACCGACGAGCAGTGGCGTACGTCGTTCGATTCGGTGTTTCTGGGTGCGGTGCGGCTGGCCCGCACAGTGGCGTCGGTTGTCGGCGCCGGGGGTGCGGTCGGGCTCGTGCTGTCGACGTCGGTGCGGTCGCCCATCGGCGGGCTCGCGATCTCCAACGGGTTGCGACTAGGGCTGGGAATGCTCGCGAAGACCCTCGCCGACGAACTCGGGCCTCGCGGTGTGCGGGTGTTCGGTTTGCTGCCCGGTCGGATCTCGACAGCTCGCACAATGGAGCTGACCCCTGACGAGCAGGCACGACGTGGTCTCGCGAAGCAGATTCCGTTGCGACGCTTCGGCGAACCGGCTGAGTTCGGGCGGGTTGCGGCGTTCCTGCTGTCGCCCGCCGCGTCGTACCTGACCGGGGTGATGATCCCGGTCGACGGGGGCGCGCTGCGAACGCTCTGATGCGGACGCGCTGGCTGCTTGTCGGCGCGATCCTGGTCGCGTTCGTCGATCGGCTGGCCGTGTTGGCATCACCGATCGGAAATCTGAACGGCGACGAGGGCGTCACCGGGCTGATGGCAGATCGGATCGTGCGCGGTCATACGTACACGTTCTTCCCCGGCCAGCAATATCTCGGCGCAGTGGAGCCGTACCTCCAAGCGCCGTTTGCGTGGATTGCACCGCACAACGCGTACGTCGTACGGCTGCCGCTCGTGGTGATCTCTGCCTTCTCGGTGCTGCTGGTCTTCAGTGTCGGCCGGCGCGTGCTCGGCAGCGAGCGACGCGCGCTCGTCGCGGCATGGCTCTATGCCCTCGGCCCGGCGTACGCGCTGTTGTATGGCGGACGTGGGATGGGTGCCTACGCCGTGGCGCCGTTGCTGGGGCTGCTCGCGTTGCATTTCGCGGTGCGACATGCTCAACCGGGGTCGTTCGATGTCTCCGCGATCGGGTTCGTTGCGGGTCTCGGCGCGTGGGCGACGGTTACGACCTACTACTTGATCCTGCCTGCGGTGTTATGGACGGTCGGGTCGCTCTGGACCGTCGCGCGCCGTCGCCTGCTGTTGCTCGTGTCCGCGGCCTTGCTGGGCAGCGCGCCATTCTGGATCTGGATGCTGCGCCATCGCGCGATCGGCGGCATCGGGTCGCTCCCCCACGTCGCCGGCCCGGCGACGCGGCTGGGCCGGTTGGTCGCCGACGTCCTGCCGGAGTACCTCGGCGTCGCATGGTTCGGTCCGCGTTCGGTGTTGCCGAGAGTTGTTTGGTACGTCGCAGTGGCGGGCGTGCTCGGCCTGTTGACGGTCGCGGTCGTGGCTCGGCGCCGCAGCCTTGTTCGGCTGCTGTTGTCCCGCGGAACGCGACGGCCCTTCGACGTCGTGCTGCTCGCCTCGGTGATCGCCCTTGCGATGTACGTTGCGTCGCCGTACACGTGGTACGCCGTCGAGCCGCGGTACCTATATCCGGCGCTTCCGCTCCTCGCGTGGAGCGCCGCGCGCATCCGGGTCCCGATCGCTGCAGTGGCTCTGCTGTCGGTGGCCACGATTGCGGTCTACGTCGACGACTATCCCGCGCACTGGACGCGTGACCTTCGCGCCGCGTCTGGATGGTTGCAGAAGAACGGCTACACCGCGGCGTACGCCGACTTCCGCACGGCGTACACATCCGACTTCGTGGCGGGGACGGCCATTGCTGTGGTGCCGTACGGACCCAACCCCTGTCGCTTCCCCGACCTCACCCGTCGCGTGGATGCGTCGGAGCACTTCGCTTATCTCGCCAGCACCGAGAACGTGACGGAGGTGTTGCGCGCGGTGCCAGGCGCAAAGTCCATGCGGTTCGGCTCAGTGACGGTGCTCACGCCGCCGCAACCCGTGCGCCCCTGGCAGGTCGGGCTGACGTCGCGACAGGGCACCTGCTGACTCAGTCGACGGTTGCGCCACGTAGAGGCTGGTCAGGTACGTCGGCCTGGCGTTCGAACTGCGTGCGGTAGAGCTCGGAATAGAGGCCGCCGGCCTCGAGCAGCTCGTGATGGCGCCCGCGCTCCACGATGCGTCCGTCGTTGACAACCAGGATCTGGTCGGCCTCGCGCACGGTCGAGAGCCGATGCGCGATGACCAGAGAGGTGCGGTCGGCGAGGGCGTGTGCGAGCGCACGCTGGACAGCGACCTCGGACTCGGAGTCCAGATGCGCGGTGGCCTCGTCGAGCACGACGACGGACGGCTCCTTCAGCAGAAGTCGCGAGATCGCCACGCGCTGCTTCTCGCCACCCGAGAGTCGATAGCCGCGTTCGCCGACGACAGTGTCCAACTGGTCCGGCAATGCGCGAATGAGGTCTCCGATCTGTCCCGCGTCGAGGGCGTCCCAGAGTTCTGCCTCGGTCGCCTCCGGCCGCGCATAGATCAGGTTCGCGCGGATCGTGTCGTGGAAGAGATGCGCATCCTGCGTGACCACGCCAACGGCGTTGCGCAGTGACTCGAGCGTCACGTCGCGTACGTCCTCGCCACCGACGCGCACCGCACCGGACTGCACGTCGTACATCCGCGTCACCAGCTGGCTGATCGTCGTCTTGCCCGCACCGGAGGGGCCCACGAGCGCAACCAGCTCACCTGGCTCGGCCCGGAAGGAAACGTCGTACAAGATCTGTCGCTGCGGACTGTTGTCGAGCACGGCGACGGCTTCGAGCGAGGCGAGGGACACCTCGGACGCGGTCGGATAGCGGAAGTCTACGTGGTCGAACTCGATCGTCGCGCGTCCGTTCAGCTCGCGCGGCAGCGTGCGAGCATCGGGCTTGTCGTCGATGGCGGGCGCAAGGTCGAGCACCTCGAAGACGCGCTCGAAGGAAACGAGCGCCGTCATGACGTCCACCTGCACGTTCGACAATGCCGTCAGCGGACCGTAGAGACGGTTGAGGTACGCCGTCAGCGCGACCACCGTGCCGACCTCGAAGGCGCCGTTGATCGCTAGGCGGCCACCGAGCCCGTAGACGATTGCGGTCGCGAGCGCAGCCACCAGCGTGAGGGAGACGAAGAAGACCCGGCTGTACATCGCGGACAGCACGCCGATGTCGGCCACGCGTCGAGCGCCCCGCCGGAAGTTGTTGTCCTCCTCCGCGGCCCGTCCGAAGAGCTTGACGAGGAGCGCACCGGAGACGTTGAAGCGCTCGGTCATCGTCGCGCTCATCTCGGCGTTGAGGTTGTAGCTCTCCCGGGTGATCTTCTGCAGTCGGCGACCCATGAGCCGGGCGGGGATGACGAACACCGGCAGGAGGACCAACGAGATCAGGGTGATCTGCCACGACAGGACGAGCATCGCGATGAGGACGATGGTCACGGTGATGATGTTGCTGACGACCGTGGAGAGTGTGCCGGTGAAGGCCTGCTGCGCACCCAGCACGTCGTTGTTCAGCCGGCTGATCAACGCGCCCGTCTGCGTGCGAGTGAAGAACGCAATCGGCATCCGCTGGACGTGGGCGAACACCTTCGCCCGCATGTCATAGATGAGCCCTTCACCGATCCGCGCGGAGTACCACCGCATGGCCAGTGAGACGCCGGCGTCAACGATGGCGATCACTGCCACCAGCGCGGCGAGCCACTCCACGACGCCGACGTTCTTCGGCAGGATCCCGCGGTCGATGATCTCTTTGTAGATGAGCGGGTTGGCGGCGCCTAGCACGGCGTCGACCAGGATCAGGAGCAGGAAGACCACGAGCCACCGGCGGTACGGCCCGGCGAACGCCGCGACCCGCTTCAGCGTCCCGGGGGCAAGCTTCTGCCGGGCCACGGACTGGTCCCGGCTGTAGGACCTGAGCGTGGCCCAGTTCGCGTGCCCTCCACCGGGCATGGTCATTCGGCGCCTCCTGCTTGGGTCTAACACACGGAAGGCGCTGGACGTTCCTCCCGAGCCTCAGGCGGGGGCGTCTCCGGCCCGAACCACGCGGATCTGCGTCCCGGCCCGGCGGACAAAGACCGTCGAGCCGCTCCGGAGGCCCAGCTGCTCACAGGTGCCGCGGGTGACCTGCGCCCACGCCGGTTCGCCGTCCACCTCGAGATCGATCTTCACCTCGAACCCCAGCCGGGTGACACGAACAACCGTAGCCTGCTGCGCTCCGAAGGTCGGGGCCGTGAAGAGCTCGACGTCGTGGGGACGGACCAGCTCGCCGCCGATCCGGGTCACCGGACCGAGGAACGACATCACGAAGTCGCTGGCGGGCTTCTCGTAGAGGTCGTCGGGCGTCCCAACCTGCTCGACCTTGCCGGCGGCCATGACGACGATCGAGTCGGCGACCTCCATCGCCTCCTCCTGGTCGTGGGTCACGAACACCGTCGTCACATGCACCTGGTCGTGTAGCCGGCGCAACCAGGCGCGCAGCTCCTTACGGACCTGGGCGTCCAGAGCGCCGAACGGCTCGTCGAGCAGCAGGACCTTCGGTTCCACGGCCAGCGCACGGGCGAGAGCCATGCGCTGCCGCTGACCACCCGACAGCTGCGATGGGTAGCGATGGGCGAACTGCTCGAGGTGCACGAGCTCGAGAAGTTCCTGTACACGCTGTTTGGTCTCCGCCTTCGGCCGTTTGCGGATGGACAGGCCGAACGCGACGTTGCGCCACACCGTCATGTGCTTGAAGGCGGCGTAGTGCTGAAACACGAAGCCGACGCCGCGTCGCTGCGGTGGCAGCGCGGTGGCCTCGGTGCCGTCGATGTCGACGCGGCCCGTGTCGGGCTGCTCGAGGCCGGCGACCACGCGGAGCAGAGTCGACTTGCCGCCACCGCTCGGACCGAGCAAGGCGGTCAGCGAGCCGCTGGGGATGTCGATGGAGACGTCGTCCAACGCGGCGAAGTCACCAAAGGCCTTCGACACATTGCGCACCTGGATGCTCATGACGGTCCCCCCTGTGGCCGCAGGAAGCGGCTCACGATCAACGCGATGATGGCGACGGCGACGAGTGCGGTGGCGCCGGCGTACGCCGCCTGCTGGTCGAAGTTCTGGAACCGCTCCTGGACGAACAACGTGACCGTCTGCGTCTTGCCGAGCAGCGCGCCGGACACCACAGCAACCGCCCCGAACTCGCCGAGGGCCCGCGCGAGCGACAGCACAACGCCGTAGACCAGAGCACCACGGATCGACGGCAGCGTGATGCGGAAGAAGGTCTGCCGGGAGTTCGCCCCGAGCGTCGACGCTGCCTGTTCCTGCTCGTCGCCCATCTCTGCCAGAACGGGAGCCACTGCTCTGACGACGAGTGGCAGCGAGACGAACACGGTCGCCATCACCATCCCGGGCAAGCTGAAGATGATGTTGATGCCATGGCTGCCGAGCCAGCTGCCAACGTGGGTGCGGCGTCCGTAGACGAGGATCAACGCCAGGCCAACGACGACCGGCGATACGGCTAGCGGCAAGTCGATGAGCGCGTCGACGATGCCGGCGCCGGGGAAACGATGGCGGACCAGCAAGATGGCAGCCGCGACGCCGAACAGCGTGTTGAGCACCACGGCGAAAATGGCAACCTCGAGCGTCACCTTGAATGCGTGTCGCGCCTCGGGAGTGGTGAGCGAGTGGAGCACGGAGCCGAGGCCGTGCTCGAAGGTGCGCCACAGGATGAGGGCGACCGGCAAGATCAGCAGCACGAACAAGTAACTGAATACGACGCCGCGCAAGCCCCAGCGCGTCCCGCCCTTAGCCATCATGACGGCCCACCCACCGTTGCGCGATGTTCAGCAGGACAAGTACGACGATCGAGACCGCCAGCAGCACTGTGCTGATCGCGGCGGCGCCCGTGACGTTGTCGCTCTCGATCTGGTTGAAGATCGTGACCGCGGCGACCTGTGTCTTGAACGGGATGTTGCCGGAGATCAGCACGGTCGACCCGAACTCACTGACGGACCGGGCGAACGCCAAAGCGGTGCCGGCGGCCATGGCCGGCGCAATGTTGGGCAGCACGATGCGGAAGAAGATCGTGCGGGGCGCGGCACCAAGAGAGGCGGCGGCTTCTTCCATGTCGCGGTCGAGCTGCATCAGCACGGGCTGAACAGTGCGCACGACGAAGGGCAGCGTGACGAACAGCAGCGCGAGGAAAACACCGGTCCTCGCATACGCCAGGTTCACGTGCACCGGGCTACGTGGCCCATAAAGCACGAGCAACGTGAGGCCGGCGACAATCGTCGGCAACGCGAACGGCAGGTCGATGAGCGTGTCCACCACCTGTCGTCCGGGCAGTTTGTCGCGGACGAGCACCCACGCGATGACCGTGCCCATCACCAGGTTGACCAGGGCGACCAGAAGCGAAGCGACGATGGTCAGCTTCAGCGCGGCGTACGACTGCCCGGATGTCACCTGGTGCCAGAAGCCGCTCCAGCCGTCGCCGGTCGACTTCAGCACGACCGCAGTGAGCGGGATGAGCACGATGATGCTGAGGAAGAGCACGACCAGGCCCCCGGCGAGGCCTAACCCCCATGCCGGCCGCACCCGTGCGTGCGACCGGGAGCGAACGACGCCCGGAGGCGGCGACACCGCGATGGTGCCGCCACCTCCGGTCACGATGTCGCTATTTCTTGGTCGGGACACCAAGGCCCTTTTCGATGCTGGCCAGGACCCCGGTGTCGGGGTCGAAGAACTTCGACGTCACCGTTGTCCAGCCGCCGAACTTGGCGATCGTGAACAGGCCGCTCGGCGCCGGGAACTGCCGGCTGGATGCCGAGGTGACGACCGGACGGTAGCCGTTGTCGGAGAAGATCTTCTGCGCGGTGTCGGTGAACAGGAAGTTCACGAACGCCTGCGCCTCCGCCGGGTGCTTCGAGTTCTTCGTGACCGCGATCGGGTTCTCGATCAGGATCGTGTCCTTCGGCACCGTGTAGTCAATCGACTGCGCGTTCTGCTGCGCGAAGATCGCGTCGTTCTCGTAAGCCAGCATCGCGTCGCCCTTGCCGCCGACGAAGGTCTGCAGCGACTTGCGCGCGCTGTCGTCCTGCACCGGGACGTGATTCTTGAACAGCTCCTGCAGGTATGTCGCTGCCTCGGTCGTGGTCTTGCCTTCGGCGAGCACGCCTCCGTAGGCCGCCATCACGTTCCACCGCGCACCACCTGAGGTGAACGGGTTCGGCGTGATGACCTGGATGCCCGACTTGACGAGGTCTGGCCAGTCGCTGATGTGCTTCGGGTTGCCCTTGCGAGTGGCGATGACGACGACGGAGTCGGTGACGTCGCCCTTGTGCTGGCCTGCCGCGGTGCTCGTGCCCACGCCGTACTGACCCTGCGCCCAGTTCGTGTCGACGAGATTCGCCTTGGCGAGCCGGTCCATGTCCGGTGCAAGCGAGAACTCGACGACGTCGGCCGGCAGGCCGGCGACGACGGCGCGGCTCTGGTCACCGGATGCGCCGTACGACTCGGTGAAGGTGATGTTCTTGCCCGCAGACGTCTGCTTGAAGGCCTCGATGATCTTCTTGTACGCCGCCTGCGGCGTGGAGTACGCGACCAGTGACAGGTTGACTTTCGGACTCGAGCCACTAGACCCGGCTTTGCTGCTACCGCTGCTTCCGCAACCGGCGACAACTAGTGCACTCACGGCGCCGACGGCCAGCGTTGCGGCCAGGCCCCCCTTGGTGCGCGTCATCGTTCCCCTTTTCCTTTGGTGGCTTTCCACTCGGATCTAATCTAGAGTGGATCAGTAGAGTTGATAGGAAAGCAACAGATTGTTCGTCGTGTCAAGCCGGTGGGGGTCGTCGCTTGGTCGGAACAGGGCAGTTCTGGCTCGGTGCGCGTGCGGACTACGCCATTCGGGCGTTGGCGCTGCTCGCAATTGCCGTAGAACCGCTCACCGCAGAGCAAATTGCGCAGGCGCGCCAGATACCAAAGACCTTTCTCACGGTGATCCTCAGCCAGCTGGGTCGAGCCGGCCTGGTTCACAGCAGACGTGGCCGGATCGGTGGTTACTCACTCGCGCTGGCACCGGCCGAGATCTCGATTGCCGAGATCGTCGCGGCCGTCGGCGAACACACTCTCGAGCCCCCGCCGTCAACCGAGGACCCCTATCAACGGCTCCAGGGCCGGTTGTTCGGTGTTATCGACACCGTCACCCTTGCGGACCTGATTGCGAACGAGGTGGAACCGACTAGCTGAACGCGCTGACGCCGGTCAGTGCCCGGCCGATGAGCAACTTCTGGATCTGGCTGGTGCCTTCGTACAACGTCGTTACGCGCGCGTCACGCAGCAGCTTGCCGGCGGGGTACTCGTCGATGTAGCCGTAGCCGCCGTGTGCCTGGACACAGGCGTTGGCGGCGCGCACAGCGGCCTCCGATGCGAACAACTTCGCTTGCGACGCCGCGAGGGTGTAGGGCTCGCCGCGCGTCTTGAGGTCAGCGACTCGCCATGTCAGCAGTCGCGCAGCCTCGACGTCGACGGCTGTGTCCGCAATCAGCTCTTGCACGAGCTGATGGGCCGCGATCGGCTTGCCGAACTGCTGGCGCTGACCGGCATAGGAAAGCATCGCGTCGAGCGCGGCTTGCGCCAAGCCGGTGCACGATGCGGAGAGCGACATGCGTCCGTCGTCGAGCGCGGACAAGGCGACTTTGATTCCGGTGCCTTCGAGGCCACCGAGCAACGCGTCATCACCCACCTCGACACCGTCGAGCATGAGCTCGGCCGTGTCACACGAACGGATGCCGAGCTTCCCGTGGATCTGCCGGGCGGTGAAACCGGGCGTATCAGTGGGCACGAGGAAGGCGCTGACTCCGCGGGGTCCGGGGCCGCCGGTGCGCGCCATGATGAGCGCAACGCCGGCGATCGTTCCGTTGGTGATGAAGACTTTGCGTCCGGAGATCCGCCAGCCTGCACTCGTGCGTTCAGCAGTTGACCGAAGGTTCGCGGGGTCCGAACCGTGGTCCGGCTCGGTGAGACCGAAACATCCGAGCGTGGTACCGGCGGCCATCGCGGGCAACCACCGCTGTTTCTGGTCCTCGGTGCCCCATCGCGCGATCGAGCCGGCGACGAGTCCGAGGTGTACCGACACGATCGATCGAACGTTGGCGTCGCCCCGGCCCAGCTCCTCGATCACCAGTGCGTAGGACAGCGGGTCGGCGCCGCCACCGGTGTACTCCTCCGGGATCGACAACCCGATGAAGCCGGTCTGAAGCAATCCATCGAGGGCTTCTTGCGGGAAGCGTTCCTTGCGGTCGTTCTCCAGTGCGTTGGGTACGACGACGTCCTCGACCCAGCGGCGTGCGGTGTCTCGGAGTGCGCGGTGCTCAGCCGACAGCTCGAGGTTCATGGTCGCGCTACTCCCCGGCGCCAGCGAGGTCACGGAGACGACGTGCCTGCGCCTGGCGTTCGGCCGCGAGCTGTTCGCCGGCAGTGTTCGCACGCGCTTTCAGCAGAAGGGCCTTCGTTTCGACCACGGCGTCACGAGGAGCCGCAAGGATGGCTGCGACCAGGTCTTCGGCCGCGGCATCGAGTTGGTCGTTCGGTACGACAAGCTCCGCCAGACCGAGCGATGCCGCCTCCGCGGCCTGCACCCACCGGCCGGTGACACAGATCTCGAGCGCACGCGGGTAACCCACGATCTCGACGAGGGGATACGTGCCACCCAGGTCGGGGACCAGGCCAAGGCTCGTCTCGCGCATGGAGAACTGTGCGTCCCCGGCAATAACGCGCATATCGCAGGCGAGCGCCAGCTGGAAGCCGGCGCCGACCGCGTGGCCCTGGACCGCGGCCACCGTCACGAGGTCGGGTCGACGCCACCACGTGAAGCCGGCCTGCAGCGTCTCGATGAAGTTCTCGAGGTCCGGAGGCGACATCGCCGCCATCTGCGTGATCGAGGGCGCTCCGTCGATCGGCTCGCCCGCGAAGATCCGGCGGTCGAGACCGGCGCAGAACGATGGGCCTTCGGCGCGAAGGATGACAGCGCGCACGTCGCCGGGCAGCGCACGACCGATCTGCGCGAGTGCCTGCCAAGTGGCGGGCGTCTGGGCATTGCGGCGCTCCGGGGCGGCGAGCGTCACCCTGGCCACTGCACCGTCGACGTCGAGACGAAGGCCTACGGCTTCGAGTGTCTCGGCAAGTTCGTTGCCGAGCACGTGCGCGGTTACCGCCGCTTCTTCCCGCGGGTCGCCCCGCCTCGTCCGCGCAGACTCGCGCCCGACTCGCTCAGCATGCGGTGAACGAAGCCGTAAGAACGGCCCGTCGAAGAGGCGAGCGCTCGAATGCTCTGGCCGGAGTCGTACTTCCGCTTGAGATCCCCCGCGAGCTTGTCCCGCTCGGCGCCGGTGATCCGGCTCCCCTTCTTCAGCTCCGCCACCACGTATCCCTTCGCTTCGCTACTTTCACCGCTCGTCATCGAACTACGAATCGAGCCTACCCAACCCCGCTCGGGCGCAGCCGGAGTTCATCACCGTCGAAAGAAAGCTGGCCGAGCGGACGCAGAATCTGGCCGCGACGTTTGGACTCGACACCGCGCAGCCCACGCACCTGCTTCGTGAACTGAACTGCGCCGGCAGCAAAGCCACCGGGCAGCGGCGTCGGCACGTGCCAGCCGAGCGGTACGGCGATGGCAATGAGGACACCGATGCCGAGCGCAGCAACCAACAAGGGTGATGGTTGGGCCGGTGCCACCAGAGCGAGCTCGGCTTCGCTGACGACCGGCGCATCCATTGCCGATTCGGCGAGCATTGCACCGAGCTGCCTGCCGGCGCCGTACCCGATCAACAAACCCGTGACGACGAACACTACGGAGAGCACCCGGTGCGGGCCGACACCGAGTTCAACGGCCGCACAGACGACCGCAGCAACTGCGAGTGCCCGCGCACCGCGATCGAGCGCTGGGGTGTAGGGAGCGAGTGTGCGAGGCGGTTCGTCCATCGTCACGACTGCACGCTAGCCGCGCTTTGCCAGACTGCGGCCTGAGGGTTGCTGATGACGACGACGTTCGCGAACCGGGCTGCGGCCGGCCGAGCCTTGGCTGATCGATTGGTCCATTTCGCCCATGAATCGGGCCTCATCGTGCTCGGCCTGCCGCGTGGAGGCGTCCCGGTCGCCGCAGAGGTCGCCGGTGCGCTAGCCGCTCCGCTCGACGTCTATGTGGTGCGCAAGCTCGGCGTACCCGGCCACACCGAGTTGGCTTTCGGCGCGATCGGGCCGGGCGGTGTGCGAGTGCTCAACGACGACGTCGTCCACGCCTATGCGTTGAGTCCCGAGCAGATTGACACTGTCGTTGCCACGGAGACGGCTGAACTCGAGCGAAGAGTCGGGGAGTACCGCGGGGACTCGACTCCCCCGCAGCTCGGCGGGCAGGTCGTGATCCTCGTCGACGACGGCTTGGCCACCGGCGCGACGATGCGTGCCGCTGTCCAAGCCGTGCGCGCGAACAGCCCTCGTCGCGTCGTTGTCGCCGTGCCCGTGGCCGCCGCTTCTACGGCGCGAGATCTCGAATCAGTCGCTGATGACGTCGTGTGCGCACAGACACCGATGTCCTTCGTCGTGGTCGGTCAGTGGTACGACGACTTCTCGCAGACCACCGACGCCGAGGTGCGGGACTTGCTCAGACGTTGAAGCCGAGCGCGCGCAACTGCTCGCGTCCGTCCTCGGTGATCTTGTCCGGGCCCCACGGGGGCATCCACACCCAGTTGATGTGGATGCCGTTGGACAGCCCGTCGAGCGCCGAGTGCGTCTGGTCCTCGATGACGTCGGTCAGCGGACAGGCAGCCGAGGTGAGCGTCATGTCGAGAGTGACCGCACCGCCGTCGTCGACGTGTACGCCGTACAGCAGGCCGAGGTCGACAACGTTGATGCCGAGCTCAGGGTCGACGACGTCGCGCATCGCTTCGGTAATGTCGTCGGTGGAGACTGCGGTCTCACTCATCCGGCAACCTCCTCTTGTTGTGTCGAGTATGCCTGGGACACCGCGTCCCGAAATGCCATCCAGCCGAGCAAGGCGCACTTGACCCGCGCCGGGTAACGCGAGACGCCGGCGAAGGCGATCGCATCTTCGAGAACGTCCTCGTCGGGCTCCTTCTGGCCGGCCGAGCCCATCAGCTCGCGGAACTCTTCGCCGACTGCGAGGCCGTGTTGCACGGTCTGGCCGACGACGAGCTCGGTCAGGACTGACGTCGAGGCCTGGCTGATCGAGCAGCCGATCGCGTCGTAGGAAACGTCGACGACCTTGTCGCCGTCCAGATGCACCCGAAGCGTCACCTCGTCGCCGCATGTCGGGTTGACGTGGTGGACTTCGGCGTCATACGGCTCGCGCAGGCCCTTGCCGTGCGGCTTGCGGTAGTGGTCCAGGATGATCTCCTGGTACATGGACTCGAGTTGCATCGTCGTCACGCTGCCCGGAAGAACTTCTTCGTGTACTCGAGACCGTCCGCTAGCGCGTCGACCTCGTCCCGCGTCGTGTAGAGGTAGAACGACGCGCGCGTGGACGCACTCACACCGAAGCGCGCATGGCCGGGCCGGCAGCAGTGGTGGCCACCGCGCACGGCGATGCCCAGCGAGTCGAGCGCCTGGCCGACGTCGTGTGGGTGCAGGTCGGCGAGCGTGAAGCTGATTGCACCGCCGCGCTCCGTGGTGTCGTTCGGACCGAGCACGCGTACGCCGTTGACACCGAGCAGTCTCTCCAGCGCATAGCCGGTGATGTCGCGCTCGTGGGCCGCAACGTTGTCCATGCCGATGGCGGTGAGGTAGTCGATGGCCGCACCCAGACCGACTGCTTGCACGATCGGTGGTGTCCCGGCTTCGAACTTGTGCGGCGGTGCGGCGTACGTGGAAGCCTCCATGCGAACGGTCTCGATCATCTCGCCACCGCCGAGGAACGGAGGAAGGGCTTCGAGCAGTTCGCTGCGACCCCAGAGCACCCCGATGCCGGTGGGACCGCAGAGCTTGTGACCGGTGAACCCGAAGAAGTCGACGCCGAGGCTGCTCACGTCGACGGGGAACTGCGGGACGGCTTGCGCGGCGTCGACGACGACGAGAGCGCCGACCTGCTTGGCGCGTTCGGCGATCGTGGCAATCGGGTTGACCGTGCCGAGCATGTTGGAGACGTATACGAGCGAGACGACCTTCGTCTTGGGTGTGATGAGTTCGTTGATGTTGGACAGGTCGAGCCGGCCGTCGTCCGTGATGCCGAACCATTTCAGCGTGGCGCCGCTGCGCTGGCAGGCGAGCTGCCACGGGACGATGTTGGAGTGGTGCTCCATCTCGGTGATCACGACCTCGTCACCGGGGCCCAGGCCATACGGCGCGTCCGCCCACACCAAAGTGTTGGCCACCAGGTTGAGCGCCTCGGAGACGTTCTTGGTGAACACGATCTGGTCCCGGCTCGGCGCGTTGATGAACGTAGCGACCTTGTCGCGTGCCCCCTCGAACGCCGCTGTCGACTCTTCGCCGAGCTGATGGACAGCGCGCGCCACGTTGGCGTTGTGCCGCTCGTAGTGGTCGACCATCGCGTCGATGACCTGACGCGGCTTCTGCGAAGTGTTGGCCGAGTCGAGGTAGATCAGCGCACGGTCGTCCTCCAGGCGCCGATCAAGGATCGGGAAGTCCTTGCGGACGAGCTCGACGTCGAAACTCATGTCACATCCGCTGTGAGGAACCGCTCGTAGCCTTCCGACTCGAGCTTGTCGGCCAGCTCCCGGCCGCCCTCTTCGACGATGCGGCCGCCGACGAACACGTGCACGTGTTCCGGCTGCACGTAGCGAAGGATGCGCGTGTAGTGGGTGATAAGCAGAACGCCGACGTCGCCGGTCTCCCGGACGCGGTTGATGCCGTCGCTGACCACTCTGAGCGCGTCGACATCGAGGCCGGAGTCGGTTTCGTCGAGGACAGCGATCTTCGGCTGGAGCAGCTCGAGCTGCAGCACCTCATGCCGCTTCTTCTCACCGCCGGAGAAGCCTTCGTTGACCGAGCGCTCGGCGAACGACGGGTCGATGGCGAGCCGTTCCATCGCTGCCTTCTGCTCTTTGACCCAGAGGCGAAGCTTTGGCGCCTCCCCGCGAGCTGCGGTGACCGCCGTACGAAGAAAGTTGGAGACGGAGACGCCCGGCACCTCGACCGGGTACTGCATGGCCAGGAACAGGCCGGCCCGCGCTCGCTCGTCGACCTTCATCGACGCGACGTCGGCGCCGTCGAGCGTGATCGAGCCCTGCGTGACGGTGTAGCGGGGGTGGCCGGCGATCGCGTAGGCGAGCGTCGACTTGCCGGAGCCGTTCGGGCCCATGACCGCGTGCGTCTCGCCGGAGCGGACCGTCAGGTCGACGCCGCGGAGGATCTCGCGGTCTTCGACCGACACGTGCAGGTCCCGAACTTCGAGCGTTGCCATCTACTTCTTCTCCAGTGCGACGTAGACGTCGCCGTTGTCGACATTCGTCTTGTAGACCGGGACCGCCTTGGTCGCCGGCAGCCCGGTGGGCTTGCCCGTCTTCAAGTCAAACCGCGAGCCGTGCAGCCAACATTCCACGGTGCCGCCTTCGATCTCGCCCTCGGACAGCGCGACCTCGGCGTGCGAGCACACATCGTGGATGGCATGGAGGTCACCGTTGCTGCGCGCGACGCAGATCGGCTGGTCGTCGATCCAGACTCGGATCGCGCCTTCCTCGGGAACGTCATCGAAGGAGCAGGCCCGGGTCCAGTCGGTCATGAGAGGACCTCCTGCTCGAGCTCGGCCTCGACGGCTGCGCGAATGCGTTCCTCAAGGTCCGGTACACCGATCGCGTCGATGATCTCCGCGAAGAAAGCGCGGACGACCATGCGCTTCGCAACATCCTCGGGGATGCCGCGGGAGAGCAGGTAGAACAACTGCTCGTCATCGAAGCGACCGGTGGCGCTGGCGTGGCCCGCGTGCACGACCTCACCGGTCTGGATCTCGAGGTTGGGCACTGAGTCGGCGCGCGCACCGTCGGTCAGCAGCAGGTTGCGGTTGATCTCGTGGGTGTCGGTCGCCTTCGCGTTGTGGCTGATGATGACGTCGCCGGTCCAGACCGCGCGGGCGTCTTCGCCTTGCAGCGCCGCCTTGTAGGTGACCCGGCTGCGGCAGTGCGGTGCGTCGTGGTCGATGAGAATGCGCTGGTCGACGTGCTGGCCGGCGTCGACGAAGGCGAGCCCGAGCAGCTCGGCGTCACCGCCGGGTCCGGCGTACCGGACCGTCGGGCTGATGCGGACCGCGCTGCCGCCGAAGCTGACGCAGACGTGGCGGAAGCGCGCGTCTCGTCCCACGCAGGCTGCTTGGGCTTCGACGTGGATCGTGTCGTCATCCCAGTCCTGCACGGTGACAACGGTGAGTTGCGCGCCGTCGCCCACGTTGAACTCGGAGTTGGCGGCGTACGTCGCCGACCCGATGTGGTCGATGACGACAAGTGCCGAGGCGTGCGGCGCGACGTTGACGACGAGATGGCCGTACGCCGTGCCCCCGGTGCCCTTGCCGGTGAGGTAGATGGGCTCGTTGACGGCGTCTTTGATGTCGACCAGCAGGGCCTGTCCGGATTTCTGCATGGCGACAGCGGCGATGCGGTCGAATGGCGTGAGTACGGCACCGACGCGCTTGTCGTCCATTGGTATGTGGCTGACCGGAGCGTCCGCGGACCAGGCATAGTCGACGCTGCCGTCGGCGGGCGGACCGTCGTACAGCTGGCGCAGCCGGGGCAGCGCAGCGAACCGCCAGATCTCCTGGCGGCTGTTGGGCTCGGGGAAGTCGCTCGGCTCGCGCGAGTAGGTCCGCGCGAGGTGCGCTCCCCCGACGACTTCCGGGGATGCGGTCGTCACCCGACTGCGCCCTCCATCTGCAGCTCGATCAGGCGGTTCAATTCGAGCGCGTACTCCATCGGCAGCTCGCGGGCGATCGGCTCGATGAAGCCGCGCACGATCATCGCCATCGCCTCGTCCTCGGACATGCCGCGGCTCATCAAGTAGAAGAGCTGCTCGTCGCTGACCTTGCTGACGCTGGCCTCGTGGCCCATTGCGACGTCATCTTCGCGGATGTCGTTGTACGGGTAGGTGTCGCTGCGGCTCTCGTCGTCGATGAGAAGCGCGTCGCATTTCACGGTCGACTTGCTGCCCGTGGCGCCTTCCTGGACCTGGACGAGGCCGCGGTACGACGTCCGCCCGCCGCCACGGGCGACGGACTTGCTGATGATCTGGCTCGATGTGTTGGGTGCCGCGTGCACCATCTTGGAGCCGGCGTCCTGATGTTGACCCGGACCGGCCATCGCAACCGACAACGTCTCGCCCTTGGCATGCTCACCGAGCAACCACACGGCCGGGTACTTCATTGTGACCTTGGAGCCGAGATTGCCGTCGATCCATTCCATCGTGCCGCCGGCTTGCACGGCAGCGCGCTTCGTCACGAGGTTGTAGACGTTGTTCGACCAGTTCTGAATGGTCGTGTAACGAACGCGCGCGTTGGGCTTCACAACGATCTCGACAACGGCCGAATGCAGTGAGTCCGACGAATAAATGGGCGCGGTGCAGCCCTCGACATAGTGCACGTACGAGCCTTCATCGGCGATGATCAGCGTGCGTTCGAACTGACCCATGTTCTCGGTGTTGATCCGGAAGTACGCCTGCAGCGGGATGTCGACGTGCACGCCCTTCGGCACGTAGATGAAGCTGCCGCCGGACCACGTCGCCGTGTTAAGCGCCGAGAACTTGTTGTCACCAGCGGGAATCACGGAGCCGAAGTACTCGCGGAACAAGTCTTCGTGCTCACGCAGACCTGTGTCGGTGTCGAGGAAGAGCACGCCGAGTTGCTCAAGGTCCTCACGAATTTTGTGGTAAACCACCTCGGACTCGTACTGCGCAGCTACACCGGCAGCGAGACGCTGCTTCTCGGCTTCGGGGATACCGAGCTTGTCGTAGGTGTTCTTGATGTCGGCCGGCAGCTCTTCCCACGACGCGGCCTGCGCCTCGGTCGAACGCACGAAGTACTTGATGTTGTCGAAGTCGATGGCGGAGAGGTCGGCGCCCCACGTCGGCATCGGCTTCTTGAAGAACAGCTTCAGACCCTTGAGCCGCTGTTCGAGCATCCACTCGGGCTCGTTCTTCTTCGCGGAGATGTCACGAACGACGTCTTCGTTGATGCCACGACGCGCAGAAGCGCCGGCGACGTCGGAGTCCGCCCAGCCGAATTTGTAGCGATCCGGAACCGCGAGATCCGGTCGTTCCGTCGTCGTCACTCTGGTTTCCTCTCGGAAGGAACTGGCGGCAGAACCGCCAGCGGGATGTGCGTCGTACAAACACCGTCGCCGTGAGCGATGGTCGCGAGTCGCTGCACGTGCCGACCGGTCAGCCGGCCGAACGCCGCCGTCTCGGCCTCACACAGCTGCGGGAACTGCTCGGCCACGTGCTGGACCGGGCAGTGGTGCTGACACAGCTGTACGCCGATGCCGCCGTCGTGTGTCGTCGCCGCGTAGCCATCGGCGGACAAGGCTTCGGCGAGAGCGGCCGGCCGGTCCTCCAGCGGAAGGTGCGCGACCTGCGCGGCGTACCGCTGCTCGAAGTCGTTGACGCGTCGTCGGGCCCATTGCTCGACCGCCTGCTCCCCCGCGGTCTCCGCGAGGAAGTGCAGCGCGTCGGCGGCGATCTCGTCGTACGCCGACGGGCCGGCGGCGTGGCCGGCCTCCGAGAGCGCGAAGACCTTGGCCGGGCGACCCCGCCCCCGGCTGCCGTAGACCCGCTGCTCGCGGGCGACGATGCTGCCTTCGGCGAGCATCGCGTCGAGGTGGCGGCGAACCCCGGCAGCGGTCAGCCCCAGCTCGTCCGCGAGCGCAGCAGCCGTCTGCTGTCCACGCTCGAGCAGCAGCCCGGCAACGCGCTCCCGCGTCCGCCGGTCCGCCTGCTGGTTGGCCAGGCTTGTTTTCACAACGTTATTGTCCCCTAAATCGCCGACAAGACCAAACCGGGGGCGCGGCACACTACGGCGGGTGCCCGGTGAACCGGTGGTCGAACACGTCGTTCCCTGGGCGTGGTGGCGCCCGACGGCTCGGCTGATCGCGGCCGGCCGCCGCTACCGGCGCCCGCCGCTGCTCGTCGTCTCCATGCCGCGCAGCGGCTCCAGCTGGCTGGCAGCAACGCTCGGGGAGGCGCCGGAGGTCGCTTATCTCCGTGAGCCGCTGACCGAGGAGCACGCCCGCCGACGCGGCGGGGCGACCTTTTTCGAGGTCGACCCGGACGCACCGCCCGAGCACTACCGGCACAGCGCCGACCTGGCCTTCGCCGGGATCCCCCGCTTCGGCCCGAACGTCGTCCGCGCGGGCAGCCAGTGGCGGCTGCGCGACCGCAGCCGCCGGCGCGTCGTGATCAAGGAGGTCAACCCGCTGGCGCTGCGGTGGCTCGTCAGCCGCTACCGACCGCGCGTCATCTACCTGGTGCGGCACCCGGCCCCCGTCGCGGCCAGCATCGGACGGCAGGGCTGGACCGGCGACGCCTACACCGAACGGCTGCTGCCTGGCCGGCGCGACCCGGCGTACCTCCGCGCCGACGAAGTCGGCACGGACTTCTTCGCCCGCAACGGCGCGCTGCAAGCCCTCGTGCTGCGCGAGACCTTGTCGTTCCTCGCGTCACAACCGGCGGAGACGTGGCGGCTGGTCACCTACGAGGACCTGTGTCAGGAGCCGGCGACCGTGTTCCGCGCGCTGTTCGACTTCGCGGGGGTCACGTGGGACGCCGCGACCGAAGCGCGCGTCGCCGATCGCAGCAAACCGCAAACGCCCGCGCCGAGCGGCGGTTACGCCATCGTTCGCGAGAGCACGGCGATGGTCGACCGCTGGCGCGGCGAGATGGATCCGGGTGCGGTCGACCGGGTCAAGCACGGCTACCTCCTGCTCGACCCGCCTCTCTATGGACCGGAGACGTGGTGACCCAGGCAGCGGTCCAGGCCGAGGGTCTGCGGAAGTCGTACGGCACCGTCTGCGCACTCGACGGCGTCTCGATCGTCGCCCCCAGCGGAGCCGTCACCGCTGTGCTCGGGCCGAACGGCGCCGGCAAGACGACGTTCATCGAGATCTGCGAGGGCTATCGCCGCGCGGACGGCGGGTCCGTGCGAGTGCTCGGGCGTTCACCCGGCGACCGCGCGCTGCGACCTCGGGTGGGTGTGATGCTCCAGTCCGGCGGCGTCTACCCGGGCGCCCGTGCCGGGGAGATGTTGCGGCTGATTGCGTCGTACGCCGCCACGCCACTGGACTCCGCCGCCCTCCTCGACCGAGTGGGGCTCACCAGGGTCGCGAACACGACATTCCGCCGGCTCTCCGGCGGTGAGCAGCAGCGGCTGAAGCTGGCGATGGCAATCATCGGCCGCCCGGAGCTCGTCTTCCTCGACGAGCCGACCGCCGGGCTCGATCCGCAGTCGCGCCGCGCGACCTGGGGCCTGATCGAGGAGCTGCGATCCGCCGGTGTCTCGGTCGTGTTGACGACGCACTACCTCGAAGAGGCCGAGCGACTCGCCGACCACGTCGTCGTCATCGACCGCGGACAGGTCGCCGCCTCGGGCTCGCCTCGCGCGCTGACCGGCGGAACTCGATCACTCGAGGACGTCTTCTTCGAGCTCATCGGCGAAACGTTCCCGACATGACGACGCTGGACTTTGCTCCCTCGGGGGGCCCAGCCCCCGCGGCCCGGATGCTCGTCGCACAGACGGCGATGGAAGTTCGGCTGACGCTCCGACGCGGTGAGTCGCTCTTGCTGGTCGCACTCATTCCCGTCGTACTCCTTGTTGGGTTCTCCACCATGCACGTCGTCGACATCACCGGCAGCCGCGTCGACTTCGTTGTTCCTGGCATCCTCGCGCTCGCAGTCATGTCGACCGCGTTCACCGGACAGGCCATCGCGACCGGGTTCGAGCGGCAGTACGGCGTACTGAAGCTGCTTGGCGCGACGCCGCTCCCCCGGTGGGTGTTGCTCGTCGCGAAGACTCTCGGCGTCCTGCTTGTCGAGATGCTGCAGGTCGCGCTCGTCGTTGCTGTGGGTTTCGCGCTCGGTTGGCATCCGCACGGCAACGCTGCCGCAGTTGTCGCGTTGTTGGTGCTAGGTACGGCGGCTTTCAGCGGACTCGGGCTGTTGATGGCCGGCACGCTGCGCGCAGAGGCAACGCTGGCCGCGGCGAACCTCGTCTACGTCGTCTTACTGCTCGTCGGTGGAGTGCTGTTCCCGCTGTCGAAGTACCCGGCCGGCGCCCGACACTTGTTCGAGGCGTTGCCGATTGCGGCGTTGTCCCAGGGCTTGCGCGACGTACTCCGCTCCGGGGTCGACGCACCAACGCATGACTGGATCGTGCTGGTCGTGTGGGCCCTCGCTGCGCTTGTCGCAGCTGCGTTCACTTTCCGCTGGGAGTAGGTGCGCGGTCCAACGCGGTGTAGAGGTCCTCCTGTGCGCGACGTTGTCTCGGGATCCGAGCGTTCGGGATCCGGGCATGCCGTGCGGGCACCTTCTCCTCGAGACCGACGATCATGCGGTCGACGGCTGCCCGCACACGCTGGCGGCGCAGGTACATGCCGGTCGCGCTCGCCGCACCGAGCTGGTGCACCACCGCGCCCGCTAGCCGGCGAACCGGACGATGTCGCCCGCCCGTCCCGCCGCACTCCGCACACGGCCGACCGTACCTGAGTCGGTGTGCCACCTTCGCCAACACTGTCTCTACAGCGACATAAAGGGCGATGTCGTACGCCGCATGCCGGACCTGGTCCTTCGTGAGCTCCATAGGACGCAGGCTCCAGGACCGGCCGCGCGGGCGAATCACCCGTGTCGGGTGATGCTGGCTTCGAGCCCGCCTCAGCCTCGTCGACCAATGCCGGCCATCAGGGTCGGAGTGATGATGCGCGCGTCGCCGTGCGCGAAGCGGGCACCGACGACGTCGGCATCCGGCTGACTCATCATCCCGGCCTCGATCGCAAGCGGTGCAAGCTGCTCGAACGAGAGCTGAAAGAACGCATAGCCAGGGTGGTCCGCGTCGATGACGAGCGAACGCCCCTCTCCTTGCACGTCCTCGAGGCCTAAGGCGGTCAACGAGGACACGAGCTTGCGTCCATAGTGACGGTCGAACCCCATCGCTGCCATGAAGCTCAAGATGCCTTCGGTCACGCGGTGCGCGCTGTCCTGGTCGTCGGCAGCGTCGATGCCGAACGCAGTCCAGTCGTAGTCCTCCACCACGATCGTGCCGCCGGGCCGCAGACAGTCGACGAGCCGCGCGAGCACCTGCTCGTTTACCGGGATGTGTTCGAGTACGAGCCGCGTGTGTACGACGTCGTACGCGCGCGCCGGAAGTTCGTCGCTGACGAGGTCCGCGGTACGCACCTCGACGACCGGTGACGCGAGGTGCTGCATGAACCGCACATCGAGGTCGACGGCCAGCACATGACCCTCGGCGCCGACCTGTCCAGCGAGCCACTCAACGACCGAGCCTCCACCCGCACCGGCCTCGAAGACGCGCGCACCGCGGGACGCACCATGCCGCGCCAGCAGGGCCTGCGTGCCTGGGTCCCACATCGCTTCGATACCGGCGAGCCGAGCGCGTTCGTGCTCCCACGCCTGGTCATACGCGTAGCCAGTCGACACCGTGGCACCGTAACGCCCGCGGTGTGGGTCCGCGGAAAGTTCTAGGCGGAGTCTGCGGCCTTCTGCACGTCGGCGACGATGATCTTGCTCTGCCCCATCATGCATTGCATGGCCGCCTGGGCCCGCTTCGGATCCGGGTCGGCGAGCAGTTCTGGCAGTTGCTGAGGAACGATCTGCCACGACAGCCCGTACTTGTCCTTCAGCCATCCGCACGGCCCCGGCTCTCCGCCGTCGTCGGTCAGCCGGTCCCAGAAGTAGTCGACCTCGGCCTGGTCCTCGCAGCTCACCGAGAACGAGACTGCCTCCGTGAACGTGTAGTGCGGGCCGCCGTTCAAGGCCTGGAACTTCTGCCCGTCGACCTCGAAGACCACGAGCAACGCGGTACCCGCCGGCTTGGGGCCGCCCTCGCCGTACCGCGAGACGTCGAGCAGCTGCGAGTTCTTGAAGATGGAGCAGTAGTAGTTGGCCGCGTCCTCGGCCTGGTTGTCGAACCACAGGCAAGGCGTGATCTTGTCGCTCATCGGAGCCATCCTTCCGGCTGACGCTCTGTCATTGCACCGTTCTACCGCTTATGACGACGCCGACAGACCAGACTCATCGGTGAGAGACTGGTCGCGCCATGAGCGTCTCGCCCGCACGGTTCCGCGTGGTCGCGCTTGCCGCCCTCACCGCGATGGTGTTGATCGTCGTGACCGGCGGTGCCGTGCGTCTCACCGGATCCGGTCTCGGCTGCTCATCCTGGCCGGGCTGCGAACCAGGCAGCTTCATCGCGCCGCTCGGCTACCACCACTGGGTGGAGTTCGGAAACCGCATCGTCAGTGGCTTCGTGGTCATCGTCTCACTGCTCGCCGTGGTTGCCGCACTTCTTCGTACGCCGCGCCGCCGCGACCTCACGTGGCTGTCGGCCGGCCTCGTTGCAGGAGTTCTCGGACAGGTCGTGCTCGGCGCACTGACGGTGCATTTCGACCTGCGGCCACCGTGGGTGATGGCGCACTTTCTCCTGTCGATGCTGTTGGTGCTCGACGCTGCAGTGCTGCAATGGCGCAGCCGCGAGGAGGACGGCGCACGCGCTCTCGTCGTACGACGAGAGGTGCAGTGGCTGACCGGCGCGATCGTCGCGGTCGGCGCCGCGGTGCTCGTGCTCGGGACGGTTGTCACCGGCACGGGGCCGCACGCCGGCGACAAGTCAACTGCGCGGTTCGGCTTCGACTTGCGCACGGCCGCTCAGGCGCATGCCGACGCTGTCATGTTCTTGATCGGCCTGACGATCGCGCTCGGTTTGCTGCTTGCCGCGACAGGTGCGTGGCAGCGGACACGTCCGCACTACCGGCTCTTGGTTGTCGTCATGCTCGCGCAGGCAGCCATCGGCTTCACGCAGTACGCCCTACATCTTCTGGCCGGTCTCGTCGAGGTGCACATCCTTGGCGCAACGCTGTTTTGGCTCGCCGCCGTACGCATGCAGCTCGCCTTGCGCGAGCCGCTCGAGCTACTGACTCAGATCAGCGCCGCAACCGCGACGGCCGCGAACAACACGGTCAGGTAGCTGATCGACAATCGGAACAACCGCATGGGGTCCACGACGCCACCGCGACGTGCCGCCCGGTCCAGCCGGTGCGCCTCTGCCAGGAAAGCCACGCCCACGACACCCGCGGCAGCCGGATAGACCCACGACGTCGACGCGACCGGCCACAACGCGAGCGACGCACCGACCATTGCGTAGCTGTAGAGCACGATCCGCCGCGTGACGGTCTCTTGCGAAGCGACCACGGGCAGCATCGGGACCTCGGCGGCCGCGTAGTCCTCGCGGAACCGCATGGCGAGCGCCCAGAAGTGTGGCGGCGTCCAGAAGAAGATCACTGCGAACAGCACCAGCGGCGCCCAGGACAACCGGTCAGTGACCGCTGCCCAGCCGATCAGCACCGGCATGCAGCCGGCGGCGCCGCCCCAGACGATGTTTTGCGTCGTGTGCCGCTTCAGACCGATGGTGTAGCCGAAGACATAGAACGCGATCGCGCCGAGCGCCAACCCGGCGGCGAGCCAGTTGACCGTGAGGCCGAGCAGCACCGTTGACAGTACGGCGAGAACGATGCCGGACAGCAGCGCTTCGCCTGGTCGGATGACCCCCGTCGCCAGCGGTCGGCGCTCGGTGCGATGCATCACAACATCGATGTCGCGGTCGAGGTAGCAGTTCAACGTGTTCGCACTGCCGGCCGCGAGGGTGCCGCCCACGAGCGTCGCCATCAGCACACCGAAGCCGGGAAACCCACGCTTAGCGAGCAACATCGTGGGCACGGTGGTCACGAGCAGCAGCTCGATGATCCGCGGTTTGGTCAGCGCGACAAGACCGCGCGCCAACGCAGCCGGGGTTCGCTGGGCCGGAGCAGCGGCGACACCGACAGGGGGCACGACGGGATTGGCAGACAGCAATGTCACAGTGCGCGCCAGCCTAGCGGTGCGGTGATCGCGAACCGGTCAGCCGGGCACCCCAGGGGTACGCTCGCACCCGATCACGAGAGGAGCCCGAACGGTGCCGAGTTCGCAAAGAACTGACAAGGGAACCCTCGAGTGGACCGACGTCGACAAGCAAGCCGTCGACGTCATCCGCGGGCTCGCGATGGACGCCGTCGAAGCGGCCGGCAACGGCCACCCGGGCACGGCCATGAGCCTTGCGCCAGCGGCGTACCTCTTGTTCCAGCGCTTCCTCCGCCACGACCCCACGGACCCGCAATGGCTCGGCCGGGATCGCTTCGTGCTGTCCTGTGGCCACTCGAGCCTGACGCTCTACATCCAGCTGTACCTGTCCGGGTACGGCCTCACGCTCGACGACCTCAAGCGCTATCGGCAGTGGGGCAGCCTCACCCCCGGGCACCCCGAGCACGGTCACACCCTCGGCGTCGAGACCACGACCGGCCCACTCGGGCAGGGTGTCGGCAACGCAGTCGGCTTCGCGATGGCCGCACGGCGCGAGCGCGGTCTGTTCGACCCGGATGCCGCGGCGGGTGAGAGCCCGTTCGACCACACGATCTGGTGCTTCGCCTCTGATGGCGACATCGAAGAGGGCATCCAGGCCGAGGCAGCGAGCCTCGCCGGGCACCAGCAGCTCGGCAACCTCGTGTTGCTCTACGACGACAACCACATCTCCATCGAAGGCGACACGCGCGTCGCGCTGTCGGAAGATGTCGGCGCGCGCTACGCGGCGTACGGATGGGACGTCCAGCACGTCGACGACGTCAACAACGTCGAGGCGTTGTACGCCGCCTTCGAACGCGCTCGCGACAACACCGCGCAGCCAAGCCTCATCGTCAGCCGTTCGGTCATCGCTTGGCCTGCACCACACGCCCAGAACACCGGCAAGGCCCACGGCTCCGCGCTCGGCGCCGAGGAAGTCGCAGACACGAAGAAGGTGCTCGGTTTCGATCCGGAGCGCACGTTCTTCGTCCCGGACGACGTGCTCGGCCGGGCGCGCGAGGTGATCGACCGGGGCCGGGCGCTGCACACCCAGTGGCGCGAGCAGTTCGATGCGTGGGCAAAGGGCAACCCGGATCGCGCCCGTGATCTCGCCCGGATGCAGGAACGCCGGCTGCCGGAGAACCTCCGCGACGCGATCCCGACTTTCGAAGCCGGCAAGTCGATCGCGACGCGTAAGGCTTCCGGCAGTGTCATCAATGCGATTGCGCCGGTGCTGCCGGAGCTGTGGGGCGGTTCGGCGGATCTCGCGGAAAGCAACCTGACCGACATCGAGGGCGCGGAGGACTTCCTGCCCGAGTCGCACGGCGGTTCGCCGTACGGCCGCATCCTGCACTTCGGTATCCGCGAGCACGCGATGGGCGCGATCCTCAACGGCATCGCGTTGCACGGTCCGACCCGCCCGTACGGCGGCACGTTCCTCGTCTTCAGCGACTACATGCGGCCGTCCGTCCGGCTGGCGGCGTTGATGAAGGCGAACGTCATCTACGTATGGACGCACGACTCCATCGGTCTCGGCGAAGACGGCCCGACGCACCAGCCGGTCGAGCACCTGGCCGCACTGCGCGCGATTCCGGGCCTGTCCGTCGTACGACCGGGAGACGCGAACGAGACCGCGGTCGCGTGGCGGACGATCCTGGAGCGACAGGCGTCCAACCCCGGGCCGGTGGGGCTCTGCCTCACCCGGCAGAACGTGCCGACGGTCGACCGAAGTGCACCCGGTTTCGGGTCCGCTGACGGGGTCGCCAAAGGCGCCTACGTTCTCGCCGAAGCGAGCTCCGGCCAGCCCGACGTCATCGTCATCGCGACGGGCTCCGAGGTCTCTCTGGCACTCGAAGCGCGAGAGACGCTCGAAGGGGAGGGCACACCGACACGGGTCGTGTCGATGCCGTGCCGCGAGTGGTTCGAAGAGCAGGACGCGTCCTACCGCCAGACCGTGCTGCCACCGGCGGTCCGGGCCCGGGTCTCGGTCGAGGCAGCGGTGTCACTGGGCTGGCGTGAGTTCGTTGGTGAGCTCGGCGAGTGTGTGAGCCTTGAGCATTTCGGCGCCTCGGCGCCGTACCAAGTCGTTTACGAACAGTTCGGCATCACCGCGGAGCGCGTCGTCGCCGATGCGCACGCGAGCTTGTCCCGCGCGACGGCTATCCAAGGAAGCACGACCGGCAACTGACCAGGAGCGCCTCATGTCCGATCCCCTCGCCCAGCTTTCCGCCAATGGCGTCTCCGTCTGGCTGGACAACATCAGCCGGGACATCCTGCGAACCGGTGGTCTCGGAGACCTGATCCGGGACCGAAACGTCGTCGGCGTGACCAGCAATCCGACGATCTTCCAGAAGGCCATCTCGGACAGCGACGCCTACGACCCGCAGATCCGCGACCTTGCCATCCGGGGCGTCGACGTCGGCGAGTCGTTGCGGGCGATCACGGCGTTCGACATCCGGTGGGCCTGCGACGTGCTAAGGCCGACGTACGACGCGAGCAACACTGTCGACGGGCGAGTGTCCATCGAGGTCGACCCGCGCATCGCACACGACACCGAGAAGACGATCGCCGAAGCGCGGGCACTGTGGTGGCTCGTCGACCGGCGCAACCTCTACGTGAAGATCCCGGCCACGCCCGAGGGCGTCCCAGCCATCGCCCAATGTCTGTCCGAGGGCATCAGCATCAACGTGACACTGATCTTCTCGTTGCAGCGGTACGACGAAGTCATCGACGCGTTCTTCGACGGCATGGAGCGCGCACAAAAAGCCGGCCACGACCTGTCTACCCTGGGTTCAGTCGCGTCCTTCTTCGTCTCCCGCGTCGACTCCGAGTACGACAAGCGGCTGGACAAGATCGGCTCGGACGAGGCAAAGGCTTTGCGCGGCAAGGCCGCGGTTGCGAACGCGCGACTGGCCTACGAGCTGTATGAGAAGAAGTTCGAATCAGACCGGTGGAAGAGCCTCGCCGCGCTCGGCGCCCGGCCGCAGCGACCCCTCTGGGCGTCAACGTCCACCAAGGATCCGGCATACGAGGACACGATGTACGTCGTCGACCTCGTGGCACCCGGGACCGTGAACACGATGCCTGAGTCCACGATCCAGGCAACGTACGACCACGGCGTCATTCCCAGCGACAGCGTCCGCGGCTTCTACGAAGACGCGCGCAACGTGATCGACAAGCTCACCGCACTCGGGATCGAGTACGCCGACGTCGTACAGGTTCTCGAAGACGAAGGGGTCGAGAAGTTCGAAGCGTCGTGGACCGAGCTCGTCGACGCGGTGGAGAAGCAGCTGGAAGACAAGGCAACGGGTTGACCGACCTGGAGGCCACGAATCCGCTACGGGATCCGCGGGACCGCCGGCTCCCCCGCATTCCGGACCCGTGCGCGCTCGTCGTGTTCGGAGTCACCGGTGACCTCGCACGCAAGAAGCTGATCCCCGCGGTTTACGACCTCGCGAACCGCGGGCTGTTGCCGCCTGGCTTTGTGCTGCTCGGCTTTGCCCGCCGCGACTGGGAGCACGGCGACTTCGAGCAGGTTGCTAAAGAGGCCGCGCAGAAGGGCGCCCGGACCGAGTTCCGCGAAGACGTCTGGCAGCGCCTGGCCGGGTCCGTGCGCTTCATCCCCGGCTCCTTCGACGACGACGCTGCGTTCGACGAGATGGCACAGCAACTCCAAGACTTGGAGTCGACCCACGGCATCGAGGGCAACGCCGCGTTCTACCTGTCGATACCGCCGTCGATGTTTCCCGTCGTGCTGAAGCAGATGGAGCGCACGGGCCTCGCCGACAACGACAAGTGCGGAGGGTGGCGGCGGGTTGTCGTCGAGAAGCCGTTCGGGCACGACTTGGCGTCGAGCAAGGAGCTCAACTCACTCGTCGACGACGTCTTCACCGCACAGGACGTCTTCCGGATCGACCACTACCTCGGCAAAGAGACCGTGCAGAACATGTTGGCGTTGCGGTTCGCCAACACGTTGTTCGAGCCGGTGTGGAACACACACTTCGTCGACTCCGTGCAGATCACGATGGCCGAGGACGTCGGCATCGGCACCCGCGCAGGGTTCTACGACAGCGCCGGCGCCGCCCGCGATGTGCTGCAAAACCACCTGCTGCAACTGCTCGCGCTGACCGCGATGGAAGAACCGGTCTCCTTCGATGCGGAGTCGATCCGCACGGAGAAGGTCAAGGTGCTCGGCGCGCTGTCGCTGGCCTCCGACCTGGAGCGCTACGCCGTCCGCGGGCAATACGAGCAGGGCTGGCTCGCCGGCCAACGGGTCGCGGGTTACCACGACGAGAAGGACGTCCCGCCGGACTCCACGACGGAGACCTACGCCGCGGTCCGGCTCGGTGTCGAGACGCGTCGCTGGGCCGGCGTGCCGTTCTACCTGCGCACCGGCAAGCGGCTGCCCCGTCGGGTCACCGAGATCGCCGTCATCTTTGCGAAGGCTCCCCACCTGCCGTTCGCCGACACCGACACGACCGAGCTCGGTCACAACCAGCTCGTTGTCCGCGTGCAACCCGATGAGGGCATCACGATGCGCTTCGGGTCGAAGGTGCCGGGCAGCGCCATGGAAGTACGGGACGTCTCGATGGACTTCCTGTACGGCGAGTCGTTCACGGAGTCCTCGCCGGAGGCTTACGAGCGCCTGCTGCTCGACGTACTCCTCGGCGACAAGACGCTGTTCCCGGACCACGAAGAGGTCGAGCTGTCCTGGCGGGTGATCGACCCGCTCGAGGAGTTCTGGACCGGCACGAAGCCGCACCCCTACCGTGCCGGCGAGTGGGGCCCGCGCGCGGCCGACGAGATGCTGGCCAGCGAAGGCCGAGTCTGGCGGCGGCCATGACCACGACTCTCTGGGACACCACCGGCAGTGATGTCGTCAACGCCCTCATCGCGGAACGCCGCACGAGCGGCGCGGTGGCCTCCGGGCTGGCGCTGTCGTTGATCGTCGTTGTCGACGAGAAGAACGTCCCGACCGCCGAAGAAGCTGCGACGGTGGCTGCCGCCGCACATCCGTGTCGGGTGCTGATGGTCGTACGCCGGAAGCTCGAAGCAGACGACCGGCTCGATGCGGAGATCTCCATCGGGGGGCGGCTGGGTCCCACCGAGGCGATCGTGCTGCGGATGTTCGGCCGGCTCACCCTGCATGCAGAGTCCGTCGTACTCCCGCTGCTTGCACCGGACGCTCCGGTCGTGACGTGGTGGGCAGGGCCGTGCCCGGACCGGATCGCCTACGACCCTCTTGGGGTGCTCGCGCACCGGCGGATCACGGACGCGGCGGTCTCCTCGGACGCCATCGCAGCACTGCGCGCGCGAGCGGACGACTTCGCTCCCGGCGACACCGACCTCGCGTGGACCCGCACGACACAGTGGCGATCGCTGCTCGCGTCCGCTTTCGACGCCGCACCGACCGGCGAGCGGCCACGCGCCACCGGTGCACAGATCGAGGCCGAGTCGGGTAACCCGAGTGCCGCACTGTTGGCCGGCTGGTTGCGCAAGCGGCTCGGCGTTGACGTCGAGCTCACCTCATCCGCGGGACCCGGCATCACCGAGGTGCGGGTGCAGCTCGGCGAGGCGGGCGAGCTCTCGATCACGCGGCCGGACGGGCGGATGGCGACGCTGACCCGCACCGGACAGCCCGATCGGCTGCTGCCGCTGCCCCGCCGCGATCTCGGCGACCTGCTCGCCGAGGAGCTGCGCCGGCTCGAGGTCGACATGGTGTACGCCGAAGCGCTCGCCGCCGCGACGGACACGACCGAGGCCCTCAGCACGCGGGCGCCGGAACGCACCCACGTGTGGCGTGACCCGGCCGAGCAAGCCGCCGCGGAGCCCGATCCCGTGGCCGGCTGACGCAGACCCGCTCGGGGCGCATACTCGACTCATGGTCACGCTCTTCATCGTGCTGATGTTCGCTGCCTCGATCTTCGTTCTGCGGCTCGGCCGGAAGACGGGTCTGCGCCGCGACCCGTTCAAGCGCCGGCCCGGCCGCTCCGACGGCGTACGCACGGTGTACAAGCGACACTCGTGACGGACCGATGAGCGCGCCTGGCGTCCTCATCCACCGTGACGCGAACCTGCTGGCCGACGCCGCAGCGGCGCGGCTCGTCACCCGGCTCATCGATGCGCAGTCCGCGCGGAGCGCCGCATCGGTCGTGCTGACGGGCGGCAGCATCGGCACCGCGGTGCTCGCGAGCCTCCGGGCCAGCCCGGCGCGCGACGCCATCGACTGGCACCAGCTCGACATCTGGTGGGGCGACGAGCGGTTTCTGCCCAGCGGCGACGCCGAACGCAACGAGACCGGGGCGCGCGACGCGCTGCTGGACCATGTCGACGTCGACCCGAGCCGGGTGCACGCGATGCCGCCGGCTGACGGTGCAGACGGCAACGACCCGGAGGCTGCGGCGCGGCGCTACGCCGCGGAGCTCGCCACGGCTGCTCGCCCCGAGGACCACGGCCCGGTGCCGGCCTTCGACGTGCTGTTGCTCGGTGTCGGCCCGGACGGGCACATCGCTTCGCTGTTCCCCGAACAGCCCGCGGTGTACGACGAGCGACCGGTAGTCGCCGTACGGGGAAGCCCCAAGCCGCCGCCGGTGCGCCTCTCGCTCACGTTCCCGTCGATCAACGCCGCCCGCGAGGTCTGGTTCGTCGTCGCGGGCGCGGACAAGGCGAGCGCCGTACGGCTTGCCCTGTCGGGCGCAGGACCGGTGCAGATCCCGGCGGCCGGTGCGCACGGCCGCGTCCGCACGATGTGGCTCCTGGATGCCGGCGCAGCCTCTGAGGTGCCGCGCGAGCTCGCGCCGGCGGCGTCGCCCTGACGGGCCTGACCGCTCAACGGGTGCGGCGCTTCTCCAACGCTTCGGCGAGGATCGCGTCGCCGTCTTTGTCGTTACGCCGCTCCCGGACATAGGCCAGGTGCGTCTTGTACGGCTCGTTGCGCGGCGGCGCCGGCGGCGCCTCCCGGTCCCGACCGGCCGGACAGCCGCAGCGCGGGCAGTCCCAGCTGTCGGGGATCGCTGCGTCAGCGGCGAACGACGGCCGGGTCTCGTGCATGTTGGAGCACCAGAACGACACCCTGCGCCGCGGCGCGGACTCGCCGCGCTCGGCTTCGCCCATCGGACCTGCTCCGACCCGGCTCCCCCGGATCGCGTTGCCACCTGCCACGGATGCCTCTCCTTGACGTCCCTGGTCGGCGCACCCGCGCCGGAACAATCAGAGCTCGATCAGTCAGTTGGTCGGTGCAGGCATTCTACGGCGGGCTGCCGAGATCCTGCCTGGTATGACGCACGTCACTACTTGAGGAGCAGTCCGAGCCCGATGATGCACGCGGCCCAGATCAATCCGGTGACAATCGTGATCCGGTCGAGGTTCTTCTCGACAACCGACGAGCCGCCGAGCGAGGACGAGATACCGCCGCCGAACATGTCCGACAGACCGCCGCCCTTGCCACGGTGCAGCAGGATCAGGACCACGAGCAGCAGGCTCGTGAGCAGGAGCACGATCGAGACGGCGATGGTCACGACGTCAGTTTAGGGCCAGTCCGGCGGTCAGAGCAGCGCCTTGGCCTCGGCGTAGTGGCACGCCGCCGGGTGGCCCTGGCCCCGCTCGATCAGGGCCGGGATCTCCTCGACGCAGCGCTCCTGCTCCGCCGCGGTCAGCTCGTTCGCGAACTTCTGGCAGCGGGTGCGGAACCGGCAGCCCGACGGTGGGTCGACCGGGCTGGGCACGTCGCCGGTGATGACGATGCGCTCGCGCGCACGTTCCTTCTGTGGGTCCGGGATCGGGATCGCAGAGATGAGCGCCTGGGTGTAGGGGTGCGCGGGTTTCTCGAACAATTCGTCCTTGTCCGCGATCTCGACGATGCGGCCGAGGTACATGACCGCGACCCGGTCGGCGATGTGGCGTACGACGGACAGGTCGTGCGCGATGAAGACGTAGGAGAGGCCGAGGCGCTCCTGCAGGTCCTCGAGCAGGTTGACCACCCCGGCCTGGATCGAGACGTCGAGGGCGGAGACCGGCTCGTCGAGGATGATGACGCGCGGTTCGAGCGCGAGCGCCCGGGCGACGCCGATGCGTTGTCGCTGCCCGCCGGAGAACTCGTGCGGGAAGCGGTTGCTGTGCTCGGGGTTCAGCCCGACCACGCGCAGCAGCTCCTTGACCTGGTCGCGGGAGTCCCGGCCGTAGCGGCCATGGATGCGCAGCGGCTCAGCGACGATCTCGCGGACGGTGATGCGCGGGTCCAGCGAGGCGTACGGGTCCTGGAAGACGATCTGCAGGTCGCGGCGGATCGGGCGCATGTCCTTGCGAGACAGCTTGGTCAGCTCACGCCCCTGGAAGATCACCTCGCCGGAGGTCGCGGGATGCAGGTTGAGGATCGTCCGGCCGGTGGTCGACTTGCCACAACCCGACTCGCCGACCAGACCGAGCGTCTCGCCTTCGTGGAGGTCGAACGAGATGTCGCACACCGCGTGCACCTGGCTGACGACGCGACGGGTGATGCCGCGGGCGCGCACGGGGAAATGCTTGACGAGGTTGCGAACCGACAGGATCGGCTGGCCCTTGGTCGGATGCACGTCGGGCGCAGGTTGTACGGCGGTCACGCCGAGACCCCGTCACCCGGACCGGCGGCGAGCATCTCCTCCAGCGCGGCGTCGTCGACTGCTGTCGCTTCGAACAGGTCGGACGGCTTGCGCCCTTCGAGCTTGTCGGAGAAGTGACAGGCGGCGACGTGTCCGGCGTTCGTCGTCGGTCGAAGCTGCGGCTCCTCCTGGTCACAGATGTCGTCCGAGAGTGGACAGCGCGGAGTGAACGGGCAACCAGGCGGAAGGTTGATCAGCGAGGGCGGCGCGCCGGTGATCGGGGTCAGCCGCTCCTGGCGGCGGATGTCCAGCCGGGGCAGCGAGCCGAGCAGGCCCAGCGTGTAGGGCATCCGTGGTGAGTAGAAGACGTCGTCGACGGTGCCGATCTCCACCGGTTTCCCGGCGTACATGACGAGGATGCGGTCAGCCTCTCCGGCGATGACGCCCAGGTCGTGGGTGATGAGGACCATGGCTGCGCCGGTCTGCTCTTGCGCTGTTTCCAGCGTCTCGAGGATCTGCGCCTGCACGGTGACGTCGAGCGCGGTCGTCGGCTCGTCGGCGATGATGACGTCGGGGTCGTTGGCCATCGCAAGTGCGATGACCACACGCTGACGCATCCCGCCGGAGAACTCGTGCGGGAAGTCGTCCACGCGACTCTTGGCGTTCGGGATACCGACCAAGTTGAGCAGATCGACGGATCGCTCGCGCGCTGCCTTGCCGTTCAGGTGCGAGTGGTGTGCCTGCACCGCCTCTGCCAGCTGCCAGCCGATCGAGTAGACCGGGTTCAACGACGTCAGCGGGTCCTGGAAGATCATCGCGATCTTGTCGCCGCGGACCGACCGAAGGGTCTTGTCCGACTGGTTCAGCAGCTCCTGCCCCCGAAACCGAACGGACCCACGCATGATCGCGCTTTTCGGCAGCAGGCCCATCACGGCGAGCGAGGTCACCGACTTCCCAGAACCTGACTCACCCACGATGCCGAGCACCTCACCCGGCGCCAGCTGGTAGCTGACGCCGCGCACGGCCTGCACAACGCCGTCGTCGGTCGGGAACTCGACGGTCAGGTTGTCGACGACGAGCAGCTCGTTGCCCGCGCTGATCGTGGCCGGCGACGCAGCGGCATCACCCGGTGCCCGGCCCTCCTCGAGCGTCATCGGCCGCTCATGCGCGCACCCGCGTCTGGGTCGGGTCGAAGGCGTCGCGCAGCCCGTCACCGATGAAGTTGATGGTCAGCGCGATGATGATGATGAACGCACCCGGGAAGTAGAACAGCCAGGGTCGGGTGTCCACAGCGGTCTGGGCGTTGCTGACGAGCAAGCCGAGTGACGTGTCGGGCGGTTGTACGCCGAATCCGATGAACGACAGGGCCGTCTCGGTCAGGATCGCCGTCGCCACGAGGATCGTCACCGCCACGATGATCGGCCCCATGGCGTTCGGCAGCAGATGCCGGAAAATGATGCGGGTGTCCGAGGCGCCGAGGGCGCGAGAAGCCTCGACGAACTCCTTTTCCCGCAGCGAGAGCACGACGCCGCGGACCAGCCGGGCGACGTACGGCCAGGTCAGCGCTGCAATGACGATCGCGATGAAGAACCAGCCGCTGGCGGACGGTCCCACCTTGTTACCGAGCAGTGCAGCGATGGCGATGATCGGGAAGGTCAGGAAGACGTCGACGATGCGCATCAGGAGCGAGTCGACTCCACCTCGGTAGAAGCCGGCGATCGCGCCGAAGATCGCGCCGAAGATGGTGCTGCTGAGCGCAACGAACAGCGCGATCTCGACCGAACGCTGGGTGCCCCGCAAGACCTGCGCGAATGCGTCGTAGCCGGTCTCGTCGGTGCCGAACGGGTGCTTCCAGGACGGGCTGACCGAGTTGTCGTCGGTGAAGATGTTGTACTTGTACTTCCAGAACGGCAGCAGGACGAACGACGCGATGACCAGCAGCGTGAAGATGATCAGGCTGGCCACGGCCAGACGGTGCCGGAGAAATCGTCGGACAATCAGCTGGAACTGTGTGCGCGTCTGGATGGTGAACTCACGCTCGACCGGCTGAGGCCCGCCGGCCGAGCCGGATGGCTCGAGCGTCTTCGCGCGCTCAGGGGGCGCGCCGAGGGCCTGCGAACCCGCCGGGACGTTGCCGGGACCGGTCTGTGTGTCACTCATAACGAATCCTCGGGTCCAGGACTGCGTAGAGCAGGTCTGCGATGAGATTGAACAGGACAACGATCGCTGCGACGACCACCAGCCAGCCGAGAACGGCGTAGGTGTCCTTCGCCCTGATCGAGGTGAGCAGGAAGTCGCCCATTCCGTGCCACTGGAAAACGGTCTCGGTGATGACCGCGCCGGACAGGATCGTGGCCAGGTCGAGCGCCATGACCGTGACGAGCGGGATCAGGGCGGTGCGCAACGCGTGCCGCACCATGACGCGGTTACGCGAGATGCCTTTCGATCTGGCGAGGCGGACGTAGTCGCTGTTCAGCACTTCGAGCATTGATGCGCGGTTGTACCGGCTCCACGCGGCGTACGACGTCATCGCCAGCACGATCGTAGGCAAGATCATGTGCTCGGCCACGTCTTTGAAATGGGCCGCCCACCCGCCCTCGAGACCAACCGTGGATTCGCCGATCGTGTAGAAGATCGTGTGGCCGGCGTGCGTGTTGATCGTGATGCCGGCCTGCTTGAGGAGGACCGCGAACCAGAACACTGGCAGCGACAGGAACAGGAAGCCGGAGAACGTGAAGGCGTAGTCGGTGACGGAGTACTGCTTCACCGCCGAGATGACGCCCACGACCACGGCAATCAGTGCGGCGAGGATCATGGCCGCGAACACCAGGCGGAAGGTCACCGCGAGCCGGTGCGTGATCTCTTTGCCGATATCGAGGTTCGCGCTTTGCACGGACGGCCCGAAGTCGCCATGGAGGACCCCGGTCAGCCAGTGCCAGTAACGCTCCAGCAATGGCTGGTCGAGCCGGAGCTGGTGCTCGCGCTCCGCGATGACGCTCGGCGGGACGGGCGGGTGATGGGTCTTGAGCGCAGACAGCGGATCGCCGGAGTTCGCAACGAGCAGAAACGTCACAAAAGTGGCGACGATGATGACGGGCACCGCGACGAATAACCGCCTGATGGCGTAGGCGATCATCTGCGTCGACCCCCTTTCGTGGTCAACCGAGCGCCCCTTAGGTCGTGCCAGCGTAGCCCGCGAGGACGTAGCGCGGGAGCCATCCTTGGCTCAGGTCCCTGGAAGGCCCTGAGGGGCCGGCCCAACGGACCGGCCCCTCAGGCTCACTTACAAGATCGAGCTCTGCGTCCTTACTTGAAACCCCACATGCCGGCGTTGTACGACGGCCCGACGTTGGTGGCGTTGTCGCGGAGGTTCACGATGTTGTTGTAGTAGGCCAGGAACGTCGGCTTCTGGTACAGCGGGAGCGTGTAAGCGTCTGACGAGATCTGCTTGTCAGCCGTGTTCAGGTCGCCGGCGAGCTTCGTGGAGTCGAGGTCACCGACCGACGCGTACAGCGCCTGGTCCACCGTGCTGTTGGTGTAGCCACCGAAGTTGTTCCCACCTGCGCCGTTCTTCGGTGTGACGTAGATGTCACGGTTCGCGGAGAAGAACGGAGCACCGACCCAGGCGAAGACGATGATGTCGTAATCCTTGCCGGCGGTGTGGCCGAGCGAGGCACCGAGGTCATCGGTCGTCTGGACGTTGATGTTCACACCGAGCTGCGCCGCTGCCGCCTTGAACAGCAGGCACTCGTTCTTGCGGATGGTGTTACCGACCGTGTAGCGCATGGTCAGCGTCGGCACGGCCTTGCCGCTCGGGTCAACGAGCTTGGTGCCCACGCCGGTGTACTTCGCGTCGGTCAACAACTTCTTGGCCGCAGCGATGTCACCCTTGCCGTAGCCGAACTCGGACACGTTGTCCTTGTAGCCCTGCTGCTGCGGCATGAACATGCGGTTGTTCAGCTGCTTGACGTCCTTGTCGAACTGACCAACGGTCTTGTCGATGATCTGCTGGACGTTGAGCGAGGTGAACAGCGCCTTGCGGAGCGCGTCGCCCTTGCCTTGCGCAAGAGCCGGGTTGTGCAGGTTGAGGTCGAAGTGCTCCCAGGTCAGGCCGAGGTCGAGCTGGTAGCGCACGCTCGGGATGCCCTTCACCTGGCTGACGAGGTCGACCTGAGGCTGCGGGTAGATCCCCTGGACTTCCTTGTTCCGAAGCGCGGTCGGCTCCTGCGTCGCGTCCGTGATGATGTGGAACACGAGCTGGCTCAGGAATGGCTTCTGCTTGCCGTACCACTTCGGGTTCGGGATGAGCGTGACGGCCGTGTTGCTCTTGAACGAGCTGATCACGTACGGGCCACCGGAGAACTTCGGCGCGCTCTTGTCCAGCGTGGTGTTGAACGACTTGGCAAGGGTGGCCTTGTCGGCCATGTTGCCGCAGCCGCAGAGGTGTGCCGGCAGCAGGCCGTAGCCGGCACCGAACAGACCCTTCCAGTCGCTGTACGGAGTGCTGAAAACGACAGTCACTGTCTTGCCGTTGTCCGACGCGGTGAGCGTCTTGATCTGGTCGTAACCAGTTGTGCTCGCGGTCTGGCACGCGGGGCAGTCCTTGCCGTTCTGGGTGCGCCAGGCGTACTCGAAGTCAGTGGCGTCGATCGGCTTGCCGTCGTTCCATACCGCGTTCGGGTTGATGTGGTACACGATCGTCTGCGGGTTCGTGCTGGTCTGGTCGACACTCGGCGTGAGGTCGGTGTTCAGCGTCAGCGTCGAGGTGTCCGGGTTCGGGATGTACACCTGCGGATAAATGACGTTCAGCACCACGCCGGTGTCGAACGTGTTCCCGTTGATCGTGTTGAGGTTCCAGTCCTGGATGTCCTTCTCGATCGTGTAGTCGAGGCGGCCACCGGTCTTCGGTGACCCGCTGTTGACCGAGTTCACGTTCGAGGTCGTGGTGGTGAGCCGACCCTGGTCCGGCAAGTTCTCGGTTTTCGTGCTGCTGCTGCCACCGCTGCTACCGCAGGCGGCGATCAGTGCCAGCGACGCCACGCCTACTCCCGCGATGGACGCCAGTTTTCGACCTCTGAGCATTGAGCTCCCCTTCCGACCGCGCCGTCGCGGTCACCAACAGATCAGCGAGAGCACACACCCAAAGACCTGCGGGCCGAATGGGGGGCGCCACGCGTCGGACGCCGTGACCCTAGCCACACTCCCGGCCCGCTGCCTACACGTGACCGCCCCCGGCGAGTCGATCGTGACGCAAGAGTTATCGCGGCTCGCCCTGCTCGTCACCTACGACGCTGGAACGTTATCGACACGCTGCAGTGCCGTGACTACAGCCTGAGACGACACTCTTACTCGACGGGCAGGTTGCGATACCGCACGACGCCGGCGAACTGGTCCGCATCCAGGCTCGCCCCGCCGACCAGCGCACCGTCGACGTCGTCGCACGCCATGATCCCGGCGATGTTGTCCGGCTTCACGGAGCCTCCATAGAGAATGCGCACCGCCCCGGCGACCTCCGCGTCGTACATCTTCTTCAGCCGCCCGCGGATCGCGGCGCACACTTCCTGCGCATCTTCGGGCGTGGCGACCTCACCGGTGCCGATCGCCCAGACCGGCTCGTACGCGATGACGATCGTGCGTGCTCGCCCTGGGTCCAAGCCGGCGAGGGCACCCTCCAGCTGGCTGAGGACGTGCTCGACGTGGGTGCCCGCGCGTCGGACCTCCAGCTGCTCACCCACGCACAGGATCGGCGTGATGTCGTTCGTAAACGCGGTCTGCACCTTTGCGCCGACCAGCTCGTCGCGCTCGTCGTGGTACTGGCGCCGTTCACTGTGGCCGACGACGACGTAACTGCACCCGAGCTTCGCAAGCATCGAGCCGGAGACGTCGCCGGTGTACGCGCCGTCGGCATGCTCGGAGAGATCCTGTGCGCCGTACTTGATGAGCAACTTGTCGCCGTCAACGAGCGTCTGCACGCTGCGCAGGTCGGTGTACGGCGGCAGAACGACGACCTCGACCGCTTCGTGGTCTTCCGGCGTCAATGTGAAGGCAAGTTTCTGCACGAGCGCGATGGCCTCGAGATGGTTGAGGTTCATCTTCCAGTTGCCCGCCATCAGCGGTTGGCGCTTCACCTTCGCCATTAGCGCTGCTCCAGTACGGCGAGGCCGGGCAACGTCTTGCCTTCCAGGTATTCGAGGCTGGCGCCGCCACCGGTCGAGATGTGACCGAAGGCCGACTCGTCAATGCCGAGCGCGCGGACCGCGGCTGCGGAGTCGCCCCCGCCGACAACCGTCAGCGCGTCACGCATGTCGGCGATAGCCTGCGCAACACCGCGCGTTCCTTCGGCGAAGGGTGCGACCTCGAAGACACCCATAGGCCCGTTCCAGAAGACGGTTCGAGCATCGGCGAGCGCCACCGCGAACTTCGTGACGCTGTCCGGCCCGATGTCGAGACCCTTCTGGTCAGCGGGAATCGCGTCGGCCCTGACGACGGTCGAATCGGCATCGTCCGCGATGTCTTTCGCGACGATCACGTCGACCGGCAGCTCGATCTTCCCGCTGTCGAGCAGGCGGCGGCAGGTGTCGACCTGATCGGGCTCCAGCAACGAACCGCCGACGTCGTGCCCCTGCGCGGCGAGGAAGGTGAAGCACATGCCGCCACCGACAAGGAGTTTGTCCACGCGGGGTAGCAGGTGGTCGATCACAGCGAGCTTGTCGGAAACCTTTGACCCGCCGAGGACAACGACGTACGGGCGCTCAGCGCCGCCTACGAGGCGGGCCAGAACGTCGACCTCGCGTTGTACGAGCTGCCCAGCAGCATTCGGCAGACGCTGTGCAATGTCGTAGACACTCGCGTGCTTGCGATGCACCGCCCCGAACGCGTCGTCGACGTAGACGTCAGCGAACATCGCGAGCTGGTCGGCGAACGCAGCGCGCTCGGCATCGTCCTTGCTGGTCTCGCCGGCGTAGAACCGGACGTTCTCCAGCATTGCCAACTCGGTCGAGGGCGCTTGGTCGACCGAGGCGAGGAACTCGACCGGACGGCCGAGCACATCACCAAGCCGCCGCGCGACCGGGGCGAGGCTGTACTTCGCGTCCGGAGCACCCTTCGGCCGGCCGAGATGTGCGCAGACCACCACCTGCGCACCGGCGCCGAGCAGCGCCGTGATCTGGGGCGCACTCGCCCGAATCCGACCGTCGTCGGTGATGCGGTCACCCTCGACCGGGACGTTGAGGTCGGACCGGATCAGGACGCGCCTGCCGGCCAGGTCGCCGAGGGTCTCGACGCCCGGGAGAGATGAGCTCACAGACGCCCGGCGACGAGGGCGGTGAGGTCTGCCAGGCGGCAGGAGTAGCCCCACTCGTTGTCGTACCAGCCGAACACCTTCACCTGGTTGCCGTTGACCATCGTCAGCAGCGAGTCGAAGGTGCACGACGCCGGGCTGCCAACGATGTCGCTGGAAACGATGGCGTCCTCGGTGTAGTAGAGGAAGCCCTTCAGCTCACCATCGGCAGCCTGCTTGTACGCCGCGTTGATCTCGTCCTTCGTCGTCTCTCGGGAGAGCTCGACGACCAGGTCGGTGATCGAGCCGTCCGGCACCGGGACGCGCAGCGAGAAGCCGTCGAGCTTGCCCTTGAGCTCGGGCAGCACGAGCGAGACGGCCTTCGCGGCGCCCGTGGTCGTCGGGATGATGTTCTGCGCGGCGGCGCGCGCACGGCGCAGATCCTTGTGCGGGAAGTCGAGGATGACCTGATCGTTGGTGTAGGCGTGGATCGTCGTCATGAAGCCCTTGACGATCCCGAACGAGTCGTTGAGCACCTTGGCGAGCGGGGCAACGCAGTTGGTCGTACATGACGCGTTGCTGATCACGTGGTGCGTGGCCGGGTCGTAATCAGCCTCGTTGACGCCCATGACGAACGTCGCGTCCTCGCCGTTGGCCGGCGCGGAGATGACGACCTTCTTGGCGCCGCCGCCGTCGATGTGCTTGCGCGCGTCAGCGGCGTTGGTGAAGTGGCCGGTCGACTCGATCACCACGTCGACGCCGAGGTCGGCCCATGGCAACTGGCCGGGGTCGCGCTGCGAGAGAACCTTGACCTCGCGGCCGCCGATCGTGATCGACCCGTCGCCGTGGCTGACGTCCTGGCCGAAGGTGCCGAGCACGGTGTCGTACTTCAGCAAGTGTGCGAGCGTCTTCGTGTCGGTCAGGTCGTTGACCGCCACGATCTCCAGCTCGTTCGCGCGGTTCGCCGCAACAGCGCGGTAGAAGTTGCGGCCGATCCGCCCGAATCCGTTGATCCCGATTTTGGTCGCCATACGAATGACTTTACCGAGCGGTGACGTGGCTAGGGCGCCAGCATCTCCGGCGTCAGGCTGGCTTCGGTGCCGGCAATGCCGAGATCCTCGGCGCGTTTGTCCGCCATGGCGAGCAATCGGCGGATCCGACCCGCGACGGCGTCCTTCGTCATCGGCGGATCGGCAAGCGAGCCGAGCTCCTCGAGGGACGCCTGCGAGTGCTCTAACCGCAGCCGGCCCGCTTCGAGCAGGTGGTCGGGAGCGTCCTCGCCGAGGATCTCGAGGGCGCGGGACACACGTGCTCCCGCGGCAACGGCTGCCCGAGCCGAACGGCGGAGGTTCGCGTCGTCGAAGTTCGCCAACCGGTTCGCGGTGGCGCGGACCTCGCGGCGCATCCGCCGCTCCTCCCACGCGAGCACACTGTCGTGCGCGCCGAGCCGGGTGAGCAGGGTGCTGATCGCGTCACCGTCACGCACGACGACCCGGTCGACACTGCGGACCTCCCGCGCCTTGGCGGAGATGCCGAGCCGGCGTGCCGCGACGACCAACGCCAACGCCGCTTCCGGCCCGGGGCAGCTGATCTCGAGCGACGACGACCGGCCCGGCTCGGTCAGCGAGCCGTGCGCGAGGAAGGCGCCCCGCCAGGTTGCTTCCGCATCGCAGATCGACGCAGAGACGACCTGCGGTGGCAAACCACGCACCGGACGGCCACGCCCGTCGACGAGTCCGGTCTGGCGGGCCAGTGCCTCACCGTCCTTGACGACCCGGACGACGTACCGGTTGCCCTTGCGCAACCCGCCCGGCGCGAGCACGGACAAATCCGACGTATGTCCGAACACCTCGTGGATGTCCTTACGGAGTCGGCGTGCGGTTGCGCCGGCGTCGAGCTCGGCCTCGATAACGAGCCGGCCGGCGACAATGTGCAGGCCGCCGGCAAGGCGGAGCAACACCGTGACCTCTGCCTTGCGACAGCACGGCTTGGTGACTTCGAGCCGTGCCAGCTCGTCTTTGACGGCCGCTGTCATCGCCACTACTCACTCCCTGGGGCTTGCTGACTGTCGGAGCACATGATGGTGCGGTACGCCGCAGCGAGCCGCTGCGGATGGTGCACGGGCGCGGGGCCTTCGGCGCTCACGGGCGCGATGACTAGCTCGGCACCGAGAGCTTCCGCCGTCAGCCGCAGCGGGTCGACATCGGTCACGGCCGACGAGTCGGCGAGCACAACGTCGAGACGCAGGTCCGGTGCATGTGCGGCCAGCACTTCGAGGTGCGTCTCCGGCGAGAACCCGCTCGTCTCGCCGGGTTGCGGAACGAGGTTGAGTACGACGAGCCGCCGACCGGCCGTGTCGAGCAGTGACGCGGCGAGGTCCGGAACCAGCAGGTGTGGCAGGACGCTCGTGAACCACGAGCCAGGTCCGAAGACGACCCAGTCGGCCTGCTTCACAGCGGTGAGCGCGTCCGGACACGCGGCGGGTTGCTGTGGAACGAGGCGTACGCCGATGACACGACCGGGCGTGGTCGCAACGGCGACCTGACCCTGCACCTCGACAACGGCGCCCGGGTCGGCGGCGTCCAGGCCGACGACGTCCGCGACGATGTCGAGAGGCTCGACCGACATCGGCAGCACGCACCCCGCACTCGACACGAGCTCGCCCACGAGTCGCAGCGCCGTCACCGGGTCGCCGACAAGTTGCTCGAGACCGGCGAGCACGACGTTGCCGACGGCGTGACCGTCGAGCGGTCCCGTGCTGCGGAACCGGTGCTGAAGGAGCTTCGCCCATGTCTGCGAATGAGGGTCCGCGCCGGCGAGCGACGTGAGCGCCATCCGCAGGTCACCGGGCGGCAGTGCACCGATCTCGTCACGCAACCGTCCCGAGGAGCCACCGTCGTCTGCGACCGTGACGATCGCGGTGAGCTGGCCGGTCACCAAACGCAACGCCCGCAGCGATGCGGCCAGCCCGTGGCCGCCGCCCAAGGCGACCACACGCGGGGACGCGCTCACTCTCTGCCCAAGTCGCGATGGACGACCGTCACTTCGACACCCGTCGGGTCAGCCGCCCGGAGACGTTTCGCAAGCTCTTCGGCCATCACAACGCTGCGGTGCTTCCCCCCGGTGCAACCAACCGCGAGCGTCACGTACCGCTTGCCTTCGGTGCGATAGCCGGTGCTGACAACGCGCAGCAGTTCGTCGTACCGATCGAGGAAATCAGTTGCCGCCGGCTGCTCGAGAACATAGGCCCGCACGGTGTCTTCGAGTCCGCTGTGCTCGCGAAGCTCCGGCACCCAATGTGGGTTGGGCAGGAACCGGCAGTCCGCGACCAGGTCGGCGTCGACGGGCAACCCGTACTTGTAGCCGAAAGACACGATCGTGAACTGGAGCGCGGCGGCCTCGGTGTCGCCGAAAGACGCCGCAACTTTCGCGCGCAGCTCATGCACGTTGAGCACGGACGTGTCAATGACGATGTCTGCGTCACCTCGCAGTTCACGCAACAGCTCGCGCTCCGTCGTGATGCCGTCCACGAGCCGGCCGTCACCTTGCAGTGGGTGTGGCCGCCGTACGCCGTCGAACCGGCGTACGAGAACGTCGTCGGTCGCCTCCAGGAAGACGATCCGCGGGTGGCAGCCCTTGCGGTCGAGCTCGGCGATCGCCGTACGCAGGTCCGACGTGAATGCGCGCGAGCGGACGTCGACGACGCAGGCGATGCGCGAGACAGCACCTTGCGTGCGACGACCGAGGTCGACCATGGGCGCGATCAGCCCCGGCGGCAGGTTGTCGACGACGAACCAACCAAGGTCCTCCAGGCATTTCGCTGCCGTGCTGCGACCAGCCCCGGACAAGCCGGTGATGACTGCGATCTGCAGTGGGCGAACGTCGGGCTCGGTGTGCACGGCGGGCGAGATCATGGCGTGGTCACGGCGCGACCTCGGCGACCTCGTGCTCCGGCGACTCGGCGAGCGCCGCGACGATGGCCTCTGCGGTGCGTGGTCCGATGCCGGGGACCTCGGCGACCTCAGCGGCAGTGGCCGAGCGAAGACGGCGTACCGAACCGAACTCGCGGAGCAGGGCGCGCCGGCGTACGTCACCGAGGCCGGGGACTTTGTCGAGCGCACTCGCCGTCATCGCACGGGACCGCTTCTGCCGGTGGTAGGCGATCGCGAACCGGTGCGCTTCGTCGCGTACGCGTTGCAGCAGGTAGAGACCTTCGCTGGTGCGCGGCAAGATCACGGGCTGGTCCTCGCCGGGCAGCCAGACCTCTTCGAGCCGTTTCGCGAGGCCGCACAGGGCCACCTCGGTGACGCCGAGCTCGGCCAGCGCTGACGAGGCCGCAGCAACCTGCGGCGCGCCGCCGTCGACAACGACGAGGTTGGGTGGGTAGGCGAACTTGCGGGCCTTCCCGGTCTCGGGGTCGATGGGCGCAGCGCCGGTCTCGTCGAGCGTGTCGCGCTCTTCGATGTAGCGACGGAACCGCCGGGTGATGACCTCATGGATCGCCGCGACGTCGTCTTGTCCTTGTACGCCGCGGATCGCGAACCGACGGTATTCGCTCTTGCGCGCGAGACCGTCCTCGAAGACGACCATCGATGCGACCACGCTCGTGCCCTGCAGGTTGGAGACGTCGAAGCACTCGATCCGCAGTGGTGCCTCGTCGAGGGCGAGCTTGTCCTGGATCTCTTGCAAGGCTCGGCTGCGCGCGGTCAGGTCGCTCGCCCGGCGCAGCTTGTGCTGACCGAGCGCTTGCGTTGCGTTGCGCTTGACGGTGTCGAGCAGCGCGCGCTTGTCGCCGCGGCGCGGAACACGCAAGGTCACCCGTTTCCCGCGCACCTCCTCGAGCCATGTCTCGATGGCATCGGCATCGTCCGGTAGCTCAGGGGCCAGCACCTCGCGCGGGACGTTCGCATCGTCCTCGCCGTACACCTGCGTCATGAACTCGCCGACGAGGTCGCCTGTGCTGACTTCTTCAACCTTGTCCACCACCCAACCGCGCTGGCCGCGGACACGCCCACCACGCACGTAGAACACCTGGATGGCGGCCTCGAGGTCGTCTTCGGCCACGGCGATGACGTCGGCGTCGGTGCCGTCGGAGAGGACGACGGCCTGCTTCTCGATGGCGCGCTCGAGCGCTTTGATGTCGTCGCGCAAGCGCGCGGCGCGCTCGTACTCCTCGGCGTCGGAGGCGGCCTTCATCTCGGCGGTCAGCCGTTTCAGGTAGCGGCTGGTCTGGCCGCTCATGAAGTCGCAGAAGTCCTCGACGATCTGGCGGTGCTCCTCAGCGGAGACGCGGCCGACGCAGGGTGCGGAGCACTTGCCGATATAGCCGAGCAGGCAGGGTCGGCCGATCTGGCCCGCACGCTTGAAGACGCCCGCGCTGCACGTGCGGCTCGGGAAGACGCGCAGCAGCAAGTCGAGCGTCTCGCGGATCGCCCACGCGTGCGCGTACGGCCCGAAGTAGCGAACGCCCTTCTTCTTCGGGCCGCGCATGACCAGGAGGCGGGGGTACTCCTCGTTCAGCGTGACGGCAAGGCTCGGGTAGCTCTTGTCGTCGCGGTAACGCACGTTGAACCGCGGGTCGAACTCCTTGATCCAGTTGTACTCGAGCTGTAGCGCCTCGACCTCGGTGGCGACGACGGTCCAGTCGACATCGGCGGCGCTCTCGACCATCGTGCGCGTGCGCGGGTGCAAGTCGGCCGTGTTCGCGAAGTAGGAGTTCAGCCGCGAGCGCAGCGACTTCGCCTTTCCGACGTAGATGACGCGGCCTTTGGCGTCGCGGAAGCGGTACACACCGGGCGAGTCGGGCACCGACCCGGTAGCCGGCCGGAACGCCTGTGCCCCCCGGATCCGTTCAGCCACGCTTCGAGCCTAAGGGGCTTGTCACGCACCCTCGGCGATCGATTTCCCGTCGCGATCTAGGGGTTATGGCCCTCCGGAGCCGCCGCACTGGGCCGCAATCCCTAGATCACCGGGAGGAACGGGCGCGGCGGGTCGAGGCGGTGGTCGCCTTCGCTGCGGCCGACACCTTCTTGCGCGTCCGCGTCGCAGCACGTTTCGTCGTACGTGGGCGCAGGATCTCGCGCAGGAACAGGCCGGTGTGGCTGCCGTCGACGGTCGCGACATGCTCGGGCGGACCCTCCGCGATGACGGTCCCGCCGCCGGTGCCGCCTTCCGGACCGAGGTCGATGATCCAGTCGGCCGTCTTGATCACGTCGAGGTTGTGCTCGATGACGATGACCGTGTTGCCCGCCTCGACAAGACGGGTGAGTACGCCGAGCAGCTTGCGGATGTCCTCGAAGTGCAGGCCGGTGGTCGGCTCATCGAGGATGTAGACAGTCCGGCCGGTCGAGCGCTTCTGCAGCTCGCTCGACAACTTCACCCGCTGCGCCTCGCCACCGGACAGCGTCGGCGCCGGTTGACCAAGCCGGACGTAACCGAGGCCCACGTCGTCGAGTGTCTTCAAATGCCGGTGGATGCGCGGCACCGCCTCGAAGAAATGCAACGCCTCCTCGATCGACATGTCGAGGACCTCGGAGATGGTCTTGCCCTTGTAGTGCACCTCGAGCGTCTCGCGGTTGTAGCGCGCCCCGTGGCACACCTCGCACGGGACGTAGACGTCCGGGAGGAAGTTCATCTCGATCTTGATCGTGCCGTCACCGGCGCACGCCTCGCACCGGCCGCCCTTGACGTTGAAGGAGAACCGGCCCTTCTGGTAGCCGCGGATCTTCGCCTCGGTCGTCTGCGCGAACAGCTCGCGGATCACGTCGAAGACGCCGGTGTACGTCGCGGGGTTGCTGCGCGGTGTGCGGCCGATCGGCGACTGGTCAACCCCGACGACCTTGTCGACGAGGTCGAGCCCGCGAACGCGCGTGTGCCGGCCAGGAACGGTGCGCGCACCGTTGAGGTCGCGTGCCAGCACCGCGTGAAGGATGTCGTTGACGAGCGTCGACTTGCCGGACCCCGAGACGCCGGTCACGGCAACGAAGCAGCCAAGCGGGAACGACACGTCGATGTTGCGCAGGTTGTGCTCGCGCGCACCTTGGACCACGAGGTCGCGGCCACGCGTCGGGTGGCGGCGGATGTCGGGCACGGCGATCGACCGACGACCGGACAGGTACGCACCGGTGATCGACTGCTTGCTCGCGAGCAGGTCCTCGACCGGACCCGAGACGACGATGCCGCCGCCGTGCTCGCCGGCGCCCGGGCCGATGTCGACCACCCAGTCGGCGTGCTTGATGGTGTCCTCGTCGTGCTCGACAACGATCAGCATGTTGCCGAGGTCGCGCAGGCGTTCCAATGTTTCGATCAACCGGCGGTTGTCGCGTTGGTGCAAGCCGATGGACGGCTCGTCGAGGACGTAGAGAACGCCGACGAGTCCGGACCCGATCTGTGTCGCGAGCCGGATGCGTTGCGCCTCACCGCCGGCGAGCGTCGCGGACGCGCGGTCCAGCGAGAGATAGTCGAGGCCGACGTCGAGCAGGAACTGCAACCGCGCGTTGATCTCTTTGATGACGCGGCCCGCGATGGTCTCCTCGCGCGCGGTCAGCGTCAGCTCGTTGAGGAACTTCGCGGCGTCGGCGATGCACAACGACGCGACGTCAGCGATCGACTTGCCGCCGAGGGTGACCGCGAGCGCCTCGGGCTTGAGCCGTGCGCCCCCGCAGTCCGGACACGGCACCTGCCGCATGAAACCTTCGAAGCGTTCGCGGCCGACGTCCGACTCTGCTTCGGAATGCCGCCGTTCGACGTACGGGATGGCTCCCTCGAAGCGCGTGTAGTAGGACCGCTGACGGCCATAGCGGTTGCGATAGCGGACGTGGACTTCGTGGTCGAGACCGTGCAGCAACGCCTTCTGCGCCTTGGTGGAGAGCTTGCGCCACGGCACGTTGGTGCGGAAGCCGACCTCGTCTGCAACCGCGTCGATCAACCGCGCGAAGTAGTCCGTCGTACTCCCGCTGGCCCATGGGGCGAGCGCGCCCTCGTCCAGCGAGCGCTCCGGATCCGGCACGACGAGCTCAGGGTCGACCTCCATCCGGGTGCCGAGGCCGGTGCACGTCGGGCAGGCGCCGTACGGCGAGTTGAACGAGAACGACCGCGGCTCGAGCTCCTCGATCGACAGCTGGTGGTCGTTGGGGCAGGCGAGCCGTTCGGAGTACTTGCGCTCGCGACCCGGGTCGTCCTCGGGCAGGTCGACGAAGTCGAGCACCACGATGCCGCCGGTCAGACCGAGCGTTGTCTCGACCGAGTCGGTGAGCCGACGCTTCGACGAGTCCTTGACGGTCAGCCGGTCAACGATGACCTCGATGTCGTGCTTCTCGTAGCGCTTCAGCGTCGGCGGCTCGGCCAGCTGGACGACGACCCCGTCGACGCGGGCACGGGAGTATCCCTTCGACGACAGCTCTCGGAACAGCTCGCCGTACTCCCCCTTGCGGCCGCGCACCACCGGAGCGAGCACCTGGAAGCGGGTGCCCTCGGGCAGCTCCATGACGCGGTCGACGATCTGCTGTGGGGTCTGCCGGGCTATCGGCTCGCCACAGATCGGGCAGTGCGGGTGGCCGACCCGGGCGAACAGCAGCCGCAGGTAGTCGTAGACCTCGGTGATCGTGCCGACTGTGGAGCGGGGGTTGCGGCTGGTCGACTTCTGGTCGATCGAGACGGCCGGGGACAGCCCCTCGATGAAGTCGACGTCGGGTTTGTCCATCTGGCCGAGGAACTGCCGGGCGTACGCCGACAACGACTCGACGTAGCGCCGCTGGCCCTCGGCGAAGATCGTGTCGAAGGCGAGGCTGGACTTGCCGGAGCCGGACAGACCGGTGAAAACGACCAGGGCGTCCCGCGGCAGGTCGAGGCTGACGTCGCGCAGGTTGTGCTCGCGCGCGCCACGAACGATCAGTCGATCAGACAAATGATCTTCCACAACACATCATCGAGCCGGGGCGGGGAAGCCGGCTTCCGATGCTAACCGGCGGCACCGACAAGACCTTCCGGAATAGGCTCGGAGCGTGGCTGATACCTACACAGGCGATGTCAAGGTCGGCGGCCCCGTCGACGTCCGCGAACTGCCAGGTCTGACGATCACCAAGATCGCGGTCGGCGACTTCGACAACAACTGCTATTTCCTGCAGTGCCGCGACACCGGTGAGGTCTTGCTTATCGACGCCGCGAACGAGGCGGATCGCCTGCTGCAGACGCTGGGCGACCGGCAACTCGCGCGCATCGTGACCACGCATCAGCATCCGGATCACTGGCAGGCGCTGGAAGCAGTCGTCGGCGCGACCGGTGCCACCACGGCCGCGCACCCCGCCGATGCGGACCCGCTGCCCGTGCAGCCCGCGGAGTTGGTGAACGACGGCGACACGGTCCGAGTCGGAAAGGCTGAGCTTCGCGCCATTCACCTCGTAGGACACACCCCGGGCTCGATCGCGTTGCTGTACGACGCCGACGGTGCGCTCGGTGACAAGCCGCATCTGTTCACAGGCGACTGCCTTTTCCCCGGTGGACCGGGCAACACCTTCAACAATCCGGACAACTTCACGACACTCATGGACGGTCTCGAGGCGAAGGTCTTCGGTCCGCTGCCGGACGCGACGTGGATCTACCCGGGCCACGGCAAGGACTCGACGATCGGGGCCGAGCGCCCGCACGTTGCGGAGTGGCGCGAGCGCGGTTGGTGACCCCCGCCGCGGCACGCCGGTTGCCTGCGATGCCGGACGGGTATCGCCCCGGTAACATGCGGTTCGCCCGCCTCCCCCACACGTTTCGGTGATGTGAATGAGCCAACGCCTGTCCAAGTTGTCGATCTTGATGCCGGTGTACAACGAGCAGGCCACGCTCCACGAGGCGCTCAAGCGGCTCCTCGACGTGCACTTCCCGTGTGAGCTCGAAGTCGTCTGCGTCGACGACGGCAGCGCTGATGCCACACCCGACATCCTGGGCAGCTTCTCTGACCCGCGGCTGCGGGTGATCCGGCACCCGGTCAACCGGGGCAAAGGCGCGGCCATCCGCACCGCGATCGACTCCGCCAGCGGCGACTACTGCGTGATGTACGACGCGGACCTCGAATACGCACCCGAGGACTTACCGCGTCTGGTCGAGCCGATCTTGCACGGTGAGGCCCAGGTCGTGTTCGGTACGCGCAGCTTCGGCAGCCACACGGCGTACTCATTCTGGTACGTCATGGGGAACAAGCTCGTCACGCACGCCGCGAACATCCTTTACAACAGCTGGATCAGCGACCTCGAGACCTGCTACAAGATGCTGCCGGTTCGGCTCCTCCGCGAGCTCGACATCAAGCAGAGCGGTTTCGGCATGGAGCCGGAGATCACCGCGAAGCTGCTGACCCGCGGCATCCGGCCCTACGAGGTGCCGATCAGCTACCGCGCGCGCAGCCGCGAGGAGGGCAAGAAGCTGACCTGGCGGGACGGCGTCGAGGCGCTCTGGGTTCTGCTCCGGCTCCGGCTGGTCGCGCGCATAGCGCGATGAAGGTTCAGGGCGACACCACCCTCCAGACCGAAGTCCTCGAGGATCTCTCCGAAGCCGTCAACTACCGCGCGTGGCTGGTCGCGCTGACCCAGCCCTACCTCGGTGCGCGCGCGATCGAGATCGGCTCCGGTACGGGTGACTACGCGGTCGCGTACGCCGACGCCGGCGTACGCATCACAGCCTCAGAGGCTGATCCTGTGCGTTTGGCGGGCCTGCAAACGCGGTTCGCCTCGGACGAGCGGGTCGACGTACGAGAGTTGGCGATCCCGCTCGACATCGACGCTGACTACGACGCGGCGGTCGCGCTTAACGTTCTCGAGCACATCCCCGACCACGTCGAAGGACTGCGCAGCTTCGCCCGGCTCGTGCGGCCGGGCGGCGCTGTCGTGCTGATCGTGCCCGCGTTCCCGATCGGCATGAGCAAGTTCGACCGGGCCATCGGCCATCAGCGCCGGTACCGCAAAGCAACCATGCGCGCTGCGCTGGAGAGCGCGGGCCTACGCGTCGAGGTGCTGCGCCACGTCAACGGTCCCGGCCTCGTCGCGTGGATCGTCGGCATGCGGCTGCTCCGCCTGCAACCGGGGAGCGGTCCGGTCCTGCGCGTCTGGGACGGAACGGTGATCCCCCGCATCCGGCGGCGCGAGCAGCGCAAGGAACCACGGTTCGGACAGTCCATTCTCGCTGTGGCCCGGCGCCCGCAGGCGTGAACGCGCATGCAGCACCTCGCCACGAGCGAGCGAGGGTGTTCGGCGCCCGGCGCTCGGTTCCGGACCGTCGTATCGCGCTCGCACTGGTCGCGGTCGGCGTCGGTTACTTCCTGCTCACCGCGGTCTTCGTCGGCGTGCACTTCGGGCTGAGCCACGACGAGACGACGTACCTCAGCCAGGTCAACCCCTCGGTCCCGAACTTCGACTGGAACGCCTGGCGGGCCTGGGGCATGCCGGTGCTGTTCTCGCCGATCGCTGTGTTCTCACCCGGGCTTGCCGCGGTGCGGTTGTACGCCTGCGTGCTCACGTCGGTCTGTCTGGTGCTCGCGTTCTGGCCGTGGCTGAAGGTGCTGCGGAGCTACGCCGTACCGCTAGCCGCCCTGCTGTTCTCCACGTGCTGGGTCGCCGTGTACTACGGCAACGACGTGCAACCGAACCTGTACGTCGCCTTCGGAGCGGTCGCTGCCGTCGGCTTGTTCGTGCGCGCGACGACGAACCGGTCGAGCGTGTGGTTGCTCGCTGCGCTCGCGTTCGTTGTGTTCGTCGTCGCCTTGGTCCGGCCGTCCGATGGCCTGCTGGTCGCTGCACCGCTCGGATTGGCCTGTCTCGTCGTCCGGCCGCTTCGGCGTCCGATCCTCTTGGTTCCGCTCATCGCGGGTGTCGTGGGCGGATGGCTGCCGTGGATCGTTGAGGCCTACACAAGGTTCGGCGGCCCAGTCCATCGCTACCACCTCAGCAACACGCACGACGCCGTCGGCGGCCTGCACCTGAACGTGCACACCATCGACATCTACCTCCGCATGCTCAACGGGCCCTTCTACGGATACACCGGTGCGAACTTCAAGTCTTTGGGCCCGCTTTCCCCCATCTGGCTCGCGGTTGCCGCGACCGTGGCCGCGTTGGTCGCGCTGGGCCTGTTCGTTGCGCATCGACGCGGCTTCTTGCCGCCCATGGCGATGGTGGTCGCCGATGCCGCGATGCTCAGCCTCTTCTACGTCTTTCTGCTCGGGTACGGCGCGATCCGCTTCCTGCTGCCGATCATCGCGCTACTGACGATCCCGGCCGCCGTCGCACTCGTGTGGCTGGTACGCCGCCCGCAGCGCTCGCTCGCGCTCGTCGCCGGTGCGCTCGTCTTCGCGTTGGTGAGCGCCGACCTCGCACTGCAGCTGCACACAGCGAACAACCTGCTCGTCAAAGACCGACCGGTGCGGGCCAGTTTCTGGAAGGTCGGCGGGGCGATCCGCGCCAAAGGTGTGCGTCAACCGTGCATCGTGTTCGGGTCGGTGGACCCCACGCCGACGGCGTACTGGGCCCGATGCCAAGCCGGTCCCGAGTCGTTCCTGCCGGGCTCGCTCGGGCAGCCGCTGGTCAAACTCGTCACGCCGGAGATCGCGGCGGGCAAGAGCGTCGTCATCGTCACGCGTGCTCACCATCTCCCGGCGTACTTCGACAGCTGGCACAAGGTGACGTTGCCCGGCATTCCCGACCCCCGCATCCACGCGTGGATCTCGCCGGATGTCGATATCCGCGGGCAGTGACCGTCGTACCAACGGTCCCGCGATCGCACTGGGGGCGGTCGCGGTCGTCTACCTCCTGCTCGAGCTCATCGTCGTGCGGTTGCACTGGGGCATCAGCTACGACGAGAGCGTCTACCTCAGCCAAGTCACACCGGGTTCGCCGCCGCTGAACTGGCATGCCTGGCGGGCGCTCGGCACGCCGGTCGTCATTGCGCCAGTAGCACTGTTCCGGCCGAACATCGTGGCGATTCGCCTCTACACCGACCTCGTGAGCGCACTAGGTCTCGTCGTCGCATTCTGGCCGTGGCTGCGCGTGTTACGCACCGCGGTCGTCGCTTTGGCCGCGCTGTTGTTCGCGACGTGCTGGGTCACGATCTACTTCGGCAACGACGTGCAACCCAACATGTACGTCGCACTCGCCGCGGTCGCCTTCGTCGGTTGGTTCGTTCGCGCGTGCGCGGAAATTGATCCGAGCCGACATGCGATGGTCGGCCTCGTCGTCAGCGGGTTCTGCCTGACGTTCCTGCGTCCGTCGGATGGAGTTTTCGTCGGCGTTGCGCTGTGTCTGTATTGCTTGCTGCGCGCGGATCTTCGGCGGCGACGTGCACTCGTCGCCGGCGTTCTTGGTGCGCTCGTGCTCGGTTGGCTGCCATGGGTGATCGAGGCATTCGTCCGATTCGGCAACCCGGTCCATCGCTACCGGCTGGCGAACGCATCCGATGCCGTCGGCGGCTTTCACCTCGGCTGGCGCACGGCCGGCATCTACTTGCGACTCGTGGACGGGCCGTACTACGGGTTTCCCGCCGCCGCAAAAGCCGCCGGACCCGTTCGCGGAACGGCGGTGCTCTTCGTCGTTGTCCTCATCGTCGTCGCCGTTGTCGGCCGGTTGACGGCAACCGAGCCGACCGCAGGGCGCGCGATCAGCGTGGCCACTGCCGCTGGCGGCGCGCTCGCCGTCTTTTATGTTTTCTTGCTCGGGTACGGCGCGGTGCGCTTTCTGCTGCCCGTGTTCGCGCTGCTCGCCCTGCCGGTCGCAGCGGGCGTCGTGTGGTTCGTCGAGGGCACGCCTCGGCGCCTGCGGTCGGTGGCTGTCCTCATCGCTCTTGTCTTCGTCGCGGGAGTGGTCACGACGCAGGTCACGACTGCGAGCCGGCTGGTGCGACATGACCGGGTCGGCCGTGGTTATCCGCAGACGATGGCGCATGAGCTGAAAACCGACGGCTTGCGCGGGCGCTGCATGCTCATCGGAACGGTTGACATCGGTGGGGTCAGTTACTGGGCGCGGTGCCAGGCAGGTGGGCCGGTGCCGGACCTTGTGAGCGCAGTGCGGGACGCGCGGTCGCAATACCCGTCCGTCGTACTGATCACGACGTCGCGTCGGTTGCCGGCGTACTTCAACAGCTGGCGAGAGGTGCGGCTGTCAGTTGCGAACGGTCGGTACCGTGCCTGGTTCCCGCCCGCGTCAGGAACGTGAGGACATGAGCGTCACCGGTGTGAACGGCGACCTGTTGGTCGCCGGCGCGGGCCTGTTGGCAGGCGCGGTGAACGCGATCGCCGGCGGCGGAACGCTCATCTCGTTCCCAGCCTTGCTCGCCACCGGGCAGAGCGCGCTGTCGGCGAACATCACATCGACGGTGGCGCTTGTGTGGGGCTGGGCGGGCGGCACGTTCGCATACCGGCCCGAGCTCGTCGGCCAACGGTCACGTGTGGTGCGGCTGGCCGTGCCCGCGTTGATCGGCGGCGTCGCGGGCGCGTTGCTTCTGTTGAACACGCCGGCGCACGCGTTCCGGGCGATCGTGCCGTACCTGGTCTTGTTGGCCTGCGCGCTGCTGGCCGCGCAACCGTTCCTCGCAAAGCTGCTGAGCCGACACCGCGGCCGGCACGAGCGCATCACTGCCGACGTCTACCTGGTCGTCCTCATCGGGGGCATCTACGGCAGCTATTTCGGCGCCGGCCTCGGGGTCGCGTTGCTGGCGTTGCTCGGTCTGCTGCTGGCCGACAACTTGCAGCGCATCAACGCCTTGAAGGGCCCGCTCGGTTTCGTTGTGAACCTCGCCGGCGCCGCAGTGTTCCTGGGCTCCGGGCAGGTGCACTGGGTGCACGCGCTGATCCTCGCGGTGGCCGCTTTCATCGGCGCGACCATCAGCGTGCGGTTCGCGCGTCGCCTCGATCCCGACGTGCTGCGCTACGTCGTTGTCTCGCTCGGCGTCGTCGTCGCGGTCGTCCTCATCGTCCATGGTTAGCGCGCACGGCAAGATGAGCCGATGCGCCAGCGCGGAGTCGTTGCGACCGTCGACCGGCTTGCCACCGAGGCCGGGATCGACGCCCTGCAGGCGGGCGGCAACGCTGCGGATGCCGCGGTCGCGGCCAGCGCAGTGCTCGCGGTCACGACGCAGCACCTGTGCGGGATGGGCGGCGACCTGATCGCGGTGGTGCACCCGGGGCGCGGCAAGGACGTCCCGACGGCGCTGCTGTCGATCGGCCGCGCGGGTTCCGGCGCCGACCCCGCGACGTTGTTCGCGGAGGGCCATCGCATGATCCCGTTCCGCGATGACGTGCGCGCGGTGACCGTGCCGGGCTGCGTCGACGGCTGGCTCGCACTCCATTCCCGCTACGGACGGTTGCCGCTCGGTGAGGTTCTTGCCGCGGCAACGGCGTACGCCGAGGAGGGCTTCCCGGTCGCACCACTGCTCGCGATGTCCCTGCCGTCGGTGGAGTACGTCGTCGGCAGCGAAGACTTCTTCGTCGGTGGCGCGCCGCAGGCCGGCGACCTGCGCCGCCGCCCGGGCATCGCCCGTTCGCTGCGCGCGATCGTCGATCGGGGCCGCGACGGTTGGTACGGCGGCGACTTCGGCGCCGGTTTGCTGCGTATCGGGCAAGGGTGGTTCGCACCGCCCGATCTCGAGCGTGACCTCGCCGAGTGGACCGAGACGCTGTCGGTCGAGATCCCGTCCGGTCTCCTGCACGTCACGCCGGCGCCGACCCAGGGGTATCTCACGGCCCTCGGGGCGGCGGTGGCTGCACGGTTGCCGGTGCCGCCAACGGACGACGACCCGTTGTGGCCGCACTTGCTGATCGAAGCAGCGCGCGCTGCCGGCCACGACCGCAATGCGCTGTTGTACGACGGTGCCGACGTGTTCCGGTTGCTGTCGGTGGACGAAATTGCACGGCGTACCGCTCTCGTCGACCCCGAGCGGTCCAGCGTGCCGGCCGGCCCTGCGCACGCGGGCGACACCATTTATCTGTGTACGGCGGACAGCGAAGGGATGTGTGTGTCGCTGTCGCAGAGCAACGCGTCGGGGTTCGGGGCGAACGTGACCGTGCCGGAGATCGGCGTGTTCCTGCACAACCGTGGCATCGGTTTCGCGTTGCACGATGACCTGCCCGGTGTGCTCGCGCCCCGGAAGCGGCCGATCCACACACTGGCGCCGTTCCTCGTGACATCTGGGTCGGGTGAGCCGCGGACCGTCGGCGGCACCATGGGTGGTGACGCGCAGCCGCAGATCTGTCTGCAGCTGTTGGCGCGGTTGCAGGCCGGTGCCTCCGCGAGCGAAGCTGTTGACGCGCCGCGGTGGGAGATCGCCGAGGAAGGCGGCTCGGGCTTCGGCACCTGGACCCGAGACAAGAACGGCAACCTGCGGCAGGTCATCTATGTGGAAGACACCTCACCGGCATCGTGGGATGACGGGCTCCGGGCCCGGGGGCACGTCGTACAACGGATTCCGATGTCGAGCGCGTTCGGTCACGCGCAGCTCGCGCTGGTGGCTGAGGACGGTTCGCTGACCGCGGCCGCGGATCCCCGCGCCCTGACCGGTGCAGCGCTCAGCTGCCCGGCTTGAGTGACTGACATGCGACCGTTCCGATTCTCAGCGGACGTCAGCGACATCGTGACCGGTCTCGAGTTGGCCGACCGCGCGCGACGCGCCGAGCAGATGGGCTTTAACTCACTCGTTGTGCCCGACCATCTGATCGGGCAGCTGTCGCCGATCGTTGCGATGACAACCGTGGCGGCCGCAACGTCCACGTTGCGGATGTCGGCATTCGTCATGAACAACGACCTGCGCCACCCCGCCGTCGTGGCCCAGGATCTCGCGAGCATCGACGTGCTGTCCGGCGGCAGGCTGGACATCGCGATCGGCGCCGGCTGGAACAAATCCGAGTACGACGCGATCGGCCTCGCGTACGACCCGCCGCGAGTGCGCCAGGCGCGACTAGCCGAGTCCATCACTGTCTTGAAAGGCCTGTTCGCCGGTACCCCGTTCAGTTTCGCCGGTGAGTACTACACGATCACGGAGTACGCCGCCCAGCCGGCTCCAGTCCAACGTCCACATCCACCGTTCTTCATCGGTGGGGGCGGCCGGCGCACGCTGAGCCTGGCTGGCCGCGAGGCGAATACGGTGGGGTTGGCGCCACGCATCAAGCCGGGCCCGATCGTCGATGCCCGGTCGATGACCCTCAGCGCGACGCGGCAGAAGATCGACTGGGTGCGCCAGGCCGCACCGGAACGGTTTCCGACGCTGGAGTTCAACGTCTATCCGTCGACCTGGCCCGTGACGCTCACCGACGACCTTCGTGCCGAGGCACGGCGCGTCATCGACCACCTTCGGTCACAAACGGGCGTCGAACTCACCGAAGCGGAGATCATCGACTCGCCTCATCTGTTCATCGGATCGATCGACCGTCTCGTGGAGAAGTTCTTGCAACTACGTGAAGAGCTCGGTATCTCCTCAGTCATGCTCGGCGATATGGACACATTGGCGCCGGTGCTCGAGCGACTCTCCGGCAGCTGACCCAGGCCGGATCATCCGGACCGGGTGATCATCGGGTTGTGCCGGTCCGCTTCGATAGGACGCGTGCTGCGCCGACTGCTGGTTCGACTCGTCCTGCTCGCCGTCATCGTCGGCTTCGTCGCGTGGCTGGTGCCGGGGATCGACGTCCATGGCGGGTTCGGCTGGCTGCTCTGGATCGCAGCCATTTTCTCAGTGATCAACGCGATCATCGGCCCCATCCTGCGCTTGCTGACGCTGCCGCTGATCGTGCTCACCCTGGGTTTGTTCCTGATCGTCATCAATGCGGTGCTGCTCGCCATCACCGCCGGCCTGTCGAGCCACCTCGACGTCGACAACTTCGGCGCGGCGCTGCTCGGTGGCCTGCTGATCGGCGTCTTCAGCTGGCTCGGCGAAGTGATCCTGCCGATGCGGCGGCACAAGGCACGCGACTAGGCGAACAGCTGCGATGTCTAGCTCAGGAGTACGTGTAGTGATCCGCGGCAGTGAGGGTGCTGGTGCCGAGGCTGTTGTGCACGGTGACGTCAACGAGGCCCGCGGTGTGCGCCGGGGTCGTGACCTTGATGTGCGTCGGGTCAACGATCGTGAACGTCGCCGATGTGGTGCCGAACTTGACCGAGTCCGCGCCCGCGAGCGTGGTACCGGTGATGGTGACCTTCGCGCCACCGGCTGTCGTACCGGCGTGCGAGCTCATCTTGGTGATGGCTGGCTTCGCGGCCGGGATGTAGGTCTGCAGGCAGCCGCCCTGGCCCAGGTTGAAGTTGTTGTTGCTGAACTCCTCTTGGGTCAGGTAGTGGTGCCCATTGATCGTCTGGTTGTACAGCGCGCCGGCAGCACCAGCAGTAGCGCCGTACGTGTAGGCGCACTCGTCGCCGTTCTCGTAGCCGCTGCTGTCATACCAGCCAGTGTTCACGTCCCAGTCCGTCATAGCTTCCGAGATCTCGTGGCTGGTCGGGCTGGTCTCCACGTCCGCATCGGTGTTCCCGTTCGGTGACTCGTTGGTCGGGAAGGCCGCGTCGCTGCCGCAGGTGAACCCGTCCGGCGAGGCGTAGATCGGGAACGGCATGTTCGCGTAGACGGTGTTTCCACCACTGTTGAAGAAGCCGTGGTAGGCGCAGTACCCCGCGCTCGGCGACAGGTTGATCGTGCAGCCCTGGATCGAGTTCGTGGTGGTGCTGGCGTTGAAGCAGGACTCGACGTGCTTGGGCAGGAAGATCACGTACATGTGACCGAGGTCCCGCTTGAAGCTGTGCGCGGTCACCACGCTGTTGATCTCGGTTTGCAGTTGAGCGTCGTCAAGACACGTCGTGTAGCCGGAGTTGTCGGAGTAGACGGGACCCGCATCGACGACGCAGCCGTGCGCCGGGAAAGCGGTGGTGTCGACGATGGGCGCGCCGCGCTTCATGCTGTAGTTGACGAACCCGTTGGTGCCGGAGTACTCCATCAACGTCGAGAACACGTTGGTGCTCTTCTCGCTGTCGGCTGCCGCGTCGGCAAGGTACTTGTTGAGCACGCTCTTGTACGTCGCGTCCATGGGAAAGCCGGACGGCGTCCAGAAGATGGGCGTGATGACGTTCTTGTCAGCGCTCGACTTGGTGGCCATCACCGTGCCGCCGTGGAAGATCAGGGGCGGCGATCCTGCGTTCGGTGCCGGGTCTCGCCCGATCGTGCCGGAGCAGTTCGACGCCGACGTGCGCGCCGCGTGGGCGATGCCGCCGATGTGCCCCATCCGGGTGGGAGCGGACTTGAGGCTGGTCGAACAGCCCGCCGACGTGGTGTTCGATGCGGACGCCGAGATCGCGGTGGTCACCGCTCCCGCTGTCACCAGTAGGACTCCGGCCGTCACCCCCGCAAAGGCAGTGGCGCCGATGCGCCGTACCCGAGATCCACTCATGCAACTTCCCCCTTGAAAGAGAACGACTCGATGCCGCACCTAACCGCAGCCTCGAGCGGATGTCATCCGGCAACCTACGGCCGTTTCCCGGCGCCGTCAGCCATTCGCCCGAACGGCTGCCCCGGCGTTCACCCACACAACGGACAAAGGGCACCTATCGCCAGGAATGGATTCAGTCGATGCCGGCTTCGGTCATGCCGCGGAGCTCTTTTTTGAGTTCGCGAATCTCGTCCCGCATCCGCGCGGCCAGTTCGAACTGCAGCTCTGCGGCCGCCGCATGCATCTGGTCGGTCAGCTGCTGGATGAGGTCGGCGAGCTCCGCGCGGGGCAGGCCGGCGAGGTCCTTCGCATGGGCGCCGATGTCGCGTCGTGATGACAAACCGGGCACCGGCGTCTTGCCGCGGCTCTGCTGCCGCCCGCCGCCGCCGATCAGGTGGCCGGTGTCGGCGTCTTCGCGCGCGATGGTGTCGAGGATGTCGGCGATGCGCTTGCGCAGCGGCTGCGGGTCGATGCCGTGCTCGGTGTTGAACGCGACCTGCTTCTCACGGCGACGGTTGGTCTCGTCGATCGCGCGCGTCATCGACGGTGTCATCTGGTCGGCGTACATGTGCACCTGGCCGGAGACGTTGCGGGCCGCGCGGCCGATGGTCTGGATCAGTGACGTCTCGGACCGCAGGAAGCCTTCCTTGTCGGCGTCGAGGATCGACACCAGTGAAACCTCAGGAAGGTCGAGACCCTCGCGCAGCAGGTTGATGCCGACCAGCACGTCGTAGTCACCCTTGCGCAACTCGCGCAGCAGCTCGACCCGACGCAGCGTGTCGACCTCGCTGTGCAGATAGCGCACCCGGATGCCCATCTCGAGCAGGTAATCGGTGAGGTCCTCGGCCATCTTCTTGGTGAGGGTCGTCACGAGCACCCGCTGGTCGAGCTCGGCGCGCACCTGGATCTCGTGGATCAGGTCGTCGATCTGCCCCTTGGTCGGCTTCACCACGACTTGTGGGTCGACGAGACCGGTCGGCCGGATGACCTGCTCGACGAACTCGCCGCCGGTGCGGCCGAGCTCGTAGGGACCCGGCGTCGCGGACAGGTAGACGGTCTGCCCGATCCGGTCCTGGAACTCCTCCCACCGCAGCGGCCGGTTGTCCATGGCGCTCGGCAGCCGGAAC
>JBJMHR010000029.1:0-165616 GCA_045807285.1 Actinomycetes bacterium
GCGCCGGGTGCGCCGGGACGACCACCGGGACCGCCGGGGCGACCAGCCCCACCGGAGCCCGGACGCGGACCACCCGGACGGGCCGGGAACATGCCGGGTGCCGGCCGCGGCGTGCCGGGGCGCGCGGCGAATCCAGGTACGCCGGGGGTGCCAGGGCGCGGCACCGGGCGCGGCATGGACGACATGCCGGAGGACCCGCCTGAAGTGAACGGGTTGTTGCCGGGGCGCGGACCGGCGGCGGGCCGGGGCCCGGCCGGACGCGGCGGCGTTGGGCGAGGAACCTCGGGCGCGGCCGGCGCAGCAGGCGCGGTCGGCGCAGCGGACGCTGCCGCTGCGGCCGGTCGCTCCGGCGCAACTGCGGGCGGAGCCGCTTCAACGGCCGGCGCTGCCTCAGGCGCAGCCGGCGCATCCGGACCGGCGACCGCAGTCAGGGGCTCTGCTTCCGGCGTCGCGGTGCTCGCAGCGGCTGCCTTTGCGGCGGTCTTCTTCGCCGCTGTCTTCTTGGCAGGAGCCGCGCCGGGGGCCGCGTCGCCATTGCCGCCCGGTGCAGGCGCGGGAAAGGCCTCGCGCAGCTTGCGCACGACGGGGGGCTCGACGGTCGAGGAGGCGGAGCGGACGAATTCACCCAGGTCGCCGAGCTTGGCCATGATGACCTTGCTCTCGACCCCGAGCTCCTTAGCGAGCTCGTAGACCCGGACCTTTGCCACAGTTCTCCTTTGGTGGTCCGGGGCCCCAGATGGGGCTGCCGGACCGGTTAGTGCGGGGGCATCATCGCTGGGTGCTCATCGAGCGCTCATTCGTTTCGACCCGCTTCCGGTTCGCTGGACAGATGTGGTGCTCGTGCCACCCGTTCCTCGACGTAGCGCTGCAACGGCTCGGTGTCGAGCGGCTCTGCTGAGCGCAGGGCCCGCCCGAACGCCCGCCGCCGAAGTGCAGCCTCGAGGCAACCGGGATCGAGGTGCAGGTGTGCGCCTCGACCGGGCAGTCGCCGCCGAGGATCGGGAGCCAGCTGGCCCTCGAGCGCCACGACGCGGAGCAGGTCAGCCGCATCCACGCGGACCCGGCAGCCCACACACATGCGTTGCGGGCGTGCACGAGCCCCCGCTAGGGCGGCCACCGCGAGTCTACCCGGGAATCAGCCGGCGGGTGAGGTCGCGGCCTGCGCCGGCACGGTGACCTCCGCGGGGCCGCTATCGTGGCCGGCCTCGTCGTCACCATGCGTAGCCATGTCGGAGCGGATGTCGATCCGCCAGCCGGTGAGCCGGGCCGCCAGCCGGGCGTTTTGGCCCTCTTTGCCGATCGCCAGCGATAGCTGGTAGTCGGGCACGACCACCCGGGCCGCGCGTGCCTCGGCGTCGACGACCGTGACGCTGTTCACCCGTGCCGGGGACAGGGCGTTGCCGACGAACGTCGCCGGGTCGTCGGACCAGTCGATGATGTCGATCTTCTCGCCGTGCAGCTCGGCCATGACGGCGCGCACGCGGCCCCCGAGCGGGCCGATGCAGGCGCCCTTCGCGCCGAGCCCTTGCACTGTGGAGCGCACCGCGATCTTCGTCCGGTGGCCGGCCTCGCGCGCGATGGCGGCGATCTCGACCGAGCCGTCCGCGATCTCCGGGACCTCGAGGGCGAACAACTTCCGCACGAGGTTGGGATGGCTGCGCGACAAGGTGATCTGCGGCCCGCGGAGTCCTTTGTGCACGGCAAGGACGTAGCACTTCAACCGAAGCCCGTGTGCGTAGATCTCCCCCGGCACTTGCTCGGACGGCGGCAGAACCGCTTCGACCTTGCCGAGGTCGACCCGCACTCCGCGGGCCGCCTCGCCTTGTCGCGGCGGACCCGCTTGTTGTACGACGCCGGCGACGATGTCGCCTTCACGACCGGCGTACTCGCCGTATGTGATCTCGTGCTCGGCGTCGCGAAGCCGCTGCAAGATGACCTGGCGCGCAGTTGTCGCGGCGACGCGGCCAAAGCCCGCAGGCGTGTCGTCGTACTCCCGGAGCACGTTGCCTTCCGGTCCGACCTCCTGCGCAAAGACGCTGACCTCACCGGTGCGCCGGTCGAGCTGCACGCGCGCATGCTCTTCGGCACCCTCGGTGCGGTGGTACGCCGTCAGCATTGCGGCTTCGAGCGCTTCGACCACGAGGTCGAAGGAGATGTCCTTCTCCCGGACGAGTGCGCGCAGCGCTGTCATATCAACGTTCATGCGGCCCCTCCTCCCGAACGTTCGAACTCGAGTTGTGTCCGCCCATCACCGAGGTCGGGCAGGTCGATGACCCGCGGGCTCCCGTCGACGTCGAAGGTCACCGTCGTCTCGTCAGCAGCGAGCACGCGGGCGCGCACCGTGCCACCGTCGTGCAATGGCGCCTCGACGACGCGGCCGACCGCGCGCCGCCAGTGCCGCGGCAACGACAACGGTCGGTCGACGCCGGGCGAGGTCACCTCGAGGACGTAGGCCAGCTCACCCATGACGTCCGTCGCATCCAACGACCGGCTGAACTCAGAGCTCGCCAGCGCGATGCCGTCGAGGTCGACGCCGCCGTCGCAGTCGACCACCAGCCGTAACACGCGACGGCGCCCCGCCGGCACGACCTCGACGGCTTCGAGGTCGAAACCCGCTGCGCGCGCGACCGGCGCAAGCGTCGTCGTGACCGCTTCGATCAGCTGCTCGGTGGACCTGGAACGAGTCGAGGGGCCAGCCATGCGTGCCTCCTCGCTTGTGTTCTTGTCCTCGCCCACCCGTACACGGGCGCCTTCTCAGAGTAACGCCGGACACCGAGCGCCGGTGCCCAACGTGGGGGAATCCCGGCACGTGTCATGCTGCCGCGGTGCTGCCTTCCGAGGCGCGGTTGACCCGGCGCGGCGCACTCCTCGGAGCGGCGTCGCTAGCCGCTTTGCCCTGCTTCACATCGGGTTGCACACGTCACCGCCCGCACATCACCACGGCCAGCGAGAACCTCCTCGACGAGACACTCGCGTTGGAGCAAACGCTGCTGGCCTCGTACGAGGCGGCCCTAGGACTGGTCAGTCGGCGTACGCCGCTCGCGCAGACGATCATGCTGATTCGGGCCGAACACCTCGCCCATCGGGGGGCGCTGCTCACCGCGGGCGCGAAGGAGGCACCACTCCCGAGCAGCACTCCGGCACCCGCCGCCCTCGGCCCCGGTGGCCCTCGGGTCGCGCTCGCCACGGCGGAGAACGCAGCTGCGACGATCCGCGTGGACGCGTGTGCGCGGGCGCCGCGCGAGCTCGCACCGCTGCTTGCGAGTCTCGCCGCCAGTGAGACCGCACACGCAGCACTTCTGCGCGAGGCGAGGTGAAGCAGCGGACCGCGACGACCGACGTACCCCGCTCCCTGCAGCAGGTACTCGCTACGGAGCACGCGGCGGTCTACGGCTACGGCCTCGTCGGCGGTCACCTGAGCAGCGCCGAGCTGGACAGCGCGAGCGCAGCGTTGGCAGCACATGAGAATCGCCGCGACAACGTGCTGCGGTTGCTCGCCGACCTCGGCGGCATAGCGGTGCCCGCGCTGCCGGCGTACCGACCGAGGCGGCCGGTGGTCGACCGGCGGTCTGCCGTGGAACTGGCCACCGCTGTTGAAGAGAACTGTGCTGCGGCCTACATCCGTGTTCTGGGCCTGACCGACGACGCCGCGCTGCGGCGAACCGCCACGAGCTGGCTCGCGGATGCGTCCGTACGCGACGCGTTGTGGCGGGCGCGGCTCGGAGCTCGCGCACTTGCGAGCAACCCACCGCTACCCGGGCTCGTGACTCCGGTGCAGCCGGAAGTTACGCCGTCAGCTCGCTGACGACGGCATCGACCTTGACGCGCCTGCGCTCCCCTGACCGCCGGTCTTTCACCTCGACCTCGCCGTCCTTGAGCGCCTTGCCGACGACGACGATCGTGGGCATGCCCAGCAGGTCGGCGTCGGCGAACTTCTCCCCCGGCGACGCCTCACGGTCATCGAGCAGGGCGACGAGCCCAGCAGCCTCGAGCTCACTCGCGAGCTTCTCGGCAGCCACGAGCTGCTCGTCGCCTTTACCGACCGGCACGACGTGCACGTCGTACGGCGCGATACTGCTCGGCCACATCAACCCGGCCTCGTCGTTGTGCTGCTCGGCAATTGCGGCAACTGCGCGGGAGATGCCGACGCCATACGAACCCATTGTGATCCGGATCGGCTTGCCGTCCGGGCCGAGCGCGTCGAGACCGAAGGCGTCGGCGAACTTGCGGCCGAGTTGGAAGATGTGGCCGATCTCGATACCACGAGCGATCACAAGTTCACCACCGCAGCGTGCGCAGCGGTCGCCGTCGCGAATCTCCACCGCGCCGATCTCACCGTCGACGTCGAAGTCACGCCCGCGCACGACGTACGCCGCGTGCTTGCCGTTCTCGTTGGCGCCGGTGATCCATGCGCTGCCCGTGACCACCAAGGGGTCGACGAGGTAGCGCACACCGATGTCGCGCAGCGTCTGTGGACCGATGTAACCCCGCACGAGCCGCGGTTCCTTCTCCAGATCCGCCCCGTCTGCCTGTACGACCTCCACGGGTTCGAGCTGACCGGCGATCCGTCGTACGTCGACCTCGCGATCACCGGGAACACCGACCACGAGCAACTCCCAGTCAGCCCCGCCGGGTGCTCGCGTCTTCAACACGACGTTCTTCAGCGTCGCGGATGCGTCGACGTCGAGACCTTGCTCGCGTACGACGGCGACCAGCGTTTCGATTGTCGGCGTGTCCGGAGTGTCGAGCACGCGCATCGGTGGATGATCCGATGACGAGGCCGCATCCGGCACCGCGATCTCGACGGCCTCGGTGTTCGCCGTGTAGTCGCAGTTCGTGCACTGAACGAACGTGTCCTCGCCGTTTTCGGCCGGCGCGAGGAACTCCTCGCTTGCCGAACCACCCATGGCGCCGGAAACCGCGAACGCGATCCGAAAGTCGAAGCCGAGCCGTTCGAAAATGCGGATGTACGCCGCGCGGTGCGCGTCGTACGAACGCTGTAAGGCTTCGTCGTCGAGGTCGAAGGAGTACGAGTCCTTCATGATGAACTCACGTCCGCGCAACAGGCCCGCCCGGGGACGCGCCTCGTCCCGGTACTTGGTCTGGATCTGGAAGAGGATGAGCGGGTAGTCGCGGTACGACGCGTACTCACCCTTCACGAGCAGGGTGAACAGCTCTTCGTGAGTGGGGCCGAGCAGATAGTCGGTGTTCTTGCGGTCCTGCAGCCGGAACAACAAATCGCCGTAGTCGGCCCAGCGTCCGCTCGTCTCGTAGATCTCGCGCGGAATCAGCGCAGGGAACTGCACCTCTTGTGCCCCGATGCTTTCCATCTCTTCTCGCACGATCGCTTCGACGCGACGCAACACAGCGATGCCGAGCGGCAGCCACGTGTAGATGCCGGGCGCGACGCGTCGGATGTAGCCGCCGCGCATCAACAACCGATGACTCGCGACTTCGGCATCGGCTGGGTCGTCCCGCAACGTGCGCAGGAACAACTGGGACATATGCGTGACCATTGACTCTCCATGTTGATACGGCGTTCACCCTGAGTGTCGCGTAGGCGACCACCGGTAGGCAGAGATCATCCCACCGCTTTTTGCTGGTTGACGGCCGCCCCGACGAGAGCCACAGTGCGCCCCTTACGACACGGACGGGGGGTCCGTCATGTCGAGCAGCCGGCATGCGTTGCTAGCGACCGCCATTGCAGTCCTCACGACAGGAAATGTCGTTGGGCTTCCGCTGCAACCGGCTTCGGCCGCGCCCCTGACGCTGTGCGGCAATCTCGGACCTGCACCTCCTGTTCGACACGTCATAGTCGTCATGCTCGAGAACGAGAGCATGAACCAGGTTGTCGGCAGCAGCGCCGCGCCGTACATCAACAACACTCTCGTACCGCAGTGCGGACGAGCAACTCAAATGTTCGGTGCAACGCACTGGAGTGCGGCGAACTATCTCGCGATCACCGCAGGGCAGTACCCAGCAGGAAGCCCCGTCGGCTGCGGCAGCGTTTCCGCGTGCCGGTCGAGTACCGACAACCTCTTCCACCAGATGGAGGCGCCTGGGCTGTCGTGGAGGGCCTACGAGGAGTCCATGCCCTCGGCGTGCAGCACGTCGAGCCAGGGGCTCTACAGCCTTGGGCACAACCCGCCCCCGTTCTACAGCGACCTGACCGACTGTGCGACCTATGACCTTCCGGTCGCCGACCTCACCGCGAAATCCGGTCCGTTGTGACGGAATCTGAACCGCCGCACACTGCCGAGCTTCGCCTTCGTCACACCCAACAACGTCGACAACGGTCACGACTCGGGCTCGGGCGTGCCGGCGCTGGATCGCTTCCTTTCCAAGTTCGTGTCAATGGTGCAGCTGACAAACGCGTATCAGGAGGGAACCGTGGCGATGTTCATCACGGTCGACGAGGGCAGCGGCGGAACGCAAGGTCAGGACTGCACGAACGTCTCCCTCGACCTGGCCGGCAAACAGGAGTCTTGTCACGTCCCCTTCTTCGTCCTCGATCCGTACACGAAGCCGGGACCGGTCTCCGGCTTCTTCGACCACTACTCGGTGACCCGCACCGTCGAGGAGCTGTTCAAGCTCCCTCTGTTAGCCGGCGCGGCGAATGCGCCGAGCCTGGTGACGCCATTCGGTTTGGTGGCGGCATGAGCGCGACGCGGAGTGCCGCGTTCACCGCTGTCGCCGTCGTACTCACGACGTTGGGTCTCGGCGCGCAACCACAACGCCATGCCGCAGCGGTGACTCCGGTCCTGACCGCGAGCCTGGTGCGAACGGTCGCAACTTCTGCCTGGTCGCCTGCCTCGCCTGACCCGGACGGACTCGTCTACCTGCCATCCGCCGACCGTCTCCTCGTCTCGGACTCGGAAGTCGACGAGATGGGCATCTTCAACAACGTCAACATGTGGAACGTCACCCGCGCCGGCGTCGTACAAGACACCGGCGTCACCACGTCCTACACCGACGAACCTGACGGACTCGCTTACAACGCGAGCACCGGCCATATCTTCATCGCCGACGACGACCAGCTCCGTGTTTACGAGGACGCGCCCGGGGCTGACGGGCGCTACGGCACGGCGGACGACTCGCGGACCTGGTTCAGCACGTATCCGTACAGCACAGATCCGGAAGAGGTGACGTACTTCCCACCGACGGGAGAACTGTTCCTCCTCGACGCGGCTGACAACGACATCTACCGGATCGGCCCGGGTCCGAACGGCACGTTCGACGGCATCGCACCAGCGGGCGACGACACGATCGCCGAGTTCGACGTGGGGGTGTACGGCGCCGAACTGCCCGAGGGGACCGCCTACTTCCCGAGTCGCGGGACCCTGCTCGTGGTCGATGAGAAGTCGAGCCGCGTCTACGAGTTCACTCGTCAGATGCAGCTGGCGAACATCATCGACATCTCCGCGTCGAAGCAAGTTAAGGCCGCCGGCATCGCCGTGGCACCCGCCACGAACGACGCAAGTCGCAACGACCTCTACATCGTCGACCGCGGCATCGACAACAACAACGCTCCGACCGAGAACGACGGAAAGATGTACGAGATGTCTGTCTCATTCCCCGCGCTGCCCAACCTGGCGCCCACCGTCGCTCTTGGCCGCGACACGGCCACACATGTCAACGAAGCGATCACGCTGACCGCGGCGGAACGCGATGATGGCCGACCGAATCCGCCTAACACACTCACGACGACGTGGGCCGAGGTGAGCGGGCCCGGCACCGTCGTGTTCGGTACGCCGAGCCAGCCGCAAACCACCGCGACCTTCAACGCCGTCGGCACGTACGTCGTACGCGCGACCGCGAGCGACTCTGCCCTCGGGGGGTCAGACGACATCGCGGTGAGCGTTGTTGCCGCCGGGGCGGCGTTGCCGTTCGCGATTCCGGTCACGAAAGTGTTCGACGACGTCGAGGAGCAGCCGAGTGGATATGTCTCCTGGCTCGAGGGCACGCTGAACATCCCGAACAACGGCTCGACCCACCAGACCGTCGGCGTGCGGTTCACCGGTCTGCCGGTGCCCAACGGCGCGACTGTGACGTCGGCGTGGATCCAGTTCCAGACGCGGGTGGCCACATCGGGGACGGCGTCGATCCTGATCCAGGGAGACGCGGCTGACGACGCAGCGGAGTACTTCGTCGTCAGCAAGGACGTGTCCTCGCGTCCACGCACCACCCACTCGGTGACCTGGTCACCCCCCGCATGGTCGACAGTGGGTCAGGCCGGGTCCGGACAGCAGACCGTCGACCTGTCGGCGATCGTGCAGGAGATCGTCAACCGCTCGGGATGGCATGCCGGCAATGCGATGAGCTTCGTGTTCACCGGCAGCGGTGAGCGTGACGCGGAGTCACACCCGGGAGGCAAAGCGGACCCCGTGCTGCACATCGCGTTCACGGTTCCGTCCGGTGGAAACAGTCCGCCAACCGCGTCGTTCACTTTCGGGTGTACAGGCGTCATCTGTTCGTTCAACGGCACGGGCTCGAAGGACAGCGATGGAAGCATCATGACCTACGCCTGGTCCTTCGGCGACGGCAAGCATTCGACCAAGCGCAAGCCGTCGCACACGTACGCAACTGCCGGGACGAGGTCGGTCACGCTGACGGTCACCGACAACGGAGGGGCTACGGGCAGCGTCACCAAGCCAGTGACGGTGAGTTGACGCCCACAGCCCGAGAGCGAGCTAGCGGGTCCGGGCCCGCGGCAGCTCCGCGAGGGTATGAGCGCCCGCCAGCAGTAGCTTCTCGATCACGTCCGCGGGCTTCGGTTTCGCGAAGTAGAAGCCCTGGGCGACATGGCAACCGAGGGAGTTGAGCACGGCCGCCTGCTCCTTTGTCTCGACGCCTTCGGCAACCGTGTCCATGTCGAGTGCCGACGCCAGATCGATGATCGAGCGAACCAGCGCTGCCGGGCGCGCGTCACTGCATACCGGCTCGACGAAGCTGCGGTCGATCTTCAGGACGTCCACCGGGAAACGCCGCAGGTAGGCCAGCGAGGAGTACCCCGTGCCGAAGTCGTCCACGGCGATGCGGATGCCGTGCGCCCGTAGCTCCGCCAGCCGCTCCTCGGCCAACGTGCTGTCAGCGAGCAACAGGTTCTCGGTGATCTCGATCGTGAGCGCTGCGGGCGGGAGACCGGCACGAGCGAGCGCCGACAGTGCAGTCGTGAAGAACGCGTCGTCATAGAGCTGTCGCGGTGACAGATTCACACCGACGGACAGCAGCTGACCAGGATCACCCGGCTGCCACCGTGCGACGTGCGCAATGGCGGTTTCGACGATCCAACGACCGATCGGCACGATGAGGCCGGTTTCCTCGGCAACGCTGACGAACTCAGCCGGCGCGAGCAGCCCACGGTCGGGATGGCGCCAGCGCAGTAGGGCCTCGACGCCGACAATGCCATGCGTGTCGAGGTTGACGAGGGGCTGATAGTGGAGTTCGAACTGTTGCTCGGCGGCCGCCGTACGGAGCTCGCTCTCGATCTGCAGCCGGGTGGCGACACGTTGTTGCATCGAAGGCTGGAAGACGACGACGCGGTTCTTGCCGGCGTCCTTCGCGCGGTACATCGCGACATCGGCATCGCGCAGGAGGTCCTGCGATGTCCGTTCGCGGTCGGCGTGAACCACTCCGAGACTCGCGGTGATGACGACCTCGGCGCGGCTGAGCGCGAACGGCGCCGACATCGCGTCGAGGATCCGTTGTCCCACCCGCACCGCTTCGTCGTGGTCGATGGTCTCGAGGAGTACGGCGAACTCGTCGCCCCCGAGGCGGGCAGCGAGGTCGTTGGACCGAAGGCATGTCATCAACCGGCCCGCCACGGCGATCAACAACTCGTCGCCGAGGGCGTGACCGAAGCTGTCGTTGACAGCTTTGAAACCGTCGAGGTCCAGGAGGAGCAGCGACACGGCGTTGTCCGCGTCGTGTCGCGTCATCGCACGTTCGATGCGTTCGCCCACCAGGACCCGATTGGCCAGCCCGGTGAGCGGGTCGCCGTGCGCCAGCGTGCGCAGCCGGTTTTCCATCTCCTTGCGCGCAGTGACGTCGGTGAGCATGCCGAGGAAGCCGGTAACCTCACCGGCGCGACCGTGGACAAGCGCGGTCGAGAGTGAGATGTAGCAGCGCTTGCCGTCGCGGCTGACCCGCACCTCTTCGTGGTCGGCGAGCACCTCACCCTGCTTCGCGCGGTCAAGCAGCTCGAGGAATGCCCGACGCCGATCGGACGGTATGTGCGGAGCGACCTGACCGAGGACCTCGTCCTGCGTCCAGCCGAACAACCGCTCCGCGGCCGGGTTCCACAACCGGACCCGGGCCTCGCCGTCGAGCAGGATCAGGGCTGACGGCGAAGCGTTGACGGCTGCTTCCAGGGAGGCCGTTGCCGCCGCCTCGCGAACACGAGACGACTGCAGCTCGGTAACGTCGGTGATCACGCCGTCGACGAGACGCCGCCCGTTACCGAGCTCCGCACGCAACCACATGCGGTCCAGGACCCAGCGCGTCTGCCCGTCCCGGCCGATCAGGCGGTACTCCATCGAGACCGCACCCTCGTGCGCAACGGACGCTCCGCCGGCGAGGTAACCGTCCCAGTCGTCCGGGTGGACCGCGGCGTGCCACGCGTCGGTCGCTGAGGCGTAGTCCGGCAGCGCCCCCCCGAGGAGCTCCTCCAGACCCGGTCCGGTGAAAAGCTCGCGGTACTCGCCGTTGTGATCGAGCTCGCCGATGTAGACATGGCAGTTGACTCGTGAGAGCAGCTCAAGGAGGTCCGGATGCACCTCGTCGTGCGCACGGCCCTCACTCACCCCAAGGTGTTCGACGGGACCGGCGGCGCACTGGATGGCCCACTCGGGCCAGTCAGGCGCTGAGCGATGGACTAGAACAAAACCGACATGAAGCACCCGACGTCGGTAAAACCGACCTTTTCGTAGGCGCGTCGCGCGGGCACGTTGTAGTCGTTGACGTACAGGCTCACGATCGGGGCGACCGAGCTCAATGCCTCGTCAACGAGGGCAGCCATCCCGGCCGTCCCGATCCCCCGGCCACGTAGCCGCGGTTCGACCCAGACGCCTTGGACCTGGCAGGCCGCTTCCGTCACGGCGCCCACCTCGGCCTTGAACACCACGCGCTGCTCATCGACGATCGCAAACGCCCGGCCCGCAGCGATCAACTCGGCGACACGTGAGCGGTACATCGCACCGCCGTCGCCCATGTCCGGTGGTACGCCGACTTCCTCGGTGAACATCGCCACACAGGCGGGCATCAGCAAGTCGATCTCGTCGGGGCGCACGCGCCGGACCCGCTCATCGCCGGCCACTGCGGATGGTCGCGACGTGGCCATGAGCGGTTGTTCGGGGCGTACGTCCCGCGCCTCGCCCCAGTGCGGCAGCAGCTGCCGCCACATCGGCCCCACCGCGTCGCGCGGCCCGACGATCGACGAGCACCGGCGGCCTTGCCGCCGGGCCCGCTCGGCGAACGCGTGGACCGCCTCGGGTTGCGTCCCGACCGGCACGAGGTTGGCGCCTGAGTAGCAGAGGGCGGCCAGCCGGCCCGTCGCGCGATCAGCGTACCCCCACATCTCTGCACCGAGTCGCCACGAGTCGAGGCCAAGCGCCTCCACACGTGAGGTGACGAAAACGTTCGCCACTGGGTCACGCGCGAGCACGTCGAGCACGGCATGTGCATCGCGGTCGTCGAGCAACCGAATCGTGTTGGTGCGCAGCATCGGCGCTCAGCCTTGCTCGGCGAGACGAAGCGCCTCTTCCACGAGCGTCTCGACGATCTGCGCCTCGGGCACCGTCTTGATGACCTCGCCGCGCACGAAGATCTGTCCCTTGCCGTTTCCGGAGGCCACGCCCAGGTCTGCCTCACGTGCCTCGCCCGGGCCGTTGACGACGCAACCCATGACGGCGACACGCAACGGCACGTCGATGCCATCGAGACCCGCGTGCACTTGCTCAGCAAGGGTGTAGACGTCGACTTGCGCGCGACCGCATGACGGACAGGACACGATCTCGAGCCCACGGTCGCGAAGCCCCAGCGACTCGAGGATCGCGATCCCGACCTTGACCTCCTCGACCGGCGGCGCAGACAACGAGACGCGGATCGTGTCACCGATGCCTTCGGCAAGCAGCGCGCCGAACGCAACCGCCGACTTGACGGTGCCCTGGAACGCCGGACCGGCCTCGGTCACCCCGAGGTGCAACGGGTAGTCACATCGCGCAGCGAGCTCTCGGTACGCCGCGATCATCACGACCGGGTCGTGATGCTTGACCGAGATCTTGATGTCATGGAAGTCGTGCTCTTCGAACAGGCTCGCTTCCCACAACGCGGACTCGACAAGGGCAGGTGCGGTGGCCTTACCGCCGTACTTGTCGAGGAAGCGCTTGTCGAGGGAGCCGGCGTTGACACCGATGCGGATGGGTACGCCGGCGTCCCGGGCGGCGCGGGCAACGTCGCCGACGCGACCGTCGAACTCCTTGATGTTGCCCGGGTTGACGCGAACGGCGGCGCAGCCGGCCTCGATCGCCGCGAAGATGTACGCCGGCTGGAAGTGGATGTCGGCAATGACCGGGATCTGCGAGTGCTGCGCGATCTCTTTCAGCGCCTCCGCATCGCGCGGCTTCGGCACGGCGACCCGGACGATCTGGCAGCCGGTCGCCGTCAGCTCGGCGATCTGCTGCAGGGTCGCGTCGACCTCGTGCGTCTGCGTGGTCGTCATGGACTGCACCGAGACAGGCGCGTCGCCTCCGACCGGCACATCGCCGACCATGATCTGCCGTGAGGTACGCCGCCCAGCGAGCGGTGGCGGGGGCACGCTCGGCGTACCCAACGGAACGGCGGTCACCGCACCATTGTCCCCTACCGCGGCACGGCGCTGCCGCGCATGATTACTGGGTAAGCCTGATCGGGTTCACGATGTCGGCACCCGCGATGTAGACCGTCAACCCGGCGAGCAGCACGACGAAGGCGTAGGTCACCGGCATCAGCTTGTTGAGGTCGACTCGGCGCAGCGGGCCTCGATAACCGAGCCGCCGTCGCGTGCGGTGCCTCGCCTCCTCGAAGCCGATGATCGCGAGGTGACCACCGTCGAGGGGAAGCAACGGAAACAGGTTGAAGATGCCAACGAAGAGGTTGACGCCCGCAACGATGAACAGGAAGTCACCGAACCGGACGATCGGCGGTACCGACTGCGCAGCGAGGACGTCTCCGGTGACACGACTGATCCCGATCGCGCCGACGAAGCCCGTGGGGTCACGGTCCTTGCTGTAGACACGTCCGAGGCTCGAGAGCTTGTGAGCGAGAACAGTCCACGTGCCGGTCACCATGCTGGCGAAGTCGTGCCCGCTCTGGTTGAACGCCGAGATCGGACCGATGTGCCGGAAGGCGTCGCCTTCGGTGATGCCGATGGCACCGACACTGGTGGTCACCTGCGGGTCGGCCGCCGATGGCCGCGTGACGCGAACCGGACGCAGCGCGACGGTCACGTCGTGTCCAGCGCGACGTACGGTCATCGTCAGCTGCCGGCCGGGTGACGCGCGAACGAGGCCAACTGCGCTCGTCCAGGTGGTCACCCGCTCACCGTTGATGGTGACGATGCGATCACCCGGTTTGAGAACACCCGCGGCCGGCGCCGAGACCGCCGTCGTGTCGGCACACGTGCCGTTGACGTCGGCAGGCACACATTTGGAAACGGCGCCCACCACCGGTGGGTTCTTCTCCGCCACGCCCACCGCGAGTACGACGACATAGACCAGCACGAAAGCAAGGACGAAGTGCATGAACGACCCGGCGGACAGGACGACGGCCCGCTGCCGAGCAGGGAACTTCCAGAACGCGCGGCTCTCGTCGCCCGGCGCCACTTCCTCGAGCGGCGTCATCCCCTCGATCTTGACGAAACCGCCGGCCGGGATCGCCTTGACGCCGTACTCCGTCTCACCACGACGGAAAGACCACACCGTGGGACCGAAGCCGACGAAGAACCGGCTCGCCTTCATGCCGAAGGCCCGGGCCGTCGCAAAGTGACCGGCCTCGTGCAGCGTCACCGATACGAGCAGCGCAACAACGAAGCCGATGATGCCGAGCGCCACCATCAGCGGCGTCCCTCCAGCTGGGTCAGTTCGCGCGCTCGGATGCGCGCCCATTCCTCTGCCTGAAGAACCTCGGCAAGCGTCGGCGGGTTCCCAACCGGCTTGTGCTCGCTGAGGACACGCGCAACCGTGTCGACTATCCCGAGGAAGGGCAGACGACCGGTGAGGAAGGCCGCCACGCACTCTTCGTTGGCCGCATTGAAGACTGCGGGCGCGGTCCGTCCTGTTTGCCCCGCCGAACGCGCCAGCGGCACCGCCGGGAATGCGTCCTCATCGAGCGGCAAGAAGTCCCAGGACATCGCGGACGTGAACTCCAGGGCAGGAGCGGCGTCCGCCACTCGGTCCGGCCAGCCGAGGGCCAGCGCGATCGGCAGCCGCATGTCCGGGGGGCTCACCTGAGCGATCGTCGCGCCGTCGTCGTACTCCACCATCGAGTGGACGATCGACTGCGGGTGGACGACGACGTCGATGTCGTCGAACGCGACGTCGAACAGCAGGTGCGCCTCGATCAGCTCGAGCCCCTTGTTGACCAACGTCGCACTGTTGATCGTTACGACCGGGCCCATGTCCCAGGTGGGATGTGCGAGTGCCTGTTGCGGTGTGACCTGGCCGAGGTCGGCGCGCGCGCGACCGCGGAACGGTCCGCCACTCGCGGTGAGGATGAGCTTGCGCACCTCGGCCTTGCGGCCGGCCCACAAGCACTGCGCGAGCGCTGAGTGCTCGGAGTCCACCGGCACGATCTGTCCCGGTTGCGCCCGTTCGGCGACGAGCGGACCGCCGACGATCAGCGACTCCTTGTTCGCCAGAGCGAGTGCGCGCCCCGCGTCGAGAGCGGCCAAAGTGGGTGCCAGGCCGATCGAGCCGGTCATGCCGTTGAGCACGACGTCGCAGGGCCAGCCGGCGAGCTCGGTCATGGCGTCCGGGCCGCTCAGGTGTTTCGGACCTGCGGGCAGCTCGGCCTCCGCGGCCGCGACCGCGGCGACGTCCGGGGCGAACTCCACGACCTGTGCGGCGAGCAGGTCCGGCTGGCCCCCGCCGGCCCCGAGGCCGACCACGCGAAACCGGTCGGGGTTACGCCGGATGACGTCGAGTGCCTGAGTGCCGATCGACCCGGTCGAGCCGAGGATCACGACGTCACGCTGCTCGGGCACAGCTCCAGTCTCTCTCACCTCAGCGGACGGTGACGCCGATCACCGAGCTGCTCGCTGCGCCGTGGTCGACATCCCCGGCCCAGGTGACCCGGTAGTCCTGCGTCCCCGGCACCAGGGGCCGCGTCGCGACGGCGTACGCGCCGGTTGCGGATGTGGTCGGTTGGGCGATCGTCCGCCACCGGTGTGCGATCAGGGCCTGGACGCTGACGGTGCTGCCCGGATGCGCCGGAGAAAGTACCCCGCTGATCGTGACCGGCTGGCCGGCGGTGACTGCGCTCGGCGACGCGCGGGCCGACAAGGCCGCGAGCACAGTGATCGCGGCCGCCGGGCTGAGCGATGGGGCGTAGGTGGAGCCGCCGGCGTACCGCCAGCGCAGTTTCGCCGACCAGGGGACAGCTCCCGCCCACTGCAGCCACCCGTCCGCCACTGAGTTCGCCGAACCGAGCGTCGTCCAGGCCGTCGTTCCGGCGCGCATCGCCTCGACGATCACCGGTGCGCCGCCGACGCCGGCACCCGCGCTCGTGAGGGCACCGGTCAACGTCGCCGGGGCGGCGTACTTCGTCACGGCTGGCGAAGCCGAGGCCGTCAACGCGGTCGGCGTCGCCGATGACTGCGGAAGGACGAGCAGCGTGATGCTGTTCGCAGGGTAGGTGTGCGTCAGCTCGTTGCCGCTGACTGCCGTGTCGGTACCGCGAACGATGTGCGCGGGGTCGCTGGCGCTGTAGGTCCAGACCTGTGCGCTGCTCGCATTAGACCCGCTGAGCGACAGCGCCGACGTCAGGTCGCCGCTGTTCTTGTTGACGACGACTGCCGTCACGGCGTTGTCGGTGCTGCGTTGTGACGCGTACACCGCGAGCTTGCTTTGGTCTGCACTCGTCGCTTGTACGCCGATGTCGCCGAAGCGCGAACCGCTGCCGTCGTAGTTCCGGTAGATCCGGAACGCGAATGCGCCCGGCTGGCTGCTGGACGGAGGGGCCCACAACAGCGCACGGTCCAGACCCTCGCGTCCGAAGATGCCGAGGACGTCGGCCTGCGCGAGGGCGCCGTTGATCGACTCGAGTCCGCCCCAGTTGTACTCACTGATCGACAGCTTCGTCCCCGGGGAGTAGGTGTCGCGCCATTGCTTCATGCGCGGGATCAAGTCGACGGCGCCGAGCCCGAGGTCGTTCGTCCAGGACTCGTCGGTGTACGACGGATCCCAGAGCGTGCGCGTGCTGCGAAGGCGCAGCGCCTGGATGTTCGCGTCGCCGGCCGAGGCCAGGGCGACGCCGTTCTCCTGCGGGTAGAAGTGCTCGTCGAAGACGTCCAGCAGTCGCTGTCCGTGCTGCTGCTCGTACGCGTGGAACTGCTGCAAGTACCACGCAGCCATGGGCAGGTCGGAGTGCGCCTGGCGATCGGCGCCATCGCTGCACCCGCCAGGATCTGCCGCCGAGAAGAAGTACGCGCACCAACCCCAGTCCCCCGGGCCGGCAACCTGCGCAGCGCTGTCGGCCGCCTTGACGCCCACGGCAGTGTCGCGGCTCTTCTGCCACAACTCGTCGTATGTGAGCGCTGCCGGATGCACGTCGCGGTGCGTGGAGTTCCAGAGTGACGGCTCGTTGTCGAGTTCATAGGTTCGTACGCCGCCGCCCGCAGCGCTGCCGTGTTGCGACACGAGGTGGCTGACCATCCCCTGCACGAAGGACGCGCCGGCGGAGATACTCGTGTCGGCCGGGTCGTTGTCCCTGATGTTGGCGCCGTTGGTATGTACGCCGTTGCCGCAGTCGCTGTCCCAGCCGTCGGTCGACTGCTGGGCGCCGTACTTGGAGACCTTGAAGCCACAGGCGAACGGGTGTGATGCCGGGGAGTTCTTGGCGACCCAGCCGGTCATCGGCACCGTTACGACCGGCTGCGTCCCACGCGACAGGTCGCCGCTGACGAAGCTGTCAAGCAACTGGCCGTCTGCGACGTTCTCGAAGTAGTAGTCGCTTCCGGTGTTGTACGTGTTGTTCTGGTAGTTGTAGCGGCTGGTCGAGTTACCGCCCCACCGGTCCGCGGTCAGCCCGAGCTCGGTCTCCAGCGCTGGGTCCGCGAAGTTCATGCCGTAGATGTCTGGATTGATCACATGCCGACCCGAGATCACGTCGACGGTCAGCGCCGGCCCGGCGGTTGTGGCCGCGGCGATCGCCGCCGGCGTCAGGCAGGCCGCGACGGTGGCAGCGCCGGCCGCAAGGAAAACGGGAATTCGCACACCGTCTCCTCGGCCGTTTCTCCGCGTGTATACAGGCCAGCATGGGTGAAATTGTCCAGCAGCGTCGGTTGGTCACCGAGATTCCCGGCCCTCGATCGCGCGAACTGTTCACCCGGCGAGCGGCTGCGGTGCCGCCGGGGGTCAGCACGACCTTGCCGGTCTTCGTCGACCGGGCTGCCGGCGGGATCATCGTCGACGTCGACGGCAATCACCTCATCGACATGGGCAGTGGCATCGCCGTCGTGACGATCGGCAACTCCGCGCCGCGCGTGGTCGCCGCCGTTCGCGAACAGGTCGACCGGTTCACACACACGTGCTTCATGGTCACGCCGTACGAGGGGTACGTCGCCGTCTGCGAGACGCTCAACCGGCTGACGCCGGGCGACCACGCGAAGCGCTCGATGCTCGTCAACTCCGGCGCAGAAGCGGTCGAGAACGCCGTGAAGATCGCCCGCTACGCAACGGGGCGGCAGGCGGTCGTGGTTTTCGACCAGGGCTACCACGGGCGCACCTTGCTCACGATGACGATGACCGCGAAGTCGATGCCGTACAAACATGGGTTCGGGCCGTTCGCACCCGAGGTGTACCGCGCGCCGTACTCGTATCCGTTCCGTGGTGGCGGAGGTCTTGCGGAGACGCTCACGTATCTCGAGACCACCGTCGGTGCGGCCAACGTTGCGTGCGTCGTCGTCGAGCCGATCGCCGGAGAGGGCGGCTTCGTCGTACCCGAGCCGGGTTGGCTCGCTGGCCTGGCGCAGTGGTGTACGGCCAACGGAAGCGTGTTCGTCGCCGACGAGGTGCAGACCGGCTTCGGCCGGACCGGCGACATGTTCGCCAGCGAGTACGACGGCGTCGTACCGGACATCGTCGTGACCGCGAAGGCGATGGGTGGCGGCCTTCCGCTCGCAGGTGTGACCGGGCGCGCGGAGATCATGGACGTGGTGCACGTGGGCGGTCTCGGTGGGACCTACGGCGGCAACCCGGTGTCGTGCTCTGCTGCACTTGCGGCGATCGAGACGATCGAAAGCGAACAGCTGGTCGCACGGGCGCGGCGCATCGAAGAGGTCATGGTTGCCCGGCTGACGGCTGCACAAGAGCGGCATCCATCCATTGGCGACGTGCGTGGCCGCGGCGCGATGCTCGCCGTCGAGATCGTCGATGCTGACGGCCGGCCGGACGCCGTAACCACCGTCGCCCTGGCGAAGGCCTGTCACAGCGAAGGCGTCGTGGTGCTCACCGCCGGCACGGCAGGCAACGTGCTGCGGTTCCTGCCGCCGCTCGTCATTGACGACGAACTACTCGGCGATGCGCTCGACGTGCTGGACAAGACGTTCGACGCAGTGCTCGCCTAAATCGGTTTGTAGAAGTCCTTCGTGACCTCGTCGACGAGGTGCGTGGTCACTGTGTGGTCGAGGACGCCCCGGTCCTTCAGCTCACGGACGGCAGGCACCGGGTTCGGGTCGGAGAACAACCGATCGTCGCTGTAGTCGACCGGGCGACCGGTGGGGTCGAGTGTCCACCAGGTTGCCTCGAGGGCGATGCCGTTGGGGTCGTTGAAGTAGATCGAGCGAAGGAAGCCGTGGTCGACGACGTCGGTCACCTCGCAACCGTGTTCCTTGAGCCGGTTCTGCAGCCGGTGCAGCGCGTCCTCGTCCGGCAAGTTGAACGAGATGTGGTCGAGCTGCGCCGCGTGCTCGTACGGAACGCCGGCCGGCTTGGCGAAGGTGTCGATCTTCTGACCTGCGTACTCGAAGAAGGCGACGGTGTTGCCCGACGCGATCTCGAAGAAGTAGTGCTTGAACGCGTCTGTCGCGAGCGTCACGACCAGACGCGCGTCGAGTACGCCGTGCCAGAAGCGCACGGTCGCATCCATGTCGGTGGTGATGAGCGCGAGGTGGTTGACCCCCCGCCAATGCACGGTGTCCGCAGTCGCAGCCATACGACGAGGCTACGCCGGATCGCCCCTTCGTCCAGATCACAAGTGGCTAGCTGCTGCTTGTGGATGCCGGCGGCGGCTGGGTCGCGCTGTGGATGAAAAGTTGTTGGAAACAAAGGGAGATCGGCTTGACCGCTGTCGCCGACTTTGCTTATTAATCGAACACATGTTCGAGTCAAGGGTCGCCCAGGTCGAGCTGCCCGAGTGACAACCGCAGATCAACGCTCTTCGAGACCCCACGCCGAGCCGTAGTCGGTCAGCAGATCCAGGAACGGCCGGGCGGGAAACGCCTCAGGTCCGAGAACTCCGGCACCGGTCCAGACACCCGAGTCGATGAGTTCTAACGCAACGACCGGGTTGATCGCGGTCTGCCAGACGACCGCTTGTGCGCCGTACTCCTTCATCGACCACTCGTTGTCAACGACGTGGTAGAGGTACGCCTCGCGCGGCGCGCCGTCGGTGCCGGTGCCTTTGACCCAGGTACCGGCGCAGGTGCGGCCGCTCATCCGGTCGCCGAGCGTCGCCGGGTCGGGGAGACACGCAGCAACGACATCGCGAGGCGAGACCTGCTGGCCACGCACAGACACCGGGCCAGCGCGGTCGAGACCGAGCTTGTGCAATGTCTTCAGTACGTCGATGAACTCCGCGCCGAGGCCGTACTTGAACGTGACCCGATGTGCGTCCACCCAACGCGGGATCAATGCGACTTCCTCGTGTTCGACGTTCACGCATTCGACGTCGCCGATGCCTTCCGGGAACCGAAAAACCTCCGGCTCGCTGAACGGCTCGGTGGTGAACCACCCACGGTCACGCTCATAGACGAGTGGCGGGTTCAGACACTCCTCGATCGTTGTCCAGATCGAGAACGTCGGTGCGAACGCATAACCCATCACTTCGAGATCAGCCCCGTCTCGTACGCCGATCTCGTCGATGGAGCTGAATAGCTCGTCGGCGGCATGACGGGCGAACACATCGGAGAGCCCGGGCTCGACGCCCATGCCGACCAGCGCGAGGCAGCCGCTTGCTTCCCATTCCGATGCAAGAGCGAACTGCTCCTCACCGAGCATCACGCCGGGCTCGGAATGGGGCCGCTCCGGGTGCGGTCGCGACAGCGACATCGCCATGTCGAGGTAGTTCACCCCGGCCGCGAGTGCAGCCCGGAAGATCGGCATGACGAACCGCGGATCGGTCGCGTTGAGTACCGCGTCCGCTCCCGACGCACGCAGCAACTCGGCAAGGGCGACCTCGTCGCTCGCGTCGACGCGCGCCGCCGAAAACCGTTCCCCACCGTGAGTGGCGGCGGCAACGGCCCGGGCCTCGTCGTAGTCAGCGAGGACGACCTGCTCGAGGAAGTCCCGGCGCGCGGCAATTCGGGCAAATGCGCCACCAACCCCGCCGGCCCCCACGACGAGCAACCGCATGAGCGCCGAGCCTACCCGGGTGGGCGTCGGATCCCGTCGTGAGAGCGGTAGACATCTGCGGAAACACTTGTCTTTCGGCGGAAAATCTGCGACAACCGTTGCCACCGACGAGAGGGGTTTGGCATGACCGCAAGCACCGCACCGGTGACCTACGCCGAGCACCCCGCCGAGAAGGGTCTCAAGCCCGGCGCTCTCGGGCTCGTCTCCAGCGTCGTCATCGGCGTCGCGTCCACGGCTCCGGCGTACAGCCTGGCCGCCACCCTGGGCTTCGTCGTTCTCTTCGTCGGCTTGCAGACGCCGGTGGTGGTGCTCATCGCGTTCGTGCCGATGCTGTTCATCTCGATCGCCTACCAGGAGATGAACAAGGCAGACCCGGACTGCGGTACGTCGTTCACCTGGGCGACGCGAGCCTTCGGGCCGAAAGTGGGGTGGTACGCCGGGGGGTGGGGCATCCTCGCCTCCGACGTCCTCGTGATGGCGAGCCTCGCGCAGATCGCGGGGCAGTACGGCTTCCTGCTGTTCAACGCCGACGGCATCGGTAGCAACCCGTCGAGCACCTGGGTTCTGATCGTCGGCATCGTCTGGATCGCCGTCATGACCTACATCTGCTATCGCGGCATCGAGGTCTCCGCGAACTTCCAGAAGGTCCTGCTCTCCATCGAGCTGGTGATGCTCTTCATATTTGCCGTCACGGCCCTCGTCCGGGTGGGTACCGGGAACGCTCCCGCAGACCATCTCGTCCCGAAGATCAGTTGGTTCAACCCGCTGAACATCCCGTCCTTCTCGCTGTTCATTGCCGCGATGATTCTGATGATCTTCATCTACTGGGGTTGGGACACGACCGTCTCGGTCAACGAAGAGACCAGAGACTCGCGGCGCACGCCCGGTCGGGCTGCGGTCATCTCCACTGTGCTGTTGCTCACGACGTACGTCATCGTCACGATGGCCGCGCAGTCTTTCGTCGGCGTCGGCGACACCGGTCTCGGTTTGGCCAACCCCGACAATCAGAACGACGTGCTATCCGGCCTCGGACATGCAGTCTTCGGCGCCGGTTGGGTGGGCAGCCTGTTCACTCATCTTCTGCTGCTCATGGTGTTGAGCTCCGCGGCTGCGTCGACGCAGACAACGATCCTGCCGACCGCGCGCGCGACGCTCTCGATGTCGGTCTACAAGGCGCTGCCGAGTGCGTTCGCGCGCATCCACCCGCGGTACCTCACGCCGTCCGTGTCGACGGTCGCGATGGGCGCGGTGTCCGCAGCTGTCTACATCTCGCTCAACTACCTGTCGAACGGCAACGTCATCTCTGACTCGGTGACCGCGTGCGGCATCTTCATCGCGCTTTACTACGGCATCACCGGGTTTGCCTGCGCGTGGTTCTACCGCAAGACGTTGACGCAGAACGCTCGCGACTTCGTCATGCAAGGCGTGCTACCGGTGCTCGGTGGTCTCATGCTGTTCTTCGCCATGGGCTGGAGCTTCTACCTCGACCTGAAGACGACCGGTGATGACTATGCGAGCTACACGCTGCCGCACATCCCCGGCATCGGCACGGTCGGCGGCGTGTCCGTGATCGTGGTGGTGGCGGCGATCGTCGGACTGGGCGTCATGGTCGCCTACTGGGTCGCGCGGCCGGCGTACTTCCGCGGCGAGACGTTGAACCGCGAGACCGAGACCCTCGTTCCGGAGGACTCGATCTAGCCCGGGCTCGCACCGATCGGGCCGCAGTCGCCCATTGTGAAGCCGGCGAGACGGAGCGCGTCGCTGAGGACCGCTTCGGGCTTCCAGCCCTGGTCCGCGCCGACAGGTGTCACTGTGACGCGGTTGACCGTGACGTCGTACGCCGTCGGGGCGCCGTGCGTCACATAGACGGTGCCGACGAGCTGGGCTCCGTCCGGGGTGTCCGGCCCTGACCATGGCTGATCGAAGCGCTGCCACACATTGGCCGCGAACAGCCAGCAGCCACCACGACGGACGTCCGCGCCTTGCAACGCACTCATGACGTCATGTGCCGCAACCATGTCGAGAACGATCTCCGGACGGATACCGCTCGCGATGACATCGAGGACGTCCTCGTCGTGCTGGATCGAGATGGCCATGGCCTGATCTTTGTCCGGAATTTCGTCCGGCTGTAGCGCCGTTCGGCCCAATTTGCCCGCGTGGAAGGGTGGGCGCGTGCCCGCCGCCCGCCCGCGCAACGACGTGCGCCAGTACGACGACCTCGTCGACCAGTGGTGGGCGCCGCGCGGCGGCTTCGCGATGCTCCACTGGATCGCGGCCGCGCGGGCCCGGCTGATCCCGGCGGCCGGTCGGGCCGGCGCTCTCTTGCTGGACGTCGCCTGCGGCGGCGGCCTGCTGGCTCCGCACGTTGCTGAGCGCGGGTACCGCCATGTCGGCGTCGACCTGTCGCCGACCGCGACCCGCGTCGCCCGCGACCACGGCGTCGAGGCCGTCCGCGGAGATGCCTTGCGGCTGCCGTTCGACGATGCCGCCTTCGACGTCGTCGTTGCCGGGGAGGTCCTCGAGCACGTGTCCGACCACGAGCGTGCGGTCAGCGAAGCCTGTCGGGTGCTTCGCGCCGGCGGCACCCTCGTCATCGACACGATCGCCGCAACCTGGTGGGGCCGCTTCCTGTCCGTCACCGTCGGCGAACACATTCCGGCCGGTCCGCCGCGGCGACTGCACGACCCCGCACTTTTCGTCGACCGCGAGCGGCTCCGGGACGCCGCGGCCCGGAACGGCGTACCCCTGCGGTTGAACGGGCTGCGGCTGCATCCCGTGGACTATCTCGGTTGGCTGTTGCACCGCCGGGACAGTGTTCGGATGGTTTCCGGACGGAGCACGTCCGCGCTGTTCCAGGCGACCGGCGTCAAGGAGGCGGTGTGAACGCGACCGAAGCGCTCACCGCGGCCGGACGCGTTGCGCCGGGTCTCGCGGCGCGCGCCGAGCACTACGACCGCGACGCCACCTTCCCGGCGGATGACTTCGCCGACCTGCGCTCCGCCGGGCTGCTCGGGTTGATGGTGCCGCAGCGGCTCGGAGGTGCGGGCGCGACGTTCGCCGACTACGCGGAGATCGCCATGACCCTGGGCGCGGGCAACGGGGCGACCGCGCTCATCTTCAACATGCATGCGTCGGTCACGGGCGCGCTCGCATTGACGCCGGAAGACGTCGCACGGGCTCTCGGCGCCACTGACGGCTTCTTCGCGATGCGCGACGACGTACTCCGTGCCGCGGCGGGGGGATCGTTGTACGCCGTGGCCATGAGCGAACGACGCGCCGGTTCGCGGTTGTCCGCGGTCGAGACGGCGTACGAGCCCGCCGACGGCGGCTGGCGAATCCGGGGCGAGAAGACGTTCTGCTCGGGCGCCGGGCACGCCGACGGTTACCTCGTCGCCGCGCGCCGCGACGACAAGGTGAGCTACTTCCTCGTCCCGGCGAGTGACGCTGTGAAGGTAGTGGAGACGTGGGACTCGCTCGGCATGCGCGCAACCGCAAGCCACGACCTGCTCCTCGACACCGTCGTGCCGACCGAGGCACTGATCGGTGGTGTCGAAGGCCTGACACTGTTGCTCGCGCAGGTCATGCCGCAGTGGCTCGTCGCGTCGTACGCGGCGGTGTACGCCGGCGTCGCACAGGCAGCGATCGACGCCGCGGTCGCCCACATCACCGAACGCGGCCTGGGCCGGCTGCCGGCGGTGCGGGCACGGCTCGGCCGCGCCGACGCGCAGGTCGCCGCTGCCCGTGAATCGGTGCGCGCGATGGCCGCCACGGTCGACCGCGAGCCCGGCGAGCCGACGACCAACCAGTGGGTGTGGCGCGCCAAGCTGCTCGCCGGCGAGACCGCGATGACGGTCGCGGCCTCGCTGCTCGAAGCGTGCGGCACCTCGGCGAGCCGGCGTGGGCATCCCCTCGAGCGCATCTACCGCGACGCACGCTGCGGCTCCCTTCAACCGGCGACAAGTGACGTGTGCGCCGACTGGTTGGGGTATGCCGCGTTAGGTCTTGATCCCGAATCGAGTGAGGTCCCCCGCTGGTGACGCCGCTTCTCGCTACTGGTCATGCCCGCATTGCGGGGATCGGGTCCGCCCTCCCCGCAGTGATGGATCAGCAGGGTCTCTGGGACGACTACTTCGCGCGCCACTACGCCAGGCACCCCACGGCGCAGAAGGTGTGGCGCTCCAGCGGCGTGCGAACGCGTCACGGCGTCCTGGATCCGCGCATCGAGGACGTCTCGTCGTGGGGCACCCGCGCGCGGATGGAGCGCTACATCGTCGAAGCGCTACCGCTCGGCAAGGACGCCGTCGGCGCGGCGCTCGACGATGCCGGTGTGCGCGCAGACGACGTTGGCATGTTCGTTGTCGCTTCCTGCACCGGTTACGCGACGCCCGGACTCGACATCCTGCTCGCACGTGATCTCGATATGGATCCCGGCGTACAACGCCTCGGCGTCGGACACATGGGCTGCTACGCCGCCGTCCCCGCACTGGGCGCGGCGGCTGACTTCGTTTCGACGCACGGAAAACCCGCGGTGTTGTTGTGCTGCGAGCTACCGAGCCTGCACGTGCAGCCGGCGACCGACGACGTGCAGCAGATGGTGGCGCATGCGCTGTTCGCCGACGCGGCCGCCGCAGTCGTGTTGGTCCCCGACGGCGACGGCCTGTCCGTCCTGGAGGTGGCCGCGCACACCGATGCCGCGACCAGCCCGATGATGACCTGGGACGTCACCGACCTCGGTTTCCGCATGGGCCTGTCGCCGGAGGTTCCGGACGTGCTCGCCCAGCACGTGCGACCGGTGGTCTCGAACCTGCTCGCGCGGCACAAGTTGGGCGTCGGCGACATCGGTGCGTGGGCGGTGCACCCCGGCGGTCCGCGGATCGTCGACGTCGTCGCAGCGCAACTCGAGCTGCCGGCGGACGCGGTCTCCCCCAGCCGCGACGTCCTGCGTGATCACGGGAACTGCTCGTCGGCAACGGTGCTGCTGGTCCTCGACGAGGTGCTCCGCCGGGACCCGAGCGCTTCACCCGTGGTCGCGATGGCGTTCGGACCGGGTCTGACCTTGTACGCCGCGCTCCTCGGCTGAACGACTCAACCATGATCACTGCCGTTCGGGTGCCCGAGAAGGCGCCCAGGCGGCAATACCCATCCTCAGTCGATCGCCGACATCACGTGCTTGATGCGCGTGTAGTCCTCGAATCCGTAGATGGACAGGTCCTTGCCGTAACCGGAGTGCTTGAAGCCGCCATGCGGCATCTCCGCCACGAGCGGAATGTGGCAGTTGATCCAGACACAACCGAAGTCGAGACGTTTTGACATCCGCATGGCGCGGCCGTGGTCGGTCGTCCACACCGACGAGGCCAAGCCGTACTCAACGCCGTTCGCCCAGGCGACTGCTTCGTCCTCGTCGTCGAAGCGCTGCACCGTGATGACTGGACCGAACACTTCTTGCTGCACGATCGTGTCGGTCTGTTCCAGACCGTCGATGACCGTTGGCTCGTAGAAAAAGCCGCGCTCACCGATCCGGTGGCCGCCGGTGAGCACCTTTGCGTGGTCGGGCAGCTGGTCGACGAAACCGGAGACACGCGCGAGCTGGTTCGCGTTGTTGAGCGGCCCGAAGTCCGCTTCCTCGACATCGGGACCGCCGACGGTCTGGTTCTTCGCCTGTTCGGCGAGCGCGCCCACGATGTCGTCGTGAATGCGGGGTCCAGCGAGGACGCGCGTCGCAGCAGTGCAGTCCTGCCCCGCGTTGAAGAAGCCGGCGACCGCAATGCCTTCGGCGGTCTTTTCCACATCGGCGTCGTCGAACACGACGACCGGCGCCTTGCCTCCGAGCTCGAGGTGCACCTTCTTGAGATCAGCAGCGGCGACGCCGGCGACTTCGGTGCCCGCTCGGACCGAACCGGTCACCGACACCATCTGCGGAACCGGGTGTGCGACGAGCGCCCGACCGGTGTCACGGTCACCGGAGATGACGTTGAACACACCGGGCGGGAGATGCTCGGCCATGAGCTCAGCCATCAGCACCGCCGTCACCGGCGTCGTGTCGGAGGGCTTGAGCACCACCGTGTTACCGGCTGCGATCGCGGGTGCCCACTTCCAGACCGCCATCATCATCGGGTAGTTCCACGGGGTCACCGCGGCGCAGACGCCGATCGGCTCACGCCGGATGTAGGACGTGAATCCCGACATGTACTCCCCCGCGCTGCGACCTTCGAGCACGCGGGCGGCGCCGGCGAAGAAGCGGATCTGGTCCACCATCGGCGGAATCTCTTCTGACTTCGTCAGCCCGACCGGCTTGCCGGTGTTCTCACACTCGGCCGCAACGAGCTCGTCGGCTCTGGCCTCGATCGTGTCTGCGATGCGAAGCAGGGCCAGACTCCGCTCCGAGGGTGTCCGGTCACGCCAGTCGTCGAAGGCGGCTGCGGCGGCCCGCACGGCGGCGTCCACGTCCGCGGCGGAAGAGACGGGCGCTGTCGCGAACACCTCGCCGGTGCTCGGGTTCACGATGTCGGCGGGGGGACCGACCGCATCCGCGTGCTCGCCGGCAACGAAGTTGCGAAGTGCGCGTGGAGTCATAGCCCGAGATTCGCAGACGGGACTGCTCAGCGACAAGCGGATCCCGCACCTTTTACCGTCGGTGACGACGGAATCGCTTGCCAGAGAGGGTCCGGACCGGCACAGTCGGTTGTCATGAGCGCGATCAGGCCGAGCCCGGGCACCGACGAGCCGGCCGTCCTGCTCGATGCGACGAACAAGGCGATCATCGAACAGCTGCAGGCCGACGGCCGGCAGGCCTACGCGACGATCGCGAAGACGGTCGGCCTGTCCGAGGCAGCGGTTCGCCAGCGGGTGAACCGGCTGCTCGAGTCCGGAGTCATGCAGGTGGTCGCCGTCACCGACCCGCTCACGCTCGGCTTCAACCGGCAAGCGATGGTCGGTATCCGCACCGAGGGCGACATGCGCGCGGTCGCGGACCGACTCGCCGCGTTGCCGGAGGTCGACTACGTCGTGCTCACGGCGGGCTCGTTCGACATCCTCGTAGAGCTGGTCTGTTCCGACGACGACCACTTGCTGCGTGTGCTGAACGACCAGATCCGGTCCGTGCCCGGCGTACGAGACACCGAGTCATTCGTCTATCTGAAACTGGCAAAGCAGACCTACTCCTGGGGCACACGATGACGACAACACCGCAACAGACCGGCGCGCCCGTCGAGCCGGGCCACGACGCCCAACAGCGCGCCGCGCACGAGCACCTCTGGATGCACTTCACCCGGCTGTCGTCGTACGCCGACAGCGAAGTGCCGGTCATCGTTCACGGCGAAGGACCTTGGGTATGGGACAGCCGCGGACGCCGTTACCTCGACGGGCTCGCCGGCCTGTTCGTCGTACAAGTCGGACATGGTCGCCAAGAGCTGGCCGAAGCCGCGAGCAAGCAGGCGAGCGAACTCGCGTACTTCCCGCTGTGGTCGTACGCACATCCGCAGGCCGTCGCGCTCGCCGAACGACTAGCAGCCGGCACACCCGGCGACCTCAACCGGGTCTTCTTCACGACCGGTGGGAGTGAAGCAGTCGAGACCGCGTGGAAGCTCGCGCGGCAGTACTTCCGGATCACCGGCAAACCGAGCAAATACAAGGTGCTGAGCCGGTCGATCGCCTACCACGGGACGACGATGGGTGCGCTGTCCATCACGGGCATTCCGTCAGTGCGCGCGCCGTACGAGCCACTCGTCCCGGGCGCGTTCAAGGTGCCGAACACGAACTTCTACCACGCACCGGAGCACGGCGACGACATCGAGGCGTACGGCCGCTGGGCAGCCGACCAGATCGCGCAGACCATCGAGTTCGAGGGCCCGGACACGGTCGCCGCGGTCTATCTGGAACCCGTACAGAACTCCGGCGGCTGCTTCCCGCCGCCCCCCGGCTACTTCCAGCGCGTGCGGGAAATCTGTGACGAGTACGACGTACTCCTCGTATCGGACGAGGTGATCTGCGCGTTCGGCCGGCTCGGCGAGATGTTCGCCTGCAATCGGTACGGCTACGTGCCCGACATCATCACCTGCGCGAAGGGCATGGCGAGCGGTTACTCACCGATCGCGGCAATGATCGCGAGCGACCGACTCGTCGAGCCATTCCTGTCGGGGACCAACGCGTTCTTGCACGGCATCACGTTCGGGGGGCATCCGGTGTCGTGCGCCGTCGCGATGGCCAACCTGGACATCCTCGAACGCGAGGACCTCTATGGCCACGTTCGCAGAAATGAGGGTGCGTTCCGCGCCACGCTCGAGAAGTTGAACGACCTGCCGATCGTCGGCGAAGTGCGCGGCGACGGTTTCTTCTACGGCATCGAGCTCGTGAAGGACAAGGCGACGCGAGAGACGTTCAACGACGACGAGTCCGAACGCCTGCTGCGCGGCTTCTTGTCGCGTGCCTTGTTCGAGGCGGGGCTGTACTGCCGCGCCGACGATCGCGGCGACTCGGTCGTCCAGCTCGCGCCGCCGCTAATCGTCGAGCAAGAGCATTTCGACCTCATGGAACAGATCCTGCGTTCCGTGCTCACCGAGGCGTGGGCGCGCATCTGATCTCGTTCTGGCTCGACAGCTGCGGCGAACCCTTGACACCGCGCCCTCCCCTGCCGGGCGCCCATGCTGCGGACGTCGCGATCGTCGGCGCCGGCTACACCGGCTTGTGGACGGCGTACTACCTCGCCCGGCGCGACCCGACGCTTCGCATCGTCGTACTGGAGAAGGAGATCGCCGGTTTCGGTGCGAGCGGTCGCAATGGCGGTTGGTGCTCGGCGCTGTTCCCGACCTCGGCCAACCCCGCAATGCGCGCTGCTCTGGTCGACGCGGTTGCTGACGTCGGCAGATGGTGTACGGCGGAGGGCGTTGACGCGCACTACGTCAGGGGCGGCATGCTGTCGCTGGCGCGGACATCAGCGCAGGCGACACGACTGCGAGCGCATCCGGACACGACGTGGTTGCCGGCCAAAGACGTTGCATCGCGGGTGCAAGCAACCGGTGTCCTCGGTGCGGCGTACGACCCGGAGTGCGCGGCACTGCACCCAGCACGACTAGTCCGCGGCCTCGCTCGCGTTGTGGCCTCACATGGCGTCGACATCTACGAGCGTACCGAGGTGACCGGCATCGCACCCGGTCGCGTCGACACGGTCGCCGGCACAGTGCGCGCCGACGTCGTCGTACGTGCGGCCGAAGCGTGGACCGCGACCCTGCCCGGGTCGCGCCGCGACATCGCACCGGTCTACTCGCTCGTCATTGCGACAGAGCCGCTGCCGGCGTCCGTCTGGGACCAGATCGGCTGGGCCGGCCGCGAGACGGTGACCGATGGCCGGCACCTGATCGTCTACGCGCAACGCACCGCGGACGACCGGATCGTCTTCGGCGGTCGAGGCGCGCCGTACCACTTCGGTTCGCGCATCGGGCCGGCCTACGACCGCGTGCCGCAGGTCTTCGGGGCACTGCGTTCGGCGATGGTCGACCTGTGGCCCGCCGTCAAGGACGCCACAGTGACGCATCAGTGGGGCGGTCCGCTGGGCGTCCCGCGCGACTTCCATCCGTCCGTGGGCTTCAACCGGTCCAGCGGGCTGGCATGGGCTGGTGGGTACGTCGGGGACGGCGTTGCCGCCAGCAATCTCGCCGGACGAACGCTCGCCGATCTGATCACGGACAACGACTCCGCGCTCGTGCACCTCCCGTGGGTCGGGCATCGATCGCGGAGGTGGGAGCCCGAGCCGTTGCGCTGGCTCGGCGTCAACGGCGTGCGATGGTTGGCGTCCTCAGTCGACTCGGCTGATGCGCGCGGCCGACGGGCGCCCGTGCGCGCCCGCCTGCTCGACCGGTTGACCGGCGGCTAACCGCGGGCCGGGCCGACCTGCTGTGCGGCGCGGTGCCCGCTCCGGACTGCGCTTTCCATGTAACCGGCCAGGCTGCACGTGTGCTCGCCGGCGAAGCGCACCCGCGCAAAGCCGTCGCGGAAGACGGGAAAGTACGGCGCGAGCTGTCCCGGCCGATAGACCGCGTAGCCACCACCGCTGTAGGGCTCGTTCCGCCACGCCATCGTCGCGACGTTGGCTTTGCGCAGCGCCTTGGCCTCCGGGTAGACGCGGTCGAGCTGGGCCTGGGCCCAGGACCTTCGGCGCTGCTCGGTCATCGCGGCGGCTTGCACCGCGGCGTCGCCGGTGACGAACTCGCTCAGCAGCCCGTGCGCTGATACGTAGGAGTCGGTCGGCGACCAGCCGATCGCGAACGGCAGATCGGTGAGCGTGAACCCCGAGAAGCCCTCCGCGGTCCAGAACGGCACGTCGTACTCACGGACGACCTTGACCGCGTTGCCGAGGTCGAGCCCCTCGACCGCCGCGGACACCGCTGCGGGCGGGGCCGGCGCGAACTGCACCCGACGCAGCGGTGTCATCGGTGTCGCGACGACGAGCCACGCGGCGTCGACCGGGCGACGCCCGTCGCCGGTGTGGACACGGACTCCTGTTGGCGAATGGTCGACGCGTACGACGGGTGCGCCCAACCGGATCCGTGGCCCTAGCTCGCGGGCCATCGCGGCCGGTAGCCGGTCGTTACCGAGGTGGATCCGGCGCGTCTCCGTACCGAAAAATGAGAGCAACCCGCCGTCCGGGCTGGCTGCGGCCTGTTGCGCCACGAACAGCAACGAGATGTCGCGAAGTTCCGCGTTGTACTCGCCGCGGTTCTCCACGCGCATCAAGAACTCCGCCTCGGGCACGAGCCGCTGCGCGACGAGGAAGTCTTCGAAGTTCTGCTGGTCGAGCTGTTCCGCGTGCCGTGACTGCTCGGGGTGCTCCGGATCGACCCCGTTCGCAAGCGCGGCGACGGCGTCGTAGAAGCGGAGTACGTCGCGCAGCACCTGACCGTCGCGGCGCGCGACGAACTCCCCCAACCGGGTGCGTTGGCCGCCGTAGTAGACGGTCGCGTCGTACGGCTTCAGCGGCGCGCGACGCTCGGTGCGCAACCCGAAGCGGTCAACCATGGCGAGCAACGCATGGTGGCCGTTGTCGATGGATTCTCCGCCCGCCTCGGCATGCATGCCGCTCGTGAACGGATTGCGCAGGGTGTGCACACGACCGCCGACGCGGTCACGAGCCTCGAGTACGACGACGTCCCAGCCGGTGCCGACGAGGTCGAGGCCGGCGGTCAGCCCGGACAGGCCGGCACCGATGATGACGACCCGCCCCGCCGTACCGTAATCGGGCCGGTCGAGCGTGCGGGCGGCACGCGCGGATGGAGCCCGCGTGGCCCCGAGGCCGGCGGCGACGACGACCGCACCGCCGAGCAGCGCACGGCGGCTGATCCCCCTCTCGCCCACAACAGCATCCTGTGCGACCGGACGGCGGGTCCGCTATGCCCCTTTGGACTGACCTCAGGCGTGCCGTGTTATCGCGATCATCACGGCGGCGTACTGGCATCCGGCGGCAACGAGCGTCATCGCGTGGAACACCTCGTGGTAGCCAAAGACCGATGGCCACGGGTCCGGACGGTGTTTCAGGCTGGCGAGTGCGCCCGCTGAGTAGCACAGTCCGCCCACGATCAGCAGGACGGCAGCCGCGACGCCGGCCGAATGGACGAAGGGCCACAGCACGAGCAAACCGGTCCAGCCGAGCACGCCGTAAAGCGCGTTGACCGCCGGGCGGATGCCGACCGTCCAGATGGCGACGATGCCGATCAGGCCGACGGCCCAGATCATCGACAGCCACAGCCACGACCACCGCGATCCGGTGCTCACGACCGCGACCGGTGTGTAGGTGCCGACGATGAACAGGAAGATCGCAGAGTGATCCGCGCGCTGCCACCAGGCCCGGAAGCGGGTGGGGAACGCCAGCCGGTGATAGATCGCGGACGTCGAGAAGATCAGCACAGTGGTCACGCCGTACACAGCGACGGCAAGGCGCAGGTGGGCCGGCGCGCGCATCGCAACCAGGACCGCTGCCACGACGGCGATGGGGACGGTGGCCGCGTGCAGCCAGCCCCGTAGCAAAGGACGCACGTCATCTAGGAGCGTCGCCGGGCCCAATCCGTACGACGCCATGACAGACCATCGACATGTTCACGCGTCGGTATAAGGAGGGCGCGTCAACTACGGCGTCGCGGCGAGCTGACCGCAGGCGCCCTCGATGTCGCGGCCACGGGTGTCGCGGACGGTCACCGGCACGCGGTGCGCTTCGAGGCGGCGGACGAACTCGCGCTCGTCCCGCTTGCGGGACGCGGTCCACTCCGATCCCGGCGTGGGGTTCAGCGGGATCAGGTTGACGTGCATCAGCTTGCCTTTGAGCAGTTGACCGAGCAGGTCTGCGCGCCACGCCTGGTCATTGACGTCACGGATCAACGCGTACTCGATCGACACGCGCCGCTTCGTCTTCGTCGCGTACGACGAGGCCGCCGCGAGCAGCTGCCTGACCGGCCACCGCTGGTTGACCGGCACCAGGCTGTTGCGCAGCTCGTCATCCGGTGCGTGCAGGCTCACCGCGAGCGTGACGCCGAGACCCTCGGCCGCGAGTCGCTGGAGCGCGGGCACCAGCCCGACGGTGGAGACCGTGACCTGCCGGCGCGACAAGCCAAGCCCTTCGATGGGCTTCGCGATCAACCGGCGTACCGCGGCGACCGTCGCCGCGTAGTTCGCGAGCGGCTCGCCCATCCCCATGAACACGACGTTGCTGACTCGAGCGGCGCCTTCGATCTCGCCGCGCTGCAGCATCCGCGCCGATGCCACGACCTGCTCGACGATCTCCGCCGCGGACAGGTTGCGGGTCAAGCCGGCCTGCCCGGTCGCGCAGAACGGACAGCCCATCCCGCACCCTGCCTGGCTGGACACGCACACGGTCACGCGGTCCGGGTAACGCATCAGGACGGACTCGACCAGCGCACCGTCGTACAACCGCCACAGCGTCTTGCGGGTCGCTCCCTTGTCGCAGTCGAGATGGCGCACCGGCGTGAGGAGGCAAGGCATCAGCTCGTCGGCAAGGGATGCGCGCAACGCGACGGGCACGTCGGTCATCGCCTGCGGGTCGTCGGTCAGCCGAGCGAAGTAGTGCCGGGCAAGCTGGTCCGCGCGGTACGCCGGATGCCCGAGCGCACCAACGACCTCGCGACGCTCAGCAGAGGTGAGGTCAGCGAGGTGGCGAGGAGGTCGTAGTCGAGCCGGCATGGCTGTTCAGTGTCACACGCAGCTGCGGCAGGCGGGCGCAGCCGGCACCGACGAGCGCGAGCACGAGCGGCACCAACAACGCGGCGCGGAGCGTGAAATCGCCGGCGAGCACCCCGATCAGCGGCGGCGCAGCCGCCCATCCGACGTAGGAGATGCCCGTGACGGTGGCGACGCCGACGGCAGAGGTGGTGCTGGTGAGCTGACCGGCAGCACCGAACGCCGCTGGGACAACGGCGGCAATGCCTGCGCCGACGATCGCGAGACCGAGGAACACCGTGAGCACATTGGGTACGCCGAGCAACAGCGCATACCCGGCCGCCGCGACGATGCAACCGATCTGCATCACGGCAACCCGATCGACACGTGTCATGATCCGGTCGCCCGCGAAGCGCACACTGAGATGCACGGCAGCGAACGTCGCATAACCCGCAGCGCCGACGGCAAGCGTCGTGCCGATGTTCTCGTGCAGATAGATCGCAGCCCAGTCGGCAATCGCTGCCTCGACGACGAAGCCGACGAGTGCGATGACACCGAGAAGCACAACCGCGGGACGTAGTGACCACGAGCGGGTGGCGGGTTGTTCGGCACGCCTTCGGTCGACGTTCGCCGGAAGCAGGGCCCCGCCGACGAGTGCCGCGGCAGCCGTGACGAAGCAGGCGACGACGACGAAGTGCGTGCGCACACCCACATCGGCAGCAGCAGCAACCGCGCCGAGGCCCGCGCCGATGAACGCGCCGGCGCTCCAACTCGCATGCAGGCGCGCGAAGACCGAGCGACCGTACGCGGACTCAACCGCGGCAGCGTGTGTGTTCGCGGCAATGTCGAGCGCACCAGTGGCCAGTCCGAACACGAACATGGCAACGGCAAGCTCGACGGCGTTCGTGGCGAACGCCGGCAACACCAGAGCGACCGCAGAGGCCACTGCGCCGATGACGACAACCGGCCGGCTGCCGACCCTGGACAACCAGCGCGGAACGGCGAGGCTCGCCGCCACACTGCCCAAAGGCCAGCCGAGCAAGGCAAGTCCGAGCGTGCGGTTGCTCAGCGCCAGATTGTCCTTGACCGCGGGTATGCGGCTGATCCACGTGCCGACCAGGAACCCGAACAACGCAAACGTGGCAGCGAGCGCCAGGGCGGACCGGCGTGGCGCGGTCACCCAGGCGGGACGAACGTGACGAGCAACAAGTACGCGATCGGCGCACTCGGCAGCAACGAGTCGAGTCGTTCCATGATCCCGCCGTGACCCGGGAGCAACGTGCCCATGTCCTTGATGCCGAGGTCGCGCTTGATCGCCGACTGGGTGAGGTCGCCGAGCACTGCCGAGCACACCAGCGCGAGCCCGAGGCAGGCCCCTTGCCACCACGCGCCGTGCAGCAGAGTGGTGACCAGCACGATGCCGACGACCGTGCAGGCAACCGCCGATCCCGCGAAGCCCTCCCACGTCTTCTTCGGCGAGATGCTCGGTGCCATCGGATGCTTGCCGAAGAGCACGCCAGCGGCGTAGCCGCCGATGTCGCTGCACGCCGTCGTCGCGATGAAGATCGTCGTACGCCGCGCTCCATCCGACGGTGCCGTCATCAGCGCGGCGAAGCCGGCGAGGAACGGCACGTACACCGCAACGAACGCACCCACAGCAACGTCGGGCAGATATCCGGGACCGCCATCGGCAAGCCGCCACACGACGAGCGCGAGCACGGTCAGCAGCAGCGCGACGACGAGATCCTCGGGGCCGCGTTGGTAGGCCAGCACGATCATGCCGACGGTGCCCGCGAGCAACGGGATGAGCGAGACGTGCAGATCCTTCACCCCTAAGGACCGCGAAAGCTCCCACACGCCGATCGCGATGGCAATCACCTCGACGGCGATGAATGCGGGCTTGTAGAAGAACAACGAGAGCAGGACGAGGGCCGCGAGCCCAACGCCGACACCGATCGCAGCGGGCAAGTTGCGCCCAGCGCGTCCAGGGGTTCGTTCGGTTTCGGGCACCGCGGTGTCGACGCTCATCACACTTCTAGGAGTTCGGCTTCCTTGTGCCTCAACGCGTCGTCGACGTGCGCGACATAGGTGTGTGTCAGCTCGTCGAGCTCCTTTTCGGCACGGCGTACGTCGTCCTCGCCGACGTCCCCATCCTTCTTCAGCTTCTCCAGCGCATCCTTCGCATGCCGACGGATGTTGCGGATCGCAACGCGCGCATCTTCCGCCTTGTGGTGCGCAACCTTGATGAGGTCCTTGCGTCGTTCCTCGGTCAGTTGCGGGAAGACGACACGGACGATCTTGCCGTCGTTGGTCGGATTGACACCCAGGTCGCTGTCGCGGATCGCCTTCTCGATCGCCCCCAGCGAGGACGCGTCGTACGGCGAGATGATCGCCATCCGCGGCTCCGGTACGGAGAACGACGCGAGCTGGTTGATCGGTGTCGGCGCACCGTAGTAGTCGGCGGTTATCTTCGCGAACATGGACGGCGTAGCGCGGCCGGTACGCAGCGTGCCGAAGTCTTCTTTGGCAACGTCGACGGCCTTTTCCATCTTCTCTTCGGCCTCGAGCAGGGTGTCGTCGATCACGGCTGCTCCTTATGCCGACGTTGCGGACACAACTGTGCCGATCTTCTCACCGCGAACCGCCCGCGCAATGTTGCCCTCGGTCAACAGGTCGAAGACCACGATCGGCAGGCCGTTGTCCATGCACAGGCTGATAGCCGTCGCGTCGGCAACCTTGAGCCCGCGCGCGAGCACTTCGCTGTAGGTCAGCCGGTCGAAGCGCACGGCATCCGGGTTCTGCTTCGGGTCGTCGTCGTACACCCCGTCGACAGCCTTCGCCATCAGCAGCACCTGGCAGTGGGTCTCCAGCGCCCGTTGCGCCGCGCAGGTGTCGGTGGAGAAGAACGGCTGTCCCAAGCCGGCACCGAAGATGACGACCCGCCCGCGTTCGAGGTGGCGTACGGCCCGGCGCGGGATGTAGGGCTCCGCGACCTGGCCCATCGCGATCGCGGTCTGCACGCGCGTCTCGACGCCGGCCGTCTCGATGAAGTCCTGCAGCGCGAGGCAGTTCATGACCGTGCCCAGCATGCCCATGTAGTCCGCGCGAGCGCGGTCCATGCCGCGATCCGCGAGCTCATGCCCGCGGAAGTAGTTACCACCCCCGACGACGACGCACAGCTCGATGCCATCGCGGGCGACGTCCGCAATCTGCGTAGCGATCGAGACGATGACGTGGGGATCGATGCCAAGGCCACCGCCACCGGACAGTGCCTCGCCGGACAGCTTCAGCATCACGCGGGAGTAGATGCCGGGCTCCGTCATGGCTGCGATCTCGTCAGGACTGGCCGACTTGGAAGCGCACAAAGCGCTGCACCGTCACGCCCGCCTCGTCGAGCACCTGCTTGACCGTCTTCTTGTTGTCGCGGACGTAGGCCTGCTCGAGCAGCACGCTGTCCTTGAAGAAGCCGCTCACGCGACCTTCCACGATCTTCGGCAGCGCTTGCTCGGGCTTGCCTTCCTCGCGGGCTGTTGCCTCGGCGATGCGGCGTTCGTTCGCAACGACGTCTTCGGGAACTTCGTCACGGGTGAGGTACGCCGGGTTGAAGCTCGCGATCTGCATAGCAACGCCGCGGGCCGCCTCGAGGTCGGCACCGTCGAACTCCACCAGGACGCCGATCGATGGGGGCAGGTCACTCGAACGGCGATGGGTGTAGGACGCAACCTGTCCGTCGTACACAACGACACGACCGAGCTCGAGCTTCTCGCCGATGACGGCGGCAATGGCGTCGACGTTCTCCTGCACCGTGCGTCCGTCGGCGAGCTTCTCGGTGAGCAACGCCGCTGCGTCCGCAGGCTTGCTCGACGCAGCGTGCGCGACGATGTCGGCGGCAAGCTGCTGGAACTGCTCGTTCTTCGCGACGAAGTCCGTCTCGCAGAGCAGCTCGATCATCGCGCCTTCGGCTGCCGCGACGAGACCGTTGCTCGCGGTGCGCTCGGCGCCACGCTTCTGCACCTTGCCGGCGCCCTTCACGCGGAGGATCTCGACGGCTTTGTCGAAGTCCCCGTCGGCTTCGACGAGTGCGTTACGGCAGTCGAGCATGCCCGCGCCGGTGAGCTCGCGGAGCTTCTTGATGTCGGCAGCGCTAACGTCAGCCATCGGTAGATCCCTCGGTGTTTTCGGTCGGTGCCGCGTCGGGCGATGCTTCTGCTGACGCTTCCGGTGCCGGCGCTTCGGATGGCCCCGCCGCAGGAGTCGCCGGTGGTGCGTCACCGGCGCCGAGGAGCTCGCGCTCCCAGTCCGGCAGTGGCTCGTCCGCGCCGAACTCGGCGCCGGCCTCCGGCGTCTCGACACCGCTCGCTGCCGCCGCTCGTGCGATGAGGCCGTCGGCGACCGCGTCGGCGACGACCCGCGTCAGCAACGTGACGGAACGGATTGCGTCATCGTTTCCGGGGATCTTGTAGTCGACCTCGTCCGGATCGCAGTTCGTGTCGAGGATCGCGATCACCGGGATGCCGAGCTTGCGCGCCTCGCCGACGGCGATGTGTTCCTTCTTCGTGTCGACAACCCACACCGCGCTCGGCAACCGCGACATGTCACGGATACCGCCGAGCGTGCGGTCGAGCTTGTCGCGCTCGCGCTGCAGGTGCAGCGCCTCTTTCTTGGTCATCGACGTCGACGCCGTCGGGCTGGTGCCGAGGTCGAGCGCCTCGAGCTCCTTCAGGCGCTGCAACCGCTTGTAGACGGTCGAGAAGTTCGTCAACATCCCGCCAAGCCAACGCTGGTTGACGTAGGGCATGCCGACACGACGCGCTTGCTCGGCGATCCCTTCCTGAGCTTGCTTCTTGGTCCCCACGAACAGGATCGAGCCACCGCGTGCCACGGTGTCACGGATGAACGCGTACGCCGTGTCGATGTAGGACAGCGACTGCTGCAGATCGATGATGTAGATGCCGTTGCGCTCGGTGAAGATGAAGCGCTTCATCTTCGGGTTCCAGCGCCGGGTCTGATGCCCGAAGTGAACGCCACTCTCGAGCAGCTGTTTCATGGTGACGACGGCCCCTTTGCTGGTCACGGGGCACACCTCTTCCCGCGCCCGCACCCAGGCGCCACTCGGTTCCGCGCGGGCGCCGGCTGGCGCCCGCCCTAGCGCCCATCGGCCTGCCGGCGAGGCTCCGCCGGACCGAGCAGCCGTCCTCGACAAGAGGCGGGCGCGCGATGTCGGTTCGAACCTGCCGAACCGCGATCAGGAGTCTAACCTGCCCCCGCCGACCCCGGCCGGGCTTGCAGGCAGACCCGTCATCGGTCCGTGACAGGTCCACAGGCGCGGCCGGCCGATGCACAGGTCCACAACCCGGGCGTTCGGGGCGCCGCGCGCCCGCGCCGGCCCGCATCGTTCATTCATGCGTTGTCTGCTCCGTCTGCTGCTCACTGCGCTGGTCGTCGTGCCGTTCACGCGGCCGGCGTACGCCCAGGCCGCCTGGCAGTGGCCGCTGCGCGGCACACCCGTCGTCGCCCGTGGTTTTGCCCCGCCGCCCCGGCCGTGGCTGCCGGGGCACCGCGGTGTCGACGTGCGCGCGCGTGCCGGCGACCCGGTGCTCGCCGCGGGTCCCGGCGTGGTCGGTTTCGCCGGGCTGCTCGCGGGCGTCGGCGTCGTCGCGATCCATCACGCCGACGAGTTGGAGACGACCTACCAGCCGCTCGACGTGGCCGTGCGCCCGGGTCAGCACGTCCTGCGCGGGCAAGTCATCGGACACGTCCGGGCCGGGCACGGCTACTGCGGGGTCGGCTGGGTCTGCGTGCACTGGGGCTTGCGACACGGCGCCGATTACCTCGATCCGCTCCAACTTGTGCGCCGGCCGGTGCTCCGGCTGTTGCCGATCTGGGGGTCGAGAGTCGCTGCGGATGCGGCGGTCACAGCGCCGGAGCCAGCAGTATCGGCGGCACGACCGGGCGGGCAACCCCGCTCCGCACCGGGCAGTGGGCTCGTTGCCGCGGTCGGGTTGACCGGGGTGACCGGCCTGGTGGGTGCGCTTGCACTGTCCCGCCGGCGACGCATCGGCCGAGCGCCGCCGTAGGGCGGCGTGCGGTCAGGCGGTCTGTTCGGCGAGCTTGGCGCGCAGCTGCAGCACGGCCTTTGTGTGCATCTGGCAGATGCGGCTCTCGGTGACGCCGAGCACCTGCCCGATCTCGGCGAGCGTGAGCCCCTCGTAGTAGTAGAGCGTGACAACGATCTTCTCGCGCTCGGGCAGCGTGTTGATGGCCCGCGCGAGGAGGTACTTCGTCTCCTCGGTCTCGAACGCCATCACCGGGTCTTCGGCCTTGGTGTCCTCGAGCGTGTCGACGAGAGACAGCTTGTCGCCGCGGTCGCCACCGACGTTGAGCAGCTCGTCGAGCGCCACCACGTTCACGAACGAGACCTGGCTGAAGATCGCGTGCAGGTCCTCCAGACCGATGCCGAGCTCGCCGGCGACCTCGGCCTCTGATGGCGTCCGGTGCAGGCGGCCTTCGAGTGCGGCGTAGGCCTTCTCGACCTCGCGCGCCTTGTAGCGGACCGACCGCGGGATCCAGTCGATGGCGCGCAGCTCGTCGATGATCGCGCCCTTGATGCGGCTGATGGCGTAGGTCTCGAACTTGATGGCGCGCTCGAGGTCGAACTTCTCAATTGCGTCGATCAGGCCGAAGATGCCGTAGGACACCAGGTCGGCCTGCTCGATGTTCGGCGGGAGGCCGACGCCGACGCGGCCGGCGACGTACTTGACCAGCGGCGAGTAGTGCAGGATCAGCCGCTCGCGGAGCTCTTTCTCCCCGGAGCCCTTGAACGCGCGCCAGAGGCTAGCGAGAGCGCTCTCGTTTTCGGCTTTCGCCGTCTCTGCCGCGAGGAGCTCCGCCTCGCGGTCCTCGGCCGCGCGCTGCTCCGCCGTCAATTCCACGAGGTCACCATCGTCACCGTTGGCGTTCGCTAAAGCCTCACCGTCGACTTCGAGAGCAGAATCCGCCCCGTCGACGCTCGCCAGCTTGGTGCGGCCACGCCCCGCCGCTGGCGAGCGCGGACGACCGTCACGCTCGGGGGTGCGCCCGCTCATAGGAGGCTCGCAAACGCTCGACGGAAACGTGGGTGTAGATCTGCGTCGTGGCGAGACTAGCGTGGCCGAGCAGTTCCTGGACGCTCCGGAGGTCCGCGCCGCCCTCCAAGAGGTGGGTGGCGGCGCTGTGGCGGAGGCCGTGCGGGCCCAGGTCCGGCGCTCCGCCGGCGGCGAGCCGAGCGTGGACGACCCGGCGAACCGTGCGCGGGTCGACCCGCCCGCCGCGGGCTCCGACGAAGAGCGCGCCCCCGGCCGCCGGGCCGGCCAGCAGGGGGCGGCCCTCGCGGCACCATTCCTCGACCGCGGCAGCAGCGGGTGCCCCCACCGGGACGGTCCGCTCCTTGGCGCCCTTCCCGAGCACGCGGATCACGCGGCGGGAGCGGTCGATGTCGTCGACGTCGAGGCCGACCAGCTCCCCGACCCGGATCCCGGTCGCGTAGAGCAGCTCCATGATCGCCCGGTCCCTGATCGCCGTGGCCAGCGTCGTCGGGTCCGCGTCGCTGGCGCGTGCGGCACCGACCTCGTCGGCAAGGCCGTCCAGCACGTCCGCGGCGAGGTCCTTGCCCAACACGGCGGGCAGCGTCCGATCGCCGCGGGCCGAACCGAGCCGGCCACCCGGATCCGTGGCCAGCAGGCCGCGCCGGGCCCCCCAGGCGGTGAACACGCGGGCGGCGGCGCCCCGCCGGGACAGTGTCGTCCGCGACCGGCCGGTGCTGCGCTGGTTCGCCAGCCAGCTGCGCAGCGTGGCCAGCTCGATGCCGGCCGGCTCGGCGATGCCGAGCTTGTTAGCATGCGCGAGCAGGCTCGCGATGTCGCCGACATAGGCCCGGACGGTGTGCGGCGAGAGGCCCCGCTCGGCGCGGAGGTGCCGCGCGAAGGCGTCCAGCGCTTCGACGTGCGCCGCCGGCAAGCCGGCGACGCGCGGCTCCGGAGGTCCAGCCTCCTCGGCAGCGCGCGTACGTGGCCCGGACACGCGTCCACGCTGAGGGTTTCCGCGGACGGGGTCAAGCACCGCCCGCGCGGCCCGGGGTGTCCCGCTCTGTGCGTCCCGCGGATCGGCGGCGGCGCTCATCGCTCGAGAGCCGCCAGCTGCCGACCTGCTCCTCGACGAAGCCGAGGAGCGCGAGGTGGCCCAGCGCGCGCTCGACAACGCGCAGCGGCACGCCAGCGGTGGCCGCGATCCGCGCCGGGCCCTGCGCGCGGATGACCGGGACCGCTTCCAGGACGCGTGCGATCTCCGGCGGGAGCGCGTCCCGGGGCGTCGGCTCTCCCCGCGGGATCGGAGCAAGGTCGAAGCCGACCCGGCCGACCATCTCCAGCACGTCCGCAGCGCGAGTCACGATCACCGACGCCGGCTCCTCGCGCAGGATCCGATGACAGCCGACGGATCCGTCGGCGGTGACCGGACCGGGCACGACCATCAACGGCCGACCGAGGACACGAGCTTCGGTGGCAGTACGGCGGGTGCCGCTGCGGGCCGCCGCCTCCACGACAACCGTCCCGGCCCCGAGAGCTGCGATGAGCCGGTTGCGGTCGAGGAAGCGCATCCGATGCGGAGCGCTGCCCGGTGGCAACTCGCTGACGACCGCACCGTTCACACAGATGGCATCGAACAGCTCCTCGTGCCCACGGGGATAAGGCACGTCGATGCCGCAGGCCAGCACCGCGATCGTCACGCCACCGGTCGCGAGTGCACCGCGGTGCGCGGCCGCGTCGATCCCGTAGGCGCCGCCCGACACGATCGTCCAGTCGCGATCGCTGAGCTCGATGGCCATCGTCGTCGCCACCTCGATGCCGTACGCCGATGCCACGCGCATGCCGACCATCGCGACCGCGTTGTCAACCGCGGTTGCCAGATGCGCAGCGCCGCGCACGTAAAGCACCAGCGGTGCCCGGTGACCGAGGTCGTCGACGGCGACGGGCCACTCGTCGTCACCGGGACAGACGACGCGGCCACCGACGACGTCGAGCGCGGCTAACTCGGCGTCGACGTCGAGGCGTTCGATGCGACTGCTCAGCCGTTCCTGCAATGTCGCGTCGCGCAGGGTCTGCGTTTGCAGGTCGGCGAACACGGTTGCGGCGCCGTATCGGCGTACCAATCCACCGAGGTCTTCGTTCGCCGGCTCCGCAAGGCGGGACAGCGCGATGCGCGCACGCATCTCGTCAACGTCACAGCCCCCGATCACGAGCCGGTCCGGAGGTAGGACGCGTGTGACACGTCGGCGGCGGTCGGCCGTGCGTGACCCTCGAGATCGGCGACGGTCCAGGCGACCCGCAAGCAGCGGTCATAGCCGCGCGGAGTGAGGACTCCCATATCGAGCTTGCCGTCCAGGACAGCCGTTGCTTTGCGATCGATGGGCCAGCGGCGGCGCAGGACCCCGATCGGGACCTCGGCGTTCGTGCGCCACGGCGTGCCGGCGAGGCGGTGAGCAGTGCGCTCTCGTGCCAGCATCACGCGTTCGGCAACAACGGCGCTGGTTTCGACGTATGCGCGGTCGGCGTTCATCTCAGCGCGCTTCAGCGTGCCCATCTCGATCTGCATGTCGACGCGATCGAGCAGCGGGCCGGACAACTTCGCCTGGTAACGGCGTTTGACCGCTGACGGACAACTGCAGTCGCTCGCCTTGTCGCCCGCCGCACACGGACAGGGATTGGCGGCCAGCACGAGGGTGAACCGCGCCGGATAACGCGCAACACCGGCCGCACGGGCGACTGCGATCACGCCGGACTCCAGCGGCTGGCGCAACGCCTCCAGGACTCCGGACGCGAACTCCGGGGCCTCGTCGAGCAGAAGCACGCCCCGGTGCGCGAGGCTTGCAGCACCTGGACGCAACACGGCGCTGCCACCACCGACGAGCGCAGCAACGGTCGCGCTGTGGTGGACGGACTGAAACGGCGGGCGCTCGACCAACGCGACACCCGCAGGTAACGCCCCCGCCACGGAGTGCACCGCTGTCACCTCGAGCGCCGACTGCCGATCGAGATCGGGCAGCACGCTCGGCAGCCGTTCCGCGAGCATCGTCTTGCCACAGCCCGGCGGGCCGTACATGTACATGTGATGACCGCCGGCGGCCGCGACCTCGACGGCACGACGGGCGCGCGCCTGCCCGAGCACGTCAGCGAGGTCGAGCTGCCGATCGCCGGGCTGTGTCACCGGCTCGGGTTCGGTGCCACCTGGGAGGCCTTCCGGCACCGGGTCGCCGCGGAGAAGACACAGCAGCTCACGTAACGAACCGACCGCGAGCACGGCCACGTCGGGCACTAGCCGCGCCTCGGCAGCGTTTTCGCGAGGTACGACGACACGCGTCACGCCCGCCTGCGCAGCGCCGAGCACGGCGGGCAGGACGCCGGGCACACCGCGCACCCGACCGTCGAGACCGAGCTCGCCATAGAACAGGCACCGTCCGACCAGCTCGGCGGGCACGGCACCTGCGGCCGCGACCACGGCCGTTGCCAGCGCGAGGTCGAACACGCTGCCGCGTTTGGGGAGATGTGCAGGGGACAGGCCGATCGTGATCTTGCGGTCCGGCCATCGCTCCCCGCTGTTCGTCACTGCGGCCTTCACCCGGTCCCGCGCCTGTTGAACAGCTGCATCGGGCAAGCCGACGATGACCGTGCCGGGCAGCCCTTGACCGATGTTCGCTTCGACTTCCACGAGGCGACCCTCGATGCCCACGAGCGCCACCGACAACGTTCGCGCGAGGGTCATGGCACAACGCCACGCACGTGTTCGACTGTCGGCACCCCACCTGGCGGGTAGACGACGCCGACGACGTCGACACGGATCGATCGCACCCATGTCGGTTTGCATTCATCCAGCCAGCGGAGGGCGAGCCGACGCAGCCGGGCCAATTTCACCGGTGTCACGGCTTCGAGCGGTGTGCCGAACGCGAGACCCGCGCGGGTCTTCACCTCGCACACAACGAGCGTCGAACCGTCACGCGCAAGGACGTCGATCTCGCCCTCGCGACACCGCCAGTTGCGTGCAACGACGGTAAAGCCGGCCTTCGTCAGCTCCGTAGCGGCGACGTCCTCGCCGTACCTGCCCAGCGCATCGCTTGCGCGCACACCGATCACCTCCGCGACGAGCGTCGCGAAGATTCACGTCGTACGACGAAGCCGAAGAGTCAGTTGTGCACGAGCGCGGCGCCTGTGAGTCAGCGGCGGCGGTTCTCCGTGCCGGAGCCCCGGAACTCGCCTTCGGGAGACATCGCGGAGTCGTCCCATGCAGCGGAGTCATAGGACTTGCCGGCGGCGGCAGCGCGCTCGCGCGCCTCGTCGCTCAGCAGGTCGTCGGTCGACTGGATCTGCGCACTCGCCTCGGAGGAGCCCAGTTGCGAGTCGTCGCTGTTCACCGAGACGCCGGCCGAGTCACCGGGCGTGTGCTCGGTCGCGGTGTCGCCGGGTTGCTCGTCGTCAGGGCCGGTCGTGCCCGGCGTACCCGCGCGGCCTTCGGTCGGGTCGGGCGCGTCGGCGTCCGTCTCGGCGTTGCTCGGCTGGTTCGCCGCTGGACGTTGGGTCGCCGACTCGTCTGGTTGCGTCACCACTACTCCCCGGGCAGCTGAAGGTCTGCCTTGGCCAGTTCCTCGATGTTGACGTCCTTGAACGTCACCACCCGCACGTTCTTCACGAATCGCGCGGGGCGGTACATGTCCCACACCCAAGCATCGGTCATCGTGACGTCGAAGAACACCTCGCCGTCAGCGCTGCGCACTTTGAGGTCGACGTCGTTCGCGAGGTAGAAGCGCCGCTCTGTCTCGACGACGTGGCTGAACAGCCCGACCACATCGCGGTACTCGCGATAGAGCTGCAGCTCCATCTCGGTCTCGTACTTCTCGAGGTCCTCGGCGCTCATATCGCGGCAACCTCGTCGAGTTCGATGACCTCGTCGCCGGCGCGGTTGACCTCGTCGAGTGACATGCCGGCCCGCGCGCGCCGTACGTTGACGTAGGAGTTGCGATGCTCGGAACACGGACCGTGCTCGACGAGCGCCGCGTTGTGCTCGGGCGTGACGTAACCCTTGTGTGCCGCGAAGTCGTACGCCGGATAGCGATCGTGCATCTCGACCATGATGCGATCGCGCGTCACCTTCGCGATCACCGACGCGGCCGCGATGCACGCAGCGACGCGGTCACCCTTCCACATCGCGAGACCGGGTACGCCGAGCCCGGTAACCGGGAAGCCGTCGGTCAGGACGTAGCCGGGCGCGGTCTCGAGCGCGGCCAGTGCACGTCGCATCGCGGCGACGTTCATCTGGTGCAAGCCGTAGCGATCGACGTCACCTGGCGGGACGACGACAACCGACCACGCGAGGGCGCGCTTCATGACCTGGGCATACACCCGTTCGCGGGCCGCCGCCGTCAGAAGCTTCGAGTCCGCGAGCCCGGGCACGATCCCCCGCTTGCCCTCAGGCAAGATCGCCGCCCCGACCACGAGCGGACCTGCGCAGGCACCCCGGCCGGCTTCGTCGGCGCCGGCCACCGGCGCCAGGCCGTGGCGGTGAAGGGCGCGCTCGTAGCCCCAGAGCCCGGCGTCGCGCCGCACGGTGAGGCCGCGGGGCCACGACATCGGGATCCCCGCGGAATCGCGGAGTGGACCGAGCGATTTCGTGGGCTGGCGGGTCACCTGGGTCAGGGTACGACGGGACGCCCGGCCCGACGCCGGGCCTGCCACCGGCGGCGTATCCGCAGGACAGGGACCGCGCCGAGCAGGCCCAACGCGAGGGAGGGGTCGCCTCCGAGCGGCACCCCGATCATGTGCAGGGCCTTCTGGCTGAACGTCTTCGGCACCCGCAGCACCCCGAAGTGCGAGAAGGGCCAGACCTTGATGAAGGCCCGCCCGATGACCTTGCCCGACGGGATCGGCCCGTTCGCGCGCGAGTCCTGCGAGTTGGACCGGTTGTCGCCCATGACCCAGAGATCGCCCTTGGGGATCACCTTGTCGAACGCCGTGTCGCTCGGGTTCACGCCGGGCTTCAGGTATGTCTCGTTGAGGGGTACGCCGTTGACCGTGATCCGGTGCAACGTGTCACAGCACACGACGTGATCACCGCCGACACCGATGACGCGCTTGATGAAGTCCTTCTCGCCCGGGGGCGCGATGCCGATGGCGCTGCCGATCGACCGGAAGAACCGCGCTATGACGTTGCGCGGCGTCGAGGACGTCACCTCGGGTGTGTTCTCGAAGTTCGTGCCCTTCCCGTTGAACACGACGATCTCGCCGCGATGAATCGACCGCGTGTGGTAGACGAGCTTGTTCACGAGCACGCGGTCACCGATGTGCAATGTGTCGAGCATCGACTCGGACGGGATGTAGAACGCCTGGACGAGAAAGGCCTTGATCAGTAGCGCGAGCACGAGTGCGACCGCGATCAGGATCGGCAGTTCGCGCAGGAACGAGTTGTGGGATTCTTTGTCCTTGACGTGGCGTCCCGACGCGGGTGTTGTCGACGCCGGTCGGTCTGCTTCAACCGTCGACGGGGCGGCGTCGGCGGGGGCTGGCGCGTCTGCAGGCTCGGTCATAAGGGTCGTCGGCAACCGCTCAGCTTGCCGGCTCAGACTCCCGCCGCTCGCGAATCTTCGCCTTCTTGCCGCGCAGGCCGCGCAGATAGTAGAGCTTCGCCCGACGAACGTCACCGCGTGTCACGACCTTGATCGTGTCGATGACCGGCGCGTGCACCGGGAACGTCCGCTCCACACCGACGCCGAAACTCACCTTGCGGACGGTGAACGTTTCGCGGACGCCGCCGCCCTGCCGCCGGATCACCACACCCTGGAAGTGCTGAACACGGGACCGGTTGCCTTCCACGACACGAACGCCGACGTCGAGCGTGTCGCCCGGTCGGAACGCCGGGATGTCGTCGCGCAGCGAGGCAGCGTCGATGCTGTCGAGCGTGTGCATGGCGAGGCTCCTGGGCGCAGACGTCACGGAGTGCGGCGCCGTGTTCGTGTTGGGGTTGGCTCTCTACTGTGCCACATCGGACTGCGCTGCTTCGAGCAGTACGGCGCGGTCACGCTCGTCGAGCGTGGCCCGGTCGAGCCGGGCGAGCAGGTCCGGCCGACGCGTGGCGGTCCGGCGCAGCGCCTCGTCACGTTGCCAGCGTGCGATGGCCTGGTGGTCGCCGGAGAGCAGGACCTCGGGCACCTCGAGGTCGCGCCAGCGAGCCGGCCTGGTGTAGACGGGTCCTTCCAGCAGACCCTCCTGGTGGGAGTCGGACCCGATCGAGTCCGGGTTGCCCACGACGCCCGGCAGCAGCCGCGCCGCCGCCTCGACGACGACGAGGGCCGCCACCTCTCCCCCGGCAACCACGACGTCGCCGATGGAGACCTCATCGACCCGCATCCGCCGGCCCGCGTCGGCAGCGACGCGCCCGTCGATCCCCTCATAGCGCCCACACGCGAAGACGAGCCACGGCTCCGCCGCGTAGTCCTGCGCGATGGCTTGGTCGAACAACCGGCCAGCCGGTGTCGGCACGACGAGCAGGGGCGGCAGCGCGTCCGCGGGCACGACGTCGTCCAGGGCGCGGCCCCAGACCTCGGGGCGCATCACCATGCCCGGTCCCCCGCCGTACGGTGCGTCGTCCACCGCATGGTGCGGGTCATCGGTCCAGGACCGCAGGTCGTGCACACGCACGTCGAGCAGTCCGGCGGCGCGCGCCTTCCCGAGCAGCGACAGCTCAAGCGGGCTGAAGTACGCCGGGAAGATGGTGATCAGGTCGACGCGCATCAACGCGCCCGGTCCGCGTCGTCGCCCGCGTCGGCGGCTTCCCCGAACAGGCCGCCCGGTGGGTCGATCACGACCCGTCCGGCCACGACGTCGACCTCAGGGACGATCGCAGCAACGAACGGCACCAACACGTCGGCGCCAGGCTCCGGTCTGTCACCGGGCCGGACGAGGAGTGCGTCTTGTGCCGGCAGATGAACGACCTCGACGACCTCGCCCAGCTCGGCGCCCGAGGTGCTCACCGCAGCCAGGCCGACGAGATCGTGGTCCCAGAACTCGTCCGGATCGGCCGAGCCCACACTGGTCGCGGAGTCGACCACCAACAGCGTGCCGCGTTTACCCTGGGCGACGTCACGGTCGGTCAGCTCGGCGAACTCGACCAGCAGCCGGCCGTGGTGCGGTCGGGCCCGGACGACCGTGAGTGGGCCGGCCTCCGGCGGATCGGTCGCAAGCGTCGTACCGGCCGCGAAACGGGTATCAGGATCATCGGTGCGGATTTCGACGGCGACCTCGCCGTGTACGCCGTGCGGGCGACCGATGCGGCCCACGACGAGCTGCATGGCTCCAGCGAGGTGTTAGCGACGCTCGTCGACGTCGAGGAAGTCGACGCGGATGCCTCGCTGGCCGCTGCCCCCGCCAAGGCCGGAGATAACCGTGCGAAGGGCCGTCGCAGTGCGGCCGGCCCGACCGATGACCTTGCCGAGGTCGTCCGGGTGCACGCGCACCTCGAGGACTGGCCCGCGCTTGTGGTTGCGCTCACGGACCGACACGTCGTCCGGGTGGGCGACGATGCCCTTGACGAGATGCTCGAGCGCCTCGTCGAGCACTACGACTCCGGAGTCGGTTCGCCGGCCGGCTGAGTGTCGTCCGCGGCAGGTTCGGCCGTGGCCTGCGCCGCCTCCTCGACTGCTGACGCCGTCGGGGTCTCGGTGGCAACCGGCGCCTCCGGCGGCACGCTGTCGGCGGCTGGTGTGGGCTTGGCGTCCGGGTCTGGAGTGGTCGGCGCCTCGGCGGCCGGAGCGGCCTTCGCGGTGCGTTTCTTGGCTGGTTTGTCGGCGTCACTTTCCGTCGCCGCCGCCTTGGCCGCCGCCGCGAACACCGCCTTCTTGTCCGGCCGCGCCGCTGCGGTCTTCATCGGCTCGGGCGCTGCCTCACCGCGGAAGCGCTGCCAGTCGCCGGTCACCCGGAAGATCGCCCGCACCGGCTCGGTCGGTTGCGCGCCGACGCCGAGCCAGTACTGCGCGCGCTCGGAGTCGACCTCGATGAACGACGGGTCTTCCTTCGGGTGGTACTTCCCGATGGTCTCGATCACGCGCCCGTTGCGTTTCGTGCGCGAGTCGGCGACGACGACGCGGTAGTAGGGCGCGCGCATCTTGCCGAGGCGCATGAGTTTGATCTTGGTAGCCAACGCTTAACCGCTCCAGTCCACAGGGGGTTCCCGGCGATTCTGCCAGACCTCGCCGGGATCCCCCGGTGGCCGGGCTAGGCCCGGTTGACGAACAGCGTGATGTCGGGCGTGCCGCGACCGGTCGTGTAGTCCCAACCGGGCCGGGCCGGGTACAGCCCGTTGGCCCCAATCTTGACGTCGTGGAACACCGTCGCCGGCACCTGGTAGGCCACTCGGCCGGCGAAACCGATGGAGCCGCCGTGCGCGCTCTGCGCCCGGGCCCAGATGCCCTGCCAGGACGGCGCGCCCGCGCTGGTGCCGCCGACGCCCCGGGTTACCACCCCGTTGATGACGCAGGTGTAGCCGGTGTCGGGGTCCGCGTCGAGAGCAACGTCGGGCACGCCGCGGTGGCCGGTCTTCAGGTAGCTGCCGCCGACGTTCACCTGCCAGGCCGGCGCCTTCTCGATCGCAATGCCACCACCGGTCGCGTACCAGGTGATCTCTTTCGTCGGGTCGGTCTGGTAGATCGTGGTCCCGCCGACGCCGACGGCGTACGGCGACGAGGCCGGGTACTCGGTGTCGGGGATGCCGGCCGGAACGCCGTTGACACCAACCACCGCGCTGCAATAGGCGCCCTGGTCGCCGCTCGACACGAACAGGCTCTGTCCCTGCGCGGCACCACGCTGAAGGACGGCGTTCAGACCTGCGGTAAAACCGCTGACCGAGGCGAGCGACTCGCATTCACCGGCGGAGAACGACGCCTCGCGGTTCGCGTTGTCGGTGACCCAACGGGAGATCGTCGGCAGGATGTCGGTGTTCAGCAACGAGGTCGCCGTGTAGGACGTCAGGCTCGAGGCGTCCGGTGCAAATCCCGTGGAGTACTGGGAGTCGAGGTCCCACTCGGTGGCTGCCGAGGTGTCGGTGCCGGCCGGTCCGACCTGGATCTGGTTGAACGGCACGTGCGGCAGGCCGAAGTGGTCCTCGAACTTCGGCAGGTCGGCCTGCGCCTGGCTGATGTCACCGGCCGTGATGATCGCGAGCGCCTGGCCGGCACCGGTGGCCGTGGTCGGTGCGTGGTAGATCTTCCAGAAGTCCTGCGGACCGAAGCTCACGATGACGTTGATCGTCGAGGCGGGCCGTGCCGCGGCGGGACGCTGCGGCGTCTGTGCGTTGAGGTCGGAGAGACCGACGACCGCCCGCGTCACGGCAGCAACGGAGCGCGGCAGCCGAGCCGTGCTGACGGTGCCGCGGAACTCGCGGCCGCCCGCGAGCCGCAGGTCGCGGAAACGCACACCGAACGCGTCGCCGACATTGCGCGTCGTGCCGGACACCTGCACGAGAGTGCGACCGGGGGCGACCGTCGCTACCAAGCCTTGGGCGTGCGCCCACGAGGTGACGACCGCGGCCTGGGCAGCGGTGGGTGCGAAGCGGGCGTCGTACTCGGCAGCGGTGACTGTCTTGCCGCTGGCGATGAGCGCGTCGACCGACTGCGCGTCGCGCGGCGCGAGGACCATGTCGACCTTGGCCGTGGCCTCGTGTGCCGGCCCGAGATCGGTAACCCCGCGCGCCTGGACGGACGCCAGGCCGGGGACCGTGGTGACAGTAGACGGAGCGGCGCCGCCGGTCGACGCGAGCGCAGCGAACGGCGTCGCGAGCAGTGCGGAGGCAGCGCAGAGGGCAACGATGGAACGACGGTTCACAGGGGATGGCCTTTCGCGCACGGGGCCGCACCTCGGTGTGCAGGCCCTACGTAATTCCTGCCTATTTCTGCGCGGGCGTCCGCTATCCCTGCTCGTCGGGCAGCCGAATTTTGGACAGGTCGGGCAGCTTGAAGCCCGGCGGCAGACCGCCGCCGGTGGGAAACCCGCCACTAGGCCCGCGGAGCTCCTGAGGCAGAGCTCTGGCGAGCGCAGCGGGGTTGGGGCGGGTCGCGGTGCGTTGGGTTTTGCCTTTGCCCTTTTTTCCTTTCTTGCCTTTCGTCTTGCGCCGGGCGCCCGGCATGCCCATGCCACCGGTGACCTGCTTCAGCATCTTGCGCGCTTCGAAGAATCGGTCGACGAGCTGGTTGACCTCCATCACCGTCGTACCGGAGCCCTTCGAGATCCGCAGGCGGCGGGAGCCGTTGATTATTTTCGGGTCGGCGCGTTCGGCCGGTGTCATCGAGCGGATGATCGCCGCGACGCGGTCGAGGTCGCGGTCGTCGACCTGCGAGATCGCTTCCTTCATCTGGCCCATGCCGGGCAACATGCCGAGCAGGTTCCCGATGGGTCCCATCTTGCGGATCATCATCATCTGCTCGAGGAAGTCTTCGAGGGAGAAGTCGTCCCCCATGAGCTTCGTCGCCATGCGCTCGGCTTCGTCAGCCTCGAACGCCTGCTCCGCCTGCTCGATGAGCGTGAGTACGTCGCCCATGCCGAGGATGCGCGACGCCATCCGGTCGGGATGGAACACGTCGAAGTCGGCGAGCTTCTCGCCGTTGGACGCGAACAGGATCGGTCGGCCGGTGACCTGCCGTACCGACAACGCGGCTCCACCCCGCGCGTCGCCGTCGAGCTTCGTGAGTACGACGCCGGTGAACCCGACGCCGTCGGCGAACGCGAGCGCTGTCGCGACGGCGTCCTGACCGATCATCGCGTCGACGACGAAAAGGATCTCGTTGGGTTGCGTGACGTCTCTGATGGCCGCGGCTTGCTGCATCATCTCCGCGTCGACGCCGAGGCGGCCGGCCGTGTCGACGACGACGACGTCGTAGCCCTTTTGCCTTGCGTGCTCGACGCTGTCCTTCGCAACCTTGACGGGGTCACCGACTCCGCTACCTGGCTCGGACGCGAAGACCTCGACTCCTGCCTGGCCGCCCACGACCTGCAGTTGTTGCACGGCGTTGGGACGCTGCAGGTCGGCGGCGACGAGCAACGGCGAATGGCGTTGCTCCTTCAGCCAGCGGCCCAGCTTCCCGGCGAGCGTCGTCTTGCCGGAACCCTGCAGACCCGCCAGAAGGACGACCGTTGGTGGCGTTTTGGCGAGCCGCAGTCGTCGGGTCTCCCCGCCGAGGATGTTGACGAGCTCTTCATCAACGATCTTGATGACTTGTTGCGCCGGGTTGAGGGCCCGGCTGACCTCGGCGCCGCGGGAGCGTTCCTTGATGTTGCCGACGAAGTCTTTGACGACCGGCAGCGCGACGTCGGCTTCGAGCAGCGCAACTCTGATCTCGCGACACGTCGCGTCGATGTCGGCCTCGGACAGACGTCCCTTGCCGCGCAGCGACGAGAAGACCGACTCGAGCCGGTCAGACAGCGTGTCGAACACCCAGTCAGCCTAACGAGCAACGTCCGCCCCCCAGCCGCGGTGATCGAGGACATCTTCGCTGGAATCGCCGGCGCGCCTCCCGACCAGCGCCTAGATCACCGCCGCGGGGGGGTGGTCATTGGAGCGCGGCGAGGACGGCGGCTTCGACGGCTTCCTGTTCGCGGCGGTCGGTGATCTTGCGGCCGCCGGCGTTGACGACGTAGAACGCGTCGACGACCTCCGCGCCGAACGTGCTGACCCGTGCCGAGCGGATGTCGAGGCCACAGCCGTCCAGCGCACGGCCGATGCGGTGCAGCAGCCCGACGGCGTCATGCGCGCGCACTTCGACCACGGTTGCCGACTCAGCCGCGTCGTCGAGGACGAGCACGCGGGGCGGTGCTGTCGCGAGCTTGTGGGCGGCGTATGCCTGCTCGCGGGCTGCGAGTCGTTCCTGCAGCGGTAGGGACCCGTCGAGCGCGGCGTGCAAGTCGTCGCGCACGAGCCGCCAGTCGGGCGCGGATCCGAAGCGCGGCGCGACCGTGAACAGCGTCACCGCGGTCGGACCCGACGACGTCGCCGTTGCGGCGAGGACGTCGAGACGATGCAAGGCAAGTACGCCGGCGGCGCGCCACATCAGGCCCGGTCGGTCCGGCGCCGTGACCCAGACGGCGTACGAGCCGTCTGGTGTCTGCTGCCCGACGACGGCGAGTTCACCGCGTTCGGCGAACGCTTGTTGCTCCGCGGTGAGTGTTGTGCCGTTCGTGTGTGGCTCGCCTTCGAGAACGGCGCGCGTGCGGCTGACGAGGTCGCCGACAAGCCCGGCCTTCCAGTCGCTCCATGCGGCCGGACCGGTTGCGCGCGCATCTGCCTGCGTCAGTGCATGCAACAACTCGAGGGTCGTACGGGAGCCACCGACCGCATCGGCGACATCGCGCGCGGTCTTCGGGTCGTCGAGGTCACGACGTGTCGCTGTGTCGGGCAGCAGCAGATGGTTGCGCACCAACGACACGACCACGGCGCAGTCATCCGGCGGCAGTCCGAGCCGCGGCGTGATCACACTCGTCAAGGCCACGCCCGCGTCGGTGTGGTCACCGGGCATTCCTTTGCCGATGTCGTGAAACAGCGCACCCAGCAGCAACAGGTCGGGACGGCTGACTGTGCGAGCAAGCGTGGCCGCTGCAACTGTCGCCTCCACAAGATGCCGGTCGACGGTGAACATGTGCACGGGGTTGCGCTGCGGCAGGAACCGAACGTGCTCCCATTCGGGCAGCAGCCGAGCAACCAGGCCTAGCTGGTCAAGCGCTTCCATGACAGCCACCGTGCCGCGACCGGCACCGAGCAGTGCAAGGAATGCGTTGCGCACACCGGGCGGCCACGGCTCAGCAACGGGTGCCGACTCGGCGGCAAGGCGTTCGAGTGCATGCGGTGCCATCGGTAGCTCGTGCTCGGCAGCCGTCGCCGCAAAGCGCAACAACAACGCCGGGTCGCCGACCGGGTCTGCATCGCGCGCGAGGACGACTTCACCGCCCTGTTCGACCACGCCGTCAGCGAGTGGGCGCCGCTCGACGGTGCCCGGGCGGCGGCGGCCGGGCAGCCACCGCCTCGTCGTACGGCTCGGCAACCAGGCGTCGACGCGACGGAAAGCCGCGTCCACTGCGAACGCGATCGAACGCGCCGCCCGATACACATTCGCCAACAACGCGTCCGCATCGGCGTAGCCAAGAGCGGAGGCAACGCCGTCCTGCTCTTGCAACAACAACTTGTCGCTGCTGCGTCCGGTACACCGGTGCAGCTCACCGCGAACGTCGAGCAGCAGCCGGTACGCCGAGCTCGTGGCGTAGGACGGGGCGTCGACGACCCACGTTGCGGCGACGGCACGCAGCGCATGGTGGTCACGCAGCCCACCCCGCGCTTCTTTCAGATCGGGTTCGAGCAGGAACGACGCCTCACCGAACCGATCGGCACGTTCGCGCGTCGAGGCCATGAGCTCCGGAAGTCGCCGTGCCGCAGCAGCACGCCATGACGCCAGCGTGCGTTCGCGCAACTGCGCACTCAGCGTCTCGTCGCCGACGACGGGTCGAACGTCGAGCAGCCCGAGCGCGGCGCGCAGATCGGCGCCGGCGACGGACACCGCATCGGCGACGGTACGCACGGAATGGTCGAGCGATAGCCCGGAATCCCAGACCGGGTACCAGATCCGGTCCGCCACCTCGGCGACCTTGTCGGCCTTGCAGTCGTCGCGGTGCACGAGGACGAGGTCGAGGTCGCTGTACGGCGATGGCTCGCGACGCCCGTAACCACCCACCGCGACCAGCGCGAGTCCGTCGGCGTCGCCGTCGGTGGCCTTCTCGAACAGATCGGTCAGCCAGTTGTCGACACACGTCGTGAGTTCGGTGCGCAGTGCCTCACCGGTGAGATCAGACCGTTCGAGGATCGCGGCGCGCTCGGTGCGGAAGTCCTCACGCGACATGCCCGCGAGCCTAGGCGGCGAAGATGTCAGGCATGTTTCACTGGGCGCACCGCTGCGCCTAGAGAGCGTCGGGGCCGCGCTCGCCGGTACGGACCCGGACCAGCGACTCCACCGGGGTCACCCACACCTTGCCGTCACCGATCTGGTCGGTGCGCGCCGCGGCAACGATCACCTCGACGACCTGCTCGATGTCGGTGTCGTCGACCAGGACCTCGATTCGGACCTTCGGCACGAAGTCGACGACGTACTCCGCGCCGCGGTAGACCTCGGTGTGACCGCGTTGTCGGCCGTAGCCCTGAACCTCGCTGATCGTCATTCCTTGCAGTCCGTGCGCCTGCAGCGCGGTCTTGACCTCTTCGAGCTTGAACGGTTTGACGATCGCGGTGACGAGCTTCATACCTCCATCCTCCCCCCGGTGCGGACTGCGCCGAGGTCGTACGCCGACTCCGCGTGCAGGCTCTGGTCAAGCCCGATTGCTTCGGCGTCCGGCCGGATGCGCAAACCAACGGTGCGATGAATGACGGTGGCTATGACGTAGGTCAACAGGAACGACCACGACAACGTGACCACCACCGCGAGCGCTTGAACGCCGAGCTGATGCCCGTTACCACCGACGAACAGACCCTTGTGCTCGACGATGGGGTTAGCCGACGTCGTCGCGAACAACCCGATGGCGAGCGTGCCGATGAACCCACCGACGCCGTGTACGGCGACGACGTCGAGCGAGTCGTCGTACCCCAGCCGGAACTTCGCGGCCACAGCGAGCACACCGACACAACCGGCGAGGAAACCGATGACGATCGCTGCCCAGGGCGGGACGTAGGCGCAGGCCGGTGTGATGGCCACCAAGCCGATGACCGCGCCGGAGACGGCACCGAGCGTGGTCGGCTTCCCGGTGCGGATGCGTTCGGCGAACAACCAGCCGAGCAGACCCGCGCAGGCGGCAAGTTGCGTGGTCATCAGCGCGTGCGCGGCCGCGGCGTTCGCGCCGAGCGCCGACCCTGCGTTGAAGCCGAACCAGCCGAACCACAGGATGCCGGCGCCGACGACGGTGATGGGGAGGTTGTGCGGCGCCATCGCCTCGCGGGGCCAGCCACGGCGCGGCCGCAGGACCAGCGCGAGCGCCAGGCCCGCCGCGCCGGAGTTCATCTCGACCACCGTGCCGCCGGCGAAGTCGAGCACACCGCGCCTGGCGAGCCAGCCCTCCGGCGAGAACACCCAGTGCGCGAGTGGCGCATAGACGACGACCGCCCAGACCGTCGCGAAGACCAGGAAGCCGCGAAAGTCCAGCCGGTCGGCGCCGGAACCCGTGAGCAACGCGGTCGTGATGACGGCGAACATCATCTGGAAGGCGGCGAACGCGTACTGCGGGATCGCGATGTCGAACCCGGGCACGTGGTCGTTGCCGTGCGCGAGACCGGCAAAGGTGAGCTTGCCGATCAACCCATGACCGCCGGCATCGGGCCCGAACGCCAACGTGTAAGCGACCAAGGCCCACACGACACTGACAACGGCGATGCACGCGAAGTTCTGCACCATGATGCCGAGCACGTTCTTGCTGCGGACCATCCCGCCGTAGAACAACGCGAGGCCCGGTGTCATGAACAGCACCAGCGCGGCCGAGCCCAGGACCCACGCGGTGTCTCCGGTGTCGAAATGCACGCGCGGGAGAATAGGGGCATCGACGTACAAAGCCGGGCGGCGGGACCCGATGGACGTTCCACCGGGCCCCGCCGCAGCGAGCCGTCCTACAGGGCGTCCGGCCCGCGCTCTCCCGTGCGCACCCGCGCGACCGCCTCGACCGGGACCACCCACACCTTGCCGTCCCCGATCTGACCTGTCTGCGCGGACTTCACGACCAGCTCGATGACGTCGTCGGCGTCCGTGTCGTCAACGAGCACGTCGATACGAACCTTCGGCACGAAGTCCACGACGTACTCCGCACCGCGGTACACCTCGGTGTGCCCGCGCTGCCTGCCGTAGCCCTGAACCTCGCTGATCGTCATGCCTTGTACGCCGTGCGCCTGAAGTGCCGTCTTGACGTCGTCGAGCTTGAACGGCTTGACGATCGCGGTAACGAGCTTCATGCGTTCGCCTCCCCTGCACGCATCGCCGGGGCCGCGGCCGGTAGTGCTTCGTCCGCATGCATCACACCCGACCCGACGAGCGTCTTGCCGCCGACGGCTCGACCGAACTCGTACGCCGACTCCGCGTGCAGCACGGAGTCCATGCCCTCGCGTTCGTCGTCCGGCCTGAGTCGTAGACCCATGACCAGGTCGATGACCTTGCCGATGACAAGGGTGCCGACGAACGAGTACCCGACGGCGCAGGCAACAACGAGTATCTGCAGCCTCATCAAGTGCCAGCCGCCGCCGTAGAAGACGCCGTCGATGCCGATGCCCGTGGCCTTCGTCCCGAAGAAACCGATCAGCAAGGCTCCGGTGACACCGCCGACGAGGTGCACCGCTACTACGTCGAGCGAGTCGTCGAAACCGAGCTTGTACTTCAGGACCGTGCAGGCGCAGCACAGAGCGCCCGCGATCAGACCGATGGCGATCGAGCCCAACGGGCTGACGAATCCACACGCCGGCGTGATGGCGACCAGACCTGCCACCGCACCGGAGGCCGCACCCAATGTCGTCGCGTGCCCGTCGCGCAGCTTCTCCACGAGCAGCCAGCCGAGCATCGCGGCCGCGGTCGCGGTGTTGGTGTTGATGAAGGCGTACCCAGCGAGGTTGTTCGCACCGAGCGCGGAGCCGGCGTTGAAGCCGAACCAGCCGAACCACAGCATCGCGGCACCGAGCAGCACGAACGGCACGTTGTGCGGCTTCATCTGCTCCTTCGGCCAGCCGATCCGGCGCCCCACGATCAGACACAAGGCCAGCCCTGCAGCGCCGGCGTTCGCATGCACCACGGTGCCGCCCGCGAAGTCTTCCGCGCCTTTCTTGAACAGCCAGCCCTCGGGTGAAAAGACCCAGTGGGCGATCGGACCGTAGATGACGATGATCCACACGGCGATGAACACGCAGAACGCGCCGAACTTCACCCGGTCGGCGATCGACCCGGTGATGAGCGCCGGCGTGATGACCGCGAACATCAGCTGGAAGCCCACGAACACCAACGGCGGAATTGTCTGAAGGTAGGTGTTCTTTCCGTCAGCTGACACGTAACCAGCGACCTGCTCACCCATGTGGGCGAGACCGAACTGGTGCAGGTTGCCGAACAACCCGTGTACGCCGGCGTCCTTGCCGAACGCGATGCTGTAGACGACCAGCACCCACAGCACGCTGACGATGCCGATGGTCACGTAGTTCTGCATCAGCATGCCGAGCACGTTCTTGCTACGGACCATGCCTCCGTAGAAGAACGCCAGCCCTGGTGTCATCAGCAGCACGAGGGCTGCGCTCACCAGGACCCAGGCGGTGTCGCCTGTGTTCAAGGAGCTGAAGTCGACGGACAACGCAAATCCCCTCCCTGTAGGTGGATGGGAGGAGAGTGCGGTGCCGCCGTTTCCGAACCGGGTCCCGGATGTTTCCGGCGCGTGAACTTGTATGCCCAGCCTGTGGAGCGCCTGTGGGCCGGCCGGCTACTCCGTCGTGTTCATGATCCCGGCGGCGAGCGAGGCAATGCCGCTGACCACGAAGATCGCCGCGCCAACGATGAACCACAGCAACGACTGGAAGATGATCGCGACCCCGGCGAGGCTGAAGCCGGCGCACATCAAGAAAACCGTCAACCAGACCAACGGGCCGGCGTGCTGCCCGAGCCTCTCACCGCCGTATCGGGACCCCTGCGCATCGCGAGTACCGGCGTCGGCACCATGAGCTTCGGTCATCCCCTTATCGTGCCCTACGCCGCCGCGACTTCGCCGAGCAGCGCATCGGCGAACGCCTCGGGCTCGAAGGGCGCCAGGTCATCGGGCCCCTCGCCAAGGCCCACGAGCTTCACCGGTACGCCGAGATCGCGTTGTACGGCGAGGACGATGCCGCCTTTCGCCGTACCGTCGAGCTTCGTCAGAACGATGCCCGTGACGTCGACGGCTTCGGTGAACACACGCGCCTGCGTGACACCGTTCTGGCCGGTGGTCGCGTCGAGCACCAACAACGTTTCGTCAACCGCGGCTTGCCGCTCGACGACACGCTTCATTTTGCCCAGCTCGTCCATGAGCCCCTGCTTGGTGTGCAGCCGTCCGGCTGTGTCGACGAGCACCGTGTCGACGCGATCCTCAGTGCCTTGGCGTACGGCGTCGAAGGCGACCGCTGCGGGGTCGGCGCCCTCGGCACCGCGAACCGTCTGTGCACCGACGCGCGAGCCCCACGTCTCCAGCTGGTCGGCCGCCGCGGCGCGGAACGTGTCCGCCGCACCGAGCAGGACGGTGCGACCGTCGGCGACCAGGACACGGGCGAGCTTGCCGCAGGTGGTCGTCTTCCCGGTGCCGTTCACACCGACGACCAGCACGACCGCCGGACGGTCGGGATGAGGGTGCGTCGCGACGGACCGGTCGAGGTCCGGACGCAACGCGGTCACGAGCTCATCGCGGATCAAGCCGCGCACCTCGTCCGGCGTGCGCGAACCGAGCACCCGGACCCGCGCCCGCAGCCGTTCGACCAGCTCACGCGCCGTGGCGACCCCGACGTCGGCCTGGATCAGCGTGTCCTCGATCTCTTCCCACGTGTCGTCATCGAGCGTGTCGCGCGACATCAACGCGAACAACCCGCGGCCGAGCAGGCTCTGGCTTCGCGACAGTCGATCGCGCAGCCGCAGTAGCCGGCCCGCAGTCGGCGCGGGGACCTCGACCTCGGGGGTGGGCGGCAGCGCAGGTTCGGGCGGCGCCTCGAGCAGTGGGGGCGTCGCGAGTAGCTCGTCGACACTCGGTTCGGCCGGCGCCTCGGCAAGGGTGTCCGGCACCCCTCGGGTTCGGACGGAGACCAGACCGATGACCGCACCCGCGAGCACGATCGCGAGCACGACGACGAGGATGATGATCAGCACGACGTCAGTCTTTCAGGCGGCGGTGCAGGGGCGGCCTTGTCCGGAGTCAGACGGCTTCGAGCTCCCGTAGCCGCTGGCTGATGACGGCGGTGACGCCGTCATCGCGCATGGACACGCCGTACAACGCGTCAGCGATCTCCATCGTCCGCTTCTGGTGCGTGACGATGATGAGCTGACTCGACTCGCGCAGACCGACGAACAAGTCGAGCAACCGACCCATGTTCGTGTCGTCGAGCGCGGCTTCGACTTCGTCGAGCACGTAGAACGGGCTCGGGCGGGCGCGGAAGATGGCGACCAACAGCGCGAGGGCCGTGAGCGAACGCTCTCCGCCGGAGAGCAACGACAACCGCTGCACCTTCTTGCCGGCCGGCCGCGCTTCGATCTCGATGCCGGTCGTCAACATGTCGTTCGGGTCGGTGAGCACCAACCGACCGTGACCACCCGGGAACAGCGCGGCGAACACGTGCTCGAACTCTGCTGCGGTGTCGTTGTACGCCGATGTGAAGACCTGCTCGACGCGTTCGTCGACTTCGCGCACCACAGTAAGCAGGTCGCGACGAGTGTTCTTCAGGTCCTCGAGCTGCTCAGTCAGGTAACGGTGCCGTTCTTGCAGTGCGTTGAACTCTTCGAGTGCGAGCGGGTTGACACGACCGAGAAGTGACAGCGCGCGTTCGGCTGCGCGCGCGCGTTTCTCCTGCTGCGCGCGGTCGTACGGGATCGGCTCGGGCAAGGGAGCGTCTTCCCGTGCGTCCGGGTCCGGCGCGACCGGAACCAGGACGTTCGGGCCGTACTCCGCGATCAACGTCTCCGCGTCGACGCCGAACTCTTCGGTGGCACGCGCTTCCAGCGACTCGATGCGCATGCGCTGCTCGGTGCGCGCCATCTCGTCCCGGTGTACGACGTCGGTGAGCTGATCGAGCTCGGTGGACAGGTCGCGACCACGCGCGCGCACCGCGAGCAGCTCACCTTCACGCACCGTACGGGCGGTCTCCGCCGCCTCGCGCTCCGCGGCGGCGAGCTGCAGCGACTCCTCGATCCGCTGCAACGCATAACGCGCGGCGACGACGACCGCCCGCGCCACCGCGCCTTCCCGCACCCGGCGCTCGCGCGTGGCGAGCATCCGGGCCCGCGCGGCCCGCTCGTCGGCTGCCGCGCGTTCGAGCGCCTCGGCACGTCCTTGCAGCGCGCGGGCTCGCTCCTCACCGGTGCGGACGGCGAGCCGGGCGTCGATCTCGACCTGGCGGGCCTCGTGCAGGGCGGTGGCCAAACGGTCGCGATCGTCGGTCGACGGTTCGACGAAGACCTGCCCGCCGGCTTGCGCAGCAGCAAGTCGCGCTGCGAGCGCGTCGAGCGCGGCCAGATCACGTTCGCGGGCTTCTTCCGCGGTACGCCGGGCCGAGGCGAGCCGGTCGGCTTCGCCGGCAGCGGCGCGCGCGACCGACCCGAGCTGCCCGAGGCGTTCGGCGACCGCTGCCATCCGGGCGTCGGACTCGTGCAGGCCGGCCAGCGCGGCGTCGACGACGGCCGCCGCGGCAGCGCGCTCCTCTTCGGCCGCTGCCAACGCGAATGCGAGCCGGTCGCAACGGTGGCCGGCCGCGGTCAGGGCCTCGCCCGTCTCGTCCAGCGCGGCCTGGATCTCGAGCGGCGACGGCGTGCTCTGCGAGCCGCCGGCCGCCCAGTACGTGCCGAGCACGTCACCGGCGCGGGTGACCGCGCGAACCGTCGGCTCGGCGCGGACAAGTGCACGCGCAGCATCGGTGTCGGCGACGACTGCGACCCGGTCGAGCAACCGGACCAGCGCCGGCCGCAGCGCTTCGGGGAGCGCGACCAGGTCAATCGCCCAGCGTGCCCCCGACGGCAGCGCGGGCCAGGGTTGCGGAATCTCGCCGTACGCACCGCCACCCACCACGAGCCCGACCCGACCCGCGTCGTCGGTCTTCAAGAGCTCGATGGCGTCGACCGCGGTACCGAGATCGGCGACGGCGACGGCGTCAGCCGCAGCCCCGAGCGCAGCAGCGATGGCCGACTCCGCCCCCGGCTCGACGGTGAGCAACGCAGCGAGTGAGCCGCGCACGCCGGGAAGCCGGTCCGTCGCCGCGAGCAGTGTGCCGGCACCGTCGCGGCGCGCCAGTCCGAGCTCGAGTGCCTCGCGCCGGGCCGCGAGTGCTGAGCGCTCGCGTTCGGCCTCGCGCTCCTCGGCCTGCAGTGCGGTGACCGTGCGCTCGGCGGCGGCGAGGACTGCCGCCGCCTCCTCGTACCGCTCGTCGAGGTTGACCTCGCCCTCGTCGAGCCCGGCGACCTGCGTCTCGAGCGTGGTGTACTCCGCCTGCGCGGTCTCCGCTCGCGCCTCCGCTTCGGTCAGGGCGGCCGAGAGCCGGCCGAGCTCCTCCTCACCCGCGCTCACACGCGTGCGCGCCGCCGCGACCTCCCCGGTCAACCTGGCCAGCGCCTCGCGCTGGTCCGCGGCGTCCCTGGCGGCGTCACGCAGGTGCTGTTCCTCGGCGGCGAGCGCCGCCTCGTGCCCCTCCCGGTCGGCGACCGCCCCCGCTAAGGCTTCGTGGTCACGCTCGAGTTGGTGCAGCAGGGCCCGCTCCTGCTCACGCACACCACGTGCCTGCGCGTCGAGGGCGTCCGGGTCGCGTGTCGGCCCGGTGCTCACGTCGTCCATCTCGTCCGAGGCGGCGTGCCGCGCGCGTTCGGCGGCCAGGCCCGCCGTACCGCGGAACCTTTCCCGCAGTGAGGCCAGCCGGTACCACGTCTCCTGGGCTTGCGCGACCAGCGGTGCGGCGGTCGCCATCTCTGCCTCAAGCTCGACCTCGCGCTGCTGCGCTGCGGCGAGTGCCGACTCGACCCCTGCGCGACGCTCGCGCAGCGCGTTCTCGTCGCGGACCTCTGCCTCGAGCGCCTCGCGCAGCTGGAACAGGTCGTCGGCAAGCAACCGTAGGCGGGAGTCGCGCTGGTCGGACTGGATCGTCGCCGCCTTGCGGGCGACCTCGGCTTGCCGGCCGAGCGGTCCCAGCTGCCGGCGAAGCTCGGCGGTGAGGTCCTGCAGCCGGGTCAGGTTGGCCTGCATCGCGTCGAGCTTGCGCAGCGCCTTTTCCTTGCGCTTGCGGTGCTTGAGCACACCCGCGGCTTCCTCGATGAAGCCGCGACGCTCGTCGGGTCCGGCGGCGAGTACGGCGTCGAGCTGACCTTGGCCGACGATGACGTGCATCTCGCGGCCGATGCCGGAGTCGGACAACAGTTCTTGTACGTCGAGCAGCCGGCAGGGCGTGCCGTTGATGGCGTACTCGCTGGTGCCGGAGCGGAACATCAGCCGCGAGATCGTCACCTCGGCGTAGTCGATCGGGAGGGCGCCGTCGGTGTTGTCGATCGTGAGGACGACCTCGGCGCGGCCGAGCGGCGGACGCCCCGTCGTACCCGCGAAGATGACGTCTTCCATCTTGCCGCCGCGCAACGTCTTCGCGCCCTGCTCGCCCATGACCCAGGCGAGCGCGTCGACGACGTTGGACTTGCCGGAGCCGTTGGGGCCGACGACGGCAGTGATCCCGGGTTCGAAGCGCAGGGTCGTCGACGACGCGAACGACTTGAAGCCGCGCAGGGTGAGGCTCTTCAGGTGCATGGCGTCTGCTGGTTCCCGGTGGTGAGCACTGCCGAGGGGAAGGCCGTCTCGGAGGTTACCTGCCACGTCGCGCGCACGGCCGCGACCCGCCCGAGCGGCTGAATCCCGAGCCGGACAAAGCGGGCAAACAAAAAGGGACGTCCGGGCGGACGTCCCTTGGGTTGGCGGCGGGTCAGGTGAGCGCTGGCTCGGCCGCCTCTTGCACGGCCAGCGAGATGAGTTCATCGTCGACGGTCGCGCTCGCGGCCAGCGACTCATTGGCCGCGCGCAGGCGTAGTACCTCGGCTTCGAGGTCACGCACCTGCTGACGAAGGCGACGAAGCTCGGCTGCTGTGCGCAGGTCGGGCGCGATGCCGACGTGACCGAACAGGGCCTTGGCCATCGAGGTCCTCCACAGTGAGCACCGAAACGAGGCGAGAGGTGTCTCGCGGGGAAGTGTGTTTGTACGTAGCACTCGGACCGGTCGGGTGCCAGAACGATGATCCCACCGGCCCCGCGCGTCGGTCAAGGGTTCGTTACAGGGGGATAACGGCGAGCGGCGACCTGTTTCACGCAGTTTTCGCCGCTGTTCTCGGGGGCTGCCGACGAAGACCACCCGAACGGGTCAACCTTCCCGGAAACCGTCTAGTCCCTTTGGTGTGCCCCATCGCTCGACGACGCCGGTCACGTGGCCCGGCGTACCCCCGGACCGCACCGCAGCGAGCAGGTCGCGACACGCGGCCGCGCTGCCCTCCACCACGATCTCGACCCGGCCGTCGTCGAGGTTCGTCGCGGTGCCGGCGAGCCCGAGCCGGAGCGCCTGCGCTCGCGACCACCATCGGAAGCCGACGCCTTGCACGCGGCCGCGCACCCAGATCGTGAGCCGCGCAGGCTCGCCCTGGTCGCTCACCATCGCGCTCGCCGCGGTCGCGGCTGACAACGCGGGCACGTGTAGGCGGACCGGTTCATGAACGCGTCGCGGCGAATCGGCGTACCGCAACGCGGGCACGGCTCGCCTTCACGTCCGTAGACCGCGAGCGACCGGTCGAAGTAACCGCTTTCGCCGTTGACATTGACGTACAACGCATCGAACGACGTACCCCCGGCGCGCAGCGCATCGTGCAGCACCGCACGAACCTGCTCGAGCAGACGCGTCACCTCGGGGCGGGTAAGCGTCTCAGTCGGTCGGGCGTAGTGCAGACGCGTGCGCCACAACGCTTCGTCGGCGTAGATGTTGCCGATGCCGGACACGAGCGTCTGGTCGAGGAGCGCTCGCTTGATACCGGTGCGCCGTTTGCGCACCGCGGTGACAAACGCCGCATCGTCGAAGCCGGGGTCGAGCGGGTCACGCGCGATGTGTTCGATCGGCGCAGGAAGTTCGGCGCCGTCGAGCACGACCGACAGCCCACCAAACGTCCGTTGGTCGACGAAGCGCAGCTCCGTGCCCCCCGGCTGGGAACTGTCCGCGAACTGCATGCGCACATGAAGGTGCCGCTCGTCGGGATTTTCCCTTGGTACGACGAGCAACTGACCGCTCATGCCCAGATGCGCGAGGACCGCGTCGCCGGAGTCCAGCGGTAACCAGAGGTACTTCCCGCGGCGCCGCGCACCTTCGATCGTGCGGTCACGAAGTAATGCTTTGAAGTCGTCAGGTCCAGCGAGGTGACGGCGTACGGCGCGGGGGTGGTTGACGTCGACGGAAGTGATGCGACGTCCGGACACGCCGTTCTCCAGGCCGCGGCGGACGACTTCGACCTCGGGTAGTTCAGGCACCTGACGCCTCAGTCCGTTGCTGCCGCCGTCGACGTGCCTCCCGTGAGTGCTCGCCAGGCGGCCTCGGCCGCCTGCTGCTCGGCCTCCTTCTTGCTGCGCCCTTCTCCGGTGCCGTACTCCACACCGGCAACGCGCGCGACGGCGCGAAACGTCTTCGCGTGGTCCGGCCCGCTCTCGGCGACGACGTACTCCGGGACTCCGAGCATGCCGCCCGCCGTGAGCTCCTGCAGGCTCGTCTTCCAGTCGAGGCCGGCACCGAGCGAAGCGGCGTCGGCAAGCAGCGGATCGAACAACCGATGCAGCAGCAACCGGGTGCACTCGACGCCACGATCGAGATAGACCGCACCGATCACCGCTTCGAGCGTGTCAGCCAGGATCGACGACTTGTCACGCCCGCCGGTCGCCTCCTCGCCGCGGCCGAGCCGGACGTGCGCGCCGAGCCCGAGCGACCGGCCGACGTCCGCGAGCGCCTTCATGTTCACGACCGAGGCACGCAGCTTCGCGAGCTGCCCCTCGGGCTCGTCCGGGTTGCGGCGGTACAACGCGTCGGTGATGACCAGGCCGAGCACCGCATCACCGAGGAACTCCAGCCGCTCGTTGTTGGGCAGGCCGCCGTTCTCGTAGGCGTAAGAGCGGTGTGTGAGCGCCCGCTCGAGGATCCCGGCGTCGAGCTGTACGCCGAGGGCCTCCTCGAGCTCGTTGACCGCCGGGCGCTCGGTCCGGCTGCCCGTGGGACGGCTCATCGGTGAAGTGTGCCTCGCCTCATGACAACCGCGCCAAGGCGTAGTCGGCCGCCTCCCCCACGGTCTGCATGTCCTCGATGTCGTCGTCGTCGATGGCGAAGTCCGTTCCGGTGCGGGCTTGGAGCTCCGCCTCGACGATCTCGACCACCTCGACGAGCGCGAGCGAGTCGGCATGCAGGTCCGATGCGAACGACGTGCCGCGGCTGACGGTTGCCGGGTCCACCTCGAGCACCCGTGCCACCGCGCCGCGGACGATGTCGAAGACGTCGTCCGCGCTCATGCCCGCACCCACGGGCTCATCGTCGCTCAGCCGCGGCAGGAAGTCCGCTCGCGGCGCGGCGTCGTTCGACGAAATCGCCCAGTGTGGCTGCGACGTGAGCCACGACGTCCGCACGCGCGGCTTCCGCTGCGGCAGCGATGCACGCGGCGACGGCCGGCGGGCTGGATGCCCCGTGACCGACCAGGACGACGCCGTTGACGCCGAGCAGGATCGCGCCACCGACATGATCGGGATGCATCGGCGCGGTCGCCTGCGCGAATGCGCCACGCACGGTTTCGTCACCTGGTGCTGCGTCGGCGAGTCCGGCGCCGATCCGCGCGATCATGCCTTCGAGACCTTTGAGCAGGACGTTGCCGGTGAGTCCGTCGGTCACGACGACGTCGGCCCTTCCACCGAGCGGGACCTCGTGGCCTTCGACGTTGCCGACGAACGTCGCAGGAATTCCGTCGAGTACGCCGGCGATTGCGTCGTAGGCCTCCCTGCGTGCCGCATCACCTTTGCGGTCCTCGCTGCCGACCGAGAGCAAGCCGAGACGCGGACGGTCGAGCCCGAGCCGGACGCGGGCGAACGCCGCGCCCGCCAATGCAAACTGCGCGAGCAGATCCGGACTCCCTTCGACCGTGGCGCCGACATCGAGCAGTACGACGGGATGCGCGGACGCGTCGATCACGACTGCGAGCGCCGGCCGCGTCACACCGGGCAACCGCCCGAGCGTGAACAGCGCCGCTGCCATGGTCGCGCCGGTGGAACCGACCGACACCAGCGCGTCGGCCTTGCCGTCATGCACGAGCCGCGCGGCGACCCGGACCGTTGCGTCGCGTTTCGCGCGGACGCCGCGCACCGGGTCCTCGTCCATCGCGATGACCTGCGAGGCGGCCACCACCTGTACCCGGTCGACGGCCCCGCGGGCGGCGAGCAGCTGCTGCGCAGCATCCGGGGGCCCGACCAGGATCGGCTGCAGCGCCGGGTCGTCGGCAACCGCACTGAGAACACCGTCGACGACGACGTCAGGCGAGTGATCACCGCCCAACAGGTCGACCGCAACACGCACGGGCGGGTAACCGGTCAGACGTTGATGACGCGACGGCCGTTGTAGGTCCCGCAGGTCGGGCACGCGACATGCGGCAGCTTGGGCTGGCGGCACCGTTGGCACGGCGCGAGCGTCGGCGCCGTCGTCTTCCACTGCGACCGGCGGGACCGGGTGTTGCTGCGCGACATCCGTCGCTTCGGGACAGCCACAGCTACCTCTCACTCTTTTCTGGGTCTAACCGGACCAGCCGCAGCGCGGCCCACCTCGGGTCGGCCTCGTCATGGCTGTGCTCGGCCGGCTCGTCAGCGAGGCGCACCCCGCACGTCGCGCACAGGCCGGCGCACTCATCGTCGCAGACCGGCCGGAGCGGCAGCGCGAGCACGATGGCATCGCGTAGTTGCGGCTCGAAGTTGATCAGGTCTCCCTCGAGCCGGCCGATGTCCTCGTCGTCGGACTCGTGCCCCGGGTACGCGTAGAGCTCGCAGAGCTCCGCCTCGACCGGAAAGCTCACCGGATCGAGGCAGCGGGCGCACTCGCCGTGGACGGTTGCGGCCGCACGGCCGGACACGAGAACGCCTTCCATGACCGCTTCGAGCCGAAGGTCGAGCTCGATCGGGCTGCCTACGGGCACAGCGGTCAAGTTGAGGCCGAAACCGGACGGTGCCGCGACGGTCCGGCGTACGGCTCGCATCGAGCCGGGCCGACGGCCGAGCTCTCGGGTGTCCAGCACGAACGGGTCGCGAGCGTCGAGAAGAGGCATGGTGAACCAGGGGTAGACAACGAAGTCGGGCCTTAAGCCTAACCCGGCAGCGGCGTCTCGTCGGCCTCCGCGGTGCGCAGGTCGTCAAGGGGATGCCGTCCGCGCAGCTTCTCCCGGCCCCGCTCGACCGCGGCCAGCGTCTTGCCGAGAACGACCTCGAAGTTCGCGAGCTTCGTGTCGACGTAGTCGTCGACGTCATCGCGCATCCGGATCGCCTCTGCCTCGGCGTCCGCCACGATGCGTTCGGCTTCGCGTGTAGCTTCCTGCGCGATCTCGGTGCGGGCGATGAGCTTGGAGCGCTCCCTCTTGGCCTCTTCGATGATCCGCTGCGCCTCCGTGCGGCCCTCGTCGACGAGGTCTTCGCGGCTCTGCAACAGCTCCTGGGCCTCGGCAAGCTGGCCGGGCAAGAGCTCGCGCAGCTCGTCGAGCTGCGCGAGCAGCTCAGTGCGGTTGACGATGCACGACGCGGACATCGGCATCGCGCGAGCGGCTTCGATCGAGGCGACGATCTCGTCGAGCTTGTCGTGGAGAGTCATCGCAGACGTTCAACGAGCCGTCTGTTCACCGATTCCGGCAGGAGTGTTGACACGTCACCACCGTACGTCGCGACCTCTTTGACCAGACTCGACGACAAGTAGGAGTACAGCGGGTTGGTCGGCATGAACAACGTCTCGACTTCGGCGAGACTGTGGTTCATCTGCCCCATCTGCAGCTCATAGTCGAAGTCGCTGACGGCGCGGAGACCTTTGACGATCACCTGGATGCCGCGGTCTCGGCAGAAGTCCACGAGCAGTCCGTGAAACGAGTCGATCTTGACGTTCGGGTAGTCAGTGGTGCACTCGGTCAGCATCTCGATGCGCTCGTCGACGGTGAACAGGCTGCTCTTCGACTTGTTGATCAGGACAGCGACGACGACCTCGTCGAATTGCCGGCTGGCCCGACCGATGATGTCGATGTGACCGTTGGTCACGGGGTCGAACGACCCTGGGCAGACGGCCCTTCGCGTCACCACCTGGGCCTGCTCATGATTTGTGACCGTACCAAAGCGTGGCATCGCCGTACCGGCGCGAACGCGCGGCTGAGAAGCCCTCCGGCCAGTCCCAGTCGGGGTCCCTTGTCGCCCGCTCGACGACCACCACGGCACCGGTGGCGAGCCACTCCGCAGCCAAAGCGACGAGCCCGGCCGCGAGCGCGCTCCGGTCATATGCGTATGGCGGGTCCGCGAAGCACACGTCGTACGGCGGGCCCTCGGGAGCCGCGCGGCTGAGTCGCTCGACGCTTTCCTGCCGGACCTGACCGGACAGACCCAACGACTTGAGGTTGGCGCGGATCACACCGCTGGCCACGTCGTCGGACTCGACGAAGGTCACCTGCGCGGCGCCGCGCGACAAAGCCTCGATGCCAACGGCACCTGTGCCGGCGTAAAGGTCGAGGAACCGTGCGCCCGCGAGCGGGCCGCGCATCGCCTCGAGTGACGAGAACAATCCTTCCCGCGCGCGGTCGCTGGTCGGACGTACGGCGCGGCCGCGCGGTACGACGATCCGTCGACCGCCGGCCGAGCCCGCGACGACCCGCGTCACGGTAGAGAACCGGATAGCACGGGATGACCATGGCGGACGGATGCGAACACGGCCAAGAAGGAGCAGCGTGCGCCCCGAATGGGTGGTTCTTCACTAAGTGCTGGGCGCCGCTGACTCAGTGCGCGCAAAGTCAGCGTCGTGTCCGCCGCCTGCATCCTCCCCGTCCGTGTTGCCGTGGTCGACGACAACGAGGACATCCGGGTCTTGGTCGGCCTGCACCTCGACCTGGACGGACGGTTCGTGTGCATGGCCCAAGCGGCGAACGGGGTTGAGGCGATCTCACTGATCGACCGACCCGACATCGACGCGATGGTGCTCGACATGCACATGCCGGGCCTCAACGGAGCCGAGGTGCTTCGTGCCGTGCGGTCCGCCCACTCGTCCATCCGGGTGATCGCGTTCTCGGCCGACTCCAAGACGCTGCAGCAGGCGAAGAGCGAAGGAGCGGCGGCGACGGTGCTCAAGGGCACCAACCTCGACGCGCTGATCGCAGCGCTGCTCGAGCCGGCGATTGCCTAGCTGTCACGCCTTCTCCAGGTAGGTCGCGCGCTCCGGACCCACGAGGTCCTCGATCGCGCGTCGAAGCGCAGGGTGCTGTGTGAGGCCCGGGTCTGCGCTCACCACGGCAGCCGCCTGCGTGCGCGCGGCTCGGATCAGGTCCTCGTCCGCGAGCACGCTCAGCAGGCGAAGCGTGCGCCGGCGGCCCGCTTGCAGCTTGTCGAGCACATCGCCTTCCCGGCGTTGCTCCAGGTCGAGCTGGGACAACGCGAAACCGTCATGGGTCTTGGCGATCGCATCTAGCCGCTCGCGCGCCGGTGCGTCGGGTGCCGAGTTCGTCACGAGCAGGCACAGGCCCGGGGCGGACCCCCGCCCGATCCGCCCGCGCAACTGGTGCAGCTGGGAGACGCCGAAGCGCTCTGCGTCGAGGATGACCATGACGGTGGCGTTGGCGACGTCGACACCAACTTCGATGACCGTCGTCGACACGATCACATCGAGGTCGCCCGCCGCGAACCGGCGCATGACGTCGTCCTTGTCCTCGGCCGTCATACGCCCGTGTAGAGCTGCGACCCGAAGTTTCTCGAGCGGACCCTTCGCGAGCCGCGGATACCAGTCGAGCACGGCAGCCATGGCCCCGTCGGCGCCGACGTCTTCGTCGTCGCTTGTGTCGTCGCCGATGCGTGGACAGACGACGTAAGCCTGATGGTCGGCCGCGACGTGTTCGCGGATCCGCTGCCAGGCAACATCGAGCCAGCCCGGTTGCTCCGAGATCGGTACGACGTGGGTTTCGACGGCGGGACGCCCGGACGGAAGCTCGGACAACGTCGAGACTTCGAGGTCGCCGTACACCGTCATCGCGATGGTTCGCGGAATCGGCGTCGCTGTCATGACCAGGAGGTGCGGCGGGTCGGTACCTTTCGCGCGCAACGCATCGCGCTGTTCGACACCGAAACGGTGCTGTTCGTCGACGACGACCAGCCCGAGGTCTGAAAAGGTCACGCCTTCTTCGAGCAATGCCTGCGTGCCCACCACGATGCCCGCGGCACCGGAGCCGACCTCATCGAGAACCCCTCGTCGAACCGCACCGCCGACCGAGCCGGTCAGAAGAGCGACCCGGGTCGCGTCGTCTGCCCCGCCGAGCTGTCCGGCCTGCCCGAGCGGGCCGAGCAAGGCGCTGATGGAGCGGTAATGCTGCTGTGCCAGCACCTCCGTCGGGGCCAGCAACGCTGCCTGTCCGCCGCTGTCTATGACGGCGAGCATCGCGCGCAAAGCAACGACGGTCTTGCCGGAACCGACCTCGCCGTGCAGCAACCTGTGCATCGGCACGGTCTGCGCAAGCTCGTCGAACAGCACGCGCGAGATCTCTTGCTGGCCCTTCGTCAGTGTGAACGGCAGCTGCGCATCGAACGTCTCGAGCAGACCGCCCGCGCGCGGAGCACGCGGCTTGGCGGGTATGGCCCGTGCCGCTTCTCGTCGTTCCGCAAGTGTCGCCTGCAACACGAACGCCTCGTCCCACTTCAGCCGACGCCGCGCTGACTCGATCTCCGGCCATGTCTCCGGTCGATGAATGCGGAGGTACGCCGTCCGGCGGCCGACCAGACCCTCCGACCTGAGCACCTCATCGGGAAGCGGATCGCTGTCGAAGTCGGCCAGGCCGAGCGCCGTTTGCACTGCGCGGCGAATCTTCCAGGTCTCGAGCTTGTTTGCCGCTCGGTAGATGGGCACGAGCTGTCCAGCGATGTCTGAGCGGTCATCGTCATCGAGCTCGACGACAGGGTTGATGAGCTGCTTCGTTCCTTTGAACGTTCCGACCTCGCCGGCAAAGAACGCGGAAGTGCCGACCGGAAGCTTGTTGATGCGCCACGGACTGTTGAAGAAGACGAGCAGCAGGGTGTTGCCCTTGCCGTCCCGGACGACCACGTCGGTCTTGTGCAGCTTGGCCCGGATCTGCCGACCCTTGATCGACTTGACCTCGGCCTGCACGGTGACGTCTTGGCCCACCTCGAGGTCCGTGAAGTCGGTGAGCTCCCCACGCTTCTCGTACCGGCGGGGGAAGTGGTTGAGCAGATCACCGAGTGTCTCCATACCCAGCTTCGTCCGGAACGACGTACCGGACTTGGCGCCGAAGACTTTGCTCAGCGGTGTTTCGAAGCTGGTCATGGCGTACCGCTATTCGACGCCGAGGAGGAGGGGGTACGTGCGTTGGCCGCCGTGGTAGACGACGGTCTCGACACCGGGCCTCGTTGCGCTCAGGTACTCGCTCAGCTGCTCGCCGATCGAAGGTTCGACATCGTCGCCGGTGACGATTGTCACGAGCTCGCCACCACCCATGAGCAACCGGTCGACGATGTGCGCGCCGACGGTGAACACGTCCGAGCCGATGTCGGCGACGTCGCCTTCGACAAAGCCGAGCACGTCACCCGGCTGACATGGTCCCGCGCTCGTCAGCGCGGCCTCCTCGGCCACCGTCACCTCGGCATGACGCGTTGCACGTGCCGCGGCCGTCATCGCGATCACGTCATCTTCGAACGACCGCTCTCCGTCGTGCACTGCCAGCGCGGCGAGGCCTTGCACCGACGCTCGCGTCGGCAGGACTGCCACGGCTACTCCTTCGGCACGCGCCAGCCGCGCCGCTTCCTCTGCTAAAGCGCGCGCGATGTCGTCGTTGGGAAGCACGATGACTTCGCGTGCCTGCGCATCTCGGATAGCCGCAACGAGGTCGACGGCGGAGGGAGCACGCGTGGGTACGCCGTCGAGAACTCCCGCGCCTGCCTCGCGGAACAACTGGGCGAGACCGCCGCCCGATGCGACGGCGACGACGGCACGGCGGCGCGTCGCCGTCACGTCGAACGCGTGCTCTTGCTGCGCAACCTGGGTCGCGAAATGCGTGACCGAGATCCGATGCGGTCGGCCCGCTGCCATACCGGCCTCGACCGCGGCGCCGACGTCGTTGACGTGGACGTGGACGTTCCAGAGGCCGCCGCCGCCGACGACGATCAGCGAGTCGCCGAGGCCGTCGAGGCGTTCGCGCAGTTCTGGGACCGCGGCGTCGTCGGCGTCGAGCAGGTACATGACCTCGAACGCGAACTCGTCGCTGCCCTGCTCCCGTGCCTGGGCCAGCGCCGAGCGGTCGACGGCGGGAGCGGGGAGCATTCGTTCGTCGCTGCGCACCGGCGTCTCGCCCGACAGCGTTGCCACCAACGCATCGAGGAGCACCACCAGGCCGAGCCCACCTGCGTCGACGACACCGGCGTCAGCGAGCGCGGACAGCTGTTCGGGTGTGTGCCGGAGCGCCTCGGCAGCGGCGTCCGCCGCCGCCCGGGCGACGCTCACGAGATCGGCGCCGGTCGCACCCTCGGCGGCAGCACGGGCGACGGTCAGGATCGTGCCTTCGACGGGGTGGGTCACCGCGCGCCAGGCCAGCTCGGCGCCGCGCTGGAACGCGCGCTGCAACGCATCGCCGTCGAGGACGCCTCCGGCGTCGACCGTGTCAACCAAGATGTCGACAGCGCCGCGCAGCAGCTGGCTCAAGATGACGCCGGAGTTGCCGCGCGCGCCCATCAACGCGCCGCGGGCCATGGCATCCAGCGCGCGTACGATGTCGGCATCCGGCGGGACCTTCTCCACCGCTTCGGCGACCGCACGCATCGTGAGGTAGAGGTTCGTGCCGGTGTCGCCGTCGGGCACCGGATAGACGTTGAGGGCGTCGATCTCGGCCTGGGCCCGCCGCAGCGCCGCCGCCCCTGCGGTGGCCCAGCCGCGGACTCCCGCCGCGTCGAGGGTGACGCGCACCTCTCGCACGCCGCCTCCCACGCTGTGCCGCCGCTGTCCCGAGCACGATCTCGGGCGACGTCGGCCAGCGTAAACGGCTCGAACGCCGGTTCCGTTACCCTGGAGCCTCAACCCCAGGAGTTTTGGAGCGTCCCCGTGGCTGCCGTCTGCGACGTGTGCGGAAAGAAGCCTGGCTTCGGCATGTCGGTCTCGTACTCGCATCGGCGTACACGCCGGCGGTGGAACCCGAACATCCAGAGCGTGCGCACCTCGGCGGGTGGACGGAGCAAAAAGCTGAACGTGTGCACGTCGTGCCTGAAGGCCGGCAAGGTCACGCGCTAGCGGTCAGCTGACCGTCGCCGTCCAGGTCTGGGTGGCCGTCTGTAGGTCGTTCCCGTCGCAGCCGCCGGTCGAGGTCGTCACAGTCACGTGGTAGGTGCCGGGCGCCAGGGCAGGGCTCGTGTAGCTCTCCCGCTGGTAGCCATACGGCCACGTCGTGCCGTGCCAGTCGAAGCAGTTCGGATAGCTGGTGACGACAGGCGAGCCGCCGTCGCCCCAGTCGACGGTGATCGAGTTGACCCAGCCGTCGAAGTCGAAAGCCGTGACCCCGAGCGAGAGGTAGTTGCCGGATGGCGCGGAGCCGTTGAGTGTGAGGTCCGGCTGCGTCATGCCGTTGCTGTGCGTGCTACCGACCGGAACGTCGATGAAGTCGCTGAAGTCGTGCTTATCGCTGAAGTGGTTGCTGCAGGTCCCGGTCCAGATGATGCCGTGCACGTGATAGCTGCCGGCGTTGCGGTAGTAGAACGTGAACGTGTACGTGTCGTCCACGGCCCGCATCGAGTCGTCGTGAACGCAGGTGGGGTGCACCGACCCGCCGTCGAGCCGGTTCATGTTGTCGTCGTAGGAGACGCTGAGGTCATGGATGTCACCGCTCACGTTTCCAGTGACGTGCAGCGTGATGACAGTCAGCGGATAGTCCGATGGGGCGCTCGGGTCCTGGTGCGACGTCACCGCGACATGAAGTTCTTCCTGCGCGGGCGTCGGCGAATCCACTACGCGCGGCGGTATGACCGGAGCTTTCGATACGACGGTTCCGTGCGACGAGGTCTGCGCTGACGGGGTCGTCGACGGCGTCGGTCGTGGCCGTGGGGCGGTCGTCGTCGGTGCAGCCGGCGTCGGCGTGTCCGTGACTGACGGGCTGGGCTTGGCCTCGATCAGCCGCGCGTTGTGACTCCCGCCGAGCAGCGACAGCGTGAGGCCGACGGTCGCGGCCAGCAGCAAGACGCTCATGGCGCTCGCGAGAGCAATGCGCCGTTGCCGGATCCGCCCGGCGCGACGGTGCACCTCGTCGACGCGGCCCGGCTCCACCGGCGGCGTCGCGGACATGCGCTCGAGTGCGTTTCGCAGTTCGTCGTCGTGGTTCACGCTGCACCTCCGGTGACGCCTTCGAGTTCGCGCAGGCGTGCCAGTGCACGCGACAACGTGCTCTTGACCGTTCCGACCTTGCAGCCGAGCGCGTCAGCGATCTGCGCCTCGGTCATGTCGTCGAAGAAGCGGAGGACGATCACGGCTCGCGCCTGCGGCGCTAACCCTGAGAGCCGGCGCTGCCAGCGATCTCGCTCGTCGACATCGCCGTACTCGTCCCGCACCGTGTGCTCAGGCAGCGACTCGGTCGGCGCCTCGCCGGTCCACCGCCGCTTACGCCACTTGAGGTACGTCGTGAAGATGATCCGGCGTACGTAGACCTCAGCAGCTTCCGGCGCTTCCAACCGATTCCATCGCACCCACGCCTTCGCGAGCGCGGTCTGCAACAGGTCCTCGGCGTGACCCCAGTCTCCGGTCAGCAGGTAGGCAGCACGCAGCAGTCGGGTCGAGCCCACAGTGACGAACACGTCGAACGCCGCGCGCGCGTCATCCCCCACCCGGACCCCCCGGCCTTCGACGAGCACATCGTGACAGACCTGGGTACTTCCCGGGGCGGTTCCGAGCCCGACGGAAACGGCTGTCACACCTATTAAGAGACCCCGCCGGCGGCAAAAGGTTGCGCGCGAAGGTCCTTGCCCATCGGCCGGGCCAGTGGAGCGTCTTTGTAGTGGCCGTAACCGTCGATCGGCTGGTAGCCGGTGCTGCGATAGAGCTCCATCGCCTCGGGCTGGTTCAACCCGGTTTCCAACCAGATGCGGTCATGTCCGGCAGCGCGCGCGGACTCCTCGAGGTGTGTCAGGAGGAGCCGGGCCAGACCCTGCCGTCGGTACGCCGGCGTGACATACATCCGTTTGATCTCAGCCGTCTGCGGCCAATCGGGCAGCGAGCGCCAGCCGCCGCAGACGACGGCGACGCCGCCGAGGTAGCCCACGAAGAAGGCGCCCCGAGGCGGCACGAACTCGGCCGGGTCCAGCACTGTCTCGTCGGGTCCGCCGTAGCGCTCGACGTACTCCTGCTGCACCTCCGCGACAAGCGACTGCGCTGCGGTTCCGTCGTACGGTTCGGCGCGCAGGTCGAGGTCACTCATGGGCGGGTCGTCACGAGCGGAAGTGGTCGTGGCCGCCGGACACCGGCGAACCGTCGGCGTGGACACCGCTGCCTTCGCTCACGTGACCGATGATGACGCAGCGGTCCGACAGCATGACGTTGCTGTCGATCGTGAACGCAAGTGCATGGTCCTCGCCACCGGTGAGCACGTCGTCGTCGGTCACGCCGGTCGTGCCCAATGCACGCACCGCTGCCAGCTCGATGTCGATTCGAACGCCGCTCGCCCGCGAGACGTGGCCGAGGTCGGCAGCGAGGCCGTCGCTGACGTCGATCATCGCGGTCGCACCGAGGTCGGCGACGGCCGGTCCGATCTCGTACGGCGGCGCGGGACGACGGAACGCGTCCTGCAACTCACCGCTCAGTGAACCGTTGTCGAGCGCGCGCAAGCCGGCGGCCGACCATCCCAACCGGCCGGCAACAGCGACGACGTCGCCAGGCTGTGCACCCGAGCGCGTCACCGGCCGGCGACCGCCGAGGTCTCCGAGCGCTGTCACCGCGATCGTCACGTGCTCACCGCGGACGAGGTCCCCACCGACGACGAGCGCCTGACAGCGAGCGGCCTCGTCGCGAAGGCCGTCCGCGAAACCGTCGAGCCAGTCGGGACCGGTCGCCGTCGTTGCGACCAGACCGACGAGCAGCGCGGTGGGCTCGGCTCCCATCGCAGCGATGTCGGCCAGACTTGCAGAGGCTGCGCGGCGACCGACGTCGTACGCCGACACCCATCCGGAGCGGAAGTGCCGGCCTTCGACCTGCACATCGGTGCTCGCGACAACCCGACGGTCCGGCGCAGGGACCACCGCGGCGTCATCGCCAGGGCCGAGCACGTCGACGCCGCGCGCACGGTCGCCGAGCCGCTCGATGATGCGCCCGACGAGCTCGAACTCGCCGAGCGACGAGGGTCCGCCGTCACCCGAAATGTGTCACCTCACGTCGATTCCGCTAGCGTCTGCTGGTCCAGCGACTAGGAGGCAGTTCATGGTTGTGCAGGCCTACATCTTGATCCAGACCGAAGTCGGGAAGGCTGCCTCTGTCGCCCGCGAGATCGCAACGCTCAAGGGTGTCACGCTGGCCGAAGACGTCACCGGTCCGTACGACGTCATCGTTCGCGCCGAAGCACGCAACGTCGACGAGCTCGGCAAGCTGGTTGTCGCCAAGGTGCAGGGAATCGAAGGCATCACGCGAACGCTCACCTGCCCGGTGGTTCATCTGTAGAGCTCAGCGAAGCCCGGTGCCACGACGCAGTGCGGACTGCAGCAACCGGTCGACCAGCGTCTGGTAGTCGACGCCGCTCGCCGCCCACATCCGTGGAAACATCGAATACGGCGTGAAGCCGGGCATCGTGTTCACCTCGTTGACGACGACATCGTTGCCGTCGACGAAGAAGTCGACCCGTGCCAAGCCTTCGCAGCCGATCGCGTCGTACGCCGCACATGCGAGGTCCTGCACGTTCTTAGTGACGGCCGCCGACAGGTCCGCAGGAACATCGAGCTCTGTCACGTCGTCGAGGTATTTCGCCTCGAAGTCGTAGAACGCGTGACCGGCCCCGGTGACCCGGATCTCCCCAGGCACACTGGCCTCGGCGGCAGAGCCGCTCAACCCGTCGAGCACGCCGCACTCGATCTCGCGACCGGGCGTCACCTCCTCGATCAGCGCCTTCGGATCGTGCTGGTGCGCGACGTCAAGAGCAGCCACGAGCTCGTCGGGCCGCTCGACCTTGCTGATCCCGACGCTCGACCCGCCGCGCGCAGGCTTCACGAAAACAGGTAGGCCGAGCTCATCGAGGTCCACGTTCACGGGGCGCCCGACCCTGTGCACGGCGTACCGACCGACCGGCAATCCGCGAGCCCCGAGGACGACCTTCATGTACTCCTTGTCCATCCCGACCGCGGATGCGAGCACACCCGACCCGACGTACGGGATGCCGGCCATCTCGAGCAGGCCCTGGATGGTGCCGTCCTCCCCCCACGGTCCGTGCAGCAGCGGGAAGACGACATCGACATGACCGAACTCCGCCGGGAGGTCAGCCGCGTCGAGGGTGACCAACGAAGTGCCGGTCGGGTCGGCCGGCAACGTGAGCCGGGTGCCACGTGCATCGACCGACGGAAGCTCGCGGTTCGCGATTGCGAGCGCGGTCGGGTCGTCGTCGACGAGCACCCACCGGCCCTCGGTTGTGATGCCGACCGGTACGACGTCATATCTGGAGCGGTCAATGGCTGCAAGGACACTGCCGGCACTGACGCACGAGATCGCGTGCTCAGTGCTGCGGCCGCCGAACACAACGGCGACCCGCGGTCGCGTCACGTCAGCCGCTGTCTTTTGCCGCAGAGACGAGTTCGTCCAGCGCGCTCTCGATCTCCTTCGCGATCAGGTCGAGGTCGGGCATCCCGTCGTAGTCGCCGATCAGACCGAGCGTGACGCGGCCGTTGTAGCTGATGATGCCGATCGCGAGCAGGTGCGTCGGCGCGAGAAAGGCGACCGGGAACAACGCGAGCATCTGGCGGCCGAGCAGGTAGACGGGGAACTGCGGACCCGGCACGTTCGTGACGAGCACGTTGTAGAGGCGGGGCGAGAAGCCGAGGCGCGCGGCCTGCGCCAGCACCGTCGGCGGCATGAAGTCCTCCATCTTCGTCAGGGTTTCCGCGCCGACCGCCTGCTTCGAGTTCTTGACCCCGTCCATCGCCGCCCTGACTTGAGCGAGTCGCTCGATCGGGTCCGGCGTACCGACCGGCAATGGCGCGACCATGATCGTGATGCGGTTGCCCGCGCCGCCGCGCTGGTCGTCAGTCCGCACCGACATCGGGACACAGGCGCGCAGCACGAGTCCGGTCGTTTCCATCCCACGGGCCTGCAGGAAACGGCCCAGCGCTCCGGCGACAACGGTCAGCACAACGTCGTTGACAGTGCCGCCGAGTGCGTTCTTCACGGTCTTGAAGTCGTCGAGGTCACACGACACGGTCGCGAAGCGACGGTGCGGTCCCGGTTTGCGGTTCAACGGCGTTGACGGCGCCGGATCGACGAGCCGCTGCCCGATCTCGAGCACGCCCTGACCCGCTTCGGCCACCCGACGGGCGGAGTTACGTGGATTTGCGGCAGCGCCCAGGAGACCGGTCGCGATCCCAGCGACCGACCGCACTGCCGACGTCGCGCCATGAGTGAGCAGGCCGGAGGTACCGGGAGTCGCGGACGGGTTCCACTCGTCGGGCTGCGCACGCGGCGCGTCGCGTTCGAGGTCGAACAACGCGGTGAGGATGTCGACGCCGCCGACGCCGTCGACGAGCGCGTGATGTGTCTTGTTGATGATGGCGAACCGGTCGTCAACTAGCCCTTCGATCAGCCAGATCTCCCACAACGGCTTGGTCCGGTCGAGACGCTGTGACGCGATCCGGCCGACAAGACGGCGGAGCTGCTCGTCGGTGCCCGGTCGCGGCAGTCCCGTATGGCGCACGTGGTACGTGATCGTGAAATCGGCATCGTCGACCCACAGCGGCCGACCGGTTTGCAACGGCGGTTGTACGACGCGCTGGCGGTACCTCGGTACGAGGTGCAACCGGCTCGCGATGTGGTCGGTGAACTCCTCGATCGTGGGCGGCGGTCCTTCGAGAATCGCCAGACCACCGATGTGCATGTGCGCGTCGGTGCCGTCCTCGGCGTGCAGGAACCCTGCGTCGACCGAGCTCAAGCGGTCGAGGTGTTTCTGAACCATCGGCACCCCTCAGGCAGAGGTCGCGGAGTCTAGATTGTCCAGGGCCTGTACGGCGTCCGCGATGAGGTCGGCCGCGTCCTCCAAGCCGATCGAGAAGCGGACTGCGCCCGGGTCGATGTCGGCCGCAGTGAGCTCTGCGTCGTCGAGCTGGCGGTGGGTGGTCGAGGCGGCGTGGCTGACGATCGTGTGGTGGCCGCCGAGCGACGGAGCGATCCGGGCCAGCCGCAACCGATCGCACAGGACCATGCCTGCCTCGCGGCCGCCCTCCGGCGTGACCGTGACGCACGCGCCGTAGCGACCGGCATCGAACAGCCGGCCCGCGCGCTCGTGGTCGGGGTGGTCGGCGAGCCCGGGATACAGCAGTTTCTCCACGCGGGGGTGCTTGGCGATGGTCTCGGCGAACTCCCGCGCCGTGGCGCACTGCCGTGCCACCCGCAACGGCAGCGTCGCGAGACCGCGGTGCAGGAGGAACGCGTCATCCGGGGCAAGGATGGCGCCGGTCTCCATCCGCACGGCGCGCACCTTCGCAAGCACGTCAGGCTTACCGACGACCACGCCTCCGGTCGCGTCACTGTGACCACCGATGTATTTCGTCGCCGCGTGCACGACGACGTCGGCACCGTGCTCGAGTGGTCGGCACACTGCCGGGCTCGCGAACGTCGAGTCGACCACGAATACGGCGCCCACACCGCGTGCGATGTCGGCGAGCGCGGGCAGGTCAGCGACGGCGAGGGTGGGGTTTGCGATCGTCTCCGCCCAGACGAGCGCCGTATCCGGGCGACAAGCGGCGCCGAAGTCCGCCGCGTCATTCCCCGGCACGAACGTCGTCTCGACCCCGAACCGCGACAGCACACCCCGCAGCAGGCTGAACGTGCCGCCGTAGCACGCGGCGGGTGCGACGACGTGCGCGCCCGCATGCGTGAGAGACATCAACACCGCGGTGATCGCAGCCATCCCCGACCCGAACGCCTCGGCGGCGATGTCGCCGTCGCAACGGGCACCTTCGAGCGATGCGACAGCGCTGGCGAAAGCCGCGGCCGTCGGGTTGTCGATGCGGGTGTAGCTGAAACCGGGTTGTCGACCGCCGAGCACATCGGCGTACTCCTGCGCACTCTCGAACGCGAACGTCGAGGACCGGATGACCGGAAGCGCGAGCGCTTCGGAGTCGAGCGCGGGCGGCGGCGGCAGATGTACGGCGCGCGTGTTCTCGCCGTAGTCGTCAGTCAATGGGGCGCTCGGCCTTCGCGTCCCGCGACATGAGGCTGCGCACCATCTCTTTCGGGCTCATGCCGTCATGGACCACCCCGACGACATGCTCAGCGATCGGCATGTCCACGTCGTACTTGCGGGCGAGGTCGAGCACCGGCTGGCAGGACTTCACGCCCTCGGCGATCTCGGTCGTGGTGGTCGTGATCTCGTCGATCGACTCGCCCCGACCGAGTCGCTCGCCGAAGGTCCGGTTCCGCGACAGCGGAGACGTGCAGGTAGCGACGAGGTCACCAAGACCGGCGAGCCCGGAGAACGTCATGGGGTCGGCGCCGAGCGCGGCGCCGAGTCGCGCCGTCTCTGCAAGACCGCGGGTGATGAGGGATGCCTTCGCGTTGTCCCCGAAGCCCATACCGGCCGCCATGCCGACGGCAAGGGCGATGACGTTCTTGACGGTGCCGCCGAGCTCGCAGCCGACGACGTCGGTGTTCGTGTACGGGCGGAAGTACTTCGTTAGACAGGCTTGTTGCAGCCGCTCGGCCACCGCCTCGTCGACGCTGGCGACGACACTCGCGGCGGGCTGGCGCGCCGCTATCTCCTTCGCGAGGTTCGGGCCGGAGACCACGGCAACGCGGTCGGCAGGGACGTCCGCCACCTCGCAGATGACCTCGCTCATGCGCTGGCTCGTGCGCAGCTCGATGCCCTTCATCAAGCTGACGAGCATGCAGTCGGCCGGCAACAGGTCGACCCAGCGGCCGAGGTTCTCACGCAAGGTCTGCGACGGAACCGCGAGCACGACGAGGTCGGCAGCGTCGAGCGCGACGCTTGCATCCGGCGTCGCGCGGAGCTGCGCGGGCAGCGTGATGCCGGGCAGGTAGTCGGGATTCGCGTTGCGGTCGTTGACGGACGTCGCGAGCTCGGGACGACGCGACCACAGCGTCACGTCGCATCCGGCGTCGACGAGGACGGCGGCAAACGCCGTACCCCACGACCCGGCGCCGAGCACGGCCACTCGCGTCATGCGGTACGCCGTTCGTCACGTGCCGTGTGCGCGTCGGCGAGCTTGGCCGTCTTGGGATCGAAGGCAACGTCCGGTGGTGTTTCGCCGCGGAGCTCACCCAGGAGGCGGCGTACCTCGGTCATGATCGTGTCGGTCGCCGCGCGAAGGACGTCGGCCGACAGCGGCTGCCCGGCATAAGCCGACAGGTCAACCGGTGGCCCGGCACTCACGTGCACGGTCTTTCGCGGCAACAGGTGGAACTTGCGCTCCTGACCGAAGATGTCCTGAACTCCCCATTGCGCCATCGGGATGACCGGAGCGCCGGTCGTCAACGCGAGCCGCGCCACTCCCGTCTTCGGGACCATGGGCCAGTACGTCGGGTCCTTGGTCGTCGTTCCTTCCGGGTAAACGACGAGGCACTCGCCCCGCTCGATGGCGGCAACCGCGTCTTTCAACGCCAATGCAGCGTCCGACGTACGCCGGTGCACGGGGATCTGACCAGCGCCGGCCAGCACCCATTTCACGAACGGCACCGACCACAACTCGGACTTCGCGAGGTACCGCGGGAGCCGGTGCCCGCGGTAGAGGAAGTGGGCGAGCGTGAACGGGTCGAGGTGCGAGATGTGGTTGATAGCGATGATCAGTCCGCCTTCGCGCGGAAGGTTCTGCCGACCGTGCCAGTCACGCTTGGTGAACATGAGCAAGAGTGGCTGCACGACCAGAATCGCCAGGCGGTACCAGAAACCCATCCGTCCACGTCGCACGTGTCGAGTCTCCCGTGCCCGTCAGCGACTGTCGAGGCGACCCTCTCGGGCGCCCCGTCGCGGGCGAGTAGGGAATGTCAGGATCGGGCGGGTGCAGGACCGAACCGACGTAGCGGGCTTCTGGTCGGTGGTCGTCCCGGTCAAGCAGCTCCGCACCGCGAAGTCGCGACTGGTCGCACCCGATGTCGCACGGATCGCGCTGGCACAGGCCATGGCTCTCGACACGGTGGAGGCAGCCCTCCTGTGCGGCCGGGTTGGCGAGGTTGTTGTCGTCACTGACGAACCGGAGATCGCCGCGGAGGTGCGCGCGATCGGCGCGGTCGCGGTGCCGGACGAGCCGGCGGCCGGGCTCAACGCAGCACTCGAACATGGGGCGGGGGTCGCGCTGACGCGCCGCCCCGGCAGCGGGGTCACGGCGCTGGCCGCGGACCTCCCGGCGCTGCGTCCGAGTGAGCTCGCGCGCGCACTCGACGCAGCTGCGCAGGTTGACCGCGCGATGGTGCCGGACGCGAGTGGAGCCGGCACGGTGCTGCTGACGGCGCGCAATGGAGTGTCGTTGTCACCGGAGTTCGGCGACGGGTCGCTCGCCCGCCATCAGCGGGACGGCGTCGTGGTGCTTGACGTCGACGTGCCCGGCTTGCGCCGGGACGTCGACACCCTGGCGGATCTGCGTGCGGCTTTGCAGTTGGGCTGTGGCCCACGTACGACGGCTGCGGCCGGTAGCGCACTGGCCCCGGCCGAGCCGCCGTCGAGCAGCTAGCGCCGAGCAGCCTTCTTCGCGGTGCTCTTCTTCGCCGTGCTCTTCTTCGCGGTTCCCCGCTTTGCGGTGCTCGTCTTCGCCGGCGACTTCTTCGCCGCGGTCTTCGTGGTCTTCCGGGCGCCGCCGGTCGCCTTCTTGGCGGCAGCGCGACCGCTCGACGCGGCACCGGCAGCTGCAGCTGCAGTGACGAGTGGCGTCGCCTTCGCGAGCTTCTTCGCGCCGGAGACAACTTCCTTGAACGTGCTCGCCGGCCGGAACTTCGGCACCGATGTGGCCTTGATCTTCACGACAGCACCGGTCTGCGGGTTGCGGCCGGTGCGCGCCTTGCGCACCTGCTTCTCGAACACCCCGAAGCCCGTGATCGCGACCTTCTCCCCGGCCGCGACGGCACGGGTGATGGTGTCGAGGACTGCCTCGACCGCGTTGTTCGCTGCTCGCTTGTCGGCACCGAGCCGATCAGCGATCTGGTCGATGAGTTCAGCCTTGTTCACGTGCGTCCTCCGGTTGCAGAGAGAGCGGGATGAGGCAAGAAAATGCCTTCGTCAGCGCGCAAACTTAGGGGCACACGCGTCGTACGACAACAACTATCGCAAGGTTTTCCTAGTAATTTCAGGCGATCCGGGGCAACCACCCGGGTCTCGACGACTCAAATGACGTGATGTCGGCGTCATGACGCAGGGTCAACGCGATGTCGTCGAGCCCTTCCATCAGTCGCCAACGGGTGTGTTCGTCGAGGTCGAAAGCGGCTAGCAGCGAACCTGCACGGACCTGGCGCGCAGCCAAGTCAACGGTGACCTCAAGGGCGGGATCGGCCTCGACGGCGGTCATCAGGGACTCGACGTCGTCGGCGGACAGCGCGACCGGGAGAAGACCGTTTTTCAGCGCGTTGCCACGGAATATGTCGGCGAACCGCGGCGAGATCACCGCTCGAAAGCCGTGCTCCTGCAGCGCCCACACGGCATGTTCACGTGACGAACCGGTGCCGAAGTCCGGGCCGGCAACGAGAATCGTCGCGCCGTGGTACGCCGGGTCGTCGAGGACGAAGCCCGGGCTCGACCGCCACGCCGCGAACAAGCCGTCGCCGAAGCCGGTCCGTGTCACTCGTTTGAGGTAGTCACTCGGGATGATCTGGTCGGTGTCGACGTTGCTGCGACGCAACGGCACCGCGCGACCGGTATGCGTCGTGAACGGCTGCATCGATCAGGCCCCCAGATCGGCTGGTGCGGCGAGATGACCGGCAACGGCAGTCGCCGCCGCGACTTGTGGCGACACAAGGTGCGTACGCCCGCCCGGGCCCTGCCGTCCTTCGAAGTTGCGGTTGGACGTCGACGCAGCGCGCTGACCGGGTTGCAGGATGTCCGGGTTCATCCCCAGGCACATCGAACAACCCGCGCTTCGCCATTCGGCACCGGCGGACTCGAAGACCCGGTCGAGCCCCTCTTGTTCGGCGGCCACCTTGACCGCCATCGAGCCGGGCACGACGAGCATCCGTACGCCGCCCGCCACTTTGCGTCCCTCGAGGACAGCGGCGGCGGCGCGCAGGTCCTCGATGCGGCCGTTCGTGCACGAGCCGATGAAGACGACGTCGATGTTGACATCGCGCAACGCCGTTCCTGACGTGAGCGCCATGTACTCGAGCGCGCGTTCGGCGGCCGTGCGGTCGTTGCCGTCGTACGACGAAGGGTCGGGGACGTGTGACGAGAGGGGCGCGCCCTGCCCCGGGTTGGTCCCCCAGGTGACGTACGGCGCGAGCTTCGTCGCATCGATCGTGACCTCGTTGTCGAACGTCGCGTCGTCGTCAGTGCGAAGCGAGCGCCAATAATCGAGTGCGGTCGTCCAGTCGCTGCCCTTCGGGGCGTGCTGGCGGCCGTCCAGGTAGGCGAAGGTTGTGTCGTCGGGCGCGATCATCCCGGCCCGGGCGCCCGCCTCGATGGACATGTTGCACACGGTCATACGGCCTTCCATCGATAGCTGCTCTATAGCGCGGCCGCGGTACTCGATGACGTAGCCCTGTCCCCCGCCGGTGCCGATCGTCGCGATGACCGCGAGGACGAGGTCCTTTGCGGTAACGCCGGCGGGCAGGTCACCGCTGACGGTGACCGCCATCGTCTTGGGACGCTGCACCGCCAGCGTCTGTGTGGCGAGGACGTGCTCGACCTCGCTCGTGCCGATGCCGAACGCGAGCGCACCGAAGGCACCGTGCGTGCTCGTATGCGAGTCGCCGCAGACGATGGTCATGCCGGGTTGGGTCAGCCCGAGCTGTGGGCTGATGACGTGGACGATCCCCTGCCCGGGGTCGCCCATCGGCAGCAGTTGGACGCCGAACTCGGCGCAGTTGCGGCGAAGCGTCTCGACCTGCTCGCGCGACACCGGGTCTTTGATGTTGTGCGCTGCACCGTCGGTGATGTCGGTCGGGACGTTGTGGTCTTCGGTGGCCAGTGTCAGGTCGGGTCGTCGCACGCCTCGCTCGGACAGGCGCAGACCGTCGAAGGCCTGCGGACTGGTCACCTCGTGCACGAGGTGCAGGTCGACGTACAAAACATCCGGTTCACCAGCGGCACGGCGCACGACGTGCGCGTCCCAGACTTTCTCGGCGAGCGTTGCTGGCATTGGGGCGCCTCGCTTGCATCTCGGTATTTGAGATAGCAGTATCGCTACGTGGACAAGAGTAGCGGCGTCGGCGTGATTGACAAGTCCGTGGCGGTGCTCACGGCGCTGGCTGCCCATCCGTCGTCGCTCGCGGAGCTTGTCACCGCGACCGGACTGTCGCGGCCGACCGCGCATCGACTGGCCTTGGCGCTCGAGCAGCACGGCTTCGTCGCCCGCGATGGGGCCGGGCGGTTCGTCATCGGGCCGGGTCTGCGGGCGTTGGCCGCCGGTGAGCAATCCGAGCAGCTGTTGGCCTTTGCGGAGCCGGTGCTGGCGGAGTTACGCGCCACGACCGGCGAAAGCGCCCAGTTGTATCGCCGGCGCGGCGACGCGCGGGTCTGCATCGCAGCAGCCGAACGCGAGAGCGGTCTTCGCGACACCGTCCCGGTGGGCAGCGTTCTGCCCATGACTGCTGGGTCCGCGGCGCAGGTGCTGCTCGCCTACGCCGACGACGCGGATCGGTTTCTCGGTATGGCGGTCTTCGCCACGTCCGCTCTCGCCGGCGTACGGCGTCGGGGGTGGGCGGCGAGCGTCGCCGAACGCGAGGCTGGGGTGGCCTCGGTATCGGCTCCGGTGCTCGACGGTGACGGGTCTGTCGTCGCGGCGGTCTCCGTGTCGGGCCCGATCGAGCGCCTCACCCGTACGCCGGGGCGCAGGCATGGCGCGGCCGTCGTCGCGGCGGCGCGCGAGCTGAGTAGGGCCATGGCCGGGTCTGCCTAGTCAGGTCGGATCAGGCGAAACCGTCACACCGGGCGATAGCGGCAGATCGGACAAGTGCCGATGCTGGAGGCATGGCGCGAGCGAACCTACGGCTGGTCGTGGACAACGAGGAGCCGGAATCGGCGACGAAGTTCGTGCCGATCCGGCTCCTACTCGCGTTATCCGGTCGGTGTGACTGCACCGACTGTTGCGCGGTCGAGCTCGCGCGACGCGCTGGACGACCGTGGGTGCATCCCGACGTACGGGAACGCCGGCCATGGATCCAGGCCGTTCGGTAGACGTGCCCTTCTGCTGCTAGCCGTCAGGCCCAGAACGAGTCGTCGACCTCACCGTTCAGCGGTACGTCGTCCAAGTCGATGGCCTTGCCGTCGACAAGCTGGAAGACGAGCGAGTACTTCTGGTTGATGGTCTTGCCGTTGCGCTTCGCCTTCGCGGTGTAGAGCGCGACCGCGCCGTGGTCGCTGGCATACACGTCGGTGAGCACGGCCTGCATCGTGCCGTTCGTCAGCTCGCCCATCTCGCCGTACATCGCAAGGATGTTGTCGACGCCTTTGTGGTCACCGCTGAAGCGGTTGTTGCCGCCCATGTGCTGGATGCAGTCGTTGGAGAGGATGCTGCTGAGTGTCTTCACGTCGCCTTTGTTGAAGGCTTCGAACCCGCGCTTGATCAGCTTGACGTTGTCCTGTGCTTTCTTCGTCATTACGCCTCCTTGCGAATGAGTGGAGGTACCACCATCGTCGCGATCGACGCACACATTCCATAGCCCGCTCTGACTGTTCACAGTCGGTCATTCGATGTGCCCGAAATGTCAGACCTCCCCGGGATGATCAACCCAATCCCAGGAGGCGGTCGTCATGGCCGATCGGCTTTGCCATGTGTCCGGTTGCGACAACCCGGTGTACGCAAAGGACCTTTGCAAACGCACTACAAACGCAAACGACGAACCGGTGACGTGCAAGCCCACAGACCGATCGGCGACTGTGAGGAGCCGCGCGAATGAGCGCGCAACTAACCTCGATATTCTGGAGTAAGTTGATATGTGTAGTAGCCTCGACGGGATTTGAACCCGCGCTACCGCCTTGAGAGGGCGGCGTCCTGGGCCGCTAGACGACGAGGCCTTGACGTGCAGTGAGTCAGTTTCGCTGGGGTACCAGGACTCGAACCTAGACTAGCTGAACCAGAATCAGCCGGGCTGCCAATTACCCCATACCCCATCGGTGGGACAACGCAGAATTTTAGCGCAGCGCCGCCTCCAGTCGCGCCACCGAACGCTCCTTCCCGAGCAGCTCGAGCGACTCGAACAACGGCGGTGACACGGTCCTTCCCGTAACAGCGACCCGGACGGGCCCGAACGCGTTCTTGGGCTTCAGCCCGAGCCCGTCTACCAGCGTGGCCCGGAGCGCCGCCTCGATCACCTCGGTGCGCCAGTCCCCCACGTCCGTGAGCGCTTTCCGCGCCGCATCGACCACCGGCAGCTGATCCGGACCGAGTTGCTTCGCGGCCGCGTCGGGATCGAGGTCGACCGAGTCGCCGAACAGGAACGCCATCATCCCGACTGCTTCCGAGAGCAATCCGATCCGCTCCTGCACGAGTGGCGTCGCTCGATGCACCATCGACCGGTCTTCGTCGGTCACCGGTTCCGGTACGACGTCGGCCAAAACCAAGTACGGCAGGATCCGCTCCGCGATCTCCTCCGTTGGCATCTCGCGGATGTAGTGACCGTTCAACCAGTGCAACTTGTCGAGGTCGAACACCGGCCCGACAGTGTTCACCCGCGTCCAGTCGAAGGTGGACACCATCTCGTCGAACGAGAACACCTCCTGCCCGTCCGGCATCGAGTAACCCATCAACGCGAGGAAGTTGCGCAAGGCCTCCGGCAGATACCCCTCTTCGCGAAACCACGTCAGACGCGCCGCCGGGTTCTTTCGCTTCGAGATCTTCGACTTGTCGACGTTGCGCAGCAGCGGCATGTGCGCGAACGCCGGCCGCTCCCACCCGAGCCAGTCATAGAGCAGCAGATGCTTCGGTGTGGACGAGATCCACTCCTCGCCACGCACGACGTGCGTGATGGCCATCTCGTGGTCATCGACCACGACCGCCAAGTGGTACGTCGGAAAGCCGTCCGCCTTCATGATCACCTGGTCGTCGGGCCTCGGCGCGTGCACCTCGCCGCGGATCACGTCCACAAACGCCAGCGGCGGATCAGCAGGAATCAGCATCCGCACCACAGGCGTTTCCGAAAACCCCGGCAACGCCGAGCGCTCCTCGCTCGTCTTGCCATAACACAACCGGTCGTAACCCGTCGGCTGCTTCGCCTTCTGTTGCGCGGCGCGCATCTCCGCCAAGCGCTCCGGCGTACACCAGCAGTGGTAGGCATGACCGTCGTCGAGCAGTCGCTGTGCCACCGGTTGGTAGGTGCCTAACCGCTCGGACTGCCGGTACGGCGCATAGGGACCACCGCGATCCGGCCCCTCGTCCCAGTCGAGTCCCAACCAGAGCAACGTGTCGTAGACCTGCTGCTCGCTGTCCGCGACGTAGCGCGCCCGGTCGGTGTCCTCCACGCGCAGAACGAATTCGCCACCTTGCTGCCGCACGAAGGCAAGGTTGAAGAGCGACATGTACGCCGTACCCACGTGGGGGTCGCCCGTCGGAGACGGCGCGACGCGGAGCCGGACCACTACGCGCGCTCGCGCACGACGTTCGTGAGCGATCCGATGCCGGAGATCGCGACGGTCACCTCGTCGCCGACGTCGATCGGCCCGACGCCCGCCGGCGTACCCGTCATCAACACGTCACCGGGCAACAACGTCATGACCGCAGTGATGTGCGCGATCACTTTCGGGATGTCGTGAATCAGCTGCGACGTACGCGCCGACTGCTTCACCTCACCGTTGACGGTGGTTGTCAACTCGAGATCCGACGGGTCCAGCTCGGTCTCGATCCACGGGCCGAGAGGGCAGAACGTGTCATAACCCTTCGCCCGCGACCACTGCCCGTCGGCCCGCTGCTGCTCGCGCGCCGTCACGTCGTTGCCGCACGTGTAACCCAGCACGACGTCGTACGCCCGCTCTGGCGGCACGTCCCGACACACCTTGCCGATAACGACCACGAGCTCACCCTCGAAGTCGACGCGGCCGACCGATCCCGGCCGAGCGATCGGGTCACCGGGGCCGATTACCGCACTCGACGGCTTCAGGAAGATCAGCGGCTCGGCCGGCGCCTCGCCGCCCATTTCCGCAGCGTGCTCGGCGTAGTTTTTGCCGATCGCGACGATCTTCGTCGGCAGGATCGGTGCAAGCAGCCGTACGTCGGCGAGTGCATGACGCACACCCGTCAATGTGAATGCGCCGATCGGGTGGCCGTCTATCTGCGTGATCACATCGCCGTCGACAACGCCGTACGCCGGGTCGGCCCCGGCCGTGAACCTTGCAATCCGCATCGGTTCCGAGCGTATCGGTAGGGTTCGCCGCGTGACCGAAGCATCTGACGTCCCCACTCCGGAGCCGGCGCCTGTCGACGAAGAAAACGCGATGAAGCTCCAACATCTCGTCGAGGACTCGATCCTCAAGGCGCATCCGTACGGCGAAGAGCACTGCCGCAACTGCCTGTACTACCTCGACATCGACAGCGATTTCTCCTATTGCTGGCACCCGAAGGTGCGCATCCTGGTGGACCAGAACTGGTGGTGCCAGTGGTGGGAGGAGCAGGACAGCTAGCGCCGTACCCTCGCCTCCGTGGCGACGTGGCGAGATGTGCAACGACTAGCCGCGGCGCTGCCGGAGACGAGCGAGCGCGTCCGTGACGACGGTCAGCACCAGTGGCGCGTCAAAGACAACATGTTCGCCTGGGAACGACCGCTAGGCCGAAGCGACCTCGACGCCCTGGGCGACGGCGCCCCGCGTGGAGCGATCCTCGCGGTCCGGGTCACCGACCTGGACGCGAAGGACGCCATCCTCGCCGAACAACCTGAGGTCTACTTCACGACGCCGCACTTCAACGGCTACGCCGCAGTGCTGGTCCGGCTCGGCAAGATCAAGATTGCCGACCTGCGCGAACTGCTCACCGACGCGTGGCTAGCCCGAGCTCCGAAGCGGCTTGTCACGGAGCACGTCGCTGACCTTCGTCCGAAGCAAGGTCACGGGTAGGGGCGGTAGTCGCAGCTGAACATGGCCGGCTTGTTCAGCGTGACGCTGCCGTTCTCCCACGCGTATGCGCCTGCAAGTGGTTTCCAGTTCGTGCCGTCCTTGCTTGCCTCGAACTGGAAGCCGACAGCCGAGCCGAGTCCGTACATCGTGTTCCCGTCGATCTCCGTCTCGCCATCTCCGATGAGGTCCGCGACCACCTTGTCCGGGTTCCATACAGAGTTCGACGGCCCGATGCCGTGCCGCTGGTAGACGAGGTGGTCGATCTGCCACTTGCCGGTGCTCGGGTTGTACGAGCCGGTCTCCTCGAAGTGGCGTAGCAGGTAGTTCAGCCGCACGTACTTCCACGCCGTCTGGCCGTTCTCGACCACCTTGAAGTCCCACATCGGCGAGAACCAGGCGTCCGGTCCGGTGTCGTCGTTGATGTCGGTGACGTTGACACAGCCGAATGTGTAAGACAGCGTCAAGCCGCTGATCGTGATCGTGCCACCGCGCGTGTGATTGACCGTGGACGTGCCTGCGCGCGCCGACGAGGCGAGCAGCAACCCCCCGATGGTTGTGATGGCGACCGACGCGAGTGCGATTCTCCGCTTCATGACACGGACCCCCATCTCGGCAGCGAACGGTGGCTCCGTAACGAGACCACAAGAAAGCCGACATGTGCCTACTGAAAATGTCGTAGGACGAGCGCTACGAACGGGCCAGACCGTAGGTCACCGCGTCGACGAGGGCGTCCCACGACGCAGCGATGACGTTCTCGTTCACACCGACGGTCGACCATTCGCGCTCGCCATCACTGGTCTCGACGAGCACCCGGGTGACGGCGCCGGTGCCGTGCGCACCCTCAAGGATCCGCACCTTGTAGTCGACGAGCTCCAGCGTGGCGAGCTCGGGGTAGAGCCGCTCGAGCGCTTGCCGCAACGCGCGGTCGAGCGCGTTGACCGGTCCATTTCCTTCGCCGGTCTCGACGATGCGCTTGTCCCGCGCGTGCAGCTTGACCGTCGCTTCACAGGCGTGGCTGCCATCGCCGCGCTGCTCGACGATTACTCGCCACGACTCGACGTCGAAAAACGTCGTCTTCTCCCCCGCGACCTCGTCGCGCAACAACAGCTCGAAGGACGCGTCTGCGGCCTCGAAGCTGTACCCGCGCGCTTCCAGATCCTTCACCCGGTCGACGACCCGACCGAGCAGCGCATTGTCGCCGGACAGGTCGAGTCCGAGCTCGCGACCCTTGAGCTCGATGCTCGCCCGCCCGGCCATCTCGCTGACCAGCGTGCGCATGTCGTTGCCGACCGCACCGGGATCGATGTGCTGATAGAGATCGGGATCGACCCGCACCCCGGACGCGTGCAGTCCGGCCTTGTGCGCGAACGCGCTCGCGCCGACGTAGGGCTGATGCGGATCCGGGTTGATGTTCGCGACCTCCGCGACGGCGTGCGCGACGCGGCCGAGCTCACTCAGCCGGCCGTCCGGCAGCACCGAGCGGCCGAGCTTCTGCTCGAGGTTGGCGACGACGGCGAAGAGGTCGGCGTTGCCGCATCGCTCGCCGTACCCGTTCGCCGTGCCTTGCACATGTGTGACGCCTGCGCCCACGGCAGCGAGGGTGTTGGCCACCGCACACGCCGCATCGTTGTGGCAGTGGATGCCGAGCCGGGCTCTGGTGCCGGTCAGCACGTCGTTCACGACGCCCGCGAGCTGCCCGGGCAGCATGCCGCCGTTGGTGTCGCACAGCACCACGACATCGGCACCGGACTCGGCCGCGACAGTGACGAACTCCCTTGCGTACGCCGGGTCAGCGGCGTAACCGTCGAAGAAGTGCTCGGCGTCGACGAAGACGCGCTGCCCCTCCGCACGCAGATGCGTGATCGTGTCCCGGAGCATGTCGAGGTTCTCCTCGAGCGTCGTACGCAGAGCCCGCACCACATGGTCGACATGTGACTTCGCCACGAGGCACACGACGGGGGCACCCGACTCGCGGAGCGCAGCAACGAGCGGGTCATCCGCAGCCCGTGACCCCGGTCGCCTGGTCGCACCGAAGGCCGCGAGCTGCGCCGTCTGCAGGCTGAGCTCGGTCTGCGCACGCCGGAAGAACTCGGTGTCCTTCGGGTTGGCACCCGGCCAACCACCCTCGATGAAACCGACGCCGAGTTCGTCGAGGTGGCGCGCGATCAGCAGCTTGTCCAGGACGGACAGCGAAAGACCCTCCCGCTGCGCGCCGTCACGCAGCGTCGTGTCGTAGACGTGGAACTGGTCGTTCATCCTCACCCCAACAAAAAACCCCTCGTGCCAGGCACGGAGGGGTGGGGCGCGGGCCGCAGCAGCGGAACGCGCCTATCCGATGATGATCTCCTTGATCACGTGTACGACGGTGACATCCAGTCCCGCCGGTGTCAACCTCGCCACCCGCTGGTAGACAATCCGGGCACCACTGCTGCGGAGGCCATCCATGACGTACTTCGTGACCGGGGCTACCGGGTTCATCGGCCGCCATCTCGTTGAGCGCCTGCTCGAGCGCGACGGGGACGTGCACGTCCTCGTACGCGAGACCTCGCGGCAGCGTCTCAACGACCTGATCGAACGCTGGGGCGCAGCGGCCCGGGTGCAGCCCGTCGTCGGTGATCTCGACAAGCCGTTGCTGGGCCTGACCGAGGCCGACGTCGCGCGGCTACGCGGGCAAGTGCGGCACTTCTTCCATCTGGCCGCGATCTACGACATGACCGCAGACGACGAGCGCAACCGGGTGCTCAACGTCGAGGGCACCCGGCATGCCGTCGATCTCGCCAACGCGCTCGACGTCGGTTGCCTACATCACGTGTCTTCCATCGCAGCTGCCGGCGAGTACAAGGGCCTGTTCCGCGAGGACATGTTCGACGAAGGGCAGAAGCTGCCGTCGCCCTACCACCGGACAAAGTTCGAGTCCGAGCGTCTGGTCCGCGACCGGGCGACGGTGCCCTGGCGGGTCTACCGTCCAGCCGTCGTGGTTGGGCATTCGCAGAGCGGCGAGATGGACAAGGTCGACGGGCCCTACTACTTCTTCAAGGCGATCCAGCGCGCCCGTCACTACCTGCCGGAGTGGTTCCCGCTCGTCGGTCCCGAGATGGGCTGGACGAACATCGTCCCGGTCGACTACGTCGCCGCTGCGATGGACCACATCGCGCACAGCGACGGCCTCGACCGACAGGCCTTCCATCTGACCGCGCCGAAATCGCAACGGTCCGGCGACGTGATCAACGCGTTCGCCCGCGCCGCGCACGCACCGCAGCTGCAGATGCGGATCGACAAGAAGCTGACCGACGCTCTGCCCAAGGGTGTCGTGTCGATGTTGATGCAGCTGCCCGCGCTGAAGGACATCCGCAAGCAGTTTCTCGCCGACCTCGGCATACCGGAAGAGGTCATCCGGCACATCGCACTGATCCCGCAGTTCGACACTCGCGACACCGAGCGCGCCCTCAAGGGTTCCGGCATCGAGGTACCGCCCCTCGACGACTACTCGCACCGGTTGTGGGACTACTGGGAGCGCAACCTCGACCCCGACCTGTTCAAGGACCGCTCACTCGGCGCCGCGTTGCGCGGCAAGACCGTGGTCATCACGGGCGCGTCGTCCGGTATCGGGCGTGCGGTGGCCCTGAAGGTCGCCGTGGCCGGCGGCGTGCCGCTGCTCGTCGCACGTGGCGCGGACAAGCTGGAAGAGCTGCGGCAGGAGATCGCCGACCTCGGCGGTACGGCATACGTCTATCCGACCGACCTGACCGACATGGACGCGATCGGCGCGCTCGTCGACAAGCTGCTCGCCGACCATCCGGCGGTCGACTTTCTCGTGAATAACGCGGGACGGTCGATCCGGCGATCGGTCAAGTTGTCCTACGACCGGTTCCACGACTTCGAGCGCACCATGCAGCTCAACTATTTCGGCGCCATCCGCCTGATCCTCGGACTGCTGCCACATATGTCGGAGAAGAAGGGCGGACACGTCGTCAACGTGTCCTCCATCGGCGTACAGACGAACCCGCCACGGTTCTCGGCCTACGTCGCGAGCAAGGCGGCGCTCGACGCGTTCACGCGCATCGTCGCGACCGAGACGGTGGGCGACAACGTGACGTTCACGACCGTGCACATGCCGTTGGTGCGCACCCCGATGATTGCGCCGACGAAGATCTATGACTCGTTCCCGACGATCACGCCGGACGAGGCCGCCGACATGATCACCGACGCGCTGCGGACGAAGCCAAAGCATGTCGGAACCCGGCTCGGCACTTTCGGTGAAGTCGCCTACGCACTCGCACCCAAAGCGGTCGACCAGGTGCTGCACATGGCCTACAAGGTCTTCCCGGACTCCTCAGCGGCCAAGGGCGACAAGTCTGCAGCGACCGAGGACGAGAAGGCCTCCGGCGAAGCCGTCGCGTTGGCGCACCTCATGAGAGGCGTGCATTGGTGATTGATTGCGCGACGAAGCGGTGACCGGGCCTCGGCTGCCGACGTTCCTCATCATTGGCGCACAGAAGGCCGCGACCACGAGCCTCTGGTCAGCGATCCGTCGGCACGAGCAGGTCTACTGCCCACCGAACAAGGAGCCGCGGTTCTTCTCGCCGGGCGCACCGATGGATCGCGGCAAGGAGTGGTACGCAAGCCTGTTCGCGGCCGCCGGCGACGCAGTGGCGATCGGCGAGGCATCCACGACGTACACCTGGTACCCGCTGCACGGACATGTCCCCGAGCGCATCCTCGCGATGCTGCCGGACGCGCGGTTCGTCTACGTGCTCCGCGACCCGGTCGAGCGGATGCGATCGGCGTACCTGCATGCAGTCTCGCTCGGAGTCGAAACGTTCCACATCGGACGTGCCCTGCTCTGGCAGAGCCAGTACCTCTACCCGAGCATGTACGCGATGCAGATCGAGCAATATCTCCAGTACGTCGATCGCTCGCGGCTGCTGCTCGTCAGCACCAGGGACTTTCGCAAGAACCGCGACGAGACGTTACGCCGGGTGTTCACGTTCATCGGTGTCCATCCGGAGCTGCCGCTTGCACCGGGCTCGGAGCAGGACGTGAACGTCGGATCGGACCGGCGAGCGCCGCGTGCCGGGTCATTGTGGGCAACCCGAATGATGCGCGAAGGTCCGCTGCGCCGCGTCGTACCGCCACGCTGGCAGTTCCAAGCACGACAGCATCCGTTGCTGACCAAACCGATCCCCGAGCACGACACGAAGGTGCATCCGGAAACGCGGGCCCGGCTTCTCGACGTGCTCCGCCCCGACATCGCGCGCTTGCGCGAGCAGGCGGCCGGTGAGATCTCGGCCGCCGAGCTCGACGAGTGGGAGACCTAGCACCGCGGAGGCAGACCTGCTGACACGAATGGCAATGCAGAGCGCGCTCGACGAGTTCGTGCGCCTGGAACTGTCGCGACCGGAGCTGCGTGCTGCTGCGGTTGCGATCTGCGTTGTCATGGCCGCGGATGAGCCCGCCTTCCTGCTGACCCGACGCTCGACCAAGCTACGAGCGCACCGAGGTCAGTGGGCGCTACCCGGCGGAAGTCTCGACGCCGGCGAGACTGCAGCCGATGCCGCGCTGCGTGAGCTGCGCGAAGAAGTCGGGCTGGACCTCGATGCCTCCGCTGTGCTGGGGCTGCTCGATGACTACGCGACCCGGTCGGGCTTCGTGATCACGCCGGTGGTCGTGTGGGCAGGCGTTCTGGAGGGCGAGCTCACGCCGCACGCGCCGGAAGTTGCCGAGCTCTACGTCGTACCGCTTGCCGAGATTGACGTCGAGCCGCGGTTTCACGCGATTCCGGAGTCCGACGCTCCGGTCATCCAGCTACCACTGTTCGGGCGGTTCGTGCACGCGCCAACGGCCGCCGTGCTCCACCAGTTCCGCGAGCTGGCCTTGCGCGGCCGTACGACGCGGGTCGCGCACTTCGAGCAGCCGGTGTTCGCGTGGCGCTGAATGCGCCGTCATTCCGCTAGTCGCGGACGTATTCGTTCCAGCTGTTGTACTTGGCGATCTGGCCAGTGGTCGCCTTGCCGAAGATGTCAAGCAGGTGACGCGTCACGGAGCCGGGCTTGCCTTCGCCGACCCGACGGTCGTCGACCTCGACGATCGGCACCACCTCGGCCGCCGTGCCGGTGAGGAACGCCTCGTCGGCGAGGTAGAGGTCGGAGCGCACCATCGTCGCCTCGACGACCTGGTACCCCTCGTCCTCCGCGATCGTCATGATCGACTGCCGGGTGAGGCCGGCCAGCACACCGTCGACGAGCGGCGGTGTCACAAGCTTCTTGCCGAAGACACAGAAGACGTTCTCGCCGGAGCCTTCGGCCACGTTGCCGCCGGGCGTCAGCATGATGCACTCGTCGTAGCCCGCCTTCATAGCGGCGACCTTCGCGAGTGACGAGTTGATGTACTGCCCGGTGGCCTTGCCTGCGGGCGGGATGGTGTTCTGGCCGATCCGTTCCCACGACGAGACATGCACGCGTACGCCGGTCTCGGCGGCGTCGTCACCGAGGTAGGCGCCCCACGGCCAGCACGCGATCGCAGCGCGCGTCTTCGACGGCAGCGGGTTGAGGCCCATCTCGCCATACCCGAGGTAGAACAACGGCCGGATGTAGCAGGACTCGACGTCGTTGACGCGCACCGTCAACTTGGTGGCATCGACGACCTGCTCGACCGTGAACTCCGGCTCCATCATGTAGATGTGCGCCGAGCGGAACAGCCGCTCGATGTGCTCGGTCAGCCGGAAGACCGCCGGCCCGCGATCGGTCGCGTAGGCACGGATGCCCTCGAAGACACCCCAGCCGTAGTGCAGCGTCGGTGTGAGCACGTGCACGTTGGCGTCGTCCCACGCGACCAGCTCGCCGTCCATCCAGATCTGCCGCGTGGGCGTGATGGGCATTCGTTACTCCTCGTCGAGTGTCCTCGACCGAGTATCGCAGACCGATGCCCGTGACCGAGGCCACAGAGTTGCGGCCGGGTCCGTGCCACGATGCGGCCATGACCCGTGTTGGCGCACTCGACCTCGGTACGGCATACGCCGAAATCCAGGACCGCATGCTCGCGGCCGCACAGCCGGACAGACTCGGCACGCCGATCCCGGCCTGCCCGGCGTGGACCGCCCGCGACGTCGTCGGCCATGTCGCCGGGCTCGCCAAAGATGCCGTCGACGGCTCCCTGCCCTCGTTCAACCTGCTCGACCAATGGCGGGATGAGTCCATCGCGCGGCAGCGTGACGAAATGACAGACGCACATGTCGTCCGTAGCCGCGCGATGCCTTTCGACGACGTCGTCGACGAATGGCGACGCACGACGAAAACCCTCCTGCCGATGTTGCGCGGCAACGAGCCCTTCCCGGGCACACCGCCGTTCGGCATGGACGCGATCCTCGTCACGGACCTGTGGGTGCATGACAGCGACATCGGCAGCGCGCTCGGCCGCCCACGACCGGCCGACGACGCGGCGACCTCGATCGCGCTCGCGGCCTACTCTTTCGGAATCGCTCCTCGACTGGACGCGCTCGGTCTTGCGCCGTTGGGTCTGCGGTACGGCGAGAAGGTGCGCGTCATCGGCGCCGGCGAGCCGGCCGCAACTGTGACCGCCGACCGGTACGAACTCGTGCGGATGCTGGCCGGTCGCCGCAGCCGGCGCCAGATCGCGGCGATGGACTGGGAGGGTGACCCGACGCCGTACCTCGCGATCATCCCGGCGTACGGCGAACGCGCGGACGACCTGGCCGGCTGACGCGGTTGGACGTCGAGGAACGCGCCCGCCGGCGTCGCCGCGAGGCATCCGAGCGTTACCGCCCGGCGCGGATCGGCACGCTGCTCGTGGCCGAAGCCCCGCCCACGGCACTCGACCGGTTCTTCTACTTCGAGGACGTGCAGACGCAGGACTCGCTGTTCCGCCACGTCGCCGAAGCAGTCCTGAGCGAGAAGCCGTCCCGCGACAAGGCGCCCTACCTCGACGAACTGAAAGAACGCGGCTGGTTCCTCATCCATGTCGCGGAGGACCCGATCGGGTCACGTCGTGAGCAGATCCCGCCGTTGGTGCCGGATCTGATCCAACGCTGCCGTGAGCTGGCACCGGACCGCATCGTCATCATCGGCGCGCCGATCTACGACCTCGTGTTCACAGCGATGAGGGATGCACTGCTGCCGGTCGTCGACGCCCGCATTGCCTATCCCGGCTCCGGGCAGCAGAACAGGTTCAAGGACCTGTTCTCGGAGATCGTCTAACTGACGGCGTTGGCGAGGGCATCGCCAATCTCGCGCGTCGAGCGTTGCGCCGACCCGCGGGCGGCGAGATCATCGGCCACTGCGCGTTCGACCTTCTGCGCCGCCTCGGTGAGGCCGAGATGGTCGAGCAACATCGCGACCGACAGCACGGTCGCGGTCGGGTCAGCCTTGCCCTGGCCGGCGATGTCCGGAGCGCTGCCGTGCACCGGCTCGAACATCGACGGATTCGTCCGCGACACATCGAGGTTGCCACTCGCTGCGAGTCCGATACCACCCGCGATCGCAGCGCCGAGGTCGGTGAGGATGTCGCCGAACAAGTTGTCTGTGACGATCACGTCGTACCGCTTCGGATCGGTCACCAGAAACATCGCCGCGGCGTCGACGTGGGTGTAGTCGATGGTCACGTCGGCGAAGTCGCGCTTGACAATGTCGACCATGCGCAGCCACAGCGAGCCGGCGTGCACGAGCACGTTGGTCTTATGTACCAGCGTGAGATGCCCGCGCCGCGCCGCTGCGCGCGCGAACGCGTCACGGACGACCCGCTCGACGCCGTATGCAGTGTTGAGGCTCTCCTCGGTAGCGATCTCGTGCGGCGTACCGCCGCGAAGCACACCACCGGCTCCGGCGTACGGACCTTCGGTGCCTTCGCGTACGACGACGATGTCGATGTCATCCGGGGTCACGCCGGCCAACGGTGTGCGGACACCGGGGTAGAGCCGCACCGGGCGAAGGTTGACGTGGTGGTCGAGTGCGAACCGGAGCTTCAACAGCAGTCCGCGTTCGAGCACTCCGCTGGGAACGGTCGGATCGCCGACGGCGCCGAGCAGGACCGCGTCGTGCCCGCGGATCTCCGCCAGCACAGTGCCGGGCAACGTCTCTTGCGTGGCATGCCACCGCCGCGCCCCGAGGTCGTACTCCGTCGGCACCACCTTCGCGTCGTACGACGAGGCGACAGCGTCGAGCACGCGCAGACCCTCGGCGACGACCTCGGGACCGATGCCGTCCCCGGGGATCACCGCGAGCTTGATGTCCTGTGTCACAGGTGCAGGCTACGGAACAGTGGAGAACCGGACAGGAGGGGTTGCGGAGGAGCAGTGGGTTCCATGGGCGCACCGGCGCCTTTGCGACGATTCCTGCGTGAGCCGTTACGTCACCGCGGTCGACGACCCGCTTCGCGACGACGTGCGTGCATTGCTGCGGGCCCACCTAGAGTTCGCGCACAGCCAGAGTCCGCCGGAGGACGTTTACGCACTGGACGCGGACGGACTGACCGCCGATACCGTCACGTTCTTCAGCGTTCGGGAGGACGGCCACCTGCGTACGGTCGGCGCATTGCGGCAACTTGACGCGACACATGCAGAGATCAAGTCAATGCACACGGTGGCCGGTGCGCGTGGTCGCGGGCTCGGTACGACGATGCTGGAACACCTCTTGCACGTCGCACGGGAGCGCGGCTGCACGCAGGTAAGCCTGGAAACGGGAACGATGGACGCCTTCGAGCCGGCCCGGCGAATCTACGAATCCGCGGGCTTCACGCCATGCGAGCCTTTCGCGGACTACCGGCCGAGCCCTTACAGCGTGTGCATGACGCTCGAACTGAGCTAGGGCACGAGCCAGACCCGCCACATAGCCGCGGGGTCGGATAACGGGTCGCCGTGCACGAGGACGAAGTCAGCTGGTCCGGCCTCGTGGACGACCCCGGCCTCCGGCTCCCCGAGCAAGGAGCCACCGTTGCGCGTGACAGCGGCGATCGCCTGCCAGGGTTCGAGCCCAGCGCTCACGAGCGTCTCGACCTCCCACGCCAGCTGGTTCGCGCGCAACGACCCGCCACCGAAGTCGGTGCCCGCCGCGATCAGTACTCCGGCGCGAGCAGCAAGCCGGATGCTCTCGTGCGCCCACTCACGACGCGCCGCGATCTTCGCGCGGCCTTCGGGTGCGGCGAACCGCGGCAGACTCGTCGTACTGCCAAACGTTCGCCACGACTCGAGCACCGCGAGGGTTGACACCAGCGCGACGTTGTTGGCGGCCATCGTGGTGGCCACGTCGTCGTCGAGCTCGAAGCCGTGTTCGAGAGAGTCGACGGCAGCCTGCGCACCGACGCGGGCCCCCGGCAGCACACCGGAGTGTGCGGTCACTTTGGCGCCGCGGGCGTGTGCGGCCGTGACCACCGCACTCACTTCGGCAACGGTGAACGGCGAGGTGTCCCGGTCAGGGCCGTCGAGGTAGAGCTTCACGAAGTCCGCACCGTCGTCGAGCTGTTGCATCGCCGCAGCGAGCAGGCCGTCGCCGTCGTTGACCTCGACGCCGAGACCGGCCGGCAGGCCGCCGGTGCGCGCAACCCAGGACCCAGCGGCCCGGACGTAGGGGTAGTCACGGTTGCCGGCCCACCGGTCGCGGATGCCGAGGTTGAGTCCGCGGGTGCGTCCGTCCTTCGGATCGGTCTTGACCGGAGCACCGACGTCGCGCGCCCAGCGCACGCCTGCGCTGCGCAGCAGCCGAGCGTTGTGTTCGGCGACCGTAAGCAGCTCGGCGGCGTCGTCGTACCCCCGGTCGATCCAGTGCGCGCCCCCGGGCAACGCCAGATGGCTGTGGCTGTCCACCATTCCGGGCACCAGCGTGGCTCCGGACGCGTCGACGACGCGTACGCCACTACCGAGGTCCGGCTCCGCATCCGCGGGCTTGATCCACTCGATGACGTCGTCCGCGACCAGGACGCTCATGCTCAGCTGCAGAGCGGGGCCGGTCCCGTCAGCGATCGCCAGGTCGCGGTACACCGTGCGCGGCACCGGACAACTCTGTCATGCAGCGCGAACAGTGACGCGCAAAAGGGGCAGAGCGGAACAATTCACGAGCATGTCTGACGAGCCTCGCCAAACACCGGAGCGGACGCCGGTGGCTGATCTACCGTCCCGGTATGGAATGCCCTGGCTGCGGCGCCGAGGTCTCGTCTGCGGCGAAGTTCTGTGCCGAGTGCGGCCGTCCACAGCAGGCCGTGTGCTCGTCCTGCGCGACACCGGTGGCGGCCGGCGCCAAGTTCTGCAGCGAATGCGGCACGCCGGTTGGCTCCGCGCCCCCGGCAGCGGTGACGCTGGACGTGACAGCGGCTCCGGTCGCCGAACGGCGCGTCTGTTCCGTCCTGTTCTGCGACCTCGTCGGCTTCACGCCGCTGTCGGAGTCGCGTGATCCGGAGGAGGTCCGCGAACTCCTGTCGCGGTACTTCGAGACCGCTCGCACGGTGATCGGCCGGTACGGCGGTGTCGTCGAGAAGTTCATCGGCGACGCGGTCATGGCGGTGTGGGGGGCGCCGGTCGCGGCCGAAGGCGATGCCGAGCGCGCCGTACGCGCCGGACTCGAGGTCATCGACGCAGTTTTCGAACTCGGACGGCAAGCGCGTGTCGACGGGCTCGCGGCGCGTGCGGGCGTCGTGACCGGCGAGATGGCCGTGACCATCGGCGCCACCGGCGAGGGGATGGTCGCCGGGGACGCGGTCAACACGGCATCGCGCGTGCAGGCCGCCGCGGAAGCGGGCGCCGTTCTTGTCGACGAAGGCACCTGGCGAGTTGCCCGCGGTGCCGTCGCGTTCACGGACGCCGGCGAGCACATCCTCAAAGGCAAGGTCGAGGCCGCGCCGCTCTGGCGCGCCGAACGCGTCCTGTCCGGCGTAGGCGGCGCACAGCGCGTCGACGGGCTCGAGGCCCCCCTCGTCGGCCGCGATGCAGAGCTGCGGCTGATCAAGGAGCTCTTCCACGCCTGCGTCGACCGCCGGTCGCCGCGTCTGGTCTCCGTGACCGGACCTGCCGGCGTCGGAAAATCGCGACTCGGTTGGGAGTTCTTCAAGTACATCGACGGGCTGGCCAACACGGTTTGGTGGCACCGTGGCCGCTGCCTGTCGTACGGCGAGGGTGTCGCGTTCTGGGCCCTCGCCGAGATGGTCCGTCAACGTCTGGGGATCGCCGAAGACGAGACCTCTTCGGTTATCGCAGAGAAGCTGGCAACTGGCCTTGCCGAGCAGATCCCCGACGCCACGACGCGCGCGTTCGTCGGGCCCACGCTCGAACGGTTGCTCGGAGTCGAAACCGAAGGCGCCGGTCTCGCACGTGACGAGTTGTTCGCCGGCTGGCGAGTTTTCTTCGAGATCCTCGCCGGGACCTCTCCGGTTGTGTTGTTGCTCGAAGACCTGCACTACGCCGACGAAGGTCTGTTGGACTTCGTCGAGCACCTGCTCGACTGGTCGCGGGACGTACCGATCCTGGTCGTGACGCTCGCTCGATCAGAGCTCGGTGATCGCCGCGCGTCCTGGGGCATCGGACGAAACAGCACGGTGCTCGGTCTCGAGCCGCTCGATGACGCGTCGATGCGGGACATGCTCGAAGGCCTCGTGCCCGGTATGCCCGACGCCGCCGCGACAGCGATCGCACGCCAGGCGCAGGGCATACCGCTGTACGCCGTGGAGACGGTGCGCATGCTCGTCGACCGCGACGTCGTACAACCGATCGACGGGATTTACCGGCTTGTTGGCGACGTCGGGGAGCTCGCTGTCCCGGACACCCTTCAGTCGCTGCTCGCTGCACGGCTGGACGCTCTGGAACCCGCTGCCCGCCGCCTCATCGCGGACGCCGCCGTACTCGGCGGCAGCTTCCCGGCCGAGGCACTCGTCGCCGTCAGCGAGCTGACGATGGACGAGGTCCAAGCGCTGCTCGCCGAGCTTGTCCGCCGCGAAGTGCTCGCCGTACGCGCCGATCCGCTGTCACCCGATCGCGGTCAATACGGGTTCGTGCAGAACATGTTCCGACAGGTTGCCTACGACACGCTGTCGCGGCGGGAACGGAAGGCGCGGCACCTGCAAGTTGCCGACCATCTCGCGCGGGCGTTCGCCGACGATGGCGAGGAGGTCAGCGAGGTCATCGCTCAGCACCTGCTCGACGCGCTCGGCGCCGTACCGGACGACCCTGACATTCCCGGGCTGCGGGAGCGGGCTGTCGACGGGCTGGTCCGCGCCGCTGACCGGGCTGAGCGGACCGCCGCCTTCGCAACTGCCTCGTCTGCGTTCCTGCGAGCCGCGGCCTTGTGCGAGGACATGCAGACGCTGCCTGGTGACCTTCGCGCCGCCGAGCTTTATCAACGGGCTGGTGTCGCAGCCGGTATCGAAGGCGACCAGCAGGCATCGGGTGACTACAGCGAACGCGCCGTTGCCCTCTACGACCGGCATGAGCAGCGACGGCTGGCGGCCCAAGCCCGTACGACGGTCGGCTCTGCGTTGCGACGTCAGGGCCGTCTCGAGGAAGCACGCACCATCGTCCGCAGGGCGCTGGACGACCTCATGGCCGAAGGGCGAGACGGAGAGGACATCGTCCTCGCGCTTGCCGAGACCGCTCAAGTCGAGCTGCAGTCCGGGACCGATGAGGCATTGACCATCGCGCACGACGCGTTGCGGCGCGCTGAGGCCCTCGGTCTCGAAGGGGCGACGTTGGTGCGCTTGCTTGTCGTCGTGGGGATGGCGGCACGAATGCGCAACGCGCGCAGCGAAGCAACGGCCTTTCTGCGCGAAGCCCTCAGGCTCTCGGACGCCGTCGGTAACACTCCAGGCAAGTCTGCGGCTGGCCTCAACCTCGCCGACGTTCTCGTCGAGACGGACGCCGCGGCAGCCGTCGAGGTCGCTCAGCAGTCGGTGGTGGACGCCCGTCGAACCGGGAACCGCTTCTTGCTTCCCACCACCATCGCAAACCTCGTCTTGGCGCTGCTTCTCACCGGTGACTGGGACCGGGCCGAAGAGGAGTGCAACCGGGAAGTCGAACCAGGCCGGGTCCCACCCATGGTGGCCTACGTGCTCGCATTCATTCATGCACTGCGCGGCCGTCTCGACGGTCTCGACGAGCTCGTGGCCGTGGTGGTCGAGTCAGCGCCCGCCGAAGACGCTCAAGAACAGGCCGGCGCCGCTTGCACACAGGCACTGGCTTCATTCGCTCGAGGCGATCACGCGGAGACGATCGCGCACACGATGAGAGCCCTGGAAGTGGCCGCTGGGCTCGGCCCCTCACACGAGACGGTCCGCTGGTCCTGGCCGGTCGGCGTTGAGGCAGCGCTCGCACTCGGCGACCTTGCACGCGCCGAACAACTTCTCACCTGGGTAGATGCTCACCCGATCGGGCACCTGGCCAAAGTGCAACTCGTCGACCGGCATCGTCTGGGAGCGAAGCTGTTGGCGACTACCGGGGATTCCAACGCAGCCGAGCAGACCAAGTCCGCCGTTGCAGCGGCCCGTGCCTTCGGGTCGCCGTACCACTTGGCGCTCGCTCTGCTCGACCAGGCGGAGTTACTGCTGCGGGACCGCGAGCTCGATGCCGCGAGCGCGGCCGCGGCCGAGGCGCGGACGATCGGTCAACGCCTCCGCTGTCAGCCGGTGCTCGATCGGGCCGCCGCCATCGTCCGCGACGAGGTCGCAGTCGCCACCGAAGCGGCCAACCTCGTCTAGTCCGTGCGGACCGCGAGCGACTTGCGGTAACGGACTTCCGGCACTGTGACATCGAGCACTTCCGCCGTACGCTCCGCGCCGTCCACTGACCAGCCGGCGCGGTCGTAGAAGCGGCGTGCACGCGCGTGCCCGGGATCACCCAGAGAACGGCGACATCGTGCACGCACGCAAGTCGCTCCTCCGCTGCCTCGAGCAGCGCACGCCCCGCGCCGGTCCCCCAGTGGTCGGGGTCGACGTTGATCGAGTACAGCTCGCCGGCGCCTTCCGGGTCATCGGTCGGTCCACACGCGGCGTGGCCGACCACGACACCGTCGGGCTCGGCGACAAACGGCGGGTTGTCCGGTCGCCTTGCCATGCCGTCGCGCCACATCCGCGCGCGGTCAACCGGATCAAGCCCGTCGAGATACTCATCCGGCATCGCACCGCGGTACGCCGCCTGCCACGCGCGCACGTGGAGCGCTCCCATGGCCTCGGCGTCGTCCGGTTTCGCCGCCCGGACGACGAGGTCGCCCACGACGCCGGCGTTTACGGCTTGTCGGTGCGGTGTGGAACAGCCGTCCCGGATACGACCTTGTTGATCGCGTGCAAGAAGGCACGGGCACTCGCTTCGACGACATCGGTCGAGACCCCGCGTGCGGTCACGCGTTGACCGCCGACTTCCACCGTCACGCTCACATCACCCACTGCATCCGAACCCGGCGTCACCGCAGCGACTTGGAATGCGAGCAACGATGCATCGACCTCCGTGGCTTTCGCAACCGCATTACACGCAGCGTCGATCATGCCGTCACCGGTCGCGTCTGCTTCGACCTCGTCGTCGCCTTGCCGCAACCGCACGGTCGCACGGGGCGCAGTATCCGTGCCGCCTGCGACCGCAAGCCAGTCGAAGACCCAGACCTTGTCGACCGCAGCCGCCTCTGGTGACTCCTCGGTCGCCAGCGCGACAAGGTCACTTTCGGTCAGGTTGACCTTGCGGTCGGCCAGATCCTTGAACCGCCTGAAGGCTCGGCCGAGCGCCTCGTCGTCGAGATGCAGGCCAAGCTGAGCCAGTGCGTCGACGAAGGCGTGCCGTCCCGAATGCTTGCCCAGCACGATGCGGTTGCCGGACAGCCCGATGTCCTCCGGGTTCATGATCTCGTACGTCGTACGTTCCATCAGTACGCCGTGCTGGTGGATGCCGCTCTCGTGGCTGAACGCGTTGGCGCCAATGACAGCCTTGTTGGGCTGCACCGAGTAACCAGACAACATCGACACGAGCCGTGACGTCCGGGCGATCTCACGCGTCTCGACACCGGTCGTCAAGCCCAGCGTCGGATGATGAGTCCGCAACGCCATCACGATCTCTTCGAGTGCGGTGTTGCCGGCCCGCTCACCGATGCCGTTGACGCACACCTCGACTTGGCGCGCGCCCGCACGGATCGCGGACAGTGAGTTCGCCGTGGCAAGCCCCAGGTCGTTATGGCAGTGCACGGACCACACGACACCGTCGGCGCCGGGAACTCGTGCCCGCAATGCGTCCAGGATGTCGACGAACTCCGCTGGCATCGCAAATCCGACGGTGTCCGGGACGTTGATCGTCGTCGCGCCGTTCTCCACTGCAGCTGTGAACACGTCGACGAGGAAGTCGAGCTCGGTCCGCGTGGCGTCCTCGGCGGAGAACTCGACCTCGGCGCACAGCGACCGTGCCTGCGCGACAGCTCGTGCCGTCTCGCTGAGCACCTGCTCCTTCGACATGCGCAGTTTCTTGTCGCGGTGGATCGGCGACGTCGATATGAACGTATGGATGCGCGGCGTCGACGACGGCTTGATCGCTTCCCAGGCCCGCTCGATGTCCTCCGCCCGAGTGCGGCAGAGAGCCGCGATAGACGAGCTCTTGACGGTTTCCGCAATCGCCTGCACGCCTTCGAAGTCACCCTGGCTGGCGGCCGGGAAGCCGGCTTCGATCACGTCGACACCGAGCCGGGCGAGCTGCTCGGCGATCTCGACCTTCTCGTGCACCGAAAGCGCGATGCCCGGCGCTTGCTCGCCGTCGCGCAGCGTGGTGTCGAAGACGACGACGTGGTTGTCGTTCGCTGTTTGGCTGGAAGGAGTGCTCACTGCTCCTGCTCCCTGTCGGCTTGTGGGTAGCCAGCGCGACCCGCGACGGGGAGCCGGCCTGGACTAGGCCCCGCCGCGGCGGATAAGGAGGAGGGTGCGCCGCACGGAATCGACGCTATCAGGCGAGATCGACGCTGCGGCCGGAATGCGCACCGATCGCGTGCACGATCTCGTCGAGCACCGCAGGGGGAATCGCGGAGTCGACGGTCAGGGCGACAAGCGCGTCGCCGCCCTGCTCGCGCCTACCCACCTGCATGCCGGCGATGTTCACCTGCGCAGCACCGAGAATCTGTCCGATCGTGCCGACCATGCCGGGGCGATCGTCGTACCGCAAGAAAGCCATGTGGTCAGTCGGGGTGATGTCGATGTCGAACCCGTCGACCTCGGTCAGCTTCTCGACTTGCCGCACACCGGACAGCGTCCCGGACACCGACACCTGCTCGCCGGAGGCGAGTGTGCCGCGCAACGACAGCAGGTTGCGGTAGTCGGGGCTGTCCTCGCTCGTCGTCAGACGCACCTCGAGCCCGCGCTCCTCTGCGAACAACGGCGCGTTGACGTAGGAGACCTGCTCCTCGACGACGTCAGCGAACACACCTTTGAGCGCGGCTAGTTTCACGACGCCTACGTCGTAGGCCGCAATCTCACCCGTCACCTCAACATCGAGACGTGACGCCAGCCGACCGGCAAGTGCCGTAAAGATGCGGCCGAGCTTCTCGGCCAGCGGCAACGCAGGACGCAGCTCTTCGGCAACGTGCCCGCCTTGGACGTTGACCGCGTCCGGGACGAGCTCGCCGGCAAGAGCGAGCCGCACCGAACGCGCGACCGCCGTACCGGCCTTCTCCTGCGCCTCGTGCGTCGATGCGCCCAGGTGCGGCGTCACCACGACGTTCTCGAATGCGAACAGCGGGCTGTCCGTGCACGGCTCGGCGGCGAACACGTCGAGCCCTGCACCGCCGACCCGGCCCTCCTTGAGGGCAACGGCAAGCGCGTCCTCGTCGACGAGGCCGCCCCGCGCAGCGTTGACGATGATGACGCCTGGCTTCACGGTCGCCAGCTGTTCGTGCCCGACCAGGCCTAGCGTCTCCGGCGTCTTGGGGAGATGGATCGTGATGAAGTCGCTCTCGCGGAGCAGCTCGTCGAGCGGCACGAGCCGTACGCCGATCTGCGCAGCGCGCGCGGGCTGAACGTACGGGTCGAATGCAATGAGCCGTACGCCGAAGGCGGACAACCGCTGCGCGACCAAGACGCCGATCCGGCCCAGGCCCACGACGCCGACCACCTTGTCGGTGAGCTCGACACCGGTGTACTTCGACCGCTTCCACTCCCCCGCCTTGAGCGCGGCGTTGGCGGGCGCGATGTTGCGCGCACATGCGAGCAACAAGCCAACCGCGTGCTCGGCAGCGCTCACAATGTTGGACTGCGGTGCGTTGACGACAAGGACGCCCGCTTTGGTGGCTGCCGCTACGTCGACGTTGTCGAGACCGATGCCAGCACGTGCGACGACGCGAAGCTTGGATGCGGCTGACAACGCCTCGGTGTCGATCTTCGTCGCGCTGCGCACGATCACCGCATCAACCTCGGCGAGCGCCGGCAGCAACGCAGCGCGGTCGGCGCCGTCGACGTGACGAATCTCGACCTCGTCGCCCAGCGCGGAGATGCCGGCCGGCGAAAGCTCTTCAGCGACAAGCACAACGGGGCGAGGCGCGGTTGAGGTCACGACGCACGAGTCTAACGGCGGACGGCGGGCCGTCCTTATGACGTGAGGCCGACCCGCCGTCGTACGCCGTCGTCAGATGCGCGTCAGGTCAGGTGTCTGCGATCAGCCCGTCGGTGTCACACGAACGAGCTGACCAGCACCTGGGAACAGCGAGTATGTCGTCACGTAGATCGCACCGTCCGGTCCGATGCCGAGGCCGCCGGGAAGCGCCAACTGTCCCTTTGCCAACTCGACCCGGTTCCCGTTGGGCCGGATCCGGATGAGCGCGCCCGCGAAGTCGCCCTGGCCCGCTTGGCCGAAGCCGTGCTTGACGAGCTCGGTGACGTAGAGATTGCCCTGCGGATCGAAGGCGATCCCGTCGATCGCGGTGAACCCGGTGTAGAGCTGCGTCGCTGACCCACCAGGAGTCACGCGCCAGATGCTCGCCTTGCGCACCTTGCCGTTGCCGCCGAGCTCACCGACGTAGAAGTTGCCGTCCGGACCCTGGGTGACGCATGTCGGTACCGGATCCAAGCTCTGCGTCCGCCCATGGTTGTCGGTGTAGGTGATCTGCGGGAGCACCGCAAGCAGCGAGACGTCGCCGCCCTGCACCTTGAGCAGGTCGTTACCCGCTGCATCCGCGACGACCTGGTAGGCACCGGCGTCGGCCACGCCGTAAGGATCGGAGTCGGGACCCTGTCCGTCGGGGTCGTGGTCGAACTCGAACTGCTGGATGTTGCCGAGCTCCGTGTAATGGTGGTGGCGCGGCCGGTACCAGAGCCGGCCGAACTGCGCGTCGGCCTTCGCTATTCCGGTCGGCATGTTGGCGGATGTCTCGACGAAGTCCGCGCCGCCGTGGGGGTTGGCAGCAACACCGTCGATGCCCGTCGCGAACGAGCCGTCCGGGCCGGCAATGGAGACGAAGTTGCGGACGAACGGCCGCAACGTGCTCTCACCCGGCAGCAGTCGCTCGACCATGGACGTGTAACCGCCGCACTCCTTCTGCCCAGGGCTGCCGAAGCAGGCCTGACGGCCGCCCCGCCCCGCGATGGCCACGTATACGGTGCCGTCCTGCGCCACCGCGACGCCCCGCGGGTTGTTCAGACCGGACGCAAGCACCGTGACGTCGGCCGGACGTTGTGGCATGTCCGGCGTGACCGAACCGTGGAAATGGCTGATGGCTGCGCGCATCTCGGCGACCGCCTGCGACCACCCGGCAGATGTGCCGGCGGTCGCCGCGTTCGCACCGGTCGTACCGACGAGGGCGAAACCGGCGGCCGCGGCGACAGTCGTGGCGACGATCAAGCGCATCTGGACTCTCATGGCTCTCCCGCGAAAGGCGAGGGGCCCCCCTATGGACCCGTATGCCCGGAGTCTTGCAGATTCAGCTCATGTCGACACGTCTCGTGCTGCATGGGACTATTCGTCGTCGATCCAGGCCATCAACGGGCGGAGCCGCGCCCCGACCTTCTCGATCGGATGTTCCTTGCCCTCTTCGGCGTACTTCGTGAACTGCGGCCGGCCGGCGTCATCCTCTGCGACCCACTCGCGCGCGAACGAGCCGTCGCGGATCTCGCCCAAGATGCGCTTCATCTCTGCCTTCGTCGCGTCAGTGACGATGCGCGGACCACGCGAGTAGTCGCCGTATTCCGCGGTGTCGGAGATCGACCAGCGCATCTTCGACAGTCCGCCTTCATACATCAGGTCGACGATCAGTTTCAGCTCGTGCAAGCACTCGAAATACGCGACCTCTGGTTGGTAGCCCGCCTCGACCAGCGTCTCGAAGCCAGCTTGCACGAGAGCGGACGCGCCGCCGCACAACACGGCCTGCTCACCGAACAGGTCGGTCTCGGTCTCCTCGGCGAATGTCGTCCGCAACGCGCCGGCTTTCGTGCCGCCGATGCCCTTGGCGTAGGACAGCGCGAGCGGTAGCGCCTGCCCGCTCGCGTCCTGCTCGATCGCTACGAGGACGGGTACGCCGCGCCCGTCGACGAACTGCCGGCGTACGAGATGACCCGGACCCTTCGGAGCGACCATCGCGACATCAACCGACGGCGGCGGCGAAATCAGGCCGAAGCGGATGTTGAACCCGTGTCCGAAGAACAGCGCGTCACCTTCGCCCAGGTTCGGCGCGATGTCGCTCGCATAGATGTGACGCTGTGCAGTGTCCGGCGCGAGGACCATCACGAGGTCGGCCTCGGCGGCTGCCACATCAGGTGTGACTACGCGCAGGCCCTCTTCCTCCGCCTTTGCCCGGCTCTTCGACGCTGCCGGCAGCCCGACGCGCACGTCGACACCGGAGTCGCGCAGGGAGAGTGCGTGCGCGTGTCCCTGGCTGCCGTAGCCGATGACCGCGACCTTGCGGCCCTGCACGATGCCGAGGTCGGCGTCGTCGTCGTAGTAGATCTCGGGGCCGGTCCCGGCATGGGTCGTCGTCATCATGCGGTCCTTTCGACGGTACGTAGTGATCGGTCGGTTATCGAACGGGTGCCGCGGGCGACCGCGACCATGCCGGACTGGACGAGCTCCTTGATGCCGAACGGCTCGAGCACGCGGATGAGTGCTTCGAGCTTGTCCGCCGTGCCGGTGGCCTCCACCGTCACCGCGTCGGTTGCGACGTCGACGACCTTCGCGCGGAACAGCTGAACGGTCTCGAGCACCTGGGACCGCGACGTCAGGTCGGCCTTGACCTTGATGAGGACGAGCTCACGCTGCACGGACGCGCTCGGATCGAGCTCGACGATCTTGATGACGTTGATGAGCTTGTTGAGCTGCTTCGTCACCTGTTCGAGCGGGAGGTCCTCGACGTTCACGACGATCGTCATCCGCGACACGTCGTCGTGCTCCGTCGGACCGACGGCCAGCGAGTCGATGTTGAACCCACGCCGGGAAAACAGGCTCGCAACTCGCGCGAGCACACCGGGCTTGTTCTCGACCAGGACCGACAAGGTGTGTCTAGACATCGGCACCCTCCCCCCATTCGTCGTGATCTAGGGATTGCGGCCCTCCAGAGGCGCTTTCCAGGGCCACAATCCCTAGATCACCGCGAAAGGGCCCTGGATCACCGCGAAAGGCACGGCGCGTGGTGGGCCTAGACATCGTCGTGGTCCCAGGTCGGGGCGACGTCGCGCGCGACCTTGATGTCGTCGTTGCTCGCGCCCGCGGCGACCATCGGCCAGACCATGGCGTCGTTGTGTACGACGAAGTCGACCACGACAGGTGTGTCGTCGATTGCCATCGCACGCTCGATCGTCGAGTCGACGTCCTCGGCCTTCTCGCAGCGGAGTCCGACGCAACCCATTGCGTCCGCGAGCTTCACGAAATCGGGCAACGGCCGGCCCCGCTTGAGGTCGGTGTTCGAGTAACGCTCGTTGTAGAACAGCGTCTGCCACTGGCGGACCATGCCGAGGGCGCCGTTGTTGATGACGGCCACCTTGATCGGGATGCCTTCCATCGCGCAGGTGACCAGTTCCTGGTTGGTCATCTGGAAGCAGCCGTCACCGTCGATCGCCCACACCGTCGACCCGGGCTTGCCGACCTTCGCCCCCATCGCCGCGGGCACGGCGTACCCCATCGTGCCGAGGCCGCCCGAGTTGAGCCAGGTGTACGGGTTCTCGTAACGGATGAACTGGCTGGCCCACATCTGGTGCTGCCCGACACCGGCAACGTAGATACCGTGCGGGCCGACGATCTCACCGAGCCGCTGGATCGCGTACTGCGGCGAGAGCGACCCATCAGCCGGCTCGTCGTACCCGAGCGGGTAGACCTGTCGCCAGCCGTCCAGCTGACGCCACCATGCGGTGAGGTCAGCACGGTTGCCCGCGTCGTACTCACTCTTGATGGCGACGACGAGGTCGGCGATCGTTTCGCGGCAGTCGCCGACGATCGGCACGTCGGCGGCGCGGTTCTTGCCGATCTCAGCCGGGTCGATGTCGGCGTGCACGATCGCGGCGCCCGGTGCGAACGTCGACAGCTTGCCGGTAACCCGGTCATCGAAGCGTGCGCCGAGCGCGATGATCAGGTCGGCTTTCTGCAACGCCGTGACGGCGGCGACCGAGCCGTGCATACCTGGCATGCCGAGGTGCTGCTGATGGCTGTCCGGGAAGGCGCCCCGTGCCATCAGCGTCGTCAGCACCGGGATGCCGGTCAGCTCCGCCAGGACGCGTAGCTCGGCAACGGCGCGCGCCTTGAGGACGCCGCCGCCGACGTACAGCACAGGCCGTGACGCCGAGGCGATGAGTCGCGCTGCCTCGCGCACCTGGCCGGCGTGCGGCTTGCCCGGCGGGCGGTAACCGGGCAGGTCCAGCTGCGGCGGCCAGTGAAAACTCGTCTCGGCCTGGAGCACATCCTTCGGTACGTCGACCAGGACCGGCCCCGGCCGACCAGTGGCCGCGAGATGGAACGCCTCAGCGATGGTCTGCGCGATCTCGGCCGCGTCATTGACGAGGAAGTTGTGCTTGGTCACCGGCATCGTGATCCCGCGGATGTCGGCTTCTTGGAACGCATCGGTGCCGATCGCACCGCTCGGTACCTGACCGGTCACGGCGACGATCGGAACGGAGTCCATGTACGCGTCCGCGATCGGCGTGACGAGGTTGGTGGCGCCGGGGCCGGACGTCGCCATGCAGACGCCGACTTCTCCCGTCGCCTGCGCGTAACCCTCCGCGGCATGGCCGGCGCCCTGCTCGTGCCGGACGAGGATGTGCCTCAGCCGCGTCGAGTCGAACAGCGGGTCGTACGCCGGAAGGATCGCTCCGCCGGGTATACCGAACACGACCCGCGCGCCGACCTCTTCGAGCGCCCGCACGAGAGCTTGCGCTCCCGTGAGCCGTTCCGCTTCGGTCATGTGCTGCATCCTTTCGGTTGACCGGTCCGATCTCGTCGCACGCACGAAAAAACCCCCCGTGCCGAGGCACCGAGGGGTCGCGCGCGGGCTGATGCGGCTAGCCGGCGCGCGTTCTGATTACTACGAGAGTCTTCGGCACGGAAGAACAGTCCCCGATCGGCAGAGCGAAGTCAAGTTGCCGATCATGCACGCATTCGCAGGATCTGCGCGGATGGGCCCATTTGTGGCACCGGCAACGTGAGGCCTTGCGTGTTCAGCAGCCGCACCATCTCGTCCGCGGGCAACGGCTCGGCGAAGAGGAAGCCCTGCCCGTACTCACACCCCATCGCCACGAGCTCGTGGGCCTGGGCGGGGTCTTCGATGCCCTCGGCAACGACCATCAGTCCGAGGTCGCGGCCAAGACGCACGATCGAGCTGGTAAGCGACGTGGACTGGGTCCGCGCTCCGACCCCGGACACATAAGAACGGTCGATCTTCAGTGTGTCCACCGGCAACCGTTGCAGATACGACAACGACGAGTACCCGGTACCGAAATCGTCGATCGCCAGCCGTACGCCAAGCTCACGCAACAGGACGAGTTTGGCGAGTGTGCGGTCCTCCGTGTCGACGATGACGTTCTCGGTGATCTCGAGCGTCAAGGCGGGAGCCGGTATGCCGGTGCTGCGCAGCACCGCCGCAACCGAGTCGACGAAGCCAGGCGTTGTGAGTTGGCACGCCGACACGTTGACAGCGAGCTCGATCTCGTAGCCCGCACTACGCCATCGGGCGACCTGCCGACACGCCTCTTCGAGAATCCATCGGCCCAACGGAACGATCAGGCCCGACTCCTCGGCGACGGGGATGACCTCGTTCGGCGACACCCATCCACGACGTGGGTGGTGCCAACGCAACAACGCCTCGACCCCGACGACCTCGCCGGTCGCAAGGCGTAGGACTGGCTGGTAGTCGAGGCTGAACTCACCCGCCGTCAGTGCCTGCCGGATCTCAGCCTCGAGCTCCACCCGGCGTATCGCTTCGACGTGCATCTCAGGCGAGAACAAGGCCATGCGGCCCCGACCGGAGCGCTTCGCAGCGCGCAAGGCGAGCTCCGCGTCTACGAGCAGTTCGTCAGCTGCGGCGCCGGGATGTGCGAGGGCACCGCCGATGCTCGCGCCGACAACGTGCTCACGTCCGTCGACGACGTACGGCGCGGAAAGTACGTCGAGCAGGCGCCGAGAGATTTCCTGTACGCCGGTCGCGTCGTGGCCGTCTTCGAGCAGGATCGCAAACGAGTCGCCGTCCAGCCGCGCAACGGTGTCGCCGCCGCGGACGAATGTGCGCAGCCGACGCCCACACTGCACGAGTAGTGCGTCGCCGGCGGCGTGACCGGCGGCCTCGTTGACGAGCTTGAAGCCGTCGAGATCGAACACCAGCACCGTCGCAGGGCGCTCACGGCTGCGACGTGCCTCGAGCAAGTGCTGGAGGCGGTCGCGGAACAGCAGTCGGTTCGGTAGGTCGGTCAGCGGGTCGTGGTGCACGAGATGACTGAGCCGTCCTTCGAGCTCGGCCCGGTCACTGACGTCTCGCGTGTTGAAGACAAGCCCGCGAATGGTGGGATGGTCGCGGTGGTCGGTGACCATCGACTCGGTCTTGAGCCACGTTCCACGGCCGTCCCGCACCCGGCACTTGAGACGCACCGGCCCGTCGTTGTCGCCTGACAAGAGCGCACGAATGCGGCGGTGAACGTCGCGGACGTCGTCGGGATGTACCACGTCGGTGAGCCGTCTGCCCAACAGCTCGTCCGGGTCGTAGGCGAAGACACCCTGCACCGCAGAACTGCAGTAGGTGATGACGTCCTCGTCGTTGCAGACGGTGATGGCGTCACTCGATGCCTGGACGAGGGAGCGAAAGCGTTCTTCTCGCTCGGCGACCGCTTCACTGAGCCGGATGCGATCCCGCATCAGCCGCGCGTGGTGCGCGAACAGTGCGACCGCCGTACCAACGGCGACGGCGAGGCCGACTCCGCCGGGGCGGTAGACCTGCGAGACGCACAGGCCGTAGGTCAGGGCGGCGAAGATCGCGCCGAGTGTCGTTGGCCAGCCGAAGGAGGACATCGCGCCTACGAGCGCGCGCCGATGTGGGAAGCGCCCAGGCCTCGTGAGCCGGGGTGCCCCCGCCTCCTGGTGGGCCACGTCCCGTTTATCGGGCCGAACTAGTCCTTCGGAGTTCGCCCATTCGGCTCAAAGGCCGGGCTATCAGTGGTGGGCTGGGCGGGATGGATCTTCCGCAAGGTCGTTTTGCGGCGGTTTCTGTCCGTGGGCTGGGACCCGGGTGTGCCCAAGTCCTCACCGGCGAAAGCGGATGACCGTCTTTCCCTTGCGTCGCTCGGTCGGGTGTAGTGCGGCGATGGCGTGGTCGACGGTCTCGACGTCGCCGATGTTCGTGCGCAGCCGTCCGTCCCGCACACGCTGGACGATCTCGCTCAGTTGGCCGCGATCGGACTCGACAACGAAGTCGATCGCCACACCGTCAACGGGCCGCGCTTGGGGCGGCCCGACGACGGTCACCAATGTTCCGCCGGCTCGAATCAGGGCTGCGGACCGCTTCTGGATATCGCCGCCGATGACGTCGAGAACTAGATCGACTTCGCCGACGTCTTCCAGGGCGTCGTTCTCAAGGTCGATGAAATCGGCCGCGCCGAAGTCCAGCGCCGTCTGGCGGTCGGCAGCGCGGCCGGTACCGATGACGTACGCACCAGCCGCACGCGCGAGTTGGGTCACCATCGCGCCGACAGCGCCGGCTGCGCCGTGCGCGAGGACGCTTTGTCCCACCTGAAGGCGGCCGTGATCGAACAGTCCCTGCCACGCGGTCAGGCCCGAGATCGGCAGGCTCGCGCCCACCGTGAAGTCGACGTCGCCCGGAAGTGGGGCGAGGTTGCGCGCCTCCACGGCCGCGTACTCCGCGAGGGTGCCGTCGCGATACCAATCGGTGAGGCCGACGACCCGCTGTCCCACCGACAGCCCCGTCGTGCCGTAGCCGAGGGCGCTGACCACACCGGCCAGCTCGTGCCCGGGGATCGACGGCGTCCGGTCACGGCCGACGCGATCGGTCCAGGTCGAGGGCCACTCCAGCTCAGTCGGGACGAATCCCGAGGCATGAACCTCAACGATGACGTCGTTGATCGCCGCCGGCGGCTCGGGCCGCTCCACCAACGTCAGTCCGGCCGCTCCCGCGGCCTGATCCGTCACCACAACCGCCTTCATCCGGCACCTCCCCAGATCCCTGCACCAGTGTTTGCCTAAGCGGCATCACGGTCTAGTCGCTGGCTCCGGCTGGGATGATCGGCTTGTGGCGCACTTCGAGTTCGTGAGCGGCGACGGGACGCGCATCCGAGGCTGGCGAAACCGCGACGACCGGCAAGGCGTGCCTGTCGTCATCAGCAACGGTCTCGGTACGCCGCCGACCGCGTGGCCCGCCCTCGTTCGCGCCAACAGCGGCTTTCGCGCGGTGACGTGGTACTACCGCGGCACCGGTGGCTCAGAGCGTCCTGCTGACGAAACGCGGATTCGCGTCGAGGACCACATGGCTGACCTCATGGCTTTGATGGACCACGAGGAAATCGACAAGGCGCTGCTCGTCTGCTGGTCGCTCGGCGTCAACATTGCTTTCGAGTTTGCCGAGGAGTTCCCGGATCGCGTGGCCGGGCTGCTCGGCGTCGCTGGCGTGCCCGGTGGCACGTTCCACGCGATGGGTGGCTTGCTGCGGGTGCCGCGGCGGCTCCGACACCCGATGTTCGTCGCCGGTGCTCGACTGTTGTCGGCGGCCGGTCCGGCACTGACCTGGGGTGCGAACAAGCTGCCGATGAACCCACTCACCGTAGGCATGATCACGCGCAGCGGGGTCATGTCGCGGGCGGCGCGGGCCGAGGTCGTGATCCCTGCGCTCGAAGAGTTCCGCCGGCACGACTTCCGGTGGTACTTCGGGCTGGCGGTCGCTGCGGCCGAACACGAACCGATGGACCTCGCGTTCGTGCAGTGCCCGACGATCATCGTGGCTGGCAAGTGGGACGTCATCACGTACCGCCGCGACCTGGAGCGCGCTGCGGCACGCATCCCGCACGCGCAACTACACGTCTTGCCTGGCACACATTTCCTGCCGCTGGAGTTCCCGGACGAACTGGGCGAGCTCCTGCATGAGCTGGCCTGGCGCGCGGACCTCGAGCAGACGAGGGTTTAGCCCGTCGCTTCGGCGGTGTCCTTCAGCCGGCGCAACGTCGTGCGCATGTTGACGCGGTTCTGCTCCGCACGGTCTTTGATGCCCATGACGTAGGGATAGATCGCACGCAGCCAGCCGGGGCGCTGGTCCACCGCGCTCTCGGTCACGACGCAGCCGTCAGCAGTGGGCTCGATCTGATAGCACCACTTGGCGCTCGTGTAGGGGCCGAAGTGCACCTCGAACGCGAACTGCCGACCGCGTTCGGCAGCGGTGACCAGACACTTCGCCGTCCAGCGGCGTCCCTGATGCTGGTTGCGGCCCTTGAACCACGCACCGACGGCCGGGCCGCTCGCACCGCGAATCCACTCGCCGCCACGGTTTTCCGGGCTCCACTCGCCCATCCGCGTGAGGTCGCTGATCAGGTCGTAGACGGCGTCCGGAGCAGCGGCGATGTGTTCAGTGACGTCGACGTCGGCCACCGTCGGCTAGCCGATCGCGCGGCGACGCCGGCGGAGGATCACCGCGGCAAGCGTGAACGCCAAGGCGACAGCGCCGAACGCGACGCCGGGACCACCGGTCGTCGCGAGATTGCCGCCCTTCTTGTTCACGGTGACGCCGGGGAACTGCTCGGTCGACTGGGGTAGCGACGACACGCTGACGTCGTACGCCGGGGTCGCGTCAATCACCGAAGGCACATTGCCGAGGTGGTTGGTCGCGGTGTCGAACGGAGGCAGACCGTTGTCCGTAGCCGTCCATGCGGTCACCGCCTCGAGCACCGCGTTGCTACTCGGCGATCCGACGTCGGCGTTCGGCACATGTATGACGATCGACGAACCCGTGTGCTTGCCCTGCACCGCGGTGCCGCCGCGATAGTCGACGAGTGTCGGGATCGTGTAGTACGCGATGCCGGGGCGGTCGTAGGCGCCGGGAGCACCGGCGTGATAGGTCAACTCGCCACCGTTGTCGGACTCGGCGCGGGCGAACCAAATCCGCCCGCTCGAGTCGACCCAGGTGACGAGATACCAGAGATGGGACTGGCTACTGGACGGGCTGTTCGTGTGAGCGAGGTTCGCCACGTTGATCGTGACGTCGAGTGCGCCGTTCGCCCGGGCGAACGACACCGCCCGAAGGTCAGCCTGCGTCCGGTTGGTGCCGAACGGCACGGGGAACAGCGCGTCGCCCAGCGCGTCAAGGGGAGCGACATGCGTCGGCTTTGTGGAGAACCGCGAATCGGAGACTTCGCCGCTGCCGATGAGGCGTGGGCCGGACAGCTGGTGCACGGTCATCGTCACCGGGATGCCCGGCACGAGATCGGTGGGTAGTGGCGCGATCAGGTTGGAGTCGGCGGCGTACGTCGCAGTCATCGCGCCGTCCGGCCCGATGTCGACACTGATGAAGTCCGCCATGTTGCGGTTGCCCGGCGGCAACGTCGCCGCGCACGTCGTTCCTTGCAGGCAGATGTCGCCGATGTGCATCGGTGCACGCCCTGCGCGTGCTTCGTGGAACTTCGGGCTGGCCGTGTCGGCGTCGGTCACGGCAGACATGAAGAGATGCCATTTCTTCGCCGGGTTCTTCTTCGTCGGCTGCTCACGGAGATCCGTGCCGAGCCAGACAAACCCGATCTTTCCCTTGTCGCCTGCGGTCATCCAACCGAACGCGTTCGTCTTGCTCATGGAGGGCAGGTCGACGCGGCGTACCGGCGCCCACTGCTTGTGCTCGGGCCGATCCTTTGAGTACGTGTAATAGACGTGCCACTCCTGCGGGTCGGGCGTCGAGTTGGCCGGGTCGTTGACCCCGTCGCCCTCGATCCACTCCTCGTAGAGCGTGCCGGCCTTGTCCATTGCGAGCACGGGGAAGAGGCTGCCGTTCTTGTGGATCGGTTGACCATCGACCGTGTTGGCCGCGGTCTGATACGTCATGGACGCGAACTGCCCGACGTTCGTCGGATCCGCGCGGTCGGCAGGGGCTGCCGCGGGCTTCCCGACCGCGACCCCGAACTCGTTCTTGCCCGAGACGACCGGACACGAAGTAGTGCTGCACGAGATCGCTGTGTAGACGTAGCCGTACTTCGGGTCGGCGACCGTAGGTCCGTGGAACACGTACGAGGAAATCGCCGGTGATTCGAAGAACTGAGCTGTCAAAGGGTTGTTCGCCGGTACGCCGGGGTCTGCGGCGTTCCAGGTCACGCCGTCGGTTGACCATGCGAACGCGAGGCCGCCTCCGGATGAGACGGGGTTGCCGCCGAGACACGCTGTGCACTGCCAGGACAGGTAAACCATGGGCTTGTGCCCGCCCTGCGTCCACTGTGGCGGCGCGTCGGTGCCGGTCGGGTGCAGGACACCTTGGAACGGCCGGTCGGCCGTCAACGCAGGGTCGCTGAAGCACTTGTGCGCGGCCAGCGTGTGGTTGCTGACGTCGTAGCGGCCGGACGCGACGTCGACCAGGGCCTGCTGGTCCATCAGGTACATCTGGTTCGCGACCTTGTCGTAGGCGAGCGAACTGTCTCCGCCGCCGGTGCTGTCGCACACCCAGTGGCCCGTGGACGGGCCCAGGTTTTGGTAGGTCAGCCCGTGGTCACGGCTCGTCCAGTACCAGCTGGTCTGCACTGATGTGCCGCCGGGCGCCGAGACGAACGGTTGGTTATCGCGGTCGACCGCGATGTACGGTTCGGCGCCGCCCCGGATCGGGTCGACAACCGTCGGTACGCCGAGCGTCAGCCCGGAGCTCGCGCCTTGCGCGCGCAGCGCCGGCAACGTGAGCAGGCTGATTCCGGCGAGAGCGGCAGCACTAGCCGCAATGAGTCTCCGTCGACCCATGAGTGGTGCTCCTTGAAGTTGACCCGTGGCGGAGGCCAATTTTCGCATAAGGGGCAAAGGCGGCGCGCCGTACGTTCAGCCGCTGACGCCCAGCCGCTGCACGATCAGCGCGCGTGCTTGCGCCGCGTCGGCCTGGCCGCCGGTCGCCTTCATGACCGCCCCGACGAGCGGCCCGACCGCCTTCACGTTGCCCGCGCGGATCTTCTCGGCGACATCCGGGTGCGCCGCGATCGCGTCGTCAACCGCGGTCAGCACGGCGCTTTCATCGGCGACCCGCCAACCGTGCGCAGCGATGACGGCGTCCGGGTCGCCGTCGCCCGCGATGACGGCGTCGACAACCTGCCGCGCGAGCTTGTTCGTCAACGCTCCTTCGTCTTCCAACGCGATGACTCGTGCGAGCTGCTCGGCACTGATCGCGAGGTCGGCGGCGTCGACACCGAGCTCCCCCGCCTTACCGAGCAGGTAACCGAGCCACCATCCGCGCACCGCGGCGGGCTTCGCGCCGGCAGCGATCGCCGTCGCGACGTGGTCGAGCACGCCCGCGTTCGTCAGCTGTGACATGTCGAGCGCGCTGAAGCCGTGCTCGGTCGCAAAACGCTGCCTGCGGGCGGCGGGCAACTCCGGCAGATCGGAGCGCAACCGCTCGACCCAGTCGCGGTCGGGGGCAACAGGCACGAGATCCGGCTCGGGGAAGTAGCGATAGTCCTGGGCTTCTTCCTTGCTGCGTCCCGGTGACGTCGTCCCGCTGTCTTCATGAAAGTGCCTGGTCTCTTGTACGACGGGTTCGCCCGCGTCGAGCACGCCCGCCTGCCGTTCCACCTCGAAGCGCACCGCGCGTTCGACCGACCTGAACGAGTTCACGTTCTTGGTCTCGGTACGCGTTCCCCACGGAGCTCCGGGTGGAGCGAGCGAGACGTTGACGTCACAGCGCAGGCTGCCCTGCTCCATTCGCGCATCCGACGCGCCGAGCGCACGGACGAGGTTCCGCAGTTCCGTGACGTAGGCCCGCGCGACCGAGCCGACGTGCACACCGGTGCCGGGGATCGGCTTGGTCACGACCTCCACCAGTGGGATCCCGGCGCGGTTGTAGTCGACGAGTGAGTGGTCCGCGCCGTGGATGCGCCCTGTTGCACCGCCGACGTGCGTGGTCTTGCCGGTGTCCTCCTCGAGGTGCACACGCTCGATCTCGACCCGGTAGGTCTCGCCTCCGACGTCGATGTCGATCGCACCATCGATGCACAGCGGCTCGTCGTACTGCGAGATCTGGAAGTCCTTCGGCATGTCCGGGTAGAAGTAGTTCTTGCGCGCGAACCGGCACCACTCGGCGATGCGACAGCCGAGGGCAAGGCCGATACGCATCGTGTGCTCGATGGCCATGCGGTTGGTCACCGGCAGCGAGCCGGGCAGCCCGAGGCACGTCGGGCAGATCTGTGTGTTCGGTTCCGCACCGAACTCCGTGGCACATCCGCAGAACATCTTCGACCTGGTCGACAGCTCGACATGGGTTTCGAGACCGAGCACGGGCTCGTAACGCGCCAACGCCTCGTCGTACGCAACCAAGGCAGTCGTCATAGTGCCGGCGCCTCGTCGAGCAAGGGATGCCCCCATTGTGTGACCAACGCGCTTTCCAACGCACCGCCGACGCGGTAGAGCCGATCATCGGCCAGCGCCGGCGCCATGACCTGGAAGCCGACCGGCAGACCGTCGTCGGGGGAAAGCCCGCACGGCAGCGAGAGCGCGGCGTTGCCGGCGAGGTTGGACGGGATCGTTGCAAGGTCAGCGAGGTACATCGCGAGCGGGTCATCGACGCGTTCCCCGATCGGGAACGCCGTCGTCGGTGTGGTCGGCGACACCAGCACGTCCGCCTGCTCGAATGCCGCGGTGAAGTCGCGCGCGATCAGTGTGCGCACCTTCTGCGCCTGCCCGTAGTACGCGTCGTAGTAGCCGCTCGACAGTGCATAGGTCCCGAGGATGATCCGGCGCTTCACCTCAGCGCCGAAGCCGGCCGCCCGCGTGAGCGCCATGACTTCTTCGGCGGAGTTCACGCCGTCGTCACCGATCCGCAAGCCGTAACGCATGGCGTCGAAGCGTGCGAGGTTGCTCGAGCACTCGCTCGGAGCGATCAGGTAGTACGCCGCAAGCGCATAGTCGAAGTGCGGGCAGGACACCTCGACGATCTCGGCGCCGAGTCCGGAGAGCACATCGACTGCTTCGCGGAAGCGCTGTTCAACCCCTGGTTGGTAACCCTCGCCAGACAGCTCCCGTACGACGCCGATCCGCATCCCCTTGACGTCGGCGCTTCGGGCCGCCTCGACGACAGGTGGCACTGGCGCATCAATCGACGTCGAGTCGAGTGGGTCGTGGCCGGCAATCGTTGCGTGCAGCAGCGCCGCGTCGAGAACCGTACGCGCGAACGGTCCGGGAGTGTCCAAGGACGACGAGAACGCGACGAGCCCGTAGCGCGAGGAGCCGCCGTACGTCGGCTTCACACCGACGAGGCCACACACGGCTGCGGGTTGCCGGATCGAGCCACCCGTGTCCGTGCCCACACCGAGGGCAGCCTCGAACCCCGTCACCGCCGCGCTCGAACCGCCCGACGAACCACCGGGCACGCGCGTCAGGTCCCACGGGTTGTGCGAGGGCCCGAACGCAGAGTTCTCGGTCGACGAGCCCATCGCGAACTCGTCCATGTTTGTCTTGCCGAGGATGACGACACCGGCATCCCGAAGCCGTGACACGACGGTGGCGTCGTACGGCGGTTTCCAGCCGTCGAGAATGCGCGACCCACAGGTGGTCGGCAGGCCACGCGTCGCGAACACATCTTTGACGGCAAGAGGCACCCCGGCGAGTGGGCCCAACGACCGGCCGTTGTCACGCTGCTCGTCCACGCGTCGTGCCGTGGCGAGCGCGCCGTCGGTGTCAACGTGCAGGAACGCGCGCACCCGGTCGTCCACGTCGTTGATGCGATCGAGGTGTGCCTGCGTGACGTCCACCGCGGACACGTCTCCGGCACCAACCAGTCGGCCGAGCTCGCTCGCCGTGAGCCGCGTGAGGTCGGCCATCAGGCCTCGTCGTCCAAGATGCGCGGCACCCGGAACCGGCCGTCCTCGGCGGCCGGCGCGGCTGCCAGTACGTCGTCGCGTGTCAACGACGGTGCCAACTCGTCTTCGCGGAACACGTTCGTGAGTGGCACGGCGTGTGACGTGGGGGGAATGTCGTCAGCAGCGACTTCGCCGACGCGCGCGACAGCGCCGAGGATGACGTCGAGCTGGCCGGCGAAGTTGTCCAGATCGTCATCGCTCAGCGCGAGGCGAGCGAGCCGGCCGAGATGGGCGACGTCGTCACGCGTGATTCCCGGCATGTCGTGAGCCTAGGAGACACGCGCTTCGGCCTCGGCGCGCGCGGCGGCGATGGACCGACTCGTCACGGCACGCGTCATCAGCAACCCGCACACGGCCAAGGTCACGGTTGCGAAAAGGAACGGCGCACGAAGGCCCCATACATGAGCGAGCACGCCGCCCAGCAGCGCGCCGATCGGGATCGATCCCCAGCCGACGAACCGGTACGCGCTGTTGACCCGGCCGAGCAGCCGGGGCGGGATGATCTCCTGCCGTAGCGAGACAGTCAGGACGTTCCAGACGATCGAGCCGAAACCGATCAGCGCGAACGCCGCGCCGCCCACGAATCCGTTGTGCGTCAGGAACGCGATGAGCTCGGCGACGATCGACATGACGATCGATGCATAGACCGTGGGGCCGTCGCCGAGCCACTTCGTGAATCGTTCCGCGAACAGGCTGCCGGCAAGGCTTCCGGCGGCTGCGCCGAGCCCCAGGAAGCCGAACCCGCGCGCGTCGAGGTGCAGCACTTCGAGCGCCCACAGCACGAGGATCGCCTCGGTGGCGTTGAAGGTCAGGTTCCAGATCCCGAGCATCGAGCAGAACGCACGCAGGACTCGTTGCCGCCATAGCCACTTGACCCCTTCGCCGATCTCCGCGAACAACTTCGTCGGCGGCGCGTCCGCATCACGTGGCTCCCGGAACCGACCGCGCACGGACAGCACGAGCAAGGACGCGATGAGGAATGACGTCGCATCGACGCCGAAAGGTGCCCAGACGAGCGCTGCGAACAGCACGCCGCCGAGCGGCGGCCCGGCGAACTGCATGCCGATGATCTGTCCGGCGTACAACCGGCTGTTCGCACGGGCCAGCCGGTCCTTGCTGACGATGGCCGGGAGGATCGTCTGCGACGCGTTGTCGAACATCGTCTCGGCCATCCCGAGCGCGAACGCCGCCACGACGATGACCGGGATGCTCGCGTATCCGAACGCGACGATCGCCGTGAACCCACCCATGACGACCGTCCGGAACAGGTCCGACATCCACATCACTCGTCGGCGGTCCCACCGGTCAACGAGCGCACCCGCGATGAGGCTGAACAACAACCAGGGCGCAAAGCCTGCGACCGAGACGAGCGAAACGGCGATCGGGTTGTGCGTGACCGACGCGGCTACGAGGGGCATCGCGATGAAGCGCACGCCGTCGCCGAGGACGCTGATGGACGAGGCGACCCAGATCCGCCAGTACGCCGAGCCGAGGCCAGCAGTGGGCGTTGCGTCGTCAGGACGGCTGGCGACGTCGGTGAGCGGCTCGGCCACCCGGCCACGGTCGCGCACAGGACCCCGGAAGTCCAACCAAATTGAGGACTTGTCAGGCAGAAGGGTGAACGACAGTCAGCGTGGTGCGGTGGCGGTGCGATTCCTCCAGCCACGCCGTCGCCTCAGGGGCCGGCATTGCTCGCGACAGGAACCACCCCTGCGCCGCATCGCAGCCCATGCTCACCAGCGCGTCCCATGCCGACGCCGTCTCGACACCCTCGGCGACGACCCGTAGCCCGAGCGCTTCACCCAGGTCGATGATCGAGCGCACGATTGTCGCGTCGTCGTCTTCTTCGTCCATGCGCTGCACGAACGAGCGGTCGATCTTGATCTCGCTGACCGGCAGGCGCTTGAGATGCACTAGTGACGAGTAACCGGTACCGAAGTCGTCCAACGAGAGCGCGACGCCGAGCTCGTCCAGCCCGTGCAACGTTCCGGCGACGCCGTTCGGGTCGGCCATGAGGACGTTCTCGGTGATCTCCAGCAACAGTGCAGCGGCCGGTACGTCGTAGGCCTGCAATCGACGGCGCAAGAACGGCACCAGCTCCGGGTCGTGCAGGTCGCGCATGGAGATGTTGACCGCGACTTGCACGTCGAGGCCACGAGCTCGCCAGGAAGCCACTTGCGCGAGCGCGCAGTCGACGACGTAGCGCGTCAGCGGTTGCATCACGCCGGACTGTTCGGCAGCGGGGATGAAGTCGTCGGGTGGCACCATGCCGCGGGCCGGGTGCCGCCACCGCAGCAACGCCTCGACCCCCATCACCATGCCGTCCGGGAGATGGGCTTTGGGCTGGTAATGGAGCTCGAGCTCGCCCTCTTCGATCGCCCGGCGCAGGTCTCCGAGCAGCGAGAGCCGCGCGGTCGAGTTCGAGTCTTTATCCGGGTCGTAGACCTCGATGCCCGTACGCCGTTCCTTCGCGACGTACATCGCGACGTCGGCGCGCTGCAGCAATGTCGGTGCGTCGTCGGCATGGTCGGGCCACAACGCCAGGCCGACGCTGGCTTCGAGTTCGAGCGCCAGACCGTCGAGCACGAACGGTTTGGTCAGAGCGACGCGCGTGCGGCCGGCGATGTCCATCGCCGTGTCTCGGTCTGTGACGTCGGTCAGCAACACGGCGAACTCGTCACCACCGAGCCGGGCAACGAGGTCCTCCGGCCGCATCGTTGTCTCGAGTCGTTTGCCGACGAGCTTCAGCAGCCGGTCGCCGAGGTCGTGGCCGAGCGTGTCGTTGATCTCCTTGAACCGGTCGAGGTCGAGGAGGAACAACGCGACGCGACTGCCATCACGCGTCGCCTGGGCGATGGCCGTGGCCAGCTCGCCGAGCAACTGCTTGCGGTTGGGCATCCCCGTCAAGCTGTCGTGCAGTGAGCGGTACTCCCGATCCCGCGCCGCATGCGCGCTCCAGTAGACCGCGCCCAACGGCGGCGCGAACAACGGCAACAGCCAAGGACTGCTGTCGAGCGCGGCAACGACGAGCGGTGACATAGCCAGCAGCGCACCCGTTGTTATTGCCTGGTAGCTGAGGTCTTCGAAAAGCGTTCCCACCAACGGCGCCCGGCGGAGCAGCGCAAGGGCTTCCGTGACGAGGCCGTCGTTGACCAGGAAGTACGCCACCCCGGCGAGGCCGATCGCCCAGAGATCGCTACCGACCAACGCGTGCGGGTGTGACGGCGTACCAAGTCGTCCGGTCGCGAACAGCACGCCGGCGGCAGCGGCCCATGACAGCGTGAACTGCGCGACATTGAACGACGTGCGCCACCAGGCTTTGCCTTTCAGCGTGTCAGCGACAAGAGCAGAGCCGGCCTGCAGCAGCACCGCCGCGGCGAAGCCCCAGTGCAGGAGCACTGCGAACACAAATGGCGTTGAGGTGGCGATGCCTTCGGAGTCAAGAGCGTTCGACGTGACCAGCGGCCGTAGTTCGGCGACGACGATGATGCCCGCGATGATCCAGAATCCGAGGCCGACGGCGCCGACGTCGTGTCGGTGCAGCGTCGCGACCGCAGCGGCAAGGACGCCGAAGCCGGCCAAGCCGACCACGGTCAGGTAGACCCAGAACGGCGACAACATGCGTGCATGCACGTCCTCGCGGTTCTCCCGCCGCGCCGCCAACGTCGAACCTCCCCGAGTGCCTCCGGGGGTGGATGGGGCGGGCCCCCGTGCGAGGAAGATCGGCAAGGCCGCTTCGATCTTGAGCCGCGCTCGAATTGGTCATGGTCAAAACCGGTGCAAATCGGCCGGAACATCCGCGCGCCAGCGCGGCCAAGGTGTGGACAGGATGGTCAAGGGCTGGTCGCGGCGGCGCGGGCGGCGTCCGGGCCCCTGGCAAGCAGAGCCGCAAAGCCCGCGTCGTCGAGCAGCGGCACGCCGAGCTTGACTGCCTTGTCGTACTTCGACGCACCGGGGTCGGCGCCGGCGATGACGAAGTCGGTGTTCTTGCTCACCGATCCGGTGACCTTCCCCCCGCGCTCCTGCACGGCCTCCGTGGCCGAGTCGCGGCTGTGCTCTGTGAGCGTGCCGGTGATGACGACGGTGATGCCGGCGAGCGGCTTCGGCCCCTCGTCGGTGGCCTCCTCCTCGAGCCGTACGCCGGCGGCGCGCCACTTGGTGACGATGTCTTGGTGCCAGTCGACGGCGAACCAGTCGCGGATCGACTCCGCGATCGTCGGTCCAACACCCTCGACGGCGGCCAGCTCGGCGACGTCGGCGGTGGCGACGCGGTCGAGTGAACGCAGCTCGCGCGCAAGCGCGCGTGCTGCTTCCGGTCCGACGTGCCGGATCGACAGCGCGACGAGCACCCGCCACAGCGGCCTCGTCTTCGCCGTGTCGAGCTGGGTCAGCAAACGTTCGGCGTTTGCGGTCAGGCCACCGTCCTTGCGCCGGAAGAAATCGCATCTGGCGAGCGCGTCTGCAGTGAGCGCGAACACGTCACCCTCGTCGTGGACGAGGCCGCAATCGAGAAGTGCGACGCCTGCCTTGTAGCCGAGCACCTCGATGTCGAACGCGCCACGACCGGCGAGATGGAACAACCGCTCGCGTAGCTGCGCCGGACACGACCGGCTGTTCGGGCAACGGATGTCGACGTCACCTTCGCTCTCCGGCCCGAGCGCCGACCCGCACTCGGGACATTTCTTCGGCATCCGGAACTTCTTCTCCGTGCCGTCGCGAAGGTCGACAACCGGGCCGACGACTTCGGGAATGACGTCGCCGGCTTTGCGGACGACGACCGTGTCTCCGATGAGCACACCCTTGCGGCGTACTTCTTGTTCGTTGTGCAGGGTGGCGAGCCCAACCGTCGACCCGGCGACCTTCACCGGTTCCAGCACGGCGAACGGTGTCACCCGCCCGGTGCGACCGACGTTGACCTCGATGTTGTTGAGCTTGGTCGTCACTTCCTCGGGGGGGTACTTGTACGCGATCGCCCACCGCGGCGCCTTCGACGTCGAACCGAGACGTCGCTGCAACGCAATCTGGTCGACCTTGATGACGACACCGTCGATCTCGTGCTCGATGTCGTGGCGGTGCTCGCCCCACTTCTTGACATACGCCGCGACCTGCTTGAGCGTCTTCTGTACGGCGTAGCGGTCGCTCACCGGCAGACCGAGCTCGCGCATCGTCTCGTAGGCCTCGGACTGACGCTTCAGGTCGAAGCCGCGCCGGGCGCCGATGCCGTGGACGAGCATCCGAAGTGGCCGCGATGCCGTGACGCGCGGGTCTTTTTGCCGCAACGAACCAGCGGCAGCGTTACGCGGGTTAGCAAACGGCGCCTTCCCCGACTCGACGAGGCTCGCGTTCAACTCGGCGAAGCCGTCGGTGGGGAAGAACACCTCGCCACGTACTTCGAGCAACTCGGGTACGCCGGCTCCGATCAGCTTGGTCGGCACGCTCGCCAACGCACGCAGGTTGGGTGTGACGTCTTCGCCGGTTCGACCGTCGCCGCGAGTCGCGCCACGGACCAACCGTCCGTTCTCGTAGACAAGGTCCACGGCGAGACCGTCGATCTTCAGCTCGCAGAGGTACTCAGCCTCAGTGCCCACCTCACGCTCGGCACGACGGGCCCACTCGGTGAGCTCCTCGTCGCTGAAACAGTTATCGAGGCTCATCATCCGTTCGAGGTGCTCAACCGGCGTGAACAGCGTCGAGATCGTGCCGGCGACCTTCTGCGTCGGCGAATCAGGAGTGCGCAGAGACGGGAAGCGCTCTTCGAGGGTTTCGAGCTCTCGCATCAACGCGTCGTACTCAGCATCCGAGACCGTCGGCCGGTCCAGCACGTAATAGCGATACGCGTGGTCATCGAGATCACGCGACAGCTCAGCATGTCGTTCGAGCTCCGCGGGTGTCGGGTCGGCGGCGCGGACAGCGCTCATCGAGGCTCCTCCGGGGCCTCCAGCAACACGCGCCCCGCCTGCCGGGCAAGCCGCATCGCCGTACGCACCCAGCCCTCCGACGCATCAGCAAGACCGCACGCCGGAGTGACAACGACGACGTGCGCGAGGCGTTCTGGTGAGAAACCAAGCCGCCGCCACAGACCGCGAGCCGGCGCGACGATGTCACGGACGACAGGTGGTACGCCAGGCCCGGTCGAGGGCAGCAGACCGACCAGCAAGCAGGTGTTGCCTTCGACCGCAGCACCGATCATGTCGTCGTCGCTCGGATCGAGTTGCGCGCCGTCGACGCTGACCGCGCGAGCACCGGCAGCGCGGAACACATCGATCGGCGGCCGGCTGGCACAGCAATGGATGAGCGGCGTCGCGTGGGCGGCGACCACCGAGTCCACGACGACGCGCAACACGTCGGCGACCACCGACGCCTCGACAGCGGCAACCGTCCGGTAGCCGACTGCGCTCGGCACCATGCCCGAGAGGACCGCGGGCGTCGACGGCTCGTCGAGCTGCACGCAGATCCGGGCGCGGGGCACCCGTTTGCCGATCTCGGTCACGTGCTCGGTCAGCCCGTCGGCGAGCGACTCCGCGAGGTCACGGCGCGCGCCGTGGTCAGCGAGGGCGCGGTCGCCGCGACTGCGCTCCAGCGAAGCGGAAAGAGTCCACGGCCCGACCACCTGAACCTTCAGGGCTCCGGCGTAGTCAGCCGCGTGCTCTTCGAGCGCGTCGAGGTCACGGGCGAGGAAGTCGCGGGCGCGACGTTCGTCCATGCCGGCCCGGTCCGTGAGCCGCCAACCTGACGGCTGGAGGTCGACGTGGAGGTCGGTGAGGAGTGCCGCCGCGCGTCCGATCATGTCGGCGCCGGGGCCGCGCTGCGGCAGCTCAGGAAGGTGCGGAAAGTCGGGTAGCTCGCCGAGCACGAGCCGAACCGCCTCGTCGATGTCGGTGCCGGGCAACGAGCCGACACCGGTGGCCGAGCCGGGCGGCCACGGAGGGGTCGGCCGCTCCTCGTCGCTCACCTGCGGCGGGTGCCGCCGCGTGCCGCCCCGGACCGTGCGGTCGACTTCTTCTTCGCGGCAGCCTTCTTCGCCGGCGCGCGGGCAGTTGTCGCCTTGCGCGCTGCCGGCGCACGCGCAGTCGTCGTGCGCGGTGCCGGCGCATCAGTGCTGCGCTCCGCGGGTCGACGGCGGCCTTCCAGCCAGTCGAGGTCGGCACGGAGCGCCGCGACGACGTCTGAACGCTCGGCGCTCGCACCGCGCACCGCCAGGCTCCATCGTTGGATGACCTCGAGGTCGGTCAGCTCCACCCGGTCACCGGACGGCGGGGCGGGCGTCGTACCGATGAACTCACCGGAGCTGTCAGTAACCATGGGACGGCAGCCTAACGAGCAAGTCCGTCATCAACCGCCGTCAGCACGCGGGCCCAGTCGGTCAGCTGCCGGTCCGGCAGGAAGTGCGTGCGCACCTGCTCGCGAGCTGCGTCGCCGCATTGTGCGGCGCCGGCCGGATCGGACAGCAGCTGCACCAACGCTGCACCGAAGGCCGCCAGGTCTGCCGGGTCGCTCAGCAGTACGCCGTGCTCGCCGTCGACAACTTGATCCTGGATGCCGCCGACCGCACTGGCCACTACCGGGCGCGCCTTCCACATGGCTTCCGCGACGGTCAGACCGAACCCCTCCGCGAGGCTCTTCTGTACGACGACCGTTGCGTGTCGCTGCACCGCGTTGACCATCGCGGCGTTTTCCTCGACGTCGTCCATCGGTAGACAGACCAGGTTGATGCGCCGACGCGCATCCGCAGCCAAGGACGCGAAGGTCGCCTTGCACTCGTCCCAGACTTCGAGCCCCTCGGGATCGTCGCTGACGCCTTCGACGGACGGTCCGACCAGCATCAGCCGGGCATTGCCGGCACCCGCGTCGACGCCGTCGGCACCGACGACGTGGTCGGCGAATCCCTGCATGACGCCGTTCATGTCCTTCAACCGGTCCCAGCGGGACACCTGGACCACGACGCGGTCCGCAGCCGTCGGCAACGGACCCTCGCCCACGACGCTGGCCTGCCGGGAGACCTTGCCGGTGGACCCGTCACCTCGCAGAAACGCGGCCGGGACATTCGGTCCAGGACCGTCGAGGAGGCCGGCTGCGGCCAGGATCGCCGCCGTCGTCTCATCGTCGAGGTCGGCGTTCTTCGTCGAGAACGGGTCGATCGCGGGAGCGACGATGGTCGCCGGATGCCCGCGGACGACCTCCGGAACGTATTCGGACCGGCTGAACACCACGTGGTGGACGGCGTCGAGATACGGCTGCAGGAACGACCACGCTTGTTCGGTCTCGTCGTTGTTCTTGTCCGAGCCAATGTGACAACGCCACACGACTCCGCAGCCGCGTTGTGCCAACGCGGGGGCCATGCCCGCCGTTTGCGGATCATGTAACACGACGAGATCATGCTCGCCCGCCTGAGCGAGCAGCTCATCCGCAGCGCGCGACGTCGTCGCTTCGTACGCCGTCCGCTCGTCGGCACCGAGCGGACCGCCGTCACCGGCCTGTCCGTGCAAGCGGTTGTGCAGCCGCTTTGTCACTTCGAAGAACGTCGGGTCACCCTCAATGACGGCCCATCGCGTGTCGACACCCGCACCGAGGCCGTAGCCGACAAGCTGCGCGAGCATCTCAGCGACACCGCCACCGCTCGCGGTCGAGTTGACGTTCCAGACGCTGCGACCGCCGAGGCGTGACTGCAGCTCCGCTCCGGTGTCGAGCAACGCCGTCATGCGGCTGGCCCCGATGTAGCCCTCGAGGCGTCCAGGGTCGACCGTTGGGACGTGTACTTGGTGCACGGACCCTTAATCCCCAAAAACCGACGAGGAAACGCGGCGGCGCTCTGCGGAGGCCATCGACGTCTGGTCGATGGTGGCCGATCCGAGCACGCGTGCGCCGTCGTACAAGACGACCGCTTGCCCCGGCGCGACGCCGCGCACCGGCACGTCCAGCACAACCGTCAACTCGTTGCTGGTGAGGTACGCCGTGGCGGGCACCGCCTTCCCGTGTGCACGCACCTGCGCGCTGCACGCGAACGGTGACTCGGGCTCGGGACCGCACCACCGCGCCCGCGTGCCCGTGATGACGGCGACGTCGAGTGCTTCCGCCGGTCCGACCGTGACGGTGCCGGTGGTGGGCTCGAGCGCAAGGACGTAACGCGGCTTGCCGTCCGCGGCGGGATGTCCGATCCGCAGTCCCTTGCGTTGGCCGATCGTGAAGCCGTGTGTGCCGTCGTGGCCGCCCACCACTGACGTCGTCTCGGCGTCGACGATCGACCCGGGTGCGGCGCCGAGTCGCTCGGTCAGGAAGCCGGCAGTGTCACCGCTTGGGATGAAACAGATGTCGTGGCTGTCCGGCTTGTCCGCGACGAGTAGCCCTCGCTGCCGTGCCTCGGTGCGAACCTGCTGCTTCGTCGAGTCGCCGAGCGGAAACATCGCGTTCGACAGCTGTCCTTCGGTCAGCACGCCGAGCACGTACGACTGGTCCTTGGCGGGGTCGACGCTTCTGTGCAACCGCCCGTCGACAAGACGCGCGTGATGACCGGTGCACACCGCGTCGAAGCCGAGCGCCAGCGCGCGGTCGAGCACAGCCGTGAACTTGATGTGCTCGTTGCATCGCAGACACGGATTGGGCGTGCGCCCGACGGCGTACTCCGCGACGAAGTCGTCGACGACGTCGCGCTGGAACCGCTGAGCGAGGTCCCACACGTAGAACGGAATGCCGATCGTGTCGGCCGCGCGCCGCGCATCGCGCGCGTCTTCGAGCGTGCAGCAGCCGCGTGCCCCTTCGCGGAGGGCAGCAGGTTTCGGTGACAGCGCGAGGTGCACCCCGGTGACGTCGTGACCGGCGTCGACAGCGCGCGCAGCAGCAACGGCGGAGTCGACCCCGCCGGACATTGCCGCGAGGACCTTCATCAGCTAACCGATCCCGGCACGTCGGGCACGTTCGACGACCGGACCGATCGCGTCGACGAGCGCGTCGACGTCGCTCTGTGCACTTGTGTGGCCGAGGCTGAACCGAAGCGAGCTGCGGGCGCGCTCCTCGTCCTGGCCCATCGACAGAAGCACATGACTCGGTCGCGCGACCCCCGCTGAACAGGCCGACCCGGTGGAACACTCGATGCCACGTGCGTCGAGCAACAGAAGCAACGAGTCGCCCTCGCAACCAGGGAAGGAGAAATGCGCGTTGCCGGGCAGGCGGGCCGAGACCGAGAAGTCGGGGTCGCCGTTCAGCAGCGCGTCCGGGACCTCGGCCTGCAAACGGGTGACGAGATCGGCGCGCAACTCGGCGAAGTAGTCCGCATGCTCCGGCTGTCGCTTCGCGGCGAGCTCGGCGGCGACCGCAAGGCCGGCGATCGATGGCACGGCGAACGTGCCGGACCGGACGTCGCGCTCCTGACCCCCACCGTGCAAGACCGGCGTCACGTCGACGCCGCGGCCGAGCAGCAGTGCACCAACACCTAACGGTCCACCGAACTTGTGGCCCGAGATCGACAAGGCGTCCGCGCCGCTTGCGGCGAAGTCCACGGGCACCTGACCGACCGCCTGCACGGCATCGGTGTGGAACGGCACGGCGTACTCATGCGAGGCATCCGCGAGCTCGGCGACGGGTTGGACCGTGCCGACCTCGTTGTTCGCCCACATGACCGAAACGAGTGCGACGTCGTCCGGGTTGGTCGCGATCGCATCGGCCAGCACGGACGGATGGACGCGGCCGACGTCGTCCACGGGAAGCCAGGTGACCAGGGCGCCTTCGTGCTCGACCAACCACAGCACACTGTCGAGCACTGCGTGGTGCTCCACGGCGCTTGCGAGGATGCGCCGTCGTCGCGGGTCAGCGGCAGTGCGTGACCAGTAGAGGCCCTTGACTGCGAGGTTGTCCGCCTCCGTACCGCCACCCGTCAGCACGATTTCGCTGGGTCGCGCGCCGAGTGACTGCGCCAACGACTCGCGCGCTTCTTCGACCACGCGGCGGGCGCCCCGGCCGGCGGCGTGCAAGGACGAGGCATTACCGACGCGTTCGAGCTGCGCCGCAAGAGCCTCGGCTGCTTCGGGCAGCATCGGCGTCGACGCCGCGTGATCGAGGTAGACCATTGCCTCAGAGCCTAATGCGGGCCCGGCCGGTCAGGTGCGGACAGAGATCCGCGGGGTGAGCCAGCCCATCCCATTTGCGGAGACATCGACACGGGCGAGCTCGCCGGGCACGACCGCGACGATCTGGCTGGGCAGCACGCCGGCCACCGTCCGCAAGTCGCGCGCGGTGGCAACGGCAACCTCCGCAACGTCCGCACCGGCCGTGGGGGCGATGTAGGCCAGCAGCTCGTCGGTCCCGGTCCGAGCGTTACGGCGCAGAAGCGTCCGCCAGTCGGACACGTCGGCGCGGCCGACCAGCGCGCCGGCCAGGCCGCGGAAGTCGACATGCCTCGTGGTCCCGTTCGCCGCTTGGTACGACGCCACCAGCGCACGTCGGCGGAGCGCGGCCGGAACCCGCGGCACGACCCGGCTACAGGCCGGACAGGCGCCCGTCAGGAGGTCCTCGTCGACCAGGTCGGCCGTGCGCCAGCGCAGCAACGCACTGCCACGGAACCCGAGCTGGGTGAGCACCAGCTCACCGCCGGCCGACTTCGGCGCTTCACCGCTCTCCGGGTCGATGAGCTGTACGACGTCGAGGTCCGGATAGGTGTGGTAGCCGCCGGACATCCCGCCGGCCGACTCGCGGCACTCCCCCCAGAGGACACGTGCGCCCGACGGCGCGTGCGCACCGAGCACGACGACGTTGGCGAGACCTGCAGCGGCCAACGCCTCGTGTGCTGCGGCACGTTCGGCCGGCGTTGGCGCACCGACGAGGACAAGAGTCGACAGCGACGTGGTCGGTGCGCCGATGTCCGCCATCTCGTCGACCAGAGTTGCCGCCTCCGGCGACCGCACCGCGAGGACCGTCGCGGGTACCAGCCGCAGTGTCGCGGCGATCTCGTTCGGATCGTTTCCGGGGAACAACCCGGGCGCTCCGCTGCCGAGGGCGGCGTACTGCAACGCGACGTGCTCGGTGCGCGCCTCGACCGGTACGGCGCTGACGAGGACGTCGGCCGATGTCAGGCCGAGCACCTGCCACAACCGGGCACCCGCGCGGGCGACGACGTCGAGGTCCGACCGCGTGGACGCGATCGGGAAGCGGAACGCCAGCCCGTCGTACACATATGTAGTTGCGCGACTGTCCGCCTCGACCTGCCGCCGGTACGCGTCGAAGTCGACGGTCCTGCGCAGCAGCGCCTTGCGCAGTGACGGACCCGGCGCATGAAGGGCGTAGCCGGTCTCCGACGCCTGGACAACGAGGCGCGCGGCTTGCGCGGGGTCGCCCCCGGGGCAGACGTCGCGTTCGCCGACCGGCGGGACCTTGTCGAGGTCACGGACGCGTGCGACGGCGGCCGGCTTCAGCCCGATCTGCGCGAGCCGCTCTTTCCAGTACGGCGAGAACGGCGCGACGACGTCGTGCACCTGCTCGCGCACCAAACGGTCGCGCAGCTTCGCCTGGGCGGACGGGCTCCGCCGGTCCCACGCTGGCATGGCGCGAGCCTAGTTGGCGCTCACCGCGTCGCCCGCCCCCGATTCAGCGTTTTGCTAGCCCTTGCGCTTTTCGACTTCTTCGGTCAGCTGCGGTACAACGTCGAACAGGTCACCGACGACGCCGAAGTCGACGAGCTCGAAGATCGGCGCCTCGGAGTCCTTGTTGATGGCGACGATCGTCTTCGAGGTCTGCATACCGGCGCGGTGTTGGATCGCGCCCGAAATGCCGGTCGCGATGTAGAGCTGCGGCGACACGGTCTTGCCGGTCTGGCCGACCTGGTTCTGGTGCGGGTACCACCCCGCATCGGTCGCGGCACGCGATGCGCCAACTGCCGCACCGAGCGAGTCGGCAAGCTTCTCGATGAGCGCGAAGTTCTCCGCCCCGCCCAAGCCCCGGCCGCCGGACACGACGATCGACGCCTCGGTCAGCTCCGGCCGACCGCTCTTGGCCTCGACCACCCGGTCGACGACAGCAGCGAGCTTGTCGGCGTCAGTGAGCTCGACGCTGATCTGCTCCTCGGCTGCGTCACCTTGCGCGGCCTCGGGTGCCGTCGAGTTCGGGCGCATCGTGATGATCGGTACGCCGGTCGTCACCTTCGCGTGAACGATCGTCGCGCCGCCGAAGATCGACTGCTCGGCGACGAACTCGTTGGTCAGGTCGACAGCGTCGGTGAGCACACCGGAACCGGTGCGCACAGCGAGCCGACCGGCGATCTCCTTGCCCTCGGGCCCGGACGCGATGAGGACGGCGGCCGGTGACTTCTCCTGCACGAGCTGCGCGAGCACCGCGACCTTGGGCGCGACGACGTACTTCGCAAGCTCGTCGTCGGCCGCGACGTAGACCTTGGCAGCACCGAACTCGGCAAGGCGCGCCTTCGCGTTGTCGAAACCGCCGCCGATGAACACCGCGCTCGGCTCGCCGAGCTGCCGCGCTTTGGTCAGCAGCTCGGTGGTGACCTTCTTGACGTTCCCGTCGAGGTGCTCGACGAGGACCAGGACCTCAGCCATTCGCCAGCCCTCTCAGATGAATTTCTTGGACGCGAGGAACTCGGCGAGCTTCCTGCCGCCGTCGCCCTCGTCTTTGATGATTTCCCCGGCTTGACGCGGTGGAGCTGCCTCGAAGTCCTCGACAGTGCTGGTGGCCGCACCGAGACCGACGTGCTGCGGGTCGATGCCGGCATCCGCGCATGACAACGTCGTGAGTGGCTTCTTCTTCGCAGCCATGATGCCTTTGAAGGACGGGTATCGCGGCTCGTTGATCTTCTCCACGACGCTCACGACGGCCGGCAGCTGCGCCTCGACCTTGTCGAAGCCGGTGTCGGTCAGCCGCTCGACACGCACGCTTTGCCCCTCGACCTCGACCTTGCGCGCGAACGTCACCTGCGCAACCCCGAGCTGCTCGGCGAGCATCGCCGGCAGGAGTGACGTCCGCGCGTCAGTGGACTCCGAGCCACAGATCACGAGATCCCATTCGATCGTGCCGAGCGCCATTGCCATCGCGTATGACGTGGCGACCGCGCACGACCCCTTCAACGCCGAGTCGGTCAGGTGCACGGCTTGGTCAGCGCCCATCGAGAGCGCCTTGCGGATCGTCTCGGTCGCCTTCTCCGGCCCCATCGTGAGCACGGTCACCGTCGTTGACTCAGGTCCCCCGGTCGCTTCCTGAATGCGCAGCGCTTCCTCGACGGCGTACTCGTCGAGCTCGTTCATGACCGAGTCGACACCTTCGCGGTCGACGGTCTTGTCGTCAGCGGAGAGTCGCTTTTCCGCCCAGGTGTCCGGAACCTGTTTGACGCACACGACGATATTCATGGAGGCGGCCTCCGGCTCTTGCCAAGAAATGGGGGTTGCGCGCGTAGGTTACCCGGCGGTCACACCGGCGCAAACTCCAGCAAGCGCCGGCCCGGTCGCCCCGCTACGTTGACGGTGTGCGCAGTGCGACGCAAGAGACCGCACTCGTCCTCACCGGTGAGCGAACGCTTCCGGCTATCCCCGATGAGAACTACTGGTTTCGCCGGCACGAGGCGGCGTACCGCGCGGTTGTGCCGTTCGTCACAGGTGCGGTGGCTCTCGATGCGGGTTGCGGCGAGGGGTACGGCGCAGAGCTGATGGCGCGCACCGCCGGCGATGTGCTTGCGCTCGACTATGACGCGCTCACGGCCGCGCACGTGCACGAGGCCTATCCCACTGTTGATGTGGTTCGCGGAGACCTGCAGCACCTTCCGCTCGGCGACGGATCCATCGACGTGGTCGTCTGCATGCAGGTCATCGAGCACTTGTGGGACCAGCCGGGGTTCGTCGCCGAATGTGCTCGCGTGCTGCGACCGGCGGGCACATTCATCGTCTCGACGCCAAACCGGCTGACGTTCTCGCCGAGCGGCCAAGTGCTCAATCCCTTCCACACACGTGAACTGGCCGCGGATGAACTTGCGGAACTGTTGGCGCAACGGTTCGTGGTGACGCGGTTGTACGGCCTGCGCCACGGTCGTCGGCTCGCGCGCTTCGAGCGGCGCCGCGGCTCCCTCGTCGAGACGCAGACGGCGGGACCGCCGGACAGCTGGCCGGCACCGGTGCGCCGGCTCGTGCAGCGCGTTCGGGTCAAGGACTTTGTCGTGGACGAGAAGGACGTTGACGCGTCGCTCGACCTGATCGTGGTCGCGCGCAAGCGAACGGTCGCCGACACGTGAACGAGCAGCCTGTCGGCACGTGCTGCCTCGTGCTGCACACACATCTGCCATGGCTCGCACATCACGGCGCTTGGCCGGTCGGCGAGGAATGGCTGCATCAAGCCTGGAGCGCGTCGTACTTGCCCGTGATGGACGTGCTGCACCGATTGGCGAACGAAGGTCGCCGCGATCTCGTGAGCGTCGGCGTCACGCCGATCGTGGCTGCACAGCTCGATGACGCGTACTGCCTGCGCGAGTTCCACACGTGGCTCGGCTTCTGGCAGACGCGCGCGGCGGCCTTGGCGACCCGGCGCGAGGAACATCTGCGCCACCTCGCGGCGTACGAGTTCGGCCTGGCCACCCGCGCACTAGAGACATTCGAGACGACGTGGCGCCACGGCGGGTCGTCCGTTCTGCGCAAGCTTGCGGACGCCGGCGTCATCGAACTGCTGGGCGGGCCGGCGACACACCCCTTCCTGCCCTTGACCGACGACCGGGTTGCCCGCGCGCAGCTCGACGTCGGGATGGAGGACGGGGCACGCCGCTTCGGCGGCCGGTTGCCGGGCATGTGGGCCCCGGAGTGCGGTTACCGGCCCGGGCTCGAAGACCTCTACTTCGAAGCGGGCGTTCGGCGTTTCCTCGTCGACGGCCCGACGCTCATCGCCGGCAGCCACCATCGACCGCATGGGCACGACAACATCGCAACGGGCGACGCGTGGACCGTCGGCGCGAGCGACGTGATCGTGTTCGGTCGCGATCTCGATGTGACCTATCGGATCTGGTCACCGCGGCGCGGATATCCCGGCGGACGTGACTACCGCGACTTTCACACCTTCGACCACGCGTCGGGCATCCGACCGGCACGGGTGACATCGACGCACACGCCACCGGCCGACAAGGCGCCGTATGACCCAGCGCGCGGGCACGCCGCGATTGCCGCGGACGCAGCTGACTTCGTACGCGTCGTGCGTTCACGGCTGCTCGACCTAGCTGCTGCGCGGGGGCGGCCCGGCGTCGTCGTCGCGGCGTACGACACGGAGCTGTTCGGGCACTGGTGGCACGAAGGCCCGCTCTTCCTCGAACACGTCTTGCGGTCCTTGCCGGCGGCGGGTGTCCACGTGGCAACACTCGGGACCGCGATCGAGGAGGGTGCCGTTGCCGGGCGCATCGACCTGCCGACCGGCTCCTGGGGAGCGGGGAAGGACTGGCACGTCTGGTCCGGCGAGCAGGTCCGCGACATCACCGATGCACAGGCCGCGGTGCGGGAACGGTTGCTGCGGGTCGTTGACAAGACCGATGGGAACGGGCCCCGTCGGCCCGATCTCGACCAGCTCGCGCGCGAGGCGTTTCTGACCACCAGCAGCGACTGGGCGTTCATGGTGACGCACGACTCTGCCGCGTCGTACGCACGCGAGCGCGCCCAGGAGCACGCGCGTCGGTTCCACGCCCTCGCCGACCGAATCGAGGCCGGTCGCGAGGCAACCAGGTTGACCTCCGAACTGCGCGCCGACGACGGACCTTTCGGACACCTGGACGCGCGGATCCTGCGTCGTACCTGTCCTGATTAGGCTCGCCGACCGTGCGGGTGCTGATGCTGTCGTGGGAGTACCCACCCGTGATGTACGGCGGCCTCGGCCGACATGCGCACGCGCTTGCCGAGTCGCTCGTCTGCGCCGGGCACGACGTCACAGTTGTCTCTCAGCACGCACCGGATGCCGCCTACGACGAAGTTGTGAACGGTGTGCGCGTCGTGCGCGCGCCGGCGGATCCGCCCATGATCCCCCGCGACGACCTGTTGGCGTGGGTGCTGTCGCTGAACCATTCGATCGGCCGCGTCGCTGTGCACGTCGCGACGCAGGGAAAGTACGACGTCGTGCACGCGCACGACTGGGTGGTGGCGCATGCAGCGGCAACAGCGAAGTCCGCGGCCGGCCTGCCACTCGTCGCGACGATGCATGCGACCGAAGCCGGCCGGCACCAGGGTTGGCTGCCCGGAGCGCTGTCCCGCGCGATCCACACCACTGAATGGTGGTTGACCTACGAGGCGCGACGCGTCATCACGTGCTCGTCGCACATGCGATGGGAGGTCACCCGCCTGTTCGACCTGCCGCCGGCAAGCGTCGACGTGGTGCCCAACGGGATCGACGCCGCCGCCTGGTCGGTCGCGGACGACGTCGTCAGCGAAGCGCGCAAGACATATGCAGCCGACGGGCCCCTGCTGGCGTACACAGGTCGGCTGGAGTACGAGAAGGGCGTGCACACGTTGTTGCGCGCGGTACCTCGTCTTCGCCGCCGGTTCGCTGGACTGCGCGTGGTTGTCGCAGGCACCGGCACGTACGAAGCCGAGCTGCGCGCACTCGCCCGCAAGCTGCGGCTCGGTCGCGCTGTGCGCTTCACCGGCTTCGTCGAACACGACCCACTCGCGGCACTCGCCGCGGCGGCCGATGTCGCCGTCGTCCCGTCGATCTACGAACCGTTCGGCATGGTCGCGCTGGAGGCGACCGCGGCCGGCACACCGCTCGTAGTGTCCGACACCGGCGGCCTGCGCGAGCTCGTCGAGCACGGCGCGACCGGAGTTCTGTTCCGCGCTGAGGATGTCGCCGGGTTGGCCGACGCCGTCACCGATGTGCTGTCCGACGAGATCCGCGCCCGACGCCTCGTCCGGGACGCGCGACAAGCGCTCGCGGGCACGTTCACCTGGCCGGCAGCGGCACAGCGCACCGCCGACGTCTACCGCCGCGCCGTACAGGAGGAACGCGCCCTGCAAGCCCGCCACGCCCGGCCTATGCGGGTGGTCGTCCGCGACGGCAACCTGCTCAGCGGAGCGCCCTGAGCCAGTCTGCTTGACTCGACTGACCATGAGACTGCGCGAGGCGTTGTCCGGCAAGCGAATTCTGCTGACCGGCGTGACCGGCTTCCTGGGTGAAGCGCTTCTCGAGCGTTTGTTGTCCGACGTACCCGACACGCAACTCGTCCTGCTCATCCGCAGCCGGCCGTCCCAGACCGCCGACGATCGCGTCACTGAACTCCTCACGCGTCCCGCATTCCGCGCGCTGCGCGAGGTGCATGGCGAGGACGGCGTGGCGCGGATGCGCGCTGAACGCGTGACCGTCCTCGACGGCAGCCTTGAACTCGTCCCGGCGTTGCCCGCGGACCTCGACGTTGTCGTCCACTGCGCCGGCGACGTGTCCTTCGACCCGCCGATCGACGTAGCGATGGCCACGAACCTGCTCGGGACGGTCCGGCTGCTCGAGGCCGTGCACGCGGCCGGCGGCAACGCGCATTTCGTCTACGTGTCGACGGCCTACGTCGCCGGGCTGCGCCGCGGACCGGTGCCCGAATCCCGGCTGTTGCTCAACGTGGACTGGCGGACCGAGGTCGACGCGGCGGAACGCTTGCGTCACGACATCGAAGCCGCGTCGCGCACACCGGACGTCCTACGCAAGCTCCGGCGCGAGGCAGAGGTCGAGCACCGCCGAGCCGGGCCCTCCACCGTCTCCGCCGATGTCGAGGTACGCCGCCGCGACTGGGTGCAACGCGAGCTCGTCGATGCCGGGCGCGAGCGGGCCAGGTCGCTCGGCTTCGCCGATGTCTACACGTTGTCGAAGGCACTCACGGAATGCGCGGTCGAAGAGGCGGCCGCTGACCTGCCGCTCACCGTCGTTCGGCCCTCGATCATCGAGAGCGCGCTGCGCCGGCCCTACCCGGGCTGGATCGAGGGCTTCAAGATGGCCGAGCCGATCATCCTCGCCTACGGACGCGGCGAGCTCCCGGAGTTCCCGGCCGTGCCCGATGGTGTTCTCGACGTCATCCCTGTCGACCTCGTGGTCGGCGCGATCCTGGCGGTTAGCGCGCAGGAGAGGAAGGCCGGAGCACCGGAGTACTTCCACGTCTCGTCCGGCGCGCGCAACGCGCTCGGCTTCCACCGGCTCTACGAGCTCGTCCGTGGCTACTTCCAAGCCCATCCGCTCGAGCAACCGGGTCGCGGTGCAATCGCCGTACCGGCGTGGGCATTCCCGGGTGGCGACCGAGTGCGCACCATGCTGCGGCTCGGCGAGCGCGCCACCGATCTCGTCGACCGGGCCATCGGCGTACTGCCCTCGAATGCGCGGATGCGGGAACGGGTGTCGACACTCGACCGGCGCCGGCGCCAATTGCAGTCGCTGCGGAAGTACATGGAGCTGTACGGCTCCTACACCGAGTCCGAGCTCACGTTTGTCGACGAGCGCACGCTCGCGCTGCACAACGCCATGGATCCGAGCGACCAGGACGAGTTCGGCTGCGACGCCGCGGTCGTCGACTGGCGCTACTACCTGCAAGACGTGCACTGTCCTTCGATTACCGCCCCGTTGCGCGCGTTCACTGGCGTCGGCAGTCGCCGACGTATGCCGGCCGTGACGTTGACCGCAAGCGGCGGCGAGGCACAGGTGCTGGCGGTGTTCGATCTCGACGGCACGTTGTTGGCCTCCAACGTCGTCGAGTCGTATCTGCGTTTGCGGCTGGTGAACCTCGCCCGGCATGACCAAGTGCGTGAAGTCGCCGACGTAGCCGCGTCGTTGCCGCGCTATCTGATTGCCGACCGGCGCGACCGCGGCGCGATGCTGCGCGCCGTCTATCAGCGCTACGCGGGGGCGTCCCTCGACGAGCTCAACCGGCTCGTCGACGAGGAACTCGCGGACGAGATGCTCACGCGCGTGTGGCCGGCCGCGATCCGGCGCGTGCGTGACCACCGCGCGGCCGGTCATCGAACAGTGCTCATCACCGGAGCGATCCGGCCCGTCACCCGTCCTCTCGCCCCGCTGTTCGACGAGATCGCCGCCGCCGACCTCGCCGTCGTCGACGGCCGCTGCAACGGTCATCTCGCGCACCCGCCGCTCGTCGGCGAGAGCCGCGCGTCGTGGCTGCTCGACTACGCCTCGCGCACCGGTGCCGATCTGAGCGCGTCGTACGGCTATGCCGACTCCGCCTCCGACCTGCCGATGTTGCGTGCGGTCGGCCACCCCGTCGCGGTGAGCCCCGACCTCACCGTCACCCGCGCGGCGCGGCGCGGTCGGTGGCCGGTCGAAGATTGGCGCGACGGCCGACCAAGCCCACTCAGCGTTCGCGAGCTGACGCCGACATGATCACCGCACTCGAGTTCTACCGATCGTTGCCGCGGTACGTCGCGGCCCGCACGTTGGGCGACTTGCTGCCAGGCCTGGTCACGGGGCCGGTGACGCCACTGCGCCTTGTCACGCGTGACGCGCCGCGGGCGCCGGCCGACGGATGGGTGCGCGTGCGGCCACTTCTGTCGGGGATCTGTGGCAGCGATCTCAGCACGCTCTCCGGTAAGTCGTCGTTCTACTTCTCTCCCCTCGTGTCGATGCCGTTCGTGCCTGGTCACGAGGTGGTCGGCGAGCTGCTCGACGATGCCAACGGCTACCCGCAGGGAACGCGCGTCGTCCTCGATCCCGTGCTCAGCTGTGCAGCACGTGGGCTAGAGGAGTGCGCGGCCTGTGCCTCCGGCGCTCGCAACCGCTGCGACCGCATCACCGTCGGACATGTCTCACCCGGCCTGCAGACCGGTTACTGCCACGACACCGGCGGCGGGTGGAGCGGTCAGCTGATCGCACACGTCTCGCAGCTGCGCGCTGTTCCCGACGGGCTGCCCAACGAACGCGCTGTCCTGATCGAACCGCTCGCCTGCGCGGTTCATGCGGCGCTGCGTACCGCGCCACGCGAGGGTGACCACGTCCTGGTCGTCGGGGCAGGCGCCGTGGGCCTGTTCACCGTGCTCGCGTTGCGGATGCTGACCTCAGCCGGCCCGATCACCGTCGTCGCGAAGCACCAGTCGCAGCGAGACCTCGCCAAGCGACTCGGCGCGACCGACGTACTGGCACCGAGCGAAGCCGTCGGCGGGGTGCGCCGGACCACTCGGGCACTGCGTCTCGACCCCGAGCGGGGCCATCCGTTTCTGCTCGGGGGCGTCGACCGGGCGGTCGACTGCGTCGGCTCGCGCGAGTCGCTCGACACGGCCTTGCGTACGACGCATGCCGGTGGGCGGGTCGTGCTCGCCGGCCTGCCGGCCGCCGGGGCCGACCTCACGCCCGCGTGGTACCGCGAGCTCGATGTCGTGGGCGCCTACGCCACCAGCCAGGACGACTTCGACCACGCAGTGACGCTGGCTCGCGACGCCGCGATCGACGACGGTGCCGTCGCGACCTACCCGCTGCACGGTTGGCGCGAGGCGCTCGACCACGCGCAGACGGCTGGCCGGCTGGGAACGTTGAAGGTGGCTTTCGATGTGAGGGCGCGATGACTGGCCACGTCCGGACAACTCGGTGAAGATGGGGCGGCTGTGAGTAGACCTGGTTTCGTGCTGGACGTGGACGAGCGGACCCCGCCGCTGCTCGTCCACGAAGGCGAGGGCTTCCGGCTCGAGCGCTTCCCGCTGGGCACGCGCGTGGTCTATCCGCCGGAGTCGCTGCCCGGCATCCGCGACGTCGACGCGGCCATCCAGCGCGCGCTGTTGGAACCGGAGAACAGCGAACCGCTGCCGGCGTTGCTCCGCGCAGGCATGAAGTTGACGATCGCCTTCGATGACCTGTCGCTGCCGCTGCCGCCCATGCGCACACCTGACATCCGCCAGCGCGTGCTCGAAGCGGTGCTGACGATGGCGGCCGAGGCCGGCGTCGACGACGTGGAACTGATCGTCGCGAACGCCTTGCACCGCCGCATGACACCGGCCGAGATCCGCCGAGCCGTCGGTGATCGGGTGTTCCGATCGTTCTTCCCCGACCACCTGCGTAACCACGACGCCGAAGACCACGACAACCTGCTGCACGTCGGTGCTACCGATGAAGGCGAAGACGTCGAGATCAACAAACGCGCCGCCGAGTCCGACCTACTCATCTACGTCAACATCAACCTGGTGGCGATGGATGGCGGGCACAAGTCGGTGCCGGTCGGACTGGCGTCGTACAAGAGCCTTCGGCACCACCACAACAGCCACACGATGGTGCACTCGCGGTCGTTCATGGACCCGGAGAAGTCAGCCCTGCACTCCAGTGCTTGGCGGATGGGACGCTTCCTCGCCAACCATCTGAAGATCTTCACGATTGAGACCACGCTCAACAACGACGTCTTTCCCGCGCCGTACGACTTCTTCAACAAACGCGAGTGGGAGTGGTCGGTCCGCGACCAGGCGACGATGCTCGGGACGAAGCGCGCGTTGAACCTGGCGCCCGCGAAGGCGAAGCGCAAGATTTTCCAAGGCTTGACCGCGCCGTACGGCATCACTGGCGTAACGGCGGGTGAGACGGAAGCAGTGCACCAACGCACGCTTGCAGCTGTTCATCGTCAGCAGCTCGTCGAGGTGGACGGTCAGGCCGACGTGCTCATCGTCGGTGTGCCCTACCTGTGCCCGTACAACGTCGACTCGACGATGAATCCGATTCTCGCGATGTGCATGGGCCTGGGCTATCTCTTCAACATGTACCGCGGCAAGCCGCTCGTCCGCCCCGGCGGCGCGATGATCCTGTACCACCCCGTGCCATGGGAGTTCAGCCAGCTGCACCACCCGTCGTACGTCGACTTCTTCGAAGAAGTGCTCTTGGAGTCGACCGATCCCGCGACGTTGGAGGCGAAGTTCGAGAAGCAGTACGCCACCGATCCTTGGTACATCCACCTTTATCGGACGTCGTACGCGTATCACGGCGTGCACCCGTTCTACATGTGGTACTGGGGCGCGCATGCGCTCGACCATCTCGGCGAGGTTGTGTGGGTGGGAGCTGACCGTCGTACGACGGGGCGCATGGGCTTCCGCGCCGCGTCAACGCTCGGCGACGCACTCGAGATGGTGAGCGGTGTTGTCGGACGCTCCCCGTCGATCACCTACCTGCACACGCCGCCGCACGCGCTCGCCGAAGTTCGCTGATGGGAGATCTCAAGGCCGTCGCGCGCGGTTGGCGATGGGGGCGGCGTCCGCTAGTACCGCGTTCGGCCGGCCCGCACATGCCGGTCCGGGACCGGCGCGAGTTCCCCACCGACTGGGCCCGCACACCGCTGGCACGGGCCGCGCGAGAAGGCATCCACCGCCTCGGTTTCGGTCCGCTGCTACGCGCGGAAGTGCGACTGCAAGTCTCCGGCACCGACCGGCTGGGCTCGGTCGAGCCGCCGGTGGTGTTCGTCGCGAACCATTCCAGTCACCTCGACACCGCGGTCATCATCGAGGCGCTGCCAGTCGAGTGGCGTCGTCGCACGACTGTAGCCGCCGCGGCGGACTACTTCTTCGATGCGTGGTGGCGGGCGGTCGGTTCGGCGCTGGTGTTCAACACGTTCCCGATCGAACGGCGCGCAGGCATGAACGCGCGCACGCTGGAGCGACTGCTCGACGAGGGATGGAACGTCCTTGTCTTTCCCGAAGGCACGCGGTCGCCGGACGGCTGGACGCGGCGGTTCCGCCCGGGTGCGGCGTACCTCTCTGTCGGTAAGGCTGTGCCGGTCGTGCCGATCGCCGTCGTCGGCAGCTTCGCCGCGATGCCACGCGGACAAGGGTGGCCATCCCGCGGGCGGCCCGTCGTGCGCATCTGTTTCGGTACGCCGATCCACGCGCAACCCGGTGAGGAACCACGCGCCCTCAACGTACGCATCCATGACGCCATTGCCCGGCTGCTGGATGAGGAGAAGTCAACCTGGTGGGCTGCCGCCCGCCGGGCCGCGGAAGGAACCACGCCGCCGTCGGAAGGACCCGATGTCGCCGAGTGGCGGCGCCTCTGGGCGCAGACCGAGCCGACCCGAGTTCCCGAGCGGGTGAGCTGGCCCCGATGACTGTGAGTGTGATGGAGACGTTCCCCCGCCTCGACGCCGTGTGCGACCTGATGGTCGCGCTGTCGCGTGAGTACGCCGGGCTGCACCGCTACGACGGCGTCGTACAAGACCTCTCCCCCGACGGCGTGCGCGCCGGACTCGCACGGCTCGGCGGCCCGGCAATCGATGACACGTACGACGAGGCGTTTCTCAGCTGCGCGGAGAAGTTGCTGCACGTGCAGTACTCCGACCTGGAGCTCTACCGGCGCAATGCGTTGCCGCATCTGATGAACCTCGACCTTGCGGTCTACGACCGCGAGTACGCACCTGCCGGTGAGCGCGCCGAAGCGCGCCGACGCCATCTCGCCGCGTGGCCGGACGCCATTGACGCCGCCGTCCAAGCCCTCGACCGGTTGCCCAAGCCCGTGGCCATCGGTCTGTTGCCGGCGACCCGCGGTCTCGCAGCCACTCTCAACGCTGACGACCCGGTCGAGGCAGCCGGGCTCGAGGCGCACGCGCGCCTGCTCGCGCACATCGAAGCGGCTGCCGCACATGGCGACCCGGACGCATCGCTCGGCGGTGACGCGCTCGCACAACTGCTCGGGGCGATGGAAGCCATCGACATCGACCTGGCCGCCTTGACCCGGATCGCGGAGAGTGAGACGACGCGACTGACCGAGCTGTTGCACGACGCATGCGCGCGTTACCGCGCGGACGCGCAACCACGTGAGCTGATCGCCGAGCTGTTGAGCGACCACCCAGACGCCGACGGCGTACTTTCCTCAAGCACCGCATTGACCGAAGAGGCGATCGCGTGGACCGCCGAGCACGAGCTCGTGCCCTACGACGACGGGGTGTGCGTCGTCGAGCGGTCGCCCGAGTCTCGGCGGTGGGCCATGGCGATGATGGCACCGGCCGCGCCCTGGGAGCAGGACGCTCCGTCGTTCTTCCACGTCACGCCGCCACACCCTGACTGGCCGGCCGAAGCACAAGAAGATTGGTTGTCGGTGTTCAGTGCGACGACGCTGCCGGCGATTGCGGTGCACGAAGTTGCACCCGGTCACTTCAGCCATGCGCGTGCGTTGTTGCGAGCGCCCACACCGGTTCGCCGTACCTTGTTCTCGGAAAGCTTCATCGAGGGGTGGGCGCACTACGCCGAAGAACTCTGCGTCGAAGAGGGCTTCCACGCCGATGACCCGCGGTTCGCGATCGGTGTCTACCTGGAGGCGCTGATCCGGGTCACGCGACTGGTCAGCGCAATCGGCATCCACACCGGTGCGATGGACGTCGACGAGTCCGCACGCCGGTTCCGCGATGACGCTTTCCTGCGCGGCCCCGGTGCCCGGGCGGAGGCGGAGCGGGCGACGTTCGACCCGTCGTACGGGCGCTACACCTGGGGCAAGCTCGTCATCAACGAGCTACGCGAGCAGGCGCGCAAGCAGTGGGGTGACGGGTTTTCGCTTCGACGCTTCCACACAGCGATGCTCGACCTCGGCTCGCCGCCCTTGGGGTTGCTGGGCGTGGCGCTCGAACGCGGCTGACGGTCAGGACTGCTTGCCGCTACCCGCTGTGTGAACACAGCGGATCACGCGCGCGACGTACTTGTCGCCGTCCTTGGCAGCCACGACCATCGCGCGCTCGCCTGTCTTGAGGTCGGTGAAGGACTCATCCTGACCCTTCGACCGGATCTTCGTGTCCGTCGTGACGGCGTAGGTCCGGGTGAAGCCGTCCAGGCTCTTCACGGTGACGGTCTTCGCTTTGGTGTCGACGGCGGTGATCTCGCCACGTTGCAGGTAGACGACGGTGGTGGGCACGCTGCCGTTCGTTGCCTGACCGCGCGCCCGGACGGTGAGCTCACCGTGCAGAGCCCGGCGCGCGATCACGTCGGCGCGAGTGCCGCGGTCACCGTGGGTCTTGCCGGCGTTGGCCTTCGTCTGCGGGGCGGTTGACGTCGAGGGCCGGGGCGACGGAGAGCTGGCGGCCCACGCGATGGCGGCCGCGCCGACGGCAAGGGTGCCCGCGACGACGGTCGGTATGACGACGCGTGTGGTGAGCTTCATGGGTTCCTCCGGTGTGGCTCGGTCGTCCTATTACGCCGCACTGTCGTTCGAGCCGGCTGACCGAGGTGTCAGAGGTTTGTAAGGGCTTGGCGCTGCGCCACGACGGAGTCGGCCGCGGCGGCGGTCTTGCGCGCGATGTCGGCGATGGCAGCGCGCTCGGCGGCGGCCGCCTCGTAGGCGACCCGCCGGTCCTGGACCACACGTGCCGGTGCGCCGACGGCCACGGCGTACGCCGGGATGTCGCGGTTGACGACGGTGTGCGCCGCCAGCACCGAGCCACGGCCGATCGTCGTACCTCGGAGGATCGTGACCTTCGTGCCGACCCACACGTCCGGGCCGATGCGCACCGGCGTCTTGACGATGCCCTGGTCCTTGATGGGCTGGGTGATGTCGTCGAAGCGGTGGTCGAAATCGCAGATGTAGACCCAGTCCGCGACGATGGTCGTCGCGCCGAACTCGATATCGAGGTAGCAGTTGACCGTGTTGTCCTTGCCGAAGACGCACTTGTCGCCGATGCGCAGGTTGCCCTCGTGGCAGCGGATCGCGTTGCCGTTACCGAAGTGCACCCAGCGGCCGATGACCATGCGGCCGTACCCCTTGCGCGCGTACAGCTCGACGTTCTTGCCGAGGAAGACGAAACCTTCGGTGATGATGTGCGGGTTGCGGAGGCGGAACAGGAAGAACCGCCAGTAGCGCTTCAGGTACCACGGCGTGTACGCGCGGTTGCGGGCGATCCACCTCAAGCTCGACCAGGTGAGATAGCGCGCCTGTCGCGCATCCCGGCTGCGGAACCACCCCTGCGTCACCTTCCCCACGGCGACGACGGTACCGATGCTGGGCACGGCTCGCCCCAGGGCCCACCTCGCCGGCTGAGCATGCAGATTGCTGGGTGTGCACGCCCGGTCAACCGCACACTCAGCCGGTAAGGCTCGTCGTGGAGCGCCGAATCTCTCCACAGATTGACCGCGAAGCAACCCCGCCCGTTGTCGCCCGATCGAGACTCCATGGATGGACGAGCTGAACACGAACGGCCTACTGCATCGGCGGTCGGAGCTGGCAGCGCTCGGCGTCGACGATCGAATGATCGCGACACGTCGTCGCGCTGGCGCGCTTCAGACCGTTCGTCGAGGCCGGTACGCCGATGCAAAAGCGGCGGCGCGACTCGCCGAACGCGATCGTCACCTGCTGGAGGTCCGGGCTGCCCTGTCGCGTGTGAAGCCCGGCGCACGCGCAGCCAAGGAGTCCGCGGCGCTGCTGCTCGGGGGCTCGATCTTCGGCCGACCCGGTGCCGTGCATCTCGTCCGGGAGGACGGACGACCAGCGAGATACCCCGGTCTCATCGTCGCTCGTGCCTTCCTCCCTAGGCATCACTGCACGAGCGTCGACGACACTCCGACAACCTCAGCGGCACGGACTGTGGCGGACGTCGCGCGCAGCCGGCCCTTGCCGCAAGCACTGGTTGTTGCTGACTCGCTATTGCGCGCCGGTGGCTGCAGCCGCGACGAGGTCGGGACGACGCTGCAGGAATGCGTTCGCTGGCCTGGCGCCCGAGGTGCTGCCGTCGTCGTCGCACACGCAGATGCGCGGTCAGACAATGCTTTCGAGTCGTACTCGCGCGGGCTGATGATCGTTCACTCGATCGACCTGCCTGAACTCCAGGTGTGGGTCCAAGGAGCGGACGGTCGCTGGTATCGCGTCGACTTTCTCTGGCGTAGGCAGATGTTGATCGGCGAGGCCGACGGAAAGGTGAAGTACAAGGTCGGGGAGGACCTGCTTGAAGAGAAGCGTCGACAGGAATCCCTCGCCCGACGAGGTTTCCAGTTCATCCGCTGGGATTGGCGGGAGGCGGTTCACGACGACGTCGGCCTCGCACGTCGGTGGCGACGGCGCCTTGCCGAACTGAGCTGACCCTGCTGGCTGAGTAGGCACATCACCGGCTCTGCCCAGCCGGTGAGGCGACAGTTCAACCGGTGAAGTCAGTTGGCCGGGCGGGTGCCGGTGACGAGGACGTTGTAGAAGAGACCGGGGGGTACGACGCGGGACAGCACGCGTTCGTCCAGCCACGACAGGCCACGCCACGTGTTGTAGGCGAACATCGCCCAGCCCCACCCGAGCCGCTCGGGGCGGACGGCGTACTCGAACGTGCGGATCGGCCAGCCGGCCCACGAGGCGGTCAGCTCTTCCGTGACCGTGCGGACGCCGGCCGCGCCCGCGGCGCGTGCGATCGAGGCAAGCTGAGCGGGCGGGAACGTGTGCAGGTCGACGAGCGCCTCCAACGCGGCCGCCTCCGATGACGCCTTCAGCTCATCCGGTGGTCGCTTCCACGAGACAGGCAGCAGGCGGGTGGACAGCCGCCACGTGTAACGCGACAAGGGCCGCGCGACCACGTCGCCCCACCGCGTCGGTTCGCCGGCGAACACGAACCGCCCACCGGGCTTCAACACGCGAAGCACCTCACGCAGAGCCAGCTCCACGTCGGGGATGTGATGCAGCACCGCGTGGCCGACGACGAGGTCGAAGGTCTCGTCGTCATAGGGCAACGACTCCGCGTCGGCAACGCGTCCCTGGACCTCGAAGCCGAGTGCCTTCGCATTGCGGACCGCAACGTCGACCATGCCCGGTGAGATGTCCGTGACATGGCCTTCGTCGAGTACGCCGGCCTGCTTCAGGTTGAGCAGGAAGAAACCGGTGCCGCAGCCGACCTCCAACGCGCGCCCGTAGGGCCAACCCTCACGACCGGCAACGTGCACGAAGCGATCACGCGCGTAGGAGATGCATCGCTCGTCATAGGAGATGTGCCACTTGTCGTCGTAGTTCTCCGCTTCCCAGTCGTGATAGCGGACGTTGGCTTCTTTCGGGTCGACCGTCATCTCCCGACGAACTTCGCCTTGCCGGGGCCCTGCTCGACGAAGCTCGTCATGCCGATGGTCCGGTCCTCTGTCGCGAACAGTCCGGTGAACTGCTGCCGCTCGATCGCGAGACCGGTGTCGATGTCGACTTCGAGGCCGAGATCGATCGACTCCTTCGCTGCACGCAGTGCGTACGCCGGACCGTTGACGAACTGCTGCGCCCACTGCACCGAAGCCGAGTAGACATCATCGGGGGCGACGACCCGGTCAACCAGTCCGATGCGCAGGGCTTCCTCCGCCTCGACGAAGCGACCCGAGTAGATGATCTCCTTCGCGCGGGCGGCACCGATCAGCCGCGGCAGCCGCTGCGTCCCGCCGGCGCCAGGGATGATGCCGAGCAGGATCTCCGGCTGCCCGAGCTTTGCGTTGTCGCCGCAGACGCGGAAGTCGCAGCACAACGCGAGCTCGCATCCTCCGCCGAGCGCGTAACCGGTGACCGCGGCGATGGTCGGCTTTGGTATCCGAGCCACCGATGTGAACGCCGACTGGAGACCGGACGAGCGGTCGGCCATCTCGGCGTAGCTCATCGTCGACATTTCCTTGACGTCGGCGCCCGCGGCGAAGACCTTCGGGCCGCCGTACACCACGACAGCGCGCACCTGGCGCGACTCGGTTGCCTCGTGAGCGACAGCGCGAAGCTCTTCTTGCACCTGCTCGTTGAGCGCGTTCATCGGCGGGCGGTCTAGACGAATCGTCGCAACGCCGTCGGCGACCTCGAGAGTCACGAACTCTGCCACGCGGGGAGCCTAGCCGCCGCAGTTCTCCGTAGGCTCGACCGCATGACGTCGCCGTGGCCGGGGGCCCCAACGCCTCTCGGCGCGAAGTACGACGGCAAGGGCGCCAACTTCTCGCTGTTCGCGGGGTCGGCAGAAGCGGTCGATGTCTGCCTCTTCGACGATGACGGCAACGAGACGCGCCTGCCGCTCCTCGACACCACCTACCACGCCTGGCACGGCTACGTCCCCGGCGTCGAGCCCGGCCAGCGGTACGGCTTTCGCGTCGACGGGCCGTTCGACCCGCACGTCGGCGCACGCTGGAACCCCAGCAAACTGCTCATCGACCCGTACGCGCGCGCCCTCGACGGCGACTTCATCTGTGACGACGCGGTGTTCGGGTTCCCGGCCGGCCGCGACGACACGATCCAGGACCACCGAAACTCGGCGCGCTATGTTCCGAAGGGCGTCGTCGTCCATGACGACTTCGCCTGGGAGCACGACCACCGCCCGCACACACCATGGGCTGACACGGTCATCTACGAGCTGCACACCCGCGGCTTCACGATGCGAAACGAGCAGATACCGCAGCCGCTCCGCGGCACCTACGCGGGCCTTGCGCACCCCGCCGCCCTCGACCACCTCGTCAAGCTCGGCGTCACCGCCGTTGAGCTGATGCCGGTCCATCACTTCATCACCGAGCCCAAGGTCTTGCAACATGGGCTCGTGAACTACTGGGGCTACAACTCGATCGGGTACTTCGCGCCCCATGCGGCGTACTGCTCGTCCGGGTCACGTGGCCAGCAAGTCCGCGAGTTCAAGGAAATGGTGCGTGCACTGCATGCCGCCGGCTTGGAAGTCATCCTCGACGTCGTCTACAACCACACCGCAGAAGGCGACGAGCTGGGCCCGACCTTGTCGTTCCGGGGCATCGACAACATCGGCTATTACCGGTTGCGGGACGAGGACCCGCGTTTCTACGCCGACTACACCGGTTGCGGCAACACACTCGACGTGCGGCACCCGCACACATTGCAGCTCATCATGGACTCGCTGCGTTACTGGGTGAGCGAGATGCACGTTGACGGGTTCCGCTTCGACCTCGCCGCCGCCCTGGCCCGGTCGATGCACGACGTCGACAAGCTCTCGGCGTTCTTCGACGTGATCCAGCAGGACCCCGTCGTGAGCCAGGTCAAGCTGATCGCCGAGCCGTGGGACCTCGGGGCCGGTGGTTATCAAGTCGGTGAGTTCCCGCCGCTATGGACCGAGTGGAACGGGAAGTACCGCGACACCGTGCGCGACTTCTGGCTCGGACAGCCGCGCGGCGTGCAGACCGGTGTGCGCGAGCTCGGGTACCGGCTGTCCGGGTCGAGCGACCTCTACCAGGACGACGGCCGGCGGCCGTTCGCGTCCATCAACTTCGTGACTGCCCATGACGGGTTCACGCTGCGGGATCTCGTGTCGTACGACGTGAAGCACAACGAGGACAACGGCGAGGCGGGCCGCGACGGCACGGACGACAACAGGTCGTGGAACTGCGGCGCCGAGGGGCCGACCGACGACCCACAGATCATTGATGTACGCCGACGGCTCAGCCGCAGCGTGCTCGCGACCTTGCTGCTCTCGGTCGGCGTACCGATGCTCGTGGCGGGCGATGAGATGGGCCGGACCCAGGGCGGCAACAACAACCCCTACTGCCAGGACAACGAGACCTCCTGGCTCGACTGGTCGCTGGTGGAACGCGAGGCAGACCTCCTCGAACTGGTGCGTTCGCTGATCAAGGTGCGCCAGCACCACCCCGTGTTGCGTCAGCGCGCGTTCTTCGTCGGCCGTCCGGTGGCCGACAGCGGACTGAAGGACCTCACGTGGTTCACCCCAGCTGGTGTGGAGATGACCGACCACGACTGGTTCTCACCTGCCTGCATGTCACTGGGGATGTACCTCGCCGGCGACGCCATCCGCACGCGTGACATGCGCGGCGAGCGGATCCTCGACGACTCCTTCCTATGGGTGCTGAACGCTGGCGGGGACAGCGAGGGGTTCTGCCTGCCTGGTCCGCCGTGGGCGACGGCGTACGACGTTGTTGTCGACACCTCGACGCCGGAGCCGGCGCGGCTGGACAACGGCGTCAGCCACGAACCTGGGCAGACGCTCACCGTGGCAGGCCGTACCGTGGTGTTGCTGCGCGCAGAGCGCTGAATCCTTGGAGGTAGCGGTGTCCTTGTACGACGTCCCGATCAAGACGCTCGACGGTCGCGAGACCACGCTGGCCGAGCACAAGGGCAAGGTCGTGCTCGCCGTCAACGTGGCGTCGAAGTGCGGGCTGACACCGCAGTACACCGGCCTCGAGGAGCTGCACGAGACCTACGCCGACCGCGGCTTCGCCGTACTCGGCTTTCCGTGCAACCAGTTCGGTGCGCAGGAGCCCGGCACGGCGGATGAGATCCAGACGTTCTGCTCGACGAACTACGGCGTCACGTTCCCGCTGTACGAGAAGATCGACGTCAACGGCGACGGGCGGCACCCGATCTACGACGAGCTGACCAAGACCGAAGACGCCGAAGGCAACGCCGGCGACATTCAGTGGAATTTCGAGAAGTTCCTGATCGGCCGCGACGGCTCTCTCAGCCGCTTCCGCCCGATGGTCACACCGGAGGACCCGGCGCTCGTCGAGGCGATCGAGAAAGCCCTCGCCGGCTAGTTACGGCAACGTCAGGGGAACGGACGAGCCTTCGGGCACCGCGATCAGGCCGAGCTCGGCCGTCGATGCGAGCAGCGGGTGGCTCGGGAAGACGCGCACGGCGTACCCATACGAGCCGGTGCGTCGCAGATGCAGCTTGGTCTCGTACCTGTGCAACCCGTCCTCGGCGTCACCGACGCGGTCCATCGACACCACCGTCGGATCGATGATGTCGTCGTCGCCGACGACGATGCCGTACGCCGCCTGCACCTCGAGATCGTCCACCGACAGGCCGTCGGACCGGACCAGCGCACGCAGCACAAGGGTCTGCCCCAGCTCAGGTACGTCGTCGACGCCGGTCGACTCGACATGCTCGACGCGTACACCGTGCCACGAGGCGCGCACACCGTCGACCCATTCCGACAGCTCACGAGCACCGGCGTACCCGTCAGCAAGCATGCGGCGCGACGACTCCGCGGCCGGCGCGTACAGCTCCCGGACGTAGTCACTCACCATTCGGCTCGCCAACACGTCCGGGCCTAGTGACCGCAGGGTGTGCCGCACCATCTCGATCCAACGCAACGGCAAGCCGTCGCGACCGCGTTCGTAGAACAGCATCCGCACGTGGTTCTCGATCAGGTCGTACAACGCTGCGGACTCGAGGTCGTCGCGGCGATCCGGATCGGTCACTCCGTCGGCGGTTGGGATTGCCCAGCCGTTGTCGCCGTCGTATAGCTCGTCCCACCAGCCGTCGCGGATCGAGAGGTTCAGGCAACCGTTGAGCGCCGCCTTCATGCCCGAGGTGCCACAGGCCTCGAGCGGTCGCAGCGGGTTGTTCAGCCACACGTCGCAACCCGGGTAGAGCGGCTTCGCCATACCGATGTCGTAGTCGGGCAGAAACACGATGCGGTGCCGGACCTCCGGGTTGTCGGCAAACCGCACGATCTGCTGGACGAGCGCCTTGCCGCCGTCATCGGCAGGGTGCGCCTTGCCGGCGATGACAAGCTGCACCGGCCGGTCGGGGTCGAGCAGGATCCGCTTGAGCCGGTCAGGGTCCCGCAACATCAACGTCAGGCGCTTGTACGACGGGACGCGGCGGGCGAAACCGATCGTGCAGACGTCCGGGTCGAAGACACCTGCGATCCAACCGAGCTCGGCCTCGCTTGCGCCACGCTGCAACCACGACGCCTTCACGCGAGTACGCACCTCGTCGACCAGTCGCGCGCGCAACGTACGTCGAGTCGCCCAGATGCCGGCGTCCGGAACCTTGTCGACTGCCTCCCAACCCGTCGCGGTCTCGATCAGCTCGGTGCCGATCTCGCGCTTCGCGAGTTCGAACACGTCGCGCGCCACCCACGTCGGCGCGTGCACGCCGTTGGTGATCGATGTGATCGGCACGTCCTCGACATCGAAGCCGGGCCAGAGCCCGCGGAACATCTCGCGGCTGACGGCCCCGTGCAGCTTCGAGACGCCGTTCGCCCACTGGGCGAGCCGCAGCCCCATGACCGCCATGTTGAACACATGCGGGTCGCCGTCTTCGAACGTCTCCGCACCGAGTGCGAGAACCCGCTCGACCGGCACACCGGGGCAGGCATTGTCGCCGCCGAAGTACGACGCGATCAGGTCACGAGGAAAGCGGTCGATACCGGCCGGCACCGGTGTGTGCGTGGTGAAAACCGTGCCCGCACGTGCCGTGACCATGGCTTCGTCGAAGGAGAGCCCACGGCCGTCATCGGTGAGCTCGCGGATGCGTTCGAGCCCGAGAAAGCCGGCATGTCCCTCGTTCGTGTGGAACACCTCCGGGTCGGGCGCGCCGGTCGCTGCGCAGTAGACGCGCAGCGCGCGCACGCCGCCGATGCCGAGCAACATCTCCTGTAGCAACCGGTGCTCGGTGCCGCCGCCGTACAGCCGGTCGGTGACCTCGCGCTCCGGCTGCGCGTTCTGCTCAACGTCGGAGTCGAGGAGCAGCAGGGGCACCCGCCCGACCTGAGCGACCCATATCTGTGCCGCCAGCTGGCGATCCCCAGGCAGCCCGACCGTCACGCAGAGCGGCGTACCGTCCGCGTGCCGCATCAACGTCAGCGGCAGGCCGTTCGGGTCGATCATCGGGTACCGCTCGAGCTGCCACCCTTCCTGCGAAAGCGACTGCTTGAAGTAGCCGCGGCGGTAGAGCAGACCGACGCCGATGATCGGTACGCCGAGGTCGCTGGCGGCCTTGAGGTGGTCGCCGGCGAGGATGCCGAGGCCGCCGGAGTACTGCGGCAGCACCTCGGTGATGCCGAACTCCGGCGAGAAGTACGCGACGCAGGCCGGCGCCGGGTTGTCGGGTGTGCCGACCTCCTGGTACCACCGCGCCCCGGCCATGTACTCACGCAGGTCGTCGGTCGCGTCGGAAAGGTGCCGGAGAAAGCGGCGGTCGCGGGCCAATGCCTCCAACCGGTCACCAGGTACGGCGCCGAGCAGACGGGTCGGGTCGCCGCCCTGCGCGGCCCAGATCTCCGGGTCGATCTCCTCGAACAGGTCGCGCGTCTCCGGGTGCCACGACCAGCGGAGGTTGTCGACGAGTTCGGCGAGTGGCTGCAGCGGCTCGGGCAGAACAGCGCGGACCGTGAACCGGCGGAGGGCCTTCACGTAACCCCACGCTACCGAGGGCCCTTCGCACTGCCCGGGCTAGGTGCTGCGCGGAGGGCGGCCTGCGCCGCCCTCCGCGACTGACCTCAGCGTTTCGCGAAGAAGACGTCCGGGTCGTGCCGGCCCTGCGGGAACATGAAGTCCGTGACGATGTCGCGGTTGTCGCCCCACGCGAAGTACTGGTGGCCGCCGACAGAGACCTGAGCGATGTAGTCACCCATGTACGCGAAGGCGATCTGCGGGTCGAACTGCGGAACCGTCAGCACACCGGGGAACGACTGCGAGGTCACCCGCTTCGCGGTGAAGTTGCGGCCGTCTGTCGAGTCGGAGACAACCGTGTCGAGCGTGTTGTTGCCATTGCGGCGGTAGTACGCCACATGTACGCCGGACGCATCTCCGGTCAGCGCCGGCTGGATCTCGTCGTTGTTGCCGAGCTCCGTCACGAGGCGCGGATTGCTCCACGTCGCTCCCCCGTCGGTCGACCGTACGACGTAGATGTGGCTGTGCCCGCTGCGACCGTCGTTCCAGCTGACGTAGAGCGCTCCGTCGAACAGGCCGGGGCTCGGGAACTCGAGTGTGCGCACGAACTGCCCAGGCCCGAGCACCATCGCGTCGTTCGAGAAGGCCGCGGTGACGTTCGGGACGGCCAAGCTCTGGCTGAACGTCTGGCCACCATCGGTTGAGGTGAACACGACCTCGCTGCGCTGAAGCGAGCCGCCGCCCGTGCAGTGCGGGTCATTGACCGCGAGCTTCTCGCTCGCGACGTAGAGCGTGCCGTTCGCCGGGTCGACGACTGGCTGCGCGCCGATGTACTGAGCAAACGAGCAGGACTCGGGGTCGGTCACGATCTGGTCCGCGTAGTGCAGCTGCCAGGTCTGGCCGCCGTCGGTCGAGACAGCGACCGGCAGCCCGTTCGTGCAGGTGAAATCCTCGAACGAGCACGTGACGTCGTCCCAGGTGTCGTACAGAACATCCTTTGCATGGTTGCTCGGGGACGGACCTGACGCGATCGCATCCTTGTCGCCCTCGTAGAGCGTGTTGTCCTGGTGCGGTGACGCGAACGTCGGCTCGGACCACGTGGCACCGCCGTCCGTCGACTTCGACACGGCGATCTCGAGGTTGCCGACATCGCCACCGTAAGTGAGCGTTGAGTAGTAAAGGGCGCCGGCCCGGTCGCTGGTCAGCCACGGGTCACCGATGTTCGTGAAGTTCTCCGGGTTGGCGATGGTCCCGCGGTCGGTGAAGTGGGCGCCGCCGTCGCTGGAGCTCGCCACGCCGGACAGGTCTAGCCCCGCGGTGTACGCGAGCAACGCCTGCTGGCTGTCGTTGAACCCGACCGCAACGTGGGATCCCGCCACCGCGACCGACGTCTCACTCTGCGTCGTCTGATCCGTCTGGTGGGTGTCCTTGCCGGGATCGTTCACGAGCACGTTGGTCAGGTTCGCCGAGCCGAGCTGAGGGGTGCCACCGCTCGCAAGAGCGGCTTGGCTGGTACGTGCCTCAGCGCGCCCAGGGCTGCGGTTCTTGGCCCCATAAAGCGCTGCCCGAGCCATCCCGGACCATGGCGCGCTCTCGCGGTGCGAGAGAAGGTCCGCTCGCAGTTTGGCGCGGTCGGACGGCGTAGCCGGTGACCCCGCATGCGACAGCGTCGGCGCGACAATGGCCGCCGCTGTCGCCAACGCGGCGCCGGCCGCGAAGGGCATGATCCATCGCATCCGGCGGATGCGTCCGTGAGTGAACTTGTGCAGCGCGTGTCTACTCACCGCTACCCCCCCTTGAGACCCCCATCCGCGGCTTTCCGCCCGGATGCGCGCAGCATTGCACCGATCTGCGGCTTCCGGAAGGTCCTGTCCGGTCCGGATAGTGCGGAAGTGCGTCATGTGTCGACCCTTGGGTACGGTCGAGACCGATGATCGGTCGAATTCCCATCACAGATGTCGAGCCGCTGGTCAGTTGCGGCGAGTACCCCGCGAAAGCCGTCGCCGGCGAGTCGTTCACCGTCGCGGCGAGAGTCTTCCGCGAGGGCCATGACGCGGTCGCCGCGAACGTCGTCCTCACCGACCCCCGCGGCGTCGACGGCCCCTACACACCGATGCATCCGGTCGGCGTCGGGATCGACCGGTGGGAAGCGACGGTCCGTCCGACCGGCGAGGGCGACTGGACCTATCGCATCGAGGCATGGTCCGACCCGATCGGCACGTGGCACCACGACGCCGGAATCAAGATCCCGGCCGGCCAGGACGTCGACCTGGTCTGCGAAGAGGGCGCCCTTCTCTACGCCCGCGCGGCGAAGCAGTTCAAGGGCAAGCAACGCAAGGTCCTGGAGAGTCTCGCGGCGACGCTGCGCGACGACAACTTCACGCCTGAGGAACGGCTGCAGGCGTCGTACGCCGATGACGTCGTCGCACTGCTCGATGCCAACCCGCTGCGCGACCTGGTGACGACATCGCCGTCGTACCGGCTGCAGGTCGATCGAGAGCGGGCTCTGGTCGGCGCTTGGTACGAGCTCTTCCCACGCTCAGAAGGCGCGAGCCTGGACCCGCCGCGCTCCGGCACGTTCACGACGGCAGCCGAGCGCTTGCCCGCGATCGCCAAGATGGGCTTCGACGTCGTCTACCTGCCACCGGTTCATCCGATCGGCAAGGCGTTCCGCAAGGGTCGCAACAACGCGCTCGAGCCGAGCGTCGACGACCCCGGCTCACCGTGGGCGATCGGGTCCGAGGACGGCGGGCACGACGCGATCCACCCAGATCTTGGCACCCTCGAGGACTTCGACGAGTTCGTCCGACGTACACGCGAACTCGGCATGGAGGTTGCGCTCGACCTCGCGTTGCAGTGCTCGCCGGACCATCCGTGGGCGAAAGAACACCCGGAGTGGTTCACCGTGCGCGCCGACGGCACCATCGCGTACGCCGAGAACCCGCCGAAGAAGTACCAGGACATCTATCCGCTGAACTTCGACAAGGACCCGGAAGGGATCTACGCCGAGGTCCTTCGCGTCACACGGCACTGGATGGACCACGGCGTGCGCATCTTCCGCGTCGACAACCCGCACACCAAGCCGCTGAACTTCTGGGAGCGGCTGATCGGGGAGGTCCGCGCGACCGATCCGGACGTGTTGTTCCTCGCCGAGGCGTTCACCCGCCCCGCGATGATGCACACGCTCGCAAAGATCGGCTTCCACCAGTCGTACACGTACTTCACCTGGCGGAACGAGAAGTGGGAGCTCGAGGAGTACTTCCGCGAGCTCGCCGGCCCGGCCGCGGCGTACATGCGACCCAACCTCTTCGTGAACACGCCCGACATATTGCACGCCTACCTGCAGTACGGCGGCCCGCCTGCCTTCAAGATCCGCGCCGTGCTGGCGTCGATGTTGGCACCGACGTACGGCGTGTACTCCGGCTACGAGCTGTACGAGCACGTCGCGGTGCGTCCGGGCAGCGAGGAGTATCTCGACTCGGAGAAGTACCAATACCGGCCGCGCGACTGGGCCGCGGCGGAGAAGAACGGTGAGTCGCTGGCGCCGTACCTCACGAGACTGAATGAGATCCGCAACGCTCACGCGGCGTTGCAACGGCTGCGCAACCTGTGGATCCACCAGACCGACAACGACGCGATCATGTGTTTCTCGAAGCGTGAGGTCGACCCCGCCACCGGGGCGGATGACACCATCATCGTCGTGGTCAACCTCGATCCGCACGCTGTCCGCGAGGGCACCGTCGACCTGGCGATGCCGGCGCTCGGCCTCGAGTGGACCGACGGCTTCGCCGCCGTCGACGAGCTGACCGGTGCGGCGTTCGAGTGGAGCCAGTTCAACTATGTGCGCCTCGACCCGTTCAACGAGCCGGCACACATCCTCACCGTGACGCGATGACCCTCGCCGGCGAGGAGGCCGCGAGGGACCCGCAGTGGTACAAGCGCGCGGTCTTCTACGAGGTGCTGATCCGCGGTTTCTACGACAGCACCGGAGACGGGACCGGCGATATTCGCGGCTTGACACAGAAGCTCGACTATCTCGAGTGGCTCGGGATCGACTGCGTCTGGCTGCTCCCGATCTACCAGAGCCCGCTGCGCGACGGTGGCTACGACATCAGCGACTACCTCACCGTGCTGCCGGAGTTCGGCGACATCGGCGACTTCGTGCTGCTCGTCGAAGAAGCGCACAAGCGCGGGATCCGCATCATCGCGGACATGGTCATGAACCACACGAGTGACCAGCACCCGTGGTTCCAGGCGTCGCGCAACGATCCTGACGGGCCGTTCGGCGACTTCTACGTGTGGAGTGACACCGACGAACGGTGGCCGGAGGCACGCGTCATCTTCGTTGACACCGAGAGTTCTAACTGGACGTGGGACCCGGTGCGCCAGCAGTACTACTGGCACCGCTTCTTCAGCCACCAGCCGGACCTGAACTTCGACAACCCCGCCGTACAAGACGCGATGATCGAGGTGCTGCGGTACTGGCTCGACCTCGGGATCGACGGGTTCCGGCTCGACGCGGTGCCCTACCTCTACGAGCGCGACGGCACCAACTGCGAGAACCTCCCCGAGACGCATCAGTACCTGAAGCGCGTGCGCCAGGAGGTCGACTCGCTCTATCCCGACACTGTGCTGCTGGCCGAGGCGAACCAATGGCCACAGGACGTCGTCGAGTATTTCGGTGCGGGGGACGAGTGCCACATGGCGTTCCACTTCCCCGTGATGCCGCGCATGTTCATGGCGATGCGCCGCGAAGACGCGATGCCGATGATCGACATCCTCGA
>JBJMHR010000030.1:0-16782 GCA_045807285.1 Actinomycetes bacterium
GTGCCAGACGCCGGCCATCGCGAGCGCCTTGTTGTAGTAGACCTGCGAGAGGCCGAGGCCGCCGTACTCGATCGGGATCTTCATGCCGAGCGCGCCGAGCTCCTTGAGCCCCTTCACGACCGTGTCAGGGATCTGCGCGTCGCGTTCGATGACAGCCGGGTCGACTTCTTCACGGAGGAAGCGTTCGAGCTTGGCGAGGAAGGCCTCGCCCCGTTCGCGATCGGACTGCTCGGGCTGCGGGTGCGGATGGATCAGGTCGAGCATGAAGTGGCCGAGGAAGAGCTCCTTGCCGAAGCTCGGCTTGCGCCACTCGGTCTCGCGTGCGGCCTCGGCGACCTGCCGAGCCTCCTGCTCACTGACATTGCGGGCTGAGGTCCCGCCGCCCGAAGCCGTCGTCGTCACTGGCCCGCCTCTCACAACCGCTGGCATGGGGGTTTGCTACTGACCGGTAATTTACCCGCAGACGTCTCGATCCGACCATGCCGGTCCGGGCCGTTCCGGGCCCGGTCCGGAGCCCCAGCGGCGGACGATTTCGCGTCAGGGGTTCACAACTCCGCCGGATCGTGTCATCGTGGTCCACTAGTCACTTGCGTCACATCAGTCCCATCAGTCACGGTGGAGAGGTCCCGTGAGTGCCCATTTGCGCCGCCGCGGGCGGCATGCCGGGTCCCCCCGTCGCCCGGTGCTGTCCCCACCGGCCGCCGGCACCTTGGGCCCGGCCGCGCTCGGGGTCGCCCTGACCGCCGGCGTCATCGGCTCACCGCCCGGCTCCACCGCGCCAACGCTCGAGCTCGTCAGCCACCGCGCGATCCGCAGCCCGGTCACCCCGCTCGGCCTGTCCGACCGGATCGAGGCGTTCGCGCCGTACGTTCCCCAGACGCGGTGCGATCCCAGCCCGAAAGCGGGTGTCCTCGCTTTCGACCGGCTCGTTCGGGCGACCTATCCGGACACCGGGACCGACGGCATCGTCCGCGCCTGCAACATCGGCGGCACGAGCGAGCACAAGGAAGGCCGGGCCTGGGACTGGCGGGTGTCGGCCTTCAACAGTCACCAGCACGCCGAGGCCGATGCGCTGTTTCGCTGGTTGTTCGCCACCGACGACGAAGGCCATCGCAACGCGATGGCGCGCCGGCTCGGCATCATGTACGTCGTCTGGGACCGCCACATCTGGCGCGCCTACGACGCCGCTGCCGGGTGGCAGCCCTATCACGGGGCCGAAGCACACACCGACCACGTGCACTTCTCGTTCAGCCGCGCGGGCGCGCTGCGGCAGACGTCGTACTGGCATGCCTCCGGCCACGGCCGGATCTCGCAAGCCGAGCTTCGGCGCTACGGCCACACGTTCGTGTCCCGCGGCGCGAGCGGTACGGCGGTACGGCTGATCCAGCACGCTCTCGGCGTACGGCCGGCGACCGGCCAGTTCGGCAGCAAGACACAGCAGGCGGTCATGCGCTTCCAGCGCAGCCACCGGCTTGGTGTCGACGGCGTCGTCGGCCCGCGAACGTGGCATGCCATCGCAGGTCCGGCCAGCGCGCGCCCCGCGCCGTCGAGCCCGTCCCGCCACCACGCAGCGCCCGCCTCGCCGGCGACGCCCTACCGGCGTGACGTCTACGCGCTGCAGCACTACTCCCACCAGGTGCTCCGCGTCTCAGCGCGCGGTCCCGCGGTCGAGACGGTGCAACGCGTGCTGCGGCTTCGGGTCGACGGTGCGTACGGGCCGCAGACGACCGCCACTGTCGCGCGCTGGCAGCATCGCCACCGCCTCGTGCCCGACGGTGTCGTCGGCCCCGCAACCTGGCACGCGATGGTGGTCGCGACCCAGCGCGCCGAGGCCCATGTCGTGGCCGTCGCGCGAGCACGGGCCCGAGCACACGCACGGGCGGTTGCGCACGCGCGTGCGGTCGCCGCGGCCCGGCACCGGCGCGCACAGCGCACGGCGTACCAACACACCGTCCTACGGCCCGGTGCCGTCGGCCCGGCTGTGCGCTTCCTGCAGCAACGACTGCGGATCCGCGCTGACGGCGTCTACGGGCCGCGAACGCAGCAGGCACTGGTTTCCTTCCAGCGACGCAGCCATCTCTCCCCGGACGCCGTCGTCGGGGCACACACCTGGCGCGCGCTGACCTAGTGCGGGACACTTGGGCGTATGGCTGAGCTCAAATACCGCGTTCCCCCCACGTTCGACAACGTCGCTGACGAGCGCCAGCACCGCAAGCAACGGCTCGCGGCGGCTTTCCGCCTCTTCAGCCGGTTCGGGTTCGAAGAAGGCGTCGCCGGTCACATCACCGCACGCGATCCGGAGTTCACCGACTCGTTCTGGGTGAACCCGTTCGCCGTACCATTCGCGCACATTCGGGCGAGCGACCTCATTCGCGTCAACGAGCAGGGTGAGGTCGTCGAAGGCGACTACCCCGTCAACGCTGCTGCTTTCGCGATCCACTCGCAGGTGCACCAGGCGCGCCCCGACATCGTCGCTGCCGCGCACACGCACTCGACCCATGGCCGGGCACTGTCGACACTTGGGGTCGAGCTCGAGCCGATCACGCAGGACGTCACGACGTTCTACAACGACCACGCCGTCTTCGATGACTACACAGGCGTCGTCCTCGACCTCGAGGAAGGCAAGCGGATCGCGCACGCCCTTGGCGACAACAAGGCCGTGATCTTGCGCAATCACGGTTTGCTCACGGTTGGGCAAACTGTCGACTCCGCGGCGTGGTGGTTCATCACGATGGAGCGGTCCTGTCAGGTGCAGCTGCTCGCGATGGCGGCGGGCCCTCGGGTGCCCATCGACGCGGAGCAGGCGCAAAAGACGCACGACTACGTCGGGTCGGAGTTCGCCGGGTGGCTTTCCTTCCAGCCGTTGTACGACAAGATCGTGCGCGACCAGCCCGACCTGCTCGACTAGCCGTTCTCGCGCTGCTCGCCAGCGCTTGTTCCAGTACGGCGTCCGCGCCAACACCGACGACGTCACCAGGCACGCCGTCGACGCGGCCGCCGGGTCCGTCGATCTCCGTGCCGACGCCGCTGCCTATTTCTCCCCCCGGTTTGCCGACGTACGGCGGGGCCTCCGTCACCTGGCCACCCGGAGTGCGAACGACGCCCGCTCCCCCGGCGCTGGGGGCCGTGCTCACGACGGCCCACGTTCAGATCACCGGCGGTGGGACGTTGGCGCCCGGGCTCACGCTGCCGCGCATCGGCGGAACCTCCGCGAACCCGACCGTCCTGACGCCGTGCGACCGGCACGTCACGCTGTCGGGGCCCGGTCGGAGCGCGCTTCGGGCCAGCGGCCCTGACGACACGCTCGTCGTCATCGACCCGGGACACGGCGGCCACGCCGACGGCGCCAAGGCCGCCGATGGCACACGTGAGGCCGATCTCGTGCTGGCGTTGTCCACGCAGGTGCGGGGCGCGCTAGCCGGCCACGTGGGACGTGTCGTCGTCACCCGCACCGACAACATCGACGCGTCGCTGGGGTTCCGAGTCGCACTCGCCGATGCGCTACGCGCCGACCTGGCGGTGTCCCTGCACCTCGACGCGAACCCCCGGACCACGACCAGCCCGGTCCCGGGCGCCCAGGTCTATGCCTCGACCGCTGACCCGCACGGACGGCGAGCCGCCGGGGTCATCTACCAATCCGAGCGGCGTTATCTCGATGCGCTGTCACCACGCGTGCACGACCACTGGGCGGCGAGGTTCAACCGGGGCGCGCTCTACCGGCTCGGGACACATGGGGACTACTACTTCCTGCTGCGCGACAGCCACGTGCCCTGGGTCATCAGCGAGGCGATGTTTCTGACTCATCCGCCCGAAGAGGCGTTGATGCAGGACACCGCGATCCGCGGTGGGCTCGCGAACGCGATTGCGGGCGGCATCGTCGAGTACCTGAAGACGCGAGATCCGGGGAGTGGCTGGCGCAGGCCACGGCCACAACCGGCCGACCCGATCGTGCCGGGACCGGCGTTCACCTGTCACGACCCGGCTTAGCCGGCTCCAGCGCGCCGGAAAGGATCGGGCGTCGGAGCGCTCAGCATCTCCGCGCGCGGACAGGTCTCGAGAGTCAGCCCGACCGGCCGCAACGCGTCGTCGCAGAGCGACTCGACCGTCCAGCCGGCGCCATCGCCGTACTCCGTGACGGTGACCCGGTAGATCGTGATCTCGAACTTTGTGGGCGCGGCGTACACCGTGGCAATCGTGCCGAGCAGCTTCGCCTCGCCCATGGTGCCGCCGGGTCCGTTCCAGGGGCGGTCGTAGCGCTGCCACAGACCGACGGTGATGTTCCAGACACCGCCCCGGGCGACGTCCTGCTGCTCCAGGGCCGCGACCAGATCACGCGCGACCTCGTCGTTCAGGACAGCCGCCGGTCGGATGACCCGGCTGGTCTCGGTCGCCACCTGCATCTATTCGGCTCGCGAGCCGCACTCCTGAACGGCCGTATCACCCGTCCGGCGGTCAAAGGACCCTCGCCGGGCGTCAAATCGGCGGCTACCATCGACACAAAAGGAGGTTCTGTGGTGCGTACTCGGACAACATCGCGCAACCGGACCAACCGACTTTTGCAACGGGGCGGCACCATTGCCGGTGCCGCGACGGCGCTCGTGCTCGCCGGCAGCGGGCTCGCGCTCGGGGCGACGACGCGCGATGTGGGCCCGGTCGTGGGCGGCCCGGTACAGCCCGTCGTGCAGCATGTTCTCCCGCAGCCGCGGCCCCAGGTGGCACCTACCGTGCCGACGCTGTCCGGCACGCTGAAGACCGTGACCTCAACCGTGCGGTCGCTCACAACGCCGCCGACGGCGACCGCACCGAAGCCGCCACAGAACCCGCCAGCGAAGCCGCCAGCGAACCAGAAGCCAGTGTTCAAGCAGTCCGGCCAGCACCCCGCCGTTGCTGCGCAGTACGCGAGGCCGAGCCACCGAGTCGCCTCGGCCCTGCACGCAGGTGCGGCGCTCCGCAGCGAAGACCTCCAGGCCGCCGCACCACGCGCTGCTGACTTCCAGCGGACTGACCCCGCGATCGCGCCCAGAGTCACGCCACAGCTGCAGCCAAGCGCACGCGGACCGCTCGCCGGCCTGCCCGCCGGCGCCCGACACGTCATCCCGCTCGCACTGCTCGTCTCCGCTGCGGCGATCCTCGCGGCACTCGGCTCCGGTCACATCGGGCTCTGGCGAGCCCGTCGGGCGGCCTAAGCCCCCACGGCGTGCACGCCGCCGTCGACGTGCACGATCTCGCCGGTGGTCTTTGGAAACCAGTCCGACAACAACGCGACGCACGCCTTCGCGGCGGGCGAAGTGTCGGTGACGTCCCAGCCCAACGGTGCGCGCTGGCTCCACACCGCCTCGAACTCCTCGAAACCGGGGATCGACTTCGCCGCCATCGTTCGCAGCGGACCTGCGGCAACAAGGTTGACGCGGATGTCGTCGGCGCCGAGATCACGAGCGAGGTAGCGCGCACACGACTCCAGGCCCGCCTTGGCCACCCCCATCCAGTCATAAAAAGGCCAGGCGACGGACGCATCGAAGTCGAGCGCGACGACGCTCGCGCTGGCACCGAGGAGTGGTCGAGCAGCCACCGTCAACGAGGTGAGCGAGTACGTCGAGACGTGCACCGCAGTCGCGACGTCCTCCCACGGAGTCGTCAGGAAGCGACCGCCGAGGGCGGACTCCGGTGCGTAACCGATTGCGTGTACGACGCCGTCGAGCCCGTCGACGTGCTCGCCGACACGTTGGGCCAATCCATCGAGGTCGGCCTTGTCGGTGACGTCGAGCTGCACGACGGGTGGTCGGACCGGCAGCCGGGCCGCGATGCGTTCGGTGATGCTCATCGCGCGGCCGAACGAGGACAGCACGACGGTCGCGCCTTGCTCTTGCGCGATACGCGCGCACGCGAAGGCGATCGACGCGTCGGTGAGCACACCGGTGACCAGCACGCGCTTGCCGGCAAGAATGCCGCTCACGATCCTCCTCAGGCCCCGGTCAGAAGCCGACGCCACCGGCGCCGGTGACCGGGATCACCGCGCCGCTGACGTACGACGCGGCATCGGATGCCAGCCAGGTAATGATGCCGCCGACCTCGTCCGGTTCGGCGATCCGGGCCATCGGGACGTCGCGAAGGATCTCTGCACGTCGTTCCTCTGGCAGCACGGCGGTCATGTCGGTGGCGACCAGCCCGGGCGCAACAACGTTCGCCGTGACGCCACGACTGGCGTACTCACGAGCGATCGAGCGCGCCAGCCCGATGAGGCCTGCCTTCGCCGCTGCGTAGTTGGCCTGGCCGGCCGACCCGGTCAGGGCAACCACGCTGGAGACGAAGACGAGTCGCCCATAGCGCGCCCGGATCATCGAGCGGATGGCGCGCCGCGCCACCCGGAAGGCTCCGACCAGGTTGGTCTCGAGCACCTCGGCGAAGTCCTCGTCCGACATTCGGGCTAACAGCGTGTCCCGCGTGATGCCTGCGTTCGCGATGACGACCTCAACCGAACCGTGCCGCTCCTCCACCGCGGTGAAGGCGGCGTCGACGCTTGCGCTGTCCGTAACGTCGCATTTGACCCCGAACAGTCGGTCGTCGGGAGCGTCGCCAGAGCGTGAGCCCACCGCGACCCGATGGCCGAGGTCGGCGAACGCCAGCGCGGTGGCGAGGCCTATGCCGCGGTTGCCGCCCGTGATGAGGACCGACCGCGGTGTTCCCGGCGGGGTGACCACGTCGTCGACGCTATCGAAGCGAAGGACCACCCGTTACTGCTCCGGACGGCGGCAGTCCTGGGTCCGCACGGTCCTGCGATGGCCGGTTGCCGTTGTCGACGGTTCTGACATGGTCGAGGTGACGACGCTGTCCGATGGTCTCGTGCTACGCCTGTCCGGGGAGCTGGGCGCCGACGACGCGCGGGCCCTGCGCGAGCTGTTGCTGCGTCCCCAGGCCGCTGCCTGCCGGGACGTCCTCGTCGACGCCGGCGGCGTACGTGCAATCGACCGGGAACCGCTGTCCGTGATCGCGGTCGCCTCGCGGCTCGCGACGGCCACCGGCTGGCGCCTCTCGTTCACCCGGCTGTCCGCCGCCGTGACCGGCGCCGCGGAGATCTTCGGCGTCAGCGGCAGGTTGTCGCTGCTCGGCCCGCCCGGTACGCACGTAATGTCACCCGGCGGCTAGCGCGCGCGGCACGTCGCTAGGGTCGATGCGTGGCTCGCAGCATCGACCCCGACTTCCTTGCGCTGCCGATGCGCGCACTCGCCGAAGCGGCCCTCGGCCGGGCGACCGAGCTCGGCGTACAACACGCGGACTTCCGGCTCGAACGCATCCACAGCCAACGCATGATGTTGCGCGACGAGCACCTCCAAGGCTCGCTGCACGACAACGAGATCGGTGTTGCCGTCCGCGTCGTGCATGACGGGACGTGGGGGTTCGCGGCCGCACCCGACCTGACCGTCGACGCAGCCGTGCGGGCGGCGGAAACGGCGGTCGAGGTGGCCCGCGTCAGCCGCCCCGCCAACATCGAACCGGTCGAGCTCGCATACGAGCCCACGCACGGAGACGTGACCTGGATCTCTGCGTACGACGTCGATCCGTTCACGGTCGCCGACAAGGACAAAGAAGGGCTGCTGCGCGACTACAGCGGCCGGCTGTTGTCCGCGGACGGCGTCGACCACGTCGACGCGCTCGTCTACTGCGTGCTGGAAAACAAGTTCTACGCCGACACCGCGGGGACCATCACCACTCAGCAACGTGTGCGCACGGGACCACACTTCACCGCTGTCGCGGTGGACCGCTCCGCGGGCACCTTCGACGACATGCGGACGGTGGCACCGCCGGCCGGGCGTGGCTGGGAGTACCTCACCGGAGTCGGCTGGGACTGGGACACCGAGCTCGCCGAGCTGCCCGACCTGCTGGCACAGAAGGTCAAGTCACCGAGCGTCGAGCCGGGCACCTACGACCTCGTGATCGACCCGTCCAACTTGTGGCTCACGATCCACGAGTCGATCGGGCACGCGACCGAGCTCGATCGCGCGCTGGGCTACGAGGCGAACTACGCCGGGACGTCGTTCGCGACCTACGACAAGCTCGGCAGCCTGCGCTACGGGTCACCCGTCATGAACGTCACAGGTGACCGCGTCGCGGAGCACGGCCTCGCAACGATCGGCTACGACGACGAGGGCGTCGAGGCGCAGGAGTGGGACATCATTCGCGACGGGATCCTCGTCGGCTACCAGCTCGATCGACGCATCGCCCGGCTCATGGGCTTCAGTCGCAGCAACGGATGCGCGTACGCCGATTCGCCCCGGCACGTACCCATCCAACGGATGGCGAACGTGTCGCTCCAGCCAGCGCCGAACGGCCCCACCACCGAGGAGCTCATCGCCGGGGTGAGCCGCGGGATCTACATCGTCGGCGACAAGAGCTGGTCCATCGACATGCAGCGTTACAACTTCCAGTTCACCGGCCAGCGGTTCTACGAGATCCGCGATGGTCGTCTGGTCGGCCAATTGCGCGACGTCGCATACCAGGCGACAACGACCGAGTTCTGGGGATCAATGGAAGCCGTCGGCGGCCCCGCGACCTACCGACTCGGCGGCGCGTTCAACTGCGGCAAAGGCCAGCCCGGCCAGATCGCGTCAGTCAGCCATGGCTGCCCCGCGGCGCTGTTCCGTGGCGTCCGCGTACTCAACACCGTGCAGGAAGGCGGACGGTAACGACCGCATGACCTCGCCATCGAAACCGCAAGACCTCGTCGAACGCGCACTCGAAGCGTCCACCGCCGACAGTTGCATCGTCATCGTCGAAGAGGCCAGCTCTGCCAACCTGCGTTGGGCAGCGAACACGCTGACGACGAATGGCGTGACGCGTTCACGGCGCATCGTCGTCATCTCCGCCGTCGGCGGACAGACCGGCACCGCGGCCGGCGTCGTGTCGCGCACCGCGATCGACCTCGACACGATCAACGACGTCGTACGCGCATCCGAGCTCGCTGCGAACGACAACAGCGAGGCCGAGGATGCGCAGCCGATCGTCGGCGACGCGCCGGCGAGCGCTGACTGGGACGAGCCGCCGCGGCAGACCGACATCGGCGTGTTCGCGCGTTTCACGCCGGGTCTCGGCGACATGCTCGCTAGCGCTCGCGTGGCCGACCGCGTGATCGCGGGCTTCGCGGCACACGTGCTGACCTCGACGTACCTCGGGTCGTCGACCGGGCTCCGGCTGCGGCACGACCAGCCGACCGGCACTGTCGAGATCACCGCGCGGGCAACCGACGGTGGCCGATCTGCGTGGGTCGGCGTCGGCAGCCCCGACTTCACCGATGTCGATGCGGCGGCACTCGACGCGACGCTCCAGCAACGGCTGGCCTGGGCGCAGAAGCGGGTGCGGCTGGAACCCGGTCGCTACCAAACCCTGCTGCCACCGACGGCGGTCGCCGACCTGATGATCTACCTGTACTGGACCGCGACGGCTCGCGACGCGCACGAAGGCCGGACCGTGTTCAGCCGGCCCGGCGGCGGCACCCGCGTCGGCGACCGCTTGAGCGAGCTTCCGGTGACGTTGCGCAGCGACCCGGCAGCGCCAGGCCTGCAGTGCGCGCCGTTCCTCGTGACCGCGGGTTCGAGCAGCACAACGTCGGTGTTCGACAACGGACTGCCGGTCGGCCCGGTGACCTGGATCCGGGACGGCCAGCTCGACTCGCTCATCACGACCCGGCATTCGGCGGCACTGACCGGCCTGCCCATGCGGCCGGTCGTCGACAACCTGATCCTCGAAGCCGGCAGCGACGGCCGCGACCTCGACGCAATGGTGGCCAGCACGGACCGCGGGCTGTTGCTCACCTGTCTCTGGTACATCCGCGAGGTCGATCCGCGGACGCTCCTGCTCACCGGTCTCACCAGAGACGGCATCTATCTCATCGACGAGGGCGAGGTCGTCGGTGCGGTCAACAACTTCCGTTTTAACGAGAGCCCGGTCGACCTGCTGGGCCGGATCAGCGAAGCGGGCGCAACCGTACCCACGCTGCCGCGCGAGTGGAACGACTACTTCACCCGCACGGCGATGCCGCCGCTGCGCATCCCTGACTTCAACATGAGCTCGGTCAGCCCAGCGGAATGATCGCGGCTACTCGACGTCCTCGAGTCGGAAGCCGAGCTTCATGCCCACCTGGAAGTGCATGACCTCTCCCCCGACGATGTGACCGCGGATCTCTGTCACTTCGAACCAGTCGAGGTGACGGATCGTTTTCGCTGCACGAGTGATGCCGTTCTGGATGGCCGCCTCGACGCCCTCCCTCGACGTACCAACGATCTCTGTGACGCGGTAGGTGCGGTCAGGCATGGCGAGCTCCTCACATGTCGGGCGTGTCGTAGCCCAGCACGATGCCATGAAATCGCGGCTGACCGAGGCAGTCGTACAGCCGTTTCAGATTCTTGTCGCTGCCCGGCTTCACGAGGAAGTGCACGTCGGTCTGTGCCTGGCTGGCGACCTCGTGGCTCGGGATGGGCTGCGGACTGACATGCGGTACGACGCCGCAGGCCTGCTGGACGTCGATGTGCGCGGACTCGGGAGCGTTCGGGGCGAAATGCACAACGACCTCTTGCGTGGACAAGGCGTCCGCCGCCTTGCAGCCCGCGAGCGCCGCCACCAGGACGAGCGCGGCGGCGGCCGGAGCGGTGCGCATCCCAGTAGTCTGCATCTTCGTGCGCACACCCCGGGCCGTTGTCGTCGTCATCACTGCAGCGATTGTCGCTGTCGTCGTGGCGCTGCCGACCGGAGTCGGGCTTGCGGCCTACTACCACGACCATTCGCGCCTGAAGGTGCTGCCTTCGCACAGCCAGGTGGGCAACATCGATGTGTCCGGGCTCACCCGAGCGCAGGCCATCGCAAAGGTGCGCACGGTGCTGGACCGGCGTTTGGACAAGAAGGCAACGTTGACCGTCGGCGACAACAGCTACACGACGTCATTGCGCGAACTCGGGGTCCGCGACAACGTCGCGGCCGCCGTTGACGAAGCGTTCGGTTCGACTCGGACCGGGTCGTGGCTCTCGCGCAGCTGGCGCCGAGTGTTCGGCGGCGAAAGCCATCCGACCGTGAAAGTCCGGCTCAACCAGCCGTCGACGGCGCGTCTCGTGGAACTGGTCGACCGGGCGGCGGAAGCCGTGGACGTCCCGGCGGTCGACGCCTCCGTCTCGTTGTCCGGCGCGGTGCCGACGTTCAGCTCGGCCAAGCCCGGTCTGGCGCTCGACAAGTCAGCGGCACTCCGCGCGTTGAAGGCGTCACTCACCGACGGGCACGCGCGGCACCTCGAGCCGGCAACGATCCGGCCGAAGGCGGACGACTCGGCGTACGACACCGTGATCGTGGTGCACATCGGTGAGAACCGGCTCTACCTCTACAAGCACCACACACTCGCCCGGACGTTCCCTGTGGCCACCGGGCAGACGCGCTACCCGACACCGACCGGTCGCTACTCCGTGACGCTGAAGCGTTTCCTGCCCACCTGGTACAACCCGCACGACGAGTGGAGCAAGAGCGAGCCGGCGACGATCCCGCCCGGCCCGCACAACCCACTCGGACTGCGTGCGCTCAACCTCTCGGCACCGGGTATCCGCATTCACGGCACGCCGTCGGACTATTCGATCGGCTACAACGCCAGCCACGGCTGCATCCGCATGCACAACAGCGACGTGCTGCAGCTCTATCCCCTTGTGCCCACCGGCGCGACGGTGTTCCTGGAGAAGTACGGCGCCTACAAGGCGCTCCCGGTGAAGGCGGCCAAGAAGGCGCCACCGAAGACGTCGGTGGTCAACGCCGAAGGCGGCTGACGGACTCAGTTCACCTGGCGGTCCCGGCCGGTCCAGTACGGCTCGCGCAGCTTGAACTTCTGCACCTTGCCGGTGGCGGTGCGCGGAATCGCCTCGACGAAGTCCACTGATGTCGGCGCCTTGAACCCAGCCAGGCTGTCCTTGCAGAACCCGATGATCGACGGCTCATCCGCGTCTTGCCCGGTCTTGAGGACGACGATCGCCTTGACCGTCTCGCCCCACTTCTCGTCCGGGACGCCGATGACGGCAACCTCTTCGATCGCTGGATGCTTGTAAAGGCAATCCTCGACCTCGATCGACGACACGTTCTCGCCGCCCGTGATGATGATGTCCTTCTTCCGGTCGCTGATCGTCAGGTAACCATCGTCATCGACGTAGCCGCCGTCACCGGTGTGGAACCAGCCCCCTTCGAGGGCGTCGGCGGTCGCTTCCGGCTGTTGCCAGTAGCCCTCGAGTACCACGTTGGACTGCGCCAGAACCTCGCCGCTGTCCGAGACGCGCAGCCGTACGCCGAGCGCAGGCATGCCAGCCCTGGACAGACGCTTCGCGCGCTCATCGGTGGCGAGCGCGTCTTCTTCGCTGCGGCGCCGGTTGATCGTGAGCAATGGCGACGTCTCCGTGAGCCCGTAGATCTGGAGGAACTCCCAGCCGAGCTCTGCTTCGATGCGTTCGATCGTCTTCGACGGCGGTGGCGCGCCAGCACAGATCACGCGCACCCGATCACGACCTGGGATCTCGCCGCTCCACGTCTCAGCGGAGCTCAACACAGCCGAGACCACCGCCGGCGCCGCACACAAGAAAGTCACCTCATGCGCATCGATCCGGCGCAGTATGTCGGCGCCGTCTACTTTGCGCAGCACGATCTGCGGGGCGCCGACGCCGGCAACGGTGAACGGCATTCCCCATCCGTTGGCGTGGAACATCGGCAGCGTATGCAGGTACACGTCGCGGTCACTCACGCCGGCATGCCAGCCGAAGGTGACGGCGTTGGTCCAGATGTTGCGGTGGGTGATCTGCACGCCTTTGGGTCGCGCCGTCGTCCCGCTGGTGTAGTTGATCGTCGCCGTCGCGTCCTCGTCGGCCCGCCAGGGCACCGGCTCACGGTCGAACCTCAGCAGCGCTTCGTCCGACCCTCGGCCCAGGATGAACCGGTGCTTCGCGGTGATGGCGCCGAGGCTGTCATCGAGCTCGGGGTCAAGCATCAGGACGGACGCGCTGGAGTGGTCGACGATGTAGCTCACCTCTGCGGGCTGCAGCCGGAAGTTGACCGGCACGAGGATCCGTCCGCACGCAGGTACGGCGTACATGAGCTCGAGCAGCCGCGCGGAGTTGTGCGACACGACGGCGACCCGATCTCCCGGGTCGACGCCCAGCTCGTCGAGTCCAGCCGCGATCGCACGGCACCGCTTTGTCAACTCCGTGTACGTCAACGAACCCAGTGCGTCGACCGCGCCTGGCTCGTCGACAACGGCGACCCGGTGGCCAAAGACAGCCGCGGCACGTTCGAGAAAGTCTGAACTACACAGCGGCACCTTCATGGCATTGCACGTTACGCCGGAGCGACGGCGCTGACGAGAGCAGGCAACACATCGCTGATCGAGTCGCGCAGGACGACCGCGGCAGCAACGTCGTACGGCGTCGGCTGCGCATTGACGATGACAAGGTCGGCACCGGCGTCGAGTGCCACATCGCACAAGCCGGCCGCCGGGTGCACGGTCAAGGACGTCCCGACGGCAAGGAAGACATCACATGACTCGGCGGCCTCGATCGCGGCGGCAACGACCTGCGGCACCAGCGCCTGCCCGAACGAGATGGTTGCGGACTTCAGGATGCCTCCGCAGACCTCGCAGGGCGGGTCTTCCTCGCCGACATCGACGCGCGCAAGCTCGTCGGACATCCGTGTCCGCCGGGCGCACGACAAGCACTCGACCTCGTGCATCGTCCCGTGTATCTCGATGACCTTGTCGTCGCTCGACCCGGCCTGTTGATGAAGCCCGTCGATGTTCTGTGTCACCAACGCGACAAGGCGGCCGCTGTGCTCCAATTCGACCAGCGCGCGGTGCCCGGCGTTGGGCTGCGCCGACCAGGCGGGGTGCTCACGACGCGAACGCCACGCGCGTCGGCGTACATCAGCATCAGCAAGGTAGTCCGACAACGTGGCGAGCTTCTCCGCGGCCGGGTTCTTCGTCCACACACCGTTCGGTCCACGGAAGTCCGGGATTCCACTATCGGTGGAGATGCCGGCACCGGTGAGTACGGCGATGCGGCCGGCGCCACCGATCAATGTACGTGCGGAGTCGAGTGCAGAGCTCACGCTCCGAGACTACGAGGCCTAGACGCCGGTGATGTGGTTGGCCAAGCACACGTCAGGGATCCGACTGATCGCACTTCCGGCGCCGACGGGTTGGCGGGCGCCCCAGAACTGCGCGATGACGCACTCACCCTGTTTGTCGCGCATCGAGTATGTGCGGTCGATCGCCGCGGCCCTCGGCACGTCCCAGTGCCACCACGCGATGCCGCGCAACCAGGTTTTGCCCTGTGCGGCGCGCAGCAGGGATTCATACGCATTGGCCTGAGCGGGCTGGGAAACATGTGCGCCCGACCGGTACGCAGTCGCTGGGTGGGCCGCTGCCCCCACCAGGGACACATAACCCACTTCGTCGATCAGCACGCGACGATGGAACCTGGTGTAGAGCGACTCGATCTTCGGCATGTAGTAGCGGTTCCAGACGTACGTCATCGCGCCGACGGTCGGGTTGTCGAGCGAGCTGAGGGCGTAGTAGGCCGACAGCGAGATGATGTCGAGGTAACCCGCCCACGTGACGTTGAAGATCGCGTTGCCGGTCCCCATGTACGTCGTCAAGCCGTGGTAGTGCAGGTTCACCCAGGTCGCCAGGTGGATCCAGTTTGCGGCGTAGCCCTGCATGGTGTCGAGCTCGCTGCCGATCGAGAGGATCTCGGCATGCGTCGCGTTCGCAAGATTGACGTAGTGCGTGATCATCGCGTTGTAGTTGTGCCACCACAACCCGACGTCGTAGGGCGCAAGCTCCCCGCGCCACGCCTGGCCCGGCGCGATCGCGAGTGACGTGACGTTGGTCTGGCCGGAGTCGACGACGATGACCGGTGCGTACTCCACTGCCATGCCGAGTGCGTGCGCGTGGTCAGCGAGCGTCGTCAGCGTCTCGTCGGTGTCAGTCTGCGGAGTGATCCGCACGTCGCTGGACCACGGCGTCGACTGGTGGACGTAGACGTAGGCGACGGCGGTGTTCACCCCGTCCGCCTTGAGCCGGGACAGATCGGCGATCGATGGCAGCACCGACTGGTTGAAGTTGGACAGGATCATGCCGTGGATCGGGCCGCCCGCCAGCACGCCCGCGGGGTCCACTCCTGGGGTGGTGCTGATGACGGGCACCGGCTGCGCTGACTGGCCGGCCAGGGCGACGGTGGCCGGGATCACCGCGCACAGCGCAGCAGTGGCCAACGCGATGCGGACACGTCCGCGCATGCAGCAACCTCCGGGGGACGACGATCAGCAGGCCTCGGTTGACCAACGATCGACAGCGGCAGGCGTAACGGTAGTCAAACAGGGCTGAATACGGACAGAGAGGATGACTAGCCAAAACGTACGTACGGTTTGTATAGTTCCGGCATGCCCAAGCTGCGACCCGACGACCTGTCCGCCCGGCGGGCGGAGATCCGCGCGGCAGCCCGGGCGGCGTTCGCCCGGCACGGCTACGAGGGTGCCACCGTCCGCGAGCTCGAACGCGCCACCGGCCGCTCCCGCGGCGCGATCTTCCATCACTACCCGGACAAGGAAGCGTTGTTCCTCGCCCTGGCGGAGGAGGACGCTGCGACGACCGCAGAGGTCGTCAGTGCGGGCGGTCTCATCGCCGCGATGCGGCGGCTGCCGACAATCGACCCGGGTTGGCTCGGGGTGACCCTCGAAGTCTCGCGTCGGCTGCGCACCGACCCGGCCTTCCGCGCCGACTGGCAACGCCGGCTCGATGCGATCGACCGCAGCGCGGCGGGGCGGCTGGCAGCAGCCCAGGCGGCCGGCACGGTGCGCGACGACGTACCGGTCTCAGTGCTCGTGACGTATCTCCGGCTCGTGTACGACGGTCTCGTCGTCCACCTCGCGGCGGGAGCGGCGGACGCCGAGCTCGATGCTGTGCTCGATCTGGTCGAGCAGACCGTGCGAAAGGATGAAGGATGACCTCCAAGCTGACCGTCGCGGGTGCGGCGTACGAGATCTACCGGCTCGATGCGATCGACGGTGTCGAACGGCTGCCGTACAGCTTGAAGATCCTCCTCGAGAACCTGCTGCGCACCGAAGACGGCACCAATGTCACTGCCGATCAGGTCAACGCGCTCGCGCAGTGGGACGCGAACGCCGAGCCGGACACCGAGATCCAGTTCTCCCCCGCGCGGGTGCTCATGCAGGACTTCACCGGAGTGCCGTGCGTCGTCGACCTGGCTGCAATGCGGGAGGCGATGGCTGACCTCGGCGGCGACGCGGGCCGCATCAACCCGCTCGTTCCCGCCGAGCTCGTCATCGACCACTCGGTGATCGCCGACGTCTTCGGCCGCGCGGACGCGTTCCGCCGCAATGCCGAGCTGGAGTTCGACCGCAACGCCGAGCGCTACCAGTTCCTGCGGTGGGGGCAGCAGGCGTTTGCCGATTTCACCGTTGTCCCTCCGGACACCGGCATCGTGCACCAGGTCAACCTCGAACACCTCGCCCGCGTCGTCTTCTCACGCGACGGCGTGGCGTATCCCGACACACTCGTCGGCACCGACTCGCACACGACGATGATCAACGGTCTTGGCGTGCTCGGATGGGGCGTCGGCGGCATCGAAGCCGAAGCGGCGATGCTGGGCCAGCCGGTCAGCATGCTGATCCCACGCGTTGTCGGCTTCAAGCTTTTCGGCGAGCTCCCGGACGGCGCAACCGCCACCGACCTCGTCCTCACGATCACGGAGCAGCTTCGCA
>JBJMHR010000031.1:0-34116 GCA_045807285.1 Actinomycetes bacterium
CGCGGCCGAGGTTCGTGAGCGCGAGGCCGCGCAGATAGTGGGCGTCTGCGACAAGTGGCTCCGCAGCGGTCATCCGATCGGAGAGCTCGACTGCCTCTGCGTATTGACCGGCCGCGATCGCCCGGCGTACCTCGCCCAGCTGCGCCGGTTCGGGCTGCGTCGTGGTCACCGTCGGCGGCACGACCGGAGGCGCCGGGCGGCCAGTCGTGGGCCCGATCGGCGACGTCAGCACTCGCCCGAGGGTCGCGACCAGCCCCGCCGGACGCGACGTCGAAGGAGTACGACGCTCGCGGCCGTGCCGCCGGTCGACGCCGAAGCGCTCGGACTTGCCGGGCCCGCGCCGGTCCGGCAGCACAGTGCGGCGCTCTTTGCCGGACGCGTCGGCGGCGTCATCGCGCCGATAGACGAACGCATCGCCGAGCGTCACGAGGTGGAAGTCGTCACTCACCTGCCACAGCGTCTCGGCGTGCCCGAGGAAGAGGTAGCCGCCGTCGCGCAACGTGTCGTGCAAGCGGCCGATCAGTAAACGCGTCGTTTCACGGTCGAAGTAGATCGTCACGTTGCGGCACAGGATCAGATCGACCTCACCTGGTCCGCACGGCGCCGGCTCCGTCACCAAGTTGTGGCGGCGGAACTCCACCAGCTCCGCGACTTCCGGCCGTACGACGTAGGCGGGCTCACCGTCGAGGTCGCGGGTGAAGAACTTGTTGGCGTCGGTGGGGTCCGTCATCACAAGCGAACGCTCGCCGTACCGCGCGGCCCGCGCTGTCGCAAGGCCGCGTCGGGAGATGTCGGTGGCGATGATCCGGATGTCCCAGCCATTCGTGAGCGGAAGCAGCTCGCGAATCAGCATCGCGATCGTGTACGGCTCCTCACCCGTGGAACAACCCGCACTCCAGATCGTGAGCTTGCGACCTCGCCCGGCTGCTTCCTTCAGTAGGTGCGGCAGCACGTGCCTACGGAGCGCCGTGATCTGCGGCGGGTTCCGGAAAAAGTGCGTCTCCGGGATCGTGACCTCGTCGAGCAGCGCCTGCCGCTCTTCCTCGGCCTCCGGTGTGGACAGCATCTGCAGATAGGACATGACGTCGGAGCAGCCGGACGCGCGCACGCGTTCACCGACACAGAACGCCAGAGCATCGCGCCTGGAGTCGTCGAAGACGAGACCGGCCGATTTGCCGAGCAGGCGGCGAATTTCGTCGAACTCGACGTCGGTCAGCTTGATTCTCATGCGCGTGCCTCTCGCGCCGAGGCCTCCTGCACTTGTTCGTGCCCGACGAGTGCAAGCAGCGCCGGTGCAATCTCCGGCATCGGCAGCCCGAAGTCGACTGCGCCGAGCGCCTCGGCAGCGGCTGGCATGCCGTACACCGCGCTCGTGGCTTCGTCTTGCGCGATCGTGGTCGCGCCGCAGTCATGCATCGCCTTCAGCCCAACCGCGCCGTCGCGACCCATGCCGGTCAGCAGCACGCCGATGGCGTCGGAACCGACGTTGTCCGCGACCGACCGGAACGTGATGTCGATGCCGGGCACATGGAACTGGGTGGGCGGCGGCGAGTCGCAGGTGACGCGCAGCCGACGGTCGTGCACGACGATGTTGAGCCCGCTCGGCGCGACCGTCACGCTTCCCGGCTCGAGCTTGCGCCCGCTCTCACCCACGCACACAGACAGCGGGCCCATCTCGTCGAGCCAGCTGGCGAGACTTTCGATGAACCCATCCGCCATGTGCTGTACGACGAGGATCGCCGGTTCGAAGTCACCGGGTAGGGAGCTGAACAGCTGCGCGAGTGCCTGCGGCCCGCCGGTGGACGCGCCGATCACAACGAGCCGGACCGGGTCAGCCAACGTGGAAATGGCCCTCGGCGCGGCAACCGTCTGCAATTGCGGCATCTTCGGGGTCGTCTCGGCAGGGCCGTTGGGCCGCGCCTCGCCTTTGATGACGTCGGTGCCGTTCGTCGACTTGCTGAACCCGCTCTGCCGCAACCGACCGCGCGGATGCGTGATCACACGGGCGCGGCTCGCTACCCGTAGCCGGCCGCGCAGGTCGCGTGCGTAGCCGTCGAGACCGACATGGTCACCCGGCGCGGGTTTCGCGACGATGTCGACGGCACCGGCCGCGGTGGCGGCAAGAGCGTTGGGGCTGTCGGTGCCGTCGACGTAGGCCGAGTACACAACGATCGGGGTCGGGTGGCTGGCCATGATGCGCTCGATCGCCTCGATGCCGTTCATCACCGGCAGGTCAAGGTCCATCAGAACGATTGCTGGTCGCAGCCGGTCGACGAGCGCGACGGCTTCGCGGCCGTTGCGCGCCTCACCAGCCACCTGGAACGCCGGGTCCGCATCGATTGCGGCTCGAAGAAACCGCCGTTGCACCGCAGAGTCGTCGACGATGAGAACGGTGATGACGGCTTGCCCGGCAGCGGAATGCCTCACGCGCTTTCCGCTCGCGTCCGGTTTTGCGCCCACGTCGCCCAGGCAGCCAACGCGTCGCGCATCTGCTCCGCCGCGACGGTCGCCTGCTGTGCCACCGCGAAGGGCACGGCCCTGGTGCCGGCGTACGGCGCGAGCAGGGCCTCGCACTCGCGCGCCGCGTGGGCGGCCATGTCGGCGCCGACGACGGCCGCACTGCTCGCGAGCGCGTGCGCGTCACTCATGACCTGCCCGGCGGCCTCTGTTGTCTCGGTCAGTTTGTCGGTGGCCGCGAGCAGCCGCGGCAGCCGCTCAGCGACCTCACCGGCGAATGCGCGTTCAAGGCTCGCTGCCAAGGTGTCGGGCAGCCGGTACGGCGCGCGACCCATATGGCTGTCCTTCCTGGCCTCGTCCAGCCCGATGACGGGTGCCGGAACCCCTGGCCGGAATGTCGTCGCCCCCATGCGGGGCCTTGAGCGCCGATCGGCATCGGAACCGACCGCCCGACGGCGTACAAATGGGAGGATCCGGCCGTGACAAGGCTGCCTGGCTCGGTGGCGGACCGCGTGAGCGCTTGGTACGCCGGGGCGGGGCGCGATCTGCCGTGGCGCCGGCCCGGGGTCACCCCGTGGGGCGTGCTGGTCAGCGAGGTGATGTTGCAGCAGACGCCGGTCTCACGGGTGCTGCCGGCCTACGTCGACTGGATGCGTCGCTGGCCGAGGCCGGGCGAGCTCGCTGCGGAGTCCACGGGTGCGGCGGTCCGGCAGTGGGGCCGGCTCGGCTACCCCCGGCGCGCGCTCGCTTTGCACGCCGCCGCGACGGCGATCGGCGAGCGGCACGCTGGCAGCGTTCCGCGGGAGCTGCAGGCGTTGTTGGCGTTGCCAGGAGTGGGTGGCTACACCGCGCGGGCCGTTGCGGTGTTCGCGTACGGCGACCGCCATCCGGTCGTCGACACCAACGTGCGGCGTGTGGTCACGAGGCACCGACTGGGCCTCGGCCTGCCGGCGTCCGCCGCCACCACGGCGGCTGACCTCGAACTTGTCGCCGGACTGCTGCCCGCGGATCCGAAAGGAGCAGCTACGACAAGCGTCGCTCTGATGGAGCTCGGCGCGCTCGTCTGCACTGCACGGTTGCCACGTTGTGCTCAGTGCCCCCTCGCCGGCGACTGCGCGTGGCGCCTCGCAGGTGCACCGACCGCGCCCGCTAAGCGTGGGCAGACCTATGCCGGGACGGACCGGCAGGCGCGTGGCCGGTTGTTGGCGGTGCTCCGTGACGCGCATCGACCGGTCTCCACGGCAGAGCTCGCCAGCGCGTGGCCAACCCAACCGCAGCGCGACCGCGCTCTCGCCGGCCTGCTCGCGGACGGCCTCGCGACCGAGACGAATGATGGTGGTTACGCGCTGCCGTGAGGGGCGGCCACCGGAAACGTCACCCAGAACGTCGTACCTTCCTCCGGCCGACTACTGACACCGACGACGCCGCCGTGCAACGTCACCAGCCGGCGGACGATCGCGAGCCCGAGACCGCTGCCCGGGATGTCGCCGCCGCGCAGCTCCTTGGCGCGCCAGTAGCGGTCGAAGATGTGCTGCTGGTCCTCGGGCAGGATGCCTTCGCCGTCGTTGTGTACGTCGAAGCGAACGTTGTCACCTTCACCACGAGCCGTGACGCGAACGTCACCACCGGCTGCGCCGTACTTGATCGCGTTCGTGACGAGATTGTCGAGCACCTCGCGGACCATGCCAGGGTCGCCGGAGAACGCGTGTGGCGCGGCCTCGTCTGCAGACGTGACGACCCGCACCACCGATTCTCTGGCGATCGCGTTGTGGTCGGCCTCGAGTGAGGCAAGGAAGTCGGTGACTGAGATGCGTTGCCAGTTGGGCTGGTCGGCCTGTGCTTCGTCCTCTTCGGACATCAGCGCGCGCGCAGCGAACTGTTCCATCCTGTCGAAGGCCACCCGGACAGCAGCGAGCGCCGACTCGATCTGTTGCGGCGTCAACCGGTCCCGACGCGTTTCCAGCATCGCGGTGTAGCCCTTGCCGATCGTGAGCGGGTTGCGGATGTCGTGGCGCGCGGTGGCGATGATCTCTCTGCGCACCTCAGTCGCGCGTTGAGCTTTCTCACGTTCCTCCGCCCACCGTACGGCGATGCCGGCGTGCGCAGCGAGGTCGACGATCAGTTCACGGTCGACGTCGTCGAACACCCGACTCGTTGGTGTGTTTGCCACCGCGATCTCGCCCACGATGGCGTCGCCGGCGAGCACCGGCGCGGTGAGAAGTGACCGGATCCGCGGGTGGTTCTCCGGCAGGCCGACCGCCGCGGGGTGCCCGGCGATGTCAGCGATGCACACGGGCTGGCGCTCGCCGATTGCCAACGCGAGCAAGCCGACAGCTCGGGGAAGCTGCTCGGGGAACAGTTCTCGCGGCGCGTTGTAGACGAAGTGGGTGACCACGTCGGAGCCCGGATCCAGCAACAGCACCGTGCTGAAGTCGGCACGGGCAATGAACTTGGCCTCGTCGGCGAGTTGCTGAAGGAGGTCGGGCAATGATGGCTCGCTCACCAGCAGCTCGCGACCAAGCGCCGAGAGCCGGGCGAGACCGTCCGAGAGCCGCCTGCCCGCAGTTACGTCGGTCATGATCAGCATGCGGACGTCGCTGCCTTCGATCGGCCAGGACTTCACGTCGAGGACGAGGCCGCATGCGCTGGTCGCGTCGATGACGGCGGTGCCGGGTTGTCGCAAGAGCGTGCGCAAGCCGTCGTACGCCGGTCCGAGCACTGCGCTGAAGACCCTGTCTGCTGACGCGCCCTGATCAGGTGTCGTGGCGAACATCCGCACCGCGGAGGGGTTCCACGCGATGATGCGGTCACCGTCGACAAGCACGACGGCTTCGTCGACGCGCCAGAACAGCTCACCGATGCTGCCGGACTGGAGTGGAGCAGACATCAACGCGCGCTCGGCTCAACTGCGCTGTGCCCCGGCCCCACCATGGCGACCGAGGCTACCGCCGCAGCGGCCGCGCCGTTGTTGTCAGAACGTCAGACGGTTATAGCCCGCTGGCGTTCTGACAACTCGACCGTTAGAGGTCAGTCGGAGTGTTCGCCAGCGGTGGCCGGGCCGCCGGGGCTGGCGACCTCGACCGGCGGGGCGTCCGGCACCGACGGGGGCTTGGTCTCACCGCGGAAGGTGAACTGCTCGCGGTCCTTGAGCTCGGCCTCCGGGCTTGCGTCCGGGACCGGCTCGGTGTCCACGACCACGATCTGTCCGGCCTTGAGCTCGCCGTACAGGATCTTCTCGGACAGCGTGTCCTCGATGTCGCGCTGAATCGTGCGGCGCAGTGGGCGGGCGCCGAGCACCGGGTCGTAACCCTTGGTCGCAAGCAATGCCTTCGATGCCTGCGTGAGCTCGAGCCCCATGTCCTTGTTCTTCAGCTGCACGTCGACGCGGGCCAGCATGAGGTCGACGATCTCGATGATCTCTTCCTCGGAGAGCTGGTGGAACACGATGATGTCGTCGATGCGGTTGAGGAACTCCGGCCGGAAGTGCTGCTTCAGCTCCTCGTTGACCTTGGCCTTCATCCGCTCGTAGTCGACGACGCGGTTCCCGCCGCCGGAGAAGCCGAGCGACTGACCCTTGGCGATGTCGCGGGTGCCGAGGTTCGAGGTCATGATGATGATCGTGTTCTTGAAGTCGACCTGACGCCCCTGCGCGTCGGTCAAACGACCGTCCTCGAGGATTTGCAGCAGCGTGTTGAACACGTCCGGATGCGCTTTTTCGATTTCGTCGAAAAGCACCACCGAGAAAGGCTTGCGGCGCACCCGTTCGGTGAGCTGGCCGCCCTCTTCGTAGCCCACATATCCGGGCGGCGAACCGACCAGCCGGCTGACCGTGTGCTTTTCCATGTACTCGCTCATGTCGAGCTGGATCAGCGCATCCTCGTCCCCGAAAAGGAACTCGGCGAGCGTCTTCGACAACTCTGTCTTTCCGACACCGGACGGGCCGAGGAAGATGAACGATCCGCCGGGACGCTTCGGGTCCTTCAGGCCGGCACGGGTACGCCGGATGGCCTGGGACACGGCCTTGATGGCCTGGTCCTGGCCGATGACGCGCCTATGCAGCTCGTCTTCCATCCGCAGCAGGCGGCTGGTTTCTTCCTCCGTCAGCTTGAAGACCGGGATGCCGGTCCACGTCGCGAGAACCTCGGCGATCTCCTCGTCGGTGACCTCGGCGACGACGTCCATGTCGCCGGCCTTCCACTCCTTCTCGCGCTGCGCCTTCTCGGCAAGAAGTTGCTTCTCGCGGTCGCGAAGGTTGGCCGCCTTCTCGAAGTCCTGCGCGTCGATGGCGCTTTCCTTCTCCCGGCGTACCTGTGCGATCTTCTCGTCGAACTCACGAAGGTCCGGCGGCGCCGTCATCCGACGGATGCGCATGCGCGAGCCGGCCTCGTCGATGAGGTCGATTGCCTTGTCCGGCAGGAAGCGGTCGGATATGTAGCGGTCGGCAAGTGTTGCCGCAGCAACGAGCGCGCCATCGGTGATCGAGACGCGGTGGTGCGCCTCGTAACGGTCGCGCAGACCTTTCAGGATCTCGATCGTGTGCGCGAGCGTCGGCTCACCGACCTTGATCGGTTGGAAGCGGCGCTCAAGCGCAGCGTCCTTCTCGAGGTGCTTGCGGTACTCGTCGAGCGTCGTCGCACCGATCGTCTGCAGCTCACCGCGGGCGAGCATCGGCTTCAGAATTGATGCCGCGTCGATCGCGCCTTCAGCGGCTCCGGCGCCGACCAGGGTGTGCAGCTCGTCGATGAACAGGATGATGTCGCCACGGGTGCGGATCTCTTTCAAGACCTTCTTGAGCCGCTCTTCGAAGTCACCGCGGTAACGGCTGCCGGCGACCAGCGCGCCCAGGTCGAGGGTGTAGAGCTGCTTGTCCTTCAGCGTCTCGGGGACTTCGCCCTTGACGATGGCCTGCGCGAGGCCCTCAACGATCGCGGTCTTGCCGACGCCGGGCTCGCCAATGAGAACGGGATTGTTCTTGGTACGACGCGACAGCACCTGCATGACGCGTTCGATTTCCTTCTCGCGCCCGATCACGGGGTCGAGCTTCGTCTCACGTGCTGCCTGCGTCAGGTTGCGGCCGAACTGGTCGAGGACCAACGACGTCGACGGTGAGCCCTCGCCCGGTCCACCGGCGGTCGCCGGCTCCTTGCCCTGGTAACCGGAGAGCAGCTGGATGACCTGCTGGCGCACGCGGTTGAGGTCAGCGCCGAGCTTGACCAACACCTGTGCGGCAACGCCTTCACCTTCACGGATCAGGCCGAGCAGGATGTGCTCAGTCCCGATGTAGTTGTGACCGAGCTGCAGCGCTTCACGCAACGAGAGCTCGAGCACCTTTTTGGCACGCGGGGTGAAAGGAATGTGTCCGGACGGCGCCTGCTGGCCCTGTCCGATGATTTCCTCGACCTGCTGACGCACACCTTCGAGCGAGATGCCGAGCGACTCCAACGCCTTGGCGGCGACGCCCTCGCCCTCGTGAATCAGGCCGAGCAGGATGTGCTCGGTGCCGATGTAGTTGTGGTTGAGCATCCGGGCTTCTTCTTGCGCCAGGACGACAACCCGCCTCGCTCTGTCAGTGAAACGCTCGAACATTTATCGCTCCTCAGCAGAGTCGTCTCCTGGGTAGATCCGGCGGACGAGCTCTGTTCTCGTCATGCTAACCCTCGGGTATTACCCCTGAACGTCACGCGCACCGACTCTTTGCCGTTCGATCCGAACGTCTTCCTCACGCATCCTCGGCACGCTGACCACTACAACGTAGCCCTGTTGTGGGGTCTTCCGCCGAATCGCCCGGCTGAACTACGCCAACGGCGAACAGCGTCGCCATCGGTCGGTTATCCGACCGTTATGTGGCGCCCTTCCCGCAGGGCGCGAGGGTCGACTTTCAGGGTCAGGCGTGCCTCAGTGGGCGGCGTCGTACTTCGCCGAGAGATCCGCCGGGATGCGACCTCGCTCGCTGACAGTGATGCCTTGGGCCCGGGCCCACTCCCTGATTTCGCTGGCCCGGCCGTCTCCTGCACCCGAGCCGCGGCGGCGCCGACCACCGCCACGGGCACCAGCCTTTCGGCCCACACCGACAAACGGTGCAAATGCCTCACGGAAGGCTGCGGCGTGGTCGTCACACAGGTCGATCTCGTACGAAGAGCCGTTCACGGAAAAGACCACGTTCTGTTGCGCCGGCGTTTCATCGCCATGCATATCGCAAACCAAAAGGACCTGAACGCGTTGCGCCATTAGCGATTCACCGCCTGAGGATTACCGAGTGGAAAGATTTGCCAGGCAATAACAGCGCAGGTCGATACGAAATGGCAAGCGAAAGGAGCCGGGCGCGGGAATTAGCGCAAGGTCGCTAGGCGAGCAGGTTGCCTTCGAGTTCACGCACTCGGCGGCACAACCCACGCACCACGGCGTCGGCGATCTGCGGCTCGCTGTGCAGGAGCGGCTTGAAGTTCCACGCGGCCAGCGAGAACGTCCGCACCGGCGAGGTGGCGACCACACTCGCGGACCGCGCGCCGCCGTCAAGGAGCGAGATCTCACCGAACGCATCGCTCGGACCGAGATGGCCCCGGGTGCGTCCGTTCACGATGACCTTTGCCGTGCCCTCAATGATGACGAAGAATCGACCGGCGAGCTTGCCCTGGACGACGATCTCGTCGCCCTCTCCGAAGCTGAACTCCTTGCCCGCCTCGCGCACGTTTTTCAGCCCCTTGGCAGACAACTCGCTGAATAGCTCCGAGCCCTTCAGAGCAGTGATTACTTCGTCCGCCTTGGCCATGGGGCCATCATGTCGTCTGACGCAGATCGCGCGCAAGAAACCGCTTCGTCAGGCGACGGGGGTGTCTCATGAGCGAGAAACCGCTCGCCGTGGAGGAGGTCCCGTTGCTCCGGGTGCTACCCGAGCAAGGGCGCCAGCATCTGCTCGCCCGTTGTCATGCGCGCACCTATCCGCCGCGTTCGGTGGTGTTCCACCAAGGTGAGGTCGGTGACCACCTGTACGTCGTCACGGCCGGACGCGCACTCGTGCATGCCACGACCGAATCCGGCGAAGCGGTCACCTTCGCGGTGGTGAGCCCAGGCCAGACCTTCGGCGAGCTCTCGCTGGTGGACGCGCATCACCGCCGGACCGGCACGGTCGTCGCGTTGAGTGCGCTCGACACGCTCGCTCTGCATCGCGACGACTTCCTGGCGCTGCGGGACCGCTATCCAGGTATCGATCGGTTACTCGTGGACGCGCTCGCCGCCCAGGTAGAGCGGCTGTCCCGGCACCTGCTCGAGTCGCTGTACGTGCCGGTCGAGCAGCGTCTCGCCCGGCGGCTGATCGCGGTCGCCGGCGCGTTCGGCGGACTCGAGAGCGGCACCGTCGTACCCATCACGCAGGAAGACCTGGCAGGGCTCGCAGGCACAACTCGCCCGACGGCCAACCTCGTCCTTCGGGCGATGTCAGAGGAAGGCGCGGTCAAGCTGCACCGCGCACGGATCGAAATCGTCGATCCTGCGGTGATTCGTCACCGCGCCCGACCTGCATCGGACGCCCAGAAGAACTGATGTCTTTCTGTCAGGAAGCCGACAGACAGCCCTGTTGAGTGGCAGCATCCTTTGGGGCAACCGGCCAGAAGGTCGGACCTTCGAAGGAGGCAAGCAATGGGCGACGAGAAGAACGAAGAGGTCGAGGGTCACACCGGTCATCACTACGGCAGCGACCCCACAGCCGACAAGGGCGCCGAAGAGGTCGAAGGCCACACCGGCCACCACTACGGCAGCGACCCCACAGCCGACAAGGGTGCCGAAGAGGTCGAAGGCCACACCGGCCACCACTACGGCAGCGACCCCACAGCCGACAAGGGTGCCGAAGAGGTCGAGGGTCACTCCAGCCGCTTCCGCTGATCGACGAGAACAGAACGGCCACGGTCGGGGGGACCGTGGCCGTTTTGTTGTGCCGGCTACTCGGAGGCGACGTTCGTGGCGACGGCGTGCAACACCGTCTTGACCTGGAACGGGGTGAGCTCCGGGTGCTTAGACAGAAGCCGGGCAACGAGGCCGGCTACATGTGGACAGGCGAAACTGTTTCCGGTTGCGGTGACCGTCCGGCCATTGAGCCACGCGACCTCGAGATCCACCCCCGGCGCGCCGAACTCAACCGGTGGGTTCGGGTTGTAGCTGATCGCGAACGGGTCCGTTCCCTCGTGCGCTGCGACTGAGACCACCGACGCGAACTGTGATGGGTAGCTCGGCGCAGGGACGTTGTTCACCGCGCACACAAGGACCGTGTTGCGGAAGTACGCCGCGTCGGCGAGCTCGTGGAAGCGCCCGAAGAAGCGGCCGAGTCCCGTCGAGAGGGAAAGGTTCACGACGTCCATGCCTGCGTCGATGGCCCACCGAAGACCGGCGGCAAAGACGACGCCACGTCCGGTTAGCTTCGAGCCAAGGACCCGCACGCTGTAGATGTCGCACTCCGGGGCGGCCTTGCGGATGATCCCCGCACATGCGGTGCCGTGCCCGAACAAGTCGTCGTGCGGGCCTGTCGTAATCCGCACGCCATCCGGCGACCCTTCCGCTGCTTCGACGACCACGCCACCAGCGACTTCGCCGACGAACGGGTGTGTCGCATCGACACCACTGTCGATCACTGCGACCTTCACGCCCTTGCCGGTCGCGCCGCCCCATGCCCAGCTGGGTGTGAGCGGGGCGGGAAGGTTCATCGCCTGTGCGCCGGCGAGGTGTCCGGGACTGAACTGCCAGGCCCACGCCGGAACGTAGCTCGTCACAGTGCTCTCGGCTGCTCGGCGAAGGTCACCAAGGGCAGCAACGCCGCTACCGTGGCCTCTCGTAGGGCTCGATCAGCGTGGCCGAGCCGGGCCAGCAACAGCGCCAGCTCCGTGAGCCGGGCGGCGTCGGCACGTTTTGAGGCATGGACCTCCTCGAGTGCAGCAGCAAGATCGCTGTCCTTTGCAGCAGCAGACACCGCTTCGAGCAGCAACCGGCCGGCGGACCGGAACACCTGAGCCCCTTCGAGGGCGAGTGCGGCCTGGCGAGCGAACAAGCCCAGCAGGCGCGTCTCCCGTTGCGCCGCTTCGGCGTTGACCGGCAGCTCCCGATCGAGCACCGTGATCACTCCGACGACAGCGCGATCGGTCTCGAGCGGCATCGCGAGCAACGTCTTCGGCACATATCCCGTGCTCTCTGCGATGTCCCGTCTGAACCGAGGGTCGTTCGCCACGTCGTCAAGCGCCAACGGCATGCCCGAGCTGACGACCCAGCCGGCCAAACCGCGTCCGACCGGCATCGTCTGACCGACGATCTCGTCAGCGCCGACGCCGCTCGCCACGCGGTACTCGAGGGTCTCTCCGTCCTCGTCGACAAGCGCCAGCGAGCAGGCTCCCGCCGAGAACAAGTCCTTCGCAGCATCGGCGATGGCCTGCAGGTGTTCGTCATGACCTGCCGGTTCCACGGCGAGGGCCGTCGCATCGGCTACGCGGACGAACTCCTGCAACAGGCCCTCAAGGCTCATGGGCGTCGCTCCAGTTCTCGAGAACTGGCCAGTCGACTGCTGACCATCGCGCCGAATGCGTCGGCGGTCGCAGGTGCTTCCGTCACCACGTCGACGAATGTCTCACCTGGCATCTGCAAGAGCACGGAGTCCGTCGTGACGCGCACTGTCGCCGTACGCGGCCGCCGTTCCAGCAAGCCAATTTCGCCGAAACAGTCACCAGAGCCCAGCGTGCGTAGTCGTCCGCCCGTGTCCGAGCTCACTGCTGCCGTCCCGTCAACCAGCACGAAGAAATCGTCCGCCGGATCGCCTTCTGTCACGACGTCGGTGCCGGACGGCGCGGGCACTTCCCGAGCAGCAGCAGCCAGCCTCTCCAGGGCGGATCGCGAAGCGCCGGTCAGGACGTCGAGATTGCCCAACAGTGCAACGACGGGTGCGAGCGTGGCTGCCTCTCGGGCCGACTGTGCGTCGAGTCGCTTCAGTCGAAGGAGCGTGAGACCTGCCGCGGCCGCCGGAAGGGCAGCCGCAACGGCGAACGCCGTGGTGATACCGGCCGCATCGTGAATGGGTGCCGCGACAGCTGCGCCCACCAGCACCGCTGCAAAAGTCACCGCATCCAACATCCCGATCGCCTGTCCCAGCACTGCTGACTGCAGGAAGCGCTGGATGATCGTCACGGAGAGCACTTCGAGAAGGACGTAGGCAGCCCCGAACGTCGCGGTGAGCAGGTAGGCGATCCCCGCGATCCGAATGACACCGAGCGCAGCCATCGCCGCGGCACCCACGAGCAGGACGACGACGACGAGCATCCCCATGCGTTTGACGGCTGCGAGCCGGTCCGAGAGCAGCGAACCGAGGAGGCCACCTACGCCGATTGCGGCGAGAAGGTAGCCGTAACCGTGGGCTCCCGTGCCGAGCCGCTCGTCTGAGAGCAACACGAAGAGCACGCCGCTCGCGCCGACGGCAAAACACGTCGCGACCAGCCCACTCGCGACGACGACGACGTTCGCATCGGCCCGCAACGCGTGCAGGCCGGCGAACAGGCCGTTACGCCCCTCCTCCTCAGGGCCGCGTTCAGGAACGGGCCCCCGTCGTACCTGCAACAGGCAGAGGACCGCCGCGACGAAAGTTCCCGCATTGAGTGCGAAAGCGGTCGCCGGTGTGCCGGCCACGAGCAGTACGCCGCCGATGGCGGGCCCGACGACGATGGCGAGCGACTCGAGGCCTCCGCTGACCGCGTTCGCCGCCGCGAGCGCGTCCTCGGGGACGATCGACGGCAACAGTCCGACTTCCGCCGGACCGTAAGGCGTGTCGATGCACGTGGCCAGCACAGCGAGGCCAACGAGAAGACCCACTGGGGCATGCCGCCAGACACAGATGGCAAGAACTGCCATCACGACTGCGCTCGCGACGTTCAGCACAACCATCAAGTTGCGCCGCTCGACCCGGTCGGCGAGGACTCCGGCGAAAGGTGGGAGCACGACCCTTGGCACGCGAATCAGAACGGCGGTAATGCTCACCCAGGCAGCTGAATGCGTCCGTTCGAAGACGACGGCAAAGAGCGCGACGTTGTACAGGAAGTCGCCGACGCGGGTTTGCGCTGCGGACAAGGTGAGCCAGCGAAAGTCGCGATAGCGGAACGCCGTCCGGTAGATGCTGCTCCGCTGCGACACGCGACTCCCTCCGCGACGCCTCGCGCCACATCACTGCTTTGGATCCGTGCGTTCGCCCATCGTGGCCTGCGTCACCGAATCACAAAACCGCTTCGTTGCGGGACCTTTTGGCGCGCTCGACCCCGCGAGCGACCGCAGGGGCAAATTCGGGCAACTGCAGATGCCGGCCTTTTTCCGCCGTACGCTCGGCACGACGCAGTCGTCAAGCTTCGTAGGGGGGTGTGGCCGTGCCTGCGTGCCAGCGCTGCGCCGCGCAGAACCCCGAGGGCGCCCGGTTCTGCTCGTCCTGCGGCGAACGGCTGGGCCAGTTCTGCCCCTCTTGTGGCGCAGCGGCATCCGGTCGCTTCTGCAACGAGTGCGGCGCTCCCCTCACGGCAGCAGCGCCCGCACCCAGCGTCGCCGCCCTTCCCTCGTCGCACCCAGTGGCCGAACGTCGCGTCACCTCAGTGCTGTTCGGCGACCTGGTCGGGTTCACGACGCTCTCGGAGTCGCGAGACGCCGAAGACGTGCGCGAGCTGCTTTCGCAGTACTTCGGCGTCGCCCGCACGGTCATCGAGCGGTACGGCGGCACCGTTGAAAAGTTCATCGGCGACGCGGTCATGGCCGTTTGGGGTGTCCCGTCCGCGCACGAGGACGACGCCGAGCGCGCCGTCCGCGCCGGCTTCGACCTTGTGGACGCGGTTGCCAGCCTCGGCGAAGAGGTGGGCGCGGCCGACCTTGCGATGCGTGTCGGTGTCGTCACCGGTGAAGTCGCCGTCACTCTGGGTGCCACCGGCGAGGGCATGGTTGCCGGCGACGCGGTCAACACTGCGGCTCGGGTGCAGGCCAGCGCCGCTCGGGGTGAAGTTTGGGTGGACGACGCGACCCGTGAATTGACTGTTGCCGCCGTTTCCTACGCCGACGCAGGAACGCACGAGCTCAAGGGCAAGAGCGAGCCCATGCATCTGTTCCGTGCACAGCAAGTCATCGGCTCGGTCGGCGGGGTTCGCCGGATCGACGGCTTGGAGGCACCGTTCTCCGGTCGGGACCGCGAGCTGCGCATGTTGAAAGAGCTCTTCCACGCCTGCATCGAAGAGGGACGCCCGCGTCTCGTTTCCGTGGTCGGACCGATCGGTGTCGGCAAGTCACGGATGGGCTGGGAGCTCGACAAGTACACCGACGGCATCGAGGCCGTCGTACGCGCTCATCGAGGTCGTTGTCTGTCGTACGGCGAGGGCGTCGCGTTCTGGGCGCTGTCCGAGATCATTCGCGGGCGTTTGGAGCTGCTCGAGGGCGACGCCGCCGACGTCGTGACACAACGCCTGCACGTCGCGATGGACGAGTACGTGCCCGACCCGCAAGAGCGTGCATGGCTGGTCCCCCGGCTCGCGATGCTGCTCGGGGTCGGTGATGCGACCAGCCGATCGTTTGCACGCGATGACCTGTTCGCGGCCTGGCGCACGTTCCTGGAGCGCGTTGCGGTGACCGAGGCAGTGGGCGCAGTCGTTCACATCGACGATCTGCAGTGGGCCGATGCGGGTTTGTTGGAGTTCCTCGAAACGCTGATCGAGACCGCGCAGGCGCCGATCTTCTTGGTGACGTTCTCTCGTCCGGAGATCGCCGAACTGGCACCAACGTTCGGCACTGGCCGACGCGCAACGACCATCTACCTCGAGCCACTGCCCGAGCGAGCGATGAAAGCGGTCGTCGACGGGCTGGTGGACGGTCTGCCCGACCAGGTGCGCAACTCACTCGTGTCTCAGTCGGAGGGCATACCGCTGTTCGCCGTCGAGACGGTGCGAAGCCTGATCGACCGGGACGCTGTCATCCCGCGCGAAGGTCGCTACGTGTTGGCGCCCGATGCCGATCAGAGAGTCGACCTGCAGGAGCTCGCGCTGCCGACGAGCTTGCACACTCTCGTCGCGTCGCGGCTCGACGCGCTGCCGCTCGACGAACGGCGCACGGTTCAGGACGCCGCAGTTCTCGGCCAGGCGTTCACGCGCAACGGGCTGGCGACCGTGCAGGCCGCTGTCGGCACCCACCTTGATCTCGATGCCATGCTGGATGCGCTTGTGCGCAAAGAAGTCCTGGCGGTCGAGAGTGACCCCCGGTCACCCGAGCGTGGTCAGTACCGCTTCGTGCAGGCCGTTGTCCGCGCAGTTGCCTACGAGACGCTCGCAAAGCGGGATCGCAAAGTCAGGCACCTCGCTGCAGTGGACCACTTGGCACTCGAGCCGGACGCGGACAGCATCCCCGGCGTGCTCGCCCGCCATCTGCTCGATGCCCGCGCCGCTGCACCGAACGACCCTGATGCCGATAACATCGCTCGCCGAGCGGTGGAGCTGCTCGAGCGTGCCGGCGCCCACGCCCTCGATCTCGGCGCGCCCACCGAGGCACTGGGGCATCTCGACGCGGCGCTTGCCTTCGCCGGAGACGACATGACGACGGCTCGGCTGCTCGAGGAGTCGGCACGGGCGTCCGTTGCTGCGGGTCATCTGCTCGACGGGATCGAGCGGGCCAAGCGTTCCCGCGAGGCCTACGAAGCCCTCGGACTCGAAGTGGATGCCGCGCGGGCGCTTGCCTTCTGGGGGGAGGCGCACATCCTCAGCGGGACCGGGCCGGTCATCGTCGAACCGCTCTCCGCGGCCTATGAGCACCTCCGCGACCGCCCCGGTGCCGACGCCGCGGTCGCTGCAGTGGCGTTACAAGTCGCGCGCGCGCATTACCTCTCCATCGGCGACACCGCGGCCGCGATCACCTGGTTCGACCGCGCCGTCGTGCTGGGTGAGGCACTGGAAGACCTTCCATTCCTCGCCCAGGCCTTGGCGTCGTATGCCGGAGCGCTGGTGCTTGTCGGCCGACAGCGCATGGGCATCGGCTTGCTTCGGGTCGCCCTCGACCTCGCGCGGCAGCTCGATCAGCCCAAGCAGCTCTTGCTACCACTCAACAACCTCGCCTGTTTCCTCGCTACTCGCGATGTCGAAGCTGCGAAGGACTACGTCGACGAGGGGTTCGCGGTTGTACGCCGGCTCGGCGACCGGGAGTGGGCAGCGGGCATGGTCGCCACGGCATGTCATCTGCACTGGGCCGCCGGAAAATGGGATCTGGCAATTGCGCTGGTCGACGAATTCGTTCGCGACGCGGAACACACAACGGTGCAGCAACTGATCCGTGCGTATCTCAGCGCGATCAACACAGCTCGCGGTGAGCCGATCGCCCCGGGCTCACCGTCAGCAAACCCGCTCGGGCTGCGCACCGACATCTTGGCCGAGGCGACGCAGTTGTTCCTGGACGCGGCCAGGGCGAGAGCGTCCGGCGAGCTCATCACCACTGCAGAACGGTCAGCCGCCGCCATGTTCGCCTACGCCTCGTCCTCCGGTCTCGACGACGACTTCCCTCTTTTCTGGATCACTGCCGTCGAGGACAGCGTGGCCGCCGGCGACGTGACCGGCACCGAGAAACTGCTCGACATCGTGGTCTCGGCTCCGCGTGGTCACCTGGTGCCGCACGTGCGGGCACAGCTACTCCGTCTGCGCGCGATGCTTGCGAATATCGGTGGACCGAACACCGACGTCGAAGCAGACCTTGTCGCCGCGATCTCAGCGCTCGATCAGTTCGGCGCTCGCTTCTACGCCGCCTGCACCCGAGTCGAATACTGCCGATGGCTTTGTGCGCACGGGCGCGCTGCCGAAGCCACGCCCCTGCTGGAAGAAGCACGCAGCACGTTCACTGCTCTTCGTGCGACCCCATGGCTGGCGCAGGTGTCGGAGCTGAGCAGCATCTCGGTTGGCTAGCGGTCACTCGGGTCGCATCAGCGGGAACGCAATCGTCTCCCGGATTCCGACGCCGGTCAGCAGCATGACCAGCCGGTCGATGCCGAGACCGAGACCGCCCATCGGCGGCGCGCCGTACTCCAGCGCCCGCAGAAAGTCCTCGTCGAGCCGCATTGCCTCCTGGTCACCGCCCGCCGCAAGCAGCGACTGCTCGGTGAGCCGCTTGCGCTGCTCCACCGGGTCTACGAGCTCGGAGTACGCCGGTGCGAGCTCGACGCCCGCGATGATGAGATCCCAGGCCTCGGCGAGTCGCGGGTCGCTGCGGTGCGGTCGCGCCAGTGGCCGGACGGCGACCGGGTAGTCGCGCACGAACGTCGGCTCGAGCAAAGTGTGCTCGACGAGCTTTTCGAACAGCTCGAGAACGATGTGCCCGGCGCCCCAGCCGGGTTGCAGTGTGACCCCGTGCTTGCCCGCGAGCGTGCGCAGCTCCTCCGCGGAGGTGTCCACCGTGACGTCGGCAGACACCGCCCGCGAGACGGCTTCGTGCACAGTGATCGAGCGCCACTCGCCGGTGAGGTCGACCACTCCACCGCGTCCGTCCGGAACGACCGTGCGGCCCAACGCCTGCGCCGCGTCGATAACGAGTGTCTGCGTCAAGTCGGCCATCGTGTCGTAGTCGCCGTACGCCTCATATGCCTCGAGCATCGTGAACTCAGGGCTATGCGTGGAGTCGACGCCTTCGTTGCGGAAGATCCGACCGATCTCGAAGACGCGCTCGACACCGCCCACGACCAGCCGCTTCAAGTAGAGCTCGAGCGCGATGCGGAGGTACATGTCGAGGTCGAATGCGTTGAGATGGGTCGCGAACGGTCGCGCCGCTGCCCCACCGTGCACGAGTTGCAGGACGGGCGTCTCTACCTCGACATAGTCCCGCGCCCGCAACGTCGTACGCAGTGAATCGAGAACAGTCGCTCGGGTACGCAGCATGTCCCGGGCCGAGTCGTTCACGATGAGGTCGACGTACCGCAGCCGTAGCCGCGCTTCGGGGTCGGTAAGTCCATGCCACTTCTCGGGCAACGGACGAAGCGCCTTGCTCGTCACGGTCCAGCGGTCCGCGAGCACGGACAGCTCGCCGCGCTTCGAGCTGATCACTTCGCCCTCGACACCGATGTGATCACCGAGGTCGATGCTGGACTTCCACAGGGACAACGAATCTTCGCCTACACGATCCAGCGACAGCATGATCTGCAGGTCGCCAGTGCCGTCGCGTATCTGGGCAAAGCACAGCTTGCCACCCGGTCGGTTGAGTACGACGCGACCTGCGACGCCGACGTGATCACCAGTCGCGGTGTCCACGGGGAGGTCGCCGTACCGTTCCCGAAGCGCTGCGATCGTTGTCGTGCGCGGGAAGCCGACCGGGTACGGATCGACTCCTGCCTCGCGCAGCCGGTCGAGCTTGTCGCGACGGACCCGCATCTGCTCCGGAACGTCCGTCTCGTCGGCCACCGGGAAACCCTAGTGGCGACGACGTCGTCAGGCCGGTTTGATGCGCGCGGCTGCTCCGGTGTTGCGCTCGAAGACGAGTCGCAGGCCGATCAGCGTGAGATCTGGTTCGTAGTGCTCGATCGTCTCGCTCTCTTCGATCACGAGAGAGGCGAGACCTCCCGTCGCGACGACGTTCGCCTCGCCGCCGAGCTCGGCGATGATGCGGCGTACGACACCGTCGACCTGACCGGTGAACCCGTACAGCAATCCTGACTGCAGTGCCTCGACCGTGCTCTTGCCGATCACGGACCGCGGCCGGGCAACCTCCACCTTGAACAGCCGCGCCCCGCGCGCCGCGAGTGCGTCGATCGAGATCTCGATGCCGGGCGCTAGTGCACCTCCGAGGAACTCGCCTTTCGCCGAGACAACGTCGAAGTTGGTCGACGTGCCGAAGTCGACGACGACTGCGGGTCCGCCATACAGATGGTGCGCCGCAAGGGCGTTCATCACCCGGTCCGCGCCAACCTCCTTCGGGTTGTCGTAATGCAGCGGTACGCCGGTGCGGACTCCGGGTTCGACGACAACCGACGGCACGTCGGGGTAGTAACGATCCGCCAGCAGACGCACCTCGTGCAGGATCGCCGGCACCGTTGAGCAGACGGCGAGGCCGGAGATGTCGACCTCGCCGAGCAGGCCGCGCCAGGTGAGTGCCAATTCGTCAGCGGTCGAGCGCGCATCCGTCTTCGTGCGCCAGGAGTCGACAAGGCGGTCGCCGGCGAACACGCCCAGCACTGTGTTGGTGTTTCCGACATCGACGGCGAGAAGCATGTCCTAGGTCCCCCTGCGCAAGTCGACTCCGATGTCCAGGATGGTCGCCGAATGCGTCAAGGCGCCGACCGCGAGGTAGTCGACTCCCGTCTCCGCAATGACGCGCGCGCCGTCGAGCGACAAGCCCCCGCTCGCCTCCAAGCGCGCGCGACCCGCGGCGATCTCGACGGCTTTCACCATGTCGTCCGTGCTCATGTTGTCGAGCAGGATCAGATCGGCGCCGGCCTCAACAGCCTCCGCGACCTGGTCCAGCGTGTCGCACTCGACCTCGACCGGGATGTCCGGGAACGTCGTACGCACCGCATCGAAAGCCGCGGACACACCGTGCGCAGCAAGGACGTGGTTGTCCTTGATCAAAGCGGCGTCAGCAAGCGACATGCGATGGTTCATCCCGCCGCCACAACGTACGGCGTACTTCTCGAGCTGACGCAGCCCCGGCGTCGTCTTGCGGGTGTCGCGGATGACCGCGGACGTCCCAGCCACCGCATCCACCCACTGCCGCGTGACTGTGGCGACACCGGACAGATGACAGAGCACGTTCAAGGCGGTCCGCTCGGCGGTCAGCAGCGCGCGCGTCTGCGCCGAAGCCGTGAGCAACATAGCCCCCGGCCCGACGCGGTCACCGTCGTCGACGTGTTGCACGCAGTCAACGGCGTCGTCGGAGACGATGTCGAGCACGGCGCGTACGACCGGGAGCCCGGCCACGACGCCGGCAGCGCGGCTGACGAAATCCGCGGTGCCCTCTTCGTCGAACGGCACGGCCGCGACGCTGGTCACGTCGACGCCGCCGTCGAGGTCTTCATCGAGTGCACGCGTCACGAGGTCAGCGACGTGGTCTGGCTCGAGGCCTGCTGCGCGCAGGGCGGCCAGCGTGGGCGGGGAAAGGCCGGCATTCATCGCTGCACCGAAGGCCCGAACGTCGTGTGCAGCGAGCCGTCTTCGTCGACGGTAGAGGTCAGATGTCCCAGCCACGCGTCCGAAGCCGCACCGAAGTCCTCTCGCCAATGCGACCCGCGCGTCTCCTCGCGCAGCGACGCTGCCGCGGCCAGTGCCGCAGCGACCGTATGCAGGTTCGTCGTCTCCCACGCGTCCGTCTCCGGCCGAGCGTCGCGCCCGGACGCCGCGACGTCGAGGGCCTTGCTCGTTGCCGCAAGCGAATCGGCACTGCGCAGAACGCCGGCACCATCCGTCATCGCACGCTGGATCTCGGCCCGGGCCGCGGGATGCAACGCGGCAGCCGGTCGCGATGATTCGACCGGATCCGACTGCTTGGGCAGTCCGCGCGCAAGCTCACCACCGATGCGTGAGGCGAACACGAGACCTTCGAGCAGACTGTTCGATGCGAGCCTGTTGGCACCGTGTACGCCGGTGCAGGCCACCTCGCCACAGGCGTACAACCCGGGCACGCTTGTCCGTCCCAACAGGTCGGTCTTGACTCCACCACTCGCATAGTGCGCAGCCGGTGCGACGGGTATCGGCGCGGACACGGGATCGACACCTGCGGATCGGCACCGCGCCACGATCGTCGGGAACCGAGCCAATAGCGTGGCCGCACCCAGACCGGTGCCATCGAGGTAGACGTGGTCGGTGCCCGTCGCGGACATTCGACGCATCACGGCTCGCGTGACGACGTCGCGTGGCGCAAGGTCGGCCATCGGGTGTATGTCGGGCGTCATGATTCGCGCGCCGGACTCATCCACCAGCACTGCACCTTCACCGCGCATTGCCTCGGATACGAGCGGCTGCTGCCCGGTCGCACCGGCACCGAGCCAGAGCGCTGTCGGATGGAACTGCACGAACTCCACGTCGCTCACCGCCGCACCGGCTCGCATCGCGAGGGCGACGCCGTCGCCGGTCGAGACCGGTGGGTTCGTCGTACTTGCGAAAACGTGGCCCATGCCGCCCGTGGCGAGGACGACGGCGCGAGCGAGGACCGCTCCGACACCATCTCGTTGTCCTTCGCCGAGGACGTGCAGGGTGAGCCCGGCGGCGCGCCCCTGCGCATCAGTGAGCAGGTCGAGCACGATCGCATGCTGGATGACCTCGATGTCAGCGGCCGCGTGCACGGCGGCGACGAGCGCGCGCGACACTTCCGCGCCGGTGGCATCACCCCCGGCGTGCAGCACACGATCGCGGTGGTGCCCGCCTTCGCGGGTGAGTGCGATCCCGCCGTCATCGTTCGTGTCGAACGCTGCCCCGAAAGCGATGAGCGCGCGGACTTCGGGCGGGCCCTCTGTGACGAGGACGCGGACGGCGTCGACGTCGCAGATGCCCGCACCTGCCGTGAGGGTGTCCTGCAGGTGCTGATCGGGTGAGTCGTCCGGTGCCATCGCCGCTGCGATGCCGCCTTGTGCCCATCGCGTGGACCCGGCCTCCAGCAACGCTTTCGTCACCAGCAGCACGCGCCCTGCGCCGCGCGCATGCAGGGCCGCTGTGAGCCCGGCGACGCCGCTGCCGACGACCACGACGTCCGCTGTCGTGGTCCAGCCTGGGGACGGCGCGGCGAGCCGGCCGACGAGTGCCGTCATGTCGGGGAACTCACGCTCCCAGCGTGCCCACCTGCACCTGGTCGCCGCGCAGCAGGTCAGCGCCGGGAAGTGCCTCTGCCGGATCCGTCCCCTGGCCGACGATCCGGTTCTCGGCGTCCACGAACACCACCCGCGGTGCGAGCTCGCGTGCCTCGGCGTCGGTCACCGTCACGTAGCTGATGATGATGACGAGATCGCCCTCGTGCACGAGCCGCGCGGCCGCGCCGTTGATTCCCACGATCCCCGACCCGCGCGGCCCCTCGATGACGTAGGTCTCGAGCCGAGCGCCGTTGTCGATGTCGACGATGGCGACCTGCTCTCCCGGCAGCAAGTCGGCAGCGTCCATCAGGTCACGGTCGAGCGTGACCGACCCGACGTAGTGCAGGTCTGCCTGCGTAACCGTCGCGCGGTGGATCTTCGACTTCAACATGGTGCGGAACACGAGTCGTGAGTCCTTTCCTTCAGCCCAGTCCGGTGCCGAGGTTCACGGCGATGTTGTCGATCAGTCGGGTATTGCCGGCGTATGCGGCAACGAGCAATCGTGCGGCCCCCGTGAAGTCGTCGTCGACGGGTTGCAGCGAAGCCGCGTCGACGAGGCGCAAATAGTCGAGCCGGATTCCCGGTTCAGCCTCGATGACAGTCATCGCCGCCGACACGACAGCATCCGGCGAAGCCTGCATCGCTCCAGTCATCAGCGCACGAGACAAAGCGAGTGCCGCAGCACGTTCCTCCGCTGAGAGATAGCGGTTGCGGCTGGACAGCGCGAGACCGTCGCTCTCACGCACGGTCGGGGCACCGACAACATGCACGGGCACGTCGAGGTCGTGCACCATCTGCCGGATCAAGGCGAGCTGCTGGTAGTCCTTCTCGCCGAACACGGCGAGGTCTGGCGCGACGAGGTTGAACAGCTTCGCCACGACGGTGAGCACACCGTCAAAGTGGCCGCGGCGCGACGCCCCTTCGTAGAGCTCGCCAAGCGGTCCGGCGTGAACGGTCACCTGCGGTGATGTGGGGTAGACGACCTCTGGCGTCGGCGCGAAGACGAGGCGAACGCCCTCGCTGGTACAGACGCGCAGGTCGGCGTCCTCGGTGCGCGGGTACCGGTCGAGGTCTTCATGGGCGCCGAACTGCAACGGGTTGACGAAGATGCTGACAACCACGACGTCGGCGAGCTCGCGCGCGGTGCGCATCAGCGCGCGATGCCCTTCGTGCAATGCGCCCATGGTCGGGACCAGGGCAATCGACCGCCGCGAGCCGTTCGGATGGGTACGCAACGTGGCGAGTGCTTTCGCCAGCTCCCCGCGGCTGCGCGCGACAACGAGGGTCTGCGTGCGCGGCGTCGTTCGTGGCGTCGTCATGTGCGCGCTCCGTCGGGTCGGTTCGCAAGCACCTCGAGCAGGGCGCTTGCCGCTGTCGGGTCGAGCTGTCCTGAAGCGAGGGCGCGGTCGGCGGTCACCCGGGCCAAGGCGGCGTACACCGCAAGCGCGGGCGGCGAGACCCGCGCAAGCACGTCGAGGTGCGTGCCGACCGTGCCGGCATCGCCGCGGGCGACCGGACCGGTCAGCGCGGCATCTCCGCGCCGTAGCGCGTTGTCGAGCGCGGCGCCGAGCAGTGGTCCGAGCATCCGCGCGGGTTGCTCGACGCCGGCGGCACGGAGCAGGTCGGCTGCCGTGTTGACGAGCGTGACGAGATGGTTCGCGCCGCTGGCAAGCGCCGCGTGGTAGAGCGGCCGCATCTCCTCGGCGATCCACATCGGCTCGGCACCCATCTCGACGACGAGCGTCTCCGCGACCGGACGCAGCTCCGGTGGTGACGTGACCCCGAACGCGCAGCCGGCGAGCCGGGCGACGTCTTCGGGCACGCCGGCGAACGTCATCACGGGGTGCAGCGCCAGCGGGAGTGCGCCGGCTCGGGTGGCCGGGTCGAGGACGGCGACACCGTGCGCGCCGCTGACGTGCGCGACCAGCTGGCCGCGTCGGAAGATGCCGGCGCCCGCCAACCCATCGACCAGGGCGGCGAGTGCATCGTCGGGAACGGTCAGCAGGACGAGGTCGGCCGCCCGAACGACGTCGTCGACTGGTCGAAGCGGGACGCCGGGCAGCAGGGCCGCCGCCCGAGCGCGCGAGGCGTCACTGACGGCGGAAACGGCCACGATCCGATGTCCGGCCAGCGCGAGCGCGCTCGCCAGAACGGGGCCGACCCGGCCAGCGCCGACGACGCCCACGGCAAGGCGGGCAGGGCGCTCCGATGTGGTCATCGCGAGATGCTTTCCGTTCCAGTCCTTGATGGGGTACCGGACGAGTGCTTGCAGGGTACCCGGCAGCGTCCGGGTTGTCCCCTGCGGTCAACGAGTCAACGGCGCCTTGCGTTACGGCGCGCGCCTCAGCTGTAGCTGGTCGCCGGGTCTGCCAGCTCGGGAGGGAGGCCGGTGAGGTCGATGGTGTGCGTGTGACCGTTGCCGTTGCTGGACGGATCCGGCGCCTGAAGGGCAGCCCGGATCAGCGGCAGGTGCAGGCTTGTCACCGGCTGGGCAGCGGCCGGCGAAGCCGGGGCGGCCAGGTAGGCGTCCCACTCCCCACGTAGCGCCGCGAGCTCGAGCCGGAGCCGCCGTAGCTCCCAGTCGCGCGCCGCCGCCGCGCGTGGCTCGACGTGCGGCAACGACATCGGCAGCACGGCGGCGAGGATCCCTGCGAGCACCGCCGCGCGCAGCAGCCGGGCGTCCGAGGCGACCACGCCGAGGGTCGCTGCTGTCGCCGCGCAGCCGACCGCCGCGGTCAGCACGACCAGACGCGCGCGCCGGTGCGGCCGAACGGCGCGGTGCTTGCCGGGGCGCTTGGCGAGAGGCCAGCGACGAGCCATAACTCCGCAGGCTAGGTCGGCGGCTGCTCATCGCGTGGGAGGCTCGCGGGGTGGGCGAGGTGTCCGGCGCCGATGCGGCCCTCACTCTGCTCGACTGGCGCCGTCGGGTCTTCTCGATGTACGCCGAGGTTCGGGCGAGCGCCGATCCCCGTCAAGCGCATGCGCATTGGCGCACTGCACGCGACGAGCTGTTCGCAGGGCACCCGCAGTCGCCGCTGTCCGGGGAACGGCGCGCGGCCTTCACTGGCCTGCCGGTCGCTGCCTACGACCCGTCGTTTCGGTTCGTCTGCACGCTGGAGCCCGCCGAGCATGACCATCGCGACGTGCCGACCGGAACGGACGGCGTCGTCGCCTTCGATCGGGTCGGCCGGGTGGCTCTCGGCGACCTCGGTGCCCTCGACGTGTGGTCGATCAACGGCTACGGGGGCGGGCTGTTCGTCCCACTGCGCGACTCGACGGCCGGCGCGACGTCGTACGGCGGTGGCCGTTACGTCATCGACACACGCAAGGGTGCCGACCTCGGCGGGGATGCAGCGGACGGCGCCCTCGTCGTCGACCTCAACTTCGCCTACCACCCGTCGTGCGCGTACGACCCCGCTTGGGCGTGTCCGCTCGCACCGCCCGGCAACGTGCTGTCCGTGCCGGCCAACGTGGGAGAGCAGCTGCCTCCGGGCGGGTGGTACTAGAGCAGGCCTTTGCTCTGCAGATAGGCCTTCGCCACGTCTGCTGGCTGCTGGCGCTCGCTGTCGACCTTCTTGTCCATCTGCGCAAGGTCGAGCGTCGTCAGCACACTCGCGAGCGGGTTCAACGCGGTGGCGATCTGCGGGTGGGCCTGCAACGCCTTCGCGTTGACGACGGGCACGAGATAGTCCGCGTTCTGCAGATGCTTGTCATCGACGAGTGTGACGAGGCCGAAGTCCGGCACGGTCGCATCGGTGGTGAGGACGAGCGCGAGCTGGTCCTTGCCGTTCTTGACCGCGGTCTTCGACTGCGTCGTGTCGACGCCGAGCGGGTCGATCTTCTTCACCTTGATCCCGTAAGTGCGCTCCAGACCTGGCTGGCAGAAAGGCCGCGTCTTGCACTCCGCGCCAGCCGCGATCGTCACCGATACACCGGACTTGCCGAGATCGGACAGGGTCGTCAGGTTGTGCGCCGATGCAAACGACTTGCTCACGGCGAACGCGTTCTGGTCGACCGCCTTAGCGGGCTGCAGCACCGACAGCCCCTTCTGCTGCGCGAGCGACTTCAGGGCCGCCAGCGACGCGGGCAGGGACGGCGAGGCCACTGAGGGTGCCGAGGCGCCGTGGATGAGCTTGTTGAGCTGGTCGGCGTAGGTCGCGACGTACTCCGGAACGACGACGATGGTGCCCTTCTCCAGCGACGACTGAAAGATCTCGCTGGATGAGACGTCAGTGACCGACGACGAGAACCCGGCTTTCTTGAGCAGGGCGGAGTACATCTGCGCGAGGACTCGGCTCTCCGTGAAGCCGGCGGATGCCACCGGCACGCTGCCCGACGCGGTGCTTCCACCACTGGCGGACGAACCGCCGGACGAGCTGCATGCGGTGGCGAACGCCGCGACGGCTGCGATAACGAGGAGAACTGCTGACCGAGCGCGCATCTGTGCCCGCCTTCTGTGTCCCGCGCCGACCTCGTCGGCACGCGTGTCCGGTGGGCCACCACTTGGGCGCCCCGTAACACGCGAAACGCTATCCCAGGGTTCTCGTTGAGACCATGGACGCCCCGAGCGGGTCGGCCGCAGCAGTGCCGGATGTGCGGCGCAGCGGATCCAGCCGGCGCTGCAACACACCGAGCGCGACGTCGAACACGAGCGCCATCACGACGACGAGCGCGGCGCCGGCGAGCACCTGGCCGTAGTCATGTTGGGGAAGGCCGTCGAGGATCGGGCGGCCTAGTCCGCCGGCTCCGATATACGCGGCAATGGTTGCCGTCGCGACCACCTGAACAACGGCGATCCGCACGCCGGCCATCAGGAGGCCGACAGCCAGCGGCAGCTCGACACGGCGGAGAACCTGCCAGCCGGACAAGCCCATGCCGCGCGCGGCCTCGATGACCTCGGCGTCGACGTCGCGCACACCGATGTAGGCGTTAGTGACGATGGGGGCCAGCGCGAACAGCGTGAGGGCGAGCACGGTCTCCCGCGTGCGATGGTCGCCGAGAATGACGAAGAGCAGGACCAGTACGGCGAGGGTCGGCACCGCACGCCCGACGTTGGTGGCGTTGATCGCGACAGCGCCGCCACGCTTGTGATGACCGAGCCATACGCCGAGTGGCAGACCGATTGCCACCGCGATGGCGAGCGCCGCGCCGCTGTAACCGAGATGTTCGATAACGCGTTGGAACAGGCCATCGGGACCGGTCCAGTTGTGCCAGATGCGCAGATAGCTGATGAGGTCACGGAGGTCGCTCATGAGGTCGTCCGGCGACGCCGCCAGGGAGTCAGCAGCCGTTCGACACCGAGCAACAAGGCGTCCGCAAGCAACGCAAGCGCCACACACAAAACCGAGGCAACCAGCGCCTCCGCTTTGAAGTTGCTCCCGATCGCATCCGCGAGCTCGTTGCCGAGACCGCCGTGACCGATCACAGCACCAACGGTGGCCAACGCCACCGTTGACACCGTCGCGATCCGAACGCCACCGATGATTGATGGCAACGCAAGTGGCAGCTCCACGCCAGCAAACAAGCGAAGGCGGCCATAGCCCATGCCTCGGGCCGCCTCGATGACGTCCGGAGGCACGCCGTCCAGCCCAGCCAGCGTGTTGCGAACAAGGATGACCAGCGTGTAGACGATCAGCCCGATCTGGACGGTCCGCGTCGTCAGGCCCGTGATCGGCACGAAAATCGCGAACAACGCGAGCGACGGCACGCTGTAAAGAGCGCTCGTCGTACCCATGACAGTGCCTTCGGCCCGCCGCCATCGACGAACAAGCAGCGCCAGCGGCACCGCGATGACAAGACCAACCAGCACGGAAACGATGACGAGGTCGATGTGCTGATGTAGGTCAGCGAAGATCTGATGCTTGCGTGTCGTGAGATATTTTCCGCAGATCCAGGCGTTTCGCTCGAGGCAATCACCGCCGGCGGGAGGGATCATCCGTGGACCGTACCTCCGGGTCGATGATCGCCCTGGAGCGGCTGACGAAGCGCTATGCCGACGGCACGGTCGCTGTCGACGAACTGAGTCTCGAGGTCGGAGCCGGCGAGCTCGCGATGCTCGTTGGACCTTCGGGCTGCGGCAAGACGACGACGATGAAGATGATCAACCGGTTGGTGGAGCCTTCAAGCGGACGCATCGTGCTCGATGGCGTCGACGTCACGAAGGCCGACCCGGTGCAGCTGCGTCGCCGCATCGGCTACGTGATCCAACAGGTGGGGTTGTTTCCGCACCGCACGATCAACGACAACGTCGCGACGATCCCATCGCTCTTGGGTTGGGACCGCACGCGTACCAAGAAACGCGTCGCAGAACTGCTCGAGCTCGTCGGCCTCGACCCAGCAGTGCACGGGCGCCGCTATCCCCACGAGCTGTCTGGCGGCCAGCGACAGCGCGTCGGCGTCGCGCGCGCGCTCGCCGCGGACCCGCCGGTCTTGCTCATGGACGAGCCGTTCGGTGCTGTCGACCCGATCGCCCGGGACCGCTTGCAGCTCGAGTTCCTTCGCTTGCAGAGCGAGGTTCGCAAGACCGTTGTCTTTGTGACGCACGACATCGAGGAAGCGGTCCGGCTGGGCGACCGCATTGCGGTCCTGCGCCAAGGTGGCAAGCTCCAGCAGTACGACACTCCAGCGGCGATCCTGGGCAACCCCGCCAACGAGTTCGTCGCGGAGTTCGTCGGCGCCGACCGCGGGCTGAAGCGGCTGTCGGTGACACGTGTGTCGGCCAGCGACCTGGTGCATCCACCTGTGGTCTCGGTCACCGACAGCCTCGCCTCGGCGCGTGCGGCACTCGACGCGGCCGGAGCGCGGTGGGCCGTCGTACTCGACGCGCAGGGGAAGCTGCATGGGTGGATCGCGCGCGAGAACGCGGACGGCGACGGCGACGTCTACAGCCGGGGCCGGCGGATGGACGCCTGGGTGCCAATGAACGCGAGCCTCAAAACCGCCTTCGGCGAGATGCTCCAGCAGGACGCCGGCTGGGTCGCCGTACTCGACGGCGAACGGTTCGTCGGCGTACTCACGCCCTCGTCGCTGCATGCTGCGTTGCGCCGGTCCGTCGAGGCCGAGGCGGAGGGCGCTCGGGCCGAGGACGTCGTGCTCGAGACGGCCGGCGAACCAGTGGTGTCTTAGCTCACTCCGCCGCGGCGAGATATTCCATGAAGCGCGCGCGCAGCAGCGGTTCGCTTGCGCCCAGGTCCTTGCCCATCAGCTGCCGCACGATCTCGATCACCTCGGAGAGGCTGTAGCCGACGGAACCGAGCGATCCGTCCTCGTTCTGCAAGTCCGCCGAACCGGGCATGTGGCGGGCAAGGTCCCAGAAGAATCCGACATCAGCATGATGCTCGGCGTGGTGGAAAGCGCGCTTCCGCAGCTCTTCGGTCGACAGTTGCTCGAGGTCGGCACGGGTGACGTCACTCATGAGACGGTGCCGTCAAAGCGCGTACGCATGGCCGCAGCATAGATGTCAGGTCGCAGACGACTCTTCTTGCTGATCCGGCTGCGGCGGAGAGTCGCGCGGGGGTTTGACGCGACAGACCCGCTCCAGCGCGTACGCCGTGATGACGAGGGCGAGCCCGGCCGCAGCCCCGAAGCCCGCAACGATTGCGTCGTCGCGTGGTTGCGCCGCATCACGCAACGGCAGCACGTAGACCAGCACGCCGGCGTACGCTCCCAGCGCAAGTGCACCGACGATCGAACTCGCCTTCGCCAGCGCGGCGTACCTCGCGACGAGGATCGGTTCCACCGGCCGTGTGCCGGGACGACCGAGCAAGCGGTTGCGGGTCCCGAACGCGAGGATGCCCTCGACCAGTGCGATGAGCCCGAGACTCGCCGGCGCGAGGGTCGGCAGCCGCGGCAGCGAGGCGTATACCTCGCGGATGACGAGATAGGACACCGCGCCAGCAACAAGGGCCCAGGCAACCAGCACACCGAGACGGGTCGGTTTCACGTCGCGGTCTCGCACAGCTCCAGGTCGTCGCGTCGTACGACGCCGGCCCAGTGCAGATCGGCAAGCAGATCGATGACGAGGCCCCGGCCGGGCAGCACCGCCTCAGGGTCGACGTCATGCCATGGCGCAAGGACGAACGCGCGTTCGTGTGCGCGCGGATGCGGCAACGTCAGCTCGTCGTCGTGCCCGCGTGCGTCACCGACGACGATGACGTCGACGTCCAAAGTGCGCGGACCCCAGCGTTCGGTACGAACGCGACCGGCGAGTCCTTCCCAACCCCGTGCCAGCGCGAGCACAGCGTGCGGGGTGAGCGTCGTCTTTGCGATCAGCACGGCGTTGAGGAAGGAGTCTTGCCGCGGGCCGCCGACGGGCTCGGTCTCGTAGACCGGCGAGCAGATGAGGTCGGTGAGCTGGTCGACCTCACCAGCAGCCGACGCGGCGCCCCTCAGGTGCGCCAGCCGATCGCCGAGATTGGAGCCGAGCGAGAAGACGACTTTGACTGGTTCGGTCACGGACGAGTCCGTTCGACCGTGACCGTCACGTCGTCTACGTCCCATTCGACCGGAGCATCCGGCTTGTGAACCGTGAGCTCGACCCGCTCCACCCGCTCATCTTCCAGGCAACAGCTGGCGAGCCGGTCCGCGAGCGTCTCGATCAGATTCACCGGCTCACCGCCCACGATCGCCGCCAGCCGGTTCGCCAGCACGGCGTAGTCGACTGTCTGATGCAAGTCGTCGCTCGCAGCAGCCCGCCGCGTCTCGACATGCAGCACAGCGTCGACCACGAACACCTGACCGTCTTGACGCTCCTCCGGCAGGACGCCGTGGTAACCACGCACCCGCAAACCGCGTAACGCGAGGGTGTCACTCATCCGAGACGTCCGCAGGGGAGATGACGGGCGAGCCGTGATGGAGCAGCAACCGCCATCGATCGCCAACCCGCTGAAACACATTCGTCGCAACCACGCGGCCGGGATGCGTGAACGAGCCGGCATCCTCATCTTCGGCCCCTGCCGTCAGGATGTTCTCCGAACACGTCACGACCGCGACGTCGCCGGCGATGCCGATCTCCAGATCGGTGAGGAAGAACTGGATGTACGACGTGTTCGCCATGATGATCGACCACGACCGCAGGACAACGCTTCGGCCGCGCAAGATCGGGCCACCTGGGTGGATGCACGCAACGTCGTCGCTGTCGGCCCACAACGCCGACATGCGGTCGATGTCACCGGCCTCGAAGGCTGCGTACAACTCAGCGTTGGCTGCCTCCACGGCCTGTGTAGCGGTGTTCGTCACGACGGCGTCCGCTGCGCGCGTGTCAACTCGGACACGACGGCGATCGCGTCAGCTGAAGCGCCCACGGCGTGCACACGGACCCCCCAAACTCCGGTGACCGCGAGGTAGGCCGTTAACGCGGTCGTTGCGTCATCGCGTTGGGTGACCGGCCGCGGGGTCCCGTCCGGGTCGGCGAGCAGCCGGCCAAGAAAGCCCTTTCGCGATGCGCCAACAAGTTGCGGAAACCCGAGCGCATCGACCGCGCTCAAGCCGGCAAGCAATGCCCAGTTGTGCTCGGCCCTCTTGGCAAACCCGAGTCCAGGATCGAGGACGATCCGAGATCGTTCGATACCGGCCTCGACGGCCGCCTCGGCGCGCGCCGAGAGCTCAGCGCAGACCTCGCTCACAACATCGGCGTACTCCGCACGCGTCTGCATATCGACGCTCGGCCCGCGCGAGTGCACGATGACGTACGGCACCTCAGCCGCCGCAACGACCTTCGTCATTGACGGATCGGCAGTGCCACCGCTGACGTCGTTGACCATAACCGCGCCCGCATCGAGCGCTGCCTCGGCAACCACGGCGCGCATCGTGTCGATGCTGACCGCGACGCCGCCCTCCGCCAGCGCGCGGACGACCGGTACGACGCGGTCGAGCTCGGTGTCCTGGTCGACGCGCTCGGCGCCCGGCCGGGTCGACTCTCCGCCCACGTCGACGAGGTCGGCGCCCTGCGTTGCGAGCGCGAAACCACGGGCGATCGCCGCGGCTCCGTCGAGGTAGTTGCCGCCGTCGGAGAAAGAGTCCGGCGTGACGTTCAGGACGCCCATCAGCACCGTGCGCCCAGAGGCCGGGAGCCCGGCCACCTCATAGGAGGGCAGCATGCGGCCAGCCTATTCAGGCGACACGCGCACTCACCGGTCAGCGGCCGAGGATCAGGCTCATCGCTTCGGATCGGGTCGAGGCGTTGTCGCGGAAGCTGCCGCGCACGGCGCTGGTAATCGTCTTCGAGCCGGGTTTGCGGACGCCGCGGTACGACATGCACAGGTGCTCACACTCGACCACGACGATGACGCCGCGCGGTTTGAGGCTCGACTCGAGCGCGTCCGCGATCTGCGTCGTCAACCGCTCCTGGACCTGGGGGCGCCGCGCGAAGACGTCGACGACTCGCGCGATCTTGGACAGGCCGGTGATCTGTCCGCTCTCGTTCGGTATGTAGCCGACGTGCGCCACGCCATGGAACGGCACGAGGTGGTGCTCACAGGTGCTCGCTACCTCGATGTCTTTGACCAGCACCAACTCGTCGTGGTTCTCGTCGAAGACGACGTTGACGATGTCCTCGGCGTTCTGGTGCAGGCCCGCGAACGACTCTTCGAACGCGCGTGCCACCCGCCGCGGCGTGGCCCGTAAGCCTTCACGTTCGGGATCCTCGCCGATCGCTTCGAGGATCTCCCGAACGGCCCGCTCGATCCGCGGCAGGTCGAAATTCGAACCCGACGGGTCGTCAGCCATGCACGTTATTAGCCGCGAGGGGTGGTGCCCCGGCGCTGCGTCGTCGTACGACGCGCTGCACCAGCGCTCGACCGTCCGGTCGCCGCTCGGCCTGTCGCCGCTCGACCGGTGGCGCGCCCGTTCCCTCGCGCGCGACCGTTCGCCGAACCGTTGGGTTGCGCCAGGTCCTTGACGTCCTTGGACCCCATCGTCGCCAGCTCGGCCGGCGTGAGCACCGGTGGCTTGCTGGACGGCTTGCGCTTGCCGTTGACGCCGACGTACGTGCCACGACTGCGCCGCTTCTTCACGGGCTTGAAGATCTCGAAGACCTCGTCGCGGGTGAGCGTCTCCTTGTCGATCAGCTTCAGCACGAGGTCGTCAAGGACGTCGCGGTACTCGACGAGGATCTCCCACGCCTCGTCGTGCGCCGACTCGATGAGTGCGCGCACCTCGCTGTCGATCTGCGCGGCGACGGCTTCTGAATAGTCGCGCTGGTGACCCATGTCGCGACCGAGGAACGGCTCGTTGTGGTTGCTGCCGAACTTCAGCGCGCCGAGCTTGTCGCTCATGCCGTATTCAGTGACCATCGCTCGGGCCAGCGCACTTGCCTTCTCGATGTCGTTGCCGGCACCCGTAGTCGGCTCGTGGAAGACCAACTCCTCGGCGGAGCGACCACCGAGCATGTAAGCAATCATGTCGACCAGCTCGGACCGCGTCTGCGTGTAACGGTCCTCGGTCGGCAGCACGAGCGTGTGCCCGAGCGAACGCCCACGCGACACGATCGACACCTTGTGCACCGGGTCGAGGTTGGACATCGCGTGCGCGACGAGCGCGTGACCGCCCTCGTGGTACGCCGTGACCTTCTTCTCTTTCTCGCTCATGATCCGAGACTTGCGTTCCGGGCCAGCCATGACGCGGTCGATGCTCTCTTCGAGCGTCGCGAGCGTGATCTGCTTCTGGTTGCTGCGCGCCGTCAGCAAGGCCGCCTCGTTGATGACGTTCGCGAGGTCGGCGCCGGTGAAGCCCGGCGTACGACGGGCAATGACGTCGAGGTCGACGTCAGGGCCGAGCGGCTTGCCGCGCGCATGCACGCGCAGGATGCCCTTGCGACCTTCGAGGTCGGGCCGGTCGACGACGATCTGCCGGTCGAAGCGGCCCGGCCGCAGCAG
>JBJMHR010000032.1:0-61261 GCA_045807285.1 Actinomycetes bacterium
CGGCCGCGACAGTGAGGCACTTGTTGACCTGCGCAAAGCGATCTACCTCGACCCGGGCCTCGGCTTCGCGCACTTCATGCTGGCCGGTGCCCTCGCCCGTCTCGGTGAGTCGACCGCCGCGGCGCGCTCGTACCGCGCCGCCGCCGAGTTGTTACAGCGCATGCCCGGCGACGTCGCAGCGGACGAGTTGGGCGGACGAAGCGCCGCAGAGCTCGCCGAACTGTGCACGCAGCTCGCGGACCGGGCTGAGCGACATGGAGGCTGAGCGATGACAGTCGTGCACACGACGACGGTTCATGGGTACGTGACGTTCCGCATCGGTGAGCGTGAGTTCGCCGCGGCACTCGACGGCATCCGTGAGGTGCTGCGCCTGGACGGGCTCGTATCGCTGCCGGGAATGACCGCGCCGATGGCCGGCGTCGTCGAGCTGCGCGGTGCACCGCTTCCTGTGATGGACCTCCGCGGCGTGGGCGCGAGCCGCGGCGACGTGCTTGTTCTCGCCGAGGGCGAGGACGCGATCGGTGTCGCGGTCGACGGCGTCGTTGCGGTGCGCGACGTGACCGAGCTACGGCCGAGGGCCGAGGCCGGGGTACCGGCTGCGCTTCCGGCATACGTCGTCGAGGTATTGCACGACATCGCGACCGACAGGCCGGTGCTGCTCGTCGACTTGCGCCGGATGCTCGAGCTAGCTGCCTAACGCGGTACGCCGGGATCGGCGTACGACGCCGATCGCGAGCAGGCTCGTCGGAATCCATACGGCGAGCGCCAGCACGGTCACGGCCAAGTCGAACCAGACCAGATCCGCGGCCGCGGCGAGCAGGCCCACCGAGAGGCCCAGCGCGAGCATTGCAGCGTTGTTGATCCGGCGCCGCAACTTGATGTGATCCTCGGTCGATGACGCCGTTGGCGTGCCGGCCGTGACCCGGCGCGCAAAGCCGATCATCAGCTCGCTTTGCAGTGCGCCCGTGACGCCGATCGCGAGCCCCCAGACGAGCAGCCAGGTATTCCACGAGTCGTGCGCGACAACCGCGAACACCGCAGCGCCAGCGACCATGCAGACAAGGCTGCCGACGACGAACGTGACGTTGCGGCGGAGCATGTCGTGCGAGGTTGTCATGTCGTGGGACCGGCTCAGACGTAGCGTTCGAGAATCGAGGACTCGGCAAGGCGAGATAGTCCTTCACGCACACTCCTTGCGCGTGACTCGCCCACGCCTTCGACGATCTGCAGGTCGTCGATGCTGGCTGCGAGGAGTTTCTGCAAACCACCGAAGTGCTCGACCAGGCGGTCGACCACTGTTGCCGGGATTCGCGGCACTTTCGCGAGCAACCGATATCCGCGTGGACTCACGGCGACGTCGAGGGCCTCAGCGGTCGCGGGGTAGCCGAGCACCTGAGCGACGGCGGACAAGTCGAGCAGGTCGGCCGGGCTCAGGTCGTCGAGGCGACTGAGTACGGCGTCGACCCGGCGCGCTCGGCGGCCGCCACCAGATGGCATGTAGTCGCGAACGACGAGCTCACGTTCTTGCTCCACGCCCGCCATCAGTTCTTCGAGCTGAAGCGCCAACAGGCGTCCGTCCGTGCCCAGCTCGACGACGTAGCCCTCGATCTCGCTCGCGATCCGCCGCACCATCTCCAGCCGCTGCGCCACCGCAGCAGCGTCGCGGACCGTCACGAGGTCTTCGATCTCGAGTGCGGAAAGCGTGCCGGAGACCTCGTCGAGCCGCAGTTTGTAACGCTCCAGCGTGGCGAGCGCCTGGTTCGCCCGGGACAGGATCGCGGCAGAGTTGTCGAGCACATAGCGGCGGCCGTCGACGTAGAGCCCGATGATGCGCATGGACTGGCTGACCGAGATGACCGGGTAGCCGGTCTGCCGCGACACCCGCTCCGCCGTGCGATGGCGAATGCCGGACTCCTCCGTCGGGATGCTCGGATCAGGGACGAGCTGAACGTTGGCGCGCAGGATCCGTGTCAGCGAGTCGTCAACGACGATGGCGCCGTCCATCTTTGCCAGCTCACGCAGCTTCGTTGCGGTGAACTCGACGTCCATCGGGAAGCCGCCGCTGCACAGCGCCTCGACGTTACGGTCGAAGCCAAGAACGATGAGGCCGCCGGTGTTGCCGCGCAGGATGCGCTCGAGCCCGTCGCGCAGCGCGGTGCCCGGCGCAACCGCGGCGAGGGTCGTTCGAAGCGGGTCAGCGTTCTCCGCTGGTGTCACAACGCTCCCGGAGATTCCGGAGATGGTGTTTCGAGCGTCGCAGTCTAACGAGAAACCAGGCCTGCACGGATCGCCGACGAAACGTCAGCAACGGTCACGACCTTGAGCTCCGACGAAATTGGACCTGCCTCGTCCGGAACCAGTGCGCGCCGAAAGCCGAGTCGCGACGCCTCTGCGAGCCGTCGTGCGACACCACGCACCGGTCGCACGTCGCCGGCCAGCCCGACCTCGCCGACAGCGATGAGGTCAGGGGGCACCGCTCGGTCGGTTGCCGCACCGGCGATGGCAAGCGCAACGGCGAGATCGGTTGCCGGTTCGGCGAGTCGTACGCCGCCGACCGTCGCGGCGAACACGTCCTGGCGCGCCAACCGGATCCCGGCCCGTCGCTCGCAGACGGCGAGCACCATCGCGACGCGCGCGTTGTCGAGCCCCGAGCAGGCGCGCCGCGCCATCGGCAGTTCCGTCGTACCAACAAGAGCTTGCACTTCGGCGACCAGGGGACGGCGTCCTTCGAGGGTCACGGTCACACAAGTGCCCGAGACGGGTTCGCCGCGGTGGCAGAGAAATAGGCCGGAGGGATCGGGCAGCGCTGTGATGCCTGCGTCGGTGATGTCGAAGCAACCGACCTCGTCGGTCGGTCCGTAGCGGTTCTTCACCGCCCGGATCATCCGTAGCCGTGAGTGCCGGTCGCCTTCGAACTGCAGGACGACATCGACGAGATGCTCGAGCATGCGCGGCCCGGCGATCTGCCCGTCCTTGGTCACGTGGCCCACGAGCACAGTCGCGAGGTCGCGCTCCTTGGCGAGCCGAATCAGCGCACCGGCGACTTCGCGCACCTGGGTGACCCCCCCGGCTGCGCCATCAGCCTCGGCGGCGCTGACGGCTTGCACCGAGTCGACGACCAGGAGGCCCGGCTTCACGTTGTCCACATGACTGACCAGGGCGCCGAGGTCGTTCTCGGCGGCGAGGTAGACGTGCGGGCTCAGGGCGCCGATGCGATCTGCGCGCAGTCGCACCTGAGCCGCGGACTCCTCGCCAGTGACGACGAGACTCGGCCGCTCGGCGCCGGCGGCGCCAGCGGCCACTTCCAGCAGCAGGGTCGACTTGCCGACGCCCGGCTCGCCCGCGAGCAGCGCCACCGCACCCGGAACCAGGCCGCCTCCGAGCACACGGTCGAGCTCGCTGATGCCGGTCGGACGGGCCCGGGCCGCGGTCGCGCTCACTGCTGCGATCGGTTGCGCCGCTGCAGAGACCGGCCGGGCGACCGGCACCAGCCTCGGTGCGCCAACTTCGGCGACCGACCCCCATGCCTGGCACTCCGGACACCGACCGACCCACTGCGGCACCGCAAGGCCGCACTCGCCGCAGCGGTACGCCGGGCGCTCTTTCAGACTCGCCTTCGCCATGCCGGCGACGGTAGGGAGGACCACCGACAGTCGACGTCGGAGCGCTCGGGCCCGGGCTTGGGCCTGCCCTATGCCGAGTCGGCAGGGTGCGGCGCGACCAACAGCGGAAGCAGGGCGCGGTCGCCGCGCCGTACGTGACCATTGGCCGGCGCTTCGTCCACGACGCCGAGACGTTCTTCGCAGTGCCGTACGAGTTCGCGGTACGCCTTCTTGCCCATGAGCTCGATCAGCTCGTCCTTGTAGCTGACGTACACCGGGTCGGCAGCTGAGTGCGCCTCGGTCGCGTTCGTGCACCACCAGTGCAGGTCGTGGCCGCCGGGCCCCCAGCCGCGGCGGTCGTACTCACCGATCGTGATGAGGAGCACCTGGGTGTCGTCCGGGCGCGTCACGTGGTCATAGGTACGCCGGATCGGCAGCTGCCAGCACACGTCGGGCTTCGTCTTCAGCGGGTGCTTGCCGGTGCGCAGAGCGTAGGCGTGCAGGGCGCAGCCGGCGCCGGCCGGAAACCCCGGCCGGTTGAGGAACAGGCAAGCTCCGTCGACGAGGCGGGTACGCCGGGCGCCGTCCTCACGCTCGGTGATGCCCTTCCTGCGGCCGATCTTGGCGAACTGCCAGTCTGCTTCGGTGAGCTTCTCGGCGTACTTCCGCACCCGCTTTTCGTCATCACGGTCGGAGAAATGCGCGCCGAGTGAGCAACACCCGTCGGACGCGCGCCCGTCTTGGATGCCCTGGCAGCCGGCGCCGAAGATGCACTGCCAGCGCGACGTGAGCCAGGTCAGGTCGCACCGAAAGACCTGATCTTCGTCCGCGGGGTCAACGAACTCGATCCACGTTCGTGCGAAGTCGAGCGATACCTCAGGCATCGGCACAGCCTACGTTCCATCGTGTCGCGGATGGGTGCACGCCGTGCGCGCGTCTTGTTCGAGATCGAAGTGTCTTACCCCGCGTTTTCCGGAGTGAAAGGGACATTCATTCGGGCACTAGCATCGGTGCGTGTCCGCTGTGGTCCGTGTGCCTGAGGCGAAGGTCGCGTTGTCGACGGCGTCGGTTTATCCCGAGTCCACAGCTTCGGCCTTCGAGCTCGCCTCGCGGCTCGGCTTCGACGGCGTCGAAGTCATGGTCTGGACCGACCCGGTGAGCCAGGATCCCGACGCGCTTCGCCGGTTGTCGGACTACCACCAGGTGCCGATCGTCGCCGTGCACGCGCCTTGCCTGCTGATCACACAACGCGTCTGGGGCACCGATCCATGGGCCAAGCTCGTCCGGGCCCGGGAGGTCGCAGAAGAGTTGAGCGCCGGAACTGTGGTGGTGCATCCCCCCTTTCGGTGGCAGCGCGACTACGCACGTGAGTTCGTGGAGGGCATCCATCGGATGGCGGACGAGACCGACATTCGCTTCGCGGTGGAAAACATGTTCCCGCTTCGTGCGGGCAGCCGCGAGATCACGCCGTACACACCCGACTGGGACGTCGTGACCGAGGACTACCGCCACTTCACGCTCGACTTGTCACATACATCCGTGTCGCGATCGGACGCGTTGCTGATGCACGACGCGATGGAAGGCCGGCTCGCGCACGTTCATATCGCGGACGGGTCGGGCTCCAACCGCGACGAGCATCTGGTTCCAGGTCGTGGCGACCAGCCGTGCGCCGAGCTGCTCGAACGCCTGGCCGCAACCGGGTTCGACGGCTTGATCGTGGTCGAGGTGAACACCCGCCGGGTCGAGGGCCGCGCCGAACGGGAAGCAGACCTCGCCGAGGCGCTCGCGTTCACGCGGCTCAACCTCGCTGCGCCCGAGCTCACGCGACGACCGGCCGACGTCGCTGCGGAATGACCGGGCCGTCGCGAACCGCCTTCGACCCGGTAGCTGCTGGCTACGACGCGTACCGCCCGTCCTATCCCGACGAGCTGTTCGACCGGATCGACCGGTACGCCGGTGGGCTCGACCGCGCGGTCACCCTGGACGTCGCGGCCGGCACGGGCATCGCCACGCGTGCACTTCGCGGCCGCGGGTCTCAGGTCGTCGCGACTGACCTCGGTGCAGAGATGCTCCGCGTTCTGCGCGACCGCACGTCGGGGCAGCCCGTCGTGCAGGCGCGTGGCGAGTCGCTTCCCTTCCGCAACGAGGCCTTCGACGTGGTGACCTGCGCGACCGCCTGGCACTGGCTCAGTCGCGACCGCAGAGGGGACGAGGCGTTTCGGGTGCTTCGGCCGGGCGGCACGCTCGCCATCTGGTGGTCCTTCGGCGGCATCGACGGTGACGAAGAGCTGGATCGGCGGGAGCGCGAGGTCTATACGAAGTGGTGTGTGGGCGAGCTTCCCCTGGTGACGCCGACCCCTGAGGTCGCCGACGAGACCCAGGTGCTGCCCCAGGCGGGCTTCGTCGATCTCGAGACATGCTCCGTGCACAGCACCCGCACCGTCACCGTCGACGAGCACATCGGGCACCTATCCACCCACTCGCCCGTACTCGCACTGCGCGATGACCTGCCGAGCTTCCAGGCCGACCTGCGTAGTGCGTTCGAGGACAACGAGACACTTCGCGAGCAGGTGCACTGTCACGTGGTGCTCGCCCGTCGCCCGTCATGAGCCCGGCGGGTTCGGTCTTCGACCCGCTTGCCGATGCGTACGACGCGGCCCGCCCGTCGTACCCGGATGACTTGTACGACGCGATCGAGCGACTGGCCGTTCCGCTCCACGATGCATGCGTCGTGGAGGTCGGCGCCGGGACGGGTATCGCTACAACCGGCCTGCGAGACCGTGGCGCGCGCGTGCTCGCGGTCGACATCGGCCCAGGCATGTTGCGGCGGCTACGGCAACGGCTGCCTGAGCAGCCCGCCGTACTCGCACGCGCCGAACAGCTGCCCGTGCGCGGCGGCGCTGTCGACCTCGTCTGTGCCGCGCAGGCGTGGCACTGGGTGCACCCCGAACGCGGCCCGCTCGAGGTGAAGCGTGTGCTCCGCCGGGGTGGGGCGCTCGCGGTTTGGTGGAACAACGTGCGCGCCGATGGCGAGCGGTGGTACGAGGACCAGCAGAACCGGCTCGAAGCGATGAGCCCGGGCTATACGCGTGACTACCGCGAGCCGCCGATGCAGGATCCGTTCACTCCCTACTTCGAACATGTCGAGGTCTTCACAACGCATTGGTCCCGCACGATCCGCATCGATGCGTTCATCACCTGGCAGACGTCGAAGTCCTACGTCGCAGCGATTGGAGAGCGGTTGCGCGAATACCTCGAGGCGGAGCGAGCCTCGATCCTCGACGCGTTTCCGGACGGCGTCATCACCGAACCGTTCGAGGTTCGCCTCGTCGTGGCCCGGGACCGCGCATGAGCCGGGAGCCGGAGTCGAACGCAGTGTCGGCTGTCGAGGTCGAGCACCTGCGCGTCGTTCGTCGCGGGAACGTCGTGTTGCCCGACGTGTCATTCAGGCTGGCGGTGGGGAGCGTCACGGGGCTGCTGGGACCTTCCGGATGCGGCAAGACAACCCTCATTCGCTCCATCGTCGGCGTGCAGATCGTCGCCGGAGGTGCGGTGACCGTGCTCGGCGAGCCCGCTGGGACGGCGGCGTTGCGCCACCGCGTCGGCTATGTCACGCAAGCGCCGTCGGTGTATGCAGACCTCACCGTGCGGCAGAACCTCCAGTACTTCGCGGCGGTCATCGGGGCCGCGGACGAACGCATCGACGACGTGCTGCGCGAGGTTGATCTGACCAACCGAGCCGACCGGCTTGTCGGCCGGCTCTCGGGGGGCGAGAGCGCTCGCGTGTCATTGGCCACAGCGTTGTTGGGGCGACCCGAGCTGCTCGTGCTCGACGAGCCGACGGTCGGCCTTGATCCGGTCTTACGGCAGGACTTGTGGCAACTGTTCCACCGCCTCGCGCGTGCAGGCACCACATTGCTGGTGTCCAGTCATGTCATGGAAGAAGCGGCTCGATGTGACCGGCTCCTCCTGATGCGGGAAGGCGTCGTGATCGCGGACACGACTCCGGATGAGTTACGCACCCGCACCGGCGTACACGACCTCGCCGATGCGTTTCTCCAACTCGTGCAGGAACCCGTTGGATGACTCCTCGGCTAGCACTAGCAACCGCGCGTCGTGTGCTCTCCCAGCTGCGTCACGACCCGCGCACGGTGGCGCTCATGTTGTTCGTCCCGTGCCTCCTCCTCGTGCTCATGCGCTACGTCTTTGACGCACAGCCCGCCACCTTCCAGCGCGTCGGTGCGGCGACGCTCGGCATCTTTCCGTTCACCGTCATGTTCGTGGTGACGTCGGTCGCGACATTGCGGGAACGTACGACCGGCACACTGGAGCGACTCCTGACGATGCCGATCGCGAAGCTCGACCTGCTCAGTGGTTACGCGCTGGCGTTCGGACTGCTCGCAGCCCTGCAGTCGTTGCTCGCGAGTGGCCTCACGCTCGGGCTTCTCGGCCTCGACGTCGGAGGTAGTGCCATCTGGGTCATCGTCGTCGCGATCCTGGCCGGCCTGCTCGGGATGGCGCTCGGGTTGTTCGTCAGCGCGTTCGCGGCAACGGAGTTCCAAGCTGTTCAGTTCCTGCCGGCATTCGTGCTGCCGCAGTTGTTGCTGTGTGGGTTGTTCGTCCCGCGCGACGACATGGGCGACGTTCTCCGATGGCTCTCCACGGTGTTTCCGCTCACGTACGCCGTCGAGGCGATGGCTCATGTCCAAGCGGGCGTCATCGACGGTGAGTTCGCCCGTGACATCGGGATCATCGCCGGCGCGGCCGTGCTCGCGTTGGGGCTCGGAGCGGCCACCCTCCGCCGCCGTACGCCCTAATCTGATCGGTGTGCTCCGTCGGCCGATTCTCGCCGCCTCGCGGTCCAACCTGATCAAACGGACGGTCAGTACGGCGCCCATCAGCCGCTCGGTTGTGCGTCGCTTCGTGGCCGGTGAGACCGTGGAAGACGCCGTGCAGGTGACGCGCGAGCTCGTCGGCGCCGGCCTGCACGTCTCACTGGACCACCTGGGTGAGGACACGACCGACGCCGGCCAGGCGGAAGCCGCGACGAAGGCCTACCTCACGTTGCTGTCCCGGTTGGCCGACGAAGGCCTGACCAGTGGTGCCGAGGTGTCGGTGAAGTTGTCGGCGGTGGGGCAGCGGCTCGACGAGCAACTGGCTCTCGACAACGCTCGCACGATCTGCGATGCGGCAGCAAGCGCGGGTACGACGGTCACCCTCGACATGGAAGACCACACGACAACGGACTCCACGCTCCGTGTCCTCGGTGCGTTGCGCAGCGACTTCCCGACGACCGGCGCGGTCCTGCAGGCCTACCTCAGACGCTCCGAGGCCGACTGCCACGCCCTCGCCCAATCTGGGTCGCGCGTTCGACTCTGCAAGGGCGCCTACGACGAGCCTGATGGCGTCGCATTCCGGCGTCGGGACGACGTGGACTTCTCCTTTGCTCGATGCCTGGGTGTGCTCATGGCCGGCCGCGGCTACCCGATGGTGGCAACACATGATCCGCGGCTGGTTGAGCTTGCCCGGGCCCTCGCGGTCGAGTATCACCGCCGCCGCGACTCTTTCGAGTACCAAATGCTCTACGGCGTACGTCCGGACGAGCAACGCCGCCTCGCCGGCGAGGGCAATCAGGTCCGCGTCTATGTTCCCTATGGCACCGAGTGGTATGGCTACCTGATGCGGCGACTCGCTGAGCGGCCAGCGAACGTCGCGTTCTTCCTCCGCGCGGTGGCGACCAAGTCATGACATCGGAATTCGGAAGGCGACGATGAACGAGACGGTGGCAATCCTCGGCGCGGGAAAGATGGGCGAGGCGCTGCTCTCCGGGCTGTTGCGCGCCGGTCGCACGCCCAACGAGCTGTTCTTCACCGAGCGACACCCAGAACGCGCCGCCATCCTCGAGTCTCGATATGACGTACGTGCACTCACCACCGCCGCCGCTGCACAGGCCGCGGACACGTTGCTGATCGCGGTGAAGCCGCAAGAGATCGCTGCCCTGCTCGACGAGCTCCGACCCGCGACGACGCCGGGGCACCTCGTGGTGTCCATCGCCGCCGGCATACCGACGCCGTTCATCGAGCAACGGCTGCCCGATGGTGTCCCCGTCGTACGGGTCATGAGCAACACCCCGGTCCTCGTCGACGAGGCCATGTCCGTGCTGTCCGCCGGGGCGCACGCGAGCGAGGAACACCTTGAACGCACCGAGAAGCTGCTGCGCGCGGTCGGCAAGGTCGTTCGGGTGCCGGAGGCGCAGCTCGACGCAGTCACCGCGCTGTCCGGCAGCGGGCCGGCGTACTTCTTCTACCTCGTCGAGGCGATGATCGACGCCGGCATCCTGCTCGGGCTGCCGCGAGCGGTCGCGGCCGAGCTCATCGTGCAGACGGCGATCGGGAGCGCGGTGATGCTGCGCGACTCCGGTGAGCACCCGGTCCAGCTGCGCGAAGCGGTGACGTCGCCGGGCGGCACGACGATTGCAGCCATCCGCGAGCTCGAGAAGCACGGCGTACGGGCCGCTTTGCTCGACGCACTCGAGGCCGCTCGCGACCGGTCGCGCGAGCTCGCTGCCGGACAGGCCTGAGCGCCGCGCCAATGAGTGACTCCGTTGCCGTGGTCTGGGACGACGCGCTTGCCGAATACGACTTCGGCCCGTCGCACCCCCTCGCCCCCATCCGCGTCGTGCTGACGATGGCGCTAGCCCGCGCGCTGGGGGTGCTCGACCGGCCCAACGTGAACGTGCTCGGCACGAGCCCGGCGGACGACGAGACGCTCGGCCTGGTACACGAGGCTTCGTACATCGAAGCGGTACGCCGGGCCGGCACCAAACCGTTGCGATCCGACATCGCGCACGGTCTGGGCACGCCCGACGACCCGGTGTTCGAGCGCATGCACGAGGCCAGTGCGCTCGTCGCCGGTGCAACGGTGACCGCGGCCGAGGCAGTCTGGACCGGTAACGCGCAGCACGGCGTGAACATCGCGGGTGGCCTGCATCATGCGATGTCGGGCAGTGCCGCCGGCTTCTGTGTCTACAACGACCCGGCGATCGCGATCGCGTGGTTGCTGCGCCAAGGTGCCGAGCGCGTCGCATACGTCGACGTCGACGTGCACCACGGGGACGGAGTGCAAGCGGTCTTCTACGACGACCCCCGCGTACTCACCATCAGCCTGCACGAGAGCGGCCGCTTCCTGTTCCCCGGCACCGGTTTCGCGGGCGAAACCGGCCTCGACGGAACCGCTGTGAACGTCTCGCTGCCGCCCGGCACCAAGGACGCGCATTGGCTGCGCGCGTTCCACGCCGTCGTGCCCCCGCTGTTGCGAGCCTTCAAACCCGACGTCCTCGTGACGCAGCACGGTTGTGACAGTCACGTGCTCGACCCGTTGGGTCATCTCGCACTGACTGTCGACGGCCAGCGCGCGTCGTACGCCGCCTTGCACGACTTGGCGCACGAGGTCACGGACGGGCGTTGGGTCGTGTGTGGGGGCGGCGGCTACGAGCTCGTCCAGGTCGTCCCGCGTATATGGACACACTTGCTCGCCGAGGTTGCTGGCTCGCCGCTTTCGTCGGACACCGCAACACCGGACGAATGGCGAGCGGAAGTCACCCGGCGAACAGGGGAAACCGCGCCAACACGCATGACCGATGGTGCAGATATTGCGTTCCTGACGTTCGATGCGCAGGCCAGCGGTACCGATGTCGTCGACGAAGCCATTATGGAGACTCGACTGGCGGTGTTTCCGATGCACGGACTCGACCCATTGTCCGTATGACGACAGCCGACGGCCGCACCGAGTTGCGTGACTACCTTGTTGCAAACCGCATCAGCGGTGACGTAGCAACTCCGCGTGAGAATAACCTGCGCAACATTGCACTTCTTGCGCGCGGTGACCCGCAGTACACGTTTGGACTGCAGGTCGGACCCGAATGGGACGTCGACCGGATCCTCAAGATCGTTGCCGATCGCGTCGGCATCTCCGCCGATCCCGACTACCGCGCGGGGTCGGACCGCATCGACCCCGAGCGGACACTCGACCGTCTCGATGCCATGGCGGAGCGCCTGGTGGTTGCGGCAGACAAGCACGAGCGGGTGTTCTTCGCCACCGGGCATCCCTCCGGTTTGCTGTCGATCGATCTCGTTGTCGCGCAGGCGCTGGCCGCTGCCGGCGCCGACGTCATCACGCCACAAGCCGGTTTGTCCTACGAGAGTGCCGCGCACGGGTTGCGTCATCGGCGCCGACAGATCCGCTACATCGGTGAGGTCGCCATGGTGAGTAGCGGTGGTGAGTTGAACCACACGCATTCAGCGCGACCGATGGAGCTGCTTCTCGAGAACATGCGTGCGCTTGGGGAGCCCTGGCCCGACCTCGTTGTGGCTGACCACGGCTGGGCCGGAGCCGCGGGCCAAGCCGGCATCGCGGCTGTCGGCTTCGCGGATTCGAATGACCCTGCGCTGTTCGTTGGCGAAGCGGATGGCCGCGTCGAGGTCGTCGTACCGCTCGATGACAACGTGTTACCGCACCTGTACGCGCCGGTCGCGGCGTACCTCGTGGGGCGCCTGCAGGCTTGAGCGAAGTGTTGCGCCGAACGGCGGAAGACGTTTCGCCCCATTGACACCACAGATCCCTGCAGACGGCGGTTTCATCAGGGGTGATCGCTGGCAGATACTGTCAACACGCACGACACGCGTTGCGCGCTGGTGGGGAAGCCGGCGCCCGTTTCGTGCCGAAGGTGTGAGGGTCATGGTTGTTGGGGGCTCGACCAATGGTGTGAGCGTCGGAGGAGACCGGCCGCTCTCAGAAGTGCGGTTCCTCACCGTTGCTGAGGTCGCGGCGTTGATGCGCGTCTCGAAGATGACGGTCTACCGCCTCGTGCACTCCGGGGGCTTGCCGGCGGTCCGCGTCGGCCGTTCCTTCCGGGTGCCCGAGCAGGCAGTGCACGAATACCTTCGCGACGCCTACTACGACGTCGGCTGACACCACCCACCACAAGCTCCGCTCGGCTCGTTCCGCGGAGCCCCGCCCCGTCGCCGCTCGCTGCCACCCCTGTTCATCCAGGTAGGGTTGAGGTCTCTGTCCGATTTAGCAGCGAGGGTGTAGCTCGTGGGCTCCGTCATCAAGAAGCGCCGCAAGCGAATGGCGAAGAAGAAGCACCGCAAGCTGCTGAAGAAGACGCGCGTCCAGCGCCGCAATAAGAAGTAGTCCGGCGAGCTGAGCAGGAAGCTGCCGATGCCCCCGCCCCGCGTCGTTCTTGTCACCGGTGTCTCTCGCGCCGTCGGTGGCCAGCTGGCGTCCCTCCTGGCGGCTGACCGGTCGATCGAGAAGGTCATTGGCGTCGACGTCGTCCCGCCGCGAGGTGACAGCGATCGCGCGCTCAGCGGCGTCGAGTTCGTCCGCGCCGACATCCGCAATCCGATCATCGCCAAGGTCATCGCCTCGGCCGAGGTCGACACCGTCGTACACATGAATGTCATCGCGACACCGCTCGGCGCGGGCGGCCGATCCGCGATGAAAGAGATCAACGTCATCGGCACCATGCAGCTGCTCGCCGCGTGCCAGAAGTCGCCCAGCGTCCAGCGTCTCGTCGTGAAGTCCACGTCCGCGGTGTACGGCTCGTCACCTCGCGACCCTGCGCTGTTCACTGAGGAGGAAGAGCCGCGGGCGCTACCGGGATCTGGTTACGCCAAGGACGCCGTCGAGGTGGAGGGTTACGTCCGCGGGTTCGGCCGGCGTCGCCCCGACGTGACCGTCACCATGCTGCGGTTCGCCAACTTCATCGGCCCTCGCGTCGACTCCCCCCTGACGCGCTACTTCATGCTGCCGGTGGTGCCGCGCGTCGTGGGGTACGACCCACGCGTGCAGCTGGTCCACGAAGACGACGCGATCGAGGTGCTGCGTCTTGCGACGCTGACCGACCGCCCGGGCACTTTCAACGTCGGTGGCGACGGCGTACTGCTGTTGTCGCAAGCAATTCGGCGGGCGGGCCGACCGGAGCTGTTCGTTCCTGAACCCGCTGTCTCGCTCGTCGGCGGGTTCTTCCGCCGCTTCGGCTTGGTCGATTTCTCGCCCGAACAGCTGCGTTTCCTCGAACACGGCCGCGTGGCCGACACACGTCGGCTACGCGAGCAGTTCGGCTACACATCGACCTACACCACGGCGGAAGCCTTCGCCGACTTCGTGCGGTCGCGTATCCAGCGCCGCTACCTGCCACAGCGCCAACTCGCCGCGGTGGAAAACCTCGTACTGGACCGGCTGGCCACCCGCCGCGGTACGGGACGTCCGGCGGGGCACGGCGTACCGGAGTTGACCGATGCCTGAGGCACGCATCATCTCGTTGCGCGATCGCGACGACGGCGCGGGCCGCTCGACGCGCTCCCGCCGTGCCACGTGCGCGGCGACCGGGCCGGACGGTCGGAAGTGCCGGTCCCGTGCGGTGGTTGACGGACTCTGTGCCGAGCACGCCGCCCTGGCCGCGGAGCACCCCGTGGCTCGTCCGCCGTCTGCTCTCGAACAGCGCGTCGCCTCCACCCTGGCCTTCGTACGCCGGCGACTCGAGGGCGACTACCCCATCGACGAGTTCGGCTTCGACCCGGATCTGAACGACCACGTGTTCATGGCCGCGCTGCGGCCGATCTACGAGCGCTACTTCCGCGTCGAGACGCGAGGGATCGAGAACGTCCCCGACGAAGGCGGCGCATTGATCGTCGCCAACCACTCGGGCACCGTCCCGGTCGACGGCGTGATGACCCAGCTCGCATTGCTCGACCACCACCCCGCGCATCGGCACATGCGCATGCTCGGTGCGGACCTGGTGTTCCAGCTGCCGTTCCTCGCGCCGATGGCGCGCAAGTCCGGTCACACGCTCGCCTGCAATCCCGACGCCGAGCGCTTGCTGACGTCCGGCGAGCTGGTCGCCGTTTACCCGGAAGGCTTCAAAGGCATCGGCAAGCCGTTCTCCGAGCGGTACAAGTTGCAGCGGTTCGGCCGCGGTGGGTTCGTGCACGCCGCACTGCGCACGGGCGCACCGATCATCCCGGTCTCGATCGTGGGAGCCGAGGAGATCTACCCGCTGATCGGCAACGTCAAGGTGCTCGCGCGTCTGTTCGGGCTTCCCTATCTCCCGGTGACGCCGACGTTCCCGTTGCTCGGGCCGCTCGGGCTCCTTCCGCTGCCGTCGAAGTGGATCATCGAGTTCGGCGAGCCGATCCCCACCGACGACTACGGACCGGGCGCCGCCGACGACCCCATGCTGGTCTTCAACCTCACCGACCAGGTGCGCGAGACGATCCAGCAGGCGTTGTACCGGCTGCTGATGCAGCGTCGCTCCGTCTTCTTCTGACCACGCCTCGCTAACGCCTCGGCACCGTCAGTTTCTTAGCCGCCCGCACGAGCACAGGCGCGACGGGCAGTTCCGGCTGGACCCGCCTGCGGCGGAACGCGAGGCCAGCCGCAACCCCGCCCGCCACGGCTCCGATACCCATGGCTGTCGGTACGCCGACGATCGCGGCCTTGCGACCTGTTCGGTAGTCCCGGATCGGCCAGCCGTTTTCCTTCGCAATCTTGCGCAGGTCGGCATCGGGGTTCACTGCCGTGGGGTGCCCCACCGCGCTCAGCATCGGGAGGTCGTTGGCCGAGTCGCTGTAGGCCGAGCAGCGCTCCAGGGCGAACCCCTCGCGGGCGGCGAGGGCCCGGATGGCCTCCGCCTTGGCCGGACCGTGCAGCGGTTCGCCGACCAGCCGCCCGGTATAGATGCCGTCCTCGTGCTCGGCCACGGTGCCCAGGGCCCCCGTGAGGCCGAGGCGGCGTGCCATTAGCCGGGCCAGTTCGATCGGGGCGGCAGTCACCAGCCAGACCTGCTGCCCGGCGTCGAGGTGCTGCTGGGCCAGCGCGCGGGTGCCGGACCAGATGCGCTCAGCCATGAGCTCGTCGTAGATCTCCTCACCGAGCCGCTCGATCTCAGCGACCTTCTGGCCGGCAACGAAGGCCAGCGCTGACTCGCGCGCTTCGACCATCTGCCCGTGCTCTTCCTTGCCGCGGGTGCGGAACACGAACTGCTGCCAGGCGAACTTCGCGAGATCGCGGGTCGTGAAGAACTTCCGCGCCGCCAAGCCGCGGGCGAAGAAGTAGATCGACGCGCCCATCATCATCGTGTTGTCGACGTCGAAGAACGCAGCCGCTGTCGGGTCAGCCGGTACGACGAGGGCTTCCTCGACCTCAGCGGCTGCGGCTGCGGCCGCGCCGGCGACCGCCGCAGAGTCCGTCGCGGGCGGGCCGGCGCCGTTAGCGCGCCGTCGAAGAGCCATCACACCGAGCCTAGCCATTTCGGCCGAAACGGACCCGCCTGATCATCTGCCGCGGCACGAGCGCGGAGCCTCGATGGCCGGGAAAGCGGAAGGCCCCCGGCGTCGCCGGGGGCCTTCCGTCGTACGAGCTGATATCAGGCCTCGGTGATCCGGAACCGGCGGCGCACGAAGTACGCACCGGTGAGGAACGCGACAGCTACGCCCGCGGTCAACGGCAGGTTGGCGCCGGTGTGCGGGAGGGGGCCGCAGGCCTTCGTGCAGGTGGTGTGCACGAGCGTGTTGTGCGTAACGCTCGCCTGAGCGAAGTCACCCGCGGAGGCCGCGAGCGCACCGACCTTCACACCCACGAGGGCCTTGTTGAAGTCGGAGTTGCTGCGGTCGAGCGGGTTGTTGACGAGAACCTGCAGACCGGAACCGGCAACCGAGACGGCCGAGCGGTCCTTGTTGTACGTGGTCGTGTAGGCAGCCTTCGCGATCTTCACGCCCGCGATCTGGAGGACGTCGGAGATCTGGTTGATCAGCTGGTTGACCAAGCTGGTGATCTCGGTCGGCAACTGGCTACCGAGCAGGCCACCGGTCAGGCCCTGCGGGCCGAGGACCAGGTCGAGGCCCACCGGCGAACCGATGTGCACCTGCGCGAGGTTCGGATTGATGACAGCGTGCGCACCGTTGGCCTTACCGGTCGCGGTGGCGGTGATGCTGTTGTTGAACCCGTCCAGCGTCACGAACCCGCCGAGCAGCGACATGTGGGCGAGGGCGCCGTGAGCTGTCGAGCTCACCGCGTTGCCGACTGTCGTGCCGATGTTGTGGCCGGAGTCGAGCGCCTTCAGGTCGATGACCGAGCCGCTCTCGAGCGTCGCTACCAGCTTCGGCAGCGCGTTCTGGAGCGCCTGCAGCTCCTTCTGCAGCGTCGTCAACGGCGTGTGCGCGGCGCTGCCGACCGGGGTCGTCTGGAGGGTCTTGTCAATCTTGTCGAGCAGGCCGCCGGATCCCGTGAGCGTGCCCGTGATCTGGCCGAGAACGCCGCCCGTGCCGTTACCGTCCGTGCTGCCGGTGAGCAGTTGGTTCAGCTGGTCGAGCGCACCCGCCGGAAGCAGCTGCGCGAGGTTCGCGAACGACAGGCCCGCGAGCTCACCCACACCGTTCGTGGCGAGGGTGCGGTCGGCCTTGCTGCGGATGGCCTTGACGGTGAGCGTCGGCACGGCCACCTTGAGGCCGAACTTGTCGATGGCGACGCCGTCGGCAGCCGCCGTACCGTGCGCGAGGCTGGCCGTAACGGTGCGGTTCACGCCGGCGAGCACGCCGCCCTTGTCGAAGAGCGTGCCCGAGGCGAGGCGGGAGGTGGAGGTCGCGACATCGGTCGCCTTGGTGATCTCGTTGCGGGCGAGGCTGCCCTCGGTGTGGATCAGGCCGATCGTGAGCGGCTTCGCCAGGTTGATGTTGGCGACGCTCGGCAAAACGCTCGCGAGCGTCGAGCCCAGCGGCACGTTCACCGACACCTGCACGACGTCGGTCTGCGCGACGCCCTGCAACTTGTGCTTGACGGTCGGCGCCGCGCCGGCGGAGCCGGTTGCCATGACGACCATTACGGGCGTCGCCGCGGCCAGTGCGAGCAGACGCGTTGCCTGCCGCTTGGTTCCTACGTTCATGCCCCGTCCTCCGGAGTCTGCGTCGCCCCCCGTTGGGGCGATCCACCGTGCGCAGCCCCCCGCGGGCTCCGCGTTCGTTTCCCTAACGACCCGCCCGATCGCGGGTTACGCTCGGTAGTTCCTTCCGACTAGTCCCCGGTAGGGACAAACCGGACGTGATCACCAGATCCTGCTCGGTGTCATCGCCACGCTGGGCGACGACACATGTCGCGGTTGCCGCAAAGACCCGCGTAAATCGGGCTATCTCAGGCGTCTACGGAGTTTCTCGGCAAAAGGCGCGACTGCCCTTGATCACGGATTCGTAACAATGTGCCGAACGGCCCCGTTCGAAGTGACTAGCCGACTGTTCCAGCACGTCAGAGGGCGCCGCGGCACGACGCGACGGGAGCGATGAAGCGGACCAGCAGGCGGCTGATTAGTGGCCGCCGAGTCCGATCGTCGGTACGCCGAGCGTCGGGACGGGCAACGTCGGCAGGGGGAGCGGCGGCGGGGTCACCGGCAGCGGTAGCTGGCTGAGGATGCTGCCGATCTGGCTCTGCAGCGTCGTCGGCGTGGGCGAGGGCTTCGGGGCAGTGGGTGGCGGAGAACTGCCGCCTCCTCCGCCGGACGTCGGCGCGGGCGCCGGTTTCGGGGTGCCGGTCGGCGCTGGCTGTGGCCCTTGCGGCTGCGATCCCGATGAGCCGTCCGAGTGCTGGGTGCAGCTGCACGGCGCTGGGCCTAGGTCGTCACCAGGCGCCGGGGTCAGCGACGGGTTCGGCGTGCCCGACGACTGCGGCATGCAGGCTGCCGTGCACGAGGGGGCAGCGAGCAGGGCCATGGCGCGGCTATCGACGCGTTGGATCAGTGCCAGCGAGGTTTGGGCCTGGGTGGCCGCGCCCGAGGGCAGCGATGGCATGACAGCGGTGAGGGTGGTCTGCTGTCGACTGGCGAACCGCGTCAACACCTGCAAAGCGTGGCCGTCGTGCGAGTGGACGTATGCAGTCGTGAGGTCCTTGGTGCCTGCTGTCGTCTCGTTGTCCATTGCGTGCAGGGTGGAGACGACGCGGGAGGTCAAGCTGCCGCCGATCGCCGTCCCGCCGGCGACGTCGTGGTGTCGTGCAGGGATGCCGATGGCTTGCGGACTGTGCACGAGCGTGGCGACCTCGTGCAGCCGGGTGTGCGCGAACTCCAGATGGCGTTCGCCGCGGGCCTCGGTCGAGCCGGCCAGCGCGAGCTGGACCCGCTCGACCCCTCGCTTGACGCCGTAGAACGGTTGCCCGGGCAGTGATCGGCTGCCGGCAAGGCCGACGCCGCCGACGATGACGACTGCCGAGGCAGCCGCCGTTGCCGCGATGAACCGCCCGCGGACGCGCCAGCCTTCGGCCCATTCGGTCAATCGCTCGGGTACGGAGCCGAGGCCGGTGCCGGTGGCCGGAGCACGGACGGCTGCCGGCAGGCTGACCTCGCCCGCGCCCTGCACGCCGGCGACGGCGACCAGCCGCTTGCGCAGCGCAGTCTGAAAGTCGGGGGTGGGGCCGAGAGGTACGGCACGGAGTGCAGCCGCGAGGTCGACCAATGGCGCGAGCTGTGGGCTGCTGGCTAGATCAGCGCTGACCGGTGCGCCCTCGAGCAGCTGGGCGAACTGCTCGATCCGGCGGCGCCGCCCGAGCAGGGAGAGCCGACCGGCGGGGGAAGACGGGGATGTCGAGCTCACAGCCGGCACCTCCCCTCGGATAACGATTCGATCTCAACCGCGCTGTCTACCGGGAGAACGAGCCGCACCGCAGGGGAGTTACGGGCGATTTGCCGGAATGACTCGTTCGAACTAGTGCCCGTAGTCATCGTGGTCACGGCGGGCGCGCTCACAGCATGTCCTCGGGCAGGAGCCGGCCGAGCGCGCGCACCGCGCGGTACTGCAGCGCCTTGATGGCGCCCTCGTTCTTCCCCATCGCTAACGCGGTTTCGGCCACGGAAAGACCCTGGAGAAACCGCAGGACGACGCATTCCTGTTGCTCGGCACCGAGTTGCTTGACTGCTTCCAGCAGGGTGGCGTTGGTCAGGCTGTCGATGACGGCGCCTTCGGGCCCGTCCTCGGCGCGATCCGCGTCGAGCATGTCCGCGGTCGCAACTTCCATCCGGTAGCGGCCCGACTTGAAGTGGTCGGCGACCAGGTTCCGGGCGATGGTGATGAACCATGCTCCGATGTCGCGGCCCTGCCACGTGAAGCTCGTGATCCGGCGGAGGGCGCGCAGGAACGCCTCGCTCGTGAGGTCCTCGGCCAGTGCCTGGCTGCCTACGCGGTAATACACGTAGCGGTAAACAAGGTCGACGTATCGGTCGTAGAGCTCACCGAAGGCCTCGCCGTCGCCGGCCTGCGCTCGTGCGACCAGGGCCTTGACTGCCTCGTCCGGCTCGTCGCCCGATCTGTCGGCGGCATCTGCTTCCGGGCTTTCCGGAGGTGGGCCGACGGCAGTGATCGTGGTCACCGCGGCGGTGGCGGCCGGCTTCGCGGCGCCGGTCGACCGGGGCCGAGGCAGTGCGCGGAAGGCGACGCCGGGGAGCAGCGATGCGGCGGGCTCGGTCAGCGGGTCGCGCGCGACAGCGATGGCCCGGCGCAGGGCGACCAGTCCGGAGACGAGCTGGGCCGCATGGTCGGGGTCGGGCTCGGGACAGCGCAGGGCGCCATGGCGGAGTCGATGGTCCTGGTGGATCACCTGACGACTCCGATCACCGACAGCCCGGTTGCGCTGGCTCCGCACCCGTGAAGCAGTCATCGGCCGATCCGCCCGGGCGGTTGACTGCGCGGCCATCGTAGGCGGGACGCGGTGACTGCGGGTGAGGTTCCCGCGATCGCCCTTGTCGATGCGCGCGCGCTGGCAGGGGAACGCAGGGGCACCGCCGGGCGTCCTTACGCTGCGATGGTGAGCCCGCCCGCGAACGGTGCCGGCGGCCCGGGTGGCCGGGCCGGCCGACCGGCGCCGCGGCCGCAGTTCCGGCGGCCGACGCTGTCGGCCGGGCGGACGGTGCTACCGAGGTATCGACCGGCCGGAGGTCGGCCACGGCGTACCGCTCGACAGCGTCGACACCGACGACACCTCGTCGTGTTGTGGGTCCTCGTCGCGGTCATCGCGGGTGTCGGATCGTTCACCGCCGGGTTGTTGTCCGCACCCGTCGACTTCACGACGCCGGCACCGCCGAAGTCCGCGCTGCTGCTCGATGCCTCGGGCAAGGTCTTCGCAACGGTCCGGTCGCCGTACCAACGCGAGGAAGTGCCGGCCAACCAGATCCCACAGGTGATGCGCGACGCGATCGTGTCCGCGGAAGACCGCACGTTCTTCAAGAACAGCGGTGTCGATCCGTTGGCAATCGCGCGGGCGGCATGGAAGGACGTGACCGGCTCGCACATCCAGGGCGGTTCGACGATCACGCAGCAATACGTGAAGCAGGTCTACACGAACCAGCACCGCACCGTGTTTCGCAAGGTCAAAGAGGCTGCGCTCGCAGTGCGTCTGGAACGACGCCTCACCAAGGCGGAGATCCTCACGCGCTATCTGAACACGACGTACTTCGGTAACGGAACCTATGGCGTGCAGGCTGCGGCGAAGTACTACTTCGGCATAGCGATCAAAGACCTCGACCTCGACGCACGCAGCGGCCACCGGAGCAGCTCGTTGGCGCTCGGACGCGCCGCGATGCTCGCCGGGCTGGTGCCCGCACCTTCCGTGTGGAACCCGGTGTCGCACCCGGACCTTGCACGTGCGCACCAACTCGACGTGCTCAACCGGATGGTCGCGGACGGCAGGATCACAGCGCAGCAGGCGTCGGATGCTTACGGCCGCAAGCCGCCGACAATCGTGAAGGCGCGCACGCCCGAGCCGCCGACGATCGCACCGGAGTTCCGCGACTACGTGCGGCAGCGGCTCGATGCGACCTTCACGCCGGACCAGCTGTACCAGGGCGGTCTTCGTGTGACGACCACGTTGGATCTCGACCTGCAACAGGCGATCGTGAAGGCGGTGCGCGAGATACTGCCGAACTCGAGCGACCCCGAGGCCGCGGTCGTCGCGGTGGATCCACGTACCGGCGACATGAAGGCGTTGACCACGCGCGTCAACCGGAAGGGAAGCCACGCCTACCAAACGGGCGGGTTCGATCTCGCGCTGAGCGCGACTCGTTCGACCGGCTCGACCATCAAACCGTTCACGCTGTCGGTCGCACTCGAACGCGGGCATTCGCTGCAGGAAGGCATCTGCGCCCCGAGCGTTGCATTTGTTCCGAACCCGGGCGGTACGCCGAACCCGTACAAGATCCCGAACGCTGAACACGGGGGCGGCTGCTACACACTGGAAAGCGCGCTGTGGCAATCGGTCAACACCGTGTACGGCCCGCTCGCCCTCAAAGTCGGACTGAAGCGAGTGCTGACGCGCGCTGTCGATGCCGGTTTCGCGCCGAAGAACCGCGTGCTGAAACCGTTGGTACCGGCGAAGTCCATTGGCGGTGGTCTCGAGGTCACGCCACTGTCAGAAGCAGTTGCCTACTCAACACTCGTGAACCACGGCCTGCATCACGACCCGCGGTCGATCACGATCGTGCGCAGCGGGGGCAGCGGTGCGCTGGATTCCGGTGAGGTCGTCTACCGCGCGCCGCGGCCTCACGGACAGCAGGTCATCAAGCGCAAGATCGCCGACCAGGTAACCGACGCGATGCAGGGTGTGGTCGACCGCGGGACGGCGACTAATGCCAAGCAGGACTTCCCCGTTTACGGCAAGACGGGTACGACGAACGAGTACACGGACGCGTGGTTCGTAGGTTGTACCCGCACGTTGTGCATAGCGACGTGGATGGGTTACGACAAGCTCAAGTCAATGCGCGACGTGGAAGGCGTCGGTCGTGTCTTCGGCGGCACGCTGCCGGCCGAGATCTTCGCCAAGGCCATGTCGAACTACCGGTCGATCAAAGCGGCGGAGAAGAACCCGCAGGTCCGAGTGTCACCCACACCGACGCATCGAGTGAAGCGCACCGTTCGCCCGCAGCCCAGTCATACGCCGAAGCCGCGGCCGAGCGCCGTACCGTCGAAGTCGAGCAAGCCTTCGCCGTCACCACGTCCGACCGACAAACCAACGCCGAAGCCGTCGTGTTCGGGGCTGGGCTGCATCGGCAGCCCGCCGTAGCGCACGCAGTAGCCGAGAGTCGGCCCGCCGTCCGGCTCAGCCGGTCAGGGCCCGCATCGTCGCGGTGAAGGTCATCGCTTCCTGCACCGGGTCCGTCGCGTTGCTTCGCTCGGCGGCGCTTCGCAACCGCGCAGCGAGCGTCGGCACCGGGCGCGGTGCGGCCGGCTTCGCAACCGGACGTGGGATCGCGCGGTGCGTCACGCTCGCGGTGTGGCGGGTCGTCGTCGTGGTGTGCGGCACACTCGAGGTGTGGTGGTGGCTGGTGGTCGTCGTGGAGTGATGCGTCGTGGAGTGATGCGTCGTACCTCCGGACGATGACGAGCCCATCGGCTTGCGGAAGTCCTGCGTGACGTACAGCCGGCCATCGCTGCCGGTCGCGGTGCCGACACCGATCTCGGTGTAGTTCGGGTTCAGGATGTTCGCGCGGTGCTCGGGGCTGTTCATGAATGCGTTCTCGAGCGCGGACTCGTTCGGACCGACGCCGACGTTCTCGCCGATCTCCTGCCAGTTGCCGCCGTCACGCATGAGGTTCGGGTTGTGCGAGATGCCGCCCTGACCGGCCATGTGGTGAGACCAGCTCGTCGCGAGCGAGTGCAGGTCGCCGGCCATCGTCAACGGACGCAGCCCGTGCTGTGAGCGCGCGCTGTTGACGTCGGCGAGGAACTGATAGTCGGCACCGCCCGCGCTCGCCTGTGTGGCGGTCGCGAGAGCGAGCGAGGAACCGATCGTGACCGTCGCGGCAGCGACGGCGACAAAACGTCCGACAACGGCAGTCGAGCGGCGCAACGGACCCACCTCCGGGTGGAGGCCAGGGCGCTCGCCGCGGAAAGTGACTCGCGGACTCGCGGTGGTGGCGGCCTTCGACGTCGGCAGGCTGGCGAACTGCACGGATCACATGGGTGATCCCGGCAGTCCCGTGCCTTTGCGGCCCGTGCTCACGCACGGTGTGCCTTTTTCGGGTCGGCGGTCGCCCCGGCGCAGGGACTTTGACGTCTGTGAATTCGTCGTCATCTGTTGATCCCTTTAGCGGCCGAGTGGGTGACCCAGCCGGGGCAATTGGGACGTTTGGTGCGCAACGGCGCCAGCGGTAGTCACCGGGTGCCACACTCGGCTAGTGACCAATGGCCATTCGGTGACGCTGCTGACGCGGCCCGGGTGCCATCTCTGCGACGACGCCCGTGCCGTCATCGAGGCTGTCTGCGCCGAGGTCGGCGTGCCGTGGACCGAACGCGACATCACCGCGCATCCTGACGACTTCCGCCGGTACGCCGACTCGATCCCCGTCACCCTGGTCGACGGCGTCGAACACGACTTCCTGCGCGTCTCCTCTGACCGCTTGCGTCGAGCGCTGACCGGGCGGTAGCCAGAGCGCTCGATTTTGTGCGCACGTTCACAAGCGCCTACTGTTGAACAACAACCTCTCTCGGGCCCCTCGCGGAGCCCTTTCCGACCGTTCGGAGCCGCTCGTGCCGTCTGGTGACCGCCCGCATCGCCCGCGGTCGCGCCGGCGCGTGGGCATCCCGGAGGCAACGGTCGCCCGCCTTCCGGTCTACTTGAGAGCGCTTCGCGCACTCGCAGACTCCGGCACGGTCACCGTGTCGTCGGAGGCGCTCGCGGCGTCCGCCGGGGTCAACTCGGCCAAGCTGCGCAAGGACCTGTCGCACCTCGGCTCCTACGGCACTCGGGGTGTCGGCTACGACGTGGCCTACCTCGACTACCAGATCTCCCGGGAGCTCGGCCTGACCCAGGACTGGTCCGTCGTCATCGTCGGTGTCGGGAACCTCGGCCACGCGCTCGCGAACTACGGCGGCTTCGCCTCGCGCGGCTTCCGGATTGCCGGGCTGCTCGACTCGGACCGAGCCCGGGTCGGAGAGCAGATCGTCGGTCTCGGGGTCCGGCACTTCGACGATCTCGAACAAGTGGTGGGCGATGAACTCGTCTCCATCGGCGTGATCGCGACCCCTGCGTCGGCGGCACAGGGCGTGGCCGACCGACTCGTCGCCGCTGGTGTGACGAGCATCTTGAACTTCGCACCGACCGTTTTGACCGTGCCCGAGCACGTCGACGTACGCAAGGTCGATCTCTCGATCGAGCTGCAGATCCTCGCCTTCCACGAACAGCGCAAGGCGAGTGCGACCGAACCGTCGGACGGCCGGCCGACAGCGCTCGACCTCGGTGCACAGCATGCCGTCCCCGTCACTGCCGACGCGGGAGCAGCGCGGTGAGCCTGCTCGCCGTTGGTCTGTCGCATCGGAGCGCGCCGGTCACGTTGCTCGAACGTGTTGCCGTCGCCGGTGACGACATCGGCAAGCTCCTGCATGACTTGCAGCAGAGCGCCAACGTCGACGAGTCGCTGGTGTTGTCGACGTGCAACCGCGTCGAGGTGTACGCCGATGTGGCTCGCTTCCACGGTGGCGTCACCGAGATCACCGAACTGCTTGCGCGCATCTCAGGCGTAGGTCTCGAGGAGCTCACCGCGCATCTCTACGTGCATTACGAAGACCGCGCCGTACAACATCTGTTCACGGTCGCATGTGGTCTCGACTCGATGGTCCTCGGCGAGTCTCAGATCCTCGGTCAACTGCGCTCGGCCTACCGCGCGGCGCAGACCGCGGCGGCCACCGGCCGGGTGCTCAGCGCAGCCGTCGAACAAGCGCTGCGGGTGGGCAAGCGCGTTCATGCAGAGACGGGTATCGACCGCGCAGGCGCGTCGCTGGTGAGCGTCGGCCTCGAGAGTGGCCGGCCGGTCGTCGGTGACTACGCCGGCCGCCGCGTCGTCGTTGTCGGTGCGGGCTCGATGGGCGCCCTGGCCGCACACGCCCTGCACCGCGCAGGTGCCGCCGAGGTGCTGATCGTCAACCGTTCGCCCGATCGCGCTGAGCGCCTAGCGGCTGCGGTCGCTGGACGCACTGCCGCGTTGCGGGAGTTGCCAACAGCGTTGTCGACCGCGGACGTGGTCGTTTCCTGCACCGGCTCGGTTGGGGTCGTCATCGAAGCCGAGGTGGTCGCCGCTGCGATGCGCGCGCGTCCGACTCAGCCGATGTTCGTGCTCGACCTCGCGTTGCCGCACGATGTTGACCGCGCTGTTCGTGACATTTCAGCAGTCACGGTCACCGACCTTGACGACCTGCGCACGGTGCTGGCGAATGCAGAGGCAGCCGATGACGTCGCGCAAGCGCGCGCAATCGTGGCCGAGGAGGTCGGCGCACACCTTGCCGCACTGCGGTCGGCCCAGGTGGCCCCGACGGTTGTCGCGCTGCGCTCGAAGGCCGCCGAGGTCGTCGACGCCGAACTGCTCCGGCTCTCGACCCGGCTGCCCGACATGGACGAACGGGTCCGTCGCGAGGTGGCGACCGCAGTGCGCCGTGTTGTCGACAAGCTCTTGCACGCACCGACCGTCCGGGTGAAGGAGCTTGCCGCCCGCCCGGGCGGCGACTCGTACGCCGACGTCCTCGGGGAGCTGTTCGGGCTCGACCCGGCCGCGGTCGCCGCGGTGACGCAGGCCGACGTCGCGGTCGAGGAGAACCTCGGTGAGGTGGCCCCGTGACAACGGTTGGCACGACGACAGCCCCGTTGCGGGTAGGCACCCGCCGCAGTGCACTCGCGCTCGCGCAGGCAACCGGTGTGTCGACGACGCTCCACGCGCTCGGGACGGCAGCCGAGCTCGTCGAGGTGACGACGGACGGCGATCGATCGTCCGCGTCGGTCGCGCAGATGGGCGGCACGGGCGTCTTCGTCACGGCGCTGCGAGAGCAGCTTCTGCTCGGCGAGGTCGACCTCGCGGTCCACTCGCTGAAGGACCTACCGACGGCGCCGGCGCCGGGTTTGGTGATAGCCGCGATCCCGCAGCGCGAGGATCCCCGTGACGTCTTGGTGAGTCGGGACGGGTTGACGCTTGACGCGCTGCCTTCCGGCTCCCGCGTAGGGACCGGCGCACCGCGCCGGACGGCACAACTACGCGCGCTGCGCGCGGACCTCGAGATCGTCCCGGTGCGCGGCAATGTCGACACTCGGCTCGGTCTCGTCGAACGCGGTGAGGTCGACGCGGTTGTCGTGGCGCGCGCAGGGCTTGCCCGGCTCGGGCGCCTGAGCGACGTGACCGAGACGCTGCCCGCTGACCGGATGGTCCCGGCACCGGGACAGGGCGCGCTCGCGATCGAGTGCCGTGCTGACGACGCCGGCGTCATCGGCGTACTCCAGAAGCTTGATGACCCCTCAACGCGTGCGGCGGTCACCGCCGAACGTGCTGTTTTGTCGGCGCTTCGCGCCGGTTGCGCTGCACCCGTCGGTGCGTACGCCGTTTTGGCGGAGACATCCGCCGGAACGATGCTCGACCTGGACGCCGTCGTTGCCGCGATGAACGGTGACGTCGTCCGACTGTCCGCCCTCGCCCCGCTCGACGCCGCGGAGCAGCTCGGTCGCGATCTCGCAACCGCACTGCTCGCGGCGGGGGCTGCCGACCTCTTAGCTGCGGAGAGACCGTGAGCCCCTCCCGGAAGACCAAGATCGGGTCCGTCGCACTCGTCGGTGCGGGGCCGGCCGACCCCGGCCTGCTCACCGTGCGCGGTGCAGAACTGCTTGCCGCCGCGGACGTCGTGGCCGCGAACACTCGGCATACGGCATCTCTGCTGACCGCCGTGCGCCCCGACGTCGAACTGATCGATACCAGCCCCGACCTTCTCACTGACGCGGAGCTCGCGCGCCTGCTGGTCACGCACGCTCGCGAAGGACGACGCGTCGTGCGCCTCTACGTCGGCGACCCGTTCCTCGGCTGCAACGGCGCCGCACTCGTCACGCAGTGCACCCGCTCGCATGTACCGGTCGAGGTCGTGCCCGGCGTCCCCGCTGCGACCGCGGTCCCGGCGTACGCCGGCATTCCGTTGACGGACAGCCGTCGGCGGCAGGTGCTGATCGTCGACCCGACACCGGATCCGGACGCGACCGACTGGACCGCGGCCGCGGCCGCTCCCGTCGTGGTGGTGATGTACGCCACGGAAGCGATCGGCAAAGCCGCAACTGCGTTGGTCGAGCAGGGCAGGCCGGGAGAGACACCTGTCGCGGTCACGAGCGACGGCACGATGACCACGCAGCGGACAATCGTCTCGACGTTGGATCGCGTTGAAGCCGACGTCGCGGCCGCCGGCATGACCGAACCTGCCATCGCCGTCATCGGTGGCGTTGTCGAGCAGCGCGAGCGGGTCTCCTGGTGGGAGACCCGTCCGCTGTTCGGTTGGAAAGTGCTGGTGCCACGCACCAAGGAGCAGGCCGGCGCGTTGTCAGAACAGCTGCGTGACTACGGCGCAGTGCCGGTCGAAGTGCCGACGATTGCGGTTGAACCGCCGCGCTCCCCGGCGCCGATGGACCGTGGCATCAAGGGTCTTTTCGCTGGTCGTTACCAGTGGGCTGTCTTCACGTCGGTCAACGCGGTGCGCGCCGTGGTCGAGAAGTTCCGGGACTGGGGCCTCGACGCACGTGCGTTCGCCGGCGTGAAGATTGCCGCCGTCGGTGAACAGACCGCTGAAGCCTTGGTGTCGTTCGGTATTCGGCCCGATCTCGTGCCGAGCGGCGAGCATTCCAGCGAAGGACTGCTCGCGGACTTCCCGCCGTACGACGATGTGCTGGACCCGATCAACCGTGTGTTCCTGCCCCGTGCCGATATCGCGACCGAGACGCTCGTCACGGGGTTGACCGGGCACGGCTGGGAGGTCGAGGACATCACGGCGTACCGCACCGTCCGGGCGGCGCCGCCGGCCGCAGCGACGCGCGACGCGATCAAGACCGGTGGGTTCGACGCCGTGCTCTTCACGTCATCGTCGACCGTGCGCAACCTCGTGGGTATCGCCGGCAAGCCGCATCCGTCGACGGTGATCGCGGTGATCGGGCCGCAGACGGAGAAGACAGCCGAAGAGCTCGGGCTGCGCGTCGATGTTCGGGCACCGCATGCCTCTGCTGCTGCGCTAGCGCAAGCCTTGGCGGAGTGGGCGCTCGCGCAGCGCAGCCCCGAAACCGAGCAAGCCAAGCCGAAACGAGTCGGCGGCAGTTCGTCGAGCCCGGTGAAGGTGACGTCGACGCGTCCCGCAAGCACGCAGCCGCGCAGCAAGTCGACGGTGGCCAAGACGACGAAGGCGGCAGCGGGGTCCCGGAAAAGATCGCAGTGACCGGTGAGCCGGCGGGCTTCTTCCCCGCCACGCGGATGCGGCGACTTCGTCGCAATGCCGCACTGCGCCGGCTCGTACAGGACGTTCGGTTGCATCCGGCTGACCTTTTGCTGCCACTGTTCGTCAAGGAGGGCCTGACCGACCCGCAGCCGGTCGTCTCGATGCCGGGCGTCGTACAACACAGCCGAGAGTCGTTGCGCAAAGCTGCACATGACGCAGTGCAGGCGGGAGTCGGCGGGCTGGTTTTGTTCGGCGTACCCGCGCAGAAGGACGCACGTGGCTCCGCCGCTGACGACCCCGCCGGTGTGGTGCAGGGCGCGCTCCGTGATCTACGCGCGGACCTTGGGGACGCGGCAGTGCTGATCGCCGACCTGTGCCTCGACGAGTACACCGACCACGGTCACTGTGGTCTGCTCACCGATGCTGGTGACGTCGACAATGACGCAACGCTCGAGCGGTACGCCTCCATTGCCCGTGCGCAAGCGGCGGCCGGTGCCGACATCGTCGCGCCGAGCGGAATGATGGACGGACAGGTCGCGGCGATTCGCAATGCACTCGACAGCGACGGAGATCACGACGTCGCGATCATGGCGTACGCCGCAAAATACTCGTCCGCGTTCTACGGTCCGTTCCGCGACGCGGCTGAGTGCGCACAGCAGTTCGGGGATCGCGGGGGTTACCAGCAGGATCCGGCGCGCAGCTCGCAGGAGGCCGTACGCGAGGCGCTGCTCGATGTTTCGGAGGGCGCCGACATCGTCATGGTGAAGCCAGCGACGAGCTACCTCGACATCGTGCGTGACGTGGCGGAGGCTGTCGATGTCCCTGTCGCGGCGTACCAGGTTTCTGGCGAGTACGCGATGGTCGAGGCGGCGGCGGCGCAGGGTTGGCTGGATCGGGAACGTGTGATCCGCGAGATGTCGTCTGGTGTACGCCGTGCGGGGGCGAGCATCGTTCTGACCTACTGGGCGGTTGAACTTGCGCAGTGGTTAGCCGATCCGACCAGTCGGTAGGGGTTTCGCACCGCTGTGCGGGGAATGCTTTTTGCGTCCAATCCGCAACGCCTGAGGAGGCGTGACAGAAATGCGTGAGGAAGACGTACGCGGCAAGGTCAAGGAAGCAGCCGGCAGGCTGACCGACGACGAGGCGCTCGAGCGCCAGGGCAAGAACGACCAGGCGAAGGGCGAGATCAAGAAAGCCGGCGACAAAGTGAAGGACGCGGCGGGGCACGCGAAGGACGCCCTGAAGCGCTGATATGTGAGAAGGCGGTGGGCCCGGTGCGAAAGCGCCGGGCCCCTTTCTTTGTGCGTGCAACTTGCTCTTGCGGCCACTTGGTTGGATGGCCCGGTGACTGGTGACGCGTCGAGTGCCGCCTGGTTTGCGCGCGCCGCTGCGGTGACGCCAGGCGGCGTCAACTCGCCTGTCCGGGCATTCGGCGCCGTGGGTGGCACGCCGCGGTTCATCGCGCGCGGCGAGGGCGCCTACCTCATCGATGTGGACGGCAACTCCTACGTCGATCTGATCTGTTCGTGGGGGCCGCTCATCCTCGGACATGCGCATCCAGCCGTCGTGTCGGCGTTGACCTCCGCAGCTGCGGACGGCACAAGCTATGGCGCTCCCACTGCCCGCGAAGTCGAGTTAGCGGAGCTGATCGTCGAACGGGTGCCGTCGGTCGAGCTGCTTCGGCTCGTCACCTCAGGAACCGAAGCCACAATGACAGCGGTGCGCCTTGCGCGCGCCTTCACGCATCGCGACATCGTCGTGAAGTTCGCCGGTTGCTACCACGGGCACTCCGATGCCCTGCTCGTCTCGGCGGGCTCCGGTGTCGCAACGCTCGGACTGCCTGACAGTCCGGGCGTCACGGTCGGCGCCGCTGCCGACACCATGGTGCTTCCGTACAACGACGTGGCGGCCGTCGAGACCGTGTTTGCCGACCGTGGCGACGACATCGCCTGCGTGTTGACCGAAGCCGCTCCCGCGAACATGGGCGTGGTGCCGCCGAGCCCCGGTTTCAACGGGGCGTTGCGACGGCTGTGTGACGACAACGGCGCGCTGCTGGTGATGGACGACGTCCTGACCGGCTTTCGGGTCAGCCCGAGTGGATGGCTCGGCCTCGACGGCGTCGCCGGTGACCTGACGACGTTCGGCAAGGTGATGGGCGGGGGACTGCCCGCGGCGGCCGTGGGCGGTCGAGCCGACGTGATGTCGTTGCTCGCGCCGGCCGGTCCGGTCTATCAAGCGGGCACGCTCTCGGGGAACCCGCTCGCAACGGCGGCGGGCCTTGCAACGTTGCGGCAGTGCACGCCCGACGTCTATGCCGACCTGGACAAGACCGCTGCCACCATCAGCGCCCAGGTCGGCACCGCGCTCACCGAAGCCGGCGTACCGCACCGCATCAATGAAGCGGGCAACCTGTTCTCGGTGTTCTTCACCGAAACCGAGGTCGTCGACTACGACACCGCGCGCACGCAGTCGACAGCGGCCTACTCAGCCTTCTTCCACACGATGCTCGACCGGGGGGTCTACCTGCCGCCGTCGGCCTACGAGGCGTGGTTCGTCAGCGCTGCGCACGACGACGCGGCGGTGGAGCGCATCGTCGATGTGTTGCCCGAGGCCGCGCGGGCGGCAGGTACAGCAGCATGAATGCGCTCACGACCGTCCACCTCGTTCGGCACGGAGAGGTGGAGAACCCGAGCGGTGTGCTCTATGGACGGTTGCCGGGCTTCGTGCTGTCCACGTCCGGTGCATCGATGGCGGCCGCGGCCGCGAAGGCCTTGGCGGCCCGCGATGTCGCACTAGTGTGCTCGTCGCCACTGGACCGCGCCATTGAGACGGCTGAACCGATCGCAGCGGCACACGAGCTGGCCCTGGCAACGGACGAGCGGCTGATCGAGCCCTGGAACATCTTCGAAGGGCTCACCTTCGGCGTCGGGGACGGATCCTTGCTGCGACCGTCGCACTGGCCGCAGCTCCGCAACCCGTTTCGCCCGTCGTGGGGCGAGCCGTACGCCGAGGTCGCCGCGCGCGTGCTGGCGGCAATTACCGACGCAAGGGACAAAGCGGCCGGCCGCGAGGCGGTGCTGGTCAGCCACCAGCTGCCCATCTGGGTCGCTCGCCGCGCGCTCGAAGGCCGCCGGTTGTGGCACCGCCCGGATCGACGGCTCTGCGCCTTGGCGAGCGTGACGAGCGTGGTCTACTGCGGCGACGACGTCCTGCGGATCGAGTACCGGGAGCCGGCAGGTCCGGCCGGCCGCCAGCGGACGAAAAGCGCCTAGAACGAACTGTCGCGGGGCCAGAACCGTTGCGGGAGAGAATGGCCACTCCCTCACTCCCGCGAGAAAGCTGGTCGATGGCGACGATGCGCCTGGCGTTGCTCGTCGCCGCCGGCAGCGTTGCGGTCACCGCGTGCAGTGGCAGTCACCACTCGAGCGGCGGGACGGTGCAGCTGTTCAACGTCGCCGATCGGGTCCCCGCGCCGGCCATCGAGGGTCCAACACTCAACGGCGGAGTCGTCAACCTGCGTGATTACGCCGGCCGAGTGGTCGTCCTGAACTTCTGGGGTTCCTGGTGCCCGCCGTGTCGCGCCGAACAGGCAATGCTCAACAAGGTCTACACCGCTGACTACCGCAAAGGCGTTGCCTTCATCGGCGTGGACATCCAGGACAACAAGGCGGCGGCCCGCTCGTTCCTTCGCGCAAACGCCGTGCGTTATCCCTCGATCGTCGACGAGCCCGACTCGATCGCGTTGACGTTCAACCCGCGACTGCCGGCGACGCCACCGATAACGGTCGTCATCGACCGGCAGGGACGCATCGCGGCCAAGATCCTCGGCGGTGCGACCGGCATCTTGACGTCGCTGGTCGACCAGTACGCCGGCGAGCCGGCAACCTGACGCGATGCTCATCGCCGGTGTCGGGGATTCGTTTGCGAACGCCGTCGACGGGTCGCTGATCCTCGCGATCCCGGTCGCATTCGCCGCAGGACTCGTGTCGTTCCTGTCTCCGTGTGTGCTGCCGCTGGTGCCCGGTTACCTCTCGTACGTCACGGGTCTGTCGGGCGCGGACCTGGCCGGCGAGCAGGAGCTCGCGCATGGACCGGGAGCGATGACCGCGACTCCGCCGGCGATCGCCGTTCGCCATCGCGGTCGAGTCCTGGCCGGCAGCTTGCTGTTCGTGTGCGGGTTCAGCCTCGTCTTCGTCAGCGAAGGTCTCGTCTTCGGTGAGTTCGGCACCTTCGTCACCCGGCACAGCGTGGGGATCAGCCGCATTCTCGGGGTTGTCGTCATCCTGCTCGGGCTGGCGTTCATGGGTTTGATCCCGGGCTTGCAGCGTGACGTGCGCATCCATCGGCTGCCCGCGGCCGGTCTTGTCGGGGCGTTTCCGCTCGGTTTCGTCTTCGGGCTCGGCTGGACGCCCTGTCTCGGGCCGACCCTCGGTGCGGTGCAGAGCCTCGCGTTCACGGGCGGAACCGCGTCGCGCGGTGCGCTGCTGTCGTTTGCGTTCTGTCTCGGGCTAGGCCTTCCCTTTGTCGTGGCGGGGTTGGCATTTCGCCGTGCGCTTAGTGTTTTCGCCGTGCTCCGCCGTCATTCCGTGCTGATCACCCGCATTGGCGGAGTGATGCTGATAGCCGTCGGCGTACTGCTGGTCACCGGGGCTTGGAACCACGTGACGGTGTGGCTTCGCATACACCTCACGAACTCGTTCACCCCGGCGGTGTGATGTCCGACATCACCGAGGTCGCGCCGGAGCTGTCGACCCAACCGGCACCTGCCGAGCCGCCGGCTCGCTTCGGTGTCATCGGGTGGTGGCGCTGGATCTGGCGCACGCTTACGTCGATGCGGACCGCGCTGATCCTGCTGTTCCTGCTCGCGCTTGCCGCCATACCCGGCTCCGTGTTACCCCAGCGCGGCAACAATGCGTTGAACGTAGCGAAGTACTACCAACAGCACCCGCACTTGGCGCCGGTGCTCAACCGGTTCTCACTGTTCGACGTGTTCGCCGCACGGTGGTTCGCGGCGATCTACATCTTGTTGTTCACGTCGCTGGCCGGTTGCGTCGTACCGCGAAGCTGGCAGCATTTCCGCGCGTTGCGCGCTCGGCCGCCGGCACCGCCGCGACGCCTCGACCGGCTGCCACACAGCGATTCTTGGCACACCACCGTGCCCACCCAGACTGTGTACGACGCGATGTATGCCACGTTGCGGGCCCGGCGGTTCCGGGTGGATCGGCACGCGACGGGTCTCGCCGCGGAGAAGGGCTACCTCCGGGAGACCGGCAACCTCGTCTTCCATCTGGCGTTGCTGTTGCTGCTCGCAGGCGTAGCGCTTGGTGGTCTCGTCGGTTACAAGGGCACCCGGCTCGTCGTCGAGGGCGACGGGTTCGCCAACGCGGAGGGCGCGTACGACAGTTGGCACCACGGTCGGCTCACCTCGGCGTCGTCGCTGACACCGTTCACGTTGCACCTCGACAAGTTCGACGCGACCTACGTCGAGGCCGGCGCGAAGATCGGTGAGGCGCGCAGTTTCGACGCGCACGTGCATTACCAGCCGAAGCCCGGAGCGCCGACCCGGTCTGCCGACATCCGCTCCAACCATCCGCTCACGGTGGGCGGTGCGCGTGTCTATCTCGTTGGTCATGGCTACGCCCCGCACTTCATCGTCCGCGACGACACCGGGCGGATCGCGTTCGACGGCGCCGTGCCGTTCCTGCCGCAGGACGGCAACTTCGACTCGACCGGCGTCATCAAAGTGCCCGACGCTCGCCCGCAACAGCTTGGCTTTTCCGGTTTCTTCGCGCCCACCGCCGTGCCCACCAGTCGTGGTTTCGTCTCGGTCTTCCCCGGGCCGCGCAACCCGGGCGTCGTGCTGCTCGCCTATCGCGGCAACCTCGGCCTCGACTCCGGCGTACCTCAGTCCGTGTACGCACTCGACGACGCGCGCCTGACAAGAGTGGCGACGGCAGCGCTCGGCATCGGTGACGTCATGAAGCTGCCGGATGGCAAGGCGACGCTGACGTATGTCGGGCTCGACCAGTGGGCGAGCTTCCAGGTGACCTACGACCCCGGCAAACAGATCGTGCTCATCGCCGCGGTCGTGATGATTGCGGGTCTGTTGTTGTCGCTGCGCATACGACGACGCAGGGTGTGGGCCCGCGTGAGCAATGACGAGAGCGGCACTACGGTGGTCGAGGCAGCCGGGCTGGGGCGCACCGACTCCGGCGCGTTTGAAGAGGAGTTCGCGGACCTGGTCGCCGAGCTCCGACAGGCGACACAGCAGGGCTCGAGCGAAGGGACCGGCGCGTGACCAACTCCGGGCTGGCCGCGCTCTCCAACCAGCTGTTCGATGCCGCGGTGATCACCTACGCGCTCGCGATGCTCGCCTTCGCGGTCGACGCGGCGGTGGGTTCGCGGGCTGCCGCGCCGGCGTCGGTAGCGCCGGCGTCCGCTGTCCTGGCCGAGGAACGCGTGCTCGTGGGCGCCGGCGGCCCACCAGCCGACGTGTCAGAACCTCAGCCGGCGATAGCACGCCCAGCTTCTGACAAGTCGTGGCTGCGACGGGTGGGCCCGATCGCGGTGGCGCTGACGATCGTTGCGTGCGGTCTGCACGGAGCCTCTCTTGCCACCCGCGGCTTCGCGGACGATGCGTTGCCGTGGTCGAACATGTACGGCTTCGCGTCCTCCGGCGCGTTCGCCGTCGCGGCGTCGTACCTCATCCTGCTGACCCGCCAACGGGTGCGGTGGCTCGGTCTGGCGGTCACCTTTGCCGTGGTCGTCACGATGGGACTCGCGGGCACGGTGCTCTACACCGCTGCCGGTCCGCTGCAGGCGCCGCTGCGCAGCTACTGGCTGTCCATCCACGTGACCGCCGCGATCATCTCCTCCGGCGTACTCACCATCGGCTCCTCCGCGGCGGCGTTGTACCTGATCCGCACGAGGTACGACGGGCGCGTCGCTCTCGGGCGTGCGCCGGGGTTCGCGGGCATCGGGCGGATGCTGCCGCCCGCGGACGTGCTCGACCGTACGTCGTACCGCGTCTTGTCCTTCGCGTTTCCGATCTGGACGTTCGCGATCATCGCTGGTGCGATCTGGGCAGAGTCGGCGTGGGGCCGCTACTGGGGCTGGGACCCCAAGGAAACCTGGGCTTTCATCACGTGGGTGATCTACGCCGGCTACCTGCACGCTCGGTCGACTGCGGGCTGGCGCGGCCGCCGGGCCGCTTGGATCGCGGTGATCGGCTTCGCCGCCTTCCTGTTCAACTTCTTCGGCATCAACATCTTCATCGTCGGCCTGCATTCGTACGCCGGGGTCTGATCGATCCGGCGACGGCGCAATACTTGATCACGTGGCATATGCCGATCTCCGTGAGTTTCTGACTCGACTGGAGAAAGACGGCGAGCTGCGTCGTGTGCGCGCGCCGGTCGACCCGCATCTCGAGGTCTGCGAGATCGTCACCCGTTTGGTTCGCGAACGTGGACCTGCAGTCATCTTCGAAAATGTCACCGGATCATCGCTGCCGCTCGCGATGAACGTCTTCGGCACTGAGGAGCGGATGGCACGCGCGCTGTGCGCGGATTCGCTCGACGACATCGGCCGGCGCATCAGCGACCTGTTGAGCCCGGAGATCGCGGGCGGCTTCGGCGGTGTTCGTGCTGCGTTCGCCCGGCTGGGCCAGCTGCGGGGTGTGCCGCCGAAGCACGTGCGGAGCGCGCCATGCCAGGAGCTTGTCCACCGCGACGACGAGATCGATTTGCGCATGTTGGCGCCGATCCAGGCCTGGCCCGGCGACGGCGGGGTCTACTTCAACCTCGGCCTGACGCACACTAAGCATCCCGAGACGGGTGCACGCAATCTCGGGCTGTACCGGTTGCAGGTGCACGACGAGCGCACGATCGGCATGCACTGGCAGATCCACAAGGACTCCAACGCCCATCACGCGGTGGCCGAGCGTCGCGGAGAGCGGCTGCCGGTGGCGATCGCGTTCGGCTGCGACCCGGCCGTCACGTACGCCGCGAGCGCGCCGCTGCCGGCCGACATCGACGAGTACCTGTTTGCGGGCTTCCTGCGGCAGGACCGCGTCGAGATGGTCGACTGCCTGTCCGTGCCGCTGCAGGTCCCCGCCAACGCCGAGGTCGTGCTCGAAGGCTGGCTCGAACCCGGTGCCCGCCATCCGGAAGGTCCGTACGGCGACCACACCGGCTTCTACACACCCGTCGAACCGTTCCCCGCGCTGCGCGTCGATGTGATGACCACGCGGCGGAACCCCTTGATGCAGTCAATCGTCGTGGGCCGGCCGCCGAAGGAGGACGGACCGATCGGGAAGGCAACCGAGCGGATCTTCCTGCCGCTCATCCGGCTGACCATCCCCGAGATCGTCGACCTGGACCTGCCGGTCGAGGGCGTATTCCACAACTGCGCGATCGTCAGCATCGACAAGCGCTTCCCGAAGCACGCGCAGAAGGTGATGAATGCGATCTGGGGTGCCGGCCTGCTTTCGCTGTCCAAGCTGATCGTCGTCGTCGACGCCGACTGCGACGTGCACGACTACTCCGACGTGGCCTGGCGTGCCTTCGGCAACGTCGACTACGCACACGACCTACTCACCTCGGTTGGCCCGGTCGACCATCTCGACCATGCGGCGTACGAGCAGTTCTGGGGCGGCAAGATCGGTATCGATGCCACCGCGAAGGTCCCCACCGAGGGCTACCACCGTGGCTGGCCCGAGATCATCACCCAGGACCCAACCGTTGTCGCCCGCGTGAACGAACGCTGGCGGGAGCTCGGCCTATGACCAACCGGTCGTATAGATGACCGCGGTGGCAACGCCGGCCGCTGCTAGCCCGCGGCATCTGCGCGCGTTCCTGCGGCTCGTCACGATCGAGCACTCGATCTTCGCGCTCCCGTTCGCCTTCATCGCCGCCTTGACCGCGATGAACCCGGACGTTCGTTGGGGAGACCTCGGCCTCATCACGGTCGCGATGATCGCCGGCCGGACCTTCGCGATGGCGGCCAACCGCGTGATCGACCGGGAGATCGACGCGCGCAACCCCCGCACCGCCCGGCGCGAACTCGTCACAGGCGTTGTCGCGTTGCGCACGGCCTACGTCGGCGCCGCCGTCGCGCTCGCGTTGTTCTTGCTCGCTGCGGGTTTGCTCAACGGGCTCTGTCTCGCGCTGTCACCGATCGCCTTGCTGCTCCTCGTCGGCTACCCCTACGCGAAGCGAGTGACGAACTATCCGCACGCCGTCCTCGCACTGACCCAAGCGGTCGCTCCGATCGGTGCCTGGATCGCCGTCACCGGCCGGTGGTCGTGGCAGGCCGTTGTCCTCGGTCTCGCGGTCGGGACCTGGATCGGCGGCTTCGACTTGATTTACGCCTGCCAGGACGCCGACATCGACCGCGTGATCGGGGTGCACTCCACGCCCGCGCGCTGGGGTGTGCGGGCCGCTCTGGTTGCGTCCGCCGCCACGCATGTTGTGACGTTCGCGCTGTTCGTGCTCTTCGGTGCGCTCGAGCATTTTGGCGCATGGTGGTACGCCGGGTTGGCGGTGACGGCGCTCGCCTTCGGTTACGAGCACTCGATCGTGCGGCCCAGCGACCTGTCGCGCATCAACCGGGCGTTCTTCACCGTCAACGGTTTCGTAGGTATCGCGCTGTTCCTGTTCGCGGTCGTCGATCTCGTGTCCCGCGGATTGCATGCATGACCGCACCCAGCGCGCGCGAGCCGTGGGTCATCGGCGTGTCCGGGGCCTCGGGTACGCCGTACGCACGCTCCGTCCTCAATGCACTTCTCGACGCGACGCTTCCGGTCGACCTCGTCGTTTCGAAGGCAGCACGGCTCACGGTCCTGGACGAGACAGGGATCGCGCTGCGTGATGCGCACTGGAAGGACGACGTCGCACGATGGCTGGGCCGCGAGGAGCTCGCCGACCTGACGTACTGGACGGCCGGTGACCTCGCCGCGGGTCCCTCGAGTGGCTCGTACCGCACGCGCGGCATGGTGGTGGTGCCGGCGAGCACGGCGGCGGTGGCCGGCATTGCACTCGGGCTGTCAAAGGACCTGTTGCAACGAGCCGCCGATGTGACACTGAAGGAGCGACGTCGACTCGTCGTCGTACCACGTGAGACGCCGCTGACGCGTGCGACGTTGCGGCACCTGCTCACGTTGGATGAGGCAGGGGCCACCGTGCTGCCGGCGAGTCCGGCGTTCTATGCGGGCGCCAACGAAGTCGATGCGCTCGTGGACTTCGTTGCGGGCAAGGTGCTCGACGCGCTGGGCATCGACCACATGCTGTTCCGCCGATGGACGGGCGAACTGGGTCGGGGCCGCGTCGAAGAAAGGTGAGACTTACCGTTCAGTCAGCCGTGAGATCGACAGTGCCCTCGGGAGCGAGTCGTTGCGTAGGAGCCTCGGCGGGCTCGTCGGTCATGACGATCTCGCCCGTCAGCAGCGCGCGCACCTCGGATTCGCGGAACCGACGGTGCCCGCCCGGGGTACGGATGCTTCCGATCCGGCCGGCCGCCGCCCACCGGGTGACGGTCTTCGGGTCGACGCGGAACAAGTTGGCGACCTCACCGGGTGTGAGCAGTCGCTCGCGTGTCTCCACCAAACCCCCTCTAATCGGGCCCGGCCCCCTCAACGTGTTCTCGCTGAGTGACCGAGTACCGAGCATACGGTGACAACGATCTGTCCATACAACGAACCGACAATCCCGCGTCGTCCGGTCCGGGAAAAGGTCCGAACGGGCCGGATCCAACGTGGACAAACTGCGCCAGATGGCCCAGGCCTGAGCGTGTCGCGGGTGCTCAGGATCGGCCGAAACGGGCGGAGCTGACCGGGATATGGCCCGATCAGGCCATGGACCCCGGAGCCGGGCGAAGGAAGCCTTCTGCCCAATCTTTCCGCCCGGCTTGCGCACTCGACAGGAGTCCTCATGCGCGCCACCGCCCGATTCGTCCGACCCCTGGCCGCAGCAGCAGCTGCGGCTCTCGTCGTCCCGGCAGCGATCGCCTTTGCGCCGGTGGCCTCGGCGACGACGGCCAAGGACGCCGGCGATGCGCTGTCGACGGCGACGCTGCTCGAGCTGTCCGCCGGCGGGGCGCTCAACCTCAACGCTGACGTGCGGTCCGGTGTCCGGGCCAAGCCGAACGTGACCTCGCTCGGCGCACCGCAGACCGTGCAGGCCGTCGTCGCCTCGCTGGGCGCGTCGACCATCCAGAAGCCCAGTGCCGCGGCCGTCGACGTGATCCCCGTGATCCTCAACGGAACCGGATTCGGGGAGCAGAAGGTCACCAACAGCACGCAGAACATTGCCGGCGGCAACGCCAGCGCTCCGGGCGCGGTGGGGGTCACGACGCCAGGTTTAGTCGCTACCGCGAGCACGAAGAACGGTCCGGTGGCGTCGTTGACGAGCACGGGCCGGTACACCGCAAGCCTCCTAGGGGTGAACCTCAACGCGTTTGATGGCAGCCTCAGCTTCGGTTCGTCGGTGCTCAACAAGACGTCGTCTGCCGGCAAGCTCGTGCACATCGCGAACTTCCAGCTGCCGACGCTCAGCGAACTTCTCGGTGCGCTCGGCATCAACATCAACCAGCTCTCTCAGAACACGCTTCGCAGCCTGGTGGACGGCCTTCATCTCGTGACGGCAGAGATCGCGAGCGCCGAGGACGCGGTTGACCAGATCGCTGCGGCGGAGGCGTTGGTCGCCCAGAAGACGACGGCCCTTGACGCCGCCATCGCGAACGCCGACTTCACCACGGGCGCAGTGCAGACAGTGCTCACGACCTTGGGTATCAGTGCACCAACTAATGCGAGCGAGTGGCAGGCCCTGACCGGGGCTCAGCAGACCGCGCTCGAGGGTGCGCTTGGCGCGGCCGGCACAGCCATCCATACGGCGAACACCGCGCTGGTCCAGGCCCAGACCGCACTCACGAACCTGATCAACAGCCTGGGTGCTCTGGCCGACTCGCTGACGGGCCTGCTGCTGAACGCGCTCGACGTGCCGCTGCTCTCGATCGGTGACCTCCGCGTGGGCACCGCAGCGACCGCCGGCGGCAACCACGTCGCGCAGGTCACCGGATCGGTGAAGGGCCTCAAGGTACTCGGGACCGAGCTCGTGACGAGCACCGACATTCTCAACATCACCGACAAGGCGCTGGCCACGGTGCAGAGCAAGATCGACGCGCTGACCGGTGTCGTCGGCTCCGTCCTGACCGGTGCCGGGCTCTCCGGAATCGTCGGCACCCTCACGGTGCCCGCGCCGAAGATCACCTTGTTGCAGAAGACGACGTCGCTCAGCCCGAACGCCGGGTATCAGGCCGCGTTGGCGCGAATTACCGGTGCGGCTGTTTCCTGGGGCGCGATCACCGTTCCATTGCAGGGTGTGCTTGGGGCGCGTCCCCATGCGGTGCACGCGCGCCCGACGGCGTCGATCGACGACAACGGCAACCTCGTGACCGACCCGATCAGTGTCACGGTTGCCGACGTCACGGACTCGGCGCGCTATGCACCGGCGGCTGCAACGACACCGAGCACTGTCACGCCGGCGACGCCGCAGTCGACGAACCCGGGCCTGGCAGCCACGGGTGTCTCCACGGGCGTTGCTGTCGGCGCGCTGTTGCTGCTGTTTGCGGCGTACGGCGTGCGACGGCTGCGCTGGTTCATCGCCGATTGAGTGTGTCGAGTGAGTAAGTAGCTGCGTGCGTCTTGGCCCGCCGCCCTCACGACGAGGTGCGGCGGGCCGCGGCGTACTCTGCGTCGGTGGACATCGGTCGGCGACGTGAACTCGAAACGAAGATCCGCGCCGGCGAGCGACTGAGCTACGACGAGGGCGTCGCGTTGTACGACTGCGACGACCTTGCCTGGCTCGGCGGATTGGCACATGAGGTCCGCACGCAGAAGAACAGTGATGCGGCGTACTTCAACGTCAACCGTCACCTGAACCTAACGAACGTGTGCACTGCGTCGTGTGCGTACTGCTCGTTCCAACGCAAGCCGGGCGAGGCCGACGCGTACACGATGCGCATCGAGCAAGCGGTGCGGCTGGCGCAAGACATGCAGCCGGCGGGCATCACCGAACTGCACATCGTCAACGGCCTGCACCCGACGTTGCCGTGGAAGTACTACCCGAGAGCATTGCGCGAGCTCAAAGGCGCACTGCCCGACGTGGCGCTCAAGGCGTTCACGGCTACCGAGATCCATTGGTTCGAGAAGATTTCCGGACTGCCTGCGGACGAGATCCTCGATGAGCTGATCGACGCTGGACTCGAGTCGCTCACGGGCGGCGGCGCCGAGATCTTCGACTGGGAGATCCGCCGGCAGATCGTCGATCACGACACGCACTGGGAAGACTGGTCGCGCATCCACCGCATCGCGCACGGCAAAGGGCTGCGGACACCGTGCACGATGTTGTACGGCCACATCGAAGAGCCACGCCACCGCGTTGACCACGTCCTGCGGCTACGTGACCTCCAGGACGAAACCGGCGGCTTCGTCGTGTTCATCCCGTTGCGGTTCCAGCACGACGCTGCGGGCGACCCGCGTAACCGCTTGCAGCATGTGCCGATGGCTACCGGCGCTGAAGCGCTCAAGACGTTCGCGGTCTCGCGGCTGCTGTTCGACAACATCCAGCACGTGAAGTGCTTCTGGGTCATGCACGGCCTCACGACGGCGCAGCTCGCGCTTTCGTTCGGCGCTGACGACCTGGACGGCTCCGTCGTCGAGTACAAGATCACGCACGACGCCGACGGCTTCGGCACACCCAACGAGATGGGTCGTGCCGATCTGCTCGAGTTGATCCGCGGCGCCGGTTTCCGGCCGGTCGAGCGAGACACCCGTTACCGTGTCATACGCGAGCACGAAGGGCCCGACCCGCAGCGTCGCGAGTCGCCGCAGCCCATGCGCGTGTGAGCGAGACAGCCGAGCCCGGCCCGCCATCGACCCCGAACTTCTGGCGAGCGTTTCTCATCTACACGGGCTCGCGCATCGGCTTGTTCGTGCTGTTGCTGGGCCTGTTGTACGGCATCGGCGTACGTGGACTGATCGTCTACCTGGTCGCCCTCGTGCTCTCGGGCGGCCTGAGCTACTTCCTTCTCGAACGGCAGCGCAGCACGTTTGGTGTCGCGCTGCAGCAGCGAGTGGAGCGCCGACGTGTGCGCGCAGCCGGGCGCGTCGGACGCGAAGACGCAGTTGCTGACCAGCTGATCGCCGAGGAAGAGGGTCGACGAAACGCACGCTATGGGGGCGTCCGTGGGCCGTGACAGCCTCGCCTTGCAATTGTCGGCTGCCGGTGTCCTGCCGTCCGGTACGCCGACCTCAGTGGTCGCCATGCCGCTGGATCCAGTTCCCCTGGCGCCCGGGTTGGCCCGGCGTTTCGTGAACGAGAACCTTTCCCGGGCTTCCGCAGCACAGCGTGAAGCGGCACTGCTCATCACAAGCGAGCTGGTCACCAGCGTCTTGTTGCACGCGCGCACGTCGCTCGAGGTCGCGGTGTGCAACGTGGCGAAGGATGTGATCTTGGCGGTAATCGACCACGATCCCGGCGACGAGCGCGAAGCGGCCAAGGGACTGCGGGGCCGAGGCAAGGCGCTCGTCACCGCACTTGCCGACGACTACGGGACGGTCGGCCAGGGTCGCTGCCGCACGGTATGGGTCGTCCTCCGAGAGCATGGACGGGCAACCTGCGCAGGCGCGGTCGAGGCGACCACGCTGCGTAGCTGACCTGTCGCCGGTCGAACCTCCGATGACATCCGGGCCGCGAGGCGACAGGATGCAGGCGCTGACCCGAGTTGCGGTCAGCGTGTAGCCCCCAGCGGTTCGTGTGGTGTGGCTGCCGCGCGCCCGCGCGGGGCCGAGACCCACGGAGGTCGGGGATGGCGAGAATCACGGCACGGATCAACAGGTCGCTCCTCGCGGCGGTCAGCGTTTGCGCGATCGCGACAGCGGTCTCGATGGTCGGGTTGGGCGGCAGTGCGGAAGCGCTGGCCAGCCCGGTCTCATGCACATCCGCGTCGGCGTGGACGATCACGCCGGGCGGCGGTGGCGCCACGTACACCATCACCAATGGCGCGGGTTACTGCTTCCAGGGTGTGCCGTACCAGGGCGACTGGTCGGTGACCTACAGCGGCAGCGGCGCAGCGACAGTGTTCACGTGCTTCCCCGGTGGCGGCGGCGTGGTCAGCGGGCTCTCGCTGAACGTCACCCTGAACTTCCACAACAACAAGACCGGTGTCGACACCGTCGTGAACGAGACGTGGACCCAGGCAAACCCGGTGGCGACGTTCAACCTCGTTCCGTTGAAGGTTACGCCCGGCAACACGTCAGGCTTGCTGGAAACGCACATCTTCAACCGATGCCCGCCGAGCGGAACGCCGTCGAGCTACGTCCAGTGGAACGACAAGAACCCGAACTGAGCTGAGTCAGAAGTCAGGGGCGCCGGTCCGTCCGACGGCGCCCCTGACGTTTTGCCGGCCCTTTCCTCCTGCGCGTTAGCCTCGGGGCGTGCCTGAATGGGAGCAGCGTGGCTCCTTCGGTCGCCCGCGGGTCGGGCACATCCAGTTCCTCAACTGTCTGCCCATCTATTGGGGCCTGGTGCGCTCCGGCGCATTGCTCGACATGGATCTGCACAAGGACACGCCGGACCGATTGAACGACGCACTCGTGCGCGGTGACCTCGACATCGGGCCGATCAGCCTTGTCGACTACCTGCGCCACGCAGACGACCTGCTGCTTCTTCCAGACCTTGCCGTGGGAAGTGACGGGCCGGTCCTTTCGGTGAACATCGTCAGCCAAGTGCCCCTGCCCGGGCTCGACGACGAGCAAGTCGCACTCGGCTCGACGAGCCGTACGTCGGTTGTCCTCGCGCAGTACTACCTCGAGGAGAAACTGGGCGTGCGGCCGACGTACTTCTCGTGCCCGCCCGATCTGACCGCGATGATGCTCGAGGCCAAGGCTGCAGTGTTGATCGGGGACGCTGCGCTCCGAGCGACCTACGACGCGCCCGGCCGCGGTCTCGTCGTACACGACCTGGGAAAGCTCTGGCGGGAGGTCTCCGGACTGCCAATGGTGTTTGCGGTCTGGGCGGCGCGCCGAGACTTCGCCACCGCGCACCCCGGCTTGGTGAAGGACGTGCACAACGCGTTTGTTCAGTCACGCGACTTCTCGATGGCGCATGTGGAGGAAGTCGCTGCCAGCGCCGCCCGCTGGGAGGGTTTCGACGAGGCCACGTTGACGACGTACTTCCGGGCGTTGGACTTCAGCCTCGGAGACCGGCAGCTCGACGGACTACGGACATTCGCCCAGGTCGTCTCGGGTCGAATTGGCCTTACTTCCCCGATAGTTCCCGAATTCGTCCCGGTGTGAAATCCGTGCAGCGAACCACTCGATCGGACTGTTCGTAACGAACAAACGCGGGGACGATGCAGTAGGTAATGAAGGGGGTGAGGTGGTCACGAAACGGCCGGAGCCGGTTCCGCGTATGCGGAACCGCGTGGTCGTCGTGGACGACCAGCCGGACATGCGTGACCTCGTCAGCCTGATCATCGACGACGAGGACGACTTCGAGGTCGTCGGCGTCGCCGGCGACGGGGCCGAAGCGATCCGTGTCGTCGAGGAAGTCGGACCTGACCTCGTCGTCATGGACATCGCCATGCCGCTCATGAGCGGCCTTGACGCGATGAGGAAGCTGCGCGCGAGCATGCCGTCAACGCGAATCGTGATCTTGTCAGCGCAGCCGCGCGACACTGTCGAGCCGCGGTCCTACGACCTCGCCGACGAGTACCTCGACAAGGGCATCGTCGTCACCGACCTGGTCGGCAAGCTGCGCGCGGTGTGCCAGCGACCAGCGAAGGGCATCGCGGCCGCCGGTTAGGCTCGTTCGCGTGACTGGGTTGCAGCGCGTTCTCGGCCGCGCCGCCGACGGCGGCCGAATCACGCCGGACGAGGCGCTGGAGCTGTACCGCGACGCTCCCTTGCACGCACTCGGCCAGGCGGCCGACACGGCGCGACGCAACCGTTTCGGCGCCAGCGCCGACATCGCGACGTACATCATCGATCGCAACATCAACTACACGAACGTCTGCGTAACGGCCTGCAAGTTCTGCGCGTTCTACCGGCCGCCGAAGCATGACGAAGGGTGGACTCGATCCCTCGACGAGGTCCTGCATCGCTGTGAGGAGGCGGTCGAGCTCGGCGCCACCCAGATCATGCTGCAGGGCGGCCACAGTCCCGACCTCGGCATCGAGTGGTACGAGCAGACGTTCGCGGCGATCAAGTCGGCGTACCCCTCGCTTGTTCTCCACTCGCTGGGCGGCTCCGAGGTCATGCACATCAGTCGTACGTCGGGCCTGCCGGTGCGCGACGTGATCTCCCGCCTGCACGAAGCGGGGCTTGACTCGTTCGCGGGTGCGGGCGCCGAGATCTTGGTCGCGCGGCCGCGGCGCGAGATCGCACCGCTCAAAGAGTCAGGCGAGGACTGGCTGGCCGTGATGGAAGCGGCGCACGAGCTCGGCGTCGAATCGACGGCGACGTTCATGATGGGCACCGGCGAGACCAATGCGGAGCGCATCGAGCACATGCGGATGATCCGCGACGTGCAGGACCGGACCGGCGGCTTCCGGTCATTCATCCCCTGGACGTACCAGCCCGAGAACAACCACTTGCGCGGGCAGACGCAGGCCTCCGCGCTGGAGTACCTACGGCTCGTTGCAGTTGCGCGGCTGTTCTTCGACAACGTGACGCACCTGCAGGGGTCGTGGTTGACGACCGGCAAGGAGGTGGGCCAGCTCACGTTGCACTACGGCGCGGACGACCTCGGCTCGGTGATGCTCGAGGAGAACGTCGTCTCGTCGGCCGGTGCGAAGCATCGCTCCAACCTGCTCGAGCTCGTGCACATGATCCGCGCTGCCGGACGTATACCCGCGCAGCGCGACACCCTGTACAACCACATCCGCGTGCACTGGACCGAGGCGGACGACCCCACGGACGACCGCGTCGTATCCCACTTCTCAACCACAGCCAGCATCGCCTGACCCTTCTGCCCGAATGATCGGGCGGGGCGGTCGGGGAGGATGGCTGCGTGTCGTATCCGAAGGTCGAGCTGCACGTGCACCTCGAGGGGGCGATCCGGCCGGCGACGTTGCTTGCCATCGCGCGCCGCAACGACGTCGAGTTGCCCGCGAACACCGAGGAAGGCATTGCGGAGCTCTACCGCTTCCGCGACTTCAACCATTTCGTGCAGGTCTGGATCCTCACGACAAACGTCCTGCGCAGTGCCGACGATTTCCGCGCGATCGTCGTCGACTACGCCGCTGAGGCAGCAAGCCACGGCGCGGTCTATCTCGAAGCCATCTTCTCGCCGATCGAACGCGTCGCCCGCGGCGTCCGATGGGCTGACCTCTTCGAGGGGTACTGCGACGGAGCCGCGCAAGCCCTGGACGACCACGGCGTGACCGTGCGTTTGACGCCCGACCTCTATCGCGGCGCCGACCCCGATGCAGCGGTCGAGACGGCGAAATGGTCGGTGCGGTACCGCGACCGCGGCATCGTGGGCCTGGGCCTGGGCGGCCTCGAGACCGCCTGCCCGGCCGATGTGTACGCCGATGCCTTCGCGATCGCGCGCGACGGCGGTCTCGGCTCCGTCCCGCACGCGGGCGAGTCGGCCGGCCCAGAGTCGATCCGCGCGACGATTACCGCGCTCAGCGCCGACCGGATCCGCCACGGCATCACGGCCATCGACGACGAGTTGCTCGTCGACGAACTGGTTGCCAACGGCATCGTGCTCGACGTGTGTCCGACGTCGAACATTCGCACCCGCGTCGTCCAAGACATGGCCGAACACCCGCTGCCCCGACTCCTTGCGGCCGGCCTCCAATGCACGGTCGGGACCGACGACCCGGCGATGTTCGGCACCGACCTGGGTGAGGAGCACCGGATCGCGCGCGAGCTCGGCGCTGACCCGAAGCAGCTGTACGACGCGGGCGTCCGCGGCGCGCTCTGCGACGAGACGATCCGCGATCAACTGGCCAAGATCGGCGCGACGTACGACTGGGCCGCGCTATGAGCCGCGCCGGGCTCGACAAGGGCGCCGAGCAGGTCGCGTCGATGTTCGACGACGTCGCCGAGCGCTATGACGTCACCAACGACGTGCTCTCCCTCGGGCAGGACCGCTGGTGGCGTCGCAGCGTGACAGGAGCTGTCGACGCGCAGCCGGGGGAGCAGGTGCTCGACATCGCCGCGGGCACCGGCACGTCGACCGAGCCGTTCCGCGCTGTAGGCGCACAAGTCGTGGCCTGCGACTTCTCCCTGGGCATGCTTCGCGTCGGCCGGCGGCGTCGACCACATCTGCCGTTCGTCGCCGGCGACGCGCTCGCCCTGCCCTTCGCCGGCGACACCTTCGATGCCGTGACGATCTCGTTCGGGCTGCGCAACGTCGCCGACGTCGACCAGGCACTTCGCGAGTTCCACCGCGTCACCAAACCGGGTGGCCGCCTGGTCGTCTGCGAGTTCAGCCTGCCAACGCAACCGGTGCTGAAGCCGGCGTACAACCAGTGGCTCCAGTTGCTGCCTCGGATCGCTCGCCGGGTCGCCTCCAACCCCGAGGCCTACGTCTACCTCGCCGAGTCGATCCAGGCCTGGCCACCGCCGCCGTCGCTGGCGCAACGGGTCGCCGCGGCCGGCTGGAGCCAGGTGGGCTGGCGCGGTCTGACCGGCGGCATCGTCACGGTCCACACCGCCCGAAAGACGGGTCACACGGGCCCCTAGACTGTGCGCGTGCCGCTCGTGAAGAAGTTCACAAGCACGCCGCCGCCCGCAGCAGAAGCCGACGTGGTCGTCGTCGGCGGCGGTCCCGGCGGCGCGACCGCGGCCTATCACTTGGCGCAAGCCGGCCTCGAAGTGCTCTTGCTCGAAAAGGCGTCCTATCCCCGCGAGAAAGTCTGCGGTGACGGGCTGACGCCGCGCGCCGTGCGAAGCCTCCTGCGCATGGGCGTCGACCTCTCCCCGGAAGCCGGCTGGCTGCACAACCACGGCCTGCGCATCTTCGGTGGCGGCATGCGCCTCGAGCTGCCGTGGCCCGACCTCGCCGCCTTCCCGAGCTACGGGCTGGTCCGCCCACGAACCGACTTCGACGAGTTGCTCGCTCGTACGGCGCAAAAAGCCGGCGCTCGCCTGCACGAGCGCACCAACGTGACCGGACCCGTCATCGACGAGCGCACTGGCCGGGTGGCCGGTGTGATCGCCGACCAGGACGGCAGCGAGGTCAGCTTTGCCGCGCCGCTGGTCATCTGCGCAGACGGCAACTCCAGCCGGTTCTCGCTGGCGCTCGGTCTGCAGAAACGCGACGACCGCCCGATGGGGGTCGCCGTACGCCGGTACTACCGCAGCCCGCGCCACGACGACGACTGGCTGGAGTCCTGGCTCGAGCTCTGGGACGGCGAGGACCGCAACAATCTGCTCCCCGGCTACGGCTGGATCTTCGGGATGGGCGACGGCACGAGCAACGTGGGCCTCGGCGTCCTGAACACCAGCGCCGCATTCGGCAATGTCGACTACCGCGACCTGCTCCGCCGTTGGCTCTCGGCGATGCCGGAGGAGTGGGGCTTCGTCGAGGACAACGCGACCGCGCCGATCCGCGGCAGCGCACTACCCATGGGCTTCAATCGCACACCGCAGTACGACCGTGGCGTTCTGCTCGTCGGTGACGCCGGCGGGATGGTGAACCCGTTCAACGGTGAAGGCATCGCCTACGCGATGGAGTCAGCCGAGTTCGCCGCCGAGGTCGTCGTACAAGCCCTCGGTCGACCGGATGGACCCGCGCGCGAGCGCGCCCTTGCTGCGTACCCCGAGTTGTTGCGCGACGCGTGGGGTGGCTATTTCACAATCGCGCGTTTGTTCGTGACGGCGATCGGTCACCCGTCGGTGATGCGACTGTGCACGCGCCACGGGTTGCCGCATCCGCTGCTGATGAAGTTCGCATTGAAGCTGCTCGCGAACCTCAGCGAACCGCGGGGCGGCGACGCCTCCGACCGGCTCATTGCTGCGTTGACCCGACTGACTCCCGCAGCGTGACGCGGACCTAGACTGCCCCGGTCGTAAGCCGACCGGCGAGAAGAAAGGAGGCGACGCGTGCCGCATATCTATGCGCCGATTCTTGTGTTGTTCGTGCTTGCGGCCGGCTTCGCCATCTTCTCTGTCCTCGCTGCCCACCTGACCGGTCCGCGTCGGTACAACCGCGCGAAGCTCGAGCCGTACGAGTGCGGCATCGAGCCGACGCCGCAAGCATCGAGTCGGCACTTCCCCGTGAAGTTTTATCTCACCGCGATGCTGTTCATCGTCTTCGACATCGAGGTCATCTTCTTGTATCCGTGGGCGGTTGCCTTCGACCGGCTCGGGACATTCGGCCTGGTGGAGATGGTGCTGTTCATCGGCGCTGTCTTCGTGGTTTACGCGTACGTCTGGCGACGCGGAGGCCTCGAGTGGGATTAGAGGAGAAACTCCCCAGCGGTTTTCTGCTCACCACCGTCGAGAAGCTCGCGGGTGAGGCGCGCGCCGGTTCGTTGTGGCCTGCGACGTTCGGACTCGCGTGTTGCGCGATCGAGATGATGGCGACGGGCGCCGGTCGTTACGACTTAGCCCGGTTCGGCATGGAGCGCTTCAGCGCCACGCCGCGGCAGGCCGACTTGATGATCGTCGCGGGCCGGCTGAGCAACAAGATGGCGCCCGTGCTGCGGCAGATCTACGACCAGATGCCGGAGCCCAAGTGGGTCATCTCGATGGGCGTGTGCGCCTCGAGCGGCGGGATGTTCAACAACTACGCGATCGTGCAGGGCGTCGACCACGTCGTGCCTGTTGACATCTATCTGCCCGGCTGCCCGCCGCGTCCGGAGATGCTGCTCGACGCGATCCTCAAGCTCCACGCCCAGATCCGCGCGATGAAGCTCGGTGTGAACCGTGAGCGCGAGATCGACGAGAACGAGCGCGCCCGGCTTGCCGAGCCGTCGCCGGTGGCGGAGCCACGATGACAACTCCTGGCGCCCCCGGCCCGGGCGTTGGAACCGGTCACGACGGTTCGCCGCGGGTCTCCCCTCAGCAAGCGGTCGCGCCGATCGGCGAGGAACAACCGTCGGTCGCGATGCGCCGCGGCATGTTCGGCGTCCAGGACTCCGGTGACACCACCGGCTTCGGCGGGCTCGTTCGGCAGGCCGCACCGAAAACGTCGACGCCGACGCCGTACGGCGGGTACTTCGACGATGTTGCAGCCGCCCTCGAACGCACTTACCCCTCGTACGCCGAACACGTCACGCGGGTCGTCGTCGACCGCGGACAGATCACGTTCCACGTGGCACCCGAGGCGATTCTCGACCTGTGCGCTTTGCTGCGCGACGACCCCGCGTTGCGCTTCGAACTTTGCTCGAGCGTCTCTGGCGTGCACTATCCGCAGGACATCGGGCATGAGCTGCACGCGGTCTACCACCTGACATCGCTGACCCACCGCCGACGCATCCGGCTCGAGGTGGAAGTGCCGGACGCGGACCCGCGTATCCCGTCCGTGATGTCGGTCTACCCGACCGCCGACTGGCACGAGCGGGAGACCTACGACATGTTCGGCATCGTCTTCACCGGACGCACGTCGCTGACCCGCATCCTGATGCCGGACGACTGGCCCGGGCATCCTCAGCGCAAGGACTACCCGCTCGGTGGCATCCCGGTTGAGTACAAGGGCGCGCAGATTCTTCCGCCGGACGAGCGGAGGGCCTACAACTGATGACGACGCAGGACTTTTTCGCCGCCCCCGGGCGTGACACGACCGAGGGCCGCGTCTACACCGTCACCGGTTCCGATTGGGACGAGGTCACACCGGGCGAGGCATCCGAACGCATCATCGTCAACATGGGGCCACAGCACCCCTCGACGCACGGTGTGCTCCGGCTCATCCTCGAGCTCGAAGGCGAGACCGTCACCGAGGCCCGGGTTGGCATCGGCTACCTGCACACAGGCATCGAGAAGAACTCCGAGTACCGCAACTTCACGCAGGCGGTCACGTTCCTGACCCGCGCCGACTACCTCTCGCCGTTCTTCAACGAGACGGCGTACTGCGTTGCTGTGGAGAAGCTGCTCGGGATCGAAGACCAGGTGCCCGAGCGCGCTCAGCTGATCCGCGTCATGTTGATGGAGTTCAACCGGGTCGCATCGCACATGGTGTGGCTCGCGACCGGTGGCATGGAGATCGGCGCGATCACCGGCATGCTGTTCGGCTTCCGCGAGCGCGAGCTCATCCTCGATGTCTTCGAGCTGATCACCGGGCTGCGGATGAACCACGCGTTCATCCGGCCAGGTGGCATCGCCCAGGACCTGCCGCCCGGCACGCGCGAAAAGGTCGCCGAAACGCTTCGCATCCTGCGCCAACGGCTGCCGGAGTACGACCGCCTGCTCACCGGCCAACCCATCTGGCAGGCGCGCCTCGTCGAGACAGGTGTGCTCGACCTGCCCGCCTGCTTGTCTCTCGGCATCACCGGCCCCGTGCTGCGGGCCGCCGGCCTGCCGTGGGACCTGCGCAAGGACATGCCTTACCTCGGTTACGAGACGTTCGAGTTCGACATACCGACCGAGACAGCAGGCGACAACTACGCGCGGTACCTCGTCCGGATGCGTGAGATGCGCCAGTCACTCAACATCGTCGAGCAGTGCCTCGACCGCTTGCAGCCGGGCCCGATCATGGTCGAGGACAGGAAGGTCGCATGGCCCGCGCAGCTCGCCCTCGGCGGTGACGGTCTCGGCAACTCGCTCGACCACATCCGGCACATCATGGGCGAGTCGATGGAGGCACTGATCCACCACTTCAAGCTCGTGACCGAGGGGTTCCGGGTGCCGGCCGGTCAGGTCTATGTCCCGATCGAGTCGCCGCGCGGCGAGCTCGGTTGTCACCTGGTCTCCGACGGGGGCACGCGTCCGTATCGCGTGCACATGCGCGATCCGTCGTTCACCAACCTGCAGGCGGTTGCCGCGGGTTGCGAGGGCGGACTTGTCGCCGATGTCATCGCGACCGTCGCCAGCCTCGACCCGGTAATGGGTGGGGTGGATCGCTAGTGCCATTCGGTGAAGAGCTGCGTGCGACAGCGCGCGAGATCGTTGCCCGTTACCCTCGGCCGCGATCTGCGCTGCTGCCATTGCTGCACCTCGTGCAGTCGGAGGAGGGCTACATCACACCTGACGGTGTGGCGTTCTGCGCTGAGATGCTCGACCTCACCAAAGCCGAGGTCGCTGCCGTATCGACCTTCTACACGATGTACAAGCGCCGTCCGACCGGCGACTACCTCGTCAGTGTCTGCACGAACACACTGTGCGGAGTGCTCGGTGGGGACGAAATCTTTGCGGCGCTGTGCGACGACCTCGGTGTGCATCACGACGAGACCACCGCGGACGGGACGATCACCCTCGAGCATGCCGAGTGCCTGGCGGCCTGCGACTACGCACCTGTCATGACGGTCAACTACGAGTTCTTCGACAAGGCAAGTGTCGAGTCGGCACGCGCGCTGGTCACCGCGTTGAGCCGTGGCGAGCGGCCGATGCCGACGCGGGGCGCGCCGCTGTGCACATTCCGCGAGATCTCCCGGCAACTCGCGGGGTTGCCGGACGAGCGACCTGGCGCCGTTGACGCCGATAGCACCGGTGCCGAGACGCTCATCGGCGTGCGGCTCGCCGGTGATCGTGGCGAAGCCGCACCGGCGTACCCCGACGGCAAGGTGCCCGCAGAGTCCTCTGTTGGCCCGTCGGAACGTCCCTCGGGAGAAGGTGCCTGATGGCCCTTGCTCCCGTGTTGACCAAGCGCTGGGCACAGCCGCGGTCGTGGACGCTCGAAACCTATGAGCGCACCGACGGCTATCGCGCGCTGCGCAAGGCCTTGTCCATGCAGCCGGACGAGGTGATGGCCGTCGTCAAGGATGCGTCGTTGCGCGGTCGTGGCGGCGCCGGTTTCGGCGCGGGGCAGAAGTGGGGCTTCATCCCGCAGGGTGATGGCAAGGCGCACTACGTCGTCGTCAACGCCGACGAAGGCGAACCAGGTACCTGTCGCGACGCGCCATTGATGATGGCGGACCCGCACTCGCTCATCGAGGGCACGATCATCGCGTCGTACGCCGTCGGCTGCCACCAGGCATTCATCTACCTGCGCGGTGAGCTCGTGCACGCCGGTCGTCGGCTCGACAACGCGCTGCGCGAGGCCTACGCCGCGGGTTACCTCGGCAAGGACATCCTCGGCTCCGGTTTCGACCTCGACATCGTGTTGCATCGCGGCGCGGGTGCCTACATCTGCGGTGAAGAGACCGCGTTGCTGGACTCGCTCGAGGGGTATCGAGGACAGCCACGGTTGAAGCCACCGTTCCCTGCGACGCACGGCCTCTATGCCTGCCCGACCGTCGTCAACAACGTCGGCACGTTGGCGAGTGTGCCCTTCATCCTGCTCGGCGGCGCCGACTGGTGGAAGCAGATGGGGCCGGAGAAGTCGCCGGGCACGAGCATCTTCTCGTTGTCCGGTCGGGTCACCAACCCTGGCCAGTACGAAGCGCCGATGGGTACGACGCTGCGCGAACTCCTCGAGCTGGCTGGCGGGGTCCGTGAGGGACACCAGCTGAAGTTCTGGACGCCCGGCGGTTCGTCCACGCCGTTGTTCACGGCTGAGCACCTTGACGTGCCGTTGGACTTCGACTCCGTTCTCGCCGCGGGGTCGATGAACGGCACGAGCGCGCTGATGATCTTCGATGACTCCGACTGCGTCGTGAACGCCGTGGCCAAGTGGTGCCAGTTCTACGCACACGAGTCGTGCGGCAAGTGCACGCCGTGTCGCGAGGGCACGTTCTGGTACGTGCAGATCTACGAGCGGCTCGAGAAGGGCGACGCCTCCGAGGAGGACATCGAGACGCTGCTCGACCTGTCCGACAACATCCTCGGCCGGTCGTTCTGCGCCCTCGGGGACGGTGCCGTGAGTCCGGTCACCTCGTCGATCGAGCACTTCCGGGACGAGTACGTCGAGCACTACGAGCGCCGCGGTTGTCCCTTCCGCACCGAGCAGCTGGCGCAGGTGTCATGACCGTCACGTCAACGCCACCCGCGGGCGATGCGACCCCCGAGCGTCGTACCGACGACGTCACCCTGACGATCGACGGTTTCGAGCTGACCGTGCCGAAGGGCACGCTGGTCATTCGCGCAGCCGAACTCCTCGGCGTACAGGTGCCGCGGTTCTGTGACCATCCGCTGCTGGATCCGATCGGGGCATGCCGGCAGTGCATCGTGGAGATCGAGGGACAGCGCAAGCCGCAGACAGCGTGTACGACGCCGGTCGCTGACGGCATGGTCGTCCGCACCCAGATGACGTCGCCGGTCGCCGACAAGGCGCAGCAGGGCACGATGGAGCTCCTGCTCATCAATCACCCGCTGGACTGCCCGATCTGCGACAAGGGCGGGGAGTGCCCGCTGCAGAACCAAGCGATGAGCAACGGACGAGCGGACTCGCGGTTCCGCGATGAGAAGCGGACGTTTCGCAAGCCCATCGCGATCTCGTCACAAGTCCTGCTCGACCGGGAGCGCTGCGTGCTGTGCGCGCGTTGCACGCGCTTCTCGCAGCAGATCGCCGGCGACCCGTTCATCGAGTTGTTCGAGCGTGGTGCGCTGGAGCAGGTCGCCGTCTTCGAAGACGAGCCGTTCCAGTCGTACTTCTCCGGCAACACTGTGCAGATCTGCCCGGTCGGCGCGCTGACCGGTGCGCAGTATCGCTTCCGGGCTCGCCCGTTCGACCTGAGATCAACACCATCGGTGTGTGAGCACTGCGCGTCCGGTTGCGCGCAGCGCACCGACTGGCGCCGCGGCCGCGTCACCCGTCGGCTCGCGGGCGATGACCCCGAGGTCAACGAGGAGTGGAACTGCGACAAGGGTCGCTGGGCGTTCGCCTACGCGACCGCGGCTGACCGGCTCACGGTCCCGCTGGTCCGCGAGGAGGGCTACCTCGTCGAGGCGAGCTGGACCGACGCGCTCGAACGCGCCGCCGCCGGGCTGCGTCGCGCCCGTAACCGGGTCGGCTTCCTGCCCGGGGGTCGGTTGACCTACGAAGACGCCTACGCATGGTCGAAGTTCGCGCGGACGGTCGTCGGCAGCAACGACATCGACTTCCGGGCTCGCCCGCACTCCGCCGAGGAGGCCGACTTCCTCGCCGCCGCCGTCGCCGGTCGGTCCATGACAGCGACGTACGCCGATCTCGAACGAGCGCCTGTCGTGCTGCTTGTCGCGTTCGACCCGGAGGAGGAGTCGCCGATCGTCTTCCTCCGATTGCGCAAGGCGGTCCGCGACGGGCTTCGGGTGGCCTCGATCGCACCGATGACGACGCGCGGTTTGCGCAAGCTCTCGGCGACGGTCCTGCATGCGATCCCCGGCGCCGAGGCCGGCCTGGTCACGTCGCTCGCCAACAGCGATGGTGAGGAGACGAAAGACATCGCAAACGCCCTTCGGCAACCCGGCGCCGTCATTCTCGCGGGCGAGCGGCTCGCAACGGTCCCTGGTGGCCTCTCGGCAGTCGCGCAGCTGGCGACGCAGACCGGCGCCAAGCTCGCTTGGGTGCCGCGCCGTGCCGGTGACCGGGGCGCGGTGGAAGCAGGTCTGCTGCCCAACCTCCTGCCCGGCGGTCGCGCGCTTTCGGCCGCGGCGGACATCGGCTGGAACGGCGCACCGTCATCGCCTGGCCGCGACCTCAACGCGATCGTCGCCGCCGCGCAAGCTGGCGAGCTCGATGCGCTCGTCGTCGGCGGCGTCGACCCGGACGACCTCCCTGAGCCGGCCGCCGCGCTCGATGCGCTCGAAGGCGTCGGCTTCGTGCTCAGCCTCGAGCTGCGCGAGAGCGCGGTGACCGCCCGCGCCGACGTCGTACTGCCGATTGCCGCCGGTGTCGAGAAGTCCGGCAGCTTCATCAACTGGGAAGGCCGCCGGCGCAGCTTCGGCGAGACTCTGGTCGATACGGGAACCCTCACCGACGCGCGCGTCTTGCACGTGCTCGCAGCGGAGATGGACGCCGACCTCGGTCTGCCGGACCGCAAGGCGATCCGTCGTGAGCTCGACAGCATCCCGGCTCGCCCGGCGGACACCTCGGCGCTGGCACACACCGCCGCTTCTGCTGCGCAGCCCCAGAACGGCGAGGCCGTGCTCGCGACCTGGCCGCTGCTGCTCGACGCCGGGCGTCTTCAAGATGGCGAACCACACCTCGCGGGCACCGCGAAGGCGGCCGTTGCACTGCTCAGCGAAGCGACCGCGAAAGAGATCGGATTGCAGCCGGGTGGCCGGATCCAGGTGAGCAGCGACCGTGGATCGATCACGTTGCCCGTCGAGCTCAGTGACCTGCCCGACCGGGTCGTGTGGTTGCCGACGAACTCAGCCGGCTCTGCGGTACGCCGGGACCTCGCCGCCTCCGCAGGCGCGGTCGTGCGGATTGCGAGCGCGTCGTGAGCCGGCTGCCGGCCTACGTCGCCGACGCGCACTATGTCGCGGGCTACGGACAGGACCCCTGGTGGATCGTCATCATCAAGGCCCTCGCGATCTTCGCGTTCCTCGTCTTGCTGACGCTGTTCATGATCGTGTTCGAGCGGCGGGTCGTTGCGCGCATGCAGATGCGCATCGGCCCGAACCGAGTCGGCCCCAATGGTTCGCTGCAGAGTCTGGCCGACGGCATCAAGCTCGCGTTGAAGGAAGACATCATCCCGGCGATGGTCGACAAGCCGGTCTACATTCTCGCGCCGGTGCTCGCCGCGATTCCCGCGTTCCTGGGCTTTGCCGTGATCCCGATGGGCGCGACCGTGTCCATCGGGGGACATCAAACGCCGTTGCAGCTGACCGACCTGCCGGTCGCCGTTCTCTACATGCTCGCCGTGAGCGCGATCGGTGTCTACGGCATCGTGCTCGCCGGGTGGTCCAGCGCATCGACGTACCCACTGCTCGGCGGGCTCCGGTCGACGGCGCAGGTCATCTCTTACGAAGTCGCGATGAGCCTCTCGCTCGTCGCGGTGTTCATCTACTCCGGTTCGTTGTCGACGTCTCAGATCGTCGAGGCCCAGCACGGCCGATGGTTCGGGCTGGTCTTGTTCCCGGCTTTCGTCCTCTACGCCATCGCTGGCGTCGGCGAGACGAACCGTGCGCCGTTCGACCTCCCCGAGGCCGAGGGCGAGCTGGTCGGTGGCTTCCACACTGAGTATTCGTCGCTGAAGTTCGCGATGTTCTTCCTCGCGGAGTACATCAACATGACGACGGTCGCTGCCATCGCCACGACGGTCTTCCTCGGCGGCTGGCGCCCGATCTGGCCGCTCACCCACTTCGACAGCGGCTGGATCACGCTGCTCTGGTTCTTCATCAAGCTCATGATCGTGCTGTTCGTGTTCGTCTGGTTGCGGGGGACTCTTCCGCGGTTGCGGTACGACCAGTTCATGAAGCTGGGCTGGAAGGTTCTGATCCCGGCCGGCCTCGTGTGGCTGCTGTTCGCCGCGGCGATCCGGCATTACTTCATCAACACCGATACGAGCCGGCGAGGGGTCCTTTGGGTGATCGGTGGCATCTTCGTCGCCCTGCTCCTCGTCATCGCGGCGTGGCCGGAGCGCAAGGAGCCGACGACGGAGCGTCCTGATGAGCAGCCCTACGACGCCTTCGCCGGCGGGTTCCCCGTGCCGCCGCTGCCCGGTCAGGTCCCGTCCAGCACGGTTGAGCACGGCCCGAGGGAGGTGACGAGCAGTGCCCGCGAATGACGACGTGCGTGACGAAGGACCGAAGTCGAGCTGGACGAGCATGTTCGACCCGATCAAGGGCTTCGGCGTCACCTTCGGGACGATGTTCAAGAAGGTCAACACCGAGCAGTACCCCGAAGAGAAGAAGCCCACGGCGCCCCGTTGGCATGGTCGGCACGTGCTCAACCGGCATCCCGACGGGCTGGAGAAGTGCGTCGGCTGCGAGCTGTGCGCGTGGGCGTGCCCGGCCGACGCGATCTACGTCGAGGGCGCGGACAACACCGAGGAGGAGCGCTACTCACCGGGGGAGCGGTACGGCCGCGTCTACCAGATCAACTACCTGCGCTGCATCCTCTGTGGCCTCTGCATCGAGGCCTGCCCGACGCGAGCGCTCACCATGAGCAACGAGTACGAACTTGCCGACGTGAGCCGCGAGACGTTGATCTACACCAAGGAACAACTGCTCGCACCGTTGCTGCCGGGCATGGAGCTGCCGCCGCATCCGATGCGCCTCGGTGAGACGGAACAGGACTACTACACCGGCACCGGCGTGCCGCCGTCGCACGAGACGCCCGCCGCGGAGACCACATGACCGCACAGTTGCTCGCGTCCGGGCACACGTCAGGTGGCGAGGCGGCAGTGTTCTGGGTGCTCGCGCCGATCGCTTTCATTGCGGCGCTTGGCATGGTGCTGACCCGCCGCACCGTGCACGCCGCGCTGTTGCTGGCCGTCGACATGCTCGCCCTCGCCGTGCTGTACGCCGCGCAGGACGCACCTTTCTTGGCGTTCGTGCAGATCTTCGTCTACACCGGCGCCGTCATGATGCTGTTCCTGTTCGTTCTGATGCTCGTCGGCGTCGATGCCTCCGACTCGCTCGTCGAGACGCTGCGCGGACAACGGATCGCCGCGCTGGTGATGAGCCTGGGCTTTGCGGTGCTCCTGATCGTGGGCATCGGCAACGCACTCGTGCAGGTGCCGTCGAAGGGTCTTGCCGAGGCAAACGCCGACGGCAACCCGACCGGCCTCGCGCACATCGTCTTCACTCGTTACGTCTTCGCCTTCGAGATAACCAGTGCACTGCTGATCACCGCCGCGCTCGGCGCCATGGTGTTGACGCACCGCGAACGGTTGAGTCCTCGGTTGACGCAGCGCGAGCTCATGCAGCGGCGCGTGCGTGCGGGTGTGCAGGTCGCCCCGATGCCGAGCCCGGGTGTCTATGCCAGGCACAACGCTGTCGACGTACCAGCCCTGCAGCCCGACGGCACCCCGGCAGCGGAGAGCCTGCCCCGCCTGATCGCCGGGCCGCCCCCGCCGGGACGGCGCATCGCGACGCCCGCGGCCCTCGCACCTGGCGACTCCGACGGTGACGATCGATGAGCCCCGACTACTACCTGTACCTGTCCGCGGTGCTCTTCAGCATCGGTGCTGCGGGCGTACTCATCCGGCGCAACTCGATCATCGTCTTCATGTGCATCGAGCTGATGCTGAACGCCGTCGACCTGAGCCTCGTCACCTTCTCGCGGATCAAGGGCAACCTCGACGGACAGGTCATCGCCTTCTTCGTCATGGTTGTCGCCGCCGCTGAGGTCGTGGTCGGCCTTGCCATCATCGTGTCGATCTTCCGCACCCGCCGCTCGGCCTCGGTCGACGACCCCAACCTGTTGAAGTACTGAGCGCCGATGCCCAGCCTCGCGATGCTGCCGTCCGCGCTAGCCGCCGCGCCCTCCGTGCCGCCTCATCCGGTCGCGGCCAGCGGCATCTACAACCTGACCATTGCGGTCATCCTGATCCCGCTCGTGTCGTCCGCCGTCCTGCTGCTGGCCGGTCGGCGGGTGCACCGCATCGCGCCGGCGCTTGGCGTCGCGGCCCCCGTGGCGTCGTTCGTCATCGCGCTCGCGGAGTTCTTCGCACTGCTGTCCCGCTCGCCGGACAACCGCAGCCTCGACCAGCATCTGTTCACCTGGATCCCCGTCAACGGCTTCCACGTTGACGCCGGCTTGCTGCTCGACCCGTTGTCGATCACGTTCGTGTTGCTGATCACCGGCGTGGGAAGTGTGATCCACCTCTACTCGGTGGGTTACATGGCCGACGACCCGGGCCGACGGCGGTTCTTCGGGTTCATGAACTTCTTCGTCGCGGTCATGCTGCTGCTGGTGCTCGGCAACAACTACCTGTCGTTGTACGTCGGTTGGGAGGGCGTCGGTCTGGCGTCGTACCTCCTGATCGGTTACTGGACCTACAAGCCCACAGCAGCCACGGCCGCGAAGAAGGCCTTTGTCATCAACCGCGTCGGAGACGTGGGGCTCTCGATCGCGATCATGCTGATGTTCGCGACCTTCGGCAGCACGTCGTACGCCGGTGTCCTCAACACGGCCGCGGCCGCGCATCGCGGCACGTTGACCGCTATCGGGTTGCTGCTTCTGCTCGGCGCCTGCGGCAAGTCGGCGCAGTTCCCGCTGCAGACGTGGCTGCTCGACGCGATGGAGGGCCCGACCCCGGTCTCCGCGCTGATCCACGCCGCGACCATGGTCACCGCCGGCGTCTACCTGATCGTGCGTTCTGGCCCCATCTTTGACGGCGCGCCCACGGCGAGGTTGCTGGTCGGCATCGTCGGCGCGGTCACGCTCACCATCGGCGCGATCATCGGCTGCGCGAAGGACGACATCAAGA
>JBJMHR010000033.1:0-196622 GCA_045807285.1 Actinomycetes bacterium
AGCCCGTCGGGTTGGTCGGACACGAGTGGGAACCCGTTCGTGGCGTTCGTGAATTCGGCGGCGAATCTGAATCTGGCGCACTGGACGGGGGCGGCGTGGCAGACCGATCCGATCGGGAGTGCGGTTGCGTCCGGTACAAGCCCGTCGGGTTGGTCGGACACGAGTGGGAACCCGTTCGTGGCGTTCGTGAATTCGGCGGCGAATCTGAATCTGGCGCACTGGACGGGGGCGGCGTGGCAGACCGATCCGATCGGGAGTGCGGTTGCGTCCGGTACAAACCCGTCGGGTTGGTCGGACACGAGTGGGAACCCGTTCGTGGCGTTCGTGTCGGCGGCGAATCTGAATCTGGCGCACTGGACGGGGGCGGCGTGGCAGACCGATCCGATCGGGAGTGGGGTACGCCTGCCGGGCGCTCCGCCGCCGGCCGTCACCGCGGTGACGCCTTCCGGTCGAGGTCAGGGCGCTCACAGGAGGACCCTGACAGTTACCGGCGACAACTTCCAGGCAGGCGCCACCGTCAGCGTATCTGGGTCAGGCGTCAGCATCGCAACACCGACCTCTGTCACCGCTTCGCAGATTCAGACGTCCGTCACGGTCGCGAGCGCCGCTGCGCCGGGCGCCCGCGACGTCACCGTGGTGAATCCTGACGGGGGCGCTGTTACCTGTACGGGATGCTTCACAGTCGATCCAGGCCCTTGGGTTAGCTCGGTCGCGCCAACCGTTGTTACGAGAGGCACGTCCGTAACTGCGACAATTGACGGCACAAACTTCGTTCACGGCATGAAGATCAAGTTCGGTCCGGGGACCACAGTCACAAGTGTGGTACTCCTGTCCAACACGGAGCTGACAGCGCAACTTGCGGTGGCCCCGAACGCGTCGCCCGGCTACCGCACCATCACAGTGATGAACAAAGATGGGGGCACAAGCAAGAAGCCCAAGGGCCTGATCATCATCTGAATGCGTGCGCGTTCGCCCGGAGTCGCAAACTTGAGCGACCATGGAAACGCGACCGGCTCAGCGGACCGCGGCGACGCGCTCTGTCCCTCGATGAGTTCGTTCAGTAACAAGTATCGAGCGCACAACGGCACACCACAAGCGATGACTGTGGGCCGCTTGCGTCCGACCCAACCGCGAAGAAGCGATGGGGTGCTTGCGTCTGACGCTGACCGGGGTCTGCCGTCGGTTCGTTTGACTTCCCGGTGCTGAGGCGCTGGATCGCAGCCATACAAAGGGTCGAGTTTCGGCAGGGACAACCGTTCGCGATCTGCCGATCAGGCACGCGCCGGTGCATGATCTGGGCGTGGGCCTGGGCGAGCGGCTGCGGAAACTCGACGAATGGGCCACCGGCCGGCGGTTCATTGCCTGCTTCGTCGGCGGGAACGTCGTTCTCGCGTCGATCTTGGTCACTCTTAGCTGGCGCCACCCGCCCAAGTGGCTGGCAGCAGCGTTGGTCTTGGTTTACGTCATTATCTGCCTGGTGGGTGGCACGGCGATGTTCGCCTGGCTCCTCCGCCGAGCCTGGATCGGCTGGCGCGATCGTTACTGACGAGTGCGAACCGCCGATCGGGGGCGAGCGGGATCGCCGATGCTCTCGCACGAGTGCGGCGATATCGTGCGCTGATGCGCGCGCCGTCTTCACGTAGCCACGGCACCAGCCACGAATGAGCGCGCAGTGAAACCTGCAGAGACGATCTTCGCAGTCAGCTTCGTTGTGGCCTTCTTCGCATTCGGGTTGGCAGCACTTTCTGAAATCGGGCGGCGGGTCGAGAAGCGAAGGGGGCCAGATGTGCCTCGCCCTGTACGGCGGACAACCCCCGCCGTGCTGCTGATCCAGGGTATGTCCGTGTACATAAATCAGCCCCGGAGCGCGAGCGAGGCTACGCAACGCCTGCCTGTTGGTCGGGGCTGCAGCATTGGTGGCGTGCCTCGCAGCAGTTCTGTACGGCGTCCACACTCACGCGCGATAAGGGCCGATCTTTGGCGCCGAGTGCCAGGGCGGCATCGACCTGGCTGGTTAGGCGCGAGCGGATCCTCGACACTCTGGACCATGGCATCGGCGACGCCTCCAGCGGAGGCCAGGCAGCAACGAAATGTTGCCCTGGGATCGGCAGCGCTCCGACCCATCTTCAGGTTCGTGGCGGGCATTGCCGGAGCCTTGATCTTGCTGGTGACGGTGGCGGTGTCCACGGCTTCCGCCGTTGACGATCTGGCTGATCTGGCGACCGCGCACGATGCAGCCTGCCAACCCACGGGGTGGGCCTATTTCGACACGGCCTACGCCCACGGTCGAACGGTGAGCGCCTCGTGGTGGCCGCCACAAGTGAAATGCGAGATCACGGTGCAAGCCGAAGACCGGGTCAACCCGGCCACCCAGCAGGTCGAGCCGTCGCCGAGCGTGACGAGCACTAAGTCCGGGTCACGTGCTGCCGCTTACTTCGGGCCTCCCGTGGCGCTGGTAGCAGCCGCGTTGTGTTGGCTCGTGTTGCGGTGGGGCGTGAGCGCATTCAGCCCTTGGTTCCGCCGACAGGACCCGTAGCCCGCGACGCGAACTCGATGCGCCGTTCGTTGCCGTACTGGATGGGCCGATCGCGTTCACATTGACTGGTGCTACCTCCACCGAAAGTGGACGAACACTCGGCCGAAGTTGTCCGAGTCCTTCTCCACCCGGTGGTAGAGCGCCTTAATCTCCTTCTGGTCGAGAAAGCGCAGAACCCGCTTCTTCAGCTGACCCGAACCCTTGCCAGGGACGATCTCGACTAGTCGAGCCTTCTTGGCAACGGCCTCCGCTATGACTTCTCGAAGTGCGTGCTCTATCTCGTCGCCGCGGTCATAGATGTCGTGCAGGTCAAGCTTGAGCTTCATCCCAGCATCGTCCGCCGAACGAAACAATCTCAGCATGGACGCAGCCTTCGACGCGTTGCGCCGCCACGCCCGCGATCACAACCGCAAACTCACCGCGGTGGCTCACGACGTGGTGCACGCAGGGCTCGATCCCACCCACCGCTAGGCCAAGATCAACGCTTTGCCTCGCTCATCCGTTGGCACGTTGTGCGTGCTATCGGTGTTGAGGAGGTCCGATGGTGTTGGCGCAGCAGCCGGGCGGCCCGCCCGGCCGGGTGATCGATGTGCAGGATGACTTCGCTCTGCCAAGCGAACATGGCGGCCGAGGACGACGAGCACGGCGCCGCACACGACCTTACGGCGGCGACCTTGCCGACGACACGTGCGGCGACGCGGCGGATCGGGGTGTCGGGCAGTTAACTAACGGAATTGACTGCGAAATGCGCCGCCGCTCTGGGTCGCAGTGAGGAAGCGTTCCTGCGAGAACCGGGGAACGCCGGCGCGGCGCGTTGCACATGCAGGGCGATCAATTCGCGCGCCGCAGCGACGGGCGGCAGCTCATGCCGGCGAGGTCGATGACGACTTGCGCCGTTGTCGACTAGATGAGCCAACGGCTAACTCGTTTCAGGCGACGCCTTGCCGTAGCGGATCTTGCGGAACGCGGCCAGGGCGCGTTCGCCGGCGTCGGGCAGGGTGCCGGTGTATTGCTGGGTGGTTTCGATCCGGCGATGGCCGAGTCGCTCTTGCACGACGATGATGTCGGCGCCGCCGGCGAGCAGCCAGGATGCGTGTGCGGCGCGCAGGTTGTGGAAGGTGACGGTGTGCTCGATTTTCGCGGCCTTGATGGCGGGGACCCAGTACTTGGTACGGAAGTTGTTCCGCGACAAGGGGGTACCGGCCGTGGAGGTGAACAGTAGGTCAGTGTCGCGAACGGCGTAGGCGACCATGTGCTCGCGCAGCTGTTTGCAGGTGGCCTTGTCGATCGAGATGAGTCGTTGCTCATCGTCCTTCGGGTAGTCCTTGACGAAGGTCCGGTGCCCGGTGGGGGAGTTCTTCTTCGCTACCTCCACGATCGTGCGACGGACCGTGACGATCCCAGCCTTAAGGTCGATGTCGATCGGGCGCAGGGCGATGAGCTCACCCCAGCGCATCCCGGTTTCGATCGCGAGTAGCACCAGCATCCGATAGCGGGCGGGGAGCTTGGCGAGGATCTGTTCGAACTGGGCGACGGTGATGATCCGTTTCGGCTGCTTGACCACCTTCGGCAAAGCGGTGTGCGTACAGGGGTTGACCGGGATCACCCGGTCGATGACGGCACGGGAGAAGATCTTGTGGAGCAGGGCGTGGTACTTCACCACCGACCGCGCCGACAGACCGTTCGTGCTGGCGTCGTTCACCCAGGACTGGATTAGCGGCGGGCCGATCCGCCGCATCGACAGCTCCCCGAACCGCGGCAGGAAGTGCTTATCCAGGTAGTACCGGTAGGCAGCCCTCGTGGAGACCTCGAGATGGGCGGTAGTCGCCCAGTAGTGCTGCTCGACGTAATCGGTGAAGGAGAGCCGGCCCGCGACGGGAGATGCCCAGTCGCCGCGGATGGCATCGGTCTCCCGCTTGTCGGCGACCTTCGCCGCCGCGCGACGGGAGGCGAACCCGCCCTCCTCATGGTACTTGCCATCGGCGCCGAGGTAGCGGGCGTAGAACCGGGTGACGCCGTCTTTGCCGGCGCGTTTACGGACGTAGGCCACGGCACACCCTCCCTCGCTGTGCACCGAGCCTATAACCGCATCCCGACGTCCAATCCCTAAATCTCACCTAAACAGGGGTCACTGCCACCTGGTTCCAGCCGATGCCTGGCACCGGCCAGAACCGTTGTCACACAAGGGGAATCAGCAGGTGGCACTGACTTGAACGGACCGGCACTGAACAGCAGCGAATGCAGGTGGTCGTCCCTCATAACCCAGAGGTCGCAGGTTCAAATCCTGCCCCCGCTACTAGCGAACCGCAGGTCAGTGGCTTGATCAACGATCTTGCTGGTCAGCCTTGATCGTCCGTCCGTGTCGGCGTCCGTGAAGATTCGCGCCCGACTCACGCCTTGTCGCGGAGATCAGCGTCAAGCCATGACCAGAGCCTGAAGTCCGGCCGACGCGGTCGTTACCGATTTCAATCTGCGTCATCGCCACGAGACTCTGTCGTGGCGAGGCCCGGGCGGTAGGGACCAACGTCTCGGTCGGCACCGACCTTGGCCCCTGCCGTGCATGTGACCGGTGCGGATCTACTTATACCGAGGAGCAGAGGAGGGTGTGCGATGACCGTTACCGTGCAGCATCGACATGGTGGCGACATCGACATCGCATTCATACGCGGGGTCGACACGCCAGCGGCCATCGAGCACCTCTGCCGATCTCTTTGCGCCGGCGCCGGTTTCGAGGAACGGGCGATCGTCATCGACCTGACGGACGCGCGGCGTATGGACGCGATCGCGATGACGCCGATCGTCGAGGCCACGCACGCATTGGAACGCGATCGGCGTTGGCTTGCTGTGGTCAACCCGCGTCGTCCTGCAGGTGAGTCACGGTCCACTGTGCACGTGTACCGCAGCGCCCGGGACGCGACAGCGGCCGGCCGGCGCTACTTCCGCTTGGTCACTGGAGTGCGCCCGGTGCGGCCCGCCACGTTGGCCGTGCCCTCCGTGCTGCTGAGTGTCGCATCGGCCGTGCCCGACCTGAGCCGGGCGGGTACTGCAGCGCTGTGGCGCGGTGTCCGGTTCTGGAGCGGCTTGCTCAGCGACGGACTTCGCTCACGCTGACGATGCCGACGCTGTCCTCGACGATGTCGACCGGACGTCCGTGCAGCTCGATCCGGCGATGCCGCGGTGGCCGCCGTCGGTCATTGACGAACCACGCGGGCCACTTCATGGGCGCCGCAACCGGCCGCGCCTGCAGAAACCGACCAGCAGTCATCAGCAGTGGACCTCCTTGCTCGAATCCATGGTTGTTCACACCACGGACTGCGGGCAGGGCCGTTGGTCCTCTGCTGTTGGGTCAGACGATGCGTTGTGACCAGACGAGTGAGGCTGCGGCCGCGGCTAACGCGAGTGCGAGGGCCACGCCGGTCGCCCACACCGTGACCTCTCGCTTCTTTATCTCGTAACCGACGGACTTCTGGATTTGTGAGTACACGGACTTGAGTTGACCCGCCGTCTTGGCGGTGAACGACTTACCGCCGGTCTGCGACGCGATGCTCGCCATCGTGTCCGGATCAGAAGGCGCCGGGACGGTGCGACCGGGCAGGTTGACGACACCGGATGCTGTGCCGAACGCAATGGTGTTGATGGGTACGCCGGCCTGCTTGGCAGCCGTCGCTGCCGCATCGACCGTCTCCTGCGGGGTCTGCTCACCGCGTCCGATGGTCGGGGTGCCATCGCTCAGCAGCACGATCGCCGCGGATGCCTTGTTGCCCGCGCTGTCATCGGGCAATGCCTGGATTGCGTTGAGGGAGAGGTAGATCGCCTCACCCGTGGCCGTCCCTTGCCCCACGGGCAAGGTGCTCAACGCCCCCTGGACGGTTGTCCGGTCCGATGTGGGCGCGATGACCACGCGCGCGGTCTGGTCGAACGTGATGAGACCGACCTGCAGGCTCCCCGGTAGCTGGGCCACGAAGTGGCGGGCTTCTGCCTCTGCCGCTTGCAGTCGGGTCGGCGCGACATCAGTCGCAGCCATCGATGCAGACGTGTCGATGACGACGATGATCGTCGCCCGGTCCCTCGGGATGCGTTGCGCGTACGCCGGTCGCGCGACGGCAACTACCAAGGTGGCGAGCGCGAGCGCGAGCAAGGCGGGGGCGATGTGGCGCTGCCAACCGGAGCGGCGGGGGGCGACCGAGCTCAGCAGGTCCACACTCGTGAAGCGCACCGCCACCCGGTGACGGCGCCGCTGCACATATATATAGGCCAGCAGCACGAGCACCGGCGCGAGCAGCAGCACGAGCCAGGTCCCGGCAAGGAAAGTCATCGAACGTCCTTACGTATGTAGTGGCGACGCCGCCGGCGGGACGCGAAACGGGCAATGTCGTGCAGCCAGTCGCGATCAGTCGACAGGTGAAGGTGCTCGGCACCGGCTTGCCGGATCGAGGTCTCGATGCCTTCCTGTCGTGCAGCTGCGGCGGCGGCGTACCGCGCCCGCAGGCGCGTGTTGTTCGTCTGCACGTGCAGCTGCCGACCGGTCTCGGTGTCGACGACCGCGAGCATCCCGACCGGTGGAAGCTCGAACTCGCGCGGATCCGTCACCTGCACGCAGATGACCTGATGGCGCAGCGACAATCGCCGAAGACCGTCCGGCCATCCCGACGAGTCGAGGAAGTCGGAGATCACCACAACTTGGCCTCGTCGCAGGTGTGTGCGGTGCACGAACTGCAACGCTGCCGCGAGATCGGGATCGTCTGTGCCGACCGCATCACGCCGAGGCGTGTCGAACACCGTGGAGAGCGCCGCCATCATCGCGGCGCGGTTGTTAGAGGCCCGCAACCGTCGTAGTTCGTCGACTCCCGTCACCACGACCCCGAGCCGACTGCCGCCGCGCACGCTGATCGCCCCAAAAGCGGCCAGCGCCGCGAGGGCCGCTTCGCGCTTCTCTCGTTGCGTCGTCCCGAAGTCCATGCTTGGGGACCGGTCAACGATGGCCCAGGTCTCTAGTTCGCGGTCGGCTTCCGTCGTACGCACGTGCGGTTCGAGTGCACGCGCGCTCAGGTTCCAGTCGATGCGCCGCGCGTCATCACCGGGTTGGTAGGTGCGCGCGCCTGCTGGTTCCGATCCCGGCCCGGCGGCGACCGCGAGATAGTCACCGGCCAGGAGTCCGTCGAGGCGGTGCCGCACGTCGAGCTCGAGGCGGCGCAGCATCGCTGACTTCTCGCTGAGCTCCGAGGGCGGTGCGGACGGGGGCGTCTCGGCAGCGTTGCGGCGCAACCGCGCCGTCAGGTCGACGACCTTCATCCCACGTCCGGCAAGACGGCTGTCGCACCCATTTGTTCGTCTTGCTGTGGCGCGACACGGGGTGCCTCGATCTTGTTGAGGATGCGGTGGATGACGTCATCGGGCTTGATCTCTTTGGCCAGCGCGTCGTAGGTGAGCATGATCCGGTGGCGCAGAACCTCAGGGGCGACATCTTGGATGTCCTGCGGCAGCGCGAATCGGCGTCCGCGCAGCACCGCCAACGCCCGGCTGGATGCGAGCAACCCGAGCGTGCCGCGCGGGCTCGAACCGAGACCGATGTGCGGTTCGAGCTCGGGCATTCCCCATTTGGTCGGCTCGCGGGTCGCCATGACGAGGCGAACCGCGTAGTCGCGCACCGCGTGGTGCACGAATACGTCGTCAACGGCTTCCTGGATCGCCAGCAGCTTGTCGGCGGTCAGCACTTGCGCCGCCTCCGGAGCGTGAACGCTCATGCGCTCGGCAATCGCTGCCTCTTCTTCGTACGACGGGGCCGTGACGACGACGTGCATCATGAACCGGTCACGTTGTGCCTCGGGCAGTGCGTAGACGCCCTCGGACTCGATCGGGTTCTGCGTAGCGAGGACAAGGAACGGATCCGGCACCTTGCGCGTGTGCCCGCCGATCGACACCTGCCGCTCTTGCATCACCTCGAGCAGGGCCGACTGGACTTTGGCCGGGGCGCGGTTGATCTCGTCGGCAAGGACGACGTTGGCGAAGATCGGCCCCCACTCGATGTCGAACTCCTCGCGGGAGGGCCGCCAGATCCTCGTACCGACAATGTCGGCGGGAACGAGGTCCGGCGTGAACTGGATACGGGAGAACGCCCCGCCCGTCACCTTCGCGGTCGTCGAGACGGTCAGCGTCTTGGCCAGGCCGGGAACACCTTCGATGAGGCAATGGCCGCGGGCCAGCAGACACACCAACGCCCGCTCGACAAGCCGGTCCTGACCGACGACGACGCGCTTGATCTGGAACAGCGCGTCCTCGAGCTCAGCGGCGACCGCCGCGTACGCGTGCTCGGTCAGGTCAGTCTTCCCGGCAGCGGCGCTACGGCGGTTCGCGGGCATCGGAGTTCCCTTCGTGGTGGTTGAGGACACGCTGCCGCAGGCAGTTAAGGGAATCCTGAAGGTGTCCGAAAATGCGGGCCCGCCGGACGGCGCGCCGGTCATTACCAGTGCGCTGAAGCGTCGTACCTAGGAGCGCAGCTTCTCCATCTCACGGCTGATCTGGTCTTCCCTGAACTCCTCGGGGTGGTACACGTCCCATGCGTTCATGACCACGCCGACGCCCCAGAACACAATCGGGAACATTGGCCAGAAGAAACCCTGCTCGCCCGTTACGACCCAGACCAAAACGATGCACGTGTTGACGAGGACGTACACAAGCAGGTGGGCGTGGAAGTCTCGCTGCTTCTTCAGACGCCCCACAGCACGGTCACGAAGCGTCGTTTCGGGTACCGGAGTAAAAGCTTCGTTGTTCATGGCAACCTCCGTTGCGCACTCTTGAGCGTACGCCGACGGCCTGCAGGCGCGAAGGGTCAAAAGACCCCTGCGCGATGTGGCTATGGTCGGCGTACCGGATGAGAGGTGTGGAGCAGTCGTGTGCGAAATCGACGGAGCCGTGTAATGAGTTCGGCGTCATGACCGGCGTCGCGGTCATCGGCACTGGGTTCGGCACGTTGACGCACGTGCGCGCACTGCGTGCAGCCGGTTTCGACGTATGCGCTCTTGTCGGCCGCGATCCGGATAAGACGAAGGCGCGGGCCGAGCGATTCGGCGTACCGACCGCGTCAACGTCACTCGACGACGTGCTCGCGTTGACCGATGTCGATGCGGTGACGATTGCGACGCCGCCGCACACGCACGCGCAGATCGCACTTGCCGCCATCGAGGCGGGCAAACACGTGGTGTGCGAGAAGCCGTTTGCCCGTGACGTGGTCGACGCGCGCACGGTGTACGACGCGGCCACCCGTGCGGGTGTCGTGCACCTGCTGGGTTGCGAGTTCCGCTACGGCAGCGGGCAAGCGCTCGTCGCGCGTCTTGTCGCCCAAGGCGCGATCGGCGAACCACGCTTGGCGACGTTCCTTCTCCACATCCCACTGCTCGCAGGACCCGGCAGCGAGGTGCCGCCGTGGTGGTCGCAAGCGAGCGAGGGCGGTGGTTGGCTCGGGGCGCAGGGCTCGCACGTCATCGACCAAGTCCGCGCGACGCTCGGCGAGTTCGCCGGCGTGAGCGGTTCGCTCCTCAACCTTGCGGAGCACGGCTGGACCGCGGAGGACACGTTCTCTGTGCGATTCCGCACGGCGGGCGGCTGTGACGGGTTCATGCAAAGTAGCGCCGCGGATCGCGGGCCGATGCTGTTCACGACACGGATCGCGGGTACACGCGGCACGGTGTGGGCGGAGGGTGACAGCGTTCAGCTCGCCGACGAGACCGGGACGCAGACCGTACCGATCCCCGACGACCTCGTGACGCCACCAGCGGAGCCGCCGCCGGCTGACTTGCTCGTCACGGCGTACGACCTGCTGCATTCGACCGGCTTGGACATGGGGCCCTACACCCGGCTGTTCGAGACGTTCCGCGACCTCATCGACGATAAGCCGATCGACGACCGGCCAGCACCGGCCACGTTTGCCGATGGGGTCGCCGCGATGACGGTCATGGACGCGATCCGTCGCTCCGATGCCGAGCGCACCTGGATCGAGCTTTGACGGCGCCAACGCCTAGGCCGGTTTGAAGAATTCTCGATGTGCGCCTTGTTCTGGACTTCCGCCAGGAGTAGGACGTCCCAATGGGTAGGGACGACTACGACGTCATCGTCATCGGCGCGGGCTCGCCGGGTGAGCACTGCGCCGGCGCCTTAGCCGAAGGCGGCCTCCGCGTCGCGCTTGTCGAACGCGAGCTCGTCGGCGGCGAATGCTCGTACTGGGCTTGCATCCCGTCGAAGACGCTGCTGCGGCCGGGCGAGGCCGTGCATGCCGCGAACGAGGCCGCGGCGACAGCGCAGGTTGACGTGGCCGCGGCGCTTGCCTGGCGTGACTTCATGGTCTCGAACTACTCGGACGCCGGGCAGGAGAGATGGCTGGCTGAGAAGGGCATTGATTTGATCCGGGGTCACGGCCGACTCGCCGGTACGGGAGTCGTTGAGGTCAACCACACCCGTTACACAGCACAGAACGTCGTCTTGGCGACCGGTGCTGACCCGATCGTGCCGCCCGTGCCTGGCCTACGCGAGCTCGACGGCATCTGGACCAACCGCGAAGTCACCGGCATGAAAGCCGTGCCTCGTCGCATGCTGGTGCTCGGCGGCGGCGCGGTGGGTGTGGAGATGGCGCAAGCGGTGCAGCGTCTTGGCGGCGAGGTCGCACTGGTCGAAAGTGCCGGGCACGTCCTGCCACGCGAGGCCGCCGCCCTCGGTGAAGCCCTCGGCGAAGTTCTGCGTCGCGACGGGATCCAGTTGCACTTGAATGCGAGGGCGACGGCGGCCCGACGCGACGGCTCGGACTATATGCTCCAACTCGACGACGGCAGTGAGCTTCGGGGCGACAAGCTGCTCGTCGCAACCGGCCGTCGACCGCGCTTGAAGGATCTCGGGCTCGAGACCGTTGGCCTGAACGTCGACGGCGGCGGCATTCCTGTGGACCAGCGGCTGCGCGCAAGCGATCGGCTATGGGCGATTGGCGATGCGACCGGGATCTGGCAGCTCACACACGTCGGGAAGTATCAAGGAGACGTTGTCGCCGCCAACCTTCTCGGCGACGACCGGGAAGCAAACTATGACGCGGTACCACGGGTCGTCTTCACCGACCCGCAAGCCGCGTCGGCTGGGGCTACTGACGCCGATTTCAGCGCAACGGCCCCGATCCGGGACGTCCCCAAGATGGAGACGTACACGCGCGAATATGCCGAGAGCAACGGCTTCCTGACACTGCTCAGCGACGGAGAGCGACTCACCGGCGCGTATGCGCTCGGGCCGGAAGCAGGCGAGTGGTTGCAACAGGCGACGGTCGCGATTCGTGCGCGCGTCCCGCTCGACGTGCTCCGAGACACGATTCAGCCGTTCCCGACGTTCTCCGAGATCTACGTCGCGGCGCTGAACGGCCTTCGAGCGTCCATGCGTCTACCGGCGCAGGAGACAGCCAGCAGACCGTGAACGGAACGTAGGCCGGCGAAATGCTGCCGCCGCCGACCCGCTGCTACCGGTAGCCCTCGGCTTGGGTCGCTTCGTCGGCGACGCGGACGCCGTACCGGTAGGCGAGCATCCCGCCAAGCCACCCCGACGCGGCGAGCAGCGCAACCGCGACCGCGGACAGCACGATCTGGCCTCCGCTGACCTTCGCGGACTCGTAGTAGCTGGAGTGTCGCCAGGCGAAGTTGCCGATGAAGAGACCGACGACGGTGAGGTTGAGCAGCATGTGCGTGAGCGCGACCGTGAGCGCGCGGGTGCGCCGGGGGATGCGGAGCAGGTCGAGCAGCCCGAACAGCGCTGCCACGACGGCGCCGATCAGTCCGATCGCAATGAGCCAGTACGACGCGTCGGTGAGCGGCCTGGACCCGGCACTGTTGACCCGGGTCGAGATGTCGAAGATGAGACTGCAGATCCAGGCGCCGATCGGCAGGGTCACCAAGATTGGGTGGAAGGGGTGACCGTACGGGCCGGCGGCCAGGCTGATCGGTTGCTTCGCCGGAAGGGTCTGACGCTGAGTTGTGGTGGTCATGCCGCACCTCCCATAGACAAAGGTCGTGGCTTACTTACCCCGGCCGGTCACGAGACACCGGCCAGCGCGAAGAACTCGGCTCGGGAACGCGGGTCGTCACGTAGCAGCCCGTGCAGCGCTGAGGTGACGGTCCGGGAGCCAGCAGCTTGTACGCCGGGGATCGTCATGCACGAATGCTCGGCCTGCACCACGACGCCGACGCCCTTTGGCTGCAGGTGATCGCTGAGCCAGCGCGCGATCTGGATGTTGAGCCGCTCCTGCACTTGCCGGGCGCGAGCGAAGGCGACTGCCCAGCGCCCGGTCAGGTCGGGGCTATCGCGGCGGTGCCGCATTTTCGGGGTAGCCAAGCCTCAATCTTGGCCTCCTCGCTACCAAGAGTGGCCGAACGGTGTCGTACGGCAATCCATCGGGTAAGGGCGCAGGATGCGCGACCTGTCCCTGCTCGACCTCTCCTTGCGCGTCGGGGTGGCCATGCTGGCGGCGGTCATGCTCGGCCTGGAACGTGAGGTTCGGGGCCACCCGGCCGGCGCGCGTACACATGCCCTCGTCGCGGTGGGCGCCGTCCTTTTCACGATCGCCGGTGCGTACGGCTTCGGCGACGTCCCCCACGGCCCGAACGTGGACCCGGCGCGGGTGGCCGCTCAGGTCGCGAGCGGGGTCGGCTTTCTCGGCGCCGGAGCGATCATGCGGCAAGGCTTCGGCGTACGCGGCCTCACCACGGCGGCGACGCTGTGGCTCGCCGCGGCCATCGGCGTGGCTTCCGGCGCAGGCGCCTATCCAGCGGTGGCGGTCGTCACCGCCGTTGTGATCATCGTGCTCGTGGCCTTGCGGCTGGCCAAACCGCTCATCTTGCGGTTGAGCAGTGAAGCCACCGTTATCGAGCTCGACTACCAACGTGGCTATGGCACGCTCGGGCCGGTTCTTCGCTCGATCAACGGGCCGGGCAGCCGGTTGGACTACCTCGACGTCACGGACGAGGAAGAAGCAAGCAACAACGGGCTTCGACACGTGACGCTTCAGCTCAGCACCCGTGAGCTGGGCGACATCTATGCCGCAGTCGATGAGTTGCGTCAACGCCCTGAGGTACGTGCCGTACGGGTGACCGGTTCAACATCACGCGGCTCCTAGCGGCTTCACCCCACCGGGGTGATGAGCGGTCACGCGCCGGAACGCGACGCTGCGACTTCACCCAGTACGGAGGTGGAGTGCGGTGGCCGACACCGAGCAGCAGCGACGCCGGCAAGCGGATGAGAGCGTCATGACCTGGCCGGCCCAGCCGGTTATCTACGAGGTCAACACGGCCGTGTGGCTGGACGCACTGTCGCGAACCGCGGGGCGGCCCGTGCGGTTTGCGGACGTGAGCGATGCCGACTGGGACGCGATCGCTCCAGCAGGTGCGGATGCGGTCTGGTTGATGGGCGTCTGGGAGCGCAGCGCTGCCGGTCTGACCGTGGCCAAAGCGAACAGCGCCCTGATGGCGTCGTTCCGCGACGCCCTTCCTGACCTCGAGGACGACGACATCATCGGGTCGCCCTATTGCATCCGGAGTTACGTCGCGGACGCGCGCTTCGGTGGCAGAGACGGACTCGCCGCGGCCCGCTCGGCGCTGGCCGCGCGAGGTATGCGACTCGTCCTCGACTACGTCCCGAACCACGTGGCGCCTGACCACGCGTGGGTAGACCAACATCCCGAGCGGTTCATCACGGGTCAGGCGGCCGACATCACCGACCACCCGGACGCCTGGATGCAGGTCGGATCGTCGGTCCTCGCACACGGTCGTGATCCCTATTTCCCACCCTGGCCGGACGTCGTGCAGTTGAACGCTTTCTCTCCGGAGCTACGTGCCGCGACCGCCGATACCTTGGCCGACATCGCCGCGCAATGCGACGGCATTCGTTGCGACATGGCGATGCTCATGACCAACAACGTCTTCGCAAAGACGTGGGGTGCTTGGAGCGGGCCGGAACCTCCCGAGGAGTTCTGGCCATTGGTCATCGCTTCACTGAGGTCGGAGCACCCCGACACGGTTCTGATAGCCGAGGCCTATTGGGACCTGGAGTGGGAGCTGCAGCAGCAGGGATTCGACTTCTGCTATGACAAGCGGCTCTACGACCGGCTGCTCGGCGGCGACGTTGAAGGGCTGCGCGGTCACTTGCGCGCCGATGTCGGCTATCAGTCGCGGTTGCTGCGATTCCTGGAGAACCACGACGAGCCACGCGTCGCATCCCGGACGGCACCCGAAGTCGCACGGGCCGCGGCGGTTGTCATCGCAACTCTGCCCGGCGCGACGCTGTGGCACGAAGGCCAGTTCGAGGGGCGCACGGTCCGCCCGCCGGTCTTCCTGTCTCGCCGCCCGGACGAGATTGCCGACGTCGAAGGGGCTGCGTGGTACGCCGGACTCCTCAGTTCGGTCGCGAACAGCGAGATGCGGGACGGGAGCTGGCAGCTACTCGAGGTCACGGGCTGGCCGGACAACCAGACCTGCCGGGACCTTCTCGCCTGGGCTTGGACCCACGAGCGCAGCGAACGCCGCCAAGTCGTCGTCGTCAACCTCTCGCCAGCGGCTGCTCAGGGGAGAGTTCGCATCCCCGGGCTCGACCCGCACGACCGCACCTGTCGTGTGACCGACATCCTCCAGCGCGTTCGCTTCGACCGCAGCGGCGACGAGCTCGCCGGACCCGGCCTGTTCGTCGCCCTTCCACCCTGGGAGTTCCACGTGCTCGAGGTCGACTGACGGGTTCGGTGTACATGCTCCGATGCCGGCAGCCAGCAGACCCACCAGGCCGCTCTCGCCCTTCTTCCAGGCGACATTCGCGCAGTCGGTCAAGGCGCGCTCGACCCACAGCCGCCGGTAGAGGAATCCACGCAGCGAGCGTCGCCGTGCGCTTCCCATCGAGTCCACCCGCTTCAGGTATCGCTGAGCGCGCCGACCGTGCCGGGCCAGCCGGCGGCTGGGCGCGGAGCTCTCGACGTACGACACGCAGGCGATCACGACCAGCGGATCCAGACGCGGGTCAGCGGACCCGCTGCCGAGGATCGCCGGAAGGAAACGCGTCAACCGCTGCCGGGTGTAGTCGTCGACACCGTCGTTGACCAATCTGCACAACGAACCGAGCGTGGGCTGCACGCAGCTCGGGTGGTCTGTGAAGCGTTCACCCGCGCAGATCGATACCAGCTCGAGCAGGCAGGTTCCTGACTTCGGATCGAGGTGCGCACCAGAGCTCAACCATTGCATCGCTTCACGATCCGAGCGTTGCCGCGTCGGGACATCGCCCGAAAAGGATGACCCTCGGAGCCGATGCGCTCCGGGGCAGCGTTAGCTGAACTTGGTGTTCGGGCGGTCCTGGCGTACACCGTCGACGTACAGCTCCACTTTTTCGTTGAAGAAGCAGAGCATGCCGGCCACCTTTTGCGACTCCGGGAACGGCGACCGGTAGCACCACACGAAGCTGTCGTAGCGCCGACCGTCGATGACGAGATCCCAGTACGTCGCTGCGCCTTTGTATGGGCAGTGTGTGACGGTGTCCGTCGGCTCGAGCAGGTCGAGGCGAACATCGCTCATCGGCAGGTAGAACCGGGGCGGCAGACCCGTCTCATACAGCACCCTCGGAGCGCGGGACTCGGCAACCGTCACGCCGTCCACCTCGACGCGGACATGCCGCGACGAGGCCAGGATGTCGACGCGCGTGTTGGGGTCGCGTGGATGCGTGTAGACCGGCTCGTCCTCTTCCAGCCACTCGATCCCGTCGTCCCACGCGACCCGGACCAGGTCCCGTAGTTCTTCCAGCGGTGAGTCGGCGTACCTGATGGCGGCGCCGGATGCGACGCCCGTTGCCGTCTTGACGTCGTAGACGGTCGCCTCACCGCGGCTCGGTGAGTGATGTGTCTCACCTGTCGGAATCAGCTCGGCCGTTACGTCGTCCATCGGCACGTAGTACGCCGGGAAGTACGGCACCTCCCACACGTACGACGCACGGGAGGAGTCGAGCACGAGACTGCCGCCGACGTAGCAGCGCACGCGCTTGGCGCAAGGCTCCACCCGGACCCGACCGCGCGTCATACCCGATCGTCGCACGCGCAGCCAAACCGACCCGAAGGACAAGGGCCGGATCACCCGCTTCGGAGGATGGCCGGACCCTCTGCCCCGGCATACGTTGCGGTTCCACCGGAGTGCTAGGACAAGGGGTGCCCAATGCCAGGAATGTTGCGTCGTCGCATGCGTCGTCGGGTACTGGTCGCCGGCGCTGCCACTGGGGCCGTGGCCTACCACGAGGGCAAGAAGCACGGAAGGCGACAGGAGCAAGAACAGGCTGACGAGGCGACCGACTACGCGCCAGCCCCGCCTGAGGACACCGGGCCGGACGCCGGCGACCTCGACCAGATCCAGAAGCTCGCGGATCTGCACTCATCCGGCGCCTTGACCGACGCCGAGTTCAGCGCGGCAAAGCAAAAGCTGCTCGCCTGACGGCTGCGGCTGACCTCCGTCCGACTACGAGGAGCACTAAATGAGCGATTCACATTCGACCGTCTTCTTGGACGCGCTCGAGAGCCTGGTGGGCGCTGGCAAGGCCGATCCGAAGGACTTGTTCACCGACGACGTGAGCGGATGGTCTCCCACGCTGTCGGTCAGCTCGCTCTCGGAACTGTCCGAGGTGCTCGACGAACGGGACGACGCGCTCTCCAACATCACCGTCGCCGTCCGGACCCTCTCGAGCGGCGGCAACAGGGTGATCGCCGAATGGCGGCTCGACGCCGACCACACGGGGCCACTCGTTGTCGATGACGAGATGACCGTCGCCGCCACCGGAGTCCATGTCCACGTCGGTGGGGCGACCTTTGCCGAGTTCCGTGACGACAAGATCCAGTCGTTCCGGACCTACTTCGACGAGGTGGCACTGACCGAGCAAGTCGTCGTGGCCGCCGTGTAACTGGCCGCACTACCCGAACGTAGCCGCTCGTCGGTTGAACACGTGCTCAGGCGACAACGTCCTTGCGGGCGGCCAGGATTGCGCCCAGTCGGTCTTGGACCTCGTCGACCGAATGGTTGTCCGTGAAGACGTACGGTCGGTTCTTACGTATCGCATCGACTACATTCGCGGCGACGCTTGCAGCTGAGACGGTTCCGATCGGATTCATGCCGGTCTTGATCATCCCGGGCATGACAACGCTGACGCCGACCGGCGCAGGCAGCGCAGCAAGCTCGGCCCGCAGCACGTCGGACAAGCCGAGGATGGCGTGCTTGGAGACGGTGTACGGCGCTAGTTGAGGAAGCGCGATCACGGCCGCCATCGAGGCCGTGTTGACGACGTGGCCTTCGGCCCCGGAGTCGAGGATCAGCGGCACGAAGGCGCGGATCCCGTGGACGACACCCCACAAGTTGACATCGACGACCCGATGCCAGTCGGCCAGGGACAACTCCCATGATTTGCCGCCACAAACGACCCCGGCATTGTTCACTGCAACGTTGAGCTCGCCGTACGCGTCGATGACGGCGCGGCCCAGATTGTCGACGGCGGCTGGGTCACTGACGTCAGCAACGACTTCGACGACGTCGGCACCGGACTCGCGTAGGCGCGCCGCCTCCGCATGCAAGGGAACGACAGCCACGTCAGACATGACAACGCGCATGCCTTCGGCGACGAAAGCCTCGGTGACAGCGAGCCCGATACCGCTCGCCGCGCCTGTCACGACCGAGACTCGTCCCGTCAACACCTCCATCGCCGCAGGCTAACCGCCGACGATGACCTCCCCGACTGCCGCGATGTCGACGCTGTCGTTGTCCTCTGCGTAGCGCAGTCCCTGGACGTTGAGCAGTCGTACCGGCTCTGTCCCGAGTGGGAACGGGCCCCAGTGCCAGGTTCCACGGTGCAGCACGAGGACCTCGTGTGGTTCAAGACGGAATGCTCGGATCCTGTCGAGGTCGCTCGGATCCGAGAACGTGGCGTCCGGCGCCGCGACAGCGAGCAGGCTCGGCACGTTGAGGCCCATGAGCGCCTGGGTGTGCGTCGCGTGGCGGTACATCCGGGCGACGACGGCCCCCTCGGGGCGATGCTCGATCTCATCGTAGGCATGCGCGATCACGTTGAGGTGCGGGTCGCCCCAGGCGAAGTGCAGGGTGTTCGTACCGTCACTGGGGTCGGTGTCGGCCACCGGGAGCCAGCCGAACGGTGCCCACTCCTGCTCGGTCAGCCGGCCCGGTTCGAGCGTCAGACGCGTCATGCCCGGAGGGTAGACGGCCTGGCACGGGTGTTCGCGCTTGAGATCCGGACCTCAGCGATGCCCTGGTTAGTCTGCGCGCATGCGCTTCGGTCTCGACATCGCACAACAACGCCTCTCGTGGGACGAACTCGTCCGTCGTGTGCAGTTCGCCGAACAACTCGGCTTCGACGGCGCGTGGGGCTTCGACCATTTCAAGCCGATGTACGGCGAAGGCCCGGGCGAGACGTTCGACGGGATGACCACGCTGGCTGCACTGTCCGGAGTGACGTCGCGCATCCGGCTCGGGCTGCTTGTCACCGGCGTCACCTACCGGCACCCGTCGGTGCTGGCGATCCAGGCGGTCACGATCGACCACGCCTCGCACGGCCGGCTCGAGCTCGCGCTCGGCGCCGCGTGGTTCGACCAGGAACATCACGAGCTCGGCATCCCGTTCCCGCCGACGTCAGAGCGCTTCGACCTGCTCGAGGACCAGCTCGAGATCGTGACGCGGCTGTTCACCGGCGACGTCGTCGACTACGACGGCAAGCAGGTCTCGCTGCACCAGGCGCAAGTGCGCCCGGTGCCCGTGCAGCAACCGCATCCGCCCATCTGGATCGGTGGCAGCGGCCCGAAACGCACGCTGCCACTCGCCGCCAGGTACGCCGACGTGTGGCACTCGTGGGGGACACCCAACTCGCTGAAAGACGCGAACGCGCGCATCGATGACCTCGCCACCAAGGCAGGACGTGATCCGGCCGCGATCAAGCGCGCCAGCTCGCTGTCCCTCGACGATCTCGACACCGCCCGCCGGCATGCTGCCAAGTGGCGCGACGCGAACTACGACTATCTCGTCTGCGGGTGGCCGGGCGAAGGCGATGCGCAGATCGAGGCGTTTGCGCGCGACGTGATGCCGGAGTTCGCCTCCTAGCTCGCCTCGTCGCGGGCGACGTCGACGACCACCTTCCCGATGGCCTGGCCGTTGCCGACGTAGCGCAGGGCGTCGGCTGCCTGCTCGAGGTCGAAACTCGCGCTGATGTGGGGGGCGATGCGTCCCGATGCCAGCAGCTTCATCAACTCGGCTTCGTTCCGCTCCGCTTCGTCGTGCGCCCGGGTGAGGAACGACCCGATTTCGAACCCCGTAACGACAACGCCTTTGAGAAGCACGAGGTTCAGCGGGATGCGCGGGATGACCCCTGAGGCGAAGCCGATAGTCACGAACCGGCCGGCCCAGCGAAGCGCGCGCAATGCGGGCTCGGCCACGTCACCACCGACCGGGTCGATGACGACATCGGCGCCCTGCGGCAGCTCCCGCCGCAGCGCCTCCCGCACGTTCTCGACCTGGCGATCGACGAGGTGGCGGGCGCCGTACGACGACGCGACCTCGAGTCGTTCCGGCGACGAGGCGACCGCGGTCACGGAAGCGCCGAGCACAGCCCCCAGCTGAACAGCGGCGAGACCGACACCGCCGGCTGCGCCGAGGACGATCAGCTCTTCACCGCGCTGCAGGCTCGCCGTCGATCGAAGTGCGTGGTACGCCGTCCGGTGCGCGACGCCGAAAGCCGCAGCGGTCCGCAGGTCGACACCGTCCGGCACGCGGCGGACGGCCTGTGCAGAGACGACGATCTCCTCCGCGAATGCTCCGGCGATCGCCGTACCGAAGACCCGGTCGCCGACGGCGAGACCGGTGACGTCGTCGGCCTTCTCTTGTACGACGCCGGCGAACTCGCTGCCCGGAACGAACGGCGCCGGCACCTTGAGCTGGTAGGAGTTCGCGATGATCAGGACGTCAGCGAAGTTGACCGCTGCTGCGCTGATCGCAACCCGGAGGTGACCGGCCGCCAGGGCCGGCGAAGGAAGATCCTCGATGCGGACGACATCCGGGGAACCGTGCGTCGGGCAAACCGCGGCGCGCACGCTCAGCTCACGAGCGGTAGTCGCTGGTCTCAGCGAGTTCGGCGGCTTCGCTCATCAGTGAGAGGACGATGGGCCCGAACGCCAGCAGCTTCTCGTCGTGGGCAGACCGTTGGTAGCCCTGCTCCAGGACGATGGCGAGCTTCCACTTCGCCAGGACCATGTAGTAGTCGATGTCATCGACCTGACGACCGGACACTTCTGCGTAGCGCGCGAGCAACTGGCTACGCGATGGCATCCCATGCAGGTCGGCGTACGAAATGCCGCCCGATCGCGGCGTGCTCGTGTCCTCCGGCCAGGCATGCACGACCCAGCCGAGGTCGAGCTTGGGATCGCCGACGGTCCCCATCTCCCAGTCGACGACTGCGGCGAGCCGGGCCGGCGCACCGTGGCGGAACATGACGTTCGCGAACTGGTAGTCGCCGTGCATGAGCCCCGGCACGTAGTCGATCGGCCGGTGGCTGCGAAGCCACGCCGCCGCGGTGTCGAAGCCGGGCAGCTCACGCTGCTTGATCCGATCCAGGAACGCTGTCCATCGGTCGACCTGCCGGTCGTGGAAACCGCCGGGGCGGCCCAGGTCCTGCAGGCCTTTCGCCTGCCAGTCGACTTTGGACAGCAGGGCGATGCCTTCGACGAGCTGGTAGGCCAGACCTTGCCGCGCAGGCATGTCCGCATCGAACGGGGCCGGCCAGCTGCGCTCCTGCATCGGCGACCAGCCGTCGACGAAACCCATCAAGTAGAACGGCCGGCCGAGAACAGCCGGGTCCTCGCACACCCCGACGGCGGCTGTGTGGGGCACGTCGGTCCCGTCGAGCGCCTCGATGATGCGCCACTCGCGCAGGATCCCGTCGTCGCGCGCCGCAGGTGCGCTCGGCGGCGGCATCCGCAGGACGCAGCGAAGACCGTCACGAGTGATCTCGTAGATGTCGTTCTGCGAGCCGCCGGCGATCAGGCGGCACTGGGGCATGCCCGTCCCGCTGTAGTTCTCCTTGTCCAGCCAGACGCCGAGCGCGTCGGTGTCGATCACGACCCGCTCCCGTCGGCGTCGAGGTACTGCGCGTACTTCGCCCGCGCGGCGGCGACCTTCTTGGGTCGGTGCTCAGTCGGCCAGATGTCATCGCTCGGCTTGTAGTCGCGTAGCACCTGCTTGGCCACGGTGACCTTGTGCACTTCGGTCGGACCGTCCGCGAGGCCCATGACCGCCGCGCCCATGACCATGTTGAGGAACGGCATCTCGTTGCTCACGCCGAGAGCGCCGTGCACCTGCATCGCACGCCAAGCTATGTCGTGGAGCACGCCCGGCATCACGGCCTTCACTGCAGCGATGTCCTTTCGCACCTTTCGGTAGTCGTTGTACTTGTCGATCGACCACGCCGTGTGCAGGACGAAGAGCCGGAACTGCGCGAGTTGCGCGTAGGAGTCGGCGATATAGCCCTGCACGAACTGTTTCTCGGCCAGCCGGCTCCCTTGCGTCTCGCGGCTGAGGGCGCGCTCACACAGCATGTCGAGAGCACGCTGCGCCATACCGATGGTGCGCATCGCGTGATGGATGCGGCCACCCCCGAGCCGGGTCTGCGCGATGGCGAACGCCTGCCCCTCGCCGCCGAGCACGGCTTCGGCGGGCACTCGCACGTCCTCGTAGTGGATCAGCGCGTGCGATCCCTCGTCCTCGGTGTGCCCCGACAGGGCGATGTTGCGGACGATGTTGATACCCGGAGTGTCGGCGGGGACCAGGAACATCGACATGCCCTGGTACGCGCTGACGTCCGGGTTTGTGACCGCCATGACGATGAGGAACGAAGCGGTGCGGGCGTTGGAGGAGAAGAACTTCCAGCCGTTGATGACCCAGTCGTCGCCGTCGCGCCCGGCGCGGGTCTTGAACATCGTCGGGTCGGAACCTGCGTGTGGCTCCGTCATGGAGTAGCAGGAGAAAATCTCGCCTTCGAGGAGCGGCGTGAGGTAGCGCTCTTTCTGCTCGGGAGTGCCGTAGTGCGCGATGATCTCGGCGTTGCCGGTGTCCGGCGCCTGACAGCCGAAGACGATCGGCGCCCATGACGAGCGGCCGAGGATCTCGTTGAGCAGCGCGAGCTTCAGCTGGCCGTAGCCTTCGCCGCCGAGCTCGGGGCCGAGATGGGTCGCCCAGAGCTTCTGCCGGCGTACCTCCTGCTTCAGCGGATCGATCACTTTGCGCCGCGTGTCGTCGAGCGGGGTGAACTCGAGCCCACGCCAGATCAGGTCCAGCGGCTCGACCTCTTCTCGGACGAAGGCATCGGCCCAGTCCAGCTTCGCCTGGAACTCTGGCTCGGTCTCGAAATCCCACGCCATGTGTGCCTCCTCGGTCGCTGTCAGACTAGTATTCCGGTAAGTCAGAACGCAATTCTGGAGTGAGCGTGACACAGGGCATCGAGAACCGCATCGCGCAGGGCGCGCTCGCGAAGCGCAGTGCGGCCTACGCCAGTGAGGTACGACGGCTGCTCGACTCCGGGCTCGAGCTCATGCGCGCCGGCGGGACCGGCTCCCGTCCGCGGGTGAGCGACATCGTTGCGCACGCAGGGCTGTCCAACGACGCGTTCTACCGGCACTTTCCGTCGAAGGACGCTCTGGTCGCCGCGGTGCTCGAAGAGGGGGCGCAGCGGCTGCGCAGTTACCTCGCGCATCAGATGAGCAAAGTCGGTACACCAGAAGAAAAGGTGCGCCGCTGGGTCGAGGGCGTCCTTGCCCAAGCCGCCGACCCCGACATCGCAGCGGTGACGCGTGCGGTCTTGTGGAACGCCGGCGGCAGCAACGAAGGGTTGGCGTCCGGGCACCCGTCGTTCAATGCGCCACTGGCGGAGTTGCTGCGCGAGCCGTACGCCGCGCTCGGCAGCGCAAGCCCCGATCTCGACGCGACGCTTGCGGCGCACGCCACTATCGGCTTGCTGTCGGATCGGCTGGCGAGAGATGCGCGACCAGATGCAGCGGAGATCCGGCATGTGTCCGAGTTCTGCCTCGGCGTCGTGCGGCCGGCACGGCGCGGTAAGCGCTGAGGCGGAATCGCACTGGGACGCCGCCGACGCGCTCACGCGGGCAAAGCAGCAACGCCAACCGCGTTGAGGGTGCGGGCACGCGCATCGCCGTACACCAGGGTCATCATCAGGGCTCCCAGCGGAACCAGGAACACCTGACAGAGCAGCGCGATGCCGGAGATGACCCAGATGGGCAGTCCGGTTGCCGTCACGAGGAGAAGCAGAGCGATCGCGATGTCGACTCCGATGACCACGGACCAGACGAGGGTCGTGATGACCGCGATGTACCACCAGCGATGACGGCACAACTGACGGCTGCGCCTGATGGCCGACAGGCCGCCCACACCTTCGAACACGACTACCTGGGCCAGGAACTGGCTGCGGACTGTCAACAACACGGCTATCGGTGCACCGACAACGCTGATCGAGAGCAACGCGATCACAAGAACTCGTGGGAAGAACGCGGTGGCGAGTTGACGTGCGTGACGTCGTACGCCGCGGAGCCCATCCCCAGCTGTCATGCCGTGACCGGCTCCGAGCACGACGGCGATGCCGGCCGCCGCGAGCAGCACGGTGAGTGGCCACAACGCCGCCGCGATCGTCGCGGCGATGAGCACACGTCCGGCGGTGTCATCGGTCTCCGTCACAGTGACCGCAGACCCGATCACCGGCAAATGAGTGGCAACAGCCGTGAGCAAAGCGCAGATGACGGCGATGGGCAGCACCCAGATACCGAGCGCAGTGAAGGTCAACGGACGACGGCGGAACAACGTCCAGGCCGCGCGGACGGCCTCTCCCGCCCGGCGGCGGGCAACGACCGGTAGCGGTTCTACGAGTCGCCATGAAGTGCGACGCAGGAAAAACGTGATCAAGGCAGCGACGACAATGAGCGCCACTCCGACTTTGACGGGAGATGCGAGGAAGTGGATGAGTAGAACGGAGCCGCCACCGACTGCCTTGCAGAAAATTGTGATGATCGACGGCGCTGCCGCCTCACCGCCGGGGACGACGAACGAGCTCGGGCGCAACCCCTGCTGCCAGCTCACCGGATCCGCCCACCGCGGCTTGCTCGCCGGTCCGGTCGGACCGTTGTTGGGCGCGGGCTGCCGCTCGCCCCAGCGACCGCGGAAGGTCAGCCAGGCGGCCGGGTCGTTCGCATTGGCCGGGGTGTCCGGCAGGAGCACGACACGCGGTGCCACTCGCGTGGACGGGCCCTGCGTGTTGTCGCAGCCGAACCCCTCCGTCGAGCCGCGGCCGAGGAACAGTGCCGGCTCGAAGTAGCTGGCGTGTGAGTTTTCCGACGCGTAGAGGACGGGGTGTGACCCTTCACGGCGCAGCTTGCTGTCGGTCCACGCAGCCGTTTCGCCGCCGTTGTGTTGGGCGTACCCGACGCTGTCTGGGGATTTCGTCAGCGCCTCGTCAGCGGAGGATGCGCGGAACAGGATCTGGATGAATTCCCAGTCGCTCTCGTGCTTGTCGTTCCAGTCGTTGTAGTACCAGTACAACCAGTATTGCACCGCGAGGAACTCTGGGTGGTCGGCTTGTTGTACGACGTGGGCGTAGACAGCGGCATCACTGAGCGGCGTGTAGCGCGCGCTGTAGTCCGAGTAGACGCATTCCGGCCGGAGGGCGTCGCCGGGCAAGTCGAGGTAGACGCCTTCCCCGCGTCCGTACAGATCCTTCGCCGTCGGCGCCCACATGATGACCGGGTCGGCGTTGCCGAGCTGGCGAAGCGCGACCTCCGGGTTGCCGAGAACCTTGTCGACGGTCATCGGGACGTACGGTTCGCCGCTGTCTCCGCACACTCCGTCGTACCGGCGAAGCATGACGATCGGCGCGTAGCGTTCGGCAAGCTGACGTGCAGCCGTGCCGGTGTCGGAGGTGCTCGCTGCTGCTCGCGTTGTGGCCGTGAAGCCCGCAGTCATCGCGCCGACGAGTAACACCGCTGCCGCGGCACGCAAACGTGCGGTCACATCTTGCCCCGGCCTCCGTTCTCGATCGGCTGGCTGCGGTCGATCAGGCCCAGCACCTGCGCGCGGTCAACCGCTGCGCCCCGCGAGTTGACGCTCAATTTCCGATAGGCGGCGATCGCCTGTGTCTTCACGGTGTTGCGGGACACGAACAACCGCTTGCCGATCTCCTCGAAGGACAGATGCGTGGGCAGGTACTGCAGGACGCGCAGTTCGGCTGTCGTGAGCGCACCATCGCCTTCGACGAGGACGACAGGGGACTGCTGCACCTGACTCCACGCCTCGGCGAGCAGTTCGCGTAGCAGGACGGCGTCGCTCGTGAGTGAGAGGTAGTTCTGGGCTTCGGACAGCAAGACGCGAGCGGCAATGTTGTCGCCCAGGATCATCTGTGTCCGGGCGAGGAGGTAGCGGGACTCGACCGCCTCCCATGGCGCAAGCTGGGCCACCAGTGCGATGGCTCGGGTCGCCTCCCTCGTCTTGGTGCGCGCTTCCTCGTGGTGCCCCTGCTGTGCTAATACAAGTGCCTCTGCGCAGGCGATAGGCGCCGTGACCCATCGCGAGTCCACGTTGTGTTGGCGGACTACGGTGCCGGCCGCGTCGATCAGAGACGCCATCTGTGCCCAGTCGCGCTCGGCCAGGGCGCCCACGGCAAGCTGCAAGTAGATGACCGCGCGTTGTGGGCTCATCGCGAACGCGTCCGCAGCCCCGGCGGCTTCTTCCAGGCGCATCATGCCTTCGCGCGCGTGCCCCAGCATCTGTACCGCTACGGCCTGAATGAACAGGCTCATCGCCCGCCACGGGTCGTCCGCGGCCTGGAGACGGGCAGCAAGCCTCGCATCCGTAGCCATCCGGGTGACGCCGTCGCGCGCAAGTGCGGCCCGGAGGAGGGCTACGTTCGCCGCCACTCGTTCGGCTTCGTTCGGCAGGGCGGGGTCGAAGCTCCCGCTTTCTGCTGCGGTGAGCCAGTGGTCGAAGGGGCGTCCCGCCGCCATTGCACACCAGGCGGCGGTGAGCGCGAGTGGCGCGATCGACACGACCTCGCCGTTCGTGAACCCGTCGAGCCACTGCTCGAGCTGTCCGGCATGGCCGCAAGCAAGCGAGCCTGCGACCTGAGACCAGATCAGATGCGCCGCGCGAGGCACGTCGTGTGCGGCGCGTGTGTGGTAGATGGCTTGCTCGATGTCGTCGTTCGACTCGAACCAGCGCGCGGCTCGGGAGTGCAGGACCGGGCGGACCCCTGGATCCTCCCGGTCCAGTTCTGCGCGCAACATCTGCAGGAACAGGTGATGAAGCCGGTACCAACGGTCCTGGCGATCGAGTGGAAAGACGAATGTGTTCGAGTGGGCCAGCTCGTCGAGCTGTTGTGTGGACCCCGTTCGTTCGAGGACCGAGTCGCACAACGGCCCTGACATCTTGGTCAGGATCGAGGCGCGCATCAGGAAGTCAGCCTGTTCGCGGGGGAGCGCGTTCATGACTTCATCGCGGAAGTACTCGGCCATAACCCCGTCCGCACCGGTGAACTGGTCGATCGGCTCGAGCTGTCGGCGCGCGGCGATCAGCGACAAGGCAAGGAGGTAGAGCCCTGCCGCCCAGCCCTCGTTGTTCTCGATCAGAGGCATCACTGCTACCGGGTCGATCTGCAGACCCATCGATGCCAGTAGCGCGAGGGCCTCGGGCGAGGTGAGCTTCAGATCCTCGGCCCCGATCTCCAGCAGGTGTCGGCGGGCCCGGAGCTGACCCCAGGCCAGGCGCGGTGGATTGCGGGCAGCGATAGCGAGCTGGCAAGTGTTCGGGAGGTGCCGCGTGATCGTGGTCAGGACAGCGCTGGACGCAGCGGACGTGAGCGTGTCGGCCTCGTCAAGCACGAGGACAAATGGGCGATGACGGCGCGCAAGTATCCGACCGAGCCGGGAAAGGACGCCAGCTTCGGCACCCTCGGCCGACGCCAGCAGGATTCCCGCGTCGACCGGCTCCACGCGCTGGAGGGCCAGCAGCAGGTAAGTAACGAACGTCGAAAGCTCGTTGTCCGCCGCGTCGACAGAAAGCCACGCGGTGGGTCGTTCGTCCTCATCCGCCCACTGCCGCAGCAGTGTGGTCTTCCCATATCCCGGCGGGCCGGTCACCAGCACCACTGGGTTGTCAGCCGACTCGCGGATGCGGTCGACCAACCACCCACGACCGACCGTGCCGCGCGTGGATGCGGGCATCGTCAGTTTCGCTTCGACCGGGACGAAACCAACGGCGCGAAGGATGCGCCGTTCGCGCCGCTCTGGCGGCACCGCGGCCAGCCCATCCCGTCGTCGCTTCTCGCCCTGGCGTGTCGCCTGTCTGGTCACGGCATCGCACTCATGTCGGGGGTCGGGAGCAAACCCTGACAAAGAATCTGAGTGACGGAATCATTCATTTGCAGTAGACCGATAGGTCCTGCACCCGCCATCACCCGACGTGGATGATGCCCAGATCGGCGACACAGGGCAGCGTCGGCCGATGACTTCGGACCTCTCGTACCCCGCGATCGCTGACCATGGCCTCATCGGCGACCTCCAGACCAGTGCCCTGATCTCAACGGCAGGCACCGTCGACTGGTTCTGCTGTCCACGCTTTGACTCACCGAGCGTGTTCGCGTCGTTGCTCGATCGGCACCTTGGTGGGCACTTCTCCATCACTCCGGAAGCCACTGGTTTCGTCACCAAGCAGCTGTACCTGCCGGACACGGCGATCCTGATCACGCGCTTCCTCACGCCGGAAGGCGTCGGAGAGGTTTGCGACTTCATGCCCGTGATCGAAGGTGCGGCGACTGTACGCCACCGGTTGGTCCGCGTCGTTCGCGTCGTACGCGGCACGATGAGCTTCGTCCTCGAGATCCAGCCGCGTTTTGACTACGGCCGGCAGCCGCACAAGACCGAGATCACCGAGAACGGAATCACGTTCGAAGGCGACGATGGGCTCCTCCTTGCGCTCCATCTCGCCCGTCGTCCCGGCATCGCCGCCGACCAAATGGCTCATTTGGAGCTGAGCGGCGATGGCGTACGGGCGAGAGTCGAGGCAACCGCAGGCGAAATGGGCGGCGTCATCCTCGAGTCCGCTCCTGAGGGTCCGCCGCGTCTTCTGACAGCGGAGGAGCTCGAAGCGACGTTTGTGGAGACGCGTGACTTCTGGCGCAGCTGGGTCGGTCGTTCGACGTACAAGGGACGGTGGCGGGAGCAGGTCGAACGTTCCGCTATCACTCTCAAGCTGATGACGTACAAACCGACCGGTGCGCTCGTTGCGGCGCCGACAGCAGGGCTGCCTGAACAACCGGGCGGCGAGCGCAACTGGGACTACCGCTACACCTGGGTTCGGGATGCATCGTTCTCGGTCTACGCGCTGCTGAGCCTCGGTTATACCGAGGAAGCCGAGGGCTTTCTGCGTTGGCTGGGCAAGCGGATCGAGGAGTCGGCCGACTCCGACGGCAAGCGGTCGCCATTGCAGATCATGTACCGCGTGGACGGGGAACCGGATATCGCCGAGGTGGAGCTGGATCACTTCGAAGGCTGGCGCGGCTCGCGTCCGGTGCGGATCGGTAACGGTGCGGCGACGCAGCTTCAGCTCGACATCTACGGGGAGGCGCTCGACTCGGTGCGGCTCGGCGACGAGCACGGCGTCCCGTTGACACACAAGGGCTGGCAAGGGTTGACGCGCGTTCTCGACTGGGTGTGCGACCACTGGGATCAGCCGGACGACGGCATCTGGGAGACGCGGGGCGGGCGAGAGGACTTCACCTACGGCCGGCTCATGTCCTGGGTGGCGCTCGACCGCGGCATACATCTCGCAACGAGCCGCGGTCGCCCGGCCGATCTCAACCGCTGGACCACCGTCCGCGACATGATCTACCGGCAGATCCTCGACCGTGGGTGGAGTGCCGAACGCGAGGCTTTCGTCCAGCACTACCGGACAAATGTGCTCGACGCGGCCTTGTTGTACATGCCGCTCGTCGGGTTCATCTCTCCGCGAGACCCCATGTGGCAGTCGACGCTGCACGCCATGGACGACGAGCTGGTGTCGGACAGCCTCGTCTACCGGTACGACCCGGCCGCCTCACCGGACGGCCTGCTCGGCTCGGAGGGCACCTTCACCATGTGCACGTTCTGGTACGTCGATGCACTGGCGCGAGGCGGACGTCTCAATGAGGCGCGCCTCACGTTCGAGAAGATGCTCACTTACGCGAACCACCTCGGGTTGTACTCCGAGGAGGTCGGGCCCACCGGCGAGCAGCTGGGCAACTTCCCCCAGGCGTTCAGCCACCTCGCACTCATCAGCGCCGCGGTCAACCTCGACTACCAGCTGGACCACAGCACCCGCGAGGTCACGCCTGTCCTGCTGCTGTCCGAACCGACGGTCGCCGCGGGAGCGTGAGCGACCGCGGCCAACCAACCTAGGCGGCGCCGAGCTTCGACGGCGTACGCGATGTTGTGGCTGCGGCAACCGGGCGTTGATGCTTCGGCAGGAACACTGCCGCCCCCAGCCCGAGGATCCCGACGCCGGCCAGCACGATCATTGCGGCGGCGTAGGCGTGCTTGTCGGCACGCGCAACCAGGATCGTGCCGGCAATCGCCGTACCCAGCGACGAGCCCAGGTTGGAGACGCTGCGGGACAGGCCGGAGATCTCTCCTTGCCTGTCCTCGCCGAAGGCGGACTGCACGACATTGACGGACGGCGTGAGCATGGCGCCGATTCCGAATCCGAGCACGAAGAGACCAGGCGCTAGGGCCCACGCAGCCTTGGAGGCGTACACACCGCCGAGCAGGATCCCGATGCCCGCGACGGTAATCACGAAGCCTGCTGAGATCAATGTGCGCTGCGCCCGCCGCTTGGCAAACCGCTCCGCCAACAGCGATGACAGCAATAGCCCGACGGTCGCTGCCGTGAAGATCACGCCGGTCTGGATCGCGTTGTAACCGCGGACGACCTGCAAGTACGCCGCGACCGTGAACGACGCACCCATCAAGATCAACCACTGAACGTTCTGCGTTATGAGAGCGAGGTTCGAGGTCCTGTTGTGGAACAACGACATGGAAAGCAGGGGCTCCTTGCCGGCCCGCTCCTCGGCATGCACCGACCAGAAGAACGCCAGCAGGACAAGAGCGCTGCCCACGAGCAGGCCGAACGTCAACCAAAGGTTGGTGTCGGCCGCAAGGATGCCCGTGACGAGCATCACGAGTCCTACCGCGGACAGGACGGCACCGCGAAGGTCGAACCAGCGGGTGGGATCGGCCGGCAGCGGGTCCTTCATGTGCCTGCTCAACCGGACGATCACGACGATGACGAGGGCCTGGAATACGAACGCCGCGCGCCAGCTCAGCGCCGACGTGATCAGGCCGCCGATCAGCGGACCTGCGGCAGCACCGAGACCTGCGGCAGCACTGATGGCGCCGAACGCGCGCGCTCGCGACGTTGTACCCGTGAACATGAGCGTCGTCAGGATGTAGACCGGGGGAATCAGCAGTGCAGTCCCAATCCCCTCGAGAATCGAGTTTCCGAGGATGAGGACGCCGAGTCCAGGGGCGACCGCGCTCAGCAACGCGCCCACGGCGTAGACCGCAAGCCCGATCCGGAACAGCTTTATGCGTCCGTAGCGGTCGGTCAGCTTGCCGCACGGGATCATCAACGCGGCCATGGTCAGCAGGAAGACCGTGATCGCGACCTGGATTCCTTGCACGGTCGTGTTCAGGTCCTTGCTCATGTCGTTGATCATCACGTTCATGTTCGAGCCGGCGAAGCTGCAGATGAACTGCGCGAGCACCAACGGGATGAGCGCGCGACGCAACTCGGGCGAGAACCTGCCTGACGAACCAGCCTGGGCCACGCAGTCACCCTGTGGCGCCGCCGGCGACCACGGCATCACCCTGTGCGGGTGATCCGAGTCGGCCGCGACGGCCTCAGCATGGAGCGATGTCGACGTCCCGGCGCTGGTTGGCGCGCGCTGCACTCGTTGCGGCGTTAGCGGCGCTCGTCGTTCTCCTCGTCGGCGCCGGGGTGAAGACCGTCGCGTTGCTCTTGCTCGTCGTCGCCCTGGCCGTCCTCGTGCTGGTGGGCGCCTGGGTGTTCGTCTCCCATCGCGGCGTCCTGCGACTGCTCGGAGCGGTGCTCGCGATCGGGGCGGTCATATCTGTGCTTGTGTTCGAGGCCGTGCACAATCTGCTCTGGGTTGTCCTGGTGTGCGTTGCGTTGCTGGTGTCCTTCGTCGTCGCTGCGCGTGCGGCCCTGAGACCCGCTGCCGGCGCGAGCACCGGTCACGAAACGGCGAGCCCTCCGCCTGCGCACGCCTTTCTCATCATGAACCCGCGTTCCGGTGGCGGGAAGGTCGACCGGTTCCACCTTCAGGAAAAGGCCGAGCAACTCGGAGCAGAGGTCGCTCTGCTCGACACGAGTGGCGAGACCGACGTCGCAGAGCTCGCCCGCAACGCGATCGAGCACGGCGCCGACCTGGTCGGAGTGGCCGGTGGCGACGGAACTCAAGCGTTGGTCGCCGGTGTCGCCGCCGAACACGATGTTCCCCTGCTCGTCATCCCCGCCGGCACGCGGAACCACTTCGCGTTGGACCTCGGTCTCGACCGCGAGGATCCGGCGAAGAGCCTTGATGCGCTTACCGACGGCGTTGAGCTACGCGTCGACCTGGGCGACATCGATGGTCGACCGTTCGTCAACAACGTTTCTTTCGGTGCCTATGCGTCGATCGTGACCCGCCCGGACTATCGCAACGACAAACGACGGGTCACGCTCGACGTCTTGCCCGACGTGCTGTCGGAGCACGAGAAGCCAGGTCTCACCGTGCATGCGGGTCTCACGACAGTGGTGGACCCGCAGGCCGCGCTCGTCAGCAACAACCCGTACGCCCAAACCGACGTCGTCGGGCTGGGGCGCCGGGCTCGGCTCGACGGTGGCATTCTCGGCCTTATCGCGGTACGTGTGACAACCGCGCGTCAGGCTGCACAGCTGCTTCGTGGGCGCAACGCATCGGCACTCACGACGGCCACCGCCGACACCGTCGTCGTCGACTCGGTCGACCCGCAGCTTCCGGCCGGCATCGATGGGGAGACGGTCATGCTGACGTCACCGGTGGAGTGCAGGGTGCGACCGGGCGCTCTGCGTGTCCGCGTTCCGCGCGACCGGCCCTCTCGCCCGCCGCTCGATGCGCCGATCACGCTCGGGGCACTCCTTCGCGTTGCCACGAACGGATCGTGATGACGCACACGCACACGCAGTACGCCGAAGGCGTGTTGCAGGACGTCTTCACGACTGACCGTGCGATCTACCGGGCCATTGCGGCAAATCCCACGCCCACGATCGACCCGACGTTGCGACGGCTGTCGAACGCAGCCAACAACTCGGCTCTTTGGATGTCGCTCGCCGCCCTGCTCGCGGTAAAGCCGGGAGCGACGCGGCGGGCAGCCGTGCGCGGCTTGGCCAGCGTTGCTCTGGCGTCGGCAACCTCGAACATCATCGGCAAGGGGCTGGCGCGACGTGCGCGGCCGGACATAGTCGCCGCGGCGGTTCCTGCTGCCCGAAACGTGCGCATGCCCGGATCAACGTCGTTCCCATCCGGCCACGCAGCATCCGCCCTGGCCTTCGCCGGTGCGGTGGGCAGCGAGCTTCCCTGGCTGTCGTTCCCGTTGCGACTGTTGGCCACGGCGGTCGCGTACTCCCGCGTGCATGCAGGAGTGCACTACCCGGTCGATGTTGTTGTCGGTGCAGCCATCGGTGCGACGTCCGCTGAGGCAACGACCTACGCCGCTCGCCGACTTGCGTCGAGGCCACTGCGAAATGTCTCCCCGACGGCATGGTGACGCCGCCCGTCAACGGCACCGGCTGGCGACAGTCGCACCAGGTGTGGAGGCGCTGAAGTCCTACCAGCCGTCCTGGCTGCCCAAGGACATCGTGGCCGGGCTCGTGCTAACCGCACTTCTGGTGCCGCAAGGGATGGCGTACGCCGAGCTAGCCGGACTGCCGGCCATCACGGGCCTGTACACCTCGATCCTGTGTCTGTTGGCGTATGCACTCTTCGGCCCGTCGCGTGTGCTGGTCCTCGGTCCGGACTCCTCGCTCGGCCCGATGATCGCTGCGACGTTGCTCCCGCTGATCGCGGCGAACGGCGACCCGAAGCGCGCCATCGCACTGGCCTCGATGATGGCCATTCTCGTTGGCGTCATCAACATCCTCGTCGGCGTCGCGAAACTCGGATTCATCGCCGACCTGCTGTCCAAACCGACGCGCATCGGTTACTTGACCGGGCTGGCGCTCACGATTGTCGTCGGTCAGCTGCCGAAGCTCTTCGGCTTCTCTGTTGACGCCACCGGTTTGATCCACGAGACCAGCGCCTTCGCGCGCGGGGTGGTTGACGGAAAGACGGTGCCTGCAGCCCTGACGATCGGGATGATCGGCTTGCTGCTCATCCTTGTGCTGCAACGGTGGCTGGCCAAGGTGCCCGGCGTGCTGGTGACGGTCGTCCTGTCCATTGCTGCGGTCGTCGTCTTCGACTTGGCCAGCCATGGCGTGAAGCTCGTCGGCGTACTCCCCAAAGGCTTTCCGCCGTTCACCATCCCGGACGTATCGCTGAGTGACTTCCCCGTGCTCCTCGGTGGGGCGATCGGCATCGCCCTCGTGTCGTTGACCGACACGATCTCGACCGCGACGGCCTTCGCCGCGAAGCTCGGTCAAAAGGTCCGGCCGAACCAGGAAATGATCGCGATCGGGGCCGCCAACGCAGCCGCCGGACTGTTCCAGGGTTTCGCAGTGAGCACGAGCGGCTCGCGGACGGCGGTGGCGAACCAGTCCGGTGCCCGCACCCAGCTCACCGGAGTGGTCGGCGCGCTCGCGGTGGCGGCGATGTTGCTGTTCGTCCCCGGCCTGCTGCGCAACCTGCCGCAGCCGACGCTCGCCGCTGTCGTCATCGCCGCCTCCACCTCACTCGTCGACTTCACGGGCTTGCGACGGCTGTGGCAGCTCAGCCGCGTGGAGTTCACGTTGGCGATCGCCGCCTTCCTAGCCGTGGCGTTGTTGGGCGTTCTGCTCGGCATCGCGGTCGCCGTCGGTCTATCGATCCTGAACGTGTTCCGGCGCTCGTGGTGGCCGTACAACACCGTGCTCGGCGAGGTCGACGGCATTCCCGGCTTCCACGACATCCGCTCGTACCCTGACGCACGCCAGTACGCCGGCCTCGTGATCTATCGGTTTGACGCGCCTCTCTTCTTCGCCAACACGAGGACCTTCAACCAACAGATACGCGACCTTGCCGGGGCCGATCCGTGCCCACGATGGATTGTCGTTGCCGCCGAACCGATCACCGACGTGGACACCACAGCCGCGGACATGCTCACCGAGCTAGACGCGTCACTGAACAAACGGCACATCTCACTCGTGTTCGCGGAGATGAAAGACCCCGTACGTAAGAAGATCGATCGCTTCGAGCTGACCGACACGATCGACCCAACACACTTCTTCCCGACGGTCGACGCCGCCGTCGCTGCCTTCGCCTCATCAGGATCGGATGATGACGCTCGGTTCGGATCGGCCGATGGTGATCTTCGCTGAGGGGGACTCCGGGAAGGGACGTGCCGTGGCCGACCGAGAAAAACGCATTGCCAAGGCGATTGAGCCGCTCAGAGTCCCCCACGGCCAGAAGGTGGACCTCGCAAAGGACTTCGACCCCAGATACAAGGCCACCTTCCTCAAGAAGAAGGACGGCGTCGAGATTCTCCAGACGGGCGTGAGCATCCTTTCGGAGTACCAGACCCGCCTGGCGGCGCAGGACACCTACGGCGTGCTCGTCTGCCTGCAGGCGATGGACGCGGCCGGGAAAGACGGCGCCATCCGGCACGTCATGAGTGGAGTGAATCCACAAGGCGTGCATGTGAGCAGCTTCAAGGTCCCGTCGTCACAGGAGCTGGACCACGACTTCCTGTGGCGCTACGCGCGCAGGTTGCCGGCGCGCGGGGAGATCGGCATCTTCAACCGGTCGCACTATGAAGAAGTGCTCGTCGTCCGCGTGCACCCGGAGCTCCTCGACCGTCAGAAACTGCCAAAAGAGGCAAAGGGCAAGGGAATCTGGGCCCGACGTTACGAGGACATCAACAACTGGGAGCGATACCTCAGCGACAACGGCATGAAGGTCGTGAAGATCTTCCTGAACCTGTCAAAGGAAGAGCAGCGTCGGCGCTTCCTCCGCCGGATCGACCTCCCGGACCACAACTGGAAGTTCTCCGCCAACGACATCAAGGAGCGCGAGTACTGGGACCACTACCAGCACGCGTTCTCCGAGATGCTTTCGGCAACCAGCACACCATGCGCGCCGTGGTACGTCATCCCCGCTGATCGCAAGTGGTTTGCGCGCGCCGCCGTGTCCGCTGTTCTCGCGCACACGCTGATGGAGATCGATCCCAAATACCCGACGGTCACCGCGAAGGCGAGAGATCAGCTGCAGGCGGCGAAGAAGGCACTGGAAGCCGAGGCACCGAAGGGAGCGGCGGCCGATCCGTTCGCGACGGAGCAGGGGAGCAACGGCGGCGGTAACTCGCGGCCACTGGGGACGCCCGCCCAACGAACACCGCGCGTCCCGCCGCTCGATGTCGCGACGACGACATGACGCCGGCCTGACCGCCGCGACCAGGAGGTAGGACGATGGCCGTGCACGTGGATGTCCGCAGCGCGCCTGACGGCCCACCAACTGTGTGGTACACGCGTTCGCCGGAAGAGCTCACCGCAACACTCGGCGTTGACCTGGCCGTCGGACTCACGAGGGCAACCGCACAGGAGCGCCTGCAACACGACGGCCCGAACGAGCTTCCGGAGGAGAAGCCGGAACCCTCGTGGCGACGATTCCTCGACGAGTACCGCAGTTTTATGCAGCTCATCCTGTCCGGTGCCGCCGCGGTGTCGATGCTCATCCAGGAGTGGACCACGGCCGTCCTGCTGATTCTGCTGACGCTCCTCAACGCGGTTGTCGGCCTGAGACAACAGGGCAAGGCCGAGAGCGCGATGAACGCTCTCAAATCGATGATGAAAGCGACGGCGAGGGTACGACGCGGCGGCACCGAGACGGCCATCGCAGCGAGTGAGGTGGTCGTCGGCGACGTCGTGACGATCGCAGCCGGCGACCAAGTGCCGGCGGACGGTCGCATCGTGGCGGCGAGCGCCCTGCAGATCGACGAGTCGGCGTTGACGGGTGAGAGCACCCCCGCGGACAAGACGACCGGGGCGCTATTGGGCACGAGCCTGAGCCCGGGTGAGCAGAACAACATGGCCTTCATGAACTCGCCGGTGACTCACGGGAGCGGCACCGTTGTCGTCACCGGCACCGGTGCGCATACCGAGCTGGGCCGGATCTCGGACATGTTGTCCTCGACGGTCCGCGAGCAGTCGCCGCTGACCAGGGAGCTGAACCGGCTGAGCGTGTGGATCGCCTCGGCCGCCGGCCTGACGATGGTCGTGATGTTCGTGCTCGGCCGCGGTCGCGGGGTCGCCTGGGACGCCTTGTTCGTCAGTGCGGTCTCACTCGCCATCGCCGCCATTCCGGAAGCGCTGCCAACGGTGACGCAGGTGATCCTGTCGCGGGGCAGCCTCGACCTCGCCAAGCGCAACGCGATCGTCAAGGACCTGCCGTCGGTCGAGACTCTCGGCTTCACGTCGGCCATCAACTCCGACAAGACCGGCACCCTGACGATGAATCAGATGACGGCGGTCGAGGTGATCGACCCGACTGATCGATACACCGTCACGGGCATGGGCTACGGCCTCGAGGGTCACGTCGAACGGGCGGCCGGGTCGTCGGACACGATCGAGGCGGCGATCCTGCCGTACCTCGTCGCAAGCGACGCGGATCTCGTCAATGGCAAGGTCGTCGGCGACCCGACCGAGGGTGCGCTTCTCGTGCTCGGCGCCAAGGCCGGGATCGACGTCGCCGCCACCCGGGAGAAACTGCCACGCGTGGCCACGTTGCCCTTCGACCCGACGTACAAGCTGATGGCGACGTTCAACTCCGCCACGGACGGCGCGGGCCATCCCATCGTTCGGTGCTTCGTCAAGGGCGCGGCACCGGCGGTCATGAGCCGGGCCGCTACTGCGTTGTCGAACGGGGTTTTGGTGCCCTGGGACGCCGACCTCAACGGGCGCGGTGTCGCAAACATGGAGCGGATGGAGCGCTCCGGCCAGCGGGTGATGGCAGCGGCCATCCGCGACATCGATGCGACGACCTTCGACGCATCCGGAGACCTGCTTGCTTACGTCGCCGACCTCACGATGACCAGCCTCGTAGGCATGGTCGACCCGCCGCGTGAGGAGTCGAGGGCCGCTGTTCAGGGAGCCCAAGCTGCGCACATTCGGGTCCGGATGGTCACCGGTGACGACGTCACGACGGGGGCTGCGATCGCGAAGCAGCTCGGCATCCCTGGCGAGGCCATTCTCGGCGCGGACTTCGCCGCGTTGTCAGAGTCGGATCGGTTGGCTGCCATCGACAAGATCGGCGTCGTCGGTCGCGTCGCGCCTGAGCACAAAGTCCTGCTGGCGGAGACGCTGAAGAAGAAGGGCGAAGTCGTCGCCATGACCGGCGACGGCGTCAACGACGCGCCTGCGATCAAGGCTGCGGACATCGGTATCGCCATGGGATCGGGCACCGAGGTCGCCAAGAACGCCGGCCGGATGATCCTGTCCGACGACAACTTCGCAACGATCGTCTTCGCAGTCGAGCAGGGCCGCAAGATCTACGACAACCTGACGAAGTACATCCGCTTCGTGCTCGTCCTGTTGGTGTCGTTCGTCCTCACCTTCCTGGGGGCGAGCTTGTTCAACCTCGCCGGCGGTGAGCCGTTCAGTCCAGGTCAGGTGTTGTGGATCCACTTCGTCGTGAATGCGCCGTTCGGCTTCGCGCTCGGGTTCGACCTCGAGACACCCGGCCTGATGCGGCTGCGACCGCGACCGCGCGGTGAGACGGTGCTGACGCGACGCGTCATCGTCACTGTCAGCCTCGTCGGGCTCGCGATCACCATCGGTCTGTTGTCGTTGATCGAGCTCGGTATCCACCACTTCGGCAGCGTCCAGGTCGGTTCGTCGATCAGTTTCACGGCCTTCGCGCTGTGCTTAGTAGTTGCAGCGTTCGAGTGCAGAAACGAAACGGCCTCGGTGTTCACGGCCCGAACTTTCGACAGCAGGCAGCTCAACCTGGCGGCCATCGGTGAGATCGTGCTCGCCATAGCCGCAACCCAGATGGACGGCTTCCGGCGCATCCTCGACACAGTGCCGCTCACGATGAACGAGTTTGCGTGGGCCGTGTTGGTGCCCGTCGTACTGCTCATTCTCTGGGAGTTCGGCAAGTTCTTGCTGCGTCGCGTTGGCGGTCCCGCAGATCTCAGCGCCGTTTAGCGCACACAACGACGCATCTCGGGCAACGGGCCTCACGGCCACCCAAACTCGCTTCCTGATGTCTCAAATTGCGCGTCGGGCCACTCATTCTCCACGTACGTGGCAGTGTCGGGATCGAGCGAGGGAGGCCCATGACTACCGCGAGGCGGGCTCGAACGGAGTCAGCTGCCACCGAACCCGGCATTGACCTGGCCGGACTGGAGACCGAGATTCGGCAGCGTGGCTTGGCTGCTCGACCGGTCTCCGTCGCTTACCTGATCCGTTTTCACACCGCTGATTCTGCCGCCGCGGCCGAGGAGATCGCTCGTGCCGACGGATTGACCGTCGCCGCATACACGGACGCGACGGACCGTCTCCTCAGGCTCACCCGGTCGGGCCGCTTGACGTCGCGGTGGCTTCGCCGAGACCAGGAATACGTGCTCGCGCTGTGCAAGGGCCGCGATGGCCGGTTGGTGGGTCTTGTGGTCGAGGACGCTGTTCAGGACGACTACTGGGGCGGCGTTGCCGAGCGCCTGATCCCCAAGCCCGTAGAGGTCGCGGCCGAGAGCCCGTCGGCAGAGGACGCGCTCGGCGCCTAGCGCAGCGCTCTCCGTGCAACGGCCCACATATAGGCCCATCGCGGACTTCTGTGGCATCCTCCTGCTGTCACCGAGGTCCAGAAACGGGCCAGGCTGTCGAAGTTGGTGTGTAGCTACCGATCTCGGCAGGAGTGTGCGTTGTTCACGGTTGCGATCGCCGGCTTCGGGACCGAGGCCGAGTTCGTCGTGCCCAGCCCGGTCCTCGCCCTGGCGCTGGTGCTGCGTGCGGACCGAGCAGGGCTTTCGTGGCGAGCGCTGGCGGGTTCCGTTGGCGTCCCGATGGAAGCACTGCGGCAGATCGCTGCTCACACGGCAGCGACGGACGCGGCCGAGGCGGCGCGACTCGCTGAGGCCCTCGCTGACGACGAAGAGGCAGCGAGGTCGACGCTCAACTGATCAGGTAGGCATCACCCCGGGTGGGTGATGCGGCGCGATTGCGAGTCGCGGATCGTGCCGGGATGTCCAGTGAGGCGAACGGGCTCGAGTCGAGCGGGAAGCTGCTCGCGCTCGCCGAGGCCGCGGATCTGCCGCCGCTGGAGCGGCTTCGGTTCGCCGCACTCTTCGCCGATGGGCTGGACGAGTTCTTCATGCTGGGGGACGCCGTACGCCGGCCCAGAAGTGACGTGCGGCTGCACCACCTGGTACGGCGTTATGCGCGTGTCCTTGTCGATGACATCGTCCCTACTCTTGCGGCACACGGCATCAATCTGCTGCCCTACGCCGAGCTCGCCGAAGACGAACGCCGGATGCTCAGCGAAACCTTCGTCGCGCAGATCCGCCCGATTCTGACGCCGCTTGCGGTCGACCCCACGCATCCGTTTCCCTTCGTGTCGGCACTGTCGCTCAACTTGGCTGTCGTCGTCGGGCACCAAGCCAGCGAGCGCGAACGGTTCGCAAGAGTGAAGGTGCCGCCCGTCCTGCCTCGCTATGTGCGAGCGGGTACGGCGCGATTTGTTCTGCTCGAGGACCTGATCCGGGCGCACCTGCCCGGCATCTTTTCCGGGCTGGAAGTCCGCGAGGCACACGCGTTCCGAGTGACCCGAGCGGTGGAGAAGGGCGCGGATCCCGGCTTCATGCGGCGGAACTTCGGTTCGGTGACGCGGCTCGAGGTCGAGTCGGGGATGTCCGACCGCGTCGTCGAGCTGCTCCTTCGAGCGCTCGGGTCCGGGACGCATGCGCTCTACCGGCTGTCGTGCGCGTTGGACCTCGGCACTCTGTGGTCGTTCGTCGACGCCCGCGAAGCTTCCGGCGCGGCCTGAGGAGCACTCGAACCAAACTGTGCGCGCCGCGTGTCCTTCCGCGACGAGTGCGAGCTCGACGCCCCATCATGTGGAGCTCTCGGTTCTGGTTGTCGGGCTGTTCGCCGTAGTGGTCACTGCTTGCCTCGTGCAGGTGACCCGCCCGCATGCTGACCGAGAAGTCGAGGGGCCCGGTCGAGTATCCGACGGTGTCGACCAAGAGTTCGGTGACGAGGAGCGAAACGGTATTGACGTCGAAGCCCGGCTGGGCGACCTCCAACCAAGCGAGCACGACCTGCCGTCCCAGGAGCACGCTGGACGGCCGCGGCGGGAGCACAACAGAGGAGTTGGGTTCCGTTCTGGTGTCATCGGTGGCACGTCCGGACGGTGGTTGACGCGTCAAGGGGCGTGGCTCCCTCAGTGCCGCTGCGTGCGGGAACGCGATCGAGGTCCGGTAGCGAGTACGGCCACAGTCAAGAAGGGACCCGCAAGCAGAGCGCGCGACTCGTGCTTCGCAACGAGCAGCACCAGGGAATCGTCGTCCAATCGCAGGGTGAGTGCGGCTCCGATCCGCGTACGCAAGCCCCCGTGGGCAAAGGCCTCGACGAGGCCTTCAGGGAAACGCACCGGTAACGCCAGGACCCGATCGACGAACAGTCCGCGATGAATGACCAATACGTCATGAGTCCACTCGGCGTACATCCACCTTGACGGCCACGGCCGTTTGACCAGTCGCGGCTGTGAGACGGAGTGGAGATGGCAGGCGAAAACCCCAGGGCGCCGCGCGAGTTGATGCCGGCCGCGACCGATCGCGACCGCGATCGCGGTGATTGCGCAGACGCACGTGGCCGCAACGATGAGGGTGACCATCACGACCTCGCACCGGCGCCGAGGCGTATCTAGGACGCGAGCGCTTTGGTCTTGAGAGCCTGGTACTCATCGGTCGTAATGGCACCGGAGTCGAGGAGATCCTTTGCCTGACTGATCTCGCTCGCACCTTGCGCGACGGACACCGGACCGGCGTACGCAGGAGACTCCTCGCGCAGGCCCAGCTCACGACGGTCAGCCATCTGGCCGCCTTGCGCGACCATGTAGACCAGAACGCCGACGAAGGGCAGCACGATCACGAAAAGTGTCCACCCGGCTTTGCCCCATCCGGACATGTCCCGGCGACGGAACACATCGGTCAGGATGGCGATGATGAGCCAGAACCACAGCACTGCGGCGAAGAACAGAAACATCGTCCACATCACGTCGAGCAGTGGATAACTGGAATTGCCCGCTGCTTCAAGCACGAGACCCTCCTCGCCGACCGACCCGGGGTGGATCGTCGTGAGCATGTTGGGCTGCCGGCGTGGAGCCGGCATCACCCTCAGCGGGTGATCTCCGCTCATGGCCAGGAGTCCCCGCATGTCCTCCCCGGTGCTGGCTCATCGAGGTTCATCCGTCGCGGGTGAGGCAACCGCCCCGCACCCCCGCTGACACTTGCGTCATGAACGACGATCTGCTGGCCCTATTGGTCGCGCGAGTGGCCGAGGAATGCGGCGCGGCGGTCGACGAGGTTCGCCGGCACGCCATCGAGATCACGACCAACTTGAGCGATGCACGTATCCAGGCGTTCCTCCCCTTGCTGATCGAGAAGAACTTGCGCGCCCGCTTTCGTCGACATTCGTACGCCGACTGAGGCGGCCTGACATGGGCGCTGCTCTCAGCAAATGAACGCCGGTTTTCTCGGCGCCAACGGGTACATCGCCCGGACGGGATGATGTCGCTCTTTGCCGAGAGACGACGCTCGCCGTGTCTTGGTCGGCGACGGCAAAGGAGACCGTTGCCCCTCCGCAGATACCAGCTCGCGCTGGCTTCACCCTGATCGGGGGATGCGGCAACGGGACTGAAGACGGAGGCTGTCGGTTCACTCGGTTAGGAGGCCAACATGGCCATAGGACCTGTGCAACTCATCGCGTTGGGGTTCTCGCACCCGAACTTCCACGGTGAGGTCAAGGCGGAGCTGCAGCGCTTGCGGGAAACGGACTCCGTTCGCGTCATCGACGCAATGGCCGTCTACAAGGACGCCAAAGGAGAGATCGAAGTCGAGCACCTCAGCAACCTCACTCGTGAGGAAGCGATCGAGACCGGCTCGGCGATCGGGGCACTGATCGGACTGGGCGTCGCTGGCGAGGAGGGCGCTGAAGCAGGCGCACTTGCAGGCGCGGAGGCCGGCGCCGAAGGCGTTGGCATCTTCACCGACGACGAGGCCTGGGACATCATCGAGGAGATTCCGAACGACTCCGCGGCCGCGCTGCTCTTAATTGAGCATCACTGGGCCGTTCCGCTCCGCGACGCGGTCGCCCGCGCCGGCGGTTACCGGATCGGTGACGGTTTCATCAGCCCGCTCGACCTCGTTGAGCTCGGCATGCTCGCCGCTGACGAAGTCGCCGAGCTACCCCATTCAACGACGTCCGCATAGGGAGGTGCATATGTTCCGGTGCCGTCGCGTCGCACGTCGCTCGTCTCGGCGCGTTGCTCGTCGTCGATGAGCAACCCATACACATGGAGAGAACTGGTTGACCGTTCGTGCTTGCCATCGGGCTCGTCCTGCCGGGGATTCTCCTCTCTCTGCTCGTGGGGATGAAGTCGCTCGAAGACTGGCTTTCGACCGCAACCGTGGGTGAACCCGAACGCCAGCGTTCCTCCTCGCCCGGTCCCCCCGAGTTGGAGCCAACGTTCACCCAAAGTCAGACCAACGGAATGGAGATGGAATGTCCACCCTGATCGCGATCGGCTACCCGGACGAGACCACGGCAACCTCTGCCGCTGAGACCGCCGAGGGGCTGGCAAAGGATCTCATTATCGAATCGGACGCGATCGCGGTTATCCGCCGGGATCGCGAAGGCAAGTACCACGTCACGACCAACCATCACCCGGTTGGCGGTTCAGCGACCTGGGGGATGTTCTGGGGACTGTTGTTCGGTCTCTTGTTCTTCATCCCCGTGTTCGGCATGGCTGTCGGAGCGGGCCTCGGAGCGCTGATGGGCAAGGTGGCGAAGACCGGGATCGACAAGGAGTTCCAGGACCAGGTGCGCGACATGCTGCAGCCGGGAACGTCCGCGTTGTTCATGGTCATCGAGAAGGCGACCCCCGACAAGGCGATCGAGGCCTTGAGCAAGTACAAGGGCACGGTCTTGAAGTCTTCGCTGTCGAAGAAGGCCGAGCACGAGCTCCAAGAAGAGTTGAACGGCGCGAAGATCGTCGTTTGACATAGCCAACGCGCAAGCCCGCGTCGGCGTACGGCGAGAGGTCGGCTCTCCAGTCGGCCTCTCGCCTTTTGCGCACAAGTCACCCGATGCGGATGATGGCTCCCGCGCCTGTGGCGTCGACCATCCGAGCATGCCGGATCCCGTTTCGACGCCGCAGGACGTACCCGATGTCGCGGCGGTCCCAGCCCAGCGCGATGCGGCGACATCTCACGGGAAGCCGCACAAGGGCCGCGATCGCGGCGGTTTTCTACGCCGGTTCACTGTTGGGCTCCTCGTCGCGGTGTTCGCCCTGCTGGTCCCGGTGACCTTCCTCACGACCTGGGTGCATCGAACTGTTCTCAACACCGATGCTTATGTAAACACGGTCGCCCCCATAGCCAAGGACAAGGCCGTCACCGCCGCGGTGAGCAGGCAAGTCACTGACCAGCTGTTCACTGCCCTGAACCCCCAGGCCGTCGTTGCCGACGCGCTGCCCCCGAAGGCTGCATTTCTCGCCGGACCGATTGCGAACGGAGCCCACGGCTACGTGCAGAACGCGGTCGACCGCGTGCTACAGAGCCAGCAGTTCCAAACGCTCTGGGTGGAGGCGAACCGGACGTCTCACGCGCAGCTGGTCGCTGTGCTGCGGGGCCACACGAGCGCTGTTCGCACGACGAACGGACAAGTCGTCCTCGACCTGGTGCCGTTGTTGAACCAGGCGTTGCAGAACATTCAGGGCTTTGCATCCAGTGTGGTCGGAAGACCGATCACGCTCCCGACAATCACCACCGATGACATACCGGCAGAGGCGTGCCAGAAGATCGCCGATGCGCTGAACCGGCCGGTCCCGCCGACCTGCGCTCAGATTCCGCTCTTTCCGTCGGACCAACTGACCCAGGCCCAACGGTTGGTGCGAGCCTTCGATGCGGGCGTCATCGTCCTTCTCGTTCTGACGCCACTGGTGGCAGTCGGCGCACTCCTCTTGTCGCGACGCCGGCGGCGCACCCTGTTTCAGCTGAGCATCGCTGCGACGCTCGGTGTTGTCATCGTCCGGCGGGCAGCCTTCTATCTCCAAGACCATTTAGTTGCCACTGGTAAGCCCGAGAACAAGGACGCGCGCAGAGCGATCCTGCATCACGGCCTCAATTCGTTCTTCACGTCGAGTATGTGGATACTCATCGGGTTGTTGGTGGTCGTGGCAGTCGCGCTGGTTACCGGCCCGTACGGCTTTGCTGTCAAGATTCGTAGGTGGCTTGGCGCGGCATGGCGCGGAGCCGTCAACCTGGTTCGCACCGCGGTTTCCGTGACTTCGACTGCGGCACAGAGCGACAAGACCGTTGTGTGGGTGCGCGCTCATTACGATCCGCTGCGCGTTGCGGGTTACGTCGCCGCGATCGTCCTGATCCTGGTCGTCGGCTTGAACTTCTGGTCTTTGCTGGTCATCGTCGGGCTTCTCGTCATCTACGAACTTTGGCTGCACCGGCTACGCCCGCCGGAGACCGTCACGCTTCCGCCAGCGTGACTTAGACAACGTAAGGCGACCGCTCAGGGCGGCGAGACGTTGGCCAGCAACGTGAACAAGGCTTGCGGTCGACGGCCCCACACCGCGATCTTGCCTCGAACAGCTGCGCGCCATTGACTCTGCCGTCCGAGCATGACGAGTAGCAGGTCAGCCGGCGTGGCGGAAACGTAAGCGTCCGCCCGTGGGCCGCTCGGTGGCAGTTCGGCCCGCAGGCCATTGTCGAGAACGAGTACGAACCGTTCATGTCGACGCAACCGGAACTCGACCCGCGCTCGTACTCGCAGGTCGTAACCCGCCCGTACCCACGACTGCGGGCTGGCAGCGATGATCGGCACCGCGCCACCAGCGATCGCAAGTGCGGCGTGCGCCGGTTCGAGCCGCCATCGCCGCCGCGCCGCAGTCGCGAGATCGAAACCGTGTACGAGGACTTCTTCTAACAGGTGGCAAGCGACGGCGGACGGCGGCAGCTGAGTGCCGCCGATCCAGCTGATCGGTTCACTCGGCGGGTCAGCGGCCAAGTCGACGAACGCTGAGCCGACTGCGTCGATGCGATCAGCGAGCACAGTCACGTTGCGCTCGGGGTCTTCGTCCAGAAGCGACGCTGTCATCACACCAACGGCGGCCGGTGACAGCTCGATGTCCGGGAGGGGTTTGCCCAACACCGCGTCGGTATCCTTCTGGATCACATGTGAGACATGGCAGGCGACCTCAGCCACCCCCCACGTACCGACCGCGGGCGCCGACACGGCCTGGCTTCGCCGAAGCAACTCCGTTAGACGGGGCAACGCATCAGCCAGCGCTCGGCAGGCTGCCACGAATGTCGTGCTGTCATCCATCACACGCTTCGTTCACTCGGCGCGGGATCCCTCCCGCGTGTCTGCCACATCCGCCCGATGTCGCGGAGCAGCTGCGGATAAATGATCAGATGCCGAAACGGTGCGATGCCGGCCATGTAGAGCCGGCCGAGCACACCGTTGGGTTTGACCAGGACAGCCATCTGCCCGCGGTAGCCGCCTGCTCCATCCGGCACCCACCCGAAGTGCAGCACGCCGTGCATGGTGGCATTTGCGGCTTCGGCGGCGAACTCGGTGTCGGTCACGTACAACGATGAGAACGGCAGTGACGTGAAGGCCGGCCGAGCAGCATCGCGCAGGTCGGTCGGCAGTCGGTCGCGCAATGTCGGCACCCGACCGTCCGCAGCCTTGACGGGCCGGTCCCACCCGAACACTTCTCCAAGCTTCCACCGGACCGCGAACAGACCGCGGAACACGCGCGATGAGCTTTGCTCCACTCGGAGCGAGAGGGCACCTGCAACCAGGTCCCCGAAGTCGTCCGGGCCGCCGGGGGTGGGCAGGGCCCAGACGTCTTCGAGGCGAAAGTCGGGGGCTATCTCATGGATCCGCCAGGCCTGCGACGTGTGCGCGGTGTCCGGTAGTCGCATCGGCGATCCTCCTACCATACGGTGGCGTATGGATGGAGGCTAGTGCACCGCTATGCTGGGCATTAATACCCCCGGGGGGTACTAGGAGAAAGGTTCTCGGTGCGCCTGGTCCATGCCGTCGGGCATGCCTTGTCTCTCGCCGGCGCGATGACATGGGCGGTGACGTGGAGCCTGATCCTCGGGTTCACCCTCGCGGCGATCGTGCAGGCGGTCGTACGCCGGGAGACCGTGGTGACCGCGCTCGGGGACGGCCGCCCCAAGACGCTGGCCGTTGCCACCGGCTTGGGGGTTGCCTCCTCGAGCTGTTCGTACGCCGCAGTCGCGTTGGCGCGGTCGCTCTTCCGCAAAGGTGCGAGCTTCACCGCGGCCATGACGTTCGAGATCGCATCCACGAACCTCGTTGTCGAGCTCGGCATCATCATGGCCCTGCTGCTCGGCTGGCGGTTCACCGCGGCGGAGTTCGTCGGCGGCCCCATCATGATCGTGATCCTGGCTTTCCTGTTCCGCCGCCTGCTCACGAGGCAGCGCCTCGAGGCAGCGCACGTTCAAGCGCAGCGCGGACTGGCGGGATCGATGGAAGGTCACGCCGCGATGGACATGAGCATCCGCAGCGACGGTTCGCTCTGGTCGCGCTTGTTCTCCGGCGCGGGCTTCACTTCTGTGTCGCACATCTTCGGCATGGAATGGGCAGCGGTCGTGCGGGACGTCGCGATCGGACTGCTGGTCGCCGGCGCCGCGGGGGCGTGGGTGCCCGAAAGTTGGTGGCAGCACCTGTTTTTCACTGCGCACCCACTGGGCGCGAAACTGTGGGGACCGGTGGCCGGCGTGCTCGTTGCGGTGTTGTCCTCGACGTGCAGCATCGGCAACGTGCCGCTGGCCGCCGTTCTCTGGAACGGCGGTATCAGCTTCGGCGGCGTTGTCGCGTTCATCTTCGCCGACCTCATCATCGTGCCGATCCTCGTGATCTACCGGAAGTACTACGGCTCGTGGATGACCGGTTTCATCACGGCGACCTTCTCGATGGCGATGGTGGCGGCGGCGTACCTCATCGAGCTCATCTTCGGTCTCCTCGGGCTCGTGCCTGACAACCGCGACGCCAAGCTCGTCGACACGCACGTGGTCTGGAACTACACGACGGTCTTGAACATCATCTTCCTCGCCCTCGCAGCCGTCCTGGTCGTGCGCTTCATTCGGACTGACGGCATCCCAATGCTGAAAATGATGGGCGGCCAGCCAGACGACGCGGCACACGCCCATCACCACCACCACTGAGGAAGGCGAACACCCGATGGCCGCTGCGCAACGACCCGCTCCTGGATACCTTGCGGAAAAGGACGCCCATCTCAAGCGGTTGAGACGTGTCGAGGGGCAGGTTCGCGGTCTCCAGCACATGGTGGAGGAGGACCAGTACTGCATCGACATCATCACGCAGGTCGCGGCTGCGACCAAGGCGTTGCAGGCATTCTCGCTCCAGCTGCTCGAGGAGCATCTCTCGCACTGCGTCGTCGATGCCGCCCGTCAGGGCGACCAGCAAGCGGAGGAAAAGCTGCGGGAGGCCTCGGAGGCGATCGCGCGACTTGTCCGCAGCTAGTCCGACAGCACGCGAAGACCAGGGCGGTCCGCCGCATCGACGAGGACACAGTGCGTGCCGCGGTAGATCGTCGGCACACATTTGTTGCAGTGGATGCAGATGCCGCTGGTGGCCGAACCTGCATGCAACCGGTTCACCAGGTCGGGCTCGCGCAACAGCGCGCGGCCGAGCGCGACAAAGTCGAAGCCTTCGTCGATCGCTCCCTGCATCGTGGCCAGCTTGTTGATGCCGCCGAGCAGAACAAGGGGAGTCTGCAGTCGCGCGCGGAACTCGCGCGCCTGCGGCTGGAAGTAAGCCTCCTCGAAGGGGTATGCGCGCATGAACCAGCGACCCACCAGCCGGAAACCGAAGCGCTGCACGGGTGGCAACGTTGCGGCGAACTCCTGTCGCGGCACGTCGCCGCGGAACAGAAACATCGGGTTGGCGAGTGAGCCGCCACCGGTCAGCTCGAACGCGTCAACCGTGCCATCTGCCTCGAGGAGTGCAGCGGCCTCGATACTGTCCGGCAACGTAAGGCCCCGGCGTACGCCGTCGGTCATCTCCCACTTGGCGAGCACGGCCATCCGGTCGCCGACCGCATCGCGCACGGCCCGAGCAACGTCGCGGAGCAGGCGCACCCGGTTGCTCACCGGCCCGCCGTACTCGTCGTGACGGCGGTTGAACCTCGGGCTCAAAAACGAGTTGAGCAGATAGTGGTGGCCCATATGCAGCTCGACCGCGTCGAAGCCTGCGGCCAGCAGGATTTCCGCTCCGTGTGCGAAGTCGGCAGTGACGCGTTCGATGTCCGCACGCGTCATCGCGTAGTGCCGGGTGCCCAGTGGGCTCACGCCGTTCGACGCCGACAGCGCCCTTGCATGCGTCACACGGGCATTGCCGACGGGGCCGGCGTGGCCGATCTGGGCGGACACCGCTGCGCCTTCGGCGTGCACCGCATCGGCGAGCCGCGTCAAGCCGGGCAGCGCTTCGGCCCGAAGGACGATCTCGTTTGGAGCGCCGCGACCTTCCGGCGAGACGGCGCAGTACGCCACCGTGGTCATGGCGACACCACCGGCGGCGAAGGCGCGATGAAAGTCGACCAGAGCGTCGCTGACCAAGCCGCGCGGGCTCATACCCTCGAACGTGGCGGCTTTGAGGATGCGGTTGCGTAACTGCAGCCGCCCCAACGTCGCTGGTTCGAACAGCGCGTTCATCAGGTCGGGACGGTACCCGACCTGATGAACGTCGGTTTTAGATCGGGCGGACTTGCTCCGCCTGCGGGCCCTTCTGACCCTGCGTGACCTCAAACTCCACGCGCTGGTTCTCGTCGAGGCTGCGGTAACCGTCGGCCTCGATGGCGGAGTAGTGCACGAATACGTCAGCGCCGTCGCCGTCGGGGGCGATAAAGCCGAAGCCCTTTTCAGCGTTGAACCACTTGACGGTGCCTTGAACCATCTTGCTTTCTCCTCACGGACACAGACCTGCACCTTGCAGATCTCCGGTCACGCGGCCACAAACGAAAAAGCGCCCGCTGTCGACATCCCGCGGGCGCTCAAGAACGTTCGAGAAATGCAACTGCAACCGGCGACCAGGCTAGCACGACTCGCTCTGTTAGTCTCAAGCGGACGAGCTGTCCGTTGGTCGCCAGGTCGTTGGTTCTTAACTCAGGGCTGGCATCCGAAACGCGGCCTCTGTCCATGAGGAGCGTGAGAGATGCCCACAGTCTCACCTGCCCGTTCCTCTCTTCCGCTCCGGATGGCGCGCCGGCTGCTCCGGTTGCACGGTGATGCCGTCGGCAATGCACGCGGCGCCGTCCTCCGCGATGAGGCTGCGAAACGCCGGCGGGAGAGCACGCTGGCCGAGATCCGGGACATCCGCTCCCGGGAGGGCCACCTGTGACCCGGTCCTCGATCCGCGCTTCGCGGATATCGGGCACCCCCACGACCGAGTTCGATCGCGGTGGTGATCTCGCCCCACGCGCGCAGGTGCAGTACTGGTGCGCCAACGACCATGTGACAACTCCGACATTTGCGTCAGAGGCCGCGCCTCCCGAGCAGTGGGACTGCGCTGCGTGTGGCGGACCGGCTGTTCAGTTGCGCGGGACCGCGCGGCCGGCCGGCCGCGAGTCGACCTTCCATCGCACGCCCTACGAGTTCCTGATGATGCGGCGTACTGAAGAGGACGGCGAACGGCTGCTCACCGAAGCACTCGCCAAGCTACGGAGCGACAACCAGCGCTGACCGCTTCACGCGGTGCCGTCTCGCCAGTGGCTTGCGTGCTCGTCGCACATCGCCACTGCGTGCTCCCCGGCGAGCTCGCGGCCGTCCGAGACGTCGACCAACAGTGTTGCCGGCCGAGCGCAGTCGTCGACGACACAAGGAGTGCCTGGCGCGGGCTGCTCCTCGGGGATCACTCGGGTGGGGTCACGAGCAGGAGGCAGAACGGGCACCTGCGGTCTGTCTCGATCTGCTGCCAGGCCCGATTCGGGATCGCGACCAGGTCAGCGGCGACCACCTGCTCGCAAAGGGAAGCGCCGTCGCCGTCGATCACATGAACAGGCGCGAAACGCTGGTCCGGAGTCCAGGCCACCCCAACGGGGATGTCGAGCGGGTCGCTGGCGGCTCGCGCGGCACGTGCGTGCTCACTGAAGTCGCCGACATCGTGGCGGGGGGTCATTTCCGTTGCCCGTTCCCGTGCGATCGATGGCGCGTCTGCTGAAGACGGTACCCGCTGCGATCCGCCGGCAACAGATGTTGCTGCGTCGTACTCAAGGGTCGCGGACGGGCGTAGATTGGACAACGAGCCCGCCGACCGGTGGGGGGGGGCATTCCTTGTCGCCCGACGATCGCGCCTTATGCGCGACGTGGTCGTTTTCCGGCTCCCGACCGCGGTTGAGGGCTGCCGGTGTGAATGATCACGGCGGGATGCGCCATGTCGGACTCCAGCGCCATGCACGATTCGGAAACACTGCTCGTCCGTTCTCTAGCCGCGCTTCTGCTCACGGAACCGTCGATGTCCGCGGCTCTGCACCGCGCGGCCGTGCTGATTGCTGCGGATCTGCCTGGTGCCGACGCGGTGTCGGTCACACTTGCTGACGGCGAACGCCGCACGATCGCCTTCAGTGGAGATCTCGCCGCGCAGGCGGATGAAGCGCAGTACGACGCGGAAACCGGTCCGTGCCTCGATGCAATCAGGACCGAGGATGTCGTCCTCGTCGACGACCTCGAGGTAGAGCAACGTTGGCCGCAATATCGCCGCCATGGTCTAGCCGCAGGCGTGCGGTCCTCATTCTCATTGCCGTTGTACAGCGAGGGTATTCCGGTCGGCGCGCTCAATATCTATAGCCGTTCCGTTGGCGCCTTCGACCAGCAGGCGCGAGATCGGGCCACAGTGATTGCCGGTTTCGCGGGCGTGGTCCTGGTCAACGCCGAGCTCTATTACGCGACGGCTGAGCGGGCCGACCAGATGCGCGAGGCGATGGCGTCCCGCGCCGTTATCGAGCAGGCCAAAGGTGTGCTGATGGCCCGGCAGGGATGCGACGCCGACACCGCGTTCTTCCTGCTGGTCCGGATGTCTCAGGCCAGCCATCGCAAGCTCCGCGATGTCGCGGCGGATCTCGTCGCCGAGACAACCCGGCTCTAGCCGTTCGCTATTGTCGCCGTGGAGCGTCGGTCAGCAGCGATCGCGGTTCTCCGGCACCGGCCAGCGGCCGAGCCCTTACTGCGACCAAAGGAAATCGTTCCGTCATGAACGAGCAGCACGACGGCACTCTCGGTGTGCCTGAGGGGCTGGATGCGTTGGTCGGCATCGTCCTCGGTGAGACGGACCTCGACGCGGTTTTGCAGAGGACGTGTGAGGTCGCGAAATCGACGATTGCGGGTGCGGTTGACGTATCCGTGACGCTGACAGACAACGGTGCACCGCGCACGGCTGCGTTCAGCGGCGGACTTGCGCTGCGCGTTGACGAGTCGCAGTACGACGCCGGCTACGGACCTTGCCTGGATGCTGCCCGCAGCGGCGAGATGATCGTCGTCCAAGATCTCGCTGCGGAATCGACTCGCTGGCCTGACTACGTACCGCCTGCGCTAGCCGCTGGCATCCGAGCTTCCATTTCGGCACCGCTGCGCGTTGACGATGACGTCATCGGAGCACTGAACATTTATTCGACGACGAGGGAGTCATTCGAGGACGAAGCGGTCCGGACGGCGGCGACGCTGTCTCGTTACGCCGGCATCGTCTTGACCAACGCGGACCACTACTACCGGGCGACCTCGATGGCTGAGCAGCTTCAGCAGGCCATGGAGTCCCGGGCAGTGATCGAGCAGGCGAAGGGCATCCTGATGGCGCAGCGGGGGTGCAGCTCATCGGCGGCTTTCGACATGCTGGTGCGCCTGTCGCAGCAGTCACACCGGAAGCTCCGCGAGATTGCCGCTGCGCTGGTGGAGGGAATCGGCTCTCCGGAATAGCGACCGGGCCGGGCTTCTTGCCTCACGCCATAGCCGGTCGTAATCTCGTTTGTGGGCTTAGCAGCGAGCGCCACCGCGGTGGGTGCTTCGCTTGCCGCACGAGTGATAGCAGGAGAGCCCATGACCGAATCGCCCGCCCGTGTTGCGAGCGTGTCCTCCGATGGCGAGGGCGCCCCGTCCTATGAGATGCCCCCCGGGGCGAGCGACCTGGTCAGCGTGGTGGCCGAGTTCTTCAGTGAGCTGATGGGCCTGCGCAGTGGATACGGCATCGATCAGATCGCCAGACTCAGCAGTGCCGAAGAAGTCGATGCTGTGCTGCGATTGCGGCTGAGCATCTTCGAGCTGTTGGTCAGCCGCGGCTGGCAAGCCCCGGCTGAGGAGCTGGCGATGATGGAGCGGGACCGGGCCCTGCTGCGCGAGGGCGATATGGATGAGCGGCTCCTGTCGAGCGACGGCGCTGTCCAGCGATCAGGGACCCAGGGCGAGGACGGTGACCCGCAGCGGCCGAGCAAGGGCCGGCAGGCGGTGCCGCCGGAAGTGGAGCTCCGCCAGATGCGCCAGGCGATCCAGTCCCGAGCAGTCATCGAGCAGGCCAAAGGCATTGCGATGGAGCGGTACGGCCTGCCTGCGTCGACGGCGTGGTCGTGGCTGGTCCGCACGTCCCAGCAGCGCAACGAGAAGTTGCGCGACCTCGCACAGCACATCGTCGACTCGGTTGCCGGCGAACGATCCTCGGACGGACAACCGTCGCGGTCCTGATCCGCCCCGCCGCGCGGCGCGCGAGCTGTTCACCGTTGGCGTAATGGCGCAGGTCGGGGAAGCCTGCAAGCACGGCTCACGTTGAGCATCGAGTACGCAAGGAGGACTCGATGCCACACACACTCGACCTGCCCGTTCTGCCGTTGGCGAACGAGGTCGTTCTTCCCGGCATGGTCGCACCGATCGCGCTGGATACCGAGACACAAGCGGCCGTCGACGCGGCCCGCTCCGCCGCGGACGGGCAACTGTTGCTCGTACCGCGCCTTGACGGTGCCTATCGCGGTGACGCCGCCATCGCGGTGATCGAGCAAGTCGGCCGGCTGCCCAACGGCGAGCCGGTGGCCGTCGTGCGCGGGGTACGGCGTGCACATATCGGCGCCGGCGTGTCCGGGGCGGGAGCCGCGCTATGGGTGCAGGCAACAGTCGCGGAGGAGACCGCGGTCACTGACCGGACCCGCGAGCTGGCCTCTGAGTACAAGGCCGTCGTCGTGTCGATCCTGCAACAGCGGGATGCATGGCAGGTTGTCGACAACGTGCAGCGCATGACCGACCCGTCAATGCTGAGCGACCTCGCCGGCTACGCGCCGTACCTCGACCTCGACCAGAAGCTGTGGTTGCTGGAAACCGCGGACATTGACCAGCGCCTGGAAAAGCTCATCGAGTGGGGCCGAAGCCATCTCGCGGAGCTCGAGGTCTCCGAACGGATCCGTGACGACGTTCGGGAGGGGATGGAGAAGAGCCAGCGCGAGTTCCTGCTGCGCCAGCAACTTGCCGCCATTCGTAAGGAACTCGGTGAAGACGAGCCGGACGGCGCGGAGAACTACCGCAGCCGCATCGACACTGCGGAGCTGCCGGACAAGGTGCGGGAGGGCGCCCTCCGCGAGGTCGGCAAACTCGAACGGGGTAGCGACCAGAGTCCGGAGGCGGGCTGGATCCGCACGTGGCTCGACACGGTGCTCGAACTGCCGTGGTCCATCCGTACGACGGACAACACCGACGTCACTGCTGCGCGTAGCGTGCTCGACGCCGACCACGAGGGCCTCGACGACGTGAAGGACCGCATCATCGAGCACTTGGCTGTGCGCTCTCGCCGCGCGGAACGCGGCCTGGACATCGTCGGCGGCCGCGGCAGCGGTGCGGTGCTCGCGCTGGTCGGTCCGCCCGGCGTCGGCAAGACCTCGCTGGGTGAGTCGGTCGCGCGTGCACTTGGCCGGAACTTCGTTCGCGTCGCGCTGGGTGGTGTTCGCGATGAGGCCGAGATTCGCGGGCACCGGCGTTCCTATGTCGGCGCGTTGCCCGGTCGCATCGTGCGCGCGATCCGCGAAGCAGGCTCCATGAACCCCGTCGTACTGCTCGACGAGGTCGACAAGCTCGGCACTGACTTCCGTGGTGATCCAGCGAGTGCGTTGCTCGAGGTTTTGGATCCCGCGCAGAACCACACCTTCCGCGACCACTACCTCGAACTCGAGCTCGACCTGTCCGACGTGCTGTTCCTTGCGACCGCGAACGTCGCGGAGACGATCCCGCACGCGCTGCTGGACCGGATGGAGGTCGTTCGCCTGGACGGCTACACCGAGGATGAGAAGGTCGCAATTGCTCGTAACCACTTGCTGCCGAGGCAGCTGTCGCGCGCTGCGCTGACCGCCGATGAGGTGACCGTCGACGACGACGCGTTGCGGCTGATTGCGACCGAGCACACACGCGAGGCCGGAGTTCGCCAGCTCGAAAGAGCCATCGCCCGCGTCTTGCGCAAGGTCGCGACGGCATTGGTGGGCGGTACGGCGACAGCGCCCGTGAGTGTGACGGGCGGCTCGCTTCACGGTTATCTCGGGCGACCACGCTTCACACCGGAGAGTGCGGAGCGCACCGCAGTGCCCGGCGTCGCGACCGGACTCGCCGTCACAGGTACAGGTGGTGACGTGCTGTTCGTCGAGGCAACGGCGATGCCAGGGGAGCCGGGTCTGACGTTGACAGGACAGCTCGGCGACGTGATGAAGGAGTCCGCGCAGATCGCGCTGTCCTACCTCAAGGCGCACGGCGATGAGCTGGACATCGCCCCCGCGGACCTCGGTCAAGCGTTGCATGTGCACGTGCCCGCCGGCGCGATTCCGAAGGACGGGCCTTCCGCCGGCGTCACCATGGTGACGGCGCTCGCTTCCCTCGCCAGCGGACGACCCGTGCGTTCGGAGGTGGGCATGACCGGCGAGGTGACGCTGAACGGCCGGGTGCTGCCGATCGGCGGGGTGAAGCAGAAGTTGCTTGCCGCGCACCGCGCGGGATTGACGACGGTGTTCTTGCCCAAGCGCAACGAGCCCGACTTGGACGACGTACCCGCCGCGGTTCGCGAGCAGCTTCAGGTGACATTGGTGACCGACGTCGCAGACCTCGTGCGGGCAGCACTCGAACCCGCCGACGCGGCGGCGGTCGCCGCCTGAGCTCAGTCAGCCACCTCGTCCGCTGACAAGTCGGCAGGAAGCGCGGTTGCCGCGAGTGGTGCTGCGGATGACGACGTCTGGCCCAGCACCTGCAGGTTGCCGGCAAGGGCCGACCGGGCAGGCGTGCGCGGCACGGTGCAGTCGTAGGCCTTGGTCGGTCGGTGGTTGACGGCTACCAGGTCGGGCCCGGTGGCGTTGGAACCTTCGCCGTTGTCCTGCACGGTGGCGGTGAAGAAGAAGCCGGTCGCATCTTTCAAAGCGCCCGGGCCGTCAGCGACGACTCCGGACGTGATCACACCGGTCATGCGCGCGATGTTGCCCGACTGGCTATAGCAGTTGACCTGGCCGACGTAGTCGGCTCCGGTCGAGAGGTTGCGGACCTGGATGCGACCACTGGCCGGCGTACCGCTGCCATTGACTTCCAGCTTCGACGATCCACCGCCGTTGTCGTAGGTGACTCCACCGACCGCCTTCTGCGGCTGTGCGGCGTGAGCCTGGTTCGCAACGACGCACAGTCCACTTGCGACGACGGCAGCACCGACGAGCGTCTTCTTCATTTCGTCCCCCGTTGTTTCTCGGCATTAGGAGCCCTGACGCACGGATTCAACGTGGCAATGGGGTCCAGTCGCCATAGCGCGACTGAACCGTTTATGCCGTGCGGGGGACGAACCCGGCACTGGTCGCCACGCGCCCCGCGGGGCACCGTCTAATACCGGACCATCTGCCTGTTGCGACGACAGGAGTTCACATCCGCGTCATCGACATGGCTCTGGCCAATTGGTGTCATGGCCTGCTGGCATTTGGCCCTTGCTAGTCAGACACCTCGTCAAGCGAGTAGTCGCTCACGTTCAATGAGTCGTTCTGCGTCTGCGCCGCGCTCGGTGACGGGTCGTGCACTTGAAGATTCCCGTGCTCGACCGGCCGTTGTGGTGTGCGCGGCACGCTGCAGTCGTACGGCCGCGACATTCGGTGGTTGACCGCAACCAAGTCGCCGCCACTTGCCTTCGAGCCCTCTCCGTTGTCCTGCACAGTCACTGTGAAGAACAGACCCCGGGCGTCGCGGCCACCCGCGACGACACCTGACGTGATGATCCCGGTCATGCGCGCGATGTTGCCGTCCTGGTTGTAGCAGTTGACGGTGCCTCTGTACTTCGCGCCGCTCACCGCGTTGCGGACCTGCACAAAGCCCTTGGCTGCCGCCGGCGTGCCGCTCGCCTCTAGCTCGAGCCACGAGTCGCCCGCACCGTTGAAGTAGATGACCCCACCCGTCGCCTTCTGTTGTCCGCCGGCGTGCGCCTGTGTCGCGACGAGGCAGAGCCCGGTGGCTGCGACGATGGTCCCGGTAGCGATCTTGTTCATGTGCCCTCCCCGTGGGCTGGATCAGCAGTGGCGCTGGACAAAGCAGCCCTTTATACCGCGCAAATGGGGTCTTTGCACCCAAACCGGCCCATGGGAGTTCGGCCGCGCTACGTTTCATGACCGAGGAAGAAGAGGTGAGCCATGGCTGATCCGGGACTGCATGACGAGATAGGGCGGCTGGTCGCGGCCGAGCACGAGCTGCGATCGCGCATTGCGTCGTCGGGAGCGGCCGACGAGGACCGCGCCGAGTTGACGCGCATCGAGGCCTCGCTCGACCAATGCTGGGACCTGCTTCGACAGCGTGACGCCAAGCGGGAGTTCGGGGATGACCCCGGCGCCGCCGAGCCGCGCGACGTCGGCACGGTCGAGGGATACCTCCAGTGATCGCCAGTGGCTGACGTCTGCACCCACCTGGAAACGGTGCGCGACATCGAGCCGTCGAGCACCGGGTGCGAGGACTGTCTGCGCATGGGTGGTCAGTGGGTGCACTTGAGGCTTTGTATGGCGTGCGGACACGTGGGCTGCTGCGACAACTCACCGAACCGACATGCCACTGCACACTGGCGCGAGCACGGCGACCATCCGCTCATCCGGTCCTACGAGCCCGGAGAGGACTGGTGGTGGTGCTACCCAGACGACCTGTTCTTCGAGGTTGCGGGCGCTGACCCCGCGCCCTCCCACCCATAGTGGAAACGGCCAACCCGGGTCGCGACGTTCAGCGCGTCGGTACGGCGCGCTACCTCGGTCAGGACGTCGAGAAAATCCACGATCCGGTCTGGGGTGTCCTCGGCAACCTGGGTGACAGCCAGTGCTACCTCGGCGTTCGTGCCAAAGTCGACGCGATCCACGCTGCGATCGCGGATCGGATCCGCAGCGATGATCTCCCGGTCAGGCTGATCGCACCGGCGTACACCCTTGGTGTCTCGGACGGCCAGCTCAACGGCACAGCCGAGATGCGTTTCTCGTTGGTCAGCCGCGAGCTCGTCAACGATGCCGTCGACCTGCACCTCAACGCCAACACATTTGCCGGCCTGATCGCCGTTGTCGCCTGTGACAAGCCGCCGGTCGGGACGCTCGCCGCGGTGCTCGAGCACAACACTCCAGCCGTGCTGGCGTCCGACGGCTCGATCAGGCCTGGCACCGATCCGCAAACCGGCGAGCCGATCGATCTTGTCACCGCGTTTCAGACTGCGGGCGAGTCAGACCCTGAAGTGCGAAGGCGGACAGCCCTGCATGCGTGTCCGGGCTTCGGCAGCTGCGGCGGGATGTTCACCTACAACACGATGCAGACGTTCATCGCGGTGCTCGGGATGCAACCTCTGCACATGGTCGCGCCGGCGTCGGAGGATCCACGTCGGCTTGCCGAGTTCCCGCACGAGCTCGTGGAGTGCCTCGTCACTCTTACGTCGACGGGCATCCGACCACGTGACATCGTCACGCCGGCCTCCTTGCGGAACGCAATAGTGGTCGCGATGGCGATGGGCGGTTCGACGAACGTCGCTCTGCACAGTGTCGAGATCGCGCGTGCGGCCGGCTTCGACCTGTGGGGCGAGGTGATGACGCAAAAGGAGTTCAACGACCTCTCTCGACGACTTCCGGTCATCGTCAACATGCGCCCGTTCGGTGCGTATTCGATGGTCGACGTCGAACAGAAGGGCGGCCTTCCGGTCGTCGTCAACGAGTTGCTCGCCGCCGGCCTCCTCGACGGCGACGTCATGACGTGCACCGGGCAGACCCTGAACGAACAGGTACGCCGCCTCGAACCGCCGCCGCCGGACCACGACGTCATCTACTCGGTCGCGCGACCCTTCAAGGACACCGGCGGCCTCCGGCTCTTGGCCGGCAATCTCGCCCCGGACGGCGGTGCGATCCTCAAGGTTGCCGGCGTCGAGGGCGGTGTCGCCGACGGCGTCTTCACCGGCCGGGCGCGCGTGTTCAACAGCGAGCGGGCCCTGATCAGCGCGCTCGAAGAACGACCTGACACGTTCGCGGACCACGACATGGTTGTCATCCGCTACGAGGGCCCGCGTGGTGCGCCGGGTATGCCGGAGATGCTGGATCCCACGTCGCGCATCACAGCGCTGTGCCGGCAGAAGAACATCACGATTGCGTTGATGACCGATGCGCGTTTCTCGGGTGGTTCGGTCGGACTGGTCATCGGCCACGTCTCGCCGGAGGCGTTTCTCGGCGGACCGATCGCGCTCGTCGAGGACGGCGACACGATCCTGGTTGACTTGAATGACGATCGGCTCGACTGCAGAGAACTCGATGACGCCGAGACCTACTCTCGCCGAGAGAGCGCGTGGCAGACAGCGGAGGACCACAACGGCGGCGTACATCCCGACGTGACACCTGTGACGAGTCGGGTGCTCGCACGAATGCGCGCGACTGCTCGCCCTGCGCTCCTCGGCGGTGGCATGGCGGTCAGTTAGTGAGCGACCACCGGTCGGGCAGTGTGCGCGCCTTGCGGGTGGCGCTGGTGCTGATCGCGGCGTTCATGACTGGCGAGATCGTGGTTGCGCTGCTCGCGCATTCCTTGGCCCTGCTGGCTGACGCAGGCCACATGCTCACCGATGCGGCTGCGCTCGCCACGGCACTCTGGGCGATCCGGCTGGCAGCCCGGCCCGCGAGCCCCATCTGGACGTTCGGGCTCAAGCGGGCGGAGATCCTGTCGGCGGCCGTCAACGGCGTGACCCTTGTCGCGGTGGCCGGCGTCGTGACCGTGGAGGCCGTCCACCGGCTCATCCACCCAGCAGACGTTGGCGGCGCCGCTGTCCTTGTCGTGGCGCTGGTCGGCGTCGGCGTCAATGTCGTAGCCAGCACCGTGCTGTCGCACGGCGATCGGTCGAGCCTCAACGTCGAAGGCGCCTTTCAGCACATCCTCACCGACGCCGCGGGGTTCATCGCTACTGCAGTCGCCGCGGTCGTCATCCTCACCACCGGCTTTCGCCGTGCGGACCCGATCGCGTCGCTGGTCGTCGTTGGACTGATGATCCGCGGCGCCTGGCTGCTGTTACGCGTAGCCGGCCGAATCCTGCTCGAAGGTACGCCTGACGGCGTCGACCTGGATGCCGTACGCCGTCAGCTGCTGGCCGCGGACAGCCACGTGCACGACGTGCACGATCTGCACGCGTGGGTGCTGACCTCAGACCTGCCCGCGATGAGCGCGCATGTCGTCATCGACGATTCGTGCTTCAACGACGGTCATGCGCCGCAGATCCTCGACCGCTTGCAAGCTGCCATGCGCGGTGATTTCGACATGGAGCACTCGACGCTCCAGCTGGAGATGGCCGGCCACGAGAGCCACGAGAGCGGCACGCACTAACTGCTCAGTCGCGTCGCGCCAACGTGAGTGAGAAGTCGCCGGCGTTGTCGGTCCACGTCGTGACCGGGGTGAGACCCGCATGTGTCAGTTCGGCGCGCAACCCGGGCAGCGTGAACTTCACGCTGATCTCCGTGAGCAGCTCGCCTCCCGTCGGCAATGACCAGTGCAGGTCCAGAGTCCGGAAGTAGGCGCTGATCGGCCGGATCGCACGCAGCCACATCTCGATCTGGCTGCGCTCGGGGTTCCAGCGAGCCACGTGCGCGAAGTCGTCGGACGACAGGCCTTCCGCGGACAGCTCCCGCGCGAGCACTTCGATGATGTTCCGGTTGAACGCCGCCGTGACGCCCCGTGCATCGTCGTACGCGTTGACGAGCCGGTCGACGTCCTTGACGAGATCGGCACCGAGCAGGAAATGGTCGCCCGGTGTCAGCGCGGTTCGGAGTTTCGCCCAGAAGTCGTCACGGGCGCCGGTGTTGAGGTTGCCGATTGTGCCGCCGAGGAACAGCACCAGCCGTTCACCCGGGGTACCGGGCAGCGGAGCCAGGTCATCTTCGAAGTCCGCGACCCGAGCATCCACCAGCACCGAAGGGTAGGCATCCGTGATCGTCTGTGCGGCGTACGCCAGCGCTTCGGCGCTCACGTCGATCGGGACAAAGCGCACCGCCCGCCCCTCCGCGGTGAACGCGTCCAGGATGAGGCGGGTCTTCTTCGACAAGCCCGCGCCGAGCTCGATCAACGTGGTCGCGCCCGTCGCCGTGACGATGTCGTTGCCGTGCGCGGCCAGGATCTCGGTCTCACGCCGCGTCGGGTAATACTCCGGCAACGTGGTGATGTCGTCGAAGAGCAGGCTGCCCTTCTCGTCGTAAAACCAGCGCGCCGGCAACCACGGGGGCACCGCCGTGAGCCCGACGCGCACGTCGCGTTCGAGCCGCTCCCGCACAGTCTTCGGGTCGGTCATGATCGCGCCAGTCGCAGGCCGCTGAACGCCCACCGCGCGTAGGCCGGGAAGAAGTTGCGATAGCTGACGCGCTCGTGGCCGGACGGTGTCACTGCACTTGCGCCACGCTGCACGTGCTGGTCGCACATGAACTTCCCGTTGTACTCACCGACGGCGCCGGCCGCGGGCCGGAAACCGGGGTAAGGGAGGTACGCGCTCGCGGTCCACGCCCAGACGTTGCCGATCATCGCGGCGCTGGCAACGCCGGGATGACATCGCTTCGGATCGAGCAAGGTGCCGCGTGCGGCGCTGACTCCGCGTGCGGCTGCCTCCCACTCGTGCTCGGTCGGCAACCGTGCACCGGCCCATCGCGCATAGGCATCGGCCTCATAGAAGGAGACATGGCAGACGGGTTCGCTGCGCCGTAGCGGCTGTCGGCCGGACAGCGTGAACGTCGACCAAGTCCCGTCGTCGTGGCGCCAGTACGCCGGCGCCGTCCATCCGTCAGCTTGAACGCGGGCCCATCCGTCGCTCAGCCAGAGGTCCGGTCGGTCGTAGCCGCCGTCATCGACGAAGGCCAGCCAGTCCTCGTTCGTGACCTCCCGCTCTGCGATCTCGAACGGCTCGAGGTACGCCGAGTGCCGCGGCCCTTCGTTGTCGAAGGCGAAGCCGATGCCGTCGTGCCCGATCTCGAGGAGGCCGCCGTCCACAGAACGCCACGTCATCGGCGCGCTCGGCACGTCGGGGTCGAGGTCGCGCGGGACGTAGACCGGATCGAACGCGTTCCGCGACAGAAGATGCTTGCTGTCCATCAGGAGCAGCTCTTGGTGTTGCTGCTCGTGATGGCAACCCAGTTCGACGAGCGCGAGGCTGCGATCGTCGAACTCTCCCGCGTCGAGCCGCTGCGCCATCGCCGCGTCGACGTGGTCGCGGTAGTGCGCGACCTCACTGACGCCGGGCCGGGTGATCAGTCCGCGCTCCGGACGCGGCTGTCGCCGGCCGACCGATTCGTAGTAGGAGTTGAACAGATATCGGTACGACGGATCGAACACCTCGTAGCCGGGCTGCGACGTGAGGACGAACTCCTCGAAGAACCACGACGTGTGCCCGCGATGCCACTTCGCCGGACTTGCGTCGGGCATCGACTGCGCAGTCTGATCTTCCGCGGACAGTGGTGCAGCAAGTTGTTCGGTGCGCCGGCGTACGTCGAGGAAGCGGACCGAAACATCACTGATCGTTGTGAGCATGAGCGGACCTCCCGCATCGCCTTCTGTGTCCCGTGGCCGAAACCACGCGTGTCTGGCGGCAGGTTCAGCCGCTGTTTGCAGTCTCCCCCACTCCGGCCCACATACCAACCCTCAGTCTGACGGCACGTCGCGCCGTTGTGGCTCCCGGCCCCGTGGCTGGTTCGGACGGGTTTGTGGTGGCAGCCGACGTATCGGCAAAGTGACCGGCGCGCCACCTTTGAGCTCGAACGTCTCGCCATGGTGGCTCATCCGGAGCGGTCGTCCCCCCGTTTTCCATGTGTACGTCGCCTGGTCCGGCAGCACGTCCACGGATAGGCACACGCCCCGATGGATGACGTTGAACTTCAGGCGGGTCAGTCCAGGCGGCAGCCGTGGTGCGAAAGTCAACGAGACGTGGTCGCGCATGCCGCCGAAGCCTGTGACAAGTGCGATCCAGGCCCCGGCCAGGGACGCCATGTGCAGGCCGTCCCGGGTGTTGTGCTTGAGGTCGCGCAAGTCGACGAGCGCCGCCTCCGCGGCGTAGTCCAGTGCTAGGTCGAGGTGACCGACCTCGGCGGCGAGGACCGCCTGCGAGCACGCGGACAGCGACGAGTCACGCACGGTGAGCGCCTCGTAGTAGTCGAAGTTACGGCGTTTTTGGTCGGCCGTGAATGCGTCACCGCATCGCTGCATGGCGAGCACGAGGTCGGCCTGCTTGACGACCTGCTTGCGGTAGAGGTCGAAGTAGGGGTAGTGGAGGAGCAACGGATAGTGCTCGTCAGGTGTGTCCTCGAAGTCCCATCGTGCATGTTCCGTGAACGCGTCGTCCTGCGGATGGACGTCCAGCACTTTGTCGTAAGGCACGGTCATGTCGCGGGCAGCGTCGCGCCACGCTGATGTCTCCTCGACGTCTACACCGAGGGCACGGGCGTGCGCCGGATGCCTGGTGCATGCGTCGGCGGCAGCCGCCAGGTTTCGCTGCGCCATCAGGTTTGTGTAGACATTGTTGTCCACGACAGCGCTGTACTCGTCCGGGCCGGTCACACCGTCGATGTGGAACCGGCCGCTGGTGTCGTGGTGGCCGAGGCTGCGCCATAGCCGCGCCGTCTCGACGAGCAACTCCAATCCCGTGCTCTGTTCGAACTGCTCATCCTCTGTCGCGGCGACGTAGCGGATGACGGCATCGGCGATATCTGCGTTGATGTGGAACGCAGCCGTGCTCGCCGGCCAGTACGCAGAGCACTCCTCGCCGTGGATCGTGCGCCAGGGGAAGGTGGCCCCACGAAGACCGAGCTGCGTTGCCCTGGTCCGTGCCTGCTCCAGCGTGGACTGCCGCCAACGCAGCTCGTCGGCAACGGCGTGCGGCATCGTGTACGTGAGGACGGGCAGGACGAATGTCTCGGTGTCCCAGAAGCAGTGCCCGTCGTACCCGTTCCCGGTGAGCCCCTTTGCCGGAATGGGCCGGCGTTCGGCACGCGCACCCGCCTGCATCACATGGAATAGCGCGAACCGCACCGCCTGCTGCAGCTCCGCATCGCCGTCGACCTGCACGTCCGCCGTGTCCCAGAACTCGTCCAGGAACTGCCGTTGCTCTTCGAGCAAGCCGTTCCATCCGGTGTGCCGAGCACCCGTCAGCGCTGCCGCGACCTGGTCGCGGACTGCTGGCACGGAGCGCACTGCGGACCAGCCATAAGCGAGGTACTTCACCACCTCGAGCCGTTCACCGGGTGCGAGTACTGCGGTGGCGCTCACCCTGGCGAGGTCGGGGAAGGCGTCCGTTTGCGTTGCGCAGTCCTTGACCCCGCTCACCTCGTGGTCCATGCCGGCGGCCAGCCGCAGTCCGGACGCCTTCGTCGCATGCACGAGGAGCGCAGACAGGTCGTGGGTGGCCGAGTCTTCCGCCTGCAGCACCTGAGCGACATTTGCCGAGGCCCTCGGGTCGCCGGTCACGTCGGGGAGTTGCTCGTTTGCGACGAGCTCGCTCTGAACCACCACCCGCAACGGCTCACCGTCGAGCGCCTCGACGGTGTAGCGGATCCCGGCGACGGCGCGCTGCGTGAGTGACACCATCCGGGTCGAACGCACGCGCACGCGCCGCTGCGCCGGCGTCAGCCACTCCACGTCTCGTTCCAATGTCCCGGCGCGCAGGTCGAGCACGCGCTCGTGCCGGACGAGTTCGCCGTACCGGACATCGAACGGCTCATCGTCGACGAGCAGGCGGATGAGCTTTCCGTTCGTGACGTTGATGAGTGTCTGACCGTCCTCCGGATATCCGTACCCTGCCTCGGCGTAGGGGAGTAGGCGCTGCTCGTACAGCCCGTTGAGGTACGTGCCCGGCAGGCCATGTGGTTCGCCCTCGTCGAGGTTGCCGCGCAGGCCGAGGTGACCGTTGGACAGTGCGAACAGCGACTCCGACTGGGCCAGCACCTCGCAGTCGAGGCGCGTTTCGCGAAGCAGCCATGGATCGACCCCGAAAGAGCCGCCGGAGATCACGAGAGCAGCTCGCTGAGATCTTGTACGACGATGTCCGCGCCATGTTCACGCAGCTCGGCGGACTGACCGACGCGATCGACACCGACCACGCATGCGAAATGACCTGCTTTGCCGGCGGCGACACCGGCCAGCGCATCCTCGAACACCGCGGCGTTGGCGGGTCCGACGCCCAATGCGTCCGCACCTGCGAGGAAGGTGTCCGGAGCCGGCTTTCCTTTCAAGCCGCGTTGCTTCGCAACCACGCCGTCGATTCGCGCATCGAAGCACGCAGTCAGACCGGTGCATTCGAGAACGTCAACGGTATTCGCACTCGAGGAAACGACAGCCGTCTTCAGCCCCGCTGCACGCACGCTCCGCACATAGTCGACCGAGCCCGGATAGACGTCGACGCCTTCAGCGCGGATCTTCTCCAGGACGAGATCGTTCTTTCGGTTGCTGAGCCCATTGACGGTCGGCGTCCCGGGTGGGTCGCCCTCGCCGCCCTCCGGAAGCTCGATCCCACGCGAGGCCAGAAAGTCGCGCGTTCCGTCTAGGCGAGGCTTGCCATCGACGTACTCGTCGTAATCGTCCTTGGCATCGAACTCGACGTAAGAAGTCCCGGTTTGCTCCGCGTGGGCACGCAGGAACTCATCGAACATCTGCTTCCATGCCGCGGCGTGCACGATGGCAGTTTGTGTGAGTACGCCGTCGAGATCGAACAGGCAGGCCTCGACGGACGGCGGGAGGCCGAACCGCTCTTCGCGTCCGGTCACAGGACAAACGTAGTCACGACTCAGCAGGTACCCGCTCAGTGCGTGACAATGAGACGTGAGCAGCGCCATGACCGTGCCGGCACTGCACTACGGCTCAACCGCCGGGCGATGGGTCGTCGCCGCGACCGTTCTCGGTTCGGGTATTGCCGCTATCGACGCCACAGTCGTCGGCATTGCCCTGCCCGCGATCGGTAAAGACTTCGATGTCGGCGTCTCCTCCCTCCAATGGGTCGTCAACGCTTACACCCTCACCCTCGCCGGGCTCCTTCTTCTTGGCGGTGCGCTCGGTGACCAGTTCGGTCGGCGGCGGCTGTTCCTCGTCGGCACCATCTGGTTCGCACTCGCATCGTTGTTGTGCGGGTTCGCGCCCAACGCGACCGTCCTCGTGCTGGCGCGCGCGCTGCAAGGCGTCGGCGGGGCTCTGCTGACACCGGGCAGCCTCGCGATCCTGCAGGCGTCGTTCGTCCAGTCTGATCGGTCGAAGGCAATCGGCGCCTGGTCGGGTCTGGGCGGTGTCGCTACCGCCATCGGACCGTTCCTCGGTGGTTGGCTCATCTCAGCGGTGTCGTGGCGGCTCGTGTTCTTCATCAACCTGCCCATCGCGGCTGTCGTTGTCGCGATCGCGGCGCGGCACGTGCCGGAGTCCGCGACGCCGGAGGCCGGCGGCGTCGACGGCAGCGGTGGCGCGGTGATCACGGCCGCGCTGGTGGGTCTGACGTACGGCCTGATCGAAGGACCGACCAGGGGGTGGACGTCGCCTGCGGTGACCGTAAGCCTCGCGGCGAGTGTGCTCTTGGTGCTCGTCTTCTTGTACGTCGAAGGTCGACGGCGATCGCCACTGCTCCCGCTCGCGATCTTTCAGTCGCGTCAGTTCACCGCCACGAACGCAGTCACGTTCCTTGTGTACGCCGCCCTCGGCGGCGTGCTGTTCCTGCTGCCCGTCGTACTTCAGGAGGTGTCCGGATACAGCCCGCTGGTCGCCGGCTCCGCCTTGCTTCCGGTCACCGCAATCATGCTGCTGCTGTCGGCTCGGTCCGGCGCGCTTGCGGCCCGCATCGGACCGCGCCTACAGCTCAGCGTCGGTCCGCTGGTCATCGCCGCCGGGTTGGTCCTCCTCGTTCGGGTCGATCGCGGTGGCTACGCGGCGCACGTCCTGCCGGCAATGGCCGTGTTCGGACTGGGCCTCGCCATAACCGTCGCGCCGCTGACCTCCACCGTTCTCGCCGCCGCTCCCGAGGACCATTCAGGTATTGCCTCAGCGGTCAACAACGACGTCGCGCGGACCGGGGGTCTCATCGCCGTGGCCGTGCTACCGGCGGCCGCCGGCATCACCGGTGTCACGTTCGGGCATGCTGACGCGCTCGCCCATGGCTTCCACAACGCGGCAGTGATCGCTGCTGCCGCCTGCGTCGTGGCGGCTGGGCTCGCCGCCGTCGCGATCCGCAATCCCACTCGCACCGAACGACGCGCCCTGCATGCGCATGACGAGGAACGGCACTGCTCGCTCGACGCTCCGCCGCTCCGCGGCGAGCACCACTGTCAGAGCGCGGACAACACCTCCGCCGCAGCCCGCTCGCCGGAGCGCACCGCGCCGTCCATGTAGCCCTGCCAGTACGTGGCCGTCTCCGTACCGGCCCAGTGGATCCGGCCGATGGGTGCACTGATCGCGGGCCCGTATTCGCTGAGCAGACCTGGACCGCCGATCGCGGTCGGACACCCCCGTGACCACAGTTCATCCGCCCAGTTCATGACAACGGTTTCGATCGGGTTCAGCGCACGCGGGCCGAAGTACGTCGCGAAGTTGTCCAGCACTGCACTCAATAGAGCGTCGCTGCGGCCGGCGTACGCGCGCGCCTCGTCACCGCCGACGAAGCCGAGCAGCCCCCCGACCGACCCATCGGCCGTGGAGACGTCGAACGTGATGCGCGCGGGTCCTGTGTCACTGACCGCAGCGCCGGTGAGTCCTTCTTCCCGCCACCATGGCTTGTCGTAATACGCGCCGACCTTGATGAGAGCGCCTTGTGCGAAGCGCTGTGTCAACTGGTCGCGTCCCCACGGCAATGCCGGGGTGTAGTCGATGCGACCGGCGAGTGTCGGTGGCACCGCGACGATGGCCTGCTTCGCGCGCACCCGGGCGAGATCTGAATGCACGACGACACCGTTCGCGTCCTGGCTGATCGTGCGTGCGGGGCTTGCGAGTACGACGCTGTCTCCGAGCGCGGCCGCTACGCGAAGCGAGATCTCTTGGGCTCCCTCCACGAAGCGCTTCGCCTGTGCACCACCACGGGTGTTGATCAACCGCTCGAACGTGCCCGGCGCAGAGCCGTTCGTCGCGCGCGCGACATAAGCCACGGTGAACAACAACGAGAGCTCGCGAGCCTCGGCGCCGACGAGCGCCTCGAGTGCACCCTGCGCGACGCGCAAGGTTTCGTTGTTGGTCGTGTTCTCGCGCAGCCACGTGTCGAGCGTGATGCGGTCCCATTCGTCGGCGTGCGCGGACTCCCAGGGCCTGCCGACCGGCACCTGCTTCGCCATCTTGTCGAGAAGCTTCACCACAAGCGCTACGTCCGCGAGGATCGTCGGGTCCGGCGGTGCCGTGCCGAGCGGCCCGGTGTCGCGATAGGTCATCTTGCGACCTTGCGCGTAGTAGACCTGCTTGCCATCGTCTGGCTGCGCGAACGCATGGACGCCGACGGAGGTCGCGAGCGCCGCTATCCGGTCTTGGGTCGGACCGATCCAGGTGCCGCCGATGTCACCGACATGTCCCCCTGGGAGCGGATGGTTCAGAGTCCGGCCGCCGACGCGGTCGCGGGCTTCGAGCACGACCACGGACTTGCCGGCCCGCTGGACGTCCCGGGCGGCGGCAAGACCGGCCAACCCGGCGCCGACCACGACCACGTCGGCCTCGCGCCGGCGAGTGGACGTTGCCCGGCTCGGTCGATCGGCTGCGGTCGCGCTGCCGGCCCCGGCGGCGACGGCAACCCCTGCAGCAGCCGCGCCGCCGAACAGGCTTCTGCGAGACATCCTCATGTCGGCCATGAGGGGACGTTCTAGCCGACAACGGGATCTCCTGCCGAGTCAGCAACGGGGGCGCCGCGCCAGGCGTCTCGGCGTACGATCCCAATTGATCAAAGAAGACACTGAGTTCTGGGGCGGGAGTGAATGGCACTCGACGTAGTCGGAAAGCTGGCTCGCGTCACCGCCGACATCACGCCAGAGCATCTCGGTGAGGTCTTGATCGAAGTGCGGGCCGGCACGGAGCGTTTCCTCGCTCGCGCTGCAGACACGCAAGCGACCATTCGCAAACACACCCAGGTTCTTGTCGTCGGCAGCCTGGGCGGACGTACCGTCGAGGTCGCGCCGACCGACAGTGTGAGGTTGCCGCGATGAGTGCAGTGATCGGCTTGGTGTTCGGTCTCATCCTTGGCGTCATCGTTCTCGGGGTGGTGGTCTTCCGCATCTCCTGGCGGGTCGCCGAGCCGGACGAGGCGCTGATCATCTCCGGGTTCCGGACCAGCGAACGCCCAGAAGGTGTCGGCGAGAGCATGGGCTTTCGCATCGTCACCGGCCGCGGCTGTCTCGTGGTGCCGGGGCTGACGAAGGTACGTCGACTCTCGCTCGAAGCGCACGAGAGCCAGATCTCCGTGCCGTGTGTGAGCCAGCAGAAGATCAGTCTCACCCTGGAGGGTGTCGTCGTCTACAAGGTGGGCGATGACTACCGGTCGATCGCGAACGCCGCGCGACGGTTCCTCGACCGACCCGCGCAAGAGCTCGAGACGAAAGTGCAGAACGTCTTCGTCGGTCACCTTCGCGCCATCGCCGGTTCCATGACCGTCGAGGAGATGATCAGCGACCAGGACAAGTTCGCGCAGCAGGTGCGGGACCGCTGCTCCCAAGAGATGGAGTCGTTCGGTCTCGTCATCGACAGCTTCCAGATCCAGGCGATCAACAGCGCGTCGAACTACATCGAGAACCTTGCCGTTCCGCATCAGGCAGAGGTCGAGCAGAACGCTCGCATCGCCCGAGCCAAGGCCGAGCGCGAAGCAGTCGCGCAGGAGCAGGACGCGCAGGCCCTGATCGCCCAGTCGGTGCGAGACACGAACATCAAGAAGGCCGGCTTCCAGGCTGAGGTCGACCAGGCAACCCAGGACGCCGCACAGCAGGGCCCGCTCGCCGAGGCGAAGGCGCACCAGGCCGTCGTCGAAGAGCAGACCCGCGTCGCCGAGTTGCAGGCACAGCAGAAGGAGCAGCAACTGCAGGTCGACGTGCGTAAGCCCGCCGACGCGGAGGCCTACAAGCAGACCACGCTTGCCACCGCGAGTCGGGACGCGCGCATCCGGCAAGCCGAAGCCGAAGCGCAGGAGACGAAACTGCGCGCGGATGCCGCGGCCACACAAACCAAGCTGCAGGCGGATGCGCAAGCCGAGGCGATCAAGGTCCAGGCGAGCGCTCAAGCCGACGCGACTCGCCTCACCGGCCAGGCCGAGGCCGACGCGATCAAGGCACGTGGTCTCGCCGAGGCCGAGGCGGTGCGGGCGCGGATGGAAGCCGAGGCTGCGGGCATCGAGCGGCGTGCCGCGGCCATGAGCCAGAACCAGGAAGCGGTCATCGCGCAACAGATCGCCGAGAAGCTGCCGGAGATCGTCGCGGCAGCGGCCTCGCCGTTCGAGCACGTCGGTCAGTTCACGGTGCTCAACGGTGCCCAAGGTGTGACCGGTGCGCTGGCCGAGATCATCCAGCAGGCCGGCGCATTGACCGGTCTCGCGCGCGAGTCCCTGCTCCCTGCTGTCACCGCAAGTGGCAACGGCTCACTGAAGGCTGCGCAGGGCAACGGGCAGGTGCCCGCGAAAGAGCCCAGCGCGACTGAGGACGCACGCGAAGCGACCTCATGACGGACACGACCTCCGGAACGCTGAACCTCACGCCGCCTGCGGCGGTCACCGCTGTCGAGCCCGCCGAGGCGGAGAAAGAGGTCGCGATACCACCCGAGGCTGCCGAGCGCATCGATGCCGTCGTCGGTGACTTCGTCGCGACGATCACTGGCCTCGACGTGCACGGCGACGACTACCGGCGGCGGGTCGACGACATCAACGGCATGGCCGACCGTGAGATCCGCGCGACTTCTGACGTCAGCAACCGGCTGCTGGACCGCCCCGTGCGCGCGGTCGACGGACTCGGCGACGGCAGGGGTTCGGTCGCGCACAGCCTGCTCGATCTCCGCCGTACCGTCGAAGACCTCAACCCCGCGCGGTACGACCTCAGTCGCGGTGGCCGGCGGAAGGTCCTTGGGCTCATTCCGTTCGGTAGCAAGATCCGGGCGTATTTCCAGCGCTACCAGAAGGCGCAGAGTCACATCCAGGGCGTCGTGGGTGCCTTGCGGGACGGAGCAGCCGAGCTCGACAAAGACAACGCCGCGATCGCACAGGAGCAGAAGGCCCTGTGGACGCAGATGGAGACGCTGCGCCAGTACGCGTACATGGCCGAACGACTCGACACCGCGCTCGAGGCGCGCATCGTTGCGATCGAAGCCGACGACCCGGACCGCGGACGCGTGCTGCGCGAGGACGTGCTGTTCCCGGTGCGGCACCGGCGTCAGGAGATCCTCACGCAACTTGCGGTGTCCGTGCAGGGGTACGCCGCACTGCGCGTGGTGGAGATGAACAACCGCGAGCTGATCCGCGCCGTACGCACCGCGACGACCACGACTGTTGCAGCGCTACGCACCGCAGTGATGGTCGCGCAGGCATTGACGAATCAGAAGCTCGTCAGCGAGCAGGTGCGCGCCGTTCACGAAGTGACCAGCACGATGATCGAAGGCACCTCCGGCTTGCTGCGCGACCAGGCGGCGACTGTCGAGGAACAAGCAACGAGCCCCGGTGTCGACCTGCCGGCGCTGCAGCGCGCGTGGGACAACGTGTTCGCCGCACTCGACCAGATCGACACGTACAAGCTGCGCGCGCTCGAGGCCATGAAGGTCACGGTGAACCAGCTCTCCGACCAGGTCGAGCGCTCGCACGCGCAGGTCGAGCGCCTGCACGCAGCGGAGACCAAGCAGTCCCCGCTCGCCGCCGCTGGCTCCGGCCTACAACTTCCCTGACCTGTCAGGCGGTCGGGCGGCTATAGCGCGCCGACGTTCTGACGAGTCACGTCCCGGTCAGTCCTCGGCCGCCTTTTGCAGCGCCGCATATCCGAACTGCAGCGCATCGGCTCCCGCGCGAACGGCAAAGGTCGCAGCCAGCCAGCGTGTGGCACGCGGTGCTGCGAGCAGCCCGGCCAGGAAGCCGGTGGCGACCCACTGGTCCAGGCAGAACGGGCACGTGATCAGCTCGCCGAGCGCCTTCTGGACGCCGCTCCCGCGCACCTCCTCCTGGACCTCTCCCGGTCCCGATGCTCCTCGGAACTTCGTGAACGGCGCGCGTACCGGGCTCGTCACCGAGTCCTTGCTGATCGTCCGGCTGACCTTGTGCGTGGCCACAGCCATCAACGCCAAATCGCCCACTGGGACGCGCTTGGGTAGCCGCACACCGCGGCTGCGGCCGAGCGCCGCCAGCCCGCCGAGCACGGCGGAGTAAGCCCCGATGACAGCGAGGTAGCCGCCGAGCGGATGGTCCTCGCGGCCGTACTGCTCTGATACCTGCTGGCCGGCGTTGCACATGTGGTCGCCGACGGTGGTTTCCGTCTGTGTACCGGATCCGTTGCTCATGACTGCAGCCGTGCCCGCGGCGCGCAGGGTCCATGCCGACATATGGCGCAAACCGACGTCGATCCGAGTCGTTAGCAGGACCTCGTCGTTGTCATGGCGAAGTCGGTGCTGTCCCTGTCCCCTCAGGAGATCTCCTGTGCGCGCACTTTTTGTCCGCGGCATCGCTGCCGCGAGTGTTCTTGTTCCGTCGGTGGCACTGGCCGCGGCACCGTCGACGAGCGGCGCCGGCGTGCATGCGGCACGCGCGTCCGCGCCGGTCGTGATCACCGGTGCGCAAGTCCCGCTGTGGTCGCGGCTCCCGGCTGAAGGTGTGGCGGAGCCCTACCCGTCCGGCGCGGCCACGACCGGCGATGGACGGCGTACGGCGCACAACGGCACGTTGGTGGTCCCACCGGACAAGCGGACCGGCGTCGACGTCAACCAGATCGCGGCGTACCGCTGGACCGGCCGCGCGTGGCAAGAGGTGCCCGTCCAGGTCGACCAGCGGTTCCCGTACTTCCTCGCCAACGGCCGGTCGTCCTTCTCGACGTACTCCGGTACGGATGAGGAGCTGACCTATGCATGGGCGCCGGACGGCCACGATTTCGGCGAGGAAGCGTGGAAGAAGATCTTCGGTCAGTGCGATGCGCGCTACGCGAACTCGACACAAGAGGTGACCGAGGCCGGATCAGCGGTTGCCGGCCTCGGCCCGCAGGAGACGGCTGCGTCGTACGAAGGACCGATGCAGGATCCGGTGCCGACACTCGATGACGACGACGAGATCGCGGTCATGGCGCGGGACGCAGGAACGCGAGCTCCGAACGGCGTCGTACCACCGGCCGGCACACGCAACGGACAAGCCGTCACGATCACGGATCCGCTCGACGGTGCCCGCACGTACGTCTACCTGTTCCTCCGTCCGGGCGGTTCGTCGTTCAGTGCCGGCAACAGCCCCTACGTGCATATGGCGCGCGACGCGAACGCTGACGAGTGGATAGACCGGAACACTTTCGCTGACAGCGACCCGGAAAAGCTCGGCGCGAGCAACACCGGCTACGGACCGAACATCCCGGGCTCGGTCTGCGACGCCAGCGGCACGGTCCGCACCTCGACGGACCGTTTTCCGCGTGACGGCGTGACCGTGACGACGCCGACGTACACCCTGCACGCCAGCGGTCGATGGATGGTGCGTTCGCTTGCGGTGACGCGGCCTCGCTCGACGTTCACCTACGGGCCGGACCTGATCGCGCGCTGGAAGGGCCGGGCTTTCCAGCAGAGCCCGGACTCGACGATCTCGTTGGTCGGGTTCGAGGACGAACAGGTCAACTGGGAGGCGAACAGCGCCCTGCTCGGCTGGCGGGCCGGCCCGGTTCGCGCGATCCGCGAGATCTGGGGCGCTGACTCCGGCACGAACGTGACGAAGACGGAGACCTACTACCGCGACGCTGACGTCTACGGCTACCACGTGCGCGTTCACCCGATCCCGCCGGACGGCCTGTACACGTCGTGGGACTACAACCCCGGCGCTGTGACGACGTACTACAACCCGCGACAGCTGAACGGCGTGCCGATCGACGGCATCAACGACGAGAACGTCGGCAACGTCGACCAGGTGCCGGTGTCCAACACACCGGCAGAGTTCGACAGCTGCGACCCGACGTTCGACGCGTGCTCCGCGGTCGACCGGCCGGAGGAGGTGGCCGGGCCCAATGGTGGTCTGGTCTACGAGTTCGAGCTGACCGGCGCGACTGCGGCGGCGGGCAATGTCGCTGCGGTTCCGTACTACCGCGACGACGCTTGCCTCGACGACGGCACCGGTGATGCGCCCGTGCCGCGGCCATGGCCGGGCGAGTCGTCCACCGACTCCCGTGTCCAGCAGGGGTACGTCGACTACTGGAAGGCGCACGGTGCGCCCAGCACGCTGACCTACGCCGACTTGAAGTGCAACCCGGGCGCTGACCCGGCAACGACGCCGCCGTGGCAGCGCATGCCGTTCGAAGGCGCGATCGGGCAGCACGGGGTGCACTTCTTCGCGACCCAGGACAGCGACAACGCGTTCGGTCCGAAGTCGGTCGACGAGCTCGACGGTCAGCAGTGGCGGTTCGAGGTGCCGATGTCGACCCCGAGCAATGTTCTCGTCCGCTACGGCCTCAACGTGAGCGCCAAGCTGGCGGCCGCCGCGGCTCCGTTCGAACCGCTGCGCAAGTAGCGCTACCGGTCAGCCGGTAGCGGCTTCCGCGGTCTCCGACGTCCAGCACCGGACGATGTCGCGTACCGACAACATGCCGACGACCTCGTCGCCATCCATGACGACGAGGTGACGGAAGCCGCCGCGGATCATCGCCTGCGCTGCCTGCTCGAGTGTCCAGTCGGGCGTGGCGAAGACGAGGTCGCTGGTCAGGTGGTCGCCGGCGGCTTCGCGGTCGGGATCCAGGCCCTTGCCGAGGGCGTTCAGGACGTCCCGTTCGGTCAAGATGCCGACGCCGGAGGTGTCCGGATCGATGACGACGGCGGCACCGACCTTGCGGTCCGCCATCACCCGGGCGGCCTCGCGCAATGTGTGGGCCGGGCCGATGGTCAGCACCAGCGTGCTCATTCCGTCACGCACCTGCACGAGGAAGAGCGTCCCATGCGAGATAGGCGGCCGTCGACCGTCTAGCACTAGCCGATGCCTGCGAAGATGGGCCGGTGAGCGCAGAGGCCGGTGTTCTGGCGTCGGCGACGCCGGCTTCCCGCCGAGTTTCCGGCCTGCTCGTTGCCTCCCGCGCGGACCTCGCGCTGGCGCTGACCGTCGTCGCCTGGGTAGGGGTCGTCCTGCCGCTCGACAACGCCGGCTCGGCACGCGAGCTGGCACTCGGTGGCGTGACGTGGGCGTTGCTGCTCACGTTGTTGCGGCGCGAGTCGGCAACCACGCGCGCTCAGGTCGCGGTCGTCGTCGCCTTCGCCACGCTGATCGAGTACACGTTCTCCGCCCTTCTCGGTGTGTACGTCTACCGCTTGCACCAGGTGCCCGCCTACGTCCCGCCCGGGCACGGCCTGGTCTATCTCGCCGCGCTCGCCATCGGCCGATCCGCCGTCGTGACGGCGTACCGCCGCGAGCTCCTGACCGCCACGCTGGTCATTGCCGGCGGCTACGCGACCTGGGGTCTGCTGGTGTCCGGTCGGCCTGACCTGCTGGGTTTCCTGTGGTTCTGCTGCTTGGTGGTCTGGGTACGCCGGGCCCGCGTGCCCATGGTCTTCGTCGGGGCGTTCCTGGTCGTGACGTACCTCGAACTGCTCGGCACAGCGCTCGGCACGTGGACATGGAGCCTGCACGATCCGACCGGTCTCGTCGCGATCGGCAACCCGCCGAGTGGTGCGGCCGGTGGCTACGGCTTCTTCGACGCTGCCGCGCTCGCGTTCGCCCCGCGCATCGTCCGGGGGCTAAGCCGGCGGACGCACAAAGGCAAGAGCGGTGTCGTGTAATAGCCCGTTCGTCGCTAGCGCGCTGCCGCCGTCGGCCCGGCGTACGCCGCTCAGATCAGTGAACGTCCCGCCGGCTTCTTCGACCAGCAGCAGCAGGGGAGCCAGGTCCCACAGGGAGACCTCGGGCTCGCAGGCGATGTCGACCACGCCTTCGGCGACCATCGCGTAGGACCAGAAGTCCCCGTAGGCGCGGGTACGCCACACGGTCTGTGTCAACGCCCGAAACCCCTGCTCGGCTCGCTGCCAGCCGCCGAGCCCGGAGTAGGAGAGGAACGCGTCGGTCAATTCGCCGACGGCCGAAACCTGACAGCGCCGCACGCCGCCATCGATGTCGCGGGTCCAGGAGCCCCCACCTCGGCTGCACCACCACCGACGACCGAGGGCCGGCGCGGACACCACTCCAACGGTGATGTCAGCGCCGTCCTGCAAAGCGATGAGGGTTGCCCAGACCGGATGGCCGCGCACGAAGTTCTTCGTCCCGTCGATCGGGTCGATGACCCACCGACGTGGGCCTGCGCCGCTCGCGCCGAACTCTTCGCCGACAACGGCGTCGTCCGGTCGTTCGCGTGCGACATGCTCGCGGATTGCGTTCTCGGCGGAACGATCCGCCTCTGTCACCGGAGTGAGATCCGGCTTCGACTCGACGACGAGAGTGCCGGACCGGAACCGTGCCGTCGTCACCGCGTCCGCGCCGTCGGCGAGCGCCAGCGCGAGGTCGAGGTCGCCGGACACGCCCGGCAGACTACGAGGGGTTGACACGAAGGGCCTTCCTGTAAACCATGGGCAGATGCCAGCGACCCGGGACGCGCTGCTCGACGCCGCGTACGAGGCGGTCGTCTCCGGCGGCTGGCCCAAGGCCCGGATGGCCGATGTCGCCCAAGCCGCAGGCGTGTCCCGGCAGACGCTCTACAACGAGTTCGGTAGTAAGGACGCGTTGGCGCAGGCGCTCACATTGCGCGAGGCCGATCGCTTCCTCGACGCGGTCGATGCGGCGTTGACCGGACATGAAGGCGGTCCGGCCGAGGCGGTCGGTGTCTCCGTCGCGGCGGCTTTGCGGTTGGCCGCTGACAACCCCCTCGTCAAGGCGGTGCTCACCGACGACACCGACGCCGGTGGGTTGCTGCCTTTCCTGACCACCCGCGCCGAGCCGTTGCTTGCCGCGGCCCGCTCGCGTTTCCTCGCTCGGCTGCACGAAGACTGGCCGGCGATCGACCCGGTCGAAGCGGAACTCGCCGCGGAGACCGTCGTACGACTGACCGTGTCCTATCTCGTGCTGCCCGCCGAGGCCGTGGACCTCGTGGCGGCACGCGTCGCCCATCTCGTCGAGAAACTGCTAGCTGCCGGAGCGCGCCCATGAGCACTTACGACAAGTACACCCGCGACCCTGGCCGGGAGACCTGGGACCTCACGATGGCGGGCGACACCCGCTTCACGTGGGAGTACGACGACGGCCGGGATCGCCTCTTGTCGCTGTACCAGAAAGGCAAGGACAAGCAGTGGGACTCCACCAAGCGAATCGACTGGTCGATCGAGGTCGATCCCGTCAACCCGGCTGGCTTCCCCGATGAGTACAACGCGTTCCACGGCAGCTCTATCTGGGAGCGCATGAACCAACGCGAGCAGGACCAGCTGCTGCAGCACATCAGCGCCTGGACGTTCAGCCAGTTCCTGCACGGCGAACAAGGCGCGATGGTGACCTCGGCGCGCCTGGTCGAAGCGGTCCCGGACCTTGACGCGAAGTTCTATGCCGCGACGCAGACGATGGACGAGGCGCGGCACGTCGAGACATTTGCGCGCTTCTTGCAGGAGAAGGTCGGCGTCGTTTACCCGATGAACGACAACCTGGGGTCGCTTCTCTCCGATGCGCTGAGCAGTAGCGACTGGGACTTCGCGTACCTCGGCATGCAGGTCCTGATCGAAGGGCTGGCGCTGGCTGCGTTCGGCGTCTATCGCGACATCGCGACGAATGCGTTGGCCAAGCAGCTGCTCGCCTATGTCATGCAGGACGAGGCACGGCACGTCGCGTTCGGTCGGATCGCGTTGCGCGACCACTACGCCGAGCTGTCCGACAAGGAACGCGGCGAGCGCGAGGACTTTGTCGTCGAAGGTTGCTGGCTGATGCGCAACCGCTTCCTGGCGCAGGACGTCTACGACAACCTCGGGTTGCCGGTGGACGAATGCCTGCAGGTCGCCGAGCAGTCGCAGCTGCAGCAGTACTTCCGGTCGTTGCTGTTCAGCCGGATCGTCCCGTGCGTCCGCGACATCGGCCTGTGGGGCGAGAAGGTCCAGAAGTGTTACGCCGACATGGGCGTGCTCGACATGGCTGGCGTGGATCTCGACGCGCTGATGCGCGGCGACGAGGAGCTCGCGGAGAAACTCGACGCCGATCGCCTCGGCCTGCAACGGCGCGCCGAAGAGGTGCACGAGACGATCGCTGCTGCGGCCGACTGATACTGGGTCGGTGGTCGACCAGGCCGACATCATCCTGCAGCGGTTCTTCCGCGACGGCCGCTTGCTGTCGGTACCGCGGCAACGGGCCAAACGCCGCGTCGTACTCGACCATCTCGCTTCGTTCTTCGAACCCGGGGTGCGGTACACCGAAACCGACGTGAACGACGTGCTGCGCAAGGTGTACGACGACCACGTCGCGTTACGGCGTTACCTCATCGACGAGGGCTTCCTCGCCCGTGACGCCGGCATTTACTGGCGCATGGGCGGCTCCGTCGACGTGGAATAGATCTCCCGGACTATTCCGACTCACGTGACGCCAGCAGGCGGCGCAGGGAGTCGAGGCGGGCGGGGGTTGCCTTCCCGCTGGTGACGTAGGCGTCCAGGGCACACCCCGGTGCGTCCACCGCGTGTGTGCAACCAGGCGGACACTCAGCGGTCCCGGGAGCGAGATCCGGAAAGGCTTCGACGATCGTCGCCGGCGTCACGTGCGCCAGGCCGAAACTACGGATGCCAGGCGTGTCCACGATCCAGCCGCCGCCCGGCAGCATCAACGCGACCGCCGAGGACGAGGTGTGTGTTCCCCGTCCCGTGGCGAGGTTGACGGCACCGACGGCCCGCTCCGCCGAGGGCACGAGCCGGTTCACGATCGTCGACTTGCCCACGCCTGAATGGCCGACAAGCACACTCACCCGTCCGGCCAGGTGCGCCCGCAGCCGGGCGATATCGGCGTCGAGGTGTGGTCGGCCGGCGACCACCGCTGGCACGCCGAGCGGTGCGTACATCGTGAGCAACGCATTCGGGTCGCCCAGGTCGGACTTGGTCAGGCACAGCAGTGGCTCGAGATCCGCGTCGTACGCCGCGACGAGACACCGATCGATGAGGCGCGGTCGAGGTGGCGGGTCTGCCAAGGCGGCGACGATCACGAGCTGGTCCGCGTTGGCGACGATCACCCGCTCGACCGGATCATCGTCGTCCGCAGTACGTCGCAACGCGGACGTTCTCTGATCGACGCGCACGATGCGGGCCAACGCATCGTCGTCGCCGCTGACGTCGCCGACGATGCGCACCCGGTCGCCGACGACGACACTGCGCCGACCGAGTTCGCGCGCCTGCATCGCAATGACGACGCGGCCGTCGACATAGCAGCCGTAGCGCCCGCGGTCGACAGCTGTGACAAGCCCCGGATGCGCGTCATCGTGCACGGGCCGGACGCGAGTGCGTGGCCTCGAGCGACCCGGTCGCCGGACGCGGACGTCGTCTTCGTCGAGCTCGCGGCGACTCGGACGCGGGGTCAGCTGTGCTCCGCGCCGAGCAGGTCCGCCCACATCGTGGCGAAACCGGGCAACGTCTTACGTGTCGTCTGTACGTCGTCGAGCACGACCCCTGGAACGACCAGGCCGATGACCGCGCCGGCCATCGCCATCCGGTGGTCGTCGTAGGTCGCGAAGACGCCGCCGTGCATAGGCCGCGGCTTGATCACCAAGCCGTCCTCGGTTTCCGCCACATCGCTGCCGAGAGCGTTCAACTGCGTCGCGAGTGCCGCGAGTCGATCGGTCTCGTGGCCGCGAAGATGGCCGATGCCGGACAGGTGGGACGGTGTCGTCGCGAAAGCGGCCAGCGCCGCGATGACCGGTGTTAGCTCGCCGCAGTCCTGCAGGTCGGCGTCGATGCCCGCGATGTCGTCCGGCCCCGTGACGACGAGTGTGTTTCCCTCGACGCTCGTGCTCGCACCGAAGGCCCGCAGCAACTCGGGAAGCCGGCCGCCTGGTTGCGTCGTCGTCGCCGGCCAGTCGGCCAGACGCACTTGACCGGTGGTGGCGACCGCCGCGGCGAGAAACGGCGCCGCACTCGACAGGTCCGGCTCGATCGTCCACTGCCGCGGCCGGACATCACCGGGTGCCACAACCCACGATGTCCCCGAGGGTGTGTCCACAGTGACGCCCGCTTCGCGCAGCATCGCCACGGTCATGTCGAGGTGTGGCCCGCTGGGCACCGGGCCGCCCTCATGGGTGAGGGAAAGCCCTTCGTCGTACCTCGGCGCTGCCAACAGCAGCGCGCTCAGGAACTGCGAGGAGCTTGATGCGTCGATGGTTACGGCGCCGCCGCGTACCGCCCCCGTCCCGTGCACAGTCGCCGGCAGGCCGCCGGTGGCGGCCGCGTCCACTCGTACGCCGAGGTCGCGCAGCGCAGTGACCAGCGGTCCCAGGGGCCGGGACCGGATCTGGGCATCGCCGTCGAGCCGCACCGGTCCGCGGGCGAGCGTCGCAATGGCAAGGACGAAACGTGCCACCGTGCCCGCGTTGCCGACATCGATGACCTCGTCAGGCGCCGCGAACGGTCGCCCAGTGATCGTCCATTCGCGTTGTCCCACGTGGACCTCGGCGCCGAGCGCACCGAGCGCGGCGGCCATCAGCTCGGTGTCGCGGCTGCGCAGGGGGTTGTGCACGAACGAGTCGCCGTCCGCGAGCGCGGACAACACCAACGCGCGGTTGGTCATCGACTTCGATCCCGGCACGCGGACATCCGCGTCGACCGGCCCGGTGGCAACCGGGGCCGGCCAGCGCATGACAACAGGACGAGCGGCCGTGGTGCTCACTGACCAAGAATCGCGGTCGGGCTGCGGCGGGGGTGGACCGACCCGAAGTGCGCAACGGTCAGTGCGGGAACTGTCCTAGTGCGTTGCGGACCGGCGACGCCGACCGCTGGCGACGAAGACCGTGCCTGCGCCGATCGCGCCGACGCCGACGACCACCATCAGGGCGATCTCACCACCGGTGAACGGCAGCCGCGAGGCATTCGTGCCCTCGACCTGGGTGCCGGGCGGTGTGCTCGGGTTGCGGGTGGCGTGGGTCGGCAGCACGCTGACCGACGGCGATGGGCACGTGGACGAGTAGGAGTTGCATGTGTCGGCGGGAGCCGCCAATGCAACGCCGGCCGTCCCGGCCAGGGATCCTGCGACGAGTCCGGCGAGGACCGCCGTCGTTGCGAGGTGCCGGTGCATCGATTACCCCCTGCTACGTGGTTGACGGAAGTTTGCTCCACAGAGTCCGAACAAGCAAGCGACTACGCCTGATCTGACCCGAAATTTGGTGACGCAGCGTGCACTCGGAGTAGCGATAACTAGGCTGCCCGGGTGAACGGTATGACCGCCATAGCCCGCGTGCTCGCCGCGGTCGTAGTGCTCACCGTAACAGCGGGTTGCTCAGGTTCCTCGGCGCCTCCCTCTGTGGGCCACGCGCCACCGACCGTGACGCCGTCCCCTTGCCCCGGGCTGCACCAGCCACCGCGGATCGTGACCTGGCCTCGGCCGTTGCCCGCTGACCTTCCCCGGCCGCCGGGAAGTAACCGCGCCACGATCGCGATCAGCAACGCCACCCTCACGGTGGTCCGCTTCACGGCGCCGGTCTCCTTGCCGGAGGGCGTGCTGTTCGTGCTCGGCTCGTTCCCGAAGGCGGGCTTCGCGCTCGGCCGGGGCGACGCCGAGCTGAACCAAGCGGACGCACCGTTCGCGCGGCAGGGCCTGTTCGGCCAAGTGCGCATCAACGGCCTGGGCGTGTGCACAAGCCAATGGCTTGTCGCCGTCGGCACTCCGGCACGCGGGACGAGCCCGCTGCTGCCCGCCCCTAGCGCCTCGGCATCGCCGCTTCCGTTCGGTCCGTGACGTGTGCGGGAGATACGCATCGGCGCGTAAGGCCGAAGACATCGCCGCAAGCTTCGGCATCCGACCCGAACGGGTGGATGGGTCGCTGGACGCCGACTACAACGTCGCGCCGACCAAGCCGGTGTACGCCGTCGTCGAGCGCGTGCCGCGAGACGAGGACACGACGGAGCCGGTCCGGCAGCTCCGCGTCGGCAGGTGGGGTCTGGTCCCGTCGTGGGCAAAGGACCCGTCGATGGGTAGCCGGCTGATCAACGCTCGGGTGGAAACGGTCGAAGACAAGCCCGCCTTCCGCCGAGCCTTCGCCGTACGGCGTTGCCTGCTGCCTGCCGACGGCTACTACGAATGGTGGGCGGCAACCGGCCTGGACGGAAAGCCGGTGAAGCAGCCCGTCTTCATCCGCCCTCGGAACGGCTCGGTGCTGGCGATGGCCGGGCTTTACGAGTTCTGGCGTGACCCGGCCGCCGCCGGCGAGGAGGACGCCTGGATCTTCTCGGTGACGATCCTGACGACAACGGCCGAGGACGCCGTCGGCCATGTGCACGACCGGATGCCACTGATGGTGGACCCTGCTGGCTGGTCGGCGTGGCTTGACCCGCGGCGCGACGACCCAGCCGCTGTGCGCGATCTGCTCGTCCCGGCGCGGCCTGGGCTGCTCGAGGCCTATCCGGTCTCACGCGCGGTCAATGACGTCCGCAACGAGGGACCGCACCTGCTCGAACCGATCGCGGCCGAGGAGATCCCGGCGGACGCGCCGACGTTGTTCTGACCGACCCGCCTTGTTGGGCGCCTTCTGAGCGGATAGGAAGGGACGCCCGTGCATCGAAGGAGGACCCGTGGACACCGCAACGGCGCGACAGCGGCTCGAGCAGTTGCTGACCGACGTCGACCGATCGATCGCGACGTTGGAAGCCGAAAGCGGACGGCCGTCCTCCAGCCTGCGCCCCGATGTGGACACCGCCGATCCCGGCACCGCGCTCAGTGACGCCGACCGGGAGGCCGCCGCCCTCGAGACCTTGTCGAGCCACCGCGCGCACCTCACCGAGGCGCTGGCGCGCGTCGACGCCGGAAGCTACGGCAAATGCCTGGACTGCGGCGCCGGCTTGCCGGACGAGCGACTCGAGGCGCGGCCGGAAGCAGCGCGCTGCGTCAGCTGCCAGGCGCGGGCCGAAAACGGGCGCTAGGCAAGCCACCGTTGCCGTCGAGACCTCGGTCGGGACGGCCGGGGTCGTCCTCGAACGGCCGACCAGTGCCGCCCGCGGGTTGTTGGTCCTGGGACACGGGGCCGGCGGCGGCATCGACGCTGCTGACCTGACCGTCGCGACCCGCGCGGCACTCGCTGCGCGCTGGTGCGTCGCTCGTGTGCTTCAGCCGTACCGGATGGCGGGTCGGCGAGCGCCGGCACCGGCGGCCCGGCTCGACGCGGCCTGGCTCGACGTGGTCGCCGATCTCCGCAACCGGCGCGAGCTGCGTGGGCTGCCCACCGTCGTCGGCGGTCGTTCCAGCGGCGCCCGGGTCGCTTGTCGCACTGCGGGCGCGACCAGCGCAGGGGCGATCGTTGGCCTTGCCTTCCCGCTTCATCCGCCCGGTCGTCCGGAGCGCTCCCGTGCCGAGGAGCTGCGGTCAGCGGCGGCTCCGGTGTACGTCGTACAAGGAGAGCGCGATGCCTTTGGTTCGGCGGCCGACCTCGTTGCGCTGCGGATCGGCAACGTTCGGGTGTGTGCCGTCGCGGGGGCGGATCACGCCTTGCGCGGACCGGCCGCCGCTGCTGCGGTAGCCGATGTCGTGACCGAGGTGCTCGGGTCAGTCGGCTGATGCGACGTACACGCGACCGGCGACGCGGCCAGGGACAGCGGAGATGCCGTGCGACGTCTCGACGGTCAGCCGACCACGACCGCTGTCGACGACCGTCACCGCGCAGCCCGGGACCAGCCCTGCCTCTTCGAGCAGCAACATGCTTTCGGCGTCCGCTTCGATCTCCTCGCTGACACGGCGCACCTCCGCTTTGCCACCGGCGGGCACGTCCGCCAGTGGTTGCAGCGGATCGCTGGGCACGGGGTTGGCCGAGCCCGGGATCGGATTGCCGTGTGGGCAGGTGGCTGGGTCGCCGAGCAACCGGACGAGGTGCGCTTCGAGGTTGGCGCTGATCGCGTGCTCGAGGCGGCCGGCCTCTTCGTGCACCTGATGCCACGGGACGTGCAGTACGTCGACGAGGAGGCGCTCGGCCAGGCGGTGCCGGCGCATGATCGAGGTCGCGTAGCCGCGGCCTTCGTCGGTGAGGTGCACGACGCGGTGGTCGTCGAGGGTGACGTAGCCCTCGCGCGCCAGCCGGCCGACCGTTTCGGAGACGGCCGGAGCGGACACGCCGAGCCGTTCGACCAAGCGGGCGCGCATCGGGGGGATGCCGGATTCTTCGAGCTCGAGGATCGTCTCGAGGTACTCCTCGACCGCAGGGTGGTGGCCGGGCGCCGGCGTCGCCGTGCGCGGCTCCATTCCCGCTGGGCTCGGCGGCATGTGGCCATGCTAGGTGCCGAGTGAGGTGCCGGCAGGGGCCCGTCGCGGGCAGCCGCGGGAATCATCATCGGGGTCTCATCTGTTCAAGCGCATATGGGCCCGCTCACGACCGGCGTACGACGCACGGCGTCGGCCCGGCGCTGCAGCCGGGCACCCGCGCGGCCAGGAGTGGGCTCGCGGCGGCGGTCGCGTCCGGGCGCGCGGGTATTGTCCGCGACGACGAGCAACGGACAGCCTGCTGATGAGACGTGGGCCGCAGTGAAGGCGGTGAGTGCGGTCGAGGAGACCAGCGAGCAGCGCGCCGCGCGGTTCGAACGCGACGCGATGCCGTTCCTCGACCAGCTGTACTCCGCAGCGTTGCGGATGACGCGCAACCCGGCCGACGCCGAGGACCTCGTACAGGAGACGTTCGTCAAGGCGTTCGCGGCGTTCCATCAGTTCGAGGAAGGCACCAACCTCAAGGCGTGGCTCTACCGCATCCTGACGAACACCTTCATCAACAACTACCGCAAGGCCCAACGGCAGCCCCTGCAGAGCCCAACTGAGCAGATCGAGGACTGGCAGCTCGCCGCGGCCGAGGAGCACAGCAGCACCGGCTTGCGCAGCGCCGAGATGGAAGCACTCGACCATCTGCCCGACAGCGACATCAAAGAGGCGTTGCAGTCGCTGCCCGAAGAGTTCCGGCTCGCGGTCTACCTCGCTGATGTCGAGGGCTTCGCCTACAAAGAGATCGCCGACATCATGGGCACGCCGATCGGCACCGTGATGTCGCGGCTGCACCGTGGCCGACGTGGCTTGCGCAAGGCTCTGCAGGGCTACGCCGAGGAGCGCGGGCTCGTGCGCGCCGCGACTGCGACGGATTCCGAAACTCGTGCCGGCACGGACGGGGAGGGCGGGAAATGAGCTGCGGCGACCCGCACGAGGTGGACTGCCGTGAGGTGCTCGAGCGCGTGTACTTCTACCTCGACGGCGAGATCGATGACGACGACTGCGCGCGGATCCGCGATCATCTCGACGAGTGCGCGCCATGCCTGCGCGAGTTCGGTATCGAGCAAGAGGTGAAGGCCCTCGTCGCGCGTTCGTGTGGATGCGAGACCGCTCCCGAGACGCTCCGCGAGCGCGTCATGCTGCGCATCCAGTCCGTGCGCATCGAGATCGACCACCGCGAGTTCCGCGCCGACTGACATGACCTCTTGGCTCGTGACCGGCGGTGCCGGCTATATCGGCGCTCACGTCGTTCGCGCGCTCCTCGACGAAGGTGAACGCGTTGTCGTCATCGACGATCTCTCGACCGGAGCGACCGGTCGTACCGGTACCGCGGCGTTGGTCAACGGCAGCATCCTCGACGAAGATCTGGTTCGTACGACGCTGAAGGAACACGCCGTCCAAGGGATCGTGCACATCGCAGCCAAGAAACAGGTGGGGGAGTCGGTCGCCGACCCGCTGTTCTACTACCGCGAGAACGTCGGCGGTTTGGTCAGTCTCCTGCGCGCGTCCGTCGACGCGGGCGTCGACGCCTTCGTGTTCTCCAGCAGCGCTGCGACGTATGGTCTGCCGCAAACCGCGGAAGTGACCGAGGACTCGCCGACCATCCCGATCAGTCCATACGGCGAGACGAAGGTGATCGGCGAATGGATCGCGCGTGACGTCGCCAACATCACGAGCATGCGCGCGGTCTCACTTCGCTATTTCAACGTCGCGGGGTGCATGGGCCCTGAGCTGGGCGACCCCGGGGTGTTCAACCTCATACCGCTGGTCTTTCAGTCGCTCGCGAACGGTGAACCGCCACAGGTGTTCGGCGACGACTACCCGACCCATGACGGCACCTGCATTCGCGACTACATCCACGTCGGCGACATCGCGGACGCGCACGTTGCGGCGCTCCGCCACCTCGCGGCCGGCGGCGCGTCCGCGACGTACAACATCGGCCGCGGCGAGGGCGTCAGCGTGTACGAGGTGTTGCGAACCGTCGAGGACGTCACCGGCATCCCGGTCCGGCCGAAGGTCGTCGCGCGGCGTCCGGGGGACCCGGCGCATGTGGTTGCCGTCGTCGACAAGATCAAGGCCGAGCTGGGTTGGCAGGCGCGCTACGACCTGCGTGACATGGTCGAGTCTGCGTGGACTGCCTGGGTCGCCCGGCATGGCCGGCCGGCGACCGCCTCTTAAGCGTTCGGCCGCTTGCCGTGGTTGGCCTTGCTCTTCTTGCGGGCCTTGCGCTTGCGGGACTTCTTCGCCATCTGCAGCTCCTGCCTCTTGACGGGAATTGAGTCGAGCGCTATCAATGTTCTTGGTGGTGCAGCCAGCAAGTCGCCCGCTCTGGGAGCCGGGCCCGTCTACCTGGGAGGAGTCAGATGGAGCTGTATCGCTGGGACCCGTTCACCGCGTTGGAACGTCTGGACCGGCAGTTCGACGACATCGTACGGAAGACATGGGGCCGCTCGGGTGCCGCGCCCGCGGCGGCGGCCACCGGGGCCGGCTTCGTCCCGGCCGTGGAGATGGCGCAGGACGGCAGCGACGTCCTCATCAAGCTCGAGTTGCCCGGCATCGACCCGGCGACCGACGTCGACGTCTCCGTTCACGAGGGCCGACTGATCGTCAGCGGCGAGCGGCGCGATGTCCGCACCGAAGAGGGCCGCACGACCCTCGTCCGTGAGCTGCGCTACGGCTCGTTCCGCCGCGAGTTCGCGCTACCGGAGGGCGTCACCCCGGATGACATCGACGCGGGCTACGACAAGGGCCTGCTCGAGCTGCGGCTGAAGAACGTCATCAAGCCCGCCGAGCAGCCGCGCAAGATCTCCGTCGCCGTGCGCGGGAACGACACCCCCAAGCAGGTGGAAGGCGAGGTCGAAACGCCCGCGCACAACGCGAGCTGACGCTTCGCACACTGCGAGGGCTCCGGTTCGCCGGGGCCCTCGTTGCGCTTGTGGCCTAGCGCTAGCCGGCGAGGCGCCGGTTGAGGGCATCGAGGACGCAGCGCGCGAGCGCGTCGACCTCGTCACTGCGGATCAGTGCACTACCGGTCATGAGCTGTTCGCCTTGCCGAGGGACGGCCAACGTCAGCACGCACACCGCGACTGAGCGCCCACCGACCTGTACGACGGCCGCGTGGTCGAGCTCGGCCGGCGTACCGAGCAACTCGCGCAACGCCTCGAGTGTGGCCTGCGCAACGAGTCGAGGTCGTGCGGACACGGACGACGACCCCGCCGCCGTGCCCTCGAAGGTCGTGCCGGCGAGTGTCACTGCGATCGTGGTCTCGGCCGCGTCGCCCGTCGTACGAACGGTGATGCTGGAGACAACGGGGCGCGGTGGTGAGATCTCGCCGTCAGTGCTCGAGTCCTCCGGCTCATCGAACTGCACGACGCTGACGATCCGGTGATCGAGGTCGAGGCCATATCGCGCCATCGCCAGCGACTGGATGTCGCGCACGATCTGCTTGGCAGGCTTGCCGGTGCCGGCGAGCACGTGCACCTCGGTCGGCACGGCATCGGGTGACGTGACGACGCTGGCCGCTTTGATACCCGGGATCTGGCGCAGCGCATCCTCGAGATCGGGGAGCAGCCGCAGAGCCGCCATCGTCACCTGCGTCCTTCCCCACATTCGAAGCTTGCGTGCGTCGCTGGCTCGGTCACGGAGACCCAACCCGCGCGAAGTATCGAGCCCCGCGAGCCCGAGGACGGGCAGACGGTACGCGCATTGATGTCCCCCCGTGCAATGCCCGGCATCGCGGCATTGTTGTCGTCGGCGTCAAGTCGGCATTCTGGAGCCACCCCGCGGCGGAGTGAGGATGCCCCATCCGGCTGGCCAAAGTCACACGCTCCGTAGTCGGCGCCGGTCGCGCGCCGACCGGCTCAATCGCGGCTTCGGAGCATTCTGCAGATGGACTGCGGCCGTTGGCAGTCATCTGAGCCGCGTTGCTCAATCGGACATCCAAACCCCAGAAGTTCTTTGTTTTGTCAGGGTAGCGGCGCATTGGCCGCGGCGCCGAATCGGGCATTCGCTTAGTTGCGTGTCGGAAGTTGGCGTTCTCACGCAAGGTCTGACGAAGGGCGTTAATCTTTGTAACAGTTGAGGCCTCAAGCGTTCCGAGGACTACGACGATGTGAGGGTGATCTTGCGACACGCATGTGGTCACGATTCGTTATGACACTTGACGCGCGTTGACCACAACGGTTCACTCCCTTTGCAGGGTTGTGCGGAGCGCACACGAGTCGCTACAGCAGAGCTGGCGGCTTCTCCGTAGCCCAAGGGAACCAAGCCGGTCGCGGGGTCGGCGCACGTTGACAACTGCAGACGGGTAGATCGGGACCGGCAGGAACTTCTACGGCTTCTCACCAAACCTGAGCGGAGCGGATCCGCGCGAGCGTAGCGGTGCTCGTGACTTCAGATCCGTTGGGGGGCGATTAGCCAACATGAAGAAGCTTGCCGCGGTTATCGAACACATCTTTTCCGCCGGTGCCGGCTGGGGCTGGGGCTGAGCCCCGTCCCGCGTCGGTAGGGCAAATCCCCTGCCGGTCCCGGTCTCCCCGTCTCTTCCCTCAGGAGATCCGTGGTGCCCCGCAAGCAGGCAAGCGTCATCGCGTTCGTCGCGGTGCTGTTTGCGCTGGCGATAACCGGTCTGTTGTTGACCGCCACCCGCTCTGTCCCGTGGTCATCGGTTGCCGCGTTCACTGCGCTGTTCTGGCTGTGCGCGTCATTCACGACACGCGTACGCGGTCACATAACGGTGTCGACCAGTTTCGTCGTTGGGCTCGCCGCTGTCTTGGTGGTTGGCCCCTTCGGCGCTGGCTTGGTGGGTCTGTCCGACGGACTGAAGCACCTGCCAGGAATGCGGCCCATACAACGGCTGTTCAACGCGGCACAAATGAGCTTGGCGGGGGTGCTGTCGGGGTTAGTTGTACGAGCTTCCTTCAGCGACAACAAGCGCCTACTGCATGCGGGTGCGAGCAGCGCAGCGTTGATCGCCGCCACCATTCTTATTGTCTGTGTGTTCCATCTCGTTAACACGTCCCTTGTTGCTGCGGTCGTCTCGCTCGACGAAGGACTGCCCATTCACCGCGTCTGGCGCGGTAGTCAGTCCTGGGGAAGCGCGGCGTACCTCGCATACGGATTGCTCGGGCTGCTGATGGCCGTTCTCTGGGTGCGGGTCTCGCTGCTAGCGGGCGTCTTCGTCTTGATCCCGATCCTGGTTGCGCGCCAGACGTTCGCTCAGTACGCAGCCGAGCGTGAGGAGTATGACGCGACGGTGCGTGCCTTGATCCAATCGGTGGAGACCAAGGACTACTACACGCGTGGGCACTCCGAACGGGTGTCTCGAGCGACAGTTCTGATCGCGCGCGAATGGGGACTGCGCGAAGACCGGGTGAACGTCATCCGGTACGCCGGTCTCCTGCATGACGTGGGGAAGCTCGGCGTACCGACCAAGGTGTTGCAAAAGCAGGGCAAGCTGAACGACGCGGAGTTCGACGCGATCAAGCTGCACCCGATGCGCGGCTACGAGATGCTGCGCGAGATCAGGTTTCTTGAAGAAGCGCTGACCGGCGTCGTACACCATCACGAGCGGATGGATGGCAAGGGTTATCCGATGGGTCTGGTGGCCGAGGAGATCCCAGAGTTCGCGCGCATCATCATGGTCGCCGACGCTTTCGACTCCATGACGTCGACGCGTTCATACCGTGCCGCGAAGAACGTCGAGGAAGCGATCACCGAACTGCGCAAGTGGCAGGGCCAACAGTTCGACCCGTACGCCGTCGAGGCGTTGGTACGCGCGCTCGAGAAGAACGAGTGGGAGCCACACCCCGAGCCCTTCCACGGCGAACTTGTCGCACGCGATGGCTCATTGCTGCCACGTCCAAGCGGCGCGCCGAACTCCGAACGGCGGCAGAGAGATACTGCGCCGGGCTCCGAGCCGCGGCAGGTGTCATGACGCAGGTAGATCCACGCGCGTTGCTGCCTATGCGGCGACGTGGCGACCTCGACCATCCAGGTGCTGGACCACTTACGGCTGTCGCGGCCTTGTTGTCGGTGGCCGCGGTTGCGGAGACGGCAAGCCGCGGGCTCGTGCAGCCGAGGATCGGCCTCGCGTTCGCGGCGCTCATCGTCGTCGGCGAGATCGTTCGGGTGCGGCTTCCCGGCGATCGCGAACTTGCTCCGGTCGGCGTCGCGGCCGCCCTTGCCTACGCATTGGTTCTCGACGTCGGCCGGGAGAAAGCCCAGCACAGCGCGTGGCAAGTCGTCGCCGTCACAGCATTCGCAGTGACACTCGGCAGCCTGCCGCATCTCGCGGCTGGCCGTTCGGCACGTCTTGACGACCTCGCTCGACGCGTGCTGCTCGCGGGCGTCGCCGCGGCGGTATTCCGACCGTTCGCTAGCCATCTGCGCGGCAACTCGACCACGTTGATCCTCGCCATGCTGGGCGCGGCACTTGTCGCATCCGCAGTCGATGTCGCACTCGCCAGCGTCGTACGCGCGGCCGGTCAGTTCCGTCGACTGGTCACCGCTGCGCATGACGAGGTGCGCGCAGCAGCGGGCATCGGCCTCGCTATCGGCGCTACTGGAGTGCTCATTGCGCTGGCCGCGCGCCCGCTCGGTTTGTGGGCGCTACCCGTATTCACTGTGCCGCTGTTGGTGACGCAGATCTCAGTACGCCGGTACGCAGCAATTCGCGCGACGTCCCTGCAGACGATTCGCGCCCTGTCGCGGGTGACGGAGGTCGGCGGTTACGTCGAACCCGGCCACTCGCGACGCGTGAGCGCGGTCGCCGTCGCACTTGGTCGCGAGTTCGCGCTCAACGAGTCCGACCTCTTGGATCTCGAGTACGCCGCTCTGATGCACGACATCGGCCAACTGTCGTTCAGCGATCCGATTCCGGGTGGCGCCACACTCGTCGTTGCACCGCCGGAGCGGCGGCGCATCGCCGAGCTCGGTGCCGAAATCATCCGCACGACGGGAACGCTCGAGCGTGTTGCGGAGATCGTCGAACGACAGGCTGATGCCTATCGCCTCCCCGGAGCGGGAGCAGACGCCGGGCTGCCGTTGTCGAGCCGCATCATCAAGGTTGCGAACGCCTACGACGACCTCGTCGGCGACCGCATCGATCGGGCCACGACCGAGGCCGCACTCGAACGGCTCCGGCTCGGCTCGATCTCGGAGTACGACCCACGCGTCGTCGAGGCACTCGACCGCGTGCTACGCCGCAGCGGTCTCGCGCTGACGCTGATCAGCTAACTCCGTCTCGTCGCTCGCGCGGCGACGATGCATCCCGGAGACGATCAACAACGCGACACCCGACACGATGAGGATGTCGCCGACACTCACGATCTCGGGCCGGCCAGGCAGCGGCACGGGAACAACGTCACTGAACGCGCGTAACCGCGTATGGCTGTCGGCGATTTCGTGCGTGCTGTCCTCGGCCCGCAGGAGCGAGCCCGCAGGAACGCCCGCGCGGGACTCGGCGTACAACGACACGGGCATCACGCCATTCGCCGCGATGACAGCGGCGTTGAGCAGAAGCCCGGCTGCCAAGAGCGGTACACCTTCGACGGCGCGGTTGCGCGTGAGCACCGTCAACACGCATACCGCAGCCGCGAGCGGACCTCCAACCGCTGCGGCGTAGCCAGCGGCGCCGCCGATCGTCGACAGCATGGCGCCGGCGACGACAGCTGCGATCGCGACCAATACAACCCGCCATCCACGCATGGGCACGTCCGCGAGTCGCTCCAGCCGCCCGCCGGTTGCCCAGCCGACGAGGATCGCGCCGACGGTGACAGAGAGCAGAAGAGCCACGTCGGTAGTGTGCGCTGGTGTTCGAGTCGCTGCTGGTAGCGAATCGCGGTGAGATCGCGCGTCGCGTCATTCGCAGCGCACAACGCGTCGGGCTGCGCGCCATTGCGGTGTACTCCGAGGCTGATGCCGACTTGCCGTACGTCGCCGAGGCGGACGAGGCGATCCTGCTCGGGCCGGCGCCGCCCGCGGAGAGTTATCTCGACATCGCGAAGCTGCTCGAAGCAGCCGGGCAGGCGCGGGCCGAGGCGATCCACCCCGGGTACGGCTTCCTCGCCGAAAGTGCAGAGTTCGCTGCGGCGGTGATCGACGCGGGCTTGACATGGGTCGGCCCGGGAGCCGATGCAATCGCCGCGATGGGCGACAAAGTGAAGGCACGCAACGTCATGGCCGATGCCGGCGTACCGGTGGCGAGCGGGACTCGCGACCCGGTCCCGGACGCTGACGCCGCGGTCGCTGCCGCCGCGCGGATCGGTTATCCCGTGATGGTGAAAGCTGCTGCCGGTGGTGGTGGCATCGGCATGGGCGTGGCTGCAGATGATGGCGCACTGCGGGCAGCGTTCGATACTGCGCGCAGTCGCGCCGAACGGTTCTTCAGCAGCCCCGCGATCTTCCTGGAGCGCTACATACCCGGCGCCCGCCACGTCGAGGTCCAGATCCTTGGGCTGGCCGACGGTCGCGTCGTCGCTCTCGGCGAGCGCGATTGCTCAGTGCAGCGGCGGCATCAGAAGGTCGCGGAAGAGACACCGTCCCCCGGTATCACCGACGAACTGCGCCAGACAATGCTCGCTGCGGCAGTGCGCGCCGGCGAGGCTGTTGGTTACCGCAACGCCGGCACCGTCGAGTGTCTTGTTGATCCAGCAGCGCAGACGTTCGTGTTTCTCGAGATGAACACCCGCCTTCAGGTCGAGCATCCCGTGACGGAACTCGTCACTGGCATCGACGTCGTCGAGCAGCAGCTTCGCATCGCTGCCAACGAGGACGTGACCTTCGACGTCGACGCGGTGCAGCCGCGCGGGCATGCACTCGAGCTTCGGGTGTACGCCGAAGATCCGAAGCGCTTCCTGCCGTCACCAGGCCACATCGACGAGTGGCAGGAGCCGAACGGTGACGGCATCCGCGTTGACAGCGGATACTCCGCAGGCAACACCGTCACGCCGCACTACGACCCGTTGTTGGCCAAGCTGTGTGTGTACGGCGCGGATCGCGAGCACGTTCTGGAACGAGCGCGCGTCGCCGTCGCCGAGTTCAACATCACCGGCGTGAAGACGAATCTCCCGTTCTTCGCCGAGCTGCTGCAGGACGCCAGCTTTGTGTCCGGCGCATACGACACCGGTCTCGTCGACAGGATGCGCTCATGAGCGATTTGCGTGTCACCGGAGACGGCGCCGTACTTTCCCTGCTCATCGACCGCGAGGACAAGCGCAACGCCCTGTCGGGTGAGGTCCTGCGAGGGATGCTCGATGCTGTCCGGACTGTTGACGCCGGCGGCGATGTGCGTGTGGTGGTCGTCTCGTCTGCGGGGCAGAAGGTCTTCTGCTCGGGTGCAGACCTGGGCGTGATGACGAACGACGCGACCGGGCTCGAACAGCACGAGGGGCGCGGTCTGCTGCGCGACGTCGTCCTCGCATTTCGGGCCTGTCCGGTGCCTGTGCTTGCGCGCGTTCAGGGCCTCTGCCTCGCCGGTGGCGTCGGGCTGGCGCTCGGTTGCGACATCGTGCTCGCGTCGACGGCGGCGCAGTTCGGGCTGCCGGAGGTCGGTCTTGGGTTGTGGCCCTTCATGGTGAGCGCGTTGCTCGCCCGCCACGTCTCACCGAAGCACGCCATGCACCTGATGGTGTCCGCGGAACGCATCGACGCGGAGGCGGCATACGGCATGGGCTTGGTCAGCCGCGTGCTGCCCGCGGAAACCTTCGACGCGGACGTGGACGCCTACGTGCAGCGACTGGCCGCCGCGCCACCGGTCGCCGTACGGCTCGGCAAGGCGGCCTGGGTGACCGCTCAGGAGGCACCGCTGGGGCCGGCGCTCGAGGCCATGCAGGCCCAGCTGTCGCTGCTGACGACGACGCGCGACGCGGCCGAGGGCGTCGCTGCGTTCTTCGAGAAGCGAGCACCGAACTACACCGGGCGCTGACCCGGCCCAACGAGAGGAGATCCGGGTGGCGACAGAGGTGCGCGCTGAGATGGTCGCGAACGTCTGGAAGGTCGTGGTCGGGGAGGGCGCGTCGGTCAAGGACGGCGACACTCTGGTGATCTTGGAATCCATGAAGATGGAGATTCCCGTGGTCGCCGAGGGGGCGGGGAAGGTCACCTCGCTCCGGGTGAATGAGGGCGACGTCGTCCAGGAGGGCGACGTCATCGCGGTCATCGAGTAGCCGGGAGGGGTCGTCGACCCTGATTTCGGGCATCTCGGCCCCGCTTGAGGGTCAAGGCTGGCCCGAAGTACGCCGAGACAGACTTCGTGAGCGCGCCGACGATCGAGCCATTCCTCCGCGCCCTCGTCGAGTGTGGGGGCTCCGACTTGCACTGCAAGGTCGGTTCGCCGCCGCGTGTCCGGATCGACGGCCGCCTGCGGAAGCTCCAGACGCGCGACCTCACGGCCGCGGACACCGAGGAGATGGTCACCGAGGTGCTGCGCTCCGACCTCGTGGAGGAGTTCCGGCGCAAGAACGAGGCGGACTTCGCGTACTCGCTTTCGGGAGTCGGCCGGTTCCGGGTCAACGCCTTCCGGTCGCGTGGCAGCGCCGGTCTCGTCTTCCGCCGCGTCGCCGTCGGTGCGATCCCGCTCGAGGAGCTCGGCCTTCCGCCGGTGCTGGCCTCGCTCGCGCTCGAACCTCGCGGTCTCGTCCTCGTGACCGGCCCGACCGGCTCCGGTAAGACGACGACCCTCGCCGGCATGATCGACCACGTCAACAACAACCGCGAAGTGCACGTCGTCACGATCGAGGACCCCATCGAGGTCCTGCACTTCGACAAGCTCGCGATGATCAACCAGCGTGAGGTCCGCGTCGACACCGACGACTTCTCCGCCGCCCTTCGGGCAGCAATGCGGCAGGACCCCGACGTGATCCTCGTCGGCGAGATGCGTGACGTCGAAACGGTGCGCGCTGCGTTGGCGGCCGCGGAGACCGGTCACTTCGTCATGTCGACGCTGCACACCACGGATGCGCAGGAAACGATCAACCGCGTGATCGACTTCTTCCCGGTGCACGAGCAGAAGCAGGTTCGGCTGTCACTCGCTGCGGCGCTGCGCGGCATCATCTGCCAGCGGCTCGTTCCGCGCGCCGATGGCGAAGGCCGCTGCGTCGCCATGGAGGTCTGCATCAACACGGGCCGTATCGCCGATGCGATCGCGGACCCCGACAAGACGTCGACGATGACCTCGCTCATCGCCGAAGGCGCGTACTACGGAATGCAGAGCTTCGACCAGCATCTGGTCTCGCTCATCCGCGACGGAGTCATCACGCTCGAAGCAGCGATGGCTGCGTCCACGAGCCCGCACGACCTCACGGTCGAGCTGCGCCGGCTCGGCCTCGTCGCCTGACCCACCCCTCCCGCTCGCGATCTAGGCGCTGGTCCGGTGACGCGCCGGCATGTCGACCGCCTCAGTCCTCGATCACCGGGGCGTCACCGCGTCGTGGCGCGCCGGATGCCGTGCACCGAGCAACGCGCGGTCCATCCCGTGGGTGTCACCTGCACGACCATCCGCCGGCTGCACTCGCTGCAGTAGCGAGGTGGTTCGAGTGCACTGTGCCGTCGGCAGCCGCTGTGGTCCGCGGTCGAGCCATCGCGTCCGCACTGCGCGCAGAACACGGCTAGATCGTCTGGGACAGCGCTTTGAGCGGCATACCGAGGTCCGTCAGCATCGAGAGGTCCTCGTCGGCCGGGCGGCCCAACGTGGTGAGGTAGTTGCCGACGATCACGGCGTTGATGCCGCCCAGCATGCCCGCCGCGGTCAGGTCGCCCAACGTCAGCTCGCGGCCGCCGGCGTACCGCAGTATGGTCCGCGGCAACGTGAGCCGGAAGGTCGCAATCGCGCGTAACGCGTCGTTGCCGTCGACGAGGCTCAGCTCGGCGAACGGCGTACCCGGGCGCGGGTTCAGGAAGTTCAGCGGCACCTCGTCGGGTTCGAGGGCCGCGAGCTGTACGGCGAACTCCGCCCGCTGCTCGAGTGACTCACCGAGGCCGAGAATCCCACCGCAGCAGACCTCCATGCCAGCGTCCCGAACCATCTGCAACGTCTCCCAGCGCTCCTCCCACGAATGCGTCGTCACGACATTCGGGAAGTACGACCGGGCGGTTTCGAGGTTGTGGTTGTAGCGGTGTACGCCGAGCGCGGCGAGCTCGCCAACCTGTTCCTGGCTGAGCATCCCCAGTGAGCAGGCGATATTGATGTCGACGGCGGCATTGATCGCGGCCACCCCATCTCGAACCTGCTGCATGAGGCGCTCATCGGGCCCACGGACGGCAGCGACGATGCAGAACTCGGTCGCGCCTGTTGCCGCGGTCTCTTTGGCCGCGAGCACGAGTGACGGGATGTCGAGCCATGCCGCGCGAACTGGCGAGTCGAACCGGCCCGACTGTGAGCAGAAGTGACAGTCCTCAGGGCAACCACCGGTCTTCACACTGACGATGCCCTCGACCTCGACCTCCGGGCCGCACCAGCGGAGCCGCACGTCATGCGCCAACGCGAGCAGCTGGGGCAACGCCGCGTCGGGAAGACGCAAGCACTCCAGAGCCTGCTCTTCATCCAGCCCGATCCCACGCTCGAGGACCTGGTCCCTGGCTTCGACGAGCACTGCGTCGCTCACCGTTGGCCTTCCTGTTTCGGTTCGTTGCGGCGACGGAAGTCTGCCGCATCGAACGCACCGCCGTATGCCGGGCCGAGTGCGGCGCGAGCTGCCGACAGGAACGCGTCCGGATCCAACGACCCCGCACCGGCCGGGACCGCACCCGCCAGTGGCCGCGCGGCAAGCGTTTCCAGATCGCGGATGTTCGACCGCGCGGCGAGGTCTGGCACTTCGGGCCACGAACCGATGACGACGCCGGACAGCTCCAATCCGCGGTTCGCGAGCGCTTCCAACGTCAGCGCAGTGGCGTTCAACGTGCCCAGCCCGGCTCGCGTCACGACAAGCACCGGCGCGTCGAGTTGGTGTGCAAGGTCGGCGAGCGTCGTGCCTTCGTCGTCGTACCGCACGAGCAGGCCACCCGCGCCTTCGACGAGGACCAGCCGTCGCTCCACCGCGAGTGACGCGACGCGATTGACCGCGTTCGAGATGTCCAAGGGCGGCTGACCTGACAGTCGCGCAGCAGCGGCCGGTGCGAGCGGATCGGCAAAACGTGCGAACTCATGCAGATCGTTCGGCGCCAGCGCAGCGAGTTGTCGTACGACGTCGAGGTCACCGTGCCCGTGCGGTACAACTCCGGTCTGTGCTGGTTTGACGACCGCGAGCGACGATCCGCGTGCGCGGGCGAGCGCTGCTATCGCCGCGACCACGACCGTCTTACCGACCTCGGTGTCGGTACCGGTGACGACGAGCACGCTCATGTGGCGAGGTTGATCAGGCCGCGTCGTAACCAACGACGCGGAGGACCTCAGCGGCGCGCTCGAACTCTGCGTCGCTGAGGTTCGCGCGTGCCGTCAACCGGATGCGGGACAGGCCGTCGGGCACCGACGGCGGCCGGAAGCAACCGACCCGAAGGCCGCGAGCAGCGCAATGCGCAGCGACGTCGGCAGCGACCGCCGGCTCGCCGACCACCACACTCACGACCGCAGCCGGCGGCTGAGGGCGGCCCACGAGCGCCGCAAGCCGACCCGCGTTGCGCCGTGCGGCCGTTGCCAGCTCGGGATCAGCGTGGAGAATGCGCAGGCTTGCCAGCGCCGCGCCCACACATGCCGGTGACAACGCAGTGTCGAAGACAAAGGTGCGTGCAGTGTTGACGAGGTAGTCGATGACGTCGCGTGCACCGAGCACCGCCCCGCCTTGGCTGCCTAACGACTTCGACAGCGTGACCGTGCGGACGACGTCGGGCTCGTGCCCGAGTCCGGCTGCGGCCACCATGCCTTCGCCGTGCGACCCCACGACGCCCAGCGAGTGCGCCTCATCGACGACGAGCAGGCCACTGTGCCGGCGGACGACGTCATGCAGGTCGGCGATCCGGGCGGCGTCACCGTCGACCGAGAAGATCGCATCGGTGACGACAACCGCAAACGGTTCAGCGCGTGCGCCGAGCGCGGCATCGACGGCGTGCACATCGTTGTGCGGTACGACTTGGACTCTTGCGCGGGCGAGCCGGCAGCCATCAATAACGGAGGCGTGGTTGTGCGCATCCGAGACAACCAGCACGTCCGGTCCGGCGAGTGCGGCGATCGTCCCGATGTTCGCGAGGTAACCGGACGAAAAAACGAGCGCCGCTTCGGCACCGCAGTGCGAGGCGAGGTCGACCTCCAACTCTTCGTGCAGCTCGGTGGACCCGGTGACCAGGCGCGACCCGGTCGCGCCAACGCCCCAGACGCGCAGCGCATCGGCAGCGGCGGCTGCGATCCGGGGATCGCGCGCCAGCCCGAGGTAGTCGTTGCTGGCCAGGTCGATGACGCGGTCGTGAGCCGCTCGCGGCTGCAGCCGCCGCAGCAGCCCACCGGCGGCGCGTTCGGCCAGGCGCGCGCGCAGTCGGGCCATCGGGTCGGCGAGGACGTGGGTCATGTCGCCACGACAGCGCGCACACAGTCGGCGACCGTCGTCACCAGCTCGTTGAGGTCGTCGTCGCCGATGGCAAGCGGGGGCATCAGTACGACGACGTCGCCCAGTGGCCGGACGAGGACGCCGCGCTCGCGAGCCTGCCGGCAGATCCGGAAGCCGGTGCGCTCACCGCGGGCCGCGACCTCGATGCCGGTCATCGTCCCGCACCGGCGTACCTCGACCACGCCGTCGACCTCGGCCAGGTCGGCGAGCATCTCGCCGATCCGATCGCCGACCTTTGCCGCGTGGTCGACCGTCCCGTGCTCGTGCATCAGTCGGAGGTTGGCCCGGGCCGCGGCGCACGCGAGCGGGTTAGCGGTGTAGGTGTGGCCGTGGAAGAACGTGCGGTTGGTTTCCGGAGCGCCGAGGAACGCGTCGTACACCGCTTCGGTTGCGAACACCGCCGACAGCGGCAGGTAGCCACCCGTCAGCCCCTTGCCGCACGTGAGCAGGTCCGGGCTCACGTCCGCGTGCTCTACCGCCCACATCCGGCCGGTCCTACCCAAGCCGGTGGCCACCTCGTCCGCCAGCATGAGCGCGCCGTGCTCATCGCAGAGCCGGCGTACGCCGCGAACGAACAGCGGATCGTGGACGAGCATCCCGCCGGCGGCCTGCACCATCGGTTCGATCACGACAGCGGACACCCGATCTCCGACGTCCGCGAGCAGGTGCGCCAGCTCGTCAAGCACTTGTCCGGCGCGGTCTTCGAGCGACTGCTCGGGCGTCTGGCGCAGGCCCGGTGACCCGACCGCTCGGGTCTCCAGCAGGATCGGCCGATAGGTCGCGTGGAACAGCTCGACACCGCCGACACTGACGGCGCCCAGCGTGTCACCGTGGTAGCCCTCGGCGACGTGCACGAACAACGGCCGGTGCTCACCCCGCTGCGCGGCCGACTGGTAGGCCATCTTGAGCGCGGCCTCGACCGCCGACGACCCGTCACCCGCATAGAAGACCCGAGTGAGGCCGGTCGGCGCGGTGGCGACGAGCTCCTCCGCGAGCGCGATCCCGGGCTCGTGGGTCAAGCCGAGGAACGTGGAATGCGCCAGCACCTCGAGCTGCGAGCGGATCGCCTCGTCGATCGCCTCGACCCCGTGGCCGTGTACCGAGACCCAGAGCGACGAGACACCGTCCAAGTAGCGGCGACCGTCCGCATCGATGAGGTGCATGCCGTCGGCACCTGCGATGACGAGCGGATCGTCCTCAGGCCAGACCGCGTGTTGGGTGAACGGGTGCCATACGTGCGCCAGGTCCGCCGCGATGAGCTCGGCAGCGGTACGGCGTGACGGCACGCGCGCATCCTCGCAGGGGGAGCGGCGCAGGCCGCGCCTACCCTGGACGAGGTGATCAGCGGTTTCGCGGAGATGCTGCAACGGCTCTCCGATCTCGCGCCGGCTGACCGCGACCACCTGCAGATGCTCGTGGCTGACTGGCACATGCTGGCCGACCTCTCCTTCGCCGACCTCGTTCTCTACGTGCCGAGGCGTGGGGACGACGCCGGCGCGGCCGGGTTCGTGGCGGTGGCGCAGGTCCGTCCATCGACCGGTCCGACGAGCCTGCCTGACGACGTTGTCGGGACCGAGGTGGAGCGCGGGGAGCGTCCGCTGCTGGATGCGGCGTACGACGAGAACCGCATCTGCCGGGAAGGCGACCCCGTGTGGCACGAGGACGTGCCGGTGCGCGAGGAGACCATCCCGATCAGTGGGAGCGCCGGGCGGCCCATTGCCGTCGTCGCACGGCACACGAACCTCGCGGCCGCCCGTGCGCCGTCGCGCCTCGAGCTGGCCTACCTCACGAGTGCGGACGAGCTAGCGCAGATGGTCTGCGAAGGCAGCTTCCCGTTTCCCGGCGCACCGGTGCTGCCCGATGCCAACGTGCGGGTCGGAGACGGTCTGATGCGCCTCGACGGCTCGGGGAATGTCAGCTATGCGAGCCCCAATGCGCTCTCGGCGTACCGTCGGCTCGGGCTGACCAGCGACCTCGTTGGCGAGCATCTCGCGACAGTGACCGCGGGGTTCGCTGACCGCCGTGACCCGGTCGACGAGTCGGTCGTGACAACCCTGTCCGGTCGCGCGCCGAACGTCGGCGAGGTCGCCGCGGCAGGGGCCGCCGTGCGGTTCCGCGCGATCCCGCTGCTCCTGTCCGGCGAGCGGATCGGTGTGTTGGTGCTCGTGCGCGACGTGACCGACCTGCGGCACCGCGACCGGCAGCTGCTCAGCAAGGACGCGACGATCCGGGAGATCCACCATCGGGTGAAGAACAACCTGCAGACCGTGGCGGCGTTGTTGCGCCTGCAGGCCCGCCGGTTGCGGTCCGAAGACGGCCGGCTCGCACTAGAGGAAGCAGTACGCCGCGTCGGCTCTATCGCGCTCGTGCACGAAACGCTGGCGCTCACGCTCGACAGCGCTGTGGCCTTCGACGAGATCGCCGACAGTGTGCTCACGATGGTGAGCGATGTGGCCGGCGACGCAGGGGCGCGCGTCGAACGACGGGGGACCTTCGGCATGCTGCCGGCGGCCGTGGCAACGCCGCTCGCCATGGTGCTCACCGAGCTCGTGCAGAACGCGATCGAGCATGGACTCGGCGGCGGCCCGGGCTACGTCGAGGTGAGCGCTGCCCGATGCGACGGCCGGCTCGATGTCACGGTGGCCGACGACGGCCGCGGCTTGCCCGCCGGGTTCGTGCTCGAGGACTCGACCCGTCTTGGCCTGCAGATCGTGCGCACGCTGGTCGGCGGCGAGCTCGACGGGAGCCTCGAGCTGCGGGGCCGCGAAGGCGGTGGAACGAAGGCGGTGCTCGCAATCCCGCTGGTGGCCGAGTCGACTACGCCGTAACCGAGTGAACGGTCGCGTGCGCAGGCAAGGTGCCGAACGTCGGGTTCTGCTCGGTGTTGATCAGGTGCCTGGCGATGTAGAGAACCACCAGAGCTAGCGCGGCGACGATGATCAGTGCAACCAGTCGAAACCGCCAGGCCGCGGCAGGGCGCGACGGAGGCTCGTGCGCGAACAGCGGCGGACGCACATAGCGGTCGGCCTTGCGTTTGGTTCGCCCGCTGCGCTGGGCCACCGGGTCAGGCGATGTGTGCGCGCACGCCGCGGCGCTTCACCGCGCGGCGCTCGTCCTCGGACAGTCCGCCCCAGACTCCGGCATCCTGACCGGTCTCGAGTGCCCAGACCAGGCACTCCTCGGTCACCGAGCAGCTGCGGCAGACGGCCTTGGCCTCGTCGATCTGAAGGAGCGCGGGGCCGGTGTTGCCGATGGGGAAGAACAACTCGGGATCCTCGTCACGGCAGGCTGCTTCGTGACGCCAGTCCATGCGGGTCTCACTCTCTTCGCATCAACGCGGGCGGGGGCCCGGCTACCTCGCGGTGACCTGGCTGGCCACCTCGCGTCCACGTCGTACCGTCGGCCAGGCCGACCTTGTGAACACTTTCACGAACGGACTCGCTTGGCCAGGGCGTTTGCTCAGGCTGCCCCGGGGGTGGCGGGTCGATCTGTTCGCACGCTAGTGCCTGGTACCACCGGTGGTCCAGACCCATGCGCGTCCGACCCTGACACCCTGTGGCTACTTTTGCAAGCACTCTGCTAGCGCTTTGCCCCGATTCGCGGCGAGCTGTTGCGTTTGTCACAGGCGGCCGGCCGAACGGCCGCAGCCTGTTACTAGACGATCACGGAGAGCCCGCGCGGGACTGACGCCAGGTGCATCGCCTCGCGCTCCCCGATGTACTCCCCGTCGACCTGCACCGCGAGCGGCCGGCTCGCGGTCAGCGTGAGAGCGGACAGGTCGTGGCGGGTGAGCGTGTTCTTGCCGTGCGGCAGTTTTCCGCCGCTGGCCAGGATCTGGCGTACGCCGCGCAGGGTCGTCATCGTGCGGAGCTTTCGTAACGCGAACAGGTCGAGCCCCGCGTCGAAGTCCGCGAGCGGGGTCGGCAGGATCGGCCGCCGACCGAGGTAGGTCCACGGCGCGCTGTTGGAGACAATCGTGAAAGAGACCTCCTCGACCGTGTCCTCGTCGGGCAGGTGCACGGTGATGGCCGGGTGGCGGCGATCCGTTCCCGTGAAGAAGTGCTGCAAAGCCGTCGTGACGAAGAGCCTGGGTGTCGAGCGGCGGCCCTTGTGCCGGCGCACCTCGACCTCACGAACCACCTCGGCGTCGAGACCGAAGCCGGCGCAGAACGTGAACCAGCGCCGGGTGTGCGGATCGCTCGGCTGTTCCGGATCGGTCAGCAGGCCGAGCCCGATGACGCGTCGGCTACCCGTGCGCAGCGCGTCGAGGATCTCGCCGGTGGCCTCGACCGGCTCCCGCGAAAGACCGAGCGTGCGGGTGAACACGTTGGTGCTGCCGCCGGGGACGACGGCCAGCGAGGGCACGTCCGGGCCGGGACCGGCGTACAGCAGGCCATTGACGACTTCGTTGACTGTGCCGTCGCCGCCGAGTGCGACGACGACGTCCATCCGGTCGCTCGCGGCTTCCCTGGCGAGGTCACGTGCGTGGCCGCGGCGAAGTGTCTCGGCGACGTCGAGCTTGAGATCGCTGCCGAGGGCGCGGACCAGGACCTCGCGCGTCCGGGTGGTCGTCGCGGTGGCCTTCGGGTTAGCAATGAGCAGCCCACGCACCAACCCAAGGTAGCCGAGCACGGCCTGGCTAGGGTCCGCGGTGATGTCTGACACGGCCGCGCGCTCTCGTGTCCTCGTCGTTGCGGCCGGGATCGTCGCGGCGGAGGGCGTGGCTTTGGTCGGTTTGTCGTTGTCGTACGTCGGTTTGATCCTCGCCGGTCATCCGCACAACCGGGGGCTCGCGCTGTTCGGCGCCGGCATCGGCCTGTTGTTCGGTGCCGGGCTCATCGTCGCGAGCCGCGCGTTGCGCGTTTCGCGGCGCGCGGCGTACTCACCGATCCTGCTGGCGCAGTTGATCGCGATCCCCGTTGGCATCGGACTCGTGCAGGGCGGCCGGACGCCTGTCGCGATCGCCGTCCTGGTGCCGAGTGCCGTCGTCCTCGCGCTGCTTGTCTTCACCCCCAGCGGACGCGCCGTCGTGTCGGGAGAGTGAGCTCAGTCCTCGCGGAGGAGTCCCTCACGCAGCTGAGCGAGTGTGCGTGCAAGCAGGCGCGACACGTGCATCTGCGAGATGCCCAGTTGCGTCGCGATCTGTGACTGCGTCATGTTGCCGAAGAAACGCAGCATCAAGATCTTCTTCTCGCGCACCGGCAGCTCGTCGAGCAGTGGTTTGAGCGCCTCGCGGTACTCGACCCGATCGAGCGCTTCGTCGTACTCGCCAAGAGTGTCGGAGACGGCGCCGCCGCCTTCGTCCGTGCCTTCCGGCGCGTCCAGCGAGACGGCCGCATAGGCGTTCGCGGACTCCAAGCCCTCGAGGACTTCTTCCTCGCTCATGCCGAGCCGTTCCGCGAGCTCGGCAACCGTCGGCGACCGGCCGAGCTGTTGTGAGAGCTCACCGGTGGTCTTGGTGAGTGCGAGCTTCAGCTCCTGCAGCCGGCGCGGCACCCGGATGGCCCAGCCCTTGTCGCGGAAGTGCCGTTTGATCTCGCCGACGATCGTCGGCGTGGCGTAGGTCGAGAACTCGACGCCGCGCTCGGTGTCGAAGCGGTCGATCGACTTGATCAGACCGATCGTCGCGACCTGCACCAGATCGTCGAGTGGTTCGCCACGGTTGCGGAACCGGCGGGCGAGATACTCGACGAGCGGCATGTGCATGGCCACGAGCTCGTCCCGCATCCGCGCGCGCGTCGGATCGCCTTCCGGCCTGTTTGCGAGCTCGACGAACAGCTCGCGGGCGTGCGCCCGGTCCGGCGACGTGCGCGTCGCCACGGCCTCGACATCGATCTCGACTTCCTTGGCCGGGGCCTCAGCGGGCTCGCCGCTACGCGGGGTGGGACTTTCGCTCATGTCTCACCCGGGGGTTCGCCGTTCGCACCGCCACGCTGCTTGTGAAGCTCGATCGTCACCCGGTTCTCCGCGTCGACGTGTGCGTCAACGCCACCGGCGAGGGCGGTCAGGACTGTCCACGCGAAGGTGTCGCGCCGTGGCAGTACGCCGTCGCGGCTCGCGACGGTGACCGCGATGCGCAACCCGTCGCCGTCGAGCTCGAAAGCACACGTGAGATCACTACCCGCCAAGGCACCAGCGAGGAGCAGGGCGCAGGCCTCGTCGACGGCCATACGCAAGTCCTCGATCTCGTCCAACGTGAAGTCGAGGCGGGCGGCAAGGCCGGCTGTCGCGGTCCGGAGAACGGCAAGGTAGGCGCCATTCGCCGGGATTCGCACGGTCACGACATCACGCAACGGCACGTCGAGTTCCGTCGCGGCATCGTGCGTCATCGAGCCTCCATGGGGGAGTGGCCACCCGCGGTTCCGGCGCGTCGCCCTGGCTACGAAACTATCTTGTGTCCGGGAACCGGCCATCTGGCCCTGTTGCGGTTCGGAGGTTTGCGATGGCCGATCAGGGTTCCGGACCGTCTCGTCGGACGGTGCTACGCGCGACAGCACTCGGTGGCGCGGTCGTCGGGTTGGATGCCTTTCCCGCGCGGCGCGCCCTCGCCGCGCCGGGCCCGGCTGCACCGCAAGACACGACTCTCGCGCAGATCTTCTTCCACGAGGCGCGAGTCACCGCCAACAAGGGTTACGCGCGGATCGTCACCGAAGGCGGTGAAGCCACCTTTGTTCGGACCGACCTGGGCGCCAAGGCACACAAGGGGCGGGAGTCTCGCCGCCGCGCCCTGGTCGCGTTCGCGCAGCTGACCGACGTACACGTTGTTGACGCGCAGTCCCCCGGTCGGGTCGAGTTCCTTGACCGCTACAGCGACCAGCAGAACGCCAGCCCCGGCAACCTGTTCACGGCTGCGTATCGCCCGCAGGAAATGCTGACGGCGCACGTCGCGGACGCAATCGTGCGGCGTATCAACGCAGTCAAGGTCGGCCCCGTGACGGGCCGCCGACTGACGTTCGCGATCTCCACCGGTGACAACGTCGACAACACGCAGCACAACGAGCTGCGATGGCTGATCGACGTCCTTGACGGTGGTCGCGTCGTGCCCGACTCGGGTGACCGGACGAAGTTCGAGGGTGTATGCGACGGGAACCCATCGTCGTACGACCTGCAGTACTGGCACCCGGATGGTCGGCCCGCGGGTCAGTCGCAAGACGACTACCCGCACGCGCAGTTCGGATATCCCAGGATCGCCGGCTTGCTCGACGCCTGCCGCCGGCCGTTCAACGCTGCCGGCCTGAACATCCCGTGGTACTCGGTCTTCGGCAACCATGACGGCCTGATCCAGGGCAACTTCCCGCGCACGCCGGGAATCGCGGCGACCCCGACCGGCTCGGTCAAGGTCACCGGCATCACCACCGGCGAAGCCCAGTTGGAGAAGGCGTTGTTGAGCGGAGATCCCGCCGCGCTGGCAGCTGCCATGACGCCCGGCCCGGAGCGGACCGTCAGGGTGGTCAGCAGCGATCCGGACCGGCGTTTTCTCGACCGGGAGCAGACGATCCAGGAGCACTTCAAGACAACGAGCCATCCGGTGGGGCACGGTTTCACCCAGCGCAATCTCGACGGCGGTGTCGCGTACTACACGTTCGACCTGCCGGGGAGCGCCGTGCCGATCCTCGGGATCGTGCTCGACACGGTGAACCCGAACGGTTACTCGGAAGGCTCTCTCGACCAGACGCAGTTCGCGTGGCTCGAGCGCCAACTCGTCGCCGCGCATTCGCAGTATCTCGACGACAGCGGCAACATCGTGCGCGGTGGTGCCCGACAGGATCGCCTCGTGGTGTTGTTCAGTCACCACGCGATTCACTCGCTGAGCAACCCGATTCCGGGGCCGTTCGAGACCGGCGCTCGCGTGCAGGGTCCGGAAGTGCAAGCGCTCTTGTTGCGCTTCCCGAACGTCGTGCTGTGGGTCAACGGTCACAGTCACGTCAACGCGATCTACGCCCATCCCCAGGCGAAGTCCGCGAAGCTTGGCGGCGGTTTCTGGGAGGCCAACACGGCGTCACATATCGACTGGCCGCAGCAGGCGCGGCTCGTGGAGATCGTCGACAACCGCGACGGCACGCTGTCGGTTTTCGGCACCATCATCGACTCCGCAGCTCCTGCGTCGTACGCCGGCCGGCTCGACGACACGACGCACCTGGCGGCACTGTCGCGGGAGCTCGCCGCGAACGACTGGCAGGAGCGTGACAACCATGACGCCCGGCGGGGAACTCTCGCCGATCGCAACGTCGAGTTGCTGGTGGCTGCGCCGTTCGACGTGTCTCGTTCCACGTCCGGCCATGACTCGACCGGTTCGCACGGCAGCACACTTGCGGCGACCGGTGGCGGGCGGCGCGAGGCGCTTGTCGGCGCCACACTCCTCGCCGGCGCGACCGTCGCAGGGATTGCTTCTCGCGGTGGTGCGGGCGGGCACCGAGCGTCGACGGAGTGACCGCAGCGCATCCGTCTGCAGATCAGGGCCTTCGGCTTAGACGCCACGTTGTCCCGCCGGGTGCGATTGCTGCCGTAGCGGTCGGGGGTGCGCTGGGTGCGCCCGCGCGTTACGTGCTCGGACGGGCTCTGCGCCCCGTGGCCGGCTTCCCTTTGGCCACGCTGGCGGTCAACCTGTCGGGTGCGCTGATCCTCGGCCTGCTCGTCGTGTTGCTCGGTGAGCGGATCACGCCGCGGCACTACGTGCGCCAGTTCTTCGGTACCGGTGTGCTGGGAGCGTTCACGACGTACTCGACGTTCGCCGTGGAAACGGACCTTTTGGTGCGCCACGCGCACATCGGTGTTGCTGTCGGATACGTCGTCGCAACGATCGTCGGTGGCTTCGCCTGCGCAGCGGTTGGCGCGTGGGTAGCACGGGTGATCCCGTTGCGTGGACGGGCCCGATGACCGTCGTCTGGATCGCGCTTGCAGGTGCCGTTGGTGCACCCCTGCGCTACGTCGTCGACGCGCACGTCAACGAGACGATCCAGTCGAGGTTTCCGTGGGGGACCTTTGCCGTCAACGTGATGGGTTCGTTGGCGTTCGGGCTGCTCGTGGGGTTGCAGCACGACGGTCACCTCGCACCGCGAGCCGTCACGATCGCAGGCACCGGTTTATGCGGCGCGTTCACGACCTTCTCCACGCACGCCGTTGAATCCGTCTTGCTGGTCGAGGACGGCGAGCGTCGGCTCGCGGCGTACAACATCGTCAGCACACTGCTGACGTGCTTGTGCGCGGCGGCGGTGGGATTCGGGCTGGCTGCTCTCGGCTGAGGTCAGGTCGGGAGCCATGACACGTGGCCGACCAGCTCGACGTACCCGACGAACGCGACGGCGTCGATCAGTGTGTGGGCGATGATCAGCGGCATCACGCGGCCCCATCGCTGGTAGAGCCAACCGAAGACAACGCCGAGTACGGCGTTGCCCAGGAAGCCTCCGAAGCCTTGGTAGAGGTGGTAGGAACCGCGGAGCCCCGCTGACAGCGCGAGTGCCTTGTTATTGCTCCAGCCGAGCTGGCGAAGCCGATGCAGAAGGTACGCCGCCACTACGACCTCTTCGAGGATCGCGTTCTGCGCAGCCGACAGAACCAGGATCGGATCCCGCCACCACACCGGCGCCAAGTTGGACACCACAACCGTCAAAGCGATGCCCAGTGCGTGCGCGATCAGGTAGAGCGCGAGGCCGGCGCCGCCGATGACAGCGGCGAGGAGGGCGCCGGAACTGATGTCGAAACGCGGCTGGCGACCGTCGAGCCCGATGGTGCGGTTCGACTCACCGGACCGGAACAGCAAGTAGACGACCAACGCGGCCGGCATCACGCCACTGATGACGTCGAGAATCTGATAGGCGAGATCGACCCACGGCCGGCTCGAATGAGATCCGACCAGCGCTCCGGTGGCTTGGTGGTTGAGCGCAACGTGCCTGGTCAGGTCGGCGACGATGTCGACGTACGCATACAGCGCCGACATGCCGAGTGACAGCCCGAGGACAACGAAGATCTCTGCCTTGAGCAACCGTCGGTTGACGGTGGGCAGCTGGGTCAGGGCGATCCCGCGAGCGCGCGCAAGGCCGGCCCGGAAACCCGATGAACTGTCCATTCGTCCTGTGCGACGGCGCCGATTGATTGGTAGAAGGCTATGGCTGGCTCGTTCCAGTCGAGCACGGCCCACTCCAACCGGCCGTAGCCGCGGTCGACACACACGCGCGCGAGTGTCTCGAGCAACGCGCGACCAATGCCAGCGCGGCGTTGCTCCGGCCGGACGTAGAGGTCCTCGAGGTAGACACCGTGCACGCCGAGCCAGGTCGAGAAGTTCACGAACCACAGCGCCATACCGACGACCTCACCGTCGACTTCGGCGACGTGGCAGAACGCAGCAGGCGACGCTCCGAAGAGTGCCGCCTGCAGTCGTTCCGGTGTCAGCTGCACTTTGTCAGCCGCGCGTTCGTACGTCGCGAGCTCGTGGACGAGCCCGACGATCGCTGTCACGTCTTCCGGCTCGGCGAAACGGATCACGATCGGCGAAGGAAGGTCAGCCCTTCTTCGTCTCCCAGAAGATTTTCGCGATCTCGTCGATCTGGTCGAGCAGCTTCTGCACGTCGCCGGGGTCGACACTGCCCTTGCCGCCGGCCGCGCCCGCGGCCTTGGTCGCGTCGTTGAAGAGCTGGTGCAGCTGGGGGTACTTCTCGAAGTGCGGGGGCTTGAAGTAGTCGGTCCACAGCACCCACAGGTGGTGCTTGACCAGCTCAGCCCGCTGCTCCTTGATGAGCAGGGCTCGCGTCCGGAACACCGGGTCCTCATTGCCCTGGTACTTCTCGCAGATCGCCTTGACCGACTCAGCCTCGATACGGGCTTGTGCAGGGTCGTAGACGCCGCACGGCAGGTCACAGTGTGCGTGGGCAACCGTCTTCGGGTGCAACAGGCTCATCAGGGTCCTTTCGGTCGTCGGTTCCGCAATGCATAGATCCGTGTCGGACACTACCCCCGTGTCGCTTCCGCTCACCGTGGCCGTCGTGGCCGGTGCCTCCATGCAACCGCACCTGTACGCCGGCGACTGCGTGTTGGTTCGGCGTGGAAGGCGGGCCCGAGTTGGCGACGTCGTACTCCTGCGACGACCGGACCATCCTGACCTGCTCGTGGTGAAGCGGGTACGGTAGGTGATGAGTGACGGCCGGCTGTGGTTGGCCGGTGACAACCCGTCGGCCAGCGACGACAGCCGGCTCTTCGGGGCGGTGCCCGTGACCGCGGTCGAAGGCCGCGTCCTCTGGCGCTACTCGCCGCTCTTCCGCGCCGGCCGTGGCTAGTCCGGGCTGCTCAGAGCACCTTCGACAGGAACGCCTTCGTGCGTTCGTGCCGGGGGCTGGTCAGGACTTCGCGTGGATGGCCGGCTTCGACGACCAGGCCGAGGTCCATGAACACCAGCCGGTCGCCGACTTCGCGAGCGAAGCCCATCTCGTGCGTGACCACGATCATCGTCATGCCGTCATTCGCAAGGCCGCGCATGACATCGAGCACGTCGCCGACGAGCTCAGGGTCTAGTGCTGATGTCGGTTCGTCGAAAAGCATGAGTTTTGGTTGCATGGCGAGCGCGCGCGCGATCGCGACTCGTTGCTGCTCACCGCCGGAGAGCTGGTTCGGGTGCGCCGTCGCCTTGTGCGCGAGCCCAGTGCGTTCCAGCATCGCCAGCGCGCGTGTGCGGACAGCGTCTTTGCTCTCCCGGCGTACGCGGACCGGCGCCTCCATGACGTTCTCCAGGGCCGTCATGTGCGGGAACAGGTTGAACCGCTGGAACACCATCCCGATCTCGGCGCGCTTGCGGGCCACTTCGCTGTCGCGAAGCTCATAGAGCTTGCCGCCCTGCTGCCGGTAGCCGACGAGCTCGCCGTCGACGTACAGGCGCCCGGCAGTGACTTTCTCCAGGTGGTTGATGCACCGGAGGAACGTGCTCTTACCGGACCCGGACGGCCCGATGATGCACATGACCTCACCCGGCTGGACATCGAGGTCGATGCCGCGGAGCGCGTCGTACCTACCGAAGCGCTTGCGGACACCTTCGGCTTTCACCATCGGCTGCGTCATCGGTGTTCCTGCCCGAGTGACAACAGAGTCGACGCTGAAATCTCTGTGGGTCGGCCGCGTAGTCGGGCACGCAGTCGCTGCATCGGAGTCGGCGGCAGCTCCCGGGTTGTGCCACGCGCGAAGCGGCGCTCGAGGAAGTACTGCCCCACGGTCAGCACTGACGTCATGAACAGGTACCACAGGCTGGCGACGATCAGCAGTGGGATCGTCTCGAACGTGCGGGCGTAGATGATCTGCGTCGTCGTGAGCAGCTCGCTGTACCCGATGGCGAAGACGAGTGAGGTCGTCTTCAGCATCGAGATCGTCTCGTTGCCCGTCGGCGGGATGATCACGCGCATCGCCTGCGGCAGCACGATCCGGCGCATGGTGAGCAGCCGGGACATTCCGAGCGCAGCCGCCGCTTCGGTCTGCCCTTCGTCGACCGACAAGATCCCGGCGCGCGCGATCTCCGCCATGTACGCCGCTTCGTTGAGGCCGAGCCCCAGGGCTGCCGCGATGAACTGTGTGATCAGGGTCTTCGGGTCGGTGTGGAACCACGAAGGTCCGAAGGGCACACCCAGCGAAACCGACTTCAACACTGTTGGCAGGAAGAACCAGAACAGCACCTGGACGAGCACCGGCGTACCGCGGAAGAACCAGATGTAGACCCAGGCGACTGCCGACAAGACCGGGTTCGGCGAGAGTCGCATGACGGCGAGCACCAAACCGAGCGTGATGCCGATAGCCATGGAGATCGCTGTGAGGATCAGCGTGCTGGTTACGCCGCGAAGGATCGCGCTATCGAACAGGTAGTGCCCGACGGTGCGCCAATGCAATGCGGGTGTCGCGACGATCCAGTGGGCGAACATCGCGACGAGCACGAGCACGATGAGGGCAGCAACCCATCGGCCCGGATGCCGGACCTGTACCGCCTCGATCGACGCGGCGGCGTCGCGGTGGATCTCGTCGCCGGTCGCGGCCTTCCCGGGCACGGGTTGCTCGTTAGCTCACGGCACCGTTGATGACCGGGTTACTGATGGCGCCCGCCTGGATGCCCCACTTGGTGAGGATCTGCTGGTACGTCCCGTCGGCCATGAGCTTTTTGAGCGCGTCCAGGACGGCTTTGTCGAGCCCGGTGTACGACGCGCCCTTCGGCACAGCGATCCCGTACGGCGCAGTGCCATATTTCGGGCCGGCCAGCTTGAACTGACCGTTCGACTTCTTCACGAGGTAGTCGTTGACGGGGCTGTCCGCGAGCAGGACGTTCGCGCGGCCGCTGGACAAGGCAAGGTTCACGCCGTTCTCGTCCGGATAGGGCTGCACCGTGACCTTCTTCTTGCCGGCCTGCGTGCACTTCGCGCTCTGGGCTGTCGCGTCATCGAGCTGGGTCGTGCCTTTCTCGACCGCAACGCTGAGCCCGCACAAGCTGTCGAGCCCAGTGATGGTGACCTTGCTGGACGACTGGACCACGAACGAAGTGGCGGCGGAGAAGTAGGTCACCATGCTGACCTGCTGCTCGCGCTTCTTGTTGTCCGTGAACGAGGACATGCCGAGGTCGTAGCGGCTGCCGAGGTTGGGGATGATGCTGTCGAAGCTGACGTTCGCGAACGTGAACGGGAGGCCGAGCACCTGCCCGAGTGAATGCCCAAGATCGGCGTCCATGCCGACAATCGTCTTGTTGTCGGGGCCGAAGAACTCGTTGGGTGGGTATGACGCGTCCGTGGCGACGGTCAGCTGGCCCTTCGAGCGCAGGGCAGACGGCACTTCTGCCGCGATGGTCGCGTCCTTGGCCGAGGACGCTGACGGCGTCGTGCTCGCACCGGAACTGCCGCCGCCGCTCCTGCCGCAGGCGGTGACCAGAGTCAGTGCCACGGCAGCGCTCAGCGCCCCGACGGTTGCTCGCCTGGCTCGACCGGTCCGTCCCGACATGCAGTCCTCCTCCGCGTTCAAGCAGCCACATCCTGCACTTATGCGATCATGTCGGGGCGGGAGACCCCCGAGCAGACGCGCCGTGTCGCGTGACCACAGCCGAAACCCTGCTGTCCGCAACGACCCCTGGCTGCACCCGTTCATTGCTGCTGTCGAGGAGACCGCCCCAAATGGCCGCTGACCCGCTTCCCCCGCTGGCCGACGACCCTGTGTTCGCGCTGCACCGTGGCGGCAAGGTCGCTGTCACGGCAACGGTTCCACTGCGGGACCGTAGTGATCTGTCACTTGCTTACACGCCGGGCGTCGCACGTGTCTGTACGGCGATCGCCGAGGACCCGGACCTCGTCTACGACTACACATGGAAGGCCTCGAGCGTCGCGATTGTCACGGACGGCACAGCGGTCCTGGGTCTCGGCGACATCGGGCCGGCAGCGGCGCTTCCGGTGATGGAAGGCAAGGCGCTGCTGTTCAAGCATTTCGGCGACGTCGACGCCGTGCCTATCTGCTTGGACTGCACCGACGTCGACGAGATCGTCGAGACAGTGGTCCGGCTCGCCCCGGCGTTCGGCGGCATCAACCTCGAGGACATCTCGGCACCGCGCTGCTTCGAGATCGAACGGCAGCTTCAGCAGCGGCTCGACATACCCGTCTTCCACGACGACCAGCACGGCACCGCGATCGTTGTTCTTGCCGCATTGCGCAACGCGGCACGGATCACCGGCCGGGCGCTGCCTGATCTTCGCGTCGTCGTCTCCGGCGCGGGTGCGGCCGGGGTAGCAGTCACGCGCATCCTGCTCGAAGCCGGTATCGGCGACATCGCCGTGGCCGACAGTCGCGGCATCGTGCATCCGGCTCGGGACGGCCTGACCGAGGTCAAGCGCCACCTGGCGCAGACGACGAACAGATCCGCGTTCACCGGCAGCCTTGTCGGTGCGCTCGCCGGAGCCGACGTCTTCGTCGGCGTCTCCACCGGGCTCGTGCCCGAAGCCGCGGTCGCCGCGATGGCCCCGGACGCGATTGTGTTTGCACTCGCCAACCCCGAACCAGAGGTCCACCCGGACATCGCCCGCCGCTATGCGCGCGTCGTGGCGACCGGCCGCAGTGACTACCCGAACCAGATCAACAACGTGCTCGCCTTCCCTGGTGTCTTTCAGGGCGCCTTGCAGGTGCGCGCGCGGGCCGTCACCGAGGGCATGAAACTGGCGGCAGCCACAGCGTTGGCCGACGTCATCGCAGGCGAACTGACGGAGGACTGCGTCATCCCCAGCGTGTTCGACGAGCGCGTCGCCCCGGCTGTCGCCGAAGCCGTGGCCGCAGCAGCGCGCAATGAAGGCGTGGCACGTCGGTAGCGAGCACTGACCGTTGACCTAAAGTGCCGCGCATGCTTGCTGCCGCTGCTGTGCGCACTGACGCCGACGACCCGCTGAGCTGTCTGGAGATCGGTGACCGGCCGGCGCCCGAGGTGCCTGACGGCTGGACGACCGTGACGGTCAAGGCCGCGTCGTTGAACCATCACGATCTCTGGAGCCTGCGCGGTGTCGGGCTACCCGACGATCGGCTGCCGATGATTCTCGGATGCGACGCGGCCGGTGTTGACGCCGAGGGAAACGACGTCATCGTGCACGCGGTCATCGCCGATCCCAGTGGCGGTGACGAGACGCTCGACCCCGGCCGCTCCCTGTTGTCGGAGAAGCACCAAGGCACGTTCGCCGAACAGGTCGCGGTGCCGCGTCGCAACGTCGTACCGAAGCCGGCGGCGTTGTCGTGGGAAGAGGCCGCGTGTCTGCCGACCGCGTGGCTCACGGCGTACCGGATGTTGTTCACGCGTTCCGGCGCGCGTCCCGGTGACACCGTTCTCGTACAAGGTGCCGGGGGCGGGGTCAGTACGGCGCTGCTGCTGATCGGTCACGCTGCGGGCTTCCGCATGTGGGTCACGAGCCGCGACGAGACGAAGCGCAAGCAGGCGGTCGAGCTCGGTGCTGACGCGGCGTTCGAATCCGGCGCGCGGCTGCCCGGCCGAGTCGACGCCGTCATGGAGACAGTCGGCGCCGCGACCTGGTCGCACTCGTTGAAGAGCCTGCGTCCCGGGGGTGTCGTTGTCGTCGCCGGTGCAACGAGCGGCTTCGCTCCGCCCGCGGAGCTCAACCGCGTCTTCTTCCTCCAGCTCTCCGTCGTCGGCTCGACGATGGGAACCCTCGACGAGCTCCGCCGGCTCGTGCAGCTTCTCGACGTCACTGGGGTGCGGCCGCCCATCGACGAGGTGGTCCCGCTGCAGGATGCCGCTCGAGGGTTTTCGCGAATGGCGGACGGCGAACAGTTCGGAAAGATCGTGTTCACGGTTTAGACCGACGCGATGCGTATCGCGGTGATCACCGGCCCAGCCCCGGGGCATTCGTTTCCCGCGGCCGCTCTCGCGGTTGCACTGCGGGAGCGCGGTCACGTCGTGGCGGTGCTGTCGGGGCCGGAGTGGGCGAGTGCGCTCGAACGTGACGGGGTTGAGTCGCTGGACCTCCCGTTGCTCTCGCACGACTTTGACAGCGGTGACATAGGTCATCGGCTGTACGGCCGAGCCGCTGAGATGGCGCCGCCATGTGCGGAGATGCTCAGGGGTTGGCGTGCTGACGCCGTCGTGAGTGACACGTTGGTGACCTGCGGCGGCTGGGCGGCGGCGTTGTGCGATCTGCCGTGGGTCGAGCTCGTCCCGCACGCGCTGCAGGACCTGTCGCGTGATCTGCCACCGCCGGGCACTGCGTTGTCCGCAGGCCGCACCCTGGTCGGCCGCGGACGTGACGCGGTGCTCCGCCGGCTGACCGAACGCTCGCTGCGGTTGGCTGGAACACAACGCGCTGCGGCGCGCCGGTCCATCGGGCTGGACACAGATGCGCCGCCGGTGTTGCGTCTCGTGGCGACCCTGCCCGCTCTGGAGCCGCCGCGCTCGGACTGGCCCGCGCGCACCCATATCGTCGGCCCGCTCGTATGGGATCCAGCGGGCGTCGACCTCGAGCCGCCGACCGGCGATGCACCGCTGGTGTTCGTGTCCGCGTCGACCGTTCCGGGGCGAGCGCTCGGCGTACTCGAAACAGCAGTCGCCGGGTTGCGCGATGTGCAGCTTGTCTGCACGACGCTGACGTCGTACGACGCGCCCTTGCCACCATGGGCACGGGTGGGTATCGGGCGACAGCAACCGTTGCTGGATGTTGCAGATGTCCTTGTCTCGGGCGCAGGCAATGGCATCGTGTGCAAGGGGCTGTCCGCCGGACTGCCGATGGTGCTGGTGCCGGGTTGGGGTGACCAGAAGGAGAACGCCGCTCGCGCGGGTCGTCTCGGTGCAGCAGTGGTCATCCCTCCGCAGCGGCTCACAGTCGACCGGCTACGGCACGCGGTGAACCGCGCCCTCAATGAGCCGACGATGCGCACGAAGTCAGCACAAGCAGGAGCCACCGGCGACGGACTAGGGCCGAGCTACGCGGCTGACCTCGTCACGCGGACGCTCTCGCCATCGCTTGGGTGATGCCGAGCGGCAGAACGGGGTACGGCGGTGCCGCGCCCTGATCGGCAGGTGGCGCTTAGCTGAGTTTCAACGCTTCCCGCACGAGTGAGGATTGCTCGGCGTCGTGCATGGAGGAAGAACCACCCGCTGGAGCCGCGCTCGACGGACGGCTCACATGTCCGAGCGCACGACCGCCAAGCTGCTCCGGCAGATGCAACGCCATGAACGGCCAAGCGCCCTGGTTCGCCGGCTCCTCCTGCACCCAGACGACGTCTTCAACGTTCGGGTAGCGGTCGAGCGAGGCCTGCAGCTCGGCAGCCGGCAGCGGATAGACCTGCTCGACCCGCAGGATGGCCACGTCGTCGACGTTGTTCTTCGCCCGCGCGGCGCGCAGGTCGTAGTAGACCTTGCCGCTGCAGAGCACGACTCGGCGTACGCCGCCAGCATCAGGACCATCTGGGTCGGCGAGCACCTTCTGCCAGCTGCCGTCCGTGAACTCCTCGAGCCGGGACGTCGCGGCGCGCAGCCGGAGCATCGACTTCGGCGTGAACACGATCAACGGGCGGTGTTCGTCGTCGAGAACGTGGTGACGCAACAGGTGGAAATAGTTGCCCGGCGTCGTCGGTACGGCGATTGTCATGTTGTCCTGGGCGGCAAGGCTGAGATAGCGCTCGATCCGTCCGGAGGAGTGATCCGGCCCTTGGCCTTCGTAACCGTGCGGCAGCAGCAGTACGACGCCGGAGAGCTGGCCCCACTTCGCCTCGCCGGAGCTGATGAACTCGTCAACGATCGACTGCGCGCCGTTCGCGAAGTCGCCGAATTGCGCCTCCCAGCAGACCAGGGCATCCGGGCGAGCGAGTGAGTAGCCGTACTCGAAGCCCATCGCTGCGAACTCGGACAACAACGAGTCGTAGACGTAGAACGTCGCCTGGTCGTCGGACAGGTGCGCGAGGGGTGTGTACTCCGCGCCGGTCTTGCGGTCGACCAGGACGGAGTGCCGCTGCCCGAACGTGCCGCGACGCGAGTCCTGCCCGGCGAGCCGCACAGGCCGGCCTTGTAAGAGAAGTGCGCCGAACGCGATCGACTCGCCCGTTGCCCAGTCGATCGTGTCGTCGGAGACCATCGCGGAGCGCTTCTCTAGCAGGGGGAGCAACCGAGGATGCACGGTGAACCCGTCCGGCACAGAGAGATAGGCGTCGACGATCTGCTTGACCGCCTCGGCCGTTGTCGCGGTCGACACCTGCTGCTCGGAACGCGCCGGTTGCGCGATCATCGGCTCGGGTGGGGCCTGGTCGGCCTCGCGGGTCTCGATGAAGACCTTCTCGAGTTGTTCCTGGAAGTCGCGTAGCGCCTGCTCGGCCTCCTCCACCGTGATGTCGCCACGGCCGATCAACGCCTCGGTGTAGAGCTTGCGGACCGAGCGTTTGGCGTCCACGAGGTCGTACATGAGCGGTTGGGTGAACGACGGCTCGTCGACCTCGGAGTGCCCGCGCCGGCGGTAACAGACCATGTCGACGACGACGTCCTTCTTGAACGTCTGGCGAAAGGCGAACGCGAGCTCAGCGACGCGGACACACGCCTCCGGGTCGTCGCCGTTCACGTGGAAGATCGGTGCCTGGATCATCCGGGCGACGTCCGTGGCGTAGACGCTCGAGCGGCCGGCGGTCGGCGACGTCGTGAAGCCGAGCTGGTTGTTCACGACTACGTGCACTGTGCCGCCGGTGCGGTAGCCACGCAGCTGCGACAGGTTCAACGTCTCGGCAACGACGCCCTGGCCGGCGAACGCGGCGTCGCCGTGGATCATCAACGGCAACACTGTGAAGCCGGCTTCACCACGACCGATGAGGTCCTGCTTCGCTCGTACGACGCCTTCGAGAACGGGGTCGACGGCTTCGAGGTGGCTCGGGTTCGACACGAGCGAGACCGTGACATCGGTGCCGTCAGCGGATCGGAAGCGACCTTCGGCGCCCAGGTGGTACTTCACGTCGCCGGAACCATGTGCGGTACGCGGGTCGAGGTTGCCCTCGAACTCACGGAAGATCTGCGCGTAGCTCTTGCCGACGATGTTCGCGAGCACGTTGAGCCGGCCCCGGTGCGCCATGCCGATGACGACCTCGTCGAGGTTGCGGCGCGACGCGGCGCGCAGGATCGCGTCGAGCAGCGGGATGACCGACTCGCCGCCTTCGAGTGAGAACCGCTTCTGCCCCACGAACTTCGTCTGCAGGAACGTCTCGAACGCCTCGGCAGCGTTGAGCCGGCCGAGGATGTGCAGCTGCTCTTCACGGTCGAGGTTTGCGTGCGGCCGCTCGACGCGGTCCTGGATCCAGCGTCGCTGCTCGGGGTCCTGGATGTGCATGTACTCGACGCCGACGGTCCGGCAGTACGAGTCGCGGAGGACGCCGAGGATCTCCCGGAGCTTCGCGATCTGCTTGCCGCCGAAGCCACCCGTGGGGAATTCCCGGTCGAGGTCCCACAACGTCAAACCGTGCGTGACGACGTCGAGGTCGGGATGGCTGCGCTGCTTGTAGTCGAGCGGGTCGGTGTCGGCCATCAGGTGACCGCGCACGCGGTAGGCGTGGATGAGCTCCAGCACCCGGGCTTGCTTCGTGACCTCGTCCTCATGCGTGGACGAGATGTCGGTCACCCATCGAATCGGCTCATAGGGGATTCGCAGGGCGCGGAAGAGCTCGTCGTAGAAATCGTCAGCGCCGAGCAACAGCTCGTGCATGCGCTTCAGGAAGTCGCCGGACTGCGCGCCCTGGATGATGCGGTGGTCGTAGGTTGACGTGAGCGTGAGCACCTTGCTCACCGCAAGCCGCGCGAGCGTCTCCTCGGAAGCGCCTTGGTACTCGGCGGGGTACTCCATCGCGCCGACGCCGACAATGCAGCCCTGCCCGGCCATGAGGCGCGGCACCGAGTGAACGGTGCCGATGGTTCCCGGGTTCGTGAGGCTGATCGTCGTACCGGCGAAGTCGTCCGCGGTGAGCTTGTTGTTACGTGCCCGCCGGACGATGTCCTCGTACGCCGTCCAGAACCCCGCGAAGTCCAGCGTCTCCGCGGACTTCACGGACGGGACCACCAGCTGGCGGGTGCCGTCGTCCTTGGCGAGGTCGATCGCCAGACCGATGTTGACGTGCTCGGGTACGACGAGCATCGGCTTGCCGGCGTCGTCCTCGGCGTACGCGTTGTTCATCTCCGGGAAGTCGAGCAGCGCCTTCACCATCGCGTAGCCGATGAGGTGGGTGTAGGAAGCCTTCCCGCCGCGACCCCGCTTCAGGTGGTTGTTGATCACGGTGCGGTTGTCGACGAGCAACTTGGCGGGTACGGCGCGCACGCTCGTCGCCGTTGGTACGGCGAGGCTCGCTTCCATGTTCGCGACGACGCGCGACGCCGCACCGCGCAGCGGCCGGCGCTCGCCGGGTGGGGCCGGCGCTGTCTTCGGCTCGGGGGCCGGCGCCGGGGGAGCGGGGGGCGGCGGAGCAGCCGCAGTGGGCACGGACGCGGCTGCGGGGCTGGCAGCGGGGGCGGACGGCGTTGCGCCGTTGCGGGACCCCGGCACGTAGTCCGCGAGGAACTCCTGCCAGACCGGGTCGACCGAGGCTGGGTTCTCCAAGTAGTTCTGGTAGATCTCCTGGACCAGCCACTCGTTGGCGCCGAAGCCGGCCAGGGGATCGGATTGCGGCGGTTGGGAAGTCACACGTTCAGGCTACGCGGAACGGCAACCACCGTAGGGCGGTGTCACAGGCCGATGGCGCGGCTGATCACGAGTCGCTGCACCTCACTCGCACCTTCGACGACGCGCAACATGCGCAGATGCCGGAGCACGTGCTCCATCGGACCTTCCTTGAGCAGTCCGGTGCCACCGAAGACCTGCAGGCAGCGGTCTGCCACGGCGTACCCGCGTTCGGTGTCGTAGAGCTTGACGATCGACGCATCGAGCATCGGTGACTCGCCGGCGTCGACCGCCCAGGCGAGGTGGTAGGTGAGCCAGCGCATTGCCTCGATGTCCGCCTTGCAGTCGGCGAGTGGGAAGGCCACGCCTTGGTTGCGGGCCAGCGGCTTGCCGAATGCCGTGCGCGACCTGGCGTGCTCGATGGCCGTGTCGAGCGCATACTCCGCGAGGCCGAGGCACTGCGCGCCGATGTAGGCCCGGCCGGCGTTCAGGAAGCCCATTGCCGCGAAGAAGCCACGGCCTACTTCACCCACGACGTGGTCCGCCGGCACGCGTGCACCGTCGAAGAACAGCTCCGCGGGGTGCGTGTCGGCCATCGTCCACTGCGTCTTCCCCACCCGGAACTGGCTCTTCGGCACGACGAACGCGGTGATGCCACCCGCTGCGCGCTTCTCCGCATCCGTGACAGCGAAGACGAGGGCGAAGTCGGCGCGCGCCGCGTTGGTGATGAAGTGCTTGTGACCGTCGATCACCCACTCGTTGCCCTCTTGGCGAGCGCTAGTACGAATGGACTGCGCGTCACTTCCTGCCTCGGGCTCGGTCAGCGCGAAACACATCGTCTGCTCACCGCGCACCAGGGGGCGCACGTAGCTGTCCCACAGATGTTCGGGGAGCTCCATCAGCAACGGCGTCGGGCCCTCGGGGTTGGGCGGAGCGATCGCTGCCATCGCGAGCCGCAGGCCGGAGCTCGCGGCGTCCTCGACGAGCAGCGTCGTACCAAGCGTGGACAGACCCCAGCCTCCGACGGACTCCGGCAGGTGTGCGGCGTAGAAGCCTTCGCGTGCCGACCGCGCCTTGACCTCGTCAGCAGCGATTCGGATTGCCGCGACGTCCGGGCTCATTGACCAGAACTGCTCACGCAGCTGCTCGTCGATCGGCCGCACCTCGCGGTCGAGGAACGACGCGAAGCTCTTCCGCAGCGCTGTCAGCTCATCCGGTACGGCGAAGTCCATGCGCGGATCTTGTCAGCGAGCGGACGGAAGCCCGAGATCGGCAAGAACGCGTTGCGCGGCATTGTGCCCGGCGGCGCCGATGACGGACCCGGCCGGATGACACCCGGCGCTGGCGGCGTATAGCCCGGGCAGCCATGAGTACGGCACGCGGTCGGCGAACGCGAACGCGTTGTCGACGTGGTGGATGTGTCCGCCGGTGATACCGAAGCGGCGTTCGATCTCCGGCGGTGGCAACGCCAGCACGTCGGCCACGCACGAGTTCGTGTCGGGTGCGAAGCGGTCACAGATCGCCAGCAGCTTGTCGACGTACGACGACAGTGCGTGGGTCCACGTCGTACCAGTGGGTGTGTGCGGGACCGACTGCACGAACAGCGCACTCGAGTGGTGACCGCGGTCGTCTTGCAGGCTCGGGTCGACCGTCGTGTGGACGTACCACTCCATCGTCGGGAAGTCGGGCAGCCGGCCGGCTTCTACGTCGGTCCACATGTCGCGGACGGCGTCGAGCACGTCTGGTTCTTCCGGGAGCAGGTGGATGGTCGCGCCGAACGGCGACGTCGCTCCCTCCGGCAGGCAGGTGAACGTCGGCAGTTTTCGTAAGGCGAGGTTGACCTTCAATGTGGTGCCTGGGAGGCGCACGTCGTCCAGACGACGCGAGATCTGATCGGGCACGACGTCGCCGACGAGGTCCGCGAGCCGGAACGGGTCGCACCCGCCGACGACGACGAGGGCCTGGATCTCGTGCCCGTCAGCCAAGGTCACGCCGGCCACCGCGCCGGCATCGGTGCGAACGGATGCGACCGGCGAGCTCGTCATCAGCTGCGCGCCCGCACGCCGCGCCGCGTCCGCAATCTGCGCTGTCACCGTGCCCATGCCCCCGCGCACGATCATCCAGGTGCCGCCGGCGTCCGGCAGGCGGCACATGTTGTGCACGAGGAAGTTGTGTCCGGAGCCGGGTGTGTCCGGTCCGGCGTGCAAGCCCGACAACCCGTCGGTGACGACGTACATCGCGATGAGCAAGTCGCTCGTGAAGCCGAAGCGATCGAGGTAGGCCGCCACGGATCCTCGGCACAGGTCAACGAATGTTTCGCGCAGCTCGGGCCGGACGTACTTCTCGGCGGTGTCCTCGACGGAGAGGGGCTCGGCTAACCACGACGGCGCGATGTCCTCCCGCAGCGCGGCGAGCTCGGCTGCCAGAGCGTCATCGGCCTTCGCGTTCTCCTCGCCGAATGTCGTGGCGATTGCTTGGCGGTTCACAGCGGCGTCGGCACCGAGCAGGAGGTACTGGTCACCGGTCGTTGGAAGGAAGTAGTGCGGGTCGCGGCGCAGAACCGGGATATTCACGCCGAGCAGCTGGATCAGCTCGGGCGGCATCAGGCCGAGCAGATAGGCACCGGTCGACTGCCGCAGCCCCGGCACGCGTTCGAACGGCGCCTCTGTCCTTGCCGCGCCGCCGAGAACGCCGGAGCGCTCGCAGACGACAACTCGCAACCCAGCCCGGGCCAGGAGCGTCGCAGCAACCAGGCCGTTGTGGCCCGCGCCGACGACGACGACGTCGGCGCTCGTTGGCACCGCCTCCGTCATCGGTCCCGCAACCGTCGCACGAACTTCAGTCCCGACCACGTGTCGTCGATCGCGCAGACCTTCACGTCGACGAGCCCGGCACCTAGCCCGACATCGCGTACGACGTTCTCGTTGAGATCCGTGCGCACTCCACTCGCCTTCTTGGGCCAGGCGATCCACAGCGCGCCCGCTGTCGTCATCGTCCCGTCCAGCTGGGCGAACCGGCGTACCAGCTGAGCATTGTCCTTGCAGAACGCGACCGCCACGTCGTACGGCGGGCGGCTGGGCCGGCGGAGCACTTCGACGGCGCCATCGACGTCGAGCTCGAAAGCCGGGGGAGCTCCGGCAAGCAGCACGCGGTGACCGTCCTTGATACCGAGCTTCTTGGGCAGCGGAGTGCCGGAGTAGCCGGCCATCACGCCACCGCTCGATGGAGGAGCTCGTCATAGATCGAGGGATCGTCTTTCTCGATGACCAGAAACCCCCGTCCCTGTTCCTTCGTCCACTTCATCGAAATCCCAGGGTTGTGAAAGTCCGACCCGTCCGGGCAGAACAGATGCGGGCTTCCTTTCACGTCGTTCCGCTCGGCGAAGTCGTGTTGCTCCACGACCGCTCGCAGTCCCGCTCCCGACAGCATCACCTCGGTCAACGCGTCGGTGTCGAGTCCCGAGCACGACATGGCGACTTCGAAGACCTCGGTCCACTGGCCGATCGGTCTGCTGTCGCGGTAGAACGCTTTGCGAAGTGCGTGATCAATCTCCTCGCTCGCGCGCAGACCGCCGACGGACTCGTCTTTCGCTGCTTGGACAGCACTGAGCGCGATCAACACGCTGGACGGGTACTCGTCCACCCGGCGCTGCCAGGACTGCCAGGCCAGTGCCGGCTCGTGTGCGCCGATTGCCGCGACCTCTGCGTCGATCGTGCGCTTCGGCGTACACCGGCCGTTGACGAGCTCGAGCGGAAAGGCGCGCAAGTCGATGCGCACCTGATCGTCGAGACCGAGCCGGGTGCGCGCAGCGTGTAGTCGGTGCACAGCGAGCGATGCCCAGGGGCAGGCGATGTCACCCCAGACGGCGACGGTGCCCGGCAGCGTCGTTTGGGCCATCGGGCGACCGTACGCCGCTCGCAGCTTGGCTCTGAACGGGCGGCGAGCAGTCGCGCTGCCGGTTGGGGCCGGCGTCGCCATCACGAGGGCGCCCCCGGCAGGATTCGAACCTGCGCACCCGCCTCCGGAGGGCGGTGCTCTATCCCCTGAGCTACGAGGGCCAGGCGCGGTCGAGGCTAGCAAGCGCTGCGTGGCTCGTTACCTGCGTCGGCTAGCCTCGAAAAAGTGAGCACCGGGCCGGGACGTGTTCTCGTCGTCGACGACGATGAGGTGATCCGGCAACTCATCACGGTGAACCTCGAGCTCGAAGGCTTCGACGTGCACAACGCCTTCGACGGCCAGGACTGCCTCGACAAGATCAAGGACGTCACGCCCGATGTCGTGACCCTCGACGTGATGATGCCCCGGCTGGACGGCTGGGAGACAGCCGCGCGCATTCGCAGCGACGACTCGCTTTCCTACGTGCGCATTGTGTTGCTGTCCGCGCGCGCTCAGGAGGCGGATATCGAACGCGGCGACAAGATCGGTGTCGATGCGTACCTCACCAAGCCGTTTGATCCAGACGATCTCGTCGAGACGGTTCGCCGACTGGCAGGTGGCGAGGCCTGATCCTCGCGGCGGTGTGCGTTTTCTCCGCCGGAGTTGATCATGTTCTGCGATAGCCTCGCTTGCGTGACGCCGCTCGAAATCGCTGACGCCGTGCGCAATGCGGTTGCTGCCGCCGTCGACGCCGGCGACGTTGCGGTGGTGGTGCCGGAGCAGGTCACGGTGGAGCGTCCACGGCATCGCGAGCACGGTGACTACGCGACCAACGTTGCGATGCAGCTGGCCAAACAGGCAGGCCGCCCGCCACGCGATGTCGCCGAGCTGATCGCCACGCGGTTGCGGGAGAGCCCGGGCATCGCAGGCGTCGACGTGGCCGGGCCTGGCTTCCTCAACATCAAGCTCGACGGTGCGACGGCGGGCGCACTCGCCGGCGCGATTGTGGGCTCGGGTGCGTACTTCGGCAGCACCGACGTGCTCGCAAAGCAGAAGGTCAACCTCGAGTTCGTCTCCGCCAACCCGACCGGCCCGCTCCACCTCGGTGGCACGCGCTGGGCTGCGGTCGGCGACTCACTTGCCCGACTGCTCGAGGCTTCCGGCGCTGACGTGACGCGCGAGTACTACTTCAACGACCACGGAGCTCAGATCGACCGGTTCGCGCAGTCATTGCTGGCTCGGGCGCGCGGCAACCCGACTCCGGAAGACGGCTACGGCGGCGACTACATCGACGAGATCGCCGCACGCGTCGTCCCCGAGCACCCGGACGTGCTCGCGTTGCCTGACGACCAGGCGCAGGAGGTCTTCCGCGCCGACGGCGTCGAGCTGATGTTCGCGGAGATCAAGCGGAGCCTGCATGAGTTCGGTGTCGACTTCGACGTCTACTTCCATGAGAACTCACTGCACGAGTCCGGCGCGGTCCAGCACGCGATCGACCGGTTGCGTGAGCAGGGACACGTGTACGACGACGGCGGTGCAATCTGGCTGCGCACTACCGACTTCGGTGACGACAAGGACCGCGTCCTCATCAAGAGCGACGGTTCACCGACGTACTTCGCCGCTGACGCGGCCTACTACATCAACAAGCGGGAGCGTGGGTTCGACCGCTGCCTCTACATGCTCGGCGCCGACCACCATGGCTACGTCGGCCGGCTCAAGACCATCGCAGCGTGCGCGGGTGATGAGCCGAGCGAGCACATCGAGGTTCTGATCGGGCAGTTCGTCAACTTGATCCGCAACGGTGAGCCGGTCCGCATGAGCAAGCGCGCGGGCACAATCCTGACGCTAAACGACCTGGTCGACGCGATCGGTGTCGACGCAGCGCGTTACGCGCTCGCTCGCTACAGCGTCGACTCCGCGATCGACATCGACCTCGACTTGTGGGCCAAGCGCACGAGCGACAACCCGGTCTTCTACGTGCAATACGCGCACGCCCGGCTGGCTTCGTTACGTCGCAATGCGGCCGACCTCGGTGTCGAGCGTGGCGACTCGTATGACCCATCCCTGTTGACGCACGAGCGCGAAAGCGACCTGCTCGGCCAGCTGGGTGAGTTTCCGCGCGTCGTCGCGTCGGCGGCCGAGCTGCGCGAGCCACATCGTGTGGCGCGTTACCTCGAGGCCCTCGCCGGGACGTACCACAAGTTCTACGAGGCCTGCCGTGTGCTGCCCATGGGCGATGAACCGGCGACCGAGGTCAACCGTGCGCGGCTCTGGCTGTGCGAGGCCACGCGCATCGTGCTCGGCAACGGTCTCGGGCTGCTCGGGGTGAGTGCACCCGAGCGGATGTGATCCTTTGACGACCACCGAAACCGTGAGCGCGCTCGAGCCGGCGATCTGGCCGCGGACCGCGCGGCGCTCCGACGGTGTTCTCACCATCGGTGGCGTTGACTGCATCGAGCTCGCCGAGCGCTTCGGCACTCCGGCGTACATCCTCGACGAAGCAGATCTCTTGAGCCGCTGCGCGGAGTGGCGGACCGCGTTCGCAGACGGTGACGTCTATTACGCGGGCAAGGCGTTTCTCTGTGTCGCCGTTGCACGATGGATTATCGACGCCGGCCTCGGCTTGGACGTGTGTACCGGGGGTGAGCTGGCCGTCGCGCAGCGAGCCGAGGTGCCACCGGAGCGCATCGTCTTCCACGGCAACAACAAGTCCACGGGTGAGCTCGAACGCGCACTGGACTATGGCGTCGGGCGCGTGGTCGTCGACTCGTTCGAAGAGCTCGCGCGGCTGGCGTTCCTCGCGGAGCGCAGCGATGTGCGCCAGCGCATCCTGCTTCGGGTGACGCCGGGGGTGGAGGCGCACACTCACGAATACGTCGCCACCGGGCAAGAGGACCAGAAGTTCGGTTTCTCGCTCGCGTCCGGCGCCGCCGCTGAAGCCGTCCGCCGCGCGCTCCGCTTGTCCAGCGTCGAACTCGTCGGCGTACATGCGCATATCGGGTCGCAGATCTTCGAGACGCAAGGCTTCGCACTAGCTGCGCACCGAATGCTCGCCCTGCTCGCCGAGGTCAAGCGTGAACACGGCGTCGAGTTGGGTGAGCTCAACCTCGGCGGTGGCCTCGGGATCGCCTACACCGAAGCCGACCTGCCGATGGACGTCACCGAAGCCGCCGAGCGACTGCGCGACATCGTGCGGCGGGAGTGTGACAGCGCGGGACTCACGGTGCCGCGCCTCGCTGTGGAGCCGGGCCGAGCGATTGTCGGACCCAGCACGATCACGCTGTACGAGATCGGCACGGTCAAGCAGCTACCCGGACTGCGCACGTACGTCAGTGTCGACGGCGGCATGAGCGACAACATCCGCACCGCGTTGTACGACGCGCACTACACTGCAACTCTTGCCTCGCGCACATCGACAGCGAAGCCGGCGCATGTGACGGTGTGCGGCAAGCATTGTGAGTCCGGCGACATCGTCGTCAAAGACGTGGCGCTACCTGAGGACCTCGCGCCCGGTGACCTCATCGCTGTGCCGGCGTCCGGCGCCTACCACCGGTCGATGGCGAACAACTACAACCACATGCCCCGCCCCCCGGTGATTGCCGTACGCGATGGACAGGCCCGCGTGATCGTCCGCAGGGAGACCGAGGACGACCTGCTCCGGCTGGACGTCGAGCCGTGACCGCACCGCTCAAGGTCGCCCTCCTCGGCTGCGGCGTCGTCGGCAGTGAGGTCGTCCGTCTTCTGCACGACCACCGCGCCGACCTCACCTCTCGCGTCGGCGCTCCCGTGGAGCTCGTCGGCATCGCCGTACGTCGTCCCGACCGCATGCGCGACCTCCCCGTCGACTCGTCGCTGTTCACCTCGGACGCCGCGGGGCTGGTCGCACGTGATGACGTGGAAGTCGTTGTCGAGGTGATCGGTGGCATTGAGCCCGCGCGAGCGCTCTTGCTCAGTGCGTTGCAACGTGGCGCATCGGTCGTTACGGCAAACAAGGCCCTGCTCGCGGAAGACGGCGCGACGTTGTACGACGCCGCCCGCGCGACGAATGCGGACCTGTACTTCGAGGCGAGCGTCGCGGGCGCAATACCGCTGCTACGTCCGTTGCGCGACTCGCTCGCCGGCGACCGAATCCATCGCGTGCTCGGCATCGTCAACGGCACCACCAACTTCGTTCTGTCTCGCATGGACGAGACCGGGGCCGGTTTCGCAGAAGCGCTCGAAGAGGCGACCGCGCTCGGTTACGCGGAGGCCGATCCCTCTGCCGACATCGACGGCTTCGACGCGGCGGCGAAGGCCGCGATCCTCGCGAGCCTCGCGTTCCACACCCGCGTTACTGCGGCGGACGTGCACCGCGAGGGAATTGCCGACGTCACGGCCGCCGACGTCGCGAGCGCGAAGCGCATGGGCTGCGTCGTGAAGCTGCTGGCGATCGCAGAGGTTGCGGTCGACGGCAGAGCCGTCGGTGTCCGCGTCCACCCGGCAATGATCCCGCGCAGCCACCCCCTTGCCGGCGTGCGCGACGCGTACAACGCGGTCTTCGTCGAAGCGCAGGCAGCGGGCCAGCTGATGTTCTACGGCAAGGGTGCCGGCGGCGCACCAACAGCGAGTGCTGTTCTTGGTGACCTCGTAGCTGCCGCGCGCAACCGGTTGTCTGGTGCGCGCGGGTTCGGTGAGTCGGCGTACGCCGATCTGCGCATCTCACCGATGGGTGAGACGGTGACCCGGTGCCACGTGAGCCTCGAGGTCGCCGACAAGGCCGGTGTGCTCGCCCACGTCGCGGAAGCCTTCGCCCGTCACGATGTCTCCATCCGAACCGTGCACCAGGAAGGACACGGCGACGACGCGACACTCGTCCTGGTCACCCACCAGGCGACCGACGCTGCGTTGGCAAGCACGGTCGACGAGCTACGCGGTCTCGACGTCGTGCGCGCGGTCGCGAGTGTCATGCGGGTCGAGGGCGAGGCGGGATGACCACGGCTGTCGGCCACGCCCGTCCTTGGCGTGGCGTGATCGAGGAGTATCGCGAACGGCTTCCGGTCAGTGAGCGCACTCCGGTCGTGACGTTGCTCGAAGGTGGCACGCCGCTGCTGCCGGCGCTCGAGCTGTCGAAACTGACGGACTGTGAAGTGTGGCTCAAGGTCGAAGGCGCCAACCCGACCGGTTCGTTCAAGGACCGCGGCATGACTGTCGCGATCAGCAAGGCAGCCGAAGAAGGAGCGCGTGCCGTCATCTGCGCGAGCACGGGTAATACGAGCGCGAGTGCAGCGGCGTACGCCGTCCGCGCAGGCATGATCTGCGCAGTGCTCGTCCCGACCGGGAAGATCGCGCTCGGCAAGCTCGCTCAAGCGCTCGTGCACGGGGCACGGCTGCTCGAGGTCGACGGCAACTTCGACGACTGTCTGACGTTGGCGCGCGATCTCGCAGACGGTTACCCCGTGTCGCTCGTCAACTCGGTCAATGCCTTTCGCATCGAAGGCCAGAAGACCGCATCATTCGAGATCGTTGATGTGCTCGGTGACGCACCCGACGTGCATTGCCTGCCGGTCGGCAACGCCGGCAACATCACGGCGTACTGGCGCGGTTACACCGAAGAAGCCGACGCCGGTCGCATCACGCATCGGCCGGTCATGCGCGGCTTTCAGGCATCCGGCGCCGCACCGATCGTGCTCGGCGCGCCGGTTGCGAAACCAACGACCATCGCGACGGCGATCCGCATCGGCAACCCGGCGTCATGGCAGCAAGCACTCGCAGCACGCGACGAGTCCGGCGGCGCGATCGACGCGGTCACCGACCGGCAGATCCTCGAGGCGTACCGACTGCTCGCTCGTTCCGAAGGTGTCTTCGTCGAACCGTCGTCGGCCGCGAGCGTCGCCGGCCTCTTGCAGGCGCGCGCTGACGATTCGCTCGAAGCCGGGCATCGCGTGGTCTGCACGGTTACCGGCAACGGTCTGAAAGATCCCGACTGGGCGATTGCGGGCGCTCCGAAACCGGTCACGATTGCAGCGGACGCGAAAGCCGCTGCGGACGCACTCGGGCTGGTGATGGGCTGAATGGCTCGTCCCGCTTTCCGCGCAGGTCCGCTACGGGTGCGCGTGCCCGCATCCAGTGCGAACCTCGGACCTGGCTTCGACGCGTTCGGTCTCGCCCTGTCTCTCTACAACGACGTCGTCATTCGCGTTGCAGAGAGCGGGCTCGCCCTCGACATCGCAGGTGAGGGCGCCGACGACTTACGCCGCGATCGTCGCAACCTTGTCATCAAGGCGATGACGAGGGCCTTCGACATACTCGGTGGTCAGCCCCGAGGTCTCGAAGTCGTGTGCGCGAACCGCATCCCGCAGTCACGCGGACTGGGCTCGTCCGCTGCCGCTGTTGTCTCCGGTTTGTACGCCGCCCGCTCGGTGGTGGTCGGTGGTCCGGAGCGCCTCGATGACAATGCGCTACTCGCGCTGGCGAGCGAGTTGGAGGGCCATCCCGACAATGTCGCTGCTTGTCTGTACGGCGGTCTGACACTGGCGTGGCGCGACGGCGACGGGCCGAAGTGCGTGATGTTGGAGACGAGCAGCGCTCTGATGCCGACGGTATTCGTGCCGGCCACGCACGGGTCAACGAGCAAAGCACGTCGGATGCTGCCGGAGTCGGTTCCACATGCCGATGCCGCTACCGCCGCGGGGCGATCGGCACTTCTCGTCGAGGCGATGGCGCGTCGGCCCGACCTGTTGTTCGCCGCGACCGAGGACCGGCTGCATCAGAACTACCGGGCGCCGGCAATGCCGCGCAGCGCCAAGCTGATGGAGAAGCTCCGCGCCGCGCGCATCCCGGCGGTCATCTCCGGAGCCGGCCCGACTGTCCTCGCGCTGACCTCTGAGTCGGACGCCCAAGCCGCCGCGGGTCTGGCCGGGACGACGTTCGAGGTACGCCGGCTCGAGATCGACCGCGAGGGCGCACGTGTCCTGCCGATCGATGCATAGGAACGATCTGCCGAAGGTGGGATGATCCGCGGCCACTGCGGTGTTATGGTTTACCGCAGCCGCCCTGGCGGCCCGTTCGCTCGCTCGAATGCGGCGAGAGGCCTGATGATCGGCCTCCCGCGGAAACCCCGGCTGACCCGTTCCGGTGCTCCGACCCTTGGTGGCACCGGCGGATCTCCGAAGCGAGCCTGCTGCGAGCCGTACAGGTCGCGCTTCCTTCCACGTCCTCAGGCACCGGCCCCGGACGATCGGTTGGATCCCGGAAAGGATCACCGTGAGCGACACCATCAACGAAACAACGACGTCGACGACAGCCGACGGCGCGGCGACAGCGTCCGCCAACGGCTCGAAGCCGACGTCGGCGCGGCGTGCCCGTGGCGACGGCTTGTCCGCCATGGTGCTGCCGGAACTTCGCTCAATGGCGGCAGGTCTCGGCATCACCGGCACCGCGCGCATGCCGAAGGGCCAACTGATCGAGGCCATCCAGGCAAAGCAACGCGGCGGCAGCACGGGTGGCCAGCGCCGCGACGGCGGGTCGGCCGAAAGCGCTGAGAACACGTCCATCGACACCGACTCCACCGCGAGCAACGGCGGAAGCGAGCGCCCGCGCGAGGGTGGTCAGGACCGTCGACCGGACCGCCCGCAGGGCGACCGTCCCCAGGGTCAGGGCCAGTACCAGCAGCGCCAAGGTGGTCAAAGCGGCGGACAAGGTCAAGGTGGCCAGGGCCGGCAGGGCGGTCAGAGTGGCCCGGGCGGCCAGAACTGGCGCGATGACGACGGGGGCAACCGTCGCCGCCGCGGCCGGTTCCGCGAGCGCAACCGCAATCGTCCCCGTGAGCAGTACGAAACCGAACCTCAGATCGCCGAAGACGATGTGCTCATCCCGGTCGCCGGCATCCTCGACATCCTCGACAACTACGCGTTCGTGCGGACCTCGGGATATCTCCCCGGCCCGAACGACGTCTATGTGTCACTGGCACAAGTACGCCGGAACGCGTTGCGCAAGGGCGACGCGATCACCGGTGCGGTGCGGCAGCCGCGCGAAGGAGAACGCCGCGAGAAGTTCAACGCGCTCGTTCGCCTCGACACCGTCAACGGTGTCGACCCCGAAGATGCACGCAAGCGCATCGAGTTCACCAAGCTGACGCCGCTCTATCCGCAGGACCGGTTGCGCCTCGAGCACGACCCCGCTCAGCTGACCACGCGCATCATCGATTTGATCGCGCCGATCGGTAAGGGTCAGCGCGGGCTGATCGTGTCGCCGCCGAAGGCCGGCAAGACGATGGTGCTGCAGGCAATTGCCAACGCGATCACGGCGAACAACCCCGAGTGTCACCTCATGGTCGTGCTGGTCGACGAGCGACCCGAAGAAGTGACCGACATGCAGCGTTCGGTCAAAGGTGAGGTCATCGCGTCGACGTTCGACCGGCCGGCCGAGGACCACACGACCGTCGCCGAGCTCTCGATCGAGCGCGCCAAGCGCCTCGTGGAACTTGGCCACGACGTCGTCGTACTGCTCGACTCGATCACTCGACTGGGCCGTGCCTACAACCTCGCGGCGCCGGCATCCGGGCGAATCCTCTCCGGTGGTGTCGACTCGACCGCGCTTTATCCGCCGAAGCGTTTCTTTGGTGCTGCCCGCAACATCGAAAACGGTGGCTCGCTGACGATCCTCGCGACAGCGCTCGTCGAGACCGGTTCGCGGATGGACGAGGTGATCTTCGAAGAGTTCAAAGGCACCGGCAACATGGAGCTCAAGCTCGACCGCAAGATCGCGGACAAGCGGGTCTTCCCTGCCATCGACGTCGATGCCTCCGGTACCCGCAAGGAAGAGATCCTCATGGGGACCGAGGAGCTGCAGATCGTCTGGAAGCTGCGGCGGGTCCTTCATGCGCTCGAGATGCAACAAGCGCTCGAGCTGCTCATCGAGAAGATGAAGCAGACGCAGAGCAACGTCGAGTTCTTGATGCAGATCCAGAAGACGACGGTCGGCCCGGGAGAATAGTCCGCTTCTGCGGCACCACAACGGATCCACTGGGCCGAACGGCGTAGCGCTTTACCCCGTCTTACCGCCCATCCGGCCTAGTGCCCACCGGGACACCTGGCCGATGAGTCACAGGGAATTGCTGCGTCGGCGAGTCAAGGCACACCCGCCGTAAGGCGGGGTCGCAAAGCCACGGGACCCAGGCCAACTCTGTGGTCAGCCGGGCCGCCTCACCGGATCTCCTGCGGATCAGGAGGCACGCCGGACGACGACGTCACGGCGCGGCACTGATTCGTTCTTGGAGGACAGTCATGCTTGCTCGGATCCGCAAGGCCATGGAGGAGCGTGAGGGCGGTTTCACCCTCATCGAGCTCCTCGTGGTCATCATCATCATCGGCATCCTCGCTGCGATCGCCATCCCGGTCTTCCTGAACCAGCGGAAGAAGGCGTACGAGGCCTCGGAGAAGTCCGACCTGCGTACGGTGGCGAACGAGATGGAGACGTACTTCGTCGACAACCAGACCTACGCGAGCGCCGTGACCGCCGGTGGCACCGGCACCGTCACGGTCGGCACCGACGTGGTCTCCCTGAGCAAGAACAACACCATCGCGCTGGCGGCTTCGGGCGTGACCGGCTTCTGCCTGACGGCCAAGAACACCGCCGTCAACAGCGGCAACGTGAACTGGTACTACGACAGCACGGGCGGCGGCGTCACGGCGACCAGCTGCACCAGCAACACTTACTAAGCCAGCTCGGAGGGCCTGCGCTCGGGAATGTCGGACAGGTGAATCCTGTTGGGTTGAACAGCCGCTCTGGCACACTGATTCGAGCGGCCAATACAAGGAGCCACCCGTGAAACCCGAGATCCACCCGACGTACGTCGAGACCACGGTTACCTGCAGCTGCGGGAACACGTTCACCACGCGCAGCACCGCTGCGGGCGGTGCGATCCACGCCGAGGTCTGTTCCGCTTGCCATCCCTTCTACACCGGTAAGCAGAAGATTCTCGATGTCGGTGGCCGCGTGGAGAAGTTCGAGAAGCGGTACGCCAAGAAGTAGCTTGACCACGGCGCCGGACGGCGGGCCTCAGCCCGCCGGCCGGCGCCGTTCGTCATGTCTGAGGCCCGGAAGGAGGTAGCCGATGTTCGAGTCAGTGCAGGCACTCGTTGATGAGCATGCCGAACTCGAGCGTCAGCTCGCCGACCCGGCCCTCCACGCGGACCAGACGAGGTCGCGCACTCTCGGTCGTCGATACGCGGAGCTGTCGCCGATCATCGACACCTACCGAGCCTGGCGGGCAGCAGCGGACGACCTCGGTACGGCACGTGAGCTCGCGCGCGAGGACTCGTCGTTCCATGACGAGGCCGGCCGCCTCGAAGCAGACCGAGACGCGCTCGCCGACAAGCTCGCGCTGCTGCTCGCCCCTCGCGACCCGGCGGACGACAAGGACGTGATCCTCGAGATCAAGGCGGGGGAGGGCGGCGAGGAGTCAGCCCTCTTCGCCGGCGACCTGTTGCGCATGTATCTGCGGTACGCCGAACGCCAGGGTTGGCGCACCGAGATCATCGACGCGACGGAGTCGGATCTCGGGGGTTACAAAGACGTCAGCGTCGCGGTCAAGGCGAAGCCGAACCAGGATTCGCCGTACCGCCGGCTGAAGTGGGAGGGCGGCGTACACCGTGTACAACGCGTACCGGTGACCGAGTCGCAAGGGCGGATCCACACCAGCGCCGCCGGTGTGCTCGTGTTGCCCGAAGCGGAGGAGGTCGACGTCACGATCGACCCGAACGATGTGCGCGTCGACGTCTACCGGTCGTCCGGTCCTGGCGGCCAGAGCGTGAACACCACCGACTCCGCCGTGCGGCTCACGCACGTGCCCACCGGCATCGTCGTCTCGTGTCAGAACGAGAAGAGCCAGCTGCAGAACAAGGAGTCGGCGATGCGGATCCTGCGCGCACGACTGCTCGCGCAGGCGCTGGCCGACCGAGCTGCGGAAGAGAGCGCTCAGCGCAGCAGCCAGGTGCGTACCGTGGACCGAAGTGAACGCGTGCGGACCTACAACTTCCCGGAAAACCGGATCTCCGACCACCGCGTGGGCTACAAGGCCCACAACCTCGACCAGGTCCTCGACGGCGACCTCGACGGTGTCGTCGAAGCGCTGACCGAGGCAGACACCGCCGAGCGACTAGCGGCTGCGACATGAGGCCGTCGGCGACCGCCTTTCGCAGCGCAGTCATTGGAGACGCCGCCGCGGCTCTCGCAGAAGCGGGGGTCGACTCCGCTCAGCATGAGGCCGAGGTGCTCGCCGCACATGTGCTCGGCGTAGGGCGGTCCGAGCTCGCGTCCGCGCCGATGTTCACTGGTCAGCAGTTCGAGACGTTCAGTGCCTTGGTACGCCGACGCACCACGCGCGAACCGCTGCAGTACCTCGTGGGCAGCGCACCTTTTCGTCACCTCGACGTGCTGGTCGGTCCGGGCGCGTTCATTCCGCGTCCGGAGACCGAGCTTGTCGCGGGTTGGGCGATCGACACAGCTCGGACGATCGACGCACCGGTGGTCGTCGACCTGTGCAGCGGCCCGGGCACGATCGCGTTGGCGATCGCGCAGGAAGCACCTAATGCGCGTGTGCATGCCGTCGAGATCGATGCAGACGCGGCGGCGTGGGCCGCACGCAACATTGCCGCGACCGGACTGCAGGTGCAGCTTCATGTCGCCGATGTCGTCGACGCCCTGACCTCCCTCAATGGAGACGTCGACGTCGTCGTCGCGAACCCGCCGTACCTCACTCGCGGCACCATCGACCAGCCGGAAGTGCGCGACTTCGAACCAGACATCGCGCTCTATGACGGAGAAGGGCTCGGTGTCATTGACGCCGTCGTGCACGTCGCGACACGTCTGCTGCGGCCCAGGGGACACGTCGTCGTCGAGCACGGCGACGATCAGGGCGGAGCGGTCACCGGGCTCCTGGCCGCGGCAGGGTTCACCGACGTCGCGGACCATCGCGACCTGACCGGCCGCGACCGGTTCAGCACGGGCCGGGCGCGATGAGCCTGACCTTCGACTGCACCGATCCGGTGCAGCGCGAGCGCGGCCTCGGCGCTGCGATGTCTGCGCTTCGCCGCGGCGAGCTCGTCGTCGTCCCGACCGACACGGTCTACGGCCTCGGCGCGGACGCGTTCACTGCGCCCGCAGTCGATGCGTTGCTCGCAGCAAAGGGGCGTGGTCGCGACCTACCGGTGCCCGTTCTGGTCTCGTCGAAGCCGATGGTCACGGCGCTCGCGGGCTCGCTCTCCGACGCGGGCCAGCGACTCGTTGACGCGTTTTGGCCCGGACCGCTCACGATCGTGGTCAGGCACACACCGGGTCTTGCCTGGGATCTCGGCGACACACGTGGCACGGTCGCGCTGCGGATGCCCGACCATGAGCTGGCTCTCGCGTTGATCAGCGAAACCGGTCCGCTCGCGATCAGTAGCGCGAATCGCAGCGGCGAGCCGCCCGCGACCACAGTTGCCTCGGCGTGCGAAATGCTCGGCGAGGATGTCGCGGTCTACCTCGACGGCGGCCCGTGTGCGTCGAACACGCCCTCCACGATCGTCGACCTCACCGCCGACCAGCCGCGCGTTCTGCGCACCGGCGCGCTCGATCGCGAACGCCTCCGTGCAGTGGTGCCTGACCTCGCGCCATGATCACCGGTCACCGCCGTTCCGATGGCGTGGAACGCGCGCCAACCCGGCCATGACCAAAGACTGTGCAACGCCGCAAATGCGCCGACCGCCACGCTCAGCCCCCGTAGAGTGGGACCACCGCCATCGTCCCCGAGGAGCCGTGTGATGACTGACAGCCACGTCCCGTTCTGGGGACCGGACTTCGGCGAGCTGCAGGCAACCGACCCCGAGATTGCCGACGTCATCCTGGGCGAGCTCGACCGGTTGCGTGGCGGGCTGCAGCTGATCGCAAGTGAGAACTTCACCTCGCCCGCCGTCCTCGCCGCGCTCGGCAGCACGCTGTCCAACAAGTACGCCGAGGGCTATCCGGGCCGGCGCTACTACGGCGGCTGCGCCGAAGTGGACAAGGCCGAGGTGATCGGCATCGCCCGGGCGAAGGAGCTGTTCGGCTGCGAGCACGCCAACCTGCAGCCGCACAGCGGCGCGAGCGCCAACCTTGCGGTCTACGCCGCGATCTGCGCGCCGGGCGACACCGTGCTCGCGATGTCACTGCCACACGGCGGCCATCTCACGCACGGCAGCAAGGTCAACTTCTCCGGCAAGTGGTTCAACACCGTGCCGTACGAAGTCCGGCCCGACACCGAACAGATCGACTACGACCAGGTCCGCGACCTTGCCCGCCAGCACCAGCCCAAGATGATCATCTGCGGCGGCACGGCGTACCCGCGCCTGATCGACTTCGAGGCCTTCCGCTCGATCGCCGACGAGGTCGGCGCGAAGCTGGTGGTCGACGCCGCACACTTCATCGGCCTAGTCGCGGGCAAAGCGATCCCGAGTCCGGTACCGCACGCCGACGTCGTCTCATTCACAACGCACAAGGTGCTGCGCGGGCCGCGCGGCGGCATGATCGTCTGCCGCGAGGACCTTGCACAGAAGATCGACAAGGCCGTCTTCCCGTTCTCGCAGGGCGGACCGCTCATGCATGCGGTCGCCGCCAAGGCAGTCGCGCTCAAGGAGGCGGCGGCCCCGGCGTACCAGGACTACGCGCGGCAGGTGATCGCCAACGCGAGGACGCTCGCCGAGGGCCTGGCGGGGGAGGGACTGCGGCCGGTCGCCGGTGGCACTGACACCCACCTCGCGTTGCTCGACCTGCAAGAGCTCGGCGTCACCGGCAAGGACGCCGAGGCTCGGTGCGACGCCGCCGGCATCACGCTCAACAAGAATGCGATTCCATTCGACCCCGCGCCTCCCGCGGTCGCCTCGGGCATCCGCGTCGGCACCCCGTCGGTGACCACGCAGGGCATGACCGAAGGTGACATGAAAGAAGTCGCGAGCCTCATCGGTCGCGCAGTTCGAGATGAGGACGGGAGCGCAGCGGCGGAGATCCGCGCCGTGGTGACGACGCTCGTGCAGCGCCATCCGGCGTACCCCCGCGGCTGAGTAACCGCCACCGTGCGCGAGTACCTCCTCGTTCTCGCGGTGGCGGCCGCCGTCACGTACCTCCTCACCCCGATCGCCCGCCGCATCGCAGTGGGCACCGGCACGCTGGCCGCTGTTCGCGACCGCGACGTACACGCCATCCCGACCCCACGGCTGGGTGGGCTCGCGATCTACGGCGGGATCTGCGCGGCGGTTCTCGTCGCTGCACGTCTGCCCAAGCTGCATTCGACGTTTCAGGACTCGTCCGACACGAAGGCGGTGTTGCTCGCCGGCGGCCTCGTGTGTGCGCTCGGTGTCATCGACGACCGGTTCAACCTCGACCCGCTGACCAAGCTCGCCGGGCAGATCCTCGCTGCCGGTGTGCTCGTGCTCGAGGGCGTGCAGCTGCTGTGGATCCCCGAGCCGGACGGCAACACGCTCGTGCCCGGGCAGCAGCTCGGTGCGCTCGCGACCGTGCTGATCGTCGTCATCATCATCAACGCGGTGAACTTCATCGACGGCCTCGACGGGTTAGCGAGCGGCGTGGTGGGCATCGCCGCGATCGCGCTGTTCGCCTACGCCTACTCGCTCGCGGTGTTGAAGGGGATCGACCGTGCCAACCCGCCCACGCTGATCAGCGCCGTGCTCATCGGCGCGTGCCTGGGTTTCCTGCCGCACAACTTCAACCCGGCGCGCATCTTCATGGGGGACTCGGGCTCAATGGTGCTGGGCCTGATGCTCTCGGCATCGGTGATCTCGTTGACCGGTCAGCTCGACCCCGGTGCCGTCGCCAACCAGGAGCTGTTCCCCACAGCGCTTCCGCTGCTCTTGCCGCTGCTGGTCCTGCTCGTGCCGGTGCTCGACTTCGTGCTCGCCGTCGTACGACGAAGCGTTCGTGGCCGGTCACCGTTCGCGCCGGACAAGAGCCACCTGCATCACCGACTGCTCGAGATCGGTCATTCGCAGACGCGAGCCGTCCTCCTGATGTACTTCTGGGCCGCGCTGTTCGCCTTCAGCGTGGTGTCGGTCTCGCTCGCGCACGGCCCGATGCTGGTGGTGGCGCTAGCGGTCGGCGTCGGCGTGGTCGTCATCCTCGTCAGCAGCCTTCCACGCGCACGCACGATTCGCCGGAGCTCCCATGGCCCGTAACACAGTCCGCCCGATCACGACCGCCGACGTGCTCACTGTGGTGGTCCTCGATGTCGCAGCGGTCGCGATCGGCATCCTGCTCGGCTGGTTGCTCGACCGCGTCGCGCAGAGCGCACCGTTGCTGTCATTGCTCGGCTTGATCGTCGGCTTGATCGTGGCTGTGGTGCTCACGTGGACCCGGCTGACTCGCCCTGCCGACGACGCCGGCTCCTGACCAGGTGCTCGTGACTTCGTGAAAGAGCCCAGTCTCACCGGGTTGCTCGGCCTCGGCCTGGTGATCGCGTGCTCGATGACAGCGGGCATGGCCGTCGGCTGGTTCGTCGACCGCTGGCTCGGGACGGCTCCGGTGTTCGTTTTGCTCGGATTGGCGTCAGGTATCGTGCTCGGCATCTTCGGCACGATCATCGAGGTACGTCGCCACCTCGATGGTTGAACCGGTCAGCAGCCCCCTTTTGCTAGATCTTTGACGAATGGAGAGCCCCGGGGATGGCTTCGCCACCTGTCGCTGGGCCGCTCGCCCCTGACGGCGCCACCCCTGCCCTGGTCCGTCCAGGTCCGGGCATGGTGCGGCGCGGAGCGCGCTTGGCCGTGCTCCCGGTGTGCCTCGGGCTGGCGGCGATCATCGTCGCCGGGCTGCTTGGGCACGTCTGGGCAGGTGTCCTGTTCGCCGGTGGGCTGCTCCTCGGCGCGGCCAACGGCATGGGGGCCCAGATGGCCGCCGTGTGGATGGCCGTTTCAGCGGATGTCGACCGAGCCGGCATCGTGCGCAGCTCGCTTCGTCGCTTGGCGCTCGTGACGTTCGTCGCGCTGGCGATCGCCTTCCTGGCCCGGCCCACTGGATGGGTGGTTCTGCTCGGGCTCGCGGCTTACCAGCTGCTCGGCACTGCCGCCACCGCCGGCGCCACGATGCGGGAGCTTCGTCGCGGATGATGACGGCAGCGGTGTTCGCCAGCGCGGACATCAAGGTCGGTGAGCACCCGACTATCACTGTGTTCGGGCTCACCATCAACAGCGACACGTTGCTCGCGACGGTGATTGCCGGCGCGATCCTCGTCGGGCTCGGCCTCTACATGGCCTCTCGGGTGACCCCCGGAGTGCCGAACAAGCTTCAACTCGCCTTCGAGACGCTCGTCAACTACGTGCAGGACCAGGTTGAGACGGCGATGGGCATCAAGTCCGCGCCGTTCGTCGTGCCGCTCGCCGTTACGTTGTTCGCGTTCATCCTCATCGCCAACTGGGTCGAGGTCGTCCCGACGCAGGAGCACGTCCCGTCACCGACCTCTGACATCAACCTCACGGCGGCGATGGCGTTGCTCGTGGTCGGATGGGCCCACGTCACCGGAGTCCGCAAGAAGGGGCTCTCGGGTTATGTGAAGAGCTTCACGGGAGCCCCGCGCTGGCTCATCCCGTTCCGCGGAATCGAAGAAGTCGCCAAACCGCTGTCTCTCGCGCTCCGGTTGTTCGGCAACCTGTTCGCGGGCGGGCTGATGATTGCCTTGATCGGCTTGTTCCCGTCGTACGTCCTCTGGCTTCCCACCGTCATCTGGAAGCTGTTCGACATGTTCATCGGCGGGATCCAGGCGCTGATCTTCTCGTTGCTCACCATCGTCTACTTCAGCTTTGCGGTGAACGAGGGGGGCCACTGACGTTGACCGACCACACGCTAGGAGAGAGAAGCACATGGCAGTAAAGGACATGACCCACGCAGTAGCCGTCGCCGGCGCAATGGTCGGCGGTGGCATCGCCCTCGGCGGCGGCGCCATCGGCGCGGCCATCGGTGACGGTCTCGCCGGCAGCCAGTACATCGCCGGCGTGGCGCGGCAGCCGGAGGCAGCCGGCCGGCTTTCGACCTTGTTCTACATCACGGTCGGTCTGGTGGAGGCCATGTACTTCATCAACCTCGCGTTCATGGGCTACTTCGTCTTCGTCCTCGCCAAGTAGGCGGACTGACGGCTCATGCACACCGACAAGTACCTCGCCAGCAACTTCCTGGTTCCCAACGGCACGTTCATCGCTGAGCTCTTCGCGTTCCTGATCATCTTGTGGGCGATCTACAAGTACGTCGTACCGCCGCTGCAGAAATCGATGAACGAGCGGCAGGAGCTGATCCGCAGGCAGATCGAAGAGAGCAAGGAAGCCCGCGAGAAGCTCGAGCAGGCCGAGCAGGAGTACAAGGACGCGCTGGCCGAGGCCCGCCATGAGGCGACGCAGATGCGCGAGCAAGCCAGGGCCGACGGGCAGCGCATCCGCAAGGAGCTCGAAGCAAAGGCGCGGGAAGACGCCGCGAACATCGCCGCCGCTAACCAGCGGCAGATGGAGATCGAGCGCCAGCGCGCCATGCGTGAGCTGCGGACCGAGATCGGCACGCTCGCCGTTGAGCTGGCAACCCGCATCGTGGGGGAGTCCTTGGAGGACGACGCACGTCAGCGGCGGACGGTCGACCGTTTCATCGCCGAGGTGGAAGAGGCATCTGGTGAGCGTGCCGGTGCCGGTGCCGGTGCCGGTACCGACACGGCAGGTCAGGCCGGCTGACATGTCGCTTGCGTTCGTCGGGGCCAGTCGGCAGTCGTACGCCGACGCCGTCGACAAGCTCGAGCAGGCGTCGGCGGGGCTCGCGGCCGACGAGCTCAGCCGGGAAGGCGACGACCTGTTCGGCTTCGCCGGCCTGATGCATGCCGAAGGCTCACTGCGCCGAGCGTTCTCAGACGCATCGTTGCCGTCGGCAGCCAAAATCGGCCTTGCCGACGAACTGCTCCGCGCGCGGTTCTCCACGCCGGCCATGAACATCGTGCACGCCCTGATCACCTCGCGCTGGTCTCGGCCCCGCGACCTGGTCGATGCGACCGACACCCTCGGTGTGATCGCGGCGCTCGCCGCGGCGGAGAAGGAAGGCCACCTCGACGACGTCGAGGACGAGCTGTTCCGATTTTCCCGGATCCTCCAGCGAGAGCCCGAGCTGCTGGTGGCATTGCAGGACCTGACAATGCCCGCCGAGCCGCGTGAGCAGCTGCTCACATCCGTGCTCGAAGGCAAGGTGCGTCCCGTCACTTTGCGGCTCGCGCGGGAGGCCGTTGCGAACCCGCGCGGGCGCAGCCTCGATCGTGCACTCGAAGACTTCGTCAAGCTTGCCGCCGAGCGCCGCAACCGGCTCATCGCCGAAGTCTGGTCGGCGATCCCACTCAGCGATGAGCAAGAGGAGCAACTCCGAACGGCGTTGACGCGCACGTACGCTCGCGACATCCAGGTGCAGGTCACCGTCGATCCGGAGCTGCTCGGTGGTGTCACCGTGCGGGTCGGCGACGAAGTCATCGACGGCAGTGTGCGGCACCGAGTCGAGATCGCCCGCCGGCGCATCGCCGGCTGACTTTCACCATCATCGAAAAGGAAGAGTCCACATGACCGAGTTGTCGATCCGGCCGGAGGAGATTCGCGACGCGCTGTCGCGCTTCGTCCAGTCCTACGAACCGGAAAGCACCCGCGAAGAGGTCGGCCGCGTCACCGAGGTCGGCGACGGCATCGCGCGCGTCGAGGGTCTGCACTCGGCCATGACGAACGAGCTGCTGGAGTTCGAAGGTGGCCTGCGCGGCCTCGCCCTGAACCTCGACGTCCGCGAGATCGGTTGCGTGCTTCTCGGTGACTACTCGCACATCGAGGAGGGCCAAGAGGTACGCCGTACCGGCGAGATCCTCTCCGTGCCCGTCGGCGACGCGTTCCTCGGCCGCGTGATCGACCCCCTGGGTCGTCCGCTCGACGGCCAGGGCGACATTGCCGCCGAGGAGCGCCGCCTCCTGGAGACGCAGGCGCCGACGGTTGTGCAGCGCCAGCCCGTGAAGGAGCCGATGCAGACCGGCATCAAGGCCATCGACGCCATGACCGCCATCGGGCGCGGTCAGCGCCAGCTAATCATCGGCGACCGGCAGACCGGCAAGACCGCTGTCGCCATCGACACCGTGATCAACCAGCGCGACAACTGGAAGAGCGGCGATCCCAAGAAGCAGGTCAAGTGCATCTACGTCGCGATCGGCCAGAAAGGGTCGACCATCGCGACCGTCCGTGGCGCGCTCGAAGACGCCGGCGCGCTGGAGTACACAACGATCGTCGCGGCGCCCGCGTCAATGGCGGCGGGCTTCAAGTACCTCGCGCCCTACACCGGTTCCGCTCTCGGCCAGCACTGGATGTACCAGGGCCAGCACGTCCTGATCATCTTCGACGACCTGTCCAAGCAGGCCGAGGCGTACCGCACGATCAGCCTTCTGCTGCGTCGCCCGCCGGGCCGCGAGGCCTACCCCGGTGACGTCTTCTACCTGCACTCACGGCTCCTCGAACGCTGCGCGAAGCTCTCCGATGAACTCGGTGGTGGGTCGATGACCGGCCTGCCGATCATCGAGACCAAGGGCAACGACGTGTCGGCGTACATCCCGACCAACGTCATCTCGATCACCGACGGCCAGATCTTCCTCGAGACCGACCTGTTCAACTCCGGTGTGCGTCCCGCCATCAACGTCGGTATCAGTGTTAGCCGCGTCGGGGGCAACGCGCAGGTCAAGGCGATGAAGTCGGTGGCCGGCACGCTGCGGCTCAACCTCGCGCAGTACCGCGAGCTCGAGTCGTTCGCTGCGTTCGGTTCAGACCTGGACAAGGCGAGCAAGGCGCAGCTCGAGCGCGGCTCGCGGCTCGTCGAGCTGCTGAAGCAGCCGCAGTACACGCCGTACCCCGTCGAGCGTCAGGTCGTGTCCATCTGGGCCGGCACGAACGGTCAACTCGACGGCCTCCCCGTCGACGACATCCGCAAGTTCGAGCAGGAGCTGCTCGACTACGTCGCACAGCACCACCAGGGCGTGTACGACGCGATCACCGACACCGGCCAGCTCTCCGAAGACAGCATCAGTTCCTTGGAGAAGGCCGTCGCGGAGGTCAAGAAGAGCTTCGAGACCGAAGAGGGCGGCCATGTGAAGCCGGGCCACGAAGAGTCCGACGCGATGGACAAGGACGACGAGGGCCAGGAGCAGGTCACCAAGTACAAGCAACCCGAACCCCAGCGCCAGGAAGGCTGATAGGTGGGTGCACAGCTCCGCGTCTATCGCCGCCGGATCCGCTCGGTCCAGTCGACCAAGAAGATCACGCGTGCGATGGAGCTCATCGCTGCCTCGCGCATCGTCAAGGCGCAGCAGCGAGTCGCGGCTGCGCAGCCCTACGCCGATGCCATCACCCGCGCGGTCAGTGCCGTCGCGACGCAGTCGTCGACGGACCATCCGCTGACGACGCCGAAAGAAGACCCGTCACGCGCAGCGGTGCTACTGATCACGAGCGACCGTGGTCTCGCCGGTGCGTACAACGCCAATGCGCTGCGGACCGGTGAAGAGCTTGCCGAGCTGTTGCGCGGCGAGAACAAGGATCCGGTGCCTTACCTCATCGGTCGCAAGGCCGCGGGTTTCTACCGCTTCCGCAACCGTGAGGTCGCCGGCGAGTGGTCCGGCTTCTCCGAGCAGCCGGAGTACGACAACGCCAAGGAAGTCGCGGACGAGCTGATCAAAGCGTTCCTCACGCCCACCGACGAGGGCGGCGTCGACGAGATCCACATGGTCTTCACCGAGTTCCGCTCGGCGCTGATCCAGCGACCGAAGGCCGTGCGCGTCTTGCCGCTCGCCGTCGTCGAGTCGGAGGAGGCGCCGCCCGAGGGGCCGATGCCCCTCTACGAGTTCGAGCCATCGGGCGAGGCCGTGCTCGACGCGCTGCTTCCGCGCTATGTCGAGAGCCGGGTGTACGCCGCGCTGCTGCAGTCTGCAGCGTCGGAGTCCGCGGCCCGGCGACGCGCCATGAAGGCCGCGACGGACAACGCGGAAGATCTGATCAAGACCTACACGCGGCTCGCCAACTCGGCGCGCCAGGCAGAAATCACGCAGGAAATCTCCGAGATCGTCGGCGGCGCCGACGCCCTCGCGGCAACCGGGAGTGACGACTACTGATGACAACCATGGTTCAGGACAGCACCAAGGGCGGTGCCAATGGCCGCAGCCCGGGCCGCGTCGTACGCGTGATCGGGCCGGTCGTCGACGTCGAGTTCGCGCCCGACAACATGCCCGAGGTCAACAACGCGCTGCACCTCGAGCGGACGATCGGCGACGAGACCCGCACCATCACCCTTGAAGTGGCCCAGCACATCGGCGACAACATGGTGCGCACGATCTCCATGCAGCCGACCGACGGTGTCGTGCGCGGCACAGAGGTCATCGACACCGGATCGGCGATCAGCGTGCCGGTCGGTGACGTCACCAAGGGCCACGTCTGGAACGTCCTCGGAGAGCCGCTTGACGCCAAGGCGGACTCGCTCGAGATCGAGGAGCGTTGGCCGATCCACCGTGACGCGCCGAAGTTCGACGAGCTGGAGTCGAAGACCGAGGTCTTCGAGACCGGCATCAAGGTCATCGACCTGCTCGCGCCGTACGTCCGCGGCGGCAAGATCGGGATGTTCGGCGGCGCCGGCGTCGGCAAGACGGTCATCATCCAGGAGATGATCCGGCGGGTCGCCCAGGAGTTCAGCGGCGTCTCAGTGTTCGCCGGTGTGGGTGAGCGCACGCGTGAGGGCAACGACCTCTACCTCGAAATGGAAGAGGCGAACGTCCTCAAGGACACCGCGCTGGTGTTCGGGCAGATGGACGAGCCGCCGGGTTGCCGTATGCGCATCGCGCTGGCAGCCCTGACGATGGCGGAGTACTTCCGCGACGTACAGAAGCAGGACGTGCTGCTGTTCGTCGACAACATCTTCCGGTTCACGCAGGCCGGCTCCGAGGTGTCGACGTTGCTCGGCCGAATGCCCTCTGCTGTCGGTTACCAGCCGACGCTCGCAGACGAGATGGGCGAGCTGCAGGAGCGCATCACGTCGACGCGTGGCCACTCGATCACCTCGCTGCAGGCGATCTACGTCCCTGCTGACGACATCACCGACCCGGCGCCGCACACGACGTTCACGCACCTCGATGCGACGACGGTGCTCTCGCGTGCCATCTCCGAGCTCGGCATCTACCCCGCTGTCGACCCTCTTGACTCGACGTCGCGAATCCTCGACCCGCGGTTCGTCGGTGATGAGCACTATGAGGTCGCGCAACGGGTGAAGGAGATCCTGCAGCGGTACAAGGACCTGCAGGACATCATCGCGATCCTCGGTATCGACGAGCTTTCGGAAGAAGACAAGGTCACCGTTCAGCGGGCGCGGCGCATCCAGCGCTTCCTGTCGCAGCCGTTCTTCGTCGCAGAGCAGTTCACCGGCATCCCGGGCAAGTTCACGCCGGTGTCGGAGACGATCCAGTCCTTCAAGGCGATCGCCGACGGTGAGTACGACCACCTGCCCGAGCAAGCGTTCTTCATGTGCGGCGGTATCGAGGACGCCGAGGAGAAGGCGAAGAGCATCGAAAGTGGCGAAGGGTAAGTGGCGACACAGCAGGTCGAGGTCGTCGCCGTCGACCACGAGGTGTGGTCCGGCGAGGCGGAGGCGGTCAACGCTCGGACGCTCGAGGGCGAGATCGGCGTACTCCCCGGACACACTCCGCTGCTCGGTGTGCTGGCGCCGGGACACGTCGTACGCGTCATCGAAGAAGGCGGCAACGAGATCCGCATCGCGGCCCACGGTGGCTTCATCTCGGTGACCGACGACGGCGTACAAGTGCTGTGCGAGCAGGCCGACCTCTCCGATGACATCGACGTCTCGCAGGCGAGGTCGGACTACGACCAGCACAAGGGCGCCGACGACGATGACGAGGAAGGACGCGCCGCGTTCCTCCGCGCCCGGGCTCGCCTCGAAGCCGCAGGCGAGTCAGTCGACGACCACTAGCCTCGCGAGGCGCCCGGCTGCCAGAGGACATCGCCGCCGTTGTCGATGTTCGCGCAACGGCTGAGGATGAACAGCAGGTCCGAGAGACGGTTGAGGTAGCGCGCCGCGATCGGGTTGACGCCGTCGCCGTACTTCTCGATCGCCTCCCACGTGTGCCGCTCCGCGCGGCGGGTCACGGTACGAGCGACGTGCAAGAGCGTGGCCCCCGGGCTGCCCGCAGGTAGCACGAACGACCGCAGTTTCTCCAGTCGGTCGTTGTAGGTGTCACAGGCGGTCTCGAGACGGGCGACGTCTTCCTCGGTCACCCGCAGCGGCGGATACTCGGGATTCGCGACGACCGGCGTACACAAGTCGGCGCCCACGTCGAACAGGTCGTTCTGGATTCGACTCAGCAGCGCGGTGATGTCGTCGTCGAGGCTGCCGAGTGCAAGCGCAGCGCCGATGGCCGCATTGGTCTCGTCCACCGCGCCGTACGCCGCGACCCGCGGGTCGGTTTTCGGTGCCCTGCTCATGTCACCGAGGGCGGTCGTGCCGTCATCGCCGGTGCGGGTGTAGATCCGGGACAAGACGACGCCAGTGCTCGATCCGCCGTCGTGTCGTTGGCTGTCGGTCACCGGGGCAGCCTACGGGTGCCGCCTACCATGCCCCGATGGAGCAGTTCCGGGTGAGCGGAGGCGCGCGCCTCGTTGGTGACGTCGAGGTCACCGGCGCCAAGAACAGCGCACTCAAATTGATGGCTGCCGCGATGCTCACCGAAGGGCGCACGGTCCTCGACGGAGTGCCGCGCATCGTCGACGTCGACATCATGTCCGAGCTGCTGCGCCGGCTGGGGTGCGGCGTCGAGGCCACGGACCGAACGCTCGCCATCGAGGTGCCGCCGGTTCCCGGCCACGAGGCGGACTACGACCTGGTACGCCGGATGCGCGCGTCGATCAGCGTGCTCGGTCCGTTGCTCGCTCGTTGCGGCGAAGTGCGCGTCGCTGTGCCCGGCGGCGACAACATCGGTCACCGTGGGCTCGACATGCACGTTGCCGGGCTCGAACGACTCGGCGCCGAGATTGCTCGTGAGCATGGTTTCTTGCACGCGCGCGCGCCACGCGGCCTGACCGGCGCCATGGTGTGGCTCGACTTCCCGAGTGTGGGCGCGACGGAGAACCTGCTGATGGCCGCTGTCGTGGCCGATGGTACGACGGTCATCGACAACGCTGCACGCGAGCCGGAGATCGCTGATCTCGCCACGATGCTGATCGCGATGGGCGCCAAGATCGACGGCGTCGGCACCTCGACGATCGAGGTGCAAGGTGTCGATGGGTTGACGCCGGCGCAGCACGCCGTCGTACCCGATCGCATTGTTGCCGGCACATACGCGATAGCCGCGGCGATGACCCGCGGCGACGTGTTCGTACGCGGGGCACGGCCGCAGCACCTCGAGATCGTGCTCGACAAGCTGACTTCGGCCGGTGCGACGGTGTCCGGATCGGACGACGGCTTTCAGGTCACGATGGCGGAGCGACCCAAGTCGGTCGACGTCGTGACGCTGCCCTACCCCGGCTTTCCGACCGACCTGCAACCGCACTGGATAGCACTCTCGGCGGTCAGTGACGGCGCTGCGATGGTCACCGAGAACGTCTATGACAGTCGATTCACGTTCATCCACGAGCTGGTACGGCTCGGCGCGGAGATCCGCACCGACGGGCACCACGCCGTCGTGCGCGGGATCGACCGCCTCTCCGGTGCGCCGGTGCGGGCGCCGGACATCCGGGCCGGGGCGGGCCTCGTGATCGCCGGGCTCGTCGCAGAGGGCGTCACGACGGTGACCGACATCCATCACATCGACCGCGGCTACGAGGATCTCGCCGCCGCGATGCACGGGCTCGGCGCCGACGTCGTACGGACGGAAGAACAGGACATCTTCGGCGGCTGACCGCCAACCGGACATTTGCGACTCCGGTGTGTCTACGTCACTCCTGTCACACGGCGGCTTACCGTGACCGGACGGCCGCCGGGCCTCCAACGACGTGGGCCCGGCGTCGGATCTTTCGCAACTCCGGAGGTGGTGACATGGAAGCGCAGGCGAACGGCGCCAGCGATCTGGTCGTCATCGCCGGTGCGCTCGAGTCAGCCAGCGCCGCCGACGCCCGCGATGTGCTGCACGCAGCCGTCGACTCCGGCGAGGGCGACCTTGTTGTCGACTTGCGTGACGTTAGTCATATCGATGCCACTGGGCTGGGCGTCCTCGTCGGTGCACACCGGCGTGCGCAGCGGGCCGACCGACGCGTCGTGCTGCGTGCGGTGCCGCCGCGCATCCACCGACTGCTCATGGTCACCCGACTGCATCGCGTCATCGCGAGCGAGCCGCTGGACGTCTCGATCGTCTAGACCGCATCACTGGACGTCGCGGCGTGGAAGTGGCCGCACGGCCGGGCCCTCGAGAACGTTTCCGTCGACATCGAACCGAGAGCCGTGACACGGGCAGTCCCAGGACGTCTCGGCACCGTTGAAGCGCAGCAGGCAGCCCATGTGTGTGCAGCGCAAAGAGACAGCATGTAGTTGTCCGCTCTCGTCGCGAAAGACGCCCGTCTTACCGAGCCCGTCCTGCACAACGCGCGCCTCGCCGACCGGAACCTTTGCCGGTGACAAGGCTTGCGGCGGCGTGATGCGGTCCAACACGACGTCGGTGGAGAACTTCAGCCCCAGGCCAGCGACCTGATGCGCTGACCGGGGTGACACACGATTCGGCGTGAACGTTGTCGCCCAGTCGTTGGGCCGGCCGTTGATGAGGTCGGTGAGGATGATCGCGCCGAACGTCGCGCTGGTGAGGCCCCACTTCATGAAGCCGGTCGAGACCCACACGCGGGAGGCTCGTGGGTGGTAGGCGCCGACCATCGGCAGGTGGTCGTACGCGGATGGGTCCTGCGCTGACCACCGGTGCGTGATCTCGGCCACGTCCCAGTGCTCCCGGGCAAAAGACTCGAGCCGCTCAAAGCGCTCCGGCGTTGCGGTACGCGCACCCGCCGAGTGTCCCTCACCGCCGAGGATCAACACGTCGTGGTGTGAGCGGACCGACCGCGTCGTGCTGCCGACGTTGATGGACATGCCGACCGGGACGGAGGCACCCGGCGCCAACCGTGCGCCCATGCAATACGACCGCTGCGGCTTGAGCCGGGCGAAGTAAACCCCGCGGTCGAAGATTGGGTAATGCGTCGCCACGACGACGTGATCGGCGCGCACGCGTCCAGCGGACGTCTCGACGACGCAAGGGCCGCCTTCGTTGAGACCGGTGACGCGTGTCTGCTCGAAGACGCGACAGCCATCACCGTCCACGGCATTCGCGAGCCCTTGTACATAACGAACGGGATGCAACTGCACCTGCTCGCGCAGGCGAACGGCGCCGTAGGTGGGGAACGGCAGATCGGTCGCGTCCACCAGCTCGACCGGCAGACCGGCCCGCGAAGCGGCGTCGTATTCCTGTTGCACTGAAGAGGTCTCGCTGTCAGTCAGGGCGTAAGTGAATGCCGGTCGCGGCTCGAGGTCGCACTCGATGGAACGATCGCGCGCCAGCTCTTCGACTGTCCTCACCGCCGTGCGGCTTGCACTCGCGTAGACACCGGCTGCGTCCTCGCCTTTACTCTTGCGAATCGCGGAGTACATCGCGGCTTGAAGCGCGCTGACCTTCGCCGTCGTACATCCGGTGACGCCGTTAGCGACACGGTGTGCTTCGAGTACGACGACCCGCGCTCCTTCGCGCTTGAGCAGCAGCGCTGTTGTCAGCCCGGCGATCCCGCCGCCGATGACCGCAACATCAGCGGTCAGATCGCCGCTCAGGGCCGGGTAGCTCGTATCGGCAGCTGACGCCAGCCAAAGCGAGTTCGACTCGGACGTCGTCGGTATCGGGTTCATCTCGCCGCGCCCTACCCAGCGGCGAACGCCGCACACCGACAATCGCGCCGTGGTTACCGGGCCGTAAACTTCGGACATGGCGCGTGAACGAGACAAACCCGTTCGGGATAAGCCCTGGGTCATGCGCACATACGCCGGCCACTCGTCCGCGGCTGAGTCCAACGCGCTCTACCGGCGCAACCTCGCCAAGGGGCAGACCGGGCTCTCTGTCGCGTTCGACCTGCCCACCCAGACCGGCTATGACGCTGATCACGAGCTCGCCCGCGGCGAGGTCGGCAAGGTCGGTGTGCCGGTAGCGCACATCGGCGACATGCGTGCTCTCTTCGATGGCATCCCGCTCGCGGAGATGAACACCTCGATGACGATCAACGCGACCGCGATGTGGCTGTTCGCGCTCTACGAGGTCGTCGCCGAGGAACAAGACGCCAAGCCCGAGCAGCTCACGGGCACGATCCAGAACGACATCGTCAAGGAATACCTCTCGCGCGGGACCTACGCGTTCCCGCCCGGACCGTCGCTCCGCCTCATCACCGACGTCATCAGCTACGCCTACACCGCGATCCCGAAGTGGAACCCGATCAACGTCTGCAGCTACCACTTGCAGGAAGCCGGCGCGACGCCGGTGCAGGAAGTCGCCTTCGCGTTGTCCACGGCGATCGCCGTCCTCGACGCGGTTCGCGACGCGGGGCAGGTGCCCCCGGAGCGTTTCGGTGAGGTGGTCGGGCGGATCTCGTTCTTCGTCAACGCCGGAGTTCGCTTCGTCGAGGAGATGTGCAAACTCCGCGGCTTCGCTCAGTTGTGGGACGAGATCACTCTCGAGCGGTACGGCATACAGGACGAGAAACATCGGCGGTTCCGCTACGGCGTACAGGTGAACTCGCTCGGGCTGACCGAGGCCCAACCCGAGAACAACATCCAGCGGATCGTGCTGGAAACGCTTGCCGTGACGTTGTCCAAACGCTCGCGCGCACGCGCGATCCAGCTCCCCGCGTGGAACGAGGCGCTCGGGCTGCCGCGGCCGTGGGATCAGCAATGGTCGCTTCGCATTCAGCAGGTGCTTGCGTTCGAGTCCGATCTGCTGGAGTACGACGACATCTTCGACGGCTCGCCTGTGATCGAGGCCAAGGTCGACGAGATCGTGCGCGGCGCGCGCGAGGAGATCGACCGCGTGCAGGCCATGGGCGGCGCGATCGAAGCCGTGGAGTACATGAAGGGTCAGCTCGTTGCATCCCACGCCGAACGACGGCGGCGCATCGAAGGTGGCGAAGACATCGTCGTCGGCGTGAACAAGTTCACCGAGACGGAGCCGAGCCCGCTGGTCGCCGATCTCGATGCCGCGATCTACACGGTTGACCCGGCGGTTGAGCAGCACGCGATTGACGCGGTGCGCGAATGGCGCGCCGGCCGCGATGCCGACGCCGTCGACGAGGCGTTGCGTGCCTTGCGCGATGCGGCCAAGACCGAGGCCAACCTGATGGAGCCGTCGATCGCGTGCGCGCGGGTCGGTGTGACAACAGGGGAGTGGGCCGGCGCCCTGCGCGAGGTCTTCGGTGAGTACCGCGCACCGACCGGCGTCTCGTCAGCGACCCTCGGCGCGGCTGAGGCAGGCGCCGAGATCGCAGCCGTGCGCGACGCGGTTCGCACGACGGGCGAGGAACTCGGCGCTCGGTTGCGCTTCCTCGTGGGCAAGCCGGGCCTCGACGGTCATTCCAACGGCGCCGAACAGATCGCGGTCCGCGCACGCGACGTCGGCTTCGAGGTCATCTACCAAGGGATTCGGCTGACCCCAGCACAGATAGTTGCGGCCGCCGTACAAGAAGACGTGCATGTCGTCGGCCTCTCGATCCTTTCCGGCTCCCACCGCGAGCTGGTGCCCCAGGTCGTCGCGGGTCTGCGTGAGGCAGGTGTGGAGGCGCCTGTTGTCGTCGGTGGGATCATCCCGGACGCCGATGCGCGCTGGCTGCGAGAGCAGGGCGTCGCGGCAGTCTTTACGCCGAAGGACTACGGAATCACCGACATCATGCGTCAGATCGTCGACGTCGTCCGCGGCGCGAACGGACTCGCCACTACTTAGGGATCGAAGCGTGACTTCCCGTCGTTCCATCGAGGATCTTCTGGCCGAAGTCCAGGCTAGCCTCGACCGGGTCGAGCCGGCCGACCTGGCAGCTGAGATGGCGGACGCAATCGTCGTCGACATCCGCCCGCACGCCATCAACGGCGGTCCTCAGCGTTTGCGCAGCAGGGTCAACCCGTCGCCGACGGCGAGTAGCTGCGTTTCCCAGCGATCGTCCGCGGTGACCTCGTCGTTGAACTTCCGGATGGCCACCGTGTTCTCGTCATCGACAGTCGGGTCGAGCACGCGCCCACCCCACAACACGTTGTCGACCGCCACCAACCCTCCGACCCGTAACCGGGCGTGCAGCAGGTCGACGTACGTCGAGTAGTTCGGCTTGTCCGCGTCGATGAACGCGAGGTCGTACGCCGCATCTGCAGGAAGCGACCGCAACGTGTCAGCGGCCGGTCCGAGCCGAAGCTCGATGCGATCCGACAGAGCGGCGCGCGTCCAATACCTTTGCGCTACCGACGTCCACTCATCGCTGACGTCACAGCAGAGCAGCTGGCCGCTATCACCGAGACCCCGTGCGATGCAGATCGCGGAATGGCCGGTGAACGTCCCCACCTCGATCGCACGGCGAGCTCCGATGAGCCGACACACGATCGTCAGGAAGGTGCCGATCTCGAACGCCGTCGACATGCCGGCACGATCCGGGAACGACGCCTCTGTCTCGGCCGCCAGGTCAATCAGAACGTCGTCAACTGGTTCGGAATGCGACCGGACGTAGTCCGCCAGCTCGGGGGAGAGCAGAAAGGATCGCGACACACCGTCAGGCTAGAGGGTCAGCGTCGTCGTTCCCGCTGCAAGCCGGACGACCTGATCCCCGAAGGTCACCGTCGCCGGCGCCTCCGTGCTCACGGTTACCGTGACCGGCTGGCCGGCAGCAAAGCCGGCGCGCTGCAGGTCGACCACGAGACTCGACACGTCGTGCAGTGCCAGGCGCAACGTCGGTTGCGGTGCAGGCGCGGGGCCGGCTGACTTCCAGTCCTGAATCGTGGCGATCCCGGGCAACGGGTCCCCCGGAAGCACGGGCGAACGCGTCTTGGTGACCGTGTGCGGTGCCGCCGGCAGCGCACCGCTCACCGCGGTGACTGACGCGAGCCAGCCGGGCTTCGACGTACGCGCGTGCAGATCGCGCAACCAATACACACCGGTCGGGCCGAGCCCCAGTGACGCCGATGACCCGTCCGGATACCAGGAGTACTGGATCCGACCCGGGTTCACCACCGCGACCGGGGTGCCCAGCGCGTCGATCTCCGAGGACCAGTCGTCCTGCTCTGCCCACGCGAGGTGGTCTGCGGCGGGATACGCCGTGAAGCGGTAGCGGTTGCCCGCTTTCGTGAACGCATGGACTTGCTGCAGCACACTCGGGAACGGCACGAGCTCGTCCGCCATACCGTCAGCGAGGACATAGGGAAGCCAACGCGCGTTGCCGACCAGTCGCGTCGTGTTGCTGTCGTACCGGCAGCGTCCGTGGTCGGACGCCCATCCCACGATTTTGTCGTTCAGCCGAAGCCCGCACACGGGAGGCCCGGCAAGCGCCATCGCTTCTGCGAACAGGTCCGGGTACGTCAGCCCGATCTTGTACGCCGCAAAGCCGCCCATCGAGTAGCCAGAGATGATCGTGCGTGTCGGGTCGAGGGTGTAGTCGTCGGCGAGCTGGTGCCAGACCTGCCAGAAGTCGACCTCGGCCTCGTCGAAGTACCAGCCGTCTGCACCGAAGCCGAGGGTCGTCGCACAGATCGAGTTTCGGTCCTCGCACAGCTTCTGCAACGTGCGCGGATCGAGTGCGGCGTACTGGTTGTGGTTGACGCCCAGCGAGTGCAGCACCCAGGTCAAGGGAATCGGAGTGCCGGGTTTGTAGCTCTTCGGTACGTACACCGTGTAGGGCTGCACGCGCGAGAGGAAGTTCGGCCGCACGTCGCCTTGGAAGTTCCGGAACCCGCTGTGGTCGTCGGATATGACGCCCTGGCCGAGGTCGAGGCTTGTGACGTACCACCGCGTCGAGACACCTGTCGGTTGCGGCTCGGGCGTGGTACGGCCCGCGCTGAGGTCGGCCCAGTTGATCACGTCGTCGAACGGAGTGACGGTGTTCTTCGCCAGCGCCGTTGCCTGTGCGGAGTCATTCCACATGTTCGCGTCTGCGGTCTGCGCGCCGTTGTCCACTGGCTTGAGGTTCGGTGCGTCGCAGCTACCGCACGAGGCCGGCTCCTGTTGGTAGGAGCGGAACGCAACGTTGTAGACCGGTGGCTCGGTCGGGAGCGCACCTTGCGACGGCGACACGGGTGCGAAACCGCGACCGGTGGCATCGGCGAGGCCCGCCGCAAGTCGCGTGGTCCACCTGCCGGACACCGGCAATATCGACCCGGGGACGCGCACGACGAATGAGCGCGTCGCCATATCGACGCTCGTCGGGAATGTCGCGAGGACGTGGCCGTCCGTTGCGCGCAGTAGCTGCGCACCCCGTGACGAGACGACCAGCTCCCGGTCGACACCGGGGGACTTCAACTTTGCTCCGGCCCCCCACGTCGTTGCACCGGTCGCCGGGTTGCTGTCGGTGTCGAGCGCCCATTCCGCGACCGGCACCGACGCATTGACCAACGTCGTCCAGTCGACCCGCCAATACGACGCGTCGTCGGTCAGTCCGACAGCTGCACGGAAGATGTCGGCACCGTTGCCGGCGGCCGGTCCGTCCGGGTACGTGTAGGTGCCGGTCGGCGGTGCGAGACCTGCCACCGGTGGGCTGTGCTCGATCCCGAAAGCGCCGTGGTCGTCATAGACGAAGTCGGTCCAGTACGCCGCTCCACCGGCCTCGCGCCCCGTTCCGGACGTGCGCGGGAACGCCTCGGAGAACGGCCAGCCGGCGGGCGCCGGGATCGTCGGCTCGGCCATGTGAGCCGCGGGCGGAGCACCCGCCGGGACTCCCGTAGCGGCCGACTCGGTCGGCACCGCCGGACGGGCCACGGCCACCGTCAGGCCGAGCGCCGCGGTGCTGAGCGCGACACCAGCGGCGACGACAGCGCGAACTCGCAAGGAAACCTCCGGGGGGCGACCAGAGGGTTGTCCCCGGGTCTCCCAGAGGAGATTCCCCGTGCGAGGTGCGGTTTCCTGCCGACCGGTTAGACGTCGTCGAGCTTGTAGTCGCCCGCGGGCGCGTCCGGCTTGTCCGCGGCCTTCTTGTCCTGCATCTCCTTCACCTTGGCCTGGCCCTGCGCCAGGCCCTCCTTGCCCTTCTCCTTGCCCTTCTCGGCAACGACCTTGCTTTTGGCCAGCGCCTGCTCGGCCTGCGCCTTCACCTTGTCCATGAGTCCCATTGCCACTCCTACTCGAGGCTGCCGGAAAGGAGGCCGCCGAGCGCCCCCTTCTTGTCATCACCGATACCGCTGTTCTTGAGGATCGCGTTCGCGAGGCCCTCGATCGTCATCGACTGCAGGATCACCTGGCCGTCACCCTCGAGGGTCGCCAGGCTGAGCCCCTCGCCGCCGAACACCGCTGTCACGACCATCTTTCCGTCGAGACCGCCGACCCTTTCGACGCCGTAGGTGATCGTGTCCTCGAAGGCGACGATGCAGCCGGTGTCGACCTGGATCTTGCCGCCGTACTTCGCTGGGTTGAGCTCGATGAAGTTGCCGGCGCCCGCAATCAGCAGCGTGCCGCGACCGGTGAACTTCTCGAGCACGAAACCCTCGCCACCGCGCCGGCCCGTCTTGAAGCCAGAGAACGCGATATCGAAGTCGACGCTCGATTCGGCGGCGACGAAGGCGTCCTTGTCGGCGTACCAGCCACGGCTTCCGTCGAGCTCGACCGCCTTCATCTCGCCGGGGAGTACGCCGGCGAACGAGACGAGGCCGGACCCGCCGACCGGAGTGAAGTACTGGAATGCGAGCGACTCGCCGGCGAGCACACGCTTGCCGACATCCATGGCTTTCTTCACGAGACCGGTGGCGGCAGCCGGTGCGCCTGCTTGGTTGCCTTGCGGCTTGGTGAGCCGTGTCTCAACGGCAACGTTCGGCGTCTTCCAGAGGAACTTGCCGGCCTCGCAGTAGACGGTCTGACCTTCGTCGACCTGACATACCGCCATCTGCATTGCGTTTCCGACCAGTTTGTGCGCAATACCCATTGCCGGGCCCCCCACGTGCCTGCCGAGGGCCAGACACTATTCCTGGGCGCCGCCCAGGTGGGTCAGTTCCGCCAAATCAGTCAGAGCACTCGATAGCGCAGGTAGACGACGCCGTTGTCGAAGCGGTGCTCGTCGACGAGGTCGAGATCAATGCGTAGATCTGCAGGGAGTGCGGCGTTGCCTGCGCCGACGACAGTCGGATTGAGGAAGAGCCGGACTTCGTCGACCAGCCCGGCGCGCATGGCCTGCCCTGCGAGCTGCGGTCCGGCAATGCTCAGATCCGCCTGGATTTCCGCTTTCATCGTGTGGACCGTGTCCGGCTCGAACCGTCGCTCGATGCGAGTGCGCGCGCTCGTCACCTGGGGCAGCGTCGACGAATAGACGACCTTGTCCGCGGCGCGCCAGATCTGGGCGTAGTCCTGCATGATCGGCTCGTCAGGATGGGACGGCATGGTCTCCCACACTGACATGACCTCATACATTCGCCGGCCATAGAGGTACGTGCTGGTCGGTCGTTCCAGTTCGTTGACGAACGCGTGCACGTCGGCATCCGGCGCTGCCCAGTCGAAGTTGCCGTCCGCGTCGGCGACGTACCCATCGAGCGAGGTGATCGCGGTGTAGTTCAGCTGACCCATCAGAACAGGCGCGGCGTGCTGGGCTCGATGCCGCGCAAGCCGTCGTAATCAAGGATCACGCAGCTGATGCCACGGTCGTGCGCGAGAACGCGCGCTTGCGGCGTGATCTGCTGCGCCGCGAATAGCCCCCGCACCGGACGCAGCAACGGATCCCGGTCGAGTCGTTCGACGTACCTCGCGAGCTGCTCGACGCCGTCGATCTCGCCACGTCGCTTGATCTCGACCGCGACAGTCTTGCCGTCGGCGTCGCGGCAGAGCAGGTCGACCGGCCCGATGTCGGTGGGGTACTCACGTCGTACCAACGACCAGCCGTCACCCAGCACATGGCAGTGCTCGGCGAGCAGCGCCTGCAGGTGTGCCTCGACTCCGTCCTTGCGCAGGCCGGGGTCGACGCCGAGCTCGTACGCCATGTCGCTGACGAGCTCCTCAACGGTGATCGTGAGCGTCTCGCCGGCCTTGTTCGTCACGGTCCAACGACCGGGCTCTTCCTTGAGTGTGCAGGGCGGGCTCATCCAGTTGAGCGGCTTGTATGCGCCGCCGTCGGCGTGGATCGAGACCGAACCGTCCGCCTTCACCAGCAACAGGCGCAGTGCGCTGGGCAGGTGGGCATCAAGTCGCCCGCTGTAGTCGACCGTGCAGCGGGCAATGACTAGTCGCATGAGACGTCAACCTAGTTTCCAGGCCAACGCATGACGATCCGGAGGGCGTCGCCACCGTGGGCGACGAAGCCCAACCGTTGGTAGAGCCGCTGTGCGGGGTTGTCCGGCTCGACGCTCAGCATCACGTTCGCGCCGCCGCCGGCCGCGGCATCCTGCAGCTCGGTGAGCAGGCGAGTGCCCACTCCGCGTCCGCGGACGCTCGGCAGCAAGGTGAGGTCGACCACGGTGACGTCGCGGCCGTGATCGACATACAGTCGGCCCGCGTCGCTGCCGTCGACGACGACGATGGACCGCTCGAGCGCGGGAAACGTGGCGGACCACGCGCGTTCCTGCGCCATCCGCTGCATCGCGACGAACGACGCGCGCATTTCAACCGGTAGCCCAGCGAGCTCCGCGCCCCGTGTCGTCGCGAACAGCTCGTCGAGCAGACGCTCGTCGGCGTCACTGGCAGGACGCAAGGTGACCTCAGCGTGGGCATCGGTCGACATCGCGCGACGGTACCGCGGCCAGCGGCCGCCCGGACTACGGTGGATGTGGGCAAACAGCCGCGCAGCGAAGCATCGCGAGCGTACGGTTCGCGGCGTGTCCCGCGCCGCCCTCGCCCTGCTCGTTGAGCGGGTCAGCCACGACGACGAGCTGTTGGCGCGCGTTGTCGGCATCCGCGACCGCGACGAGTTCTGCACCGAAGTGATCGCCATCGCGGCTGCTGAAGGTCTGCCCGTCGCGCGCGAAGACGTCGTCGACGGCTTGCGCGAGGCGCGGACGGCCTGGCTGGCCCGATGGGTGTGACCAAGTCGTTCGACGGCTGGACGCCGATCCGCCTGACCGCGACCGACATCGGCCTCGAGGTCGACTGGTGCTACACCGCGGGCGCCGACTTCGGCGACCCGTTCTTCGACCTGAGCGTGCAGCGCTGCCTGGCCGCCCCGGGGCGGCTGCTGTTCCGCCGGCGCACCGGCGTCGACAGCGTCGGGTCGGCAGCCGCGGCAGCGTCGCGGCGCCCGGACGGCCTCGTGCTGCATATGTCCCGGTGCGGGTCGACACTCGTCGCGCGGATGCTGACCGCACGCGGGGACACGCTTGCGCTGTCCGAGCCACCGGTGGTCGACACGGCCGTCCGCGCCGTAGCCGCCGGTGCCGCCGACGTGTCGGCCGTCACCGATGTGCTCGGCGTCCTCGGGCGACTCACGGGTGACCGGCGCTACGTGGTCAAGTGCGATGCGTGGACGGTCCTCGACGCACCAGTGCTCGAGGCGGCACTTCCCACGACGCCGTGGGTGTTCGTGCACCGCGACCCGGTCGAGGTCCTGGTCTCGCAGCTCGCTTCCCGCGGCTACCACATGGTGCCGGGGACGTTGCCACCGGCGACGCTCGGCCTCGCGGCCGAGGTGTTGCAACGGCTGTCGCCGGTCGAGTATTGCGCGGTCGTTCTCGGCCGGATCGTCGAGGCCGCACTGGTGGCTGTGCGCCGGGCCGGTGACCGAGCGCTGCTGATCGATCATGCGGACCTGCCGTCGGCGGGGCTGCGCGTTGCGGCGCATTTTGGGTTGTCCGACGAGCCGGCGGTTTCGGAACGGATGCTGTCGGTGGTCGACGCGCACGCCAAGAACCCGGTGTTGCCCTACGTCGACGACCGCGATCGCAAGCAGCGGGAGGCGTCGCCGGACCTGCGCGCAGCCGTCGACACTTGGGTCCGACCGGCGTACGACGCACTGCTTGAAGCCGGCCGGGTGGCCGCATGACACTTCCGTACGCCGTGAAGCTAGGGCTGCGGTTCGACGCCGCGGCGCTGGCTGACGACGTCGAGCGGCTGCGGGTCGAAGACTGGGTGCCGCACTTCAACACGTCGTACTACGTCGGCGATTGGAGCGGCACGTCGTTGCGGTCGGTAGGCGGCCGTGCCGACCGCCTCTATCCCGATCCCGCCGCGCAGGATCCGTATGGCGACACCGAGGTGCTCGACCGTTGCCCGGCGATCCGCGACCTGCTCGACTCGTTGTCGTGCGAGTTGACCGCCGTACGACTGCTTCGGCTCGGCCCCGGTGCGCGGGTGCGCGAACACCGTGACTACCGGCTCGGCTTCGACGACGGTGAGGTGCGCCTGCACGTTCCCGTGGTGACCGGGCCCGACGCCGAATTCGTACTGGCCGGCGAGCCGCTCGTGATGGCTCCGGGCGAATGCTGGTACGTCAATGTCAACCAAATGCACAGTGTCGCCAACGTCGGATCAACGCAACGTGTTCACCTGGTCGCGGATTGTGTTGTGAATGCCTGGTTAACCCACGAACTTTTCGATTCTGCGGAAAGGGTCGCCGCGCTGTCCTAGGTTCGGCCGCGGGGGGTTGCCATGAGCGCGGTCTCGCGTCGGGGTTTTCTCAGTGCCGCTGCGGTCGTGGGCGCATCGGTCGCGATGCCGTTCCAGCGGGCGCAGTCGGCCTGGGCGGGCACCGCGACGACGGGGCTCACCCGCAGCCGCTTCTCGAAGTACGTGGGCGCGACCTTCCGCGTGACCGGCGCCGGCTTCGCCGGCCACGTCGTGCTGTATTCCGTCGAGGACATCACTGCCGCACCGGCGAACGACGAGGACCGCTTCGCCGTGCTGTTCAGGGCCCCGGCGTCGTCCACTGCCGCAGAGCAAGGCACCTACACGTTCCGCCAGAGCGCGTTCGGCCGCGCCGACCTGTTCATCGTGCCGGTCGACCGTGCCGTCAGCGCCCGCTACTACCAGGCCATCGTCAACCACCCCGCGTGAGCATCGACGTCAGAGGAGATAGCCGTGTCCGAACCGTTCCTCGGTGAGATCCGCCTCTTCCCTTACAACTTCGCGCCCCGCGGCTGGGCGTTATGCGCAGGGCAGATTCTGTCCATCTCGCAGAACACCGCGCTGTTCTCATTGCTTGGTACGACGTACGGCGGCAACGGCCAGACGACGTTCGCGCTGCCTGACCTGCGCGGCCGGCACGCGGTGTCGTCGGGGCAGGGGCCCGGGCTCTCGTTCTACAACCTCGGCGAGGAGTCCGGCGTTGAGAGCGTCACCCTCACCCAGCAGCAGATGCCGCAGCACAACCACCTGGTGTCGGTGAACAACCAGGGCTCCAGCACGGGCCGACCGAACGGTAACTATCCGGGTCAGACATCGGGGAACATCTACGCGCCGAGCTCAGACGGCTCGACCTTGGCGGCCCCCGCGGTGAACAACACGGGCGGCTCGCAGCCGCACGAGAACCGACCGCCCTACCTCGTCCTCAACTACTGCATCGCCCTCGAAGGCATCTACCCATCACGGAACTGACCGCAGCGTCTCTCTTCGCGTTACCCCGTTTACCAGGAGCAGTCATGTCGATCGCGCCCCTCGCCCGCCGACTGGTCAGCATCCGCATGAGCGCGCGCGTCGGCGTCCTCGCGGTGGCAGTCGCCTCGACGGCTGCGGTCGTCGCCGTCGCCGGGCCGGCGTCGGCCGCGACGACGTTCCCCAACACCACGGCCATCAACGTGGCCGATGCCAACGGCGGCACCGGTGCCCCCGGCATCGGCAGCGTCTACCCCTCGAACATCGTGGTATCCGGTCAAGCCGGCACCATCAGCCACCTCTCGGTCACGCTCAACAACGTGTCGCACGCGTTCGCGGGCGACTTCGACGTACTGCTCGTCGGCCCTAACAACGCGAAGTTCGAGCTTGTGTCGGACGCGGGTGGCGGGACCTCGACGTCGAACGTCACGGCGACCTTCGACGACAACGCTGCGTCGGCCCTGGCCGCGGGGGGCAACTGGGGCACGGCGAACGGCAGCGCCACCGTAAAGCCGTCCAACGTTGACAGCGGAAGCGGGGACACGTTCCCATCGCCCGCCCCGGCCGGGCCGTACCTCAATCCCAACAACGGCACCTTCCTCGGCGTCAACTCACAGTCGCTCGACGCAGCGTTCGGCGGTCTGAGCCCTAACGGCACGTGGTCCCTCTACGTCGTTGACGACACGAGCGGTGACACCGGCTCGATCGCCGGGGGATGGGCGTTGAACGTCACAGTCGCCGCGGCTGCCGCTACGACGACGACGGTCAACTCTTCGCCGAACCCATCGACCACTGGCACGTCGGTCACCTTCACCGCGCACGTCGTGGACAACGCGTCGGCCGACGTGACGACCGGCACCGTCACGTTCAAAGACGGCAGCACCACGCTGGCTAGCGGCGTAGGGCTCAACGGCAGCGGGGTCGCGCAGTTCAGCACCTCGTCGCTCGGCGAGGGGGCGCACACTATCTCGGCTGTGTACAGCGGCACGGGAAACTTCGCGACCAGCACTGGCTTCGTGACTCACGTCGTCGACAATGCGACGACACGGTCGGGCAACACGTTCAGCAACTCCGGCGGCATCGCCATCAACGACTTCAATGTCGGCGGCGCGGGGTTCCCCTACCCGTCGCACCTCACCGTGTCGGGCCTTTCCGGAGCCATCTCCAACGTCACCGTGACGCTGAAGAACGTCAGTCACCCTGACATCGACGACGTCGATGCGCTGCTGGTCAGCCCCGGCGGCCAGAAGCTCATCTTCGTGTCCGACGCCGGCAGCGCCAGCAGCGCCACCAGCAACGCCACGGTGACACTCGACGACGGTGCCGCGAGCCTGATCGCCGCAACCGGTCCCTGGGCCAGCGGCACGTTCCGGCCGACCGACTACAACAGCGGTACCGACACCTTCCCCGCGCCGGCCCCCTCCGGCGCATCGGCCGCCGCGCCACAAGGGGCAGCGACGCTGACGTCGGTCTTCGGCGGCACCGACCCCAACGGCCAGTGGAGCCTCTACGTCGCCGACGACGGGGCCGGGGGCACCGGCGCCATCAGTGGCGGCTGGGCCTTGACGTTCACCACCAGCGGCGACGCGACGACCACGACGACCGTGACCCCCTCGACGAACCCGTCGACCACCGGCTCGCCTGTCACTTTCACCGCCCACGTGACGAAGAACGCTGACAACAGCGACGTCACCCTCGGCAACGTGACCTTCACCGATGGGTCCACCGTCATCGGCGGTCCGACCGCGGTCTCCGGCGCCGGCACAGCGTCGACCACCACAAGTTCGCTCAGCGAGGGTTCGCACACCATCACAGCGTCGTACAGCGGCAGCGCCGGCAACTTCAACCTGAGCTCCGGCACGCTGACCCAGCAGGTCGACAGCCCGACCATCGCCACCGGCTCGAGCTTCTGCAACAACGGTGGTCTCACCATCCAGGATGCAGTTGGCGGCGACCCGGTAGGGACCGCGTCGGTCTACCCATCCCACGTCACGGTGGGGACGAACCGCAGCCTGGTCAAGCTGACCGCGACCATCAAGGGCCTGACCCACACCGCGCCTGACGACGTCGACGTACTGCTCGTCTCCCCGAACGGCACGACGCTCAAGTTGATGTCGGACGCCGGCGGGCTCACCGGGATCTCCAACGTCAACCTGACGCTCGACGACGCGGCAGCTTCGCTCCTGCCGGACAGCTCGACCATCGCCAGCGGCACATACAAGCCGACCGATTATGAAGCTGGTGACCTCTTCCCGTCGCCCGCTCCGTCCGGCCCGTACGGTGCGCCCGCACCAGTCGGAACCGCGACGCTTGCGTCGTTCGCAGGCGGCAGCGCTAACGGCACATGGAGCCTGTACCTCGTCGATGACAGCGCGGGCCTGAGCGGCTCGATCAGCGGCTGGTGCCTCAACCTGACCTTGGCATCGCCGACGATTACGAAGACGCTCCCGTCGAATCGGGCACAGGGCACGAAGTTCGAGTTCAGGGTCTTCGGCACCGGGTTCGACCCGGGCGCGACCATCAGCTCACCCGCCCTAACCCTGATCAATACGCCGGTCGTCACCGACACGCTGATTCGCGTCAAAGCCCGAGTACCTGCCGACGCTCCCACCGGAGCTCAGGACGTCACCGTCACGAACCCCGACGGCAGCCACGCCACCTGCACCGGCTGCCTGACCGTCAGCCCACCGCCCACGATCACCTCGGTCAGCCCCAGTCACATGGCTCAGGGGCAGTCGGGACAAGTCACCATCACCGGCACTGGCTTCCAACAGGGTGCCCGGGTCAACTTCAGCAACGGCATCACTGTCGGGACCACGACAGTCATCAGTGCTTCCGAGCTGACAGTGTTCATAACCGTCGCACCGGATGCCACTGTTGGCAGCCGGCACGTCATTGTGGTCAATCCCGACTACGGCAGGGTCAAACAAGCCGGCTTCAGAGTTACCACAGCCTGAGCAACCTGGTAGCTACCGGCCCGTCGCCTCCGCGAGCATCGGTGGGGCTTTCGGTCGCTCGAAACGCGGGAGCTAAATCGGCAGGATGATGTGGTCCGTGGGCGATTGCTGCCACAAGGTTTCTTGTCGGCCATCCTTCAAGAAGATGCCCACCGCATCACCGTTATTTTCCAGGCACACCGCGAGTCTGTCGGACGCCGCGTAACCGGCGTACCGCGAGCTTCCGCCTGGCGGCTGTGGCCCCCACGTGCGAGCGTTGCCGACAGTGAAGATGCGCTGGTCGTTGATCTGCGCATGCAGCGCATTGCAAGGAGATCCGCTGGCGAACACTGAGCCTGGAGACGAGGCCGAGCTGGACGGCGATGCGCCGCCGGGATGACTGCTCCCGCTGCAGGCAGCCACCAGGAAGAGCAAGGCACTCGCCGTGCGACGCATGCTCTAGTGGCCTCCTCAACGTCGAAAGCGGAATCATCATCATCGGACGTCTGCGTCGCGTCTAGTTGCTAGAGACGCGACGCAACTGAGACGTAGCAAAAGCCCGCCGTCACCGATCATGGTTCCGCGCATCGAGGGGACGGGTAAGAGACCAGATCTATGGTGAGTTTCCTCCTTTCCGTCACCTTCGCCTGCGGGCTCGTGATCGCGATCTCTCACGTCATCAATCAGCGATTCAACGCACCCGTCTACGACGTTGTGGCCAATCTCACGGCATTCGGGTGTGCGGTAGCCGCCTCGCTGCTGCTGGGTCACTGGATCCCCGCGCTGCTGTCGGCGATCGCGATCCTCTGTTGGCTGGTGCTCGCGCGAAGAACCCTCTTGGCCCGCCACACAGTTGAGGGGCGGCGCGGAAGCGGTGCAAGCTTTCGTCCGAGGCTCGCCCGTAATGCCGGACCGCACGAGGACATTGCGGCTATGTCATTGCTACGGCGGCGCCGCGATCTCCACAGCCGAGCCGAGCCCAACCAGGAGTAACCGCATCGTGCTTCCATCGGGCCGGTTCCGGAGGAAGATGGCAAGCAGGTCGTGGCTGACGAGGGTGGGAGACGGCAATGGCAGGCAAGAACAAAGGTGGGCGTGAGGCGCGCAAGCCCAAGCAGGAGAAGAACAAGAAGGCCAAGGGTCAGACCCCGGCCAGCGCGCATCTGCTCGACGGCACGCGGACCGGTGCCCGCACCCAGAAGGGCTGACCCCACCGGGCCGCTATAGCGCGGCGCTTCGCGCCACGCTCAGCGAGTCGTCGCCTACCGTCGCGATGTGGGTAGGCGCAGCCTCAGGTGGTTCTTTCGGAGCCGAAAGACCGGGAAGTTCGCCATCGCGCAGAGGCCCAACGTGCCTCTCGCGTTGTTCGTTGCATTCCGCATCGCAGAGGCACTCGTTTCACCACGCGCAACGGCCGACGATCTGCTGCACTGGTCGGCCATCGCCGCGCTCGTGTGGTGGGGCCTCGATGAGCTGCTGCGAGGCGTCAACCCGTTTCGCCGCGTGCTGGGCGCCGTGGTTTTGACCTCACTCGTCCTCTAGCTATGCATGAAGACGTCGCGTCGCGTGTTCGACGACGGACGTCACTGGGGAACGCGCGTGGTGCTTCCGCTTTCACTGGCGACGCTGCAGGCGACCGGGCGCCAACGGGGCCCGCGAACGGCGCGATATGTGCGAGTGACCTCCGACGACCTCGCACCGGTGACGGAAGTCGCCGTCTTCGGCGCCGGCTAATCGCCGCCCCGCCGGCAGCGCGCAACGGGTGGCAGAGCTCAACGACTAGCGGGACCTCGGGGGGTCGTCGGTCTGGTAATCGGTGTGGTCGGGCTCGGGCAGGACTGGCAGGCGTTTCGCTGCGATCGTCGCGCGACCGAGGAGGAGCGCCTTCGCGACGCGGTGCATGCCGTCCATGAGCCGCCCATCTGGGTCGATGATGATGGGGTGGGACAGGTCCGCGTCATTGATCAGCCGCACGTGCTCAACGATCGACCGGACCGTGGGCTCGGACTCGTGGGCGTACCACCAGTTGCTGTCGATCTCGGTCACGTCGGCCAGCGCAACGGCCTCGGTCGGCAGCCCGGCGCTTAGCGCGATGAGCCGGTTGACGTCCCACGCGTACAGGCCGCCGGGGCTGGGTCGGAAGTGGTACTGCTTGCGCATGTCTCAGTGTGACCGAGACTGCGGCTCAGTCGACGACGACGAAGATGCAGAACGGGTGTCCGTCTGGATCTGCGTACACCCGAAGCGGCTCTTGCGGGTCGGCTGAGCGGTCTTGCAGCATCGTGGCGCCGAGAGCGAGTGCATGCTCGTGTGCGGCATTGAGCTCGTCCATGGTGCCAACCGTGATATCGAGGTGCAGTTGTTGCGGGACGCCGTTGTCCGGCCAGGTCGGCCGAGTTAGCTGCTCGACTTGTTGGAACGCCAGGCAGGGCGACCCGTCCGGGTAACGAAGGTTGAGCCAGTCGCGCCCGGCTGGATCGTCTGCTCCCAGCGGTGGTGGCTCGTGCCCTTCGCGGTAGACGAGTCCGAGCAACTGCCGCCAGAACTCCGCGCCGCGCCGGGCGTCGGTCGTATCGAAGACATCTGCCGGATCTGTGGGAGAGGAGAGTCCTGCATGACATAAGGATGCAGCTATTACGCGCGGCATGTGCGCAACGACAGTCATGACACAACCGGCGAATGGCGGCCCTAGCCTTTGCCGATCTTGCGCCAACCGCCGGCTCGATTGCGCGCCACGACGGCTTGCAGCAATGCAACGAGGGCAGGCCGATTGATGGCGTCCCCCTCGTAGATCTGGATGGCGACCGCGGTTGCGTTGCCCTGGCCCTGGTTGATGATCCTGTCCGGATCTGGGACATGCGGGTCGTACACGAACAGATTGACGTGATCTTTTGTCGCGAGCAGGGCGCACACGTTCCCGTCGAGGACGAAGTACGGCTGAACTGAACGTTTGATCGTCTCTTCGATCTGCGGGTCCGCGGCATGGACGAGGGCACGCAGCTCACGACAGATATCTGCTTGCCACGCAGGCAGAGCCTCTATGTAGGCGTCGACATCCGGATGCATAACGCCCACGACGCGAACGCTACCGACCATGAAGACGCCCGTTACCGATCCAGAGCCGTTGAGGCGGAGACCTGCTGCACTACCTGAGCAGCACATGAGGAACGGCGCTATCGGCCCGCTTGCGCCACTGGGGGGAGGTTCACCCACTACGGACGATCTCCGAACTAACCAGCCGGTAGCAATGTCGCAGCGTGACGCCGGAGCGCGGGGAGCATTGGTGGCCGGTGGCGTCTGCGGTGGTTGTCACCGCTGGTCTGCACGTGGCACTTCCGGATCGGTACCGGGTGCAGCCGGCGTGGGTGGTTCCCGCGGTGTTAGTGGCGTTGTTGGGGGCGCTCATCGTGGGCGACCCGGGCCGAATCGACCAGCCGAAATCCTGGCTGCGCGTCGTGACTGCATTGATGATCGTGGGCATCAAGGCCGAGACCGATAGCCCCGAGGCGCACTCTTCGCTGACAATGCTCAGCCGAGGAACGGCAGTGTTCGCTCGTCCGCCAGCTTGTCGAGGGCGCCCTGCATCACGGACGTCACGTGCTCGTAGACAGCGTCCGCGTCTGGGCGCGGGCCGAAGCGCTCCCGCAGGTCGATCGGCGGTAGGACCTCGATGGTGATCTTCGCGGGGAGCGGCAGCCGCCCCGGCATGTCGAGCAGGTTGAGGCCGAACGGGGGACCGATCGAGATCGGTAGGACCTTCACCCGGGCATACCGGTCGAGTCGCATGGCGCGGGCGAGGTGTTGGGCACGGGTGAGGAATAGCGCCGTTTCCTGCCCACCGATCGAGACGACCGGGACGATGGGCACGCCTTCGGCCAGAGCCAGCCGCACGAACCCTTTGCGGCCGGCGAACTCGATTCGGTCGGAGTGCCACGACGGCCGGAACGTCTCGACGTCGCCACCCGGATAGACGAGCACCGGGGCGCCCACGGCGAAGGCGCGTTGCGCGTTCGCGTGCGAGGCCACCAGCGTTCCGAAGCGACGCAGTCCGGGGATGCGCGCGGCAATGTCATGAGCGAGCTGATGGAACCGGCGGTCTGGCCCGAAGTGGTCGTAGAAGGCGAAGGTGAACAGGAACGTGTCGACGATCATCGTTCCGCCCGAATGATTGCCGACTAGCAGGGCGGAACCCGTCGGGGGCACGTTCTCGATGCCGCGGACCTCCGAGCGGAAGTACGCCGACATGAGCGGGTTGAGCAGGGGCAGTGTCCTCGCGATGTGCTCGGAATCCCAGGCGTCGAAGTTGTCGTCGCCCGCCGCGAGGGCCGCCGTGTCGCCGAGCACGGCTGCAGCGATCTGCAGCAGCGCGTCGAGCGGCGCCGGTGAGTGGCGAGCGAGGTGGACGAGGGGGTTGCGCGTCGAGGCCATGACATGCGCGTCCCCGAGGTCGGATGGGCGGAAACCCAGTGACGTTCCGGCAGTGCTCGTCAACACGGGCCAGCGGTTACGGCGCGGTGCGTGCAACCTGCGTTGACTGACACGCGCGTCATGGTCCATGTTGCCTGCGAGTCGCCGCGGGGCGGGCTCGAGCCGAGTTGGTGGAGGACGCAGTGGCAGGTCGGCGGTTCCTCATCGTTGGGGTCTCTGCGCTGGTCGCGGGCTTCGGTGTCTCGGTGGCATCGGCCGCCACCCCGCCCCGATCTTCTGCATCTGTTACCAGCCCGACGTGCGCGTGCACCGCTCCGTACAAGTGCCCAGACGACTATGAACTGAGTCCCGATGTCCACTCCGGCCTACAGAATGGTTACAAGACCGTCGGGGCTGCCGTGTTCGCTGGTGAGGGGTACGACGTCCGCGCCGGAGCCTGCGTCAAGGCCGCGGGCAAGGAGCAAGAAGAAATGCTTCAGACGCAGTGGTGGGCAGGCTACGGCGCCGTGCTCGATAGCAACGGGCGCGCCACCGCGGGGGTCTATTGGGACGGCGGCACGCAGGTCTGCTACATCCGCGGCGGCACATACGTGTGTAACAAGCCGTAGTTAGCAGATGCTGGTGATCGACGCGGCCAACGTCGTGGGCTCTCGTCCGAACGGTTGGTGGCGGGACCGCGGGAAAGCTGCGAAGGACCTCTTCTCCGGGCTGGTCGATGCCATCGACGCAGGGAGGTTGCAACCGCCGGTCGTCGTGGTCCTCGAGGGCGCGGCCAGACAGGGAGTGGTCGAGCATGAAGACAACGGCCTCCGTGTCGTGCACGCTCCTCGGAGCGGTGACGACCTGATTGCTGACGTCGTCGCCAAGGCGTCTACCGATGGGCAGACCGTCACCCTGGTCACAGCGGACCGTGAACTTCGGGACCGGGCACGCCGTGTTGGCTCTGACGTTGTCGGACCCCGATGGCTGCTCGATCGGGTCCAAACGCCACTGGGCTGACACGCGCGCATGAGCGCCAGCGCGTCCTGGTTGGCAGTCATTGTCGTCGACGAGGAACCCGGGGTTGGCGACGAATCAGTCGATGCGCTCGGCGAGGTTCACGATGATCCCCTCCGGCCCGCGCACGGACGCCATGCGCCACGTGTTCTCGTACTCGCCGACACCCCCGATGAGGTGGTAGCCGTCGGCGGCGAGCTGGTCGAGGAGTGCTTGCACACCCTCCACCTCGAACGACAAGTTGCTCAGTCCGAGCCGGGTCGCCATCGCAGCAGGCGATCCAGGCGTGTGGTCAGGTCGGATGAACTTTGTCAGTTCGAGCCGCGTCCCATCGTCGGGCGGCCTCAACAGGACCATCTCGGCACGGGAATGAGGGATACCGATAACCGTGTCGAGGAACTCGCCCTCCAAGAACGTGCGTCCCTCGATCCCGAACCCGAAAGCAACAAAGAATGCCGTCACCGCGTCGAGATCGGCGACGGTGATGCCGACGTGGTCGAACCGTTGTATCCGCGTCATGCAGTGCATCTTCCCGGGTCCGCGCGTTGCTCGCCGCGATATTCACTCTCATCTGGCAGGCGTGGTCCTCGGCGTCGTGGCTTGGATCGCTGTCCCTCCGCACCACTAGCGTGACGGGCTGTGGACCTCGGTTGACGCTTCCAGTGTGTGGACTCAACGATGCGAGTGTGCGTTTCCGTGCATTCCTCGCCGCCGTTCTCGTGCTGGCCTTCGGGAGCGCGTGCAGTAGCAGGCATCACACCGCGGCACCGGTGACCAAGACCCTTGTGTTCGGTCAGCAGACGTCGTACCCGTTGCGCCTCGACCCGCCTGGGCAGGTGGGTTCGACAAGGGTTTCGGAGCTGACGGCACGACGTCTGATGCGACCCCCGTTCACGGGACCCGCGAATGCCAGCGGAGTCCGAGCGCAGTTCCTGGGCCCCAACCTCAAAGGACCGCTGCAAGTGTTCGGCCTCGCGCATGTGATCACCTCAAATGCCGACGCTCTTGGCGCGCCTCGTCAACCCGAATATCAGGGGCAACTCGCTTGGGTCGGTGTGTACGAACTCAGCGGAAATCAAACGGTCAGTCGTCCAGACACGCCGACCACGAGCCCGGTCCCGCCGCCGTCCAAGCACTACTACTTCGCCGTGTTCGTTGATCCGAACACGGGTCAACTCGCAACTTGGGAAGAGACCTGAGCACCCTCCTCGGCTGAGCAGCGCTCGGGCATGGGCCGCCCAACCGTGAATATCGGCACATCGCACTCGGTGCCGAGCGGGATCGGCACCTACAGTCAGCGCCATGCGGCCGCCGATTCTGTTCCTGACGGTGGGATTGCCGGGCTGTGGGAAGACGACCGCCGCGCGCCGGTTCGAGGTGGAGCACGCGGCGCTTCGACTCACTAAAGACGAGTGGATGAAAGCGCTCTACGGAGCCGAGAACCCGCCCTCGGCTAGCGATGTCATCGAGGGCCGACTCATCGCGATCGCCCTCCGAGCCGTGAACCTCGGCATCAACGTCGCTCTCGACTTCGGCTTGTGGAGTCGCGACGAACGGTCCGCGCTTCGACACGCTGGTAACGAGGCGGGCGCGTGCGTCGTCTTGTGGTACGCCCCGATCTCGCTAGCTGAGCAACGGCGACGTCACGCCAACCGCCTCGAAACCGACCCGCAAGGGACATGGCCCATCTCCGATGAGGAGCTCACAACCTGGTCGACGTGGTTCAACGAACCGACGCCCGGCGAGCTCGACGGCGTCGAGCCTCTCGACCCTCCGCCCGCGGGCTTCACAACGTGGCACGAGTGGATGCAACAGCGTTGGCCAGCAAGCACGACTTGATGTGGCTGGTCGCCACGCGGAATATCGGCCCTACTCGTTCGCGAAGCTGCTACGCGCCCGGTGTGGAACGTGCGTCGCTACCTGCCTATCGCGTCCGCCTTAGCGACGGCGAATGGGTGCGGCTGGTCCGATGTAGGGCGTTAGATGTCGCGTGCTCGTGGAGACTGTGTGCATGGCACTCACCCTGATGGCCGTGCACGCCCACCCCGACGACGAGTGCTCGAGCACCGGCGGTGTGCTTGCGAAGTACGCCGCGGAGGGCGTCCGGACCGTCGTCGTCACGTGCACCAACGGCGAGCTCGGCGACGGGCCCGGCGGGATCAAGCCGGGCGACCCGGGCCACGACACCGAGGCGGTCGCCGCCACGCGACGGGACGAGCTGCGCAAGGCGTGCGACCTGTTGGGCGTGACGCACGTCGAACTGCTCGGCTACCACGACTCCGGCATGGCGGACTGGGATTACAAGGACGACGAGCGCGCGTTCAGCGCGGTACCCGTCGACGCCGCGGCCGAGCGGCTCGCCGCGCTCATGGAGGCCTACCGGCCTGATGTCGTGACGACCTACTGCATCGACGACGGGTACGAGCATCCAGACCACTTGCAGGCGCACCACGTGACGCTCGCGGCAGTGGCGCGCACCGGCATCCCGCGCAAGGTCTATCTCTCGTGCATCCGGGCGAGCGACTTCGACCGGGTGATGTCGTCCCTGCGGGAGATGGGTATCGACATGTCCGAGTTCGAGGACGACGACGGCGCCTGGCGTGAGAAGCTCGCTGCCGTCGAGCGGCGGATCACGACGACGGTCGATGTGTCGTCGTACGTCGGGCAGAAGCGCGAGGCGCTCGCGGCGCACGTCTCACAGATCAGCGAGTCATTCTTCGCCAAACTTCCAGAACGCGTGTTTGCCGAAGCCTTCGGCCATGAGAGCTTCATCAAGGTGCACGATGCAACGGGCAGCACCGTGCCGGAGACCGATCTCTTAGCCGGCCTGCGCTAAGGGCTCGGAAGAGCCAGAGCGGCCCTTGCCGTTCGGCTTTGCGAGGCGTCGGCGCAATGGCAGTCGTCAGGTCAGCGGCTCGCGCTCACCGATCGCGGCTTTGCGCACCTCTTTGGAAGTCTCTGCCTCGTCGCTCTCATCGGTAGCGATGTCGCCGCCGAGGCGCGAAGACGGCGAGTCTTCTTCGTCGTAGTGGTCGCTGTCTGGTGCGCCGCTGTCCTTGCCTTCGTGGGTAGCCATGCCGCACTTCCTATTCAGTTGGCGGGCGTCTATCCAGAACGGTGGCGATGTCGTTCATCGCAGCTGCCCGCGTTGTCAGGTCAACGATCGCGCGGGCGAACTTGCGCGTGGCCGTGCCTTGCATGTCGGCTGTTTCGCCCAGCAACTGCCGTGCCCTTTCAGGGGGCAATTCAAGCGACTGCGCACGATCCCGACTGCCTGCTCAATCGTTACGTCCAACAATGGCACGCGGCAGACGCTAACTGGGATACCGCCCGGTACGTCAATGTCGGAAATGTAACTATGACGCGGACGTCAGGTTGGGGGCACCCTGGCAGTCGTTGAGCGTGAATCGGTGGTGTTTGCGTGCATCGCGCGTAGATTGGAACCTGCGTGACCGTGCTTGCCGGGACCCCGCAGCATCCGACGCTTTTCGGAGGGCTGCGATGGGACGTGTGCCGAAAGACCCCGGCGATCGCCCGGGCAAGGTGGTGCGGCTGCCGTCCGCGGGCGCGCCCCTCGAACGCATCGTGGCTGACGCCGTACCCGATTCGGTCGCGCAGGATTCCTCCGCCCCTGACGTGCTCGACTTGCGTGCGCAGGAACGGGATTTAGCCGCGCTGGCCCGGGATCGTGCCGCCGCGGCTCGCGCGGCCCGCCTTGAGAACGTCTATGACCCCGAACAGGTGCAAGCCGATCGAATGTTGGCAGCCCGGGACCGCGCGGCAGCCGCGTTGGATCGGGAAGAAGCCGCGCTGGACAGGCATCGGGCCGCGGAGTACCTCAAGCGCACCTACCGCGACGAGTTGACCGGTGCGTTGCAACGCGAAGCAGGGCGCGACCAACTCGCGCACGAGGTGGATCGGGCGCACCGCTTGGGTGATGGCGTGGTCATCGCGTTCCTCGATGTGGTGCACCTCAAGCAGGTCAACGATGAGCAGGGCCACGCCGCGGGGGATGCCGTGCTCCGCGCGGTAGGTGAGGCCCTGCAAGGCGGGCTGCGCTCCTACGACGTAGTGGTCCGCTACGGCGGTGACGAGTTCGTGTGCGCTCTGCCCCGGGCCAGCTTGGCGATCGCGGGTCAACGGTTCGCCGACGTCAGCAATCTGCTCGACGCCGCCATCCCAGGTACCTCGATCAGTGTCGGGCTGGCCGAACTGACCAAAGACGAAACCCTGGATGGGGTAGTTGGCCGAGCGGACCGCGAACTCTACGCCGCGCGCAGATTGTCAGCCGATCAGTTGGCAGACAGGCGACCGAACGCCGACGACTAACCGGCGACGATGGTCGCTAGGTCAGCGAGCAGCACACGGCGGTCATCGTCGTCCTCAACGCCGGCCGCGGCGTTGCGCGCCTGCTGTAGCCATCGCGCCGATTCCTCTGTGTCGCCGCCGACCGCATGCGCTCGCGCCAGGGCTTCGTAGGCAAAGCCGAGATCGAAATCGCCGATTCGGTCGCTTTCGCAAATTGCCAGCGAATTGTGCGCGTGCCAGATCGCTGGTTCTGCGCGCCCGATCGTCGCGTACACACGCGAGCATTGCCATTCGCTCCGTGCGCGGTTGACGGGCGTGCCTACTTCCATCCAGTGGTACGCCGAAGCGTGTGCGGCGTGACCTCGCGCTGCGTGGTCGCGTCCAGAACCCGGTCGGTCTTCGGCGTCATATCGGTCCCTTCCGTCAGCTTCGGCCAGCGGATCGTGGCACGCCGGTTCCGGTCAGCGACCCGCCCGTAGGATCGCCCCCACAAGCGGCCCAGATCGACGGGATGTGTGATGGCGCGGAAGTTCAGCAAGGTTGGCGTGGTTGGCCTGGGCACGATGGGCTCGGGTATCGCGGAGGTGCTCGCGCGATCCGGGCTCGACGTGGTCGGAGTCGAGGTCGACGAAGCCGCCGTGCAACGAGGGCGGGCACACCTCGAACACTCGACGGCGCGTGCGGCGTCTCGCGGCAAGTTCTCGGAGGACGAGCGGTCCAAGCTGTTGGCGCGGATCACGTTGTCCACGTCACTGACCGATCTCGCGGACGCCGAGCTCGTGATCGAGGCGATCCCGGAGCGACTCGACCTCAAGCGTCAGATCTTCTCCGAGCTCGACAAGATCTGCCATCCGGACACGATCCTCGCGACGAACACCTCGTCGTTGTCCGTGACCGAGATCGCGGTCTCGACCCAGCGTCCCGCACGGGTGCTCGGTATGCACTGGTTCAACCCGGCACCCGTCATGGGGCTGGTCGAGGTCGTTCAAACTGTTGTCACCGAGCCAAGCGTCGTCGAAGACGTAGAAGCACTGATCGAGCACGTCGACAAGACCGACGTGACTGCCGGCGACCGGGCCGGCTTCATCGCGAACGCGCTGCTGTTCGGCTACCTCAACCACGCCGTCACGATGTACGAGAGCGGTTACGCCAGCCGCGAGGACATCGACAATGCAATGCGCTTCGGGTGCGGGCATCCGATGGGCCCGCTCGCATTGCTCGACCTGATCGGCCTGGATTCGGCGTACGAGATCCTCGACACGATGTATCACCAGTCGCGTGATCACCTGCACGCGCCTGCGCCGATCCTGCGTCAGCTCGTCACGGCTGGATTCCTCGGACGCAAGACCGGCCGTGGTTTCTACACGTACGCCGAAGCCGACTCGCCGCAGATCGTCAGCGAGCCGGAGCCGGCGACCTCAGGTGTGGGCGAGCCGCGCGCCGTACAACGCATCGGCGTCGTCGGCACCGGGACGATGGCCACCGGCATCGTCGAGGTCTGCGCCAAGGCGGGGTACGACGTCGTGTTCCGGGCCCGGGGCGATGACAAAGTCGCGCGTGTGCTCGGCGCGGTCGAGAAGTCCCTGGACAAGGCGGTCCAGCGGGGCAAGGCCACCGAGGACGACAAGACGGCCACGCTCGGCCGGATCACCGGCACGTCGGAGCTGGACCGGCTGGCCGACTGCGATCTCGTCATCGAAGCCGTCATCGAGGATCTCGCGGTCAAGCAAGCGTTGTTCGCGGCACTGGATGAGGTCGTCAAGCCCGGCGCGATCCTCGCTTCGACGACGAGCAGCCTGCCGGTCATCGAGTGCGCGACATCCACAAGTCGCCCCACCGATGTCATCGGTATGCACTTCTTCAACCCTGCACAGGTCATGAAACTGGTCGAGGTCGTTCCGACCGTTCGCAGCAGCGATGACGTCATCGCCACCGTTCGAGCTGTGGCGAACAAACTCGGCAAGCATCCCGTCACGTGCGGCGACCGAGCCGGCTTCATCGTCAATGCGCTGCTGTTCCCGTACCTGAACGACGCTGTTCGGATGCTAGAGGCGCATTACGCGACGGTTGACGACATCGACAGCGCTATGAAGGTCGGCTGCGGCCATCCGATGGGTCCGTTCGAACTGCTCGATGTCGTGGGTCTCGACGTGTCCCTCGCGATCCAGCGCACGCTCTACCTGGAGTTCCGCGAGCCGGGCTTCGCGCCAGCCCCGTTGCTCGAGCATCTCGTCACCGCCGGGTATCTCGGCCGCAAGACCGGCAAGGGGTTCCGCGACTACTCGTCGAAGTGAGGCCGCGCCGCCCACCCTTGCCCCGCATCGAGCGGGTGGAGGAATGGTCCGGCGGGGAGTACGTCGTACGTCCGATCACCGGGTCTGCCTCCACGAAGACATATCGCTGCCCCGGTTGCGATCACGAGATCAGACCGGCGACACCGCATGTCGTGGTCTGGCCGGCGGACCATCCCGCCGGAGCTGATGACCGCAGGCACTGGCACACAGCGTGCTGGCGCGCTCGCGACCGACGTCCACCGCGCCGATGACCGAGATCGGCCCCAATACCGTCCTGCCGGCCGATCGCGAGCCGATCACGTTGCAGACCGCCGACGGCCTACGACTGGTCGGCGAGCTCGCGCTACCGCATGACAGCAAGCCGGTGGCGACGCTCGTCTGCCTGCACCCGCTGCCCACACAGGGCGGGATGATGGACAGTCATCTTTTCCGCAAAGCGGCCAACAGGCTGCCGGCGTTAGCAGGCCTTGCCGTGCTCCGCTTCAACACGCGAGGAACGACGTCCGCGCAAGGTACGAGTGACGGTGCCTACGACGGTGGGCGCGCCGAGCAGTACGACGTGGCAGCGGCGTTGGACTACGCCGACTACCACGAACTTCCTCGGCCATGGCTTGTCGGCTGGTCCTTCGGCACCGACCTGGCGTTGCGATACGGCCTGGATCCGGCCGTTGTCGGTCTCATCCTCATCTCGCCTCCGCTGAAGGCTGCGACCGACGCCGATCTGGACCGCTGGGCCGCGTCCGGCAAGCCGGTGATCGCTCTCGTGCCGGAGTTCGACGACTACTTGAGACCGGACGACGCACGACGTCGGTTTGCGCGCGTTCCGCAAGCGGACGTGATCGGCGTCGATGGCGCAAAGCACTTGTTCGTCGGCGCGAAGTACACCGACCGGGTGCTCGATGAGATCGTGCGCGCTGTCACGGGCTGACGAAGTGCTCGATCGTGAGTAGCGTTCACGGTGATGGACGTCGAGCTTTACGTCCGGGAAGCGGGCACCGGCGTGCCCGTCGTACTCCTGCATGCTTTTCCGCTGAACTCTGCGATGTGGCTGGCGCAGCGCGAGGGCCTTGCCGACGCGTGCCGATTGATCACGCCTGACTTCCGCGGCTTCGGTGGTAGCCCCCTCGGCCTGGACGAACCATCGATTGACATCTACGCGGACGACATCGCGCGCATGCTCGACCAGCGTGGCCTGGATCGCATCATCCTCGGTGGACTTTCGATGGGCGGTTACATCGCGATGTCGTTTGTCCGCCGCCACGCCGAGCGGCTACGTGGTCTGGTCCTTGCCGACACGAAAGCGAGCGCCGACCCCGAACCAGCGCGGCAGAACCGGATGCGTATCGCTGACGAACTGACCGCTGACGGCGAGTCAGAAGTGCTGATCACCGACGTGCTGCCGAACTTGGTCGGGCCGACGACCATGGAGAAGCGGCCGTTGATACACGGTCGGGTCAAAGGCCTGGTGCAACAAGCGCCGGCGACGGCCGCGGCTTGGGCACAACGAGCGATGGCGGCGCGACCCGACTCGTTCGATGCGCTCGGAACCCTCGGAGTCCCGGCCCTGCTCATGCGTGGGGATGAAGACACGTTGTCGAATGCCGACGACCTCCAGGCGATGGCGGATGCAGTCCCCGGCGCTCGCACCGTGACCATCGCCGGGGCCGGTCACCTCACGGCGGTCGAGACGCCCGACGAGTTCAACAGCGCCGTGCGCGCCTTCGTGAGCGACGTCAGCTAACTGCTCAGCCGCCGGACTTCCGGCGAAACGTCCGTTGCCGCTTCGTGTTGCTCTGCGGTACGACGCTGCGCCCTGGCTCGTGTGGGCTTCCGCCGGCGCCGCCGCGGCCGCGCTTGCGGGCGAGCGCCTCCTCGAAGCGGCGGCGGGTCTCGTCGTCGGAGCTTTCTTGCGCTTTGTCGGCGGCCACGTCGCCAGTCTGCCTCAACCCGATTGGTGGACGTGCCGATCTTCCCCCGGTAGCCCGGCGTCTATTGGGGGTCCATCCGTGTCAACAGGCCAACTTGCGCACCGCCTCTATATCCAGGCGGTTTTCAGCGCTCTGTTTCCGGTGCTATTCCTGGACCGCGACGGCAGCACGTGGCTGCTGATCGGCCTCGTGCTTGCGGCCGCGTCCGCCGGCCTGGCGCTCTGGGTGGGTAAGGGCGACTCGTCGACGCGCAACGCAGTCATCGGCTTCGAAGCCGCCGCGCTGGCCGTCGGTGGGCTCGGCCTCATGGGCGGCCACTACGTACCGGGCAGCATCATCGGCGCTTGGACGCTGGTCCACGTGGTCATGCACGGCGCGAGCGAAGCCGCTGCGATGCCGGCCGCGCCGACCGCGCCCGTCGCTCCGGTGGAGGCCATGCAGCCGAACTTCGGCGCCTCGGTGCCCTCGACCGTCACCGGTGTCGCTCCCGAGCCGGCCGTACCCGTGATGGCCATGGCCGCCACCGCGCCGCAAACGATGCCTGCCGCACCGATTGTGGCCGCACCGATTGAGACCGCGCCGGCACCTGCTGCACCGATTGACGCCGCGCCGGCACCTGCTGCGCCGATGCCGGCTCCGGCAGCATCGCTTCCGCCCGCCGTTCCCCTTTCCCGCGACATCCTTCCGGGGCGCTGAGCGCGACTCCTACATTGGCCTCGTGGCCTACGACGAGGACTTGGCTGACCGCATCCGCGGAGCACTCGGCAAAGAGGCATACACCGAGAAGAAGATGTTCGGCGGTCTCGCGTTTCTCATCGGAGGCAACATGAGTGTCGCCGCGAGCGGTCACGGCGGTCTGCTCGTTCGCGTCGATCCAGAGCGGACCGAGAAATTGCTCGAGGAGCCAGGGGCGGCCCAGATGGAGATGGGCGGCCGCGGGCCTATGAAGGGCTGGCTCCACGTCAGCCCGGACGTGCTGACCGACGGCGCGACGCTGCGGAAGTGGGTGAAGCGAGGCGTCGCCTACGCGCATTCGCTACCCGCGAAGTAACAGGTTGCGGAGCTGCTTGCAGCGACCGGCTCGCCTCGGTCAGACGACCAGGCGTCGTCCTGCGCTAGCGACCCGGATAAGGGTCGTTGACGCTGTCGCCGCCGCTCAACGTCTCCCATTGGCCGTTGCCGCATTTCGGACACGGCGGCAGGTGCTTGGTCGACTGAACGCCGAGGTTGTTGCCGCACTGCGTGCACTTGTAGGTGCCGGCGGAGACATCACTGCCGGCGGGTACTGGGTCAGCCATATTCGGCCTGTTCCCGGCAAGGGCAGCGATACACCTAAACGTTTCGGAAGCGGTTGATCCCGTCGATGTGCTGCGCGCGCTTGTCGGGATCGTGCACACCGAGACCCTCCTCGGGTGCGAGGCACAGCACCCCCACCTTGCCCTGGTGAACGTTGCGGTGCACGTCGTACGCCGCCTGTCCGACGTCGTCGAGTGCGTACGTCTTCGACAGTGTCGGATGGATCGCGCCCCTCGCGATCAACCGGTTCGCCTCCCACGCCTCCCGGTAGTTCGCGAAGTGCGACCCCACGATGCGTTTGAGGTTCATCCAGAGATAGCGGTTGTCGTACTGGTGGACGAAGCCGGATGTCGACGCGCACGTCACGATGGTGCCGCCGCGCTTCGCTACGAAGACCGACGCGCCGAAGGTCTCGCGACCTGGGTGCTCGAACACGATGTCGGGGTCGTCGCCGCCGGTGAGCTCGCGGATCCGCTTGCCGAAGCGCAACCACTCTTTCGGGTCCTGCGTGTCCTCGTCCTTCCAGAACTTGTAACCCTCGGCGGCCCGATCGATGACGAGGTTGGCCCCCATCGACCGGCAGATGTCAGCTTTCTGCTCCGACGACACGACACACACCGGGATGGCGCCGCCGTTCAAAGCGAACTGTGTTGCGTAGGAGCCAAGGCCGCCCGATGCGCCCCAGATCAGTACGACGTCACCCTGTTTCATCTGCGCGCCGTGCTTGGACACGAGCTGGCGGTACGCCGTCGAGTTGACCAGGCCTGGGCACGCCGCCTCTTCCCACGTCAGATGCGCGGGCTTCGGCATGAGCTGGTTCGCCTTGACGAGAGCCAGCTGCGCAAGACCGCCGAAGTTTGTCTCGAATCCCCAGATGCGTTGCTCCGGGTCGAGCATCGTGTCGTCGTGACCTTCGGGGGCCTCGAGCTCCACGGACAGGCAGTGCGCCACGATCTCGTCACCGGGCTTCCAAGCGTGGACACCTGGACCCGTGCGCAGCACGATCCCGGACGCGTCCGAGCCCACGACGTGGTAGGGGAGATCGTGACGCTTCGCCAGCGGCGACGTACGGCCGTAGCGCTCGAGAAATCCGAACGTAGACACCGGCTCGAAGATCGACGTCCACACCGTGTTGTAGTTGACCGCGCTCGCCATGACGGCGATCAGGGCTTCCCCTGGACCCACCTCTGGCGTGGGAATGTCGTCGACGTGCAGGGCCTTGCGCGGGTCCTTGTCGCGCGTCGTCAGGCCCTCGAACATCGTGGCCTCGTCCTTGCGGACGGTGACGCCCCGATACTCCGCGGGCACGGGCAGCGCAGCGAACTCCTCGGGCGGTGTGTCACCGGCAAGGATCGCTTCCAGAATTTCCTTCACCCGGGTGTCCTCCTGCGCTCGGTGGGTCGCCGGATATTACCTAGCGCGACCCGCCATGCTGGGCGGTGTGAGGGCATCCGCGGCCAGGGAGCCGATCCTGGCCTTCGCGCTGCTCGGCGCGTTGGTCATCGTCGGTGTCAAGGTCGCGTCGTCTCAGCATTCCCAGGAGGTGGTGGCAAAACCCACCGCGACCCTGGCGCAGCCGAGCCCAAAGCCGAAGCCGACGCACCGCGTCGTACCTGCTTCAACGCGGCCGGCCGGACCGTCCGACTCACATCGGCTGCGACACGTCACCACGATCGGCGGCGCGATCACGCCAAAGTCCGTGGACGCGTCGTCGGCGGGGTTCGTCACCGCGCAGAACATGATCTACCAGCACTCGATCACGGTCTACGACGATCACACCTACACGTTGCACAAGACGATCTCGGACCGAGTCACGCTGTCGAACTTCGGGTTCACGAAGTACCACCAACCGGTGCGCGGCGGCCCTGTCGAGGCAGCCTTCACCCCCGACGGCAGGTATGAGTACGTCTCCAACTACTCGATGTACGGGCCAGGCTTCGGCCACCCCGGCCACGACAAGTGTTCGCCGTCATCAAGCTATGACCGCAGCTTCCTGTATCGGATCGACCTCTCGACGTTGAAGATCGATCAGGCCATCCAGGTCGGGGCAGTGCCGAAGTACCTCGTCGTGACACCGGATGACAAATACGTGCTGGTCTCCAACTGGTGCTCGTACTCGCTGTCCGTGGTCTCTGTCGCCACGGGCAAACAGATCCGTCAGCTGTACGTCGGCTCATATCCACGCGGCATCGCGGTGAACAAGCAGTCGACGACGGCGTACGTCGCTGTCATGGGAACAAGCGATCTGGCTCGAGTGTCACTGGACAACTTCACCGTCAGGGACGTCTACGTCGGACCTAACCCGCGACACGTCGTGATCGACCCGGCCGGTCACTACCTCTACGTCACGCTGAACGCCGCTGGCAAGGTCGTGAAGTTCGACCTGCAGACCGACCACGTCGTCGGGACGGTGTCGACCGGGCAGGACCCGCGCAGCATGGTCATCGCACCCGATGGTCGGTCGCTGTACGTCGTGAACTACACCTCGAACACGATGAGCAAGCTCCGCACCAGCGACATGAAAGTGCTACAGGCCGTCGATACTCCCACGCACCCGATCGGTATCACGTTCGACCCGCGCACCGGCGACGTGTGGGTGGCGTGTTACCACGGCGCGATCGCGGTTTTCGCCGACCGCTGAGGCTCTGAACGCCGCGCGCGGATGACGGCTGGCGGGAGCCGCCTGGCTAACGAGGCGCTTGCACCAACTCGGTCAGGACGCCGCCCAAATCCTTCGGATGCAGAAAGGCGATGGACGCGCCCATCGAGCCGTGCCGCGGCCGTTGGTCGACGAGGCGGATGCCCTTGCCGCCGATGTCCTCCAACGCGGCGGCAACGTCGGCGACGCCGTACCCGATGTGGTGGACTCCCGGACCCTTCGTCTCGAGGAACTTGCCGACGGGGGAGTCGGGCCGAGTCGGTTCGAGGAGCTGCAGGTAGCTGCCGCCGAGCGCCGTCGCGCTGTCTGCGCCATCGTGCACGACGAGCATCGCCTCGTGGACGCCTTGATCCTCATGCGTCTCGCGGGCAACCACCGTCAACCCGAAGGTCGCCTCGTAAAGGGCGATCGCCTCATCGAGGTTCGGTACGGCGATGCCGACGTGATCGATTCGAGTGAGCATGCGGGGGATTGTGCCGGACTCGTTATCCTGACCGAACCCCAACCGCTCAGGAGGAACGCATGCCTGGCTCGGTCATCGTCGCCGGCGCTCGTACGCCGATCGGCCGGCTGCTCGGCTCACTCAAGGACTTCTCCGCGATGGACCTCGGTGGCTTCGCCATCAAGGCCGCGCTCGAACGCGCTGGGGTGACCGGCGACCAGATCGAGTACGTGATCATGGGCCAGGTCTTGCAGGCAGGCGCCGGTCAGATCACAGCGCGTCAGGCGGCTGTCAAGGCCGGCATTCCGATGAACGTCCCGGCGGTGACGATCAACAAGGTCTGCCTGTCGGGTCTCGACTCGATCGCCCTCGCCGACCAGCTCATCAATGCCGGTGAGTTCGAGGTCGTCGTTGCGGGCGGGATGGAGTCGATGACGAGGGCTCCACACCTGCTGCCGACCTCGCGCACCGGCGTGAAGTACGGCGACACAACCCTCGTCGACTCGATGCAGTACGACGGACTGTGGGACGCGTTCACCGATGCGGCCATGGGTGAGCTCACCGAGAACACCAACGCGAAGCTCGGCATCAGCCGCGAGGATCAGGACGCGTTCTCCGCGCAGTCACACCAGCGCGCGGCGCTCGCCGCCAAGAACGGTCTGTTCGACGACGAGATCGTGTCGGTCGAGATCCCGCAGCGGAAGGGCGACCCGCTCTCCTTCCGTGAGGACGAAGGCGTGCGCGCCGACACAACCGCGGAGTCGCTGTCGAAATTGAAGCCGTCGTTCGCCAAGGACGGCACGATCACGGCGGGGTCCGCGTCACAGATTTCCGACGGCGCTGCGGCCGTCATCGTCATGTCACGGGCGAAGGCCGAGCAGCTCGGCGTACCCGTCCTTGCCGAGATCGGCCACCACGGCGTCGTGGCCGGCCCGGACTCGTCGTTGCAGTCCCAGCCGTCGGCAGCGATTGCGAAGGCCGCGGGCCGGGCCGGCGTCGACAAGGGCAGCTTCGATCTTTACGAGATCAACGAGGCGTTCGCCTCGGTCGCGATCCAGTCGATGCGTGACCTGGGCATCAGCGATGACCGGGTCAACCCCAACGGTGGCGCGATCGCACTCGGCCACCCCATCGGCGCGTCCGGTGCTCGCCTCGCCTTGCACCTGGCCCTCGAGCTGAAGCGCCGAGGCGGGGGCACCGGTATCGCGTCGCTGTGTGGCGGCGGCGGTCAAGGCGACGCGCTGATACTCCGCGTCCCTGCTGCTTAATCCCTGAGTGAGCCGCGCCGTAGGCGTTGACGAGCTCGTTGCGCGGGCCCGTCAAGGCGAACCGCGTGCGGTGGCGCGGCTCGTCTCGCTGATCGAGGACGCTTCGCCGGCGTTACGCGAAGCCACGGCGGCGCTGGCGCCGCACACCGGCCGCGCCCGCGTGGTGGGACTCACGGGATCTCCAGGCGTGGGCAAGTCGACGTCGACCGGCATGCTCGTGTCGGCGTACCGCAAGCGGGGTGCACGCGTAGGAGTGCTCGCGATCGACCCGTCGTCGCCGTTTTCCGGCGGAGCGCTGCTCGGCGACCGCATCCGCATGCAGGACCACGCGACCGACCACGACGTGTTCATCCGCTCGATGGCGAGCCGCGGTCACCTCGGCGGTCTCGCCGCTGCGACGCCCCAGGCGGTCCGCGTCCTCGATGCGGCCGGCTTCGACGTCGTACTGATCGAAACCGTCGGCGTCGGCCAGGCCGAGGTCGAGGTCGCCTCCGCCGCCGACTCGACCGTTGTGATGCTCGCACCGGGCATGGGTGACTCGATCCAGGCCGCGAAGGCCGGCATCCTCGAGATCGCCGACGTCTTTGTCGTCAACAAGGCGGACCGCGATGGCGCCGACCTGACCGTGCGCGACCTGCGTTACATGTTGTCCCTTGCGGACCGGGACGCCGCGCGGTGGAAACCGCCGATCGTCAAGACCGTCGCCGCGAAGGGTGAAGGCGGCGACGAGGTCGTCGAGGCTCTCGACAAACACGCGGCGTGGGCAGAGGAGTCCGGCGAGCTTGTACGCCGTCGACAGACGCGCGCAGCCGACGAGATCGAAGCACTCGCCGTTGGTTCCTTGCGCGCACGCATGGGCGATGTCCGCGGCGGTACGACGCTGGACGAGCTCGCCAGGTGCGTGGCTCTCGGCGAGCTCGACCCCTACGCCGCAGCTGATCAGCTCATCGCCGCCGTGACGTCATGACGGTTCGAGTCCCGTGCGAGATCAGGAGAACGGCACAGTGATCGGCCCGGGCACGCGTCGATAGACCGCGAAGAAGTCGCGGTCGTCCGGGACGAGGTAGCGCGTGGCGGGTTGCTGGACGTTCGGGACGACTTTCTGCGGGTCCAACCCGTTTCGGTGGTCGTAAGTGACGAGTGTCGGCCACTCGGGATTGATGTCGAACTGCATGGCGCGCACGGCGCCGGCGCGTTGAAGGATCCGCGCCAACGTAATGACGGTCTGGTCGTTGGCGGCGGCGTACATCACGTTGCCACGTCGGTCGATCCCGACACCGGTGCGCCAAACCCGGACGCGGTTGCCGAGGGTGAACCCCCACTGCGAGCTGTTGTTGAGGTTGGGCGACAACTGACCGTTGTCGATGATGAGGGGCAGGCTCTGCCGGGCGAGCACGATCGAGGAGCCGGCGTCCCGCCCGCCGTGCCAGGTCCGGACGTCGACCCGGCCGTCGCGATAGCCGATCAGTGTGGCGAGCCCGTCCCGGAGCGGCTCGTAGGTCATGCCGTTGATCGAAGAGCCGTTGTGCCCGTCGATGTACGTGAAGCCGCCGTTGAATGTCGCGAGCAATCGTGGGCGCTGGTCCTTCGGCACCGACATCGGTCCACGCACCGGTGCGTGCGGAGGCTCGTAGCGCCCGGGGTAGAAGCCGAGCGCGGTCCTCGTGTGGTCGAACCATGCGACATACGCGACGAGCCGGGGGTAGTCGGTCTCGCTTCGGAAGGTTGTGAGGAGCACCGGCGCTCCTCCGTTGACCGATGGGCCCGCGGGCCGCCAGGCACCTTCGCCCGGCAGAGGTTGTGAGAAGACGGGCTTGATCGGCGGTGGCCACGCAGCGGATGGAACTCGTGCTGGCTTGCGGCCGCCGATCCCGTCGGCTGCCGACCGCGAGCCCACCACGGGCAGACTCCCGAGTTGCGGGCCACCCTTCTTCGGGGCGTGCCAGCTGTACCAGACGTGCTCGACCTCGTCGACGACCCAGTTGCCATGATGCGCCCGCAGCCACTCGACGCTGCGCACCGACAGGGGCAGGCTCGACGGCTTGAGCATTGTTGTCGCGTAGGAGTAGATGGCGGGGGACAGCAGCACTAGGACGGCCGCAAGCACGAGCAACAGTCGACGCCGCCGTCGGTGGCGAGCGGTCGGGGCCGGACGCTCCGTGGCTGCCACGCTGTCATCGACGTCGCCCAGCATCCACTCAGCATCGATCACTCGGCTGTGTAGCGGCTGTGTAAGTGGTACAGAACCGTGCTGCAACGAGTAAAGAAAGGCTTGATCGTCCTTGCTGGCCTGAGCGTCGTCAGTGACGTTTACGGCGATCGTGACGCGACTGAGCCCGCCGCGCCTTCCGGGCTCGGCGACTGGCTGAGGTCGGGTGTGCACCTGTGCTGTCGTGGCGCCCAGCTGGTGCTTCAGTGAGACCGAGGTCGTTCTCGCGGCGTCGGTTGCGCGTGATGACCGTGACCCCGGCGACGACGAGCAGGACCGCGAGCAGCGAGAAGACCACGACTGAGAACATCGCCTCAGCCAATCCGAGCCGTCCCTGGTCGGATTCATCCAGATCAGACGAGATCGGGTGCCGCTACGTACCGGTAGCGACGGGATTGCTCGGCGAGGAGGATGCCTACATGGCCCCCGATCAGACTTCTGTCGTCGCAACCGTCGGCTCACGGGTCGAGGCCGAGCTCATTGCCGGCATGCTCAGGTCGGAGGGCGTCCGCAGCGCCGTTTTCGCTGACGACGCGGGAGGCTGGGAACCGCAGCTTCAACAAACGCAAGGGGTGCGGGTGATCGTCGCGGATAAGGACACCGCGAAGGCGCGACGCATCATCGACAAGGCGAACAGGTCCACGACCTAAGCAGGACTGCGGCGCGGTGGCCGTGGTGCGAGCGACGCTGACCCAATCCGTTGGTGAGCTGCCCGAGGGCCCGCTCGGTAGGTTGCGCCGCGATGAGTTTCTCAGCAATCGATCGTCTGGATTCCCATGAGCCGTACGACGTGTCACATGTCCATCTCGCTCGACGGGTTCGTCGCCGGGCCGGACCAGAGTCAGGACAACCCGATCGGACGCGGCGGACTCCGGCTGCACGAGTGGCATATCAACCCTGAGCACCCCGCGGACGTCGCCCTGAGCGACGAGTTACTGACGCCGAAAGGCGCATACGTCATGGGTCGCAACATGTTCGGCCCGATCCGCGGCCAATGGGACGAGGACTGGCGCGGCTGGTGGGGAGACGAACCGCCGTACCACGCGCCGGTGTTCGTCCTCACCCACCACGCGCACCAACCTATTGAGATGTCGGGCGGTACGACGTTCCACTTCGTCACCGACGGCTTCGACGCTGCTTTCCGGCAGGCGAAGGCCGCTGCCGGAGACAAAGGCGTCGATATTGCCGGTGGCGCATCCACCGTGCGTCAGGCACTCGCCTCAAGAGTGATCGACGAGTTGCTCCTCGACATTGCGCCGATCCTGCTCGGCGCGGGTGAGCGCATCTTCGACGGCGTACCCGACCCAGGCTTCGAACCAATCGAGGTCATTCACTCGCCGGTTGCGACGCACGTCCGTTATCGAGTCGCGAACGGTTGATCGCTCACTGGTGATGCGCGCAAGATGAGGCACCTAGCTACTGGTTGTTCGTCCTCTCGGAACACGCGACGGTCTTGTCCGACTGATGTACTAGCTGGGTCGCGCCCCGGACAGTGATGACTGCGACGGGGCGCCGGCTCCGGCGGCGGCCGCCGCCTCCACCTCGATCAGTGAGTCGCTGGCACGCTCTTCTTCGTACTTGCGTCGTCCACCGCGCAGCCCGAACAACCGCTTCGTGAACAGCAGGTACACCACCAACGCGAGGTTGATCACCAGAGCCACGATCTTCAGGTAGGAGACCTTGTCGGTGAGCTCGTAGATCTCGAGCGGCAAGAACAGGCTCGTTCCGACCACCGCGACGTACTCACCCCACCGTTTCAAGCTCCACAAGCCGACGGCCTCGGCGACCTCGACCACGCCGTACACGATCAAGAACGCCAGCACGAGGTGCAGCGTGTGCGGCTTGGAGTTCAGCAGGTGGCGCAGGTGCTGCACCGTTGGGCTCTTGTCGAGGTCGTAGTTGAACAGGTCTGCCAGCGGCTTCGCGCGCGGGATCGCCTTCTCGAACAGATGCCGGAGCGAGGTCTCCGATGACTCGAACCGTACGACGGCGTACGCGAGCGCCCCGATGACCAAAGCGCGGATGAGCCGTTCCACCGCAAGGATGCGCAGCACGAAGGCGTCGCGCAACACCCGCCCGCGAAGGACGATGGGCGCGGCGGTCGCGGGACCGGTGCCGGTCGGCTCACCGACGACGAAGTCCCAGCACCGCAGACAGCGCCAGGCCTCACCGGCCGGCGTCTTGACGTGCATGCGTTGCCGCAGTGGGGCTTCGTCCGGCGCATATGTGACGTGGCCTTTGCGCGAGCAGGCGCGGAGGCTCCAGTCCACCTCGTCAGCGTACGGGGGGGCGCCCGCTCCGCGGGTACGCTCGTCTCGTGGGCGACAACGACCTCATGGGTGGCCGCGAACGCTGGCAGCGAAGGTACGACGCAGCCACGAAGCGCGACGTCGAGTTCACCACGTTGTCGGGCCTCGACGTCGATCCGGTCTACGGGCCGCCGGAGGGCACGGTCGACCCGCGTGCGGAGCGGATCGGCTGGCCGGGTGAGTTCCCCTTCACCCGCGGTCTTTACGCGAGCGGGTACCGCGGCCGGCCCTGGACGATCCGCCAGTTCGCGGGCTTCGGCAACGCGCGGCAGACGAACGAGCGCTACAAGATGATCCTGGCTGCCGGTGGCGGCGGGCTGTCGGTGGCTTTCGACATGCCGACCTTGATGGGCCGCGACTCCGACGACGGGCGTTCGCTCGGTGAGGTCGGGCATTGCGGCGTCGCGATCGACTCGGCCGCGGACATGGACGTGTTGTTCTCCGACATCCCGCTCGGCGACGTCACGACCTCGATGACGATCTCCGGCCCCGCAGTCCCCGTCTTCTGCATGTACCTCGTTGCGGCAGAGCGGCAAGGCATCGACATCAGCAGTCTCGACGGCACCTTGCAGACCGACATCTTCAAGGAGTACATCGCGCAGAAGGAATGGCTGTTCCCGCCCCAGCCGCACCTGCGCCTGATCGGCGACCTGATCGAGTTCTGCGCCGCGGAGATTCCGGCGTACAAACCGATCAGCGTCTCGGGTTACCACATCCGCGAGGCAGGCTCGACTGCCGCGCAGGAGCTCGCCTTCACCCTCGCCGACGGCTTCGCCTACGTCGAGCTGGGCAAGTCGCGTGGTCTCGATGTGGATGAATTCGCCCCGGGGTTGTCGTTCTTCTTCGATTCGCACATCGACTTCTTCGAAGAGATCGCGAAGTTCCGCGCAGCACGGCGTATCTGGGCGCGCTGGCTGCGAGATGTGTACGGCGCCACCACCGAGCGCGCGCAATGGCTCCGCTTCCACACTCAGACCGCGGGTGTCAGCCTGACGGCACAACAGCCGGACAACAACGTGGTGCGTACTGCCATCGAGGCCCTGGCTGCCGTGCTCGGTGGCACCAACTCACTGCATACCAATGCGCTCGATGAGGTCCTCGCCCTGCCGTCCGCACGGGCTGCCGAGATCGCGCTGCGCACTCAGCAGGTCATCGCGGAAGAGACCGAGGTCACCAACGTCGTCGACCCGCTTGGCGGGTCCTGGTACGTCGAAGCACTCACGGACCGCCTCGAAGCCGAAGCCGAACAGACGTTCAGCAGGATCCGCGACATGGGGACCGACGGCACGATGACGAGCGGCATCCTGCGTGGCATCGAAGACGGTTGGTTCATGGCCGAGATCGCGGAGTCGGCGTTCCAGTACCAGCAGAAGCTCGAGAAAGGCGACAAGCGCATCGTCGGCGTCAACGTCTACACCGAAACCGTTGAGGAGCCACTGGAGATCCTTCGCGTCTCGCACGAAGTCGAGCTCACCCAACGCAAGGTGCTCGGTGAGCGCAGGGCCGGGCGCGACGGTGCCGCCGTAGACGCGGCGATCCGCCGCCTTGTCCAGGCCGCTCGCAGCACCGACAACATGGTCCCGGTCATGCTCGACGCGGTTCGCGCCGAGGCAACTCTCGGCGAGATCTGCGGTGTGCTGAAAGACGAGTGGGGCGCCTACACCGAGCCGGCGCGGTTCTGACATGACCGATCCCGCGAATTTCCGGCTGTCCGGTGCCGTCGATCTCGGCGGCCTTCGTCAGCCCGCTGCCGTTCCGACGAACGGAGCCGGTGACAACAACGCCAACGTCATCGACGTGACCGAAGCGTCATTCCAGACCGAGGTCGTGGAGCGCTCTCGGAGCGTGCCGGTCGTCATCGACTTCTGGGCTTCGTGGTGCGGCCCGTGCCGACAGCTGTCGCCGATCCTGGAGAAGCTGGCTGCCGCCGACGACGGTGCATGGGTGCTCGCGAAGATCGACGTTGACGCCAACCAGCGAATCGCCGCTGCCGCAGGGGTCCAGGGGATTCCGGCCGTGAAGGCCATCCTCGACGGACAGATCATCGGTGAGTTCACCGGCGCGGTGCCCGAGCCACAGGTGCGGCAATGGATCGACCAGGTGCTGAGCGTTGCGCAGCAGCGCGGTCTCGCCGAGGACTCCGGGGAGCCGGGCGAGGCACCCGCGCCGTCGCCCGCCGACGCTGCACTCGACGCGGCGTACGACGCGCTCGCGACTGGCGACCTCGACGCGGCTGAGATGGCGTTGCGACAGGCGCTGGAGCGCGACCCCAATGACCCGGCAGCAAAGGGCGCGCTCTTGCAGTTAGCGATTGTGCGTCGGGCTCAGGACTACGACGAGCCAGCGCTGCGCCGGACACTGGCCGACCGACCCGACGACATCGCGGCGAACAACGCGCTCGCCGACATCGAGTTGCTGAACGGCCAGCCGGAGGGTGCGTTCAGCCGGTTGCTGGATCTGTTCGGACGGTTGCCCGCCGAAGACCGTGAGGCCGTGCGAACCCGGCTCGTCGAACTGTTCGACGCGGTTGACCCGAGCGACCCTGCGGTCATCCAGGCCCGTCGAGAGCTCGCGAACGCGCTGTTCTGACCCTGACGAGTCGAGGTCGCGCCAGTGCTACGGCGAGGCGAGCCAGAGTGTGCCGAGGGGTGGCACACGGAGCACGGCTGATGCCGGCTGGCCGTGCCATGGCTCCGCGTCCGCGACAACAGTGCCCATGTTGCCGACGCCGCTGCCGCCGTACTCACCCGCGTCGCTGTTCAGCAACTCGTGCCATTCACCGGCGAATGGCAACCCGATGCGGTAACCCTCGTGTGGCATGCCGGCGAAGTTCGCGATGCATGCCACCGCCGTGCCATCGTGGTGCCAGCGCAGGAACGAAAACGTGTTGTTGTCCGCGTCGTTCGCGTCGATCCACTGGAAGCCGTCCGGGTCCGAATCGCGCGACCAGAGCGCGGGGTGGCCGACGTAGGCCGCGTTGAGATCGCGCACGAGGTCGTGCACGCCGCGGTGGTCAGGCAGGTCCAACAGCCACCAGTCGAGACCGCGCTCGTCGGACCACTCCGCTTCCTGTGCGATCTCGCCACCCATGAACAGCAGCTGCTTGCCCGGATGCGCCCACATGTACGCGAGCATCGCGCGCAGGTTGGCGAGCTGCTGCCAACGGTCGCCCGGCATCTTTCGGAGCAGCGACCCCTTGCCGTGCACCACCTCGTAGTGTGAAAGGGGCAGGACGAAGTTCTCGGTGTATGCGTACATCATCGAGAACGTCATCTGATGGTGGTGGTACATCCGGTAGACCGGCGCGCGGGCCATGTAGTCGAGCGAGTCGTGCATCCACCCCATGTTCCACTTGAACCCGAAGCCGAGGCCGCCGAGGTACGTCGGCTTGGACACGGCCGGCCACGCTGTCGACTCCTCCGCGACCGTGATCACACCGGGCACGCGCTTGTAGACGGTCGCGTTCATCTCCTGCAGGAAAGACACCGCGTCGAGGTTCTCGCGCCCGCCGTGCTCGTTCGGCACCCACTCGCCGGCTTTACGCGAGTAGTCGAGATAGAGCATCGAGGCGACGGCGTCTACGCGCAGGCCGTCGATGTGGAACTTCTCGCACCAGAAGACGGCGTTCGACACGAGGAAGTTGCGCACCTCGCGCCGACCGAAGTTGAAAACGAGCGTGCCCCAGTCGGGGTGCTCTCCGAGCCGTGGGTCGGCATGCTCGTACAACGCCGTGCCGTCGAACTTTGCGAGCGCCCACGCGTCCTTCGGGAAGTGCGCCGGCACCCAGTCGACGATGACGCCGATGCCGGTTTGGTGCAGCCGGTCGACGAGGTAACGAAACTCGTCCGGGTTGCCGAACCGCGACGTCGGTGCGTAGTACGACGACACCTGGTAGCCCCACGACGGGCCATACGGATGCTCGGACACCGGCAGGAACTCGACGTGCGTGAAGCCGAGGTTCTGCACGTAGTCGACAAGCTCGTCGGCAAGCTCGACGTACGACTTGCCCTGCCGCCACGAACCGAGATGCACCTCGTAGACGCTCATCGGTGCGGTCACGGCGTCAGTGCGCGTACGGCGGGCGCACCACGCTTCGTCGTTCCATTCGTACGTCGAGTCGAAGACGACGCTTGCCGTTGCCGGCGGGATCTCCGTGGCGAACGCCATCGGGTCGGCCTTGTCGCGCCAGACGCCATCCGCGCCGAGGACGTGGTACTTGTACCGCGTCCCGACGCCGACGTCCGGCACGAAAAGCTCCCACACACCGGTCGAACCGAGCGTCCGCATCGGATGTGCGCGGCTGTCCCAGAAGTTGAAGTCGCCGGCCACCCGAAGGCCGCGTGCACTCGGCGCCCAGACCGCGAACGACGTGCCGGTCACACGACCGTTGGCTCCGTCGTAGCTGCGCACATGCGCGCCGAGGACTTCCCACAGCTGCTCGTGTCGTCCTTCGCCGATGAGGTGCAGGTCGACCTCGCCGAGCGTCGGCAGCCAGCGGTAGGGGTCGTCCGTGACGAACGGCGTGTCGTCGTACACGACCTCGACCCGGTAGTCGGGCACGGTGTCGCGTTCGAGCACGCCGACCCACACACCGCCGCGCTCGTGCTCCATCGGCACCTTCTCCGCGCCGACGACCACGTTCACTGCCTTGGCGTCTGGGCGCAGGCTGCGCACCGTGACGTGATCGCCGGTGACGTGCGCGCCAAGGACCGCGTGTGGGTTGTGATGTGCACCGTCGATCAGCCGGGTCAACTCGTCCGGGGTGAGCGTGCCGGCGGCCTTCGTCTTGGCGGCTTTCGCTTTGGGTGGGGTCATGTGACTAACCGTTCGATTGCTGCGAGCGGGATGGGCAACCACGTCGGTCTGTTCCGTGCCTCGTACAAGAGCTCGTAAACCGCCTTGTCCAGCTCGTAGCTGCGAAGGAGCACGGCCGACTTCCGGGGGTCGGCGCCGGCTGCTTCGGCGTAGCCGTCGCAGAACGCCTCACGGTTGCGTTCTGCCCACTCGATCGCGCGGTACGCGAGCTGCCCGTCCGCCGCCGAGTCCGCCAGCAGGTGTCGCGCTGCGTAGTCGAAGGACCGCAGCATGCCCGCCACGTCCCGGAGCGGGCTGTCCAGCGCAATCCGCGCTGCGAGTGGCTTCGCCGGCTCACCTTCGAAGTCGAGCACCTTCCATCCGCTGTCCGTCCGCAGCACCTGGCCGAGGTGATAGTCACCGTGAATCCGTTGCACCGGTATCCGTTCCTCCAGCGCCGCGAGCTCGCCGAACGCGGTCCGCAGCGGCTCGGCGTACGGCGCAAGTTCCGGTACGACGGCGGCCGCATCGTTGACGCGCTCGATCATCGCGGTGGACAGCTTGCGCAGCTGCGTACGGCCGGCGGTCTCACCGGGAAACGCCGCGGCAAGGGCGCTGTGCACCTGCGCCGTCACCGAGCCCAGCCGCTCGGACTCACTCGCAAAGTCGCCGCCCACCTCGTCCGCGTGCAGGTCGGCCTCCGCGAACAGGTCACGCACACTCGTCGTCGCCAGCGCCCAGCCATCAGTGGCGAGGCGCAGATAGGGCTGCAGCAGGGCGAACGTCGTGTCGACACCGCGCACCGGACCTTCGATCCAGCCGAGTGGACGGGGGACCGCCTCGGACCCGACGAGGGTGAGCGCGCGGGTGATCTCGAGGTCGGGGTTCACGCCCGGAACGATCCGGCGAAACACCTTGAGCACGTACGACTCGCCGTACAGCAGCGAACTGTTGCTCTGCTCAGTGCCGAGCGCACGTCCGTGCAGTGAAGTGTCGAGCGGCTCGTCGTCGACGGTCGCAAGACCGCGCCGGAACGCCAGGTCGAGGACGTTCGCGTCGTCGGCGATCAGCGTGAGGAGAAGGCGGGTGAACTCAGCGTCGTGCAATGCGTCGTACGCCGTCGCCTCGTGACCGACGGCTCCGATCTCCACGCCCGACAGGTGCTCCGGCACAGTTGACGCGATTCCGACCGGCACCTGATAGAGCTCCGGTTGTCCGTCGCCGTATGACACCTCGATGAGCACATGGTGAAGCGACGGGTCCCCGCTGCGGACACAAGTCTCGGAGACGACCTTCACACTTCGGATGGTGCGGCCTTTGCCACCGAACCAGCGGCGATCGGGCAGCCAGCCGCGGATCGCTTTGGCCAACCCCGTTGTATCGAGCTGGGATGAGCTGGTCATGGCCCTTCCTCAGTGCGGGTGAGTTGGAACCAGTAGAAGCCGTGACTGGCGAGCGTCAGCAGGTAGGGCCACTCGCCGACGCGCGGGAAGTGCACACCACCGGTGAGCTCCACGGGGGTGACGCCTTCATACCGCCGGAGGTCGAGTTCGACGGGCTGTGCGAACCGGGAGAGGTTGTTCACGCACAGCACGAGGTCGTCGCCGAACTCCCGGACGAACGCGAGCACACTCGGGTTCGACGAGCCCAGCTCGGTGTACGTCCCCTGCCCGAAGGTCGGATGCCGACGGCGGATCCCGAGCAGCCGCCGCGTCCACTGCAGCAACGAGTTCGTACCGCGCATCTCCGCTTCGACGTTGAGCGACTGGTAGCCATAGACCGGGTCCATGATCAGCGGCAGGTAGAGCCGTTGCGGATCACACGTGGAGAATCCCGCGTTGCGGTCCGGCGACCACTGCATCGGCGTACGAACACCGTCGCGGTCACCGAGGTAGATGTTGTCGCCCATGCCGATCTCGTCGCCGTAGTAGAGAACGGGTGAGCCCGGCAGCGAGAACAGCAGCGCGGTGAACAGCTCCATCTGGTCACGGCTGTTGTCGAGCAGCGGCGCGAGCCGGCGGCGGATGCCGATGTTCGCCTTCATCCGCGGGTCTTTCGCGTACTCGGTGTACATGTAGTCGCGTTCTTCGTCGGTGACCATCTCGAGCGTGAGCTCGTCGTGGTTCCGCAGGAAGATGCCCCACTGGCAGTTGTCGGGGATCTCCGGGGTCTGCGCCATGATCTCGGAGATCGGATAGCGCTGCTCCCGCCGCACCGCCATGAAGATGCGCGGCATCACCGGGAAGTGGAACGCCATGTGACATTGGTCACCGTCACCGAAGTACTCGACGACATCGGCAGGCCATTGGTTCGCCTCGGCCAGCAGCTCAGTGTCGGGATAGAGCGAGTCGACCTCCTTGCGCACGCGCTTCAGGTACTGATGC
>JBJMHR010000034.1:0-48218 GCA_045807285.1 Actinomycetes bacterium
CGCGAAGGACGACATCAAGAAGGTCCTCGCAGCGTCGACGATGATCCAGATCGGCTACATGGTGCTCGCGGCCGGACTCGGCCCGGCCGGCTACGCGATCGCGATCGTGCATCTGGTCGCACACGGGTTCTTCAAGGCCAACATGTTCCTCGGCGCCGGCTCGGTGATGCACGCGCTCGACGACGAGGTCGACATGCGGCGCTATGGCGGCCTGCGCAAGATCATGCCGATCACGTTCGTGACCTTCGCCACGGGATACCTCGCGATCATCGGGTTCCCGGGCTTCTCCGGGTTCTTCACCAAGGACAAGATCATCGAGGCCTGCTTCGACAAGGGCGGCACCTCGGGATGGGTGTTCGGCATCACCGCGCTCGTCGGTGCCGGTGTCACGGCGTACTACATGACCCGCTTGATGATCATGACGTTCTTCGGCGAGAAGCGCTGGGCGCAGGGTGCTCACCCGCACGAGTCGCCCCGCATCATGACCGGACCGATCATCGTGCTCGCCATCGGCTCGGTGCTGGCCGGCGCGCTGCTGACGTTGGTCGGCAAGGGTCTCCAGGGATTCCTTGAGCCGGTCACCGGTAAGGGTGTGGAGGTCGGCTCGCACACGGTTTCGCCGATCGTGCTGACCCTCATCACGCTTGTGGTCGTCGCCGGCGGCATCATCGCGGCGACGCTGCAGTACGCGAACAAGACGGTCCCCGTCGTTGCGCCCGCTGAGGTCTCACCAGTCGTCGTCGCCGCGCGTCGTGACCTGTACGGCGATGCGGTCAACGAGGCCGTGTTCATGCGACCCGGCCAGTACCTCACGCGTTTCCTCGTCTTCTTCGACAACCGTGGGGTCGACGGCTTCGTCCGCGGCACGGCCGCGTTCGTCGGCGGGACGTCGGGGCGGCTACGCCGCCTGCAAACCGGCTTCGTGCGTACGTACGCCCTGTCGATGTTCGGCGGTGCGTTGTTGGTGATCGCAGCGTTGCTGTTCCTGAGGGCGGGGTAGCCGATGCATTGGTTGTCCGTGCTCGGGGCGATCCCACTTCTCGGGGCTGCCATCGTCTGGTTGTTGCCGCGCGGTGACGACCAGCGGGCCAAGGTGACTGCGCTGGGGACGTCACTTGTTGCGCTCGTGTGGACGATCGTCATGGCGACGCGGTTCCACCCGCACGGCGCGCACTTCCAGCTCACCGAGCGTGCCGACTGGATCCGGTCGTTCGGCGTGCACTACTCAGTCGGGGTCGATGGCATCGCGCTGGTGCTCATCGGGCTGACCACCGTGCTCGTCCCCGTCGTACTCCTTGCGTCGTGGCATGACGCGGAGGATTCCGGGCACAGCGTCCGCACCTTCTTCGGTCTGATGCTGATCACCGAGACGATGCTGGTCGGAGTGTTCGCAGCGACCGACGTCTTCCTGTTCTACGTCTTCTTCGAAGCGATGCTGATCCCGATGTACTTCATCATCGGGCGCTACGGCGGACCGAAGCGGTCCTACGCCGCCGTGAAGTTCCTCATCTACAGCCTCGCCGGCGGCTTGCTGATGCTCGCCGCTGTCATCGGCCTGTACGTCGTGTCCACGCACCAGCTGTCCACGGGCACGTTCGACCTGACCGCGCTGTCCACGCTGCACATCGGCCCGGGCGTGGAGAAGGCACTGTTCCTCGGCTTCTTCATTGCGTTCGCCATCAAGGCGCCGTTGTGGCCCTTCCACACCTGGTTGCCCGACGCCGCCGCCGAGGCACCCACCGGCGGCGCGGTTCTGCTCGTCGGCGTACTCGACAAGGTCGGCACCTTCGGCTTCATCCGCTACTGCCTGACGCTGTTCCCCCACGCATCGACGTATTTCGCCCCACTCATCATCACGCTCTCGGTCATCGGGATCTTCTATGGAGCGCTGCTCGCGATGGGCCAGCGCGACCTCAAGCGGCTGATCGCCTACACGTCGGTGGCGCACTTCGGCTTCATCGCACTCGGCATCTTCGCGTTCACCAGCCAGGGCGGGGCCGGTGCAACTCTCTACATGCTCAACCATGGCTTCTCCACCGGCGCGCTCTTCCTCGTCGCTGGGTTCCTGATCGCGCGACGTAAGAGCCGGCAGATTGCGGACTACGGCGGTGTCAACCAGGTCGCGCCGTGGTTGTACGGCGCGCTGTTCATAACCGGTCTGTCCAGCCTCGCCTTGCCGGGCCTGAACAGCTTCGTCAGCGAGTTTCTGGTGCTGGTCGGGACGTTCACGCGTTACCAGGTGGCGGCGGTCCTCGCGACCATCGGGATCATCTTGGCGGCGCTCTACATCCTGCTGCTGATCCAACGCATGATGCACGGACCGTTGCAGCCCGGCAGCGAGGCGATCACGGACCTGAACCGCAGGGAAGCCTGGGTCATTGCGCCTGTTCTCGTCCTGGTCGTGGCGCTCGGCATCTACCCGAAGCCCGTGCTCGACGTGATCACCCCGTCAGTCACCCGCACCGTGCAGCACACCGGGCACACGGATCCGGCACCGAGTGTTCCGGTCGGCCAGCAGCGGCTCTGTCCTGACGGCGCCACCTCGTGCGGCTTCTACCGCAACACACCAGTTGGGACGGCGCCATGATCGGGCAGGTTGCGGCAGTCGTGACCAACACGTTCCCGGCGCCGAGCATCGACTATGCGGGCATCTCCCCGATGCTCGTGGTCTTCGGCTTCGCGGTCGTCGGTGTGCTCCTCGAGGCCTTCCTCCCCGCGCGGCTGCGTGCATCCGTACAGCTCCCCGTGGCGCTGCTCGGTCTGATCGGCGGATTCATCGCAGTGGTTGCGCTCGCCGGGGCGCACCGGCTGGCGGCCGAGCAGGCCGTCGCCGTCGACGGGCCGACGCTGTTCCTGCAGGGCACCATCCTCGCGCTCGCCTTCGCTGCGATCCTCCTCGTCGGTGAGCGTTCATTCGACGAAGGAGGCGGGTCGTTCGTCGGGCAGGCCGCGGCGATACCGGGCACCGCCGACGAGCGTGAAGTGCCGCGGGGGCAAATGCAGACCGAGGTCTACCCACTGGCGATGTTCGCCGTCGGCGGCATGATGCTCTTCCCCGCGGCCAACGACCTGCTGACCATGTTCGTCGCGCTCGAGGTGCTGTCGCTGCCGCTCTATCTCATGTGCGGCCTGGCCCGACGCCGTCGGCTGCTCTCGCAGGAAGCCTCGCTGAAGTACTTCCTCCTCGGCGCGTTCTCCTCGGCGTTCTTCCTCTACGGGCTCGCCCTCGTCTACGGGTTCGCCGGAAGCGTGCGCCTCGGTGACATCGCCACCGCGGTCTCGTCGTCATCGCACGGCGACGCTTTGCTGATCGGCGGCATCGCGCTGATCTCGGTCGGCCTGCTGTTCAAGATCTCCGCCGCCCCGTTCCACGCCTGGACCCCTGACGTGTACCAGGGCGCGCCGACCCCGGTGACCGCATTGATGGCGAGCGGCACGAAGGTCGCTGCGTTCGGTGCCTTGCTGCGCGTGCTGTACGTCGCTTTCGGCGGCATGCGATGGGACTGGCGCCCGCTCATGTGGGGCGTCGCGATCCTGACGATGGTCGTCGGCTCAGTGCTTGCTATCACGCAGACTGACGTCAAGCGCATGCTGGCGTACTCCTCGATCGCGCACGCCGGCTTCCTGCTCACCGGTGTCATCGCGACGAGTGAAGCAGGGCTCTCGGGGACGCTGTTCTACCTCCTGGTCTACGGGTTCGCGGCGCTCGGCGCATTCGCGGTCGTAACCCTCGTGCGTGACGCAGACGGTGAAGCTACGCATCTGTCCCGCTGGCGGGGCCTGGGCCAGCGGTCGCCGCTGCTCGCCGGAATCTTCGCGTTGTTCCTGCTCGCGTTGGCGGGCATCCCGCTCACGAGTGGCTTCATGGGGAAGTACGCCGTGTTCTCGGCGGCGATCGCGGGCGGTGCGACGCCTGTCGTGGTCGTCGGTGCGGTGATGAGTGCGGTCGCGGCGTTCTTCTACGTGCGCGTAATCGTGCTGATGTTCTTCAACGAGCCCGCCGGCGACGGTCCCACCATCGCCATCCCGAGCGCGTTGACGGCGGCGTCAGTGGCACTCGGCCTTGCCGTCACTGTCGTGCTCGGCATCATCCCGCAGCCCGTGCTCGATCTCGCCCACCATGCTGCGCACGGGTTGTTCGTCCGCTGATGTGGCTCGACGTCACCAATCCTGCGCTCGAACGCGAGCTGCAGTCCGGCCTGCTCGCGGTCGAAGGAATGATGCACGACGCCGTCAAGAGCGAGTACGACTTCGTGACGGAGACGGCGCGGCATCTCGTTGATGCCGGGGGCAAACGGTTCCGGCCGTTGCTCGTCCTACTCGCCGCGCAGTTCGGCGACCCGGCCGCGCCGGGCGTCGTACCAGCAGCTGTCGTCGTGGAGCTCACGCATCTCGCGACGCTGTACCACGACGACGTGATGGACGAGGCCGAGGTACGCCGGGGCGCGCAGAGTGCCAACTCGCGCTGGACCAACGCAGTGGCGATCCTGACCGGTGACTACCTGTTCGCGCGGGCGAGCGACGTACTCGCCGACCTGGGCCCGGAGGCAGTCCGCATCCAGGCGCGCACGTTCGACCGGCTCGTCCAGGGACAGATCCGCGAGACGGTCGGGCCCGAGCCGACCGCTGACCCGGTCGACCACTATCTGCGCGTCATTGCCGACAAGACCGGTTCGCTGATCGCGACCTCATGTCGCTTCGGCGCAATGCTGGCCGGCGCCGACGAGGCGGCCGTCGAGGTACTCGCGCGGTTCGGCGAACGGATCGGTGTCGCATTCCAGCTGTCCGACGACATCATCGACGTTGTGGGCGAAGCCGTCGTCTCCGGCAAGACGCCCGGCACTGACCTGAGGGAAGGCGTGCGCACGCTGCCGGTCCTGCTGGCGTTGCGCGATGACCAGCCGTCGCGGCTGCGCGACGGGCTCGTAGGCGGGCTGCCCGACGATGGTGCGGTCGAGGAGGCGCTCGGGCTCCTGCGCGCGCACCCGGCGATGGCGGAAGCGCGGGCGATCTTGCAGGAGTACGCCGACGATGCACGGGCTGCGCTGTCGCCGCTGCCCGATAACGCCGCGAAGGCGGCACTCGCGTCGCTCTGCGACGTCGTCGTCGCCCGTCCGGCGTAGCGGTGCCAGCGATCAAGATGCAGCCTGCGGCTGTCGACCTTGTGCGGATGAGCTCGCCTAGCGGTCAAGACTCCTTCTTCTACACGCCTGCGCAGCCGGCTTCGCCGGCGGTGCCCGCGCCCGGGCGGGTCGGCTACGGCGCAACTCCACCGTCCTCGCCCCCGTCTCCGTCGGGGAGGTCCCTGACCTGGCTGCTCGCCGTTGCCGGCGGGGCCCTCGCCGTGATCGCGATCGTGGTGGGCTTCGTCGTACTCGCTCATAAGGACAAGCACACCGAGGGCAGCACGGTTCTTGCCCCGCTGCAAAGCGCAGGCAAGGCGCAGCTCGACAGTGACCTGCAGGTCGCAGCCAGCGCCGAACAGAGCTACCTAGCCGAGCACGGCTCCTACACGACAGACCTCACGGCCGCGGGCTACGCATCCAACGGCAGCGCACAGATTCAGGTCCTGAGCGCGACGGACACGGACTTCTGTCTGGTCGCGAGGAACTCCCACGCGGCAGCCCCCGAGTACGACTCGAAGTCGGGCGGCGTCTCGGCTACGCCCTGCCACTAGGGGAGAAGCGTCTGGGACGAAGCTCGGGTGGCCGAGCCCGCGCACACCATGTGCGCCATCCCGACCCACCCATATGGGTGATTGGGGCCTAGTGCCCGTATCAGGGGATAAAGCGCCTTCTCTCTCCCATCGTGACTTCCCGCCGCACGTTTTCCGCAGTCGTTGCTGCCGCCATCGGGCTCGCGACACTCCTTATCCCCCTGGCTCCGGCGCGCGCTCTCAACCCGGATTGCTCGGCGGTTGCTAGCAAGCTGACCGCGCTCGGCCTCACGGCGCAGAGCAAGGTCAGCACCGATGGCCTGCCGTACACCTTTTGGAGCGGGAAGATCGCCTCCTGGGACGGCATCCCGCTCATGACCGACTTGACGGTGCCAGCAAGTCCGGGTTGCGGTCTGCCGCTGATCTCGTTCAACCACGGATATGGAGCAGATCGCAAGACGTATGAGGCCGACGCCGGAGTTGGCCGCGGTGCGGGGTCCTATCACGACAACAATGTCTGGTTCGTTGGACGCGGTTACGCCGTCCTCAACTACGACGCGCGAGGCTTCGGCCAGTCCTGTGGGAAGGCCGCGTCGAGCGATGGCACAGCGGCGGGCTTGCCTGCTGCGTGCACTGCCGCCGGAAGGCACTACTGGATCAACCTTTCTGACGCGCGATACGCGTTGCGGGATCTGCAGTGGCTGATCGGTCAGCTGGTGGACAGCGGCGTGGCCGACCCCACAAAACTCGGCGTTGTTGGCCAATCGATGGGGGCGGGCTTGTCGTCAGAGGCGGCTGTGCTGAACGACAGGGTGGTGTGTGGCGGCCAAGGATTTACGAGTGCTACCGGCCAGAAAGATCCCTGCAGCGGCAAGGCGAACCTCGTCACAGTTCCTTGGGTTTCTGCGTCTGGGGTCCCGCTTCACATATCGGCGGCAGTGCCGCAGTGGGGGTGGGCTTACCTCGCGTCCGGGCTCGCGCCTAATGGTCGAAGCACGGACGGGTTGGCGGGCGCCCCCGCCCCGGGCCCTGACCGCACGCCTATAGGCATTCCGCTGCAGTCTTGGGCGAAGAGCCTGTATTCGACTGGCTTATCCAAGGGATTCTTCGCGCCAGCAACGGCTGGAGACTCATATTCAAACTTCGGCGTCTGGCTGCAGGACCTGGGTTATCAGGCCATCAACTCAGCAACGACTGCTACTGGTACGGCTCTTGGGAACGCGCTGACGAATGGCCTCGCTCAAATGGACGCGGGCAAGTCACCCGGAAGCACGTCCTTCCGGTTCGACGCCAAGGTACCGATACTCGCGGTGCAAGGGCTTTCGGACAGCATTTTCTCGTCGCAGCAGACGGAGGTGCTGCGTCGGCTTGCCCTGGCCTATGCCCCGGACTACCCCATGGGCGTGATCTACAGCGACATCGGCCATCAGCCGGCGACGAATCCAACTGACGAATGGCAGGTCATCGGGGACCGTGTCACCGGCTTTCTCGATTACGAACTGACCGGAGTGGGACCGGAACCTGCTTCCACGACGCAACTCGCGACCTTCCGCTGTCTACCGTCATTGTCAGGGAGCCCACTTGAGACGGTCACCGCCCCCACACTTGCGGCATCCCAGACCGGTGGCATCGATGTCACATCGACTCTCCGCCAAACGACAACTAATACGGGTGGCGGGCTGGAAGCAACGACCACCGATCCGTTCAACGCCGCAAGCAATCGCAGTTGTCCACGAATGGCCAAGCAGCATGACAAAGGTGTCGACTCGTGGGCCTTCACTACACCGTCTGCCCCGGCGGTGGTTGTTGGCTCACCCGTCGTCACTGTGGCAGCACACACCACTGGCGTGGACGCCGAACTCAACGTGCGGCTATGGGAGATGGACGCCGACGGTACCCAAACGTTGATCTCCCGGGGCACCTATCGGATGACCGGTGCGCCGACTACCACGGACAAGACGATCCCGATCGAACTGTCCGGAACGGCGTGGCGACTGCCGCCCGGCACTGGACTCAAAGTGGAGGTCACTGGTTACGACGCACCGACTTACGCTCCGGACGCGATCACAGCGACGACATCCATCGATTCGGTCACGCTTCACCTGCCGACGACTGACGCCTCGGCGTATGGCAACGCCTTTCTTGTCAGCGGTGTCGACGGCACGTTCTCCGGGGCGATGGCTGCGTTCGGGGATGCGCACACACAACCGGGCGCGTACACCGCGACCGTCGATTGGGGCGATGGGACCAGTTCAGCCGCAACTCTCATGAGCGACGGGACTCAAGTGACCGTTGCCGGGAACCACTCGTACGACAACATCGGTGCCTATACAACCGCCGTGACGGTCAGCGCGGTCGCGGACAATGTCTCGGTGCGCTACCAAGGACAGATCACCGTCGTGTCCGTGCCGCCGCCGAGCCCGAGTCCGAGCCCATCCGAGACTCCATCGGACCCGCCTTCACCGGCGCCGTCACCGTCGGATAGTCCGTCGGATACTCCTTCGCCGACTCCATCGAGCGACCCATCTGACTCGCCGGGGCCCACGGACAGCCCGACACCGACACCGAGTCCGTGACGCAAGCGCCCGCCAGTTCGTCCAAGTCGAACACAGCGTCGGTGTCGACTCTCAACAACGCTCAGAAGCCCAGCCGGTTCGCGGCGAGATCGGTCATGACTTCGGTCGCGCCGCCGCCGATCGCGAGGATCCGCGCGTCGCGGTAGTGACGCTCGACCTCCGTGCCCTGCATGTAACCGAGACCGCCGTGCAACTGGACGGCGTCGTACACCACCTGGTCACAAGCAGCGACAGCGGTGTTCTTCGCGAGCGCCGCCTCTGCAACGAGGTCGCGCTCGCCCGCCGTCCGTCGTACGACGAGGGCGCGGACATAGGTGCGCGCAACGTCGGTCAGCCGATGCATCTCCACCAGGCGATGGCGCACGACCTGGCGCGATGCGAGGGGCCGGCCGAAAGTCTCCCGCTGCTTGCACCACGCGACCGTCAGGTCGAGGCACCGCTGCGCCGTCGCGTACGCCTGCACGGCGAGGGCCACGCGTTCCGCGACGAACTCGGCCGCGACCCGTGCGAAGCCTGACCCTTCCGCGCCGACGAGGTTGGCCGCAGGCACGCGGCAGTCAACGAACGCGAGCTCGGCGGTGTCCGAACAGCGCCAGCCCATCTTGTCGAGTCGTCGTACGACGGAGAACCCGGGCGCGCCCGACTCGACGACCAGGAGCGACAAGCCGCTGTGACCGGGGCCCCCGGTGCGCACGACGCAGGTCACGAAGTCGGCTCGGGCGCCGCTCGTGATGAACGTCTTTGCCCCGTTGACGACGTACGTGTCGCCGTCGCGCACCGCGCGGGTGCGGATTGAGGCGACGTCGGAACCGCCATCCGGCTCGGTTACTGCGAGCGCACCGATCATTTCCCCGGACAGTGTCGGCCGGACGAACCGTTCGATCTGATCCGGGTCTGCGGCGCGCAGAATGTGCGGCAAGGCGATGCCGTGTGTCAGCAACGCCGCGCAGATCCCGGACGAGCCGCCCGCCTGGATCAGTTCTTCCGTGATGACCGTCGCGTCGACCGCGTCGCCACCTGCGCCGCCGACGTCCTCGGGAAAGTTCGCACCGAGCACGCCGACGGCCGCGGCCTTCTTGTGCAGCTCGCGTGGCACCTCACCGTCGCGTTCCCATTCATCGATGTACGGCGCGATCTCGCGCTCGGTGAAGTCGCGCACGAGCTCACGCAGCGCACGCCGTTCGGGAGTGCTGAACGGGTCGGTGGTCATGCGTCGCCGCCGAGCAGGGCGATGGGGACGTCGTCGAGCCGCGCGCGCAACCACTCACCGAGACCTTTCGCCTGCGGATCGAGCCGCGTGCTGCTCGCAACACCCTCGCCGAGCAGACCCAACACCACGAAGTTCAAGGCCCGAAGGTTCGGAAACAGGTACCGGTCGACGGCGTACGGCGCTGTCTCCGGCAGCAGGTCGCAGAAGTGCTCCACGGTCATGTTCTCGGCCAGCCAGCCGAAGCCGGCGTCGTCGCGTGCCCACACGCCGACATTCGCGTTGCCACCCTTGTCACCGGATCGTGCGCCGAACACAGTGCCGAGCGGAACACATCGGGTCGGGCCGCCCGGCGCCGGCGCCGACGCACGGACCGTGCGTTCGCCGGCTGATTCGAAGCCGACCGTCGGCTTGACTTCCACTTTCGTGCCGTCCGTCAGCACAGCCACGTGGGGCACGAGCTCACTCGGCACCAACGCTGGCCAATACACGCCGTACGGCGTGGCGTCACCGGGCGGTGCGCTCACAGTGGCGCCGGGGTAGGACGCCAGCGCGAGCTCGACGCACGCGTTCGAGAAGGCGCGTCCGATCTTCTGCGCGTCGGCGTCCTTCACCGTGATCGTCAAGCGAGCGACCGCCGCAGCATTCGTCAGCGGGTCCGCGCCGTTGTTTGGCTCCAGCCGTATGTCGGCGGCTTGGACACGGTCGGTGATGGGACTCAGCTGCCGGCGTATCAGTTCTGCTTTCTCGTCGACGTCATCGCCGGTGAGCAGGAACGTCACGCTGTTGCGCGCACCGCCGATGTAGTTGATGCACACCTTCGTCGTCGGTGGCGGGGGAAGGCCGGCGACTCCGCTGATGCGCACCCGGTCCCGGCCGTCGTCAGCCAGTCGGATCGTGTCGAACCGGGTCGTCACATCAGGGCCGAGGTAGTCGTGGCCGCTGATCTCGTAGAGCAGTTGCGCCGTCACCGTGCCGATCGATACCAGTCCGCCGGTGCCCGGATGCTTCGTGATCACCGAGGACCCGTCGGCGTACACCTCAGCGAGCGGGAAGCCGACGTGCTCGAGCCCGGGCACCTCACGGAAGAACGCGTAGTTGCCGCCGGTGGCTTGCGCGCCGCATTCGAGCACATGTCCAGTGACGACCGCGCCGGCCAGTGCGTTCCAGTCGTCACGCGCCCAGCCGTGGTGCCAGGCGGCTGGCCCGACGACCAGCGAGGCATCGGTGACTCGACCGGTTACGACGACCTCGGCGCCGGCGCGCAGACATTCGGCGATGCCCCACGCACCGAGATAGGCATTCGCCGTCACCGCTGGTGCCGGAGCGTCGCGAAGCGCAATGCCACTGTCCATGTTCGCGAGATCGATCCCGGAGGACTGCAGCGTCGGTAGTCGATCGAGCAGGTCGTCGCCCTCGACGTGCGCGACTTGGACGTCGAGACCGAGCGCGCTCGCGACCTCCCGCACGCGTGCCGCCAGACCGGCGGGGTTGAGGCCCCCGGCGTTGCTGACGATCCGCACCCCGCGCTCGACCGCGAGCCCGAAGCAGTCCTCGAGCTGCCGCACGAACGTGCGCGCGTAGCCGCCAGCCGGGTCGGAGAGCCGGGTCCGGAACAGGATCAGCATGGTCAGCTCGGCCAGGTAGTCGCCGGTGAGTACGTCGAGCGGGCCGTCGGTCAGCATCTCCCGCATCGCGGCGAAGCGGTCGCCGTAGAAACCTGAGCAGTTGCCGATCCGGATCGGCGTGGCAGCACCGGCGGAGGCCATGGCAAGCGACGGTACCGTTCACAGTGATGGCGAGTTCACCGATGGCGCTCGCACTGTCGACGTTCCGTCGGCTGCCGGTGCCCCTGCGACGCGTCATCGTTCGGACGGTCGCGCCGACCTTTGTGGTGGGTGTCGTCGCGGTCATGCGAAACGAGGCCGGTGAACTGTTGCTGCTCCGCGAGCGACATCACGACGGCTGGGCGCTGCCTGGGGGCCTGGTGTCTCGTCACGAGTCCACCGCCGACGCGTTGGTGCGTGAGCTGCGCGAGGAGATTGCGGTGTCGCTGCCGTCGGAGTCGCTCGGCATGCCATTGGCGAACCTCGACCCCCACCTGCGGCGCGTCGACATCATCTACGAGATCAATGCCGGCTCGGATGTGCACCCGCGGCCCCAGGAGCCGGAGGTCTTCGAGGCGATCTGGTTCCCCATCGCGGAACTGCCCGAACTCTTCGAGCCGACGATCGCGGTCCTGCGTATCGCCGGTGCGCTCACCGACGGTGTCGTCGGCTGACCTCGCAGCCGTCGTCCTGGCCGCAGGTGAAGGTCGACGACTGCGCCCGTTGACTCTGATCAGGCCGAAACCGCTGTGCCCCGTCGCGAACGTGCCGCTGATCGAGCGTGCATTCGTCGAAGTCTCTGCGTTGATCGGCGCGCCATCGCCGGGACAGGTCGCGGTGAACGCGCACCATCTCGCCGATCAGATCGCGCAGTGGGTCGGCGATGGTGCGCATCTTTCGGTCGAACAGCCGGCTCCGCTCGGTACGGCGGGCGCGATCGGCCAGTTGCGCTCGTGGTTGGCGGGCCGGGACGTGCTCATTCGCAATGCAGATGCCTGGCGGGATGGCCCGGTGCCGTCGACGTTCGTGACGGAATGGGACGGACAGCGGCCGCGGCTTCTCGTCGTACACGACGAACCACGTGCTGACTTCGCCGGTGGCTTTCGGTACGCCGGTCTCTCGCTCCTACCGGGCTCAACCGCGCAAACCATCGCGGCCGCGCCGGCCGGTCTCTACGAAGAGGTCTGGCGCGCCGCAGAACGCGACAGTCGGCTCGACCTCGTCGTGAGCGACGCGCTGTTCATCGACTGCGGCACACCGGCCGACTATCTGCGCGCCAACCTCGCCGCCTCCGGTGGGGAATCGGTCATCGGAGCCGGCGCCGTCGTTGACGGTGACGTCATCCGGTCGGTGGTGTGGCCGGGTGCGGTCGTACGACGTGGCGAACGGCTGGTCGAGTGCATCCGGGTCGGAACCGACGTGACCGTTCAAGCGAGGCTACCGGCCACCTGACGGCAGATCCGTCCGGTTTGTGCGCTTCACGGTTCGTCGATCCATGCCGCATCGGGACGAGTTGGCAGTCAAACGGCCCTCAACCCGGTCCTGGTCCGTCCCGATGGTTGGCAAAACCACCGAAAGGACCAGTTCGCTCATGCCCTTGGTAAGCCGCGTCGTCCTTTGCCTGAGTTTTCTCGGATGCACGGCCGTCGGGTCGCTGACGCCGCTCGTAAGCGCGCGCGCGTTCGCCGCGGCGCCCGCCCCGGTAACGGTGACCCCAACCGCCGCCCGGCACTTCGGTGACGGTGGTCCCGGGCTGGCGGCGCTCATCAACGTGGGCGCCGCGACCGAGCTGGCTGACGGCACGATCGTGTTCTACGACCGTGACGCACACACCTTGCGAAGCGTCGACCCCGGCACCGGCGTCATCACCGCGATCGCCGGGACGGGAGCAGTGCCTCCGGCCCCACCCTCGCCCTGGCGTTGTCATATCGACACGACGTCTCCCGCCACTGGCGTCTACATAAGTGGTGTGTCCGGCGTGTGGTCTGACACGGCGGGCGACGTGTTCATCTGGACCGGCGGCTCGTGCGACAGCTGGGGCAACGTCTACCGCTTGGCGCACTCGGGCGGTGCATTTCAGCTTGTTGTTTCGACGCCCCAGAGCACTTGCTGCAGTTCACCCTTTGGCGACTACACCGATTTCGCTGTCGACGGAGCCGGCGATGTTTTCGCCTCGGACACCGTTCATTCGGTCATTCGGAAGTACGCGCCCGACGCGTCACCATCTTCTGCCGGCGCCATCGTTGCCGGGATTCTGGACTCGCCAGGCACGAGCGGGGACGGCGGTGCGGCAACGAGTGCGCACATCAACCCAGGCGCATTGGCTGCATCAGCGGACGGCACCCTTTACCTGTCCGGCGGCCACACCATCCGTCGGATTGACGCAAGCACGCAGGACATCACGACCGTGGCGGGCACCGGGGCCCAGACACCATCCGGGCAGCCGAGCGTTGACGACGGTTTGGCCGCGACCGCAGCCCGTATTGACGTGCGATCAATGACCGTCGGGCAGGACGACGGGAACGTGTACTTCGAGGACGACTCCGGCATCTTCGCAGCGATACGCGCATTCGCTGTTGCCGGGACGATACGGACGGCGGTCGGACCGGCGCGTTTCGATTCGGCGGGCGATCCGACCCTCATGGCGACGCTGTTTGGCGAGCGTGCCGGTCAGGTGGTCGGCGCAGGTTCGGAGGCAATGCGGAGTTGGCCTGCCGATGGCTCGAAAGCGACGCAGTCGGGCACGCGAGTCGTCGGGCTCGACGACGCGACGGGCGTCGGCAGGTCCGCCGACGGTGCACCACTCTCAGACGCCTTTCTGCCGGGACTCAACGCCATCGCGCAAGCCCCGGATGGCTCATTGACGCTGGCGACCCCGACGGCGATCAGGAACCTCAGCGGTTTGGCCGCTACGGACACCATCGGCACGGTCGCGGCCGAGGGCGCTGGCGCCCTGGCCTACGCCTCAGACGGCACTCTGTATTTCACGACCGGAAATGGCAGTGCTGACAACCCGTTTGCCATCGATGTGCGTGCACCCAACGGGTCGATCCAAACGTTGCTCGGACGTGGCGTACAGCCGCTGAGCGAAGGTGAACTCGGCACTGACGTCTCCATGCACCAGATCACATCGTTCGCGTTGGATGAGACGGCCGCGACGTTGTACTTCACCTCCGCTCCGTGGAGTTCCTCGGTTTGGGCGATAGATCTCAATGACGACACTGTGCATGTCTTCGCGGGAAGTTCGAACCCGAACGCGGGGTGGGCAGAAGGCGCGCAGGCTCGAAATGTATGGCTGGGCGAACCTGCCGATATTGCCGTTGACCCGACCACCCACGCCGTTTTCCTTATCGACCGCGGGCCGATACCCGTGGAGCTCCTTCGCGTCGACGGCGACGGGTCAATACACGACCTGGGCTGCACCAACGACTGCCTGTATGGCGGGCTGCACGTCAGCAATGACGGAACGGTTTACGTCGGTGGAACCCTTTCGCCGCTGGTAGCACTTCACCCGGCCGGTTCCACCGCCCAGGTCGTCCCGGATCTCGCCGGGCCTTTCGGGTTTCTAGCGAATGGGGACATCGTCGGCACGCCGCGGTTGCATCAAGGTGACGAACCGGCGGCTGCGGGCGGGCTCCTGGCGGTCAGCGGGTCTATCTCGAACGTTGGCTTCACGGACGAGCCGGCAACCGTCGTCGCGCAGGCTTCGGGAAATGCGGTCAACGTCACGGTCACGCCCCCCGCGCAGCAGGACCTTGAGATAACTCTGTTTGGCTCGGAAGACCCGGCGGCAACCGTCTATCCGGAGGGAACTGCATTCGGAACGGTCGTGCGCCTGGCCTCGTTCACAACGGACGGCACTGGGACGCCCCAGTCGTTCATGTTCAGCAAGCTTGCACCGCAAGGCGGTTCAGGCCCTGCACTCGTCCTCGGCCGTAGTTACCGGTTTGCGGTCTTCACGACCGAGCAGGCGGGGTTGGTCAGCGTGAGCGCGGCCCCTCAGGTCGCCACGGCGACACCGGTTGCGGTCGCGCCGACCGCGCCAACGCGGTTGCACGGATACGTCGCCAATGACACGGCCTACCTGAGTTGGACAGCGCCGCCGGATGACGGTGGCGCCGCAGTAATCGGTTATCAGATCACTGTGTCACCGGCTTGCGGTGCCTGCCATGGCCTGACCGCAACTGCCGACCAGACCAACACCGCGGTCACCGGACTGGCGCAGGGAACGACATACGAATTCACGGTGGCTGCGGACAACAGCGTGGGCACGGGTCAAGACTCAGGCACGCTGACGCTGCAGGACGTAGCGCTCTTCGAACATGCTGACTTCACCGGCGACGGTGTCGCGGATGTTGCAGTGTTCCGTGCGTCGACGGGGACGTGGTACATCCGTGGTTTGCCGAGCGTGCGATTCGGCGCGGCCGGTGATGTGCCGGTGCCGGCGGACTACACGGGTGACGGTGTCGCCGATGTTGCGGTATTCCGTGCGTCGACGGGGACGTGGTACATCCGTGATTTGCCGAGCGTGCGATTCGGCGCGGCCGGTGATGTGCCGGTGCCGGCGGACTACACGGGTGACGGTGTCGCGGATGTTGCGGTGTTCCGCGCGTCGACGGGGACGTGGTACTTCCGGGGCCACCCGAGCGTACGGCTCGGCTCAGTGGGCGACCTGCCAACGGTCGGTGACTTCAACGGTGACGGTCGCAGCGACGTGGCGGTGTGGCGCCCTTCGTCAGGGACCTGGTTTGTCCAGGGCAAGCCGAGTGTTCGTTTCGGTTCAACGGGTGATGTGCCGGTGCCGGCGGACTACACGGGTGACCGCGCCGCCGATATTGCGGTCTGGCGTCCTGCCTCAGGGACCTGGTTTGTGCAGGGCAAGCCGAGTGTTCGTTTCGGTTCAACGGGTGATGTGCCGGTGCCGGCGGACTACACGGGTGACCGCGCCGCCGACATGACGGTCTTCCGCCCATCTACCGCGACGTGGTACGTGCGTGGTCGACCCAGTATCCGATACGGAGCTGTCGGCGACCTCGCCGTCTAGGACCTGCCGAGAGCGCGCGCCAACTCGGCCCGTCCCATCTTCGACCGACCGGGCAGGTCGCGCTTCTTGGCCTCTTCGTAGAGCTCAGCGCGCGTCATCGGTGATGAGCCACCGGTGCGCTCACGCTTCGCCACTGCCGCCGCCTGCTTGCCGAGCGCGCTGCGCGTCTTCTTCGGCATGTTCGCGATGCTCTTCTTCTTGCGCGCACCGGCCTGTGCTCTCTTGACGTTCTGCTTTGCTGCCTTCACCTGCTTGTTGGTCGCCATAGCCGCGGTCTTACCCGTCTTGTGCCGGCAAACCACGGCCCGTGAAGCGGGCCAGCCGGCCGCCTTCGCTCACCGCTTGCAACCGTTGTTCGGTCGCAGCGCGTACTTCGTGCGTCACCACGATGAGCAGCTCATCCGGAACCTGCAGCACGGTGTGGGGCTCCGGCACGAACGCCCGGCCCTCGCGCACCACCAAGACGACCGCGGCACCTTGCGGCAGTCGAAGCTCCCACACCTCGACGCCACGGATACGGGACTGCGCGGTGACGGTGACCTCGAGCAGGTCGGCGTACAACTCGTCCAGTGGAGCCGCTTCTACCGACAGCTCGCGCGAGCTGACCGGCACCGCCAGCTTCAACCGGCGAACCATCGGCGGGAGCACGGGCGCCTGGATGAGGGTGAACACAACGACGAGCACGAAGACGGTGTCGAAGACACGGCTGGCGCCGTGCACGCCAGTGGTCAGTGGGATCGTCGTCAGCACGATCGGCACTGCGCCACGCAACCCCGCCCACGAAATGAACGCCTGCTCGCGCAGCGGTATGCGGAACCACACAGCGCTGAGCAGCACCGACAACGGGCGCGCGACCAGTAACAAGCCCCCACCGACAGCGAGCGCCGGCAGGATCGCGCCACCGAGCCGCGACGGTGTGACGAGCAAGCCGAGCATCACGAACAACCCGATCTGCGCCAACCAGCCGACGCCTTCGGCGAAGCCGAGGGTGCTGCGCCGGTGCGGCAACGCTGTGCTCCCGAGCCAGACGCCCGTGACGTAGACCGCAAGGAAGCCACTGGCACCCGACGCCGCGGCAGCGGCGTACGACGCGATCGCGAACGCCAAGGTGCCGATCGGATAGAGACCGACGGCCGGCAACGCGATCCGTCGCAACGCCGTCGCGGCGACGAACCCGATGACCACGCCGATGCCGAACCCGACAACGATCTGGTAGACGATCGTCCCCGCCGCATGCGCGATCGAGCCGGCGTTGCGCTCAGCGAGCACGGTCACGAGGATCGCCGTCGGCGCGTCGTTCAGCGCCGACTCGGCCTCGAGCAACCCAGCCAGATGGCGGGGGAGTCGAAGGTTCCGCAACGTGGAGAACACCGCCGCCGCGTCGGTCGCGGAGACCACAGCACCGATCAGGGCTGCCGCACGCCAGTCAACGTCAATCGCGTAATGGGCGATGACGGTGGTCACGCCGACACTGACCGCGACGCCCCAGGTGGCGAGGGTCGCGGCTAACGCTGCACCGGGCTTGATCTCCTCCCACCGCGTGGTCAGGCCGCCCTCGGCGAGGATGAGGGCGAGGCCGATCAGGCCGATGTCGCGCGCTGTCTGCACGTTGTCGAAATGGAGCCCAAGGCCGTCCTCGCCGATCGCGATACCGATCGCGAGGTAGAGCAACAGGCCGGGTACGCCGATCCGCAGCGCCAGCCGGACAGCGCCCAGGGCGACCAGCAGCACACCCGCGCCTGCGAGCAGCGCAAGGTTGAGCGTGGTCTGGTGCATTGACCGATCCTGCCAACAAGTGGCAGGCGGGCTGTCAGTCGGAGATCGTCCAGGTGTCGGTCGAGCGCAAAAGCGCCGCCAGGTCACCGTCGCCATGCTCGGACTGCGCCGTCGCCAGCTGCTCCGACATCCGCTCGTCGTACGTCGGTCGATCCACGTCGCGGAAGATGCCGATCGGGGTGTGCGCGAAGTCTGTCGAGTCCAGACGCGACAACGCGAACGCGAGGGAAGGCTCGTCGGCGTGCGCGTCGTGCACTACCAGCTCATCGGCGGTCACGGTCTCCGCGTCGACGACCTCGAGCCGGCCGTTCGTCCAGCGCAGGCCCTTCGCGCCCTCCGGCCCGAACCGGACCGGCGCGCCGTGCTCGAGCCGCAGCACGACCTCATCGCGGCTCTCGGGGCTCTTTAGGATGTCGAACGCACCGTCGTTGAAGATGTTGCAGTTCTGGTAGATCTCGACGAACGACGTGCCCTTGTGCGCGGCCGCCGCACGCAAGACCGTTGTCAGGTGCTGGCGGTCCGAGTCGATCGTGCGTGCGACGAACGTGGCTTCGGCACCCAGCGCCAGCGACAGCGGGTTGAACGGGTGGTCGAGCGAGCCCATGGGGGTCGACTTCGTAATCTTGCCGACCTCTGACGTCGGTGAGTATTGCCCCTTGGTCAGACCGTAGATGCGGTTGTTGAACAACAGGATCGTCATGTTCACGTTGCGGCGCAGGACGTGGATCAGATGGTTACCACCGATCGACAGGGCATCACCGTCGCCGGTGACGACCCACACCGACAGGTCGGGGCGCGACGCTGCCAACCCGGTCGCGATCGCCGGCGCGCGTCCGTGGATCGAATGCAACCCATAGGTGTCGACGTAGTAGGGGAAGCGTGACGAGCAGCCGATACCGGAGACGAACACAATGTTCTCGCGCCGGAGCCCGAGTTCGGGCAGAAAACCTTGTACGGCAGCGAGGATCGCGTAGTCACCGCAACCGGGGCACCAGCGCACCTCCTGGTCGGAGGTGAACTCCTTCCGGGTCTGCGGCTCGTCGGTGCGTGGGATCAGCGCGAGGCCGGGAAAACCTGCACCGTTGCTCGTTTCACTCACTATCAATCACTTCCTGGAAAACGCTGGCGAGCTCCTCCGCCTTGAACGGAAGACCACGCACGCGGTTGTAGGCGATGCAGTCGACGAGGAACTTCGCGCGCACCAGCATCGATAGCTGGCCGAGGTTCATCTCGGGAACGATGACCTTGTCGTACCGCGCGAGGACTTCGCCGGTGTTGGCGGGGAACGGGTTCAGGTGTCGCAGGTGCGCCTGCGCAACGTGCTGACCGGCGCTGCGCACCCGGCGGCAGGCCGCGCCGATGGGCCCGTACGTCGAGCCCCAACCCAGAATGAGCACCCGCGCCTTGCCGGTCGGGTCGTCCACTTCGAGGGGCGCGATGTCGCGCGCGACACCGTCGACCTTGGCCTGGCGGGTGCGCACCATGAAGTCGTGGTTGGCCGGGTCGTAGGAGATGTCACCTGAGCCGTCGGCCTTCTCCAGCCCGCCGATGCGGTGTTCCAAGCCCGGCGTACCGGGAATGGCCCACGGCCGGGCGAGCGTCTCCTGGTCACGGAGGTACGGCCAGAAGACCGCGTCGTCACCCTCGCCGTGGTTCGGCTCGGTGGCGAACTCGACGTGCAGGTCGGGGAGGTCCGCGACCTCCGGGAGTCGCCAGGGCTCGGCCCCGTTGGCGAGGTAGCCGTCGGAGAGCAGGAACACCGGAGTGCGGTACTTCAATGCGATCCGGCAGGCCTCGATGGCCGCGTCGAAGCAGTCGGCGGGGGAGCGCGGCGCGACAACCGGCACCGGCGCTTCGCTGTTACGGCCGTACATCGCCTGCAGCAGGTCGGCCTGTTCCGTCTTCGTCGGCAGACCGGTGGACGGACCACCGCGCTGGATGTCGCAGATGACGAGCGGAAGCTCGAGCGACACGGCGAGACCGATCGTCTCCATCTTCAGCGCGACACCGGGACCGCTCGACGTCGTGACACCGAGCGCACCGCCGAAACTTGCGCCGAGGGCAGCGCCGACACCGGCGATCTCGTCCTCGGCCTGGAACGTGCGTACGCCGAACGACTTGTGCTTCGACAGCTCGTGCAGGATGTCGGAGGCGGGCGTGATCGGGTAAGCGCCCAGGAACAGCGGCAGCCCGGACAGCTTCGACGCCGCGACGAGGCCGTAGGCGAGCGCGGTGTTGCCGGACACATTGCGGTAGGTGCCGGGTGTGAGTTTCGCCGGCTTGACCTCGTAACTGATCGAGAACGACTCGGTCGTCTCGCCGTAGTTGTAGCCGGCCTTGAACGCCGCGATGTTCGACGCGGCGAGCTCGGGCCGCGCGCGGAACTTGCTCTCGAGAAAACGCGTCGTGCCTTCCGTCGGCCGGTTGAACAGCCAGCTCATCAGCCCGAGCGCGAACATGTTCTTCGCGCGCTCGGCTTCCTTGCGGCTGAGGTCGAAGTCCTTGAGCGCCTCGACGGTGAGCGACGTCAGCGCGATCGCGTGCATGCGGTACTTCTCGAGCGAACCGTCCTCGAGCGGGTTCGCGGCGTACCCCACCTTCGCGAGGTTGCGCTTCGTGAACTCGTCGGTGTTGACGATCAGATCGCCGTTGTCGGGCAGGTCCGTGACGTTGGCCTTGAGCGCCGCCGGGTTCATGGCTACGAGGACGTCGGGCCGGTCGCCGGGGGTGAGGATGTCGTAGTCGGCGAAGTGCAACTGGAAGCCCGAAACCCCGGCCAGCGTGCCCGCAGGCGCACGGATCTCGGCCGGGAAGTCGGGGAGCGTGGACAGATCGTTGCCGAACGCAGCGGTCTCGGAAGTGAATCGATCACCGGTCAGCTGCATGCCGTCGCCCGAGTCCCCCGCGAAGCGGATGATCACGCGGTCGAGCTGCTTGACGTCTTTCGCGCTGGTCACTGCCTGCTTCCTGGAGTTTCGGGCGAGAAAAACCAGTGTACGGCGAAGGTGCTTGCTCTGGGCACGCACCTGAATAGATGTCCCATTCGGTCGATTTTCGCGACGGTAAAGGGAACGTAACGACAGCCGTTAGCGTTCACGTCAATACGCCGGGGGTTCCGGCGTACCGCTCAATCGGAGGGGTCGTGCACCGCGCACACAACGGGCTCAAGACAGCAGCCCTGCTCGGCTTGCTGTCCGCCATCATCCTCGTCGTCGGCTCGGCGATAGGAGGCCGCAGCGGCCTCATTTTCGCGGCGATCATCGCCCTCGGCATGAACGCCGTCACCTACTTCTTCAGCGACAAGATGGCGCTCGCCTCGATGCGCGCCCGCCCCGTCAGCGAGGCAGAGCAGCCGGCGATGTACCGCATCGTCCAGGAGCTCGCGACCGCGCACCGCGCGCCGATGCCCCGTCTCTACGTCAGCCCGACCAATCAGCCCAACGCGTTCGCGACCGGGCGGAACCCGCGGCACGCCGCCGTGTGCTGCACCGAGGGCATCCTCGGCATGCTCGACGAGCGTGAGTTGCGCGGCGTGCTCGGCCACGAGCTCTCACACGTCTACAACCGGGACATCCTGATCAGCTCGGTCGCCGGCGCGCTCGCGACGATCATCATGTTCCTGTCGCGTTTCGCGATGTTCGCCGCGATCTTCGGCGGCGGCAACCGCGACGACAACGGCAACGTCTTCGGTGACCTGTTGCTGATCATCCTGGGCCCGATCGCTGCGACGATGATCCAGCTCGCCATCAGCCGGGCTCGCGAGTACCAAGCCGATGCGTCGGGCGCGCAGATCACCGGCGACCCGCTGGCGCTTGCCAGCGCGCTGCGCAAGCTCGAACGGGGTACGGCGGCGCTGCCGCTGCCTCAGACCAGCGGGTTGCTCGCCACCAGCACGCTGATGATCGCGAACCCGTTCAAGACCGAGGGTCTGTCGAGAATGTTCTCCACGCACCCGCCGATCGAGGACCGGATCGCCCGGCTCGAGGCGATGGCAGGGGTGCGGCCGTCCGGCCTCTGAGGTGAGCGGCGGTCAGCGGTAGTTGGTGAACTGCAGCGCGAGGTCGATATCAGAGTCCTTCAGCAATGAGATGACGGCCTGCAGGTCGTCCTTCTTCTTGCTGGACACGCGCACCTGATCACCCTGGATCTGCGCGTTGACGCCCTTGGGCGCCTCGTCGCGAATCAACTTGGTGATCTTCTTGGCGTTGTCGTCGGTGATGCCTTCCTTGAGGCCGACCCGGATCTTGATGCCCTTGCCGGAGGTGCGCGGCTCACCCGGGTCGATGGCCTTCAGAGAGATCCCGCGCTTCACGACCTTGTCGCGGAACACGTCGAGGGCGGCCTTCGCGCGGTCCTCGGTGTCCGCGCCGACCTCAACCGCTTCTTTCCCGTCGGTCCAGGCGACCGAGGCGCCGACGCCACGGAAGTCGAAGCGCGTCGAGATCTCCTTCGCCGCCTGGTTCACGGCGTTGTCGAGCTCAGCGCGGTCGACCTTGCTCACCACATCGAATGACGAGTCGGCCATCGCGTCTCCCTGGTTATCCTTCTGTGCGCACGGCAGGTTGCCCGAGTGGTCAAAGGGAGCGGTCTGTAAAACCGCCGGCTCAGCCTACGTTGGTTCGAACCCAACACCTGCCACGAGACGCCGGGATAGTGTCCCGGAGGCTCGCCCCCTTAGCTCAGTCGGCAGAGCGTCTCCATGGTAAGGAGAAGGTCTACGGTTCGATTCCGTAAGGGGGCTCGGATCACGGCGGAGTAGCTCAGTCAGGCAGAGCAAGCGGCTCATAATCGCTGTGTCGCCGGTTCAAGTCCGGCCTCCGCTACGGCATAGAACAGGGCCGGCCCGAGGAGGGCCGGCCCTGTTCTGACATACGACTCGTGCCAGGACTAGACGATGCTGCCGTAGAGCGTGAAGAGGTAGTCGACCCCACTTCCCAAGACGGGGGCGCAGACGTTCGCCTGTCCCCAGGCGCTGCAGCCGGTGCCCCAGGCGTCGCTGTTGTTGATGAAAGCGCCGGGGCTGTTGCTCTGCACGGTGCGGGTCCCGAAGAACCACCGGTTGTTGAAGCCGTTTGACGGCATGTTGGCGACGACCGCGACCCACCAGTGGCCGGAGCCCAGCTTGACGCCCTTGACCTTCATGGTCAGGGTCCCGCCGGAGTCGCCTTCGGTGGCAGTCGCGGACTTGGCCAGCGTGCCGGGCAGCCCGCCGCCGTTGTCGTTGTAGAAGTACATGGTCACGCTGAGCGGCTTCGTCGTGCCGTACTGAACGCCTCCTGCGACGAGCTGCTTGATGACCCATTTCTGGCCGGCCGGCACGACGAAGTCGTCGGCCGTGGCCGAGTCGTAGGCCCCCAGCTCGGGCTCGAAGACCTGCGAGACGAGGCCATCGCCGTCGGCGTTGTTGAACTGGTCGTACAGCACGGGCAGTGAGTTCGGGCCGGCGACGTGGGTGATGGTGCCGTGCCCCACTGGCGAGGCTTTCGATCCCGCGGACGCGGGTCCGGTCGCGAGAACAACCGCGACGACCGTGGTCGCGCCGACGAGCCCGACGGGAATGGCGAGTTTCGTGCGAAGACGCATGGTTCCCCCTTGAAAATGCGACGACCCCCCGCCGTCGCTGTGCGGCAGTCAATCGATCATTCTTCTGGGGGTCAACCAGCAGGCGCCGCAACTTGTCGATGGTTGTGGCGCACATGTGTGCGTTTGTCACAGGTTCGATTGGCGCACGCGACCACTCGGCTAGGCTTGTTTTTCTCCAGCGAACCATCGAAAGGCAATTCCATGGCTGCCAAGAGCGACGTACGACCCAAGATCACGCTGGCCTGCCAGGAGTGCAAACACCGCAACTACATCACCAAGAAGAACCGGCGCAACGACCCCGACCGGCTCGAGATGAAAAAGTTCTGCCCTAACTGCGGCAAGCACCAGGTGCACCGCGAGACGCGCTAACCCGCGAGCGACCGTGGATCTTCCGGCGTACGTGGCGGCCGGGCTCTACGACCCGGACGATCCCGCCGCCGTGGAGCGCGCCGAACTGCTCGCATTCCTCGACGAGCAGGGCTGCACCCTCGACGAAATGATTGCCGCGAACGCGAACGGTCGGTTGTTCGCCCTTGCCGGCGATCGCGTCATCCGGCCCCAGCGGAACGCGCACACTCTTGCCGAGGTTGCGGATCTGCTGGGGGTCGACGAGCAGGCGGTACGCCGGGCCTGGCGCGCTTACGGCCTCCCCCTCCGCGACTCGGCGGAGAAGATCGCTTCACCCGATGACGTCGAGGCGCTGCGCACCCACTTCATATTCGTCGGGATCTTCGGTGATGACGCCGGGACGGCGCTGGCGCGCGTCGTGGCCTCCGCCATGGCGCGTGTTGGTGAGGCGCTGTCGACGACAGTGCGCTCCTCGCAGAACCTCCTCGACATCGCGATCTCGGGAAGTGAACCGGTTACGGCTCGCGCATTCGCCGACGCTGCGCAGCTCGTGCCACACGCAGGCCGGTTGATCGACACGATGTTCCGTCACCACCTCGAGTCGGCGCGGTCGCTGTTCGAGCAGGTCGTCGAGGCCGACCCCGAGCGGCAGATCGCGCTCGCCATCGGGTTCGTCGACCTGTGCGACTACACCGCCCTCGCCGGTCGGCTCGACTCACCGGAGCTGGCGCACCTGCTGACCCGGTTCGAGGAAACCGCGACCGAGGTCGCATCCGAAGCCGGCGCGCGCGTCGTGAAGTTCCTCGGGGACGCGGCGATGTTCATGGCGCCGAACCCGACGACATTGATGAACGCCGTCTGCGGATTGATGAACCATCCGGAGGCAAAGGCCTCCGGCCTCTCCGCCCGCGGCGGCCTCGCCTATGGCCGAGTGATCGCGCAGGACGGTGACTTCTTCGGGCCCCCGGTCAACCTGGCGTCCCGCTTGGTCTCGGCCGCCGAACCCAACACACTGCTCGTCGCGCCGGCCATGTCCGAACGGCTCGGACCGGAGTGGTCACTCGAACCCACTGACGGACTGATGTTGCGCGGCATCGAAGGGCCCGTGTCTGCCAGCGTGGTCCGGTCGTTCAGCGCCTTACCGAAGCAGGTCACCCCGACCGGTTCGTCGTAGCCCGCGTTGCTACCGTCGCGGCGTGCCTCTCAACCGCGACTACATCGGCCGCTCGTACCCGGGCGCGCGGGTCTACGAGGTCGGCCGGGAGAAGATCCGCGAGTTTGCCGCCGCGATCGGTGACGCCAATCCGGCCTACGTTGACCCAGACGCCGCTCGCGCGCTCGGGCACCCCGACGTCATAGCGCCGCCAACCTTCGCCATCGTCATCACGTTGCAGGCCGGCGGCCAGGCAGTGTTCGACCCCGGCCTCGGGCTCAACTACGCCCTCGTCGTGCACGGTGAGCAGACATTCGTCCACCACCGCCCGATCCGACCCGGCGACAAGCTGTCGACGAACGTCACGATCACCGACATCCGCGACGCAGGACGCAACGAGCTGATGACATTGACCCTCGAGCTGACCGCGGACGACGGCGAGAAGGTGTGCACCGCGATCAACACGATCGTGTCGCGTGGCACAGCAACGGCGGAGGCGACGTCATGACGGCGACCGTGAGTTATGACGACGTCGAGGTCGGAACGACGCTTCCCGAGCAGACGTTCACGATCCAGCGAGTCAACCTCGTCATGTACGCCGGTGCCTCCGGTGACTTCAACATCATCCACTGGAACGAGCGCGTCGCGACCGCAGTCGGACTGCCGAACGTCATCGCGCACGGGATGTTCACGATGGCCGAAGCCGCACGCGTCATCACCGACTGGGTCGGTGATCCGGGCGCGGTGGAGGAGTACACCGTGCGGTTCTCCCGGCCCATCGCAGTCCCGGACGACGACACCGGCGCGCAACTTGTCGTCAGCGGCCAAGTCGCGGAGAAGATGGACGACCGTCGGGTGACGGTGACGCTCGACGCGCGCGTCGGCGCGGACAAGGTGCTTTCCGGCGCACGCGCCGTCGTCCGGCTGAAGTGACCGACGCGCCTCCCGGCGTACACGAGCTTGCGCAGCGCCGCGCGCAGGCTCGATCAGCGCGTGACTTCGTGCGCGCGGACGCGCTGCGCGCGGAGATCGCCGCTGCTGGGTGGCTGGTCGTCGACAGTGCTGAGGGCTACGCGCTCGTACCGAAGCCGCCGTACGACGTTGTTGCTGACGTCCACGCCATCCGACCAAGGACGACGGCGCGTCGGGCGGTGGTCACGTTGCTCGTCGAGGGTTGGCCGGACGACGTACGCGCATGTCTCACCGCTCTGCTCGAGCATGCACCGCGCGACATCGGTGTCGTCGCACTCGATCTCGGCAACGTCGACGGCGCAGGTGACGTTGCGCACGAGTTTGCTGCTGACCGACCGGAAGTCGTCGACGTCATACACGTCGCGACGTCGATGCCCTTCGGTGCGGCTCAGGCCACCTTGCTCGGTTACGACCCGTCGCCTGTGCACGTGTTGATGGAGACGTCCACGATTCTCGAGGGCGATGCGATCTCGCCCTTGCTCGCTGCGTTCGAAGACCCGGCCGTGGTTGGAGCGGGTTGGCGTGGGGCCAACGTCGACGACGACTGGCGCGGGTTCCATGACGCCGGGCCGGGTCGGGTCGAGTCGGTGCTCGGTTATTTCTTCGCGGTACGTCGGGACGCGGCGCTCGCCATTGCAGAGGACCCGGCCTCACCGTTCGCGAAAGCGCGGTTCTACCGCAACGTCGACCTGGAGTTGTCCTACTGGCTCCGCGACGCCGGCGGCGCGCTGGTTGTCGTCCCTGACCTACCGGTGCGCCAGTCCCGGCACCGCGGCTACCACGACAGCGATGCGGCATACCGCGACCGCGAGTCGAAACGCAACTACGACCGCTTCCTGCAGAGGTTCCGCGACCGGGACGACCTTCGCCTCACGCGTTGATGCGAATCGGCGTACCGAGTGGCAAGAGGTGGGCGAGATACGTGATGTCGCGGTTGTACATCCGGACGCAGCCGTGGCTGACGTCGCGGCCGACCCCGGCCGGGTCGTCGGTGCCGTGCAGCCCGATCACGCCGTCACCTCCGTTGAAGTGCCGGATCACAGTGGAGAAGCCGGACAGCCCGAACGCGTACGGCCCGTAGGGACCGGTCGGTGTCGGCGGGCGCAACAGCTCGATCAGGTAGTAGAGGCCCCCCGGCGTGGGGGTCTCCCGGGTGCCGATGCCGACGGCGAACGTGCGCATCAGGTGGTCGCGGTCGAAGAGCTTCAGCCGGTGGGCGGACCGGTCGACCTCGAGCCCGTACGCCAGCCCGGTCAGCTCGACATCGCCCTCCCGCACCCAGCCGCTGGTGCCGTTGGGGCGTACCGGAAGCTCGACATCCACCCAGCCCGGCCGTCGCCCGACCACCAGAAGCGTCAGCGGCACGCCGAGCGGCAATCGAGCGGCCATCGTGCGGATCACCTTTCCGCCGGGATGGTCCCGCACGGACAGGCGGCTGGCCACCGGCGTCGCGGCGTACGCCGGCCACGCGCCGTCGCCGTAGGGCCGCAGCCCCGCGCCGCGATCGAGCGGCCCCGCGCTCGGGCTCGGTGCGAGGCCCCGCGGCCCACCGGTGAATTTCGCCTCGCCGTTCGCGCAGCCGGCCAGCACGGCAGCGAGGGCCAACCCGACGGTCAGCCCCCGTACCTTGCTTCTCAGCCGCGATGTGTGCACGTACCCTCCTGCGGAAAGTGTGACTCAGGTCACATGTCTGGGACAGTCAGGGAGCGTGCTGTGCCATTCCGCGCGAGCGCCGCTCGGCTCGGCCTCGTTGCCGCCGCCGCGGCAGCATTCACTGTGACCGCGCCGGGCCCGCATTCGGCCGTCGCGGCGTCCTCCCGTGCTGACCTGACCGCAAAGCCTGGCGCCGGCATTCCGGGCACGGCCGTGGTGGTCACGGGCAAGATCCCCGCCGAGGCGGGCCATCCCTACTCGGTCAGCCAGCTCTACACCAACAGCAACGTCGCCCGCGTCGAGCAGAACGAGCCGCAAAGCGGAGGAGTCGCCGGATCGGACGGCACGGTCACGGCGACGGTGTCGATCCCCGCGGGCGCCGCACGAAGCGACCTGCTTCGGCCCTATGGCTCCTGGCAGTACGACGAAGTGCTCTTCAACTTCGGCTGCCCGGCACCGGCGCCGTGTTCGTCGTACGGCGCCAACGTCAATGTGCTGCCGATCCGCACCGACGAGCACCTGGCCCTGGAGACGCTCTCGCCGCGCACGGGCAGCACGCTGCGAATGACGGTGACGAACTGTGTCGGTGGCATCCTCTCCGAGTTCACCCGTGTCATCGACGGCAACGGTGCCTACTTCCCGATCACAGGTTCGCTGTCCGGAACGACGTTCACCGGCAGTGCCGATCTGTCGAACGGGTTCCGCGGCAGGTACGGCCCCCAGGGCCCCGCGCACGTGAGCAGCCCGCTCGGCGTTCGGGACAGTCTCGCCGCGGTGCCGTGTGCGCAGAGCGAAGGGCCGCCGTCGGTCGCCGCGGCCGACCATCTCGAACATCTGTCGATGGTCGTCGACATCACGGTCTGCCCCCGGACGGGCACCTGCCGGATGAGCTCGGCCATCGCGCCGGCCGGACAACCCGCGGTCGTGCGGGCTCCGCGCGACGCAAGTAACGAGACAGTTGTCCCGGCCGCCGCACCGGCTGCGACTGCTGTCGTCGTCGCAGAACCGACGTTCGTCGGCTAGCGGTCTACTGCGCTTCGCTCAACAGTTTCGCGAAGCGCGAAACGCCTTCGGCGAGATCGTCGTCGCCCAGTGCGTAGGACAGCCGCAGGTAACCCGGCGTACCGAACGCCTCGCCGGGGACGACGGCGACTTCGGCCTCGTCGAGAACCAGCTCGGCGAGCTCGGCCGACGACATCGGCGTACGCCCGCGGAGCTCGCGTCCGAGCACGCCCTTCACCGACGGGTAGCAGTAGAAGGCGCCGAGCGGCTCCGGACAGGTGACGCCCTCGATCTCGTTCAGCATCCGCACCATCGTGCGACGCCTGCGGTCGAACGCCGAGCGCATCTCCGCGACCGCTTCCAGGTCGCCAGAGACCGCAGCCAGCCCCGCGACCTGAGCGACGTTGCAGACGTTCGACGACAGGTGCGACTGCAGGTTCGCGGCGCCCTTGATCACGTCGAGCGGCCCGACCATCCAGCCGACCCGCCAGCCGGTCATCGCGTACGTCTTCGCAACCCCGTTGAGGACGAGGCAGTGATCAGCCAGTTCGGGGACGACGACCGGCATCGAGTTCGCCGTGACACCGTCGTACACCAAGTGCTCGTAGATCTCGTCGGTGACGACCCAGATGCCGTTGGCCACGGCCCATTGACCGATCTCCTCGACCGCCGCCCGTGGGTAGACCGCGCCGGTCGGGTTCGACGGCGAGCAGAACAGCAACAGCTTCGTACGCTCGGTGCGCGCTGCCTCGAGCTGCTCGACAGATGCGAGGTAGCCGCTGGTCTCATCTGTCTGCACCTCGACGGGTACGCCGCCCGCGAGCCGGATCGCCTCTGGATACGTCGTCCAGTACGGCGCAGGCAGCAGCGCCTCGTCGCCGGGATCCAGCAGGGCGGCGAAAGCCTGGTAGACGGCCTGCTTGCCACCGTTGGTGATCAACACCTGGGCCGCGTCGACGGCGAAACCCGAGTCGCGGCGGGTCTTCGCGGCAACCGCTTCGCGGAGCTCGGGGAGCCCGGCCGCCGGCGTGTAGTGATGGTTACGCGGTACGGCGCACGCGGCGGTGGCCGCTTCGACGATGTGCGCCGGCGTCGGGAAGTCAGGTTCGCCGGCCCCGAATCCGATCACGTCCCGCCCGGCCGCCTGCATGGCCTTGGCCTTGGCGTCGACGGCGAGAGTGGCCGACTCGGCGATGCCGGCGATGCGAGCCGAGAGGCGCGGACGGGCAGGGACAGGGGCGGCACGGGTCATGTCCGTATCGTCGCGCGCTGCCACGGGTCGGGTCGAGGACTTTCCTGAGGTTCGACCCACGCAGGCGCGCTCACGTAGACTGACGCCCGATTCAGGCAAGTGACAACAGCAGAGGGCAGTAGCTCAATTGGTCAGAGTCCCGGTCTCCAAAACCGGTGGTTGGGGGTTCGAGTCCCTCCTGCCCTGCGGGCGGTACTCACCAACTGCCTGAACAGCACAGCTCGTTCCAACCTGGTAAGGATGGCAAGTGACCGAAATTCGCGGTGGCACCGCCACTGCTGAGCGACCGCCTCGCCCGACCCCGGAAGCCGGCGGTCGTGGCGCGCGCTCGGGCGGGATCTTCTCGCGGTTCGGGCTCTTCTACCGCCAGGTGGTCGCCGAGCTGCGCAAGGTCATCTGGCCCACGCGCAAGGAGCTGGGCACCTACACCTCGGTCGTGCTCGTCTTCGTCGTCGCGGTCACCTCGATCGTTGCGGTGCTCGACCTGCTCTTCACCAAGGGCGTGCTCTGGGTCTTCGGGTGAGCGAGAGCAACGGGTCGATCTTCTCGACCGCGCCTGAGCAGGAAGCACCGTCGACCGACGCACCCGAATCCGCTGAGTCGCTCGAGTCCACCGAGTCCATTGAGGAATCCGCACCTGTGAGCCAGCCGCAGACCGAGTCGGCGTACGCCGAAGTCGCCGACGCCGTCGTCGAGGAGTACGCCGAGCAGGCCGCGCCCTCGGGTGTCGACGAGCCGCGCGAAGAACAGCTAGCGGACTACGTCGAGGACGGACCGCAGGCCGACAGCACCGCCGACACGGACGCGCCGGCCGATAGTGCTGCCGACACGGACGCGCCGGCCGAGGAGCCCGCCGGCAGCGGTGACCCGGCCGCGGATTTCCGCGCGGCGCTGGAAGCCTCGCCTGGCGACTGGTACGTCGTGCACTCCTACGCCGGCTACGAAAACCGCGTGAAGCACAACATCGAGTCGCGCATCGCCTCGCTCAACATGGAGGACTACATCTTCCAGATCGAGGTGCCCACCGAGGACGTCCTCGAGGTCAAGGCTGGCAAGCGGCAGCAAGTGACGCGGAAGGTCTTCCCGGGCTACATCCTCGTGCGCATGGATCTCATCGACGAGTCATGGGCCGCCGTCCGGAACACCCCCGGAGTCACCGGGTTCGTCGGCCACGGCAGCCGCCCGTCGCCCCTCACCCTCGACGAGGTGGCGCGCATCCTCGCCCCGAAGACCGAGGAAGAAAAGAAGCCGGAAGCGCCGAAGGTCATCGACTACGAGGTCGGCGAGTCGGTCACCGTCATGGACGGCCCGTTCGCGACGCTGCCCGCGACCATCAACGAAATCAATCCGGACGCGCAGAAGTTGAAGGTATTGGTCTCGATCTTCGGTCGGGAGACACCGGTCGAGTTGTCGTTCTCACAAGTGGCAAAGATTTAGGACTTCGAGATGCCTCCCAAGAAGAAACTCGCGGCGATCATCAAGCTGCAGATCGACGCCGGTGCTGCGACGCCCGCGCCGCCGGTGGGCCCTGCACTCGGTCAGCACGGCGTGAACATCATGGAGTTCTGCAAGGCCTACAACGCCGCTACCGAGTCACAGCGTGGCAACGTGATTCCGGTCGAGATCAGCGTCTACGAAGACCGATCCTTCGACTTCATCACCAAGACGCCGCCCGCCGCGAAGCTGATTCTCAAAGCTGCCGGTGTCGACAAGGGCAGTGGCGAGCCGCACAAGACGAAGGTCGCCACGATCACCAAGGCGCAGGTGCGCGAGATCGCCGAGACCAAGATGCCCGACCTCAACGCGAACGACATCGACGCCGCGGCCAAGATCGTCGCCGGGACCGCCCGTTCGATGGGCGTGACGGTAAAGGACTAGACCAAGCCCGCCCGTTCGTGGGAGGACGTCGTACGACGTCCGCTCGGACCACTGGAGGAAACATGGAACGCAGCAAGAAGTACCGCGCGGCCGCCGAGAAGGTCGACCAGGAGCGGCTCTACTCACCCCTCGAGGGCGCGCGACTCGCCAAGGAAACCGTTACGACCAAGTTCGACCCCGCCGTCGAGGTCGCGATGCGCCTCGGTGTGGATCCCCGCAAGGCCGACCAGATGGTCCGCGGCACGGTCAACCTGCCGCACGGCACCGGGAAGACAGCGCGCGTGGTCGTCTTCGCGACCGGTGACCGAGCGGCCGAGGCCGAGGCCGCCGGCGCAGACGTCGTCGGCGCGGACGACCTGATCGAGCGGGTCAGTGGGGGCTTTCTCGACTTCGACGCCGTCGTCGCGACCCCGGACCTGATGGGCAAGGTGGGCCGACTCGGCCGCGTCCTCGGGCCCCGCGGCCTCATGCCGAATCCGAAGACCGGCACCGTTACCAACGACGTCGGCAAGGCGGTCAGCGACATCAAAGGCGGCAAGATCGAGTTCCGCGTTGACCGGCAGTCCAACTTGCAGTTCATCATCGGCAAGGCGTCGTTCTCCGAGCGCCAGCTCGTCGAGAACTACGCGGCCGCCTTGGACGAGGTGCTCCGGCTCAAGCCGTCCGCGGCGAAGGGCCGCTACCTCAAGAAGGCGGTCATGTCGACGACGATGGGCCCGGGCATCCCGCTCGACCCGAACCGCACCCGCGGCCTGCTCGAAGACACCGCGACCGCTGGCACAACCGCCGCCGCCGAGACTGCGTAGCACGTAGTACTCTCACCTCTGCCGAAGACCGCCGGTCGCCGTTCGGTTCGCCGAATCGGCCGAAAGTCCCGCACCAGCGGGCGACCTGCGCAGGTGAGTACGTCGGTCCGCACCCCTCCCCACGGGGAAATGGTGCGACTCGCCCCGTGCGCCTGCGACATGTCGGCCGCCGGGGCGTTTCGCATCTAAGGGAAGGGACCGCCGACCGCATGGCCCGAGCCGACAAAGTCGCTGCCGTCGCCGAGCTCACCGAGTCATTTCGGTCCGCGACCGCTGCTGTCCTCACCGAGTACCGCGGCCTCACCGTCGCCGAGCTCAAGGAGCTTCGGCGCCAGATCGCTGCCGATGCGAAGTACGCCGTCGTCAAGAACACCCTGACCAGGCTCGCCGTTCGAGACGCCGGCGTTGCCGAGCTCGAGCCGCTGCTCGAAGGACCCTCGGCGATCGCGTTCGTCACTGGCGACGCCGTGGCCGTCGCCAAGGGCATCCGCGATTTCGCCCGCACCCACCCGGCACTGGTGGTGAAGGGCGGCCTGTTCGACGGCAAGCCGATGACCGCCGACGATCTGCGCAAGCTAGCCGACCTCGAGTCGCGCGAGGTCCTGCTGGCGAAGTTCGCCGGGGGCATGCTCTCCCCGGCGCAGCAGCTGGCCAGCGCGCTGAATGCGGCGGTCTCTCAGCTCGCCCGCGTCCTCGGCGCGCTCGAGGCGAAGGCGAAGGAGGACCCGAGCATCCTCGCTGGCGGCGCCGGTACACCAGAACCAGTCGTCGAGGCGCCGCCCGCCGCGGAAGAGCCGCCCGCCGTGGAGAGCGAGCCGGCCGCAGCGGACGCTGCTGGCCTGGCTGAGATGCCCACCGACGGCACCCCTGGCGTCGAGGAGACACCCGATACGAGCGCCACCACGGACCCCGGCGAGCAGGCCCAGGCCGTCGCCGACGCAACCGATGTCGCACCAGGCACCAGCGAAGAAGACGGATCAACCGAGTCCACGAGCTGACGAGTTCGGCCAATTGAGGAGAAGGACAACATGGCAACACTGACCAACGACGAGATCATCGAAGCGCTCAAGGCGAAGTCCCTGCTCGAGATCTCCGAGCTCGTGAAGCAGTTCGAAGAGGTCTTCGGCGTGACCGCTGCCGCTCCGGTCGCCGTCGCGGCCGCTGCGCCGGCCGGCGGCGGCGGTGAGGCGGCAGCAGCCGAGGAGCAGGACGAGTTCGACGTCATCCTCGAAGGGGCCGGCGACAAGAAGATCCAGGTGATCAAGGAGGTCCGCACGCTCACGAGCCTTGGGCTCAAGGAAGCGAAGGACCTCGTCGATGGCGCTCCGAAGCCTTTGCTGGAGAAGGTCAACAAGGAGGCCGCAGACAAGGCGAAGGCCGCGCTCGAGGGTGCCGGAGCCACCGTCACCGTCAAGTAGAAGGCATTGGGCCGGACGGGGGATCAGGGACCCGCGAAACTGGGCAAACCTGGGGCGTAACCACACGATCTATTGGCGTACGCTGCGCAACGCGCGGTGTGTGACGGCCGTCACATGTCGTACCCGTTGCTCGTTAGCAGGCAGTCGCCACCTACAGGAAGTGGGTCTTCGTGGGCGTCGAGATCCGCGTTGAAGGGCTGACCAAGCGCTTCGGCCGCCAGACCATCTGGGAAGACGTCACGATGACGATTCCCGCGGGGGAGATCTCGGTTTTGCTGGGCCCGTCCGGTACGGGCAAGTCCGTGTTCCTCAAGACCCTGGTGGGCCTTTTGCGACCGAATGCCGGCCACATCTGGATCAACGGGAAGGACTTGCCCGCCCTGAACGAGCACGACCTCTATCAGACCCGCAAGCTGTTCGGGGTGCTGTTCCAGGACGGCGCACTGTTCGGGTCGATGAACATCTACGACAACATCGCGTTCCCGCTGCGCGAGCACACCAAGAAGTCCGAGCAGGAGATCCGCAACATCGTCTCCGAGAAGATGGAGATGGTCGGCCTCCTCGGTTCCGAGAAGAAGCTTCCCGGGGAGATCTCCGGCGGTATGCGTAAGCGTGCGGGTCTCGCCCGCGCCCTCGTGCTCGACCCCGAGATCATCCTGTTCGACGAGCCGGACTCCGGTCTGGACCCAGTCCGTACGGCGTACCTCAACCAGCTGATCGTCGACCTCAACGCACAGATCGAGGCGACCTTCCTCATCGTCACGCACGACATCAACACCGCACGCACCGTGCCGGACAACATCGGGCTGCTGTTCCGCCGCAACCTCGTGATGTTCGGCCCGCGCATGCAGCTGCTGACCAGCGATGAGCCGGTCGTACGCCAGTTCCTCAACGGGCGCAAAGAGGGCCCGATCGGCATGGCTGAGGAGAAGGACGCAGCACAGCTCGCGGCCGAGGCCGAGTCGGGTACGCCGCCCAGCGACCTGCCGCCGATCGAGAAGCAGCTGCAGCCGAGCAGCGGCACCCCGCGACGCACACAGCGGAAGCATCAGGACGAGAACGGCGACGGCGGCCGCGGACAGCGCGACGGTCGCAGCGACGCGGCCGTGAAGATCATCGAGTCGCAGCAGGCGATCAGCGACGAAGCGTCGATCCCCGACGAAGAGATGCCCACCGTCGAAGAGCTGGACCACGACCTGATCGAGCCCAACGAGGCCGAGCGGCCCGGTAAGAAGGCTGCCAAGTCTTCGAGCAGGGGCCAGCTCGGCAAAGGCGAGACCGGCACGGCCCCGACCACCGGCACCGCTGCGGACAGCAGTGGGGACAAGCGGCCGGCCAAGACGACCAAGCGTGCGGCCAAGAAGACGACCAAGAAGGCCGTAGCCAAGAAGACGACCAAGAAGGCCACCGCAAAGACCACCACCCGGAAGGCGACCAGCCGCACCGGAGGCAACAGGTCGTGAGCCCGTTCCACCCTGCGAAGACGCTCGGTGCGCCCCCGTTCTCGCGGGGGTCTCGTTGAGCGCGTTTCCCGGCGTCGGCGCGCTGCGCCAGACGGGCAACTTCTTCGCGCTGTCGCTCGACACGCTGCGGATGTTGTTCAAGCGTCCGTTTCAGTTCCGCGAGTTCATCGACCAGTCGTGGTTCATCGCGAGCGTCACCATCCTGCCGACGATGCTCGTCGCCATCCCGTTCGGCGCCGTCATTGCTCTGCAGCTCGGCAACCTGACCCGCCAGCTCGGCGCGCAGTCCTTCACCGGTTCCGCCTCCGTACTTGCCATTGTCCGCGAGGCGTCCCCGATCGTCGTCGCGCTGCTCATTTCCGGCGCCGGCGGGTCAGCGATCTGTGCTGACCTCGGTTCGCGAAAGATTCGTGACGAGATCGACGCCATGGAGGTGCTCGGGATCTCGCCGCTTCAGCGGCTCGTCGTGCCGCGCGTCCTCGCGTGCATGCTCGTCGCGTTCTTCCTCAACGGCCTGGTGTCGGTCGTCGGTGTGTGCGGCGGCTACTTCTTCAACGTGATCCTTCAGCACGGCACGCCGGGCGCCTACATTGCGTCGTTCACTGCCCTCGCCCAGCTGCCGGACTTGTACGCCGGATTGGTGAAGGCCCTCGTCTTCGGGATGCTCGCCGCCCTGGTTGCGTCGTACAAGGGCTTGAACGCCGGCGGCGGACCGAAGGGCGTGGGTGACGCCGTGAACCAGTCCGTGGTCATCACGTTCATGTTGTTGTTCTTCACGAACTTCGTCCTGACTGCCATGTACTTCCAGATCGTTCCGCAGAAGAGCATCTGATGGCGAGCATCCAGACCCTTCCGCGGCCGATCCGGGCGCCCGTGCGCTGGGCGGGTATGCCGTTCAAGATCATCGGCAACAGCCTCGACGACCTCGGCGGTCAGCTGTCGTTCTACGGTCGGGCGCTCGGTTGGTCCTACCGCACGCTCGTCCGCTACAAGAAGGAAGTCCTCCGGCTGCTCGCCGAGGTGAGTCTCGGGTCCGGTGCGCTCGCTGTCATCGGCGGCACGGTCGGGGTCATCTTCTTCCTGACGTTCTTCACCGGCACCGAAGTTGGCCTCGAGGGTTACCAGGGCCTGTCACAGATCGGTGTCGCGGCGTTCTCCGGCTTCATCTCGGCGTACTTCAACACCCGCGAGATCTCACCCCTCGTCGCGGGTCTCGCGTTGTCCGCGACCGTCGGCGCAGGTTTCACCGCGCAGCTGGGCGCGATGCGTGTCAACGAAGAGGTCGACGCGCTCGAGGTCATGGGCCTCCCGTCGATCCCGTACCTCGTGACGACCCGGATGATCGCAGCGTTCGTCGCCGTCATCCCGCTCTACGTGGTCGGCCTGTTCTCGTCGTACTTCGCGACGCAGATCATCGTGACGAAGTTCTTCGGCCAGTCCAGCGGCACCTACCACCATTACTTCTACTTGTTCCTGCCGCCGCAGGACGTGCTGTATTCGTTCTTGAAAGTGCTGATCTTCGCCGTCGTGATCGTGCTCATCCACTGTTACTACGGCTACTACGCCAGCGGTGGGCCGGCTGGCGTCGGCGTGGCCGTCGGCCGAGCCGTGCGGACCGCGATCGTGGCGATCAACGTTGTGGACCTGCTGCTGTCAGTGGCGATCTGGGGAGCGAACAACCCCGTGAGGATTGCGGCGTAGGCCATGCCATCTGCGCTGGGGCGGATCTACCGGGCCACACACCGGAAGGTGTACGGCCTGCTTTTCATCGGCCTGCTCGTCGGCCTGTTCGTGATCGTGGTCGCGCTCTACAACCAGTGGTGGGTCAACAAGGCCATCGTTCACCTGCAGACCGCGCGCATCGGCAACCAGCTCAACCTCGGCGGTGACGTCAAGATTCGTGGCGCCTTTGTCGGCACGATCAAGTCGATTCACGACAACGGCGATCATGCGACCATCGACATGGCCATCAGCCCGAAGTACATGAGCGACATCCCTGACAACGTGGTGGCGCGCATCCTCCCGAAAACGATTTTCGGCGAGAAGTACATCGACCTGGTTGTGCCCGCGAGCACATCGAGTGCGGAGCCGCGGCTGAAGGCCGGTTCGACCATCCCGCAGGACCGTTCCAAGGTCGCGATCGAGACCGACCAGGTCTTCAATGACCTGCTGCCACTGCTCCGGAAGCTTCAGCCGGTCAAGCTGAACGAGACGCTGAACGCGATGGCGACCGCGCTCATGGAACGCGGCAACGCCCTCGGCAACAACCTCACCGTGAGCGACAGGTACTTCTCCGGGTTCAACCCCGACCTCAAGAACTTCAACCGCGACATCAGCGGTCTCGCCGATCTCGCCAACACGTACGGCGCTGCCGCCCCTGACTTGCTGCGGCTCGCCAAAGACAGCGCGACGAACCTCCAAGAGGTGGTCGTGCCCAAGCAGAACCAGCTGGTGAAGTTCTTCACGGGGACCAAGGACTTCGCCAACACCATGCGTCGGGTGCTCACCGAGAACGAGAACAACTTCATCTCGCTGGCCGCCGACAGCCGACCGATCCTGGGCGTGCTCGCGACGTACTCACCGGAGTTTCCCTGCTTGCTCCGCGGGCTGACCGACATCCAGCCTCGTCTCGAGGGAACCTTCGCCAACGGGCCCTTCCTCTATGTCCACCTGCAGACGATGAAGGACATGGAGTCGCGGAAGTACGTCACACCGGCGGACAACCCGCAGGATCCGGGTTCCGACCTGTACCACTACAACAACTACTCGAAGTCCCCGTCGTGCAACGGTCTGCCGTATCCCAACCAGGCGGCGAACTACCCGCACCCAGGGGTGTCTGCCGCGACTGTCGCCGCCAATGACGCCGCCTTGCGGTCGTCCGCGTACGGCGACATCGGTCCGGTGGGCTCGGCGGACGAGAACGACATCGTCAACCTTGTCTCCGCCCCGATGCTGAACGTTCCGCCGCAGGACGTTCCTTCGCTCGCCGACGTCCTGCTCGGGCCGCTGATGCGCGGTTCGGTGGTGAGCCTCGGATGATGGCCTACCGCTCCCTCATCAAGCTGGTCGTCTTCATCGTGCTGACGACCCTGCTGACGCTCGTACTCGCAGCGACCATCAGCAACACCGCTGTGTCCGGGACGCACACCTACAAGGCGGTCTTCTCCGATGTGACCGGCCTGAACAAAGGTGATGACGTCCGGGTCGCCGGCGTCCGCTACGGCCAGGTGAAGTCGGTCAAGGTGACATCGGACGACTACGCCGAGGTCACCTTCACGGTGAAGAAGGACCTCCCGCTCGAAGACACCGCGACGGCCGCGGTTCGCTACCTGAACCTCGTCGGCCAGCGATACCTCGCGCTGAGTGAAGGCGCGCAGGCCGGCGGCCCGCTCAAACCCGGCGCAATGATCCCGTTGGGCCAGACGTCGCCTCCGCTTGACCTGACCTTGCTGTTCAACGGCTTCCGGCCGCTGTTCCAAGCGCTGTCACCGCAAGACGTCAACCAGCTCTCCCTTGAGGTCATCCAGGTGTTGCAGGGCGAAGGCGGGACCGTCGACCAGCTGATCGCGCACACCGCCTCGCTCACGAACACGATCGCCGACCGCGACGCCGTCGTCGGCAGCGTCATCAACAACCTCAACACCGTGCTGACGACAGTGCGCCAGCGCGACACGGGGCTGTCCGACCTGATCTTGCAGTTGCAGCGACTGGTGTCCGGCCTATCCGGCGACCGCAACGTCATCGCGCAGTCGATCGGCAACATCGATGCGCTCGCGAACTCCACTGCCGGGCTGCTCACTGACATCAGGCCGTCGCTGAAGTCCGACATCGCAGGCCTCAGCCAGGTGGCGAACACTCTCGGCACGGTGACCGACCGCAACGGGCAGAACACTCTCGACGGAGTGCTGCAGCGGTTGCCCAGCAAGGTGACGGCGATCTTGCGGACCGCGACCTACGGATCGTGGTTTAACTTCTACCTGTGTGACTTCCAGCTGGAGGGTGCCTCGGCTCACGGGCACAGCGGCGTTCCGTCGTGTGCCGGACCATGAAGCCGTTCCGCGAGCGCAATCCCGCCATCGTCGGTGGCGTCAGCATCCTCGTCTTCGTGATCGTCTTGGCGTTGGCCTTCAGCGCGAACCGGCTGCCGTTCATCGGCAGTGGTACGGCGTACCCGGCGGCGTTCTCCGATCTGTCCGGCCTGAAGAAGGGCGATGACGTCCGCGTGGCGGGCGTGAAGGTCGGCAAGGTCACCGGGATCTCACTGAAGAACGGCGAGGTCGTCGTCAAGTTCACCGCCAAGGGTGTGCACCTCGGTGACCAGACTGCGGCCTCGATCCGGGTCAAGACCCTGCTCGGCACGAAGTACCTCGCAGTCGAGCCGGAAGGGGCCGGAAAGCTCTCGAGCAAGTCGGGCATCCCGCTGTCCCGGACGTCGACGCCCTTCGACGTGCCCGCGGCATTCTCGAAACTGTCGCAAACCATCAACTCGGTCGACACCAAGTTGCTCGCGAAGTCCTTCGACACGATCGCGACAACGTTCGACAACTCGCCGGCGCAGATCAAGTCGGCGCTCACCGGTCTGTCCCGGCTCTCGCAGACCGTCGCTTCACGCGACACCCAGCTGCAGACGCTCCTGTCCAGCGCCAACGACGTCACGGGCGTGTTGGCCTCCCGCGACACGCAGGTCCAGTCGTTGATCGATGACGGCGACCTTCTGCTCAAGGTCGTGGAGCAGCGTCGGGCCCAGATTCATGCGCTGCTGCTCGACACCGCCAAGCTCGCCCAGCAGCTCATCGGTCTCGTGCGTGACAACCAGGCACAGCTCAACCCGGCACTGGCGCATCTGCACACGGTGGTCACCATCTTGCAGAGGAACCAGGACAACCTCGACCAGGGCATCCAGGTCCTGGCGCCGTTCGTGCGGGACTTCGCGAACACCCTCGGCAACGGTGGGTGGTTCGACACCGTCGTCTACAACACGCCCCCCGAGAACCCACAGCTCCGAACCAATTGCGCCATCTCTCCGAAACAAGACAACAAGCCATGCCATCAGTGAGCCGTCGAGTTATCTCGTGGGGCGCAGCTGCGCTCGTGCTGATCGCTGCCATCGGCATCTACTTCGTCGTCACGTCGTCCGGCAAGACGATGCACGTCAAGGCGGAGTTCTCGCGCGCCGTCGGGCTCTACACCGGGTCGAGCGTGCGCATCCTCGGGGTGCCCGTCGGCAAGATCACGAAGATCACGCCGCACGGCAGTTCGGTCACTGTTGAGATGACGTACGACGGCAAGTACAAGGTGCCTGCCGACGCCGTCGCCGCCATCGTGCCGCCGTCGATCGTGGGCGATCGTTACGTGCAGCTCACGCCGGCGTACACCGGCGGCCCGGTCCTGCACGAGACGCACGGTTGGGCGATTGTCGGCTGCGCCAGCAACGACACCCAGTGCAAGACCCCGAACGCCGTGCCCGCTGAGCTCGACGACATTTACAAGAGTCTCGACGATCTGAACAAGGCGCTCGGACCGCAAGGCGCAAACGCCAAGGGCGCGCTCTCACGCCTCATCTCTACAGGTGCACAAGACCTCGGCGGGGGCAACGGTCAGCGACTCCACGACGCCCTGCACCAGCTCTCCGATCTGGTGTCGACCCTCGACTCGAACAAGGGCGACCTCGTCGGCGTCATCGACCACCTCGGGTCGTTCACGTCGACGCTCGCCAACGACGACGTCAACGTGCGCAAGGTCAATGACGACCTCGCCCAGGTCGCTGGCCAGCTCGCCGGGGAACGTGACGATCTTTCGCAAGCCGTGCAGAACCTCTCGATCGCGCTCGGTGAAGTCCAGTCGCTGGTCAAGGACAGCCGCACCAACCTGACCGCCGACATTCACGGCCTCGCCTCGGTCACCGGCACCTTGGCGAAGGAGAAGCACGCGCTGACCGAGTTCATGGACGTCGCACCGGAGGCCTTGTCCAACCTGCAGAAGGCGTTCGACCCCGGCACGAACGCCCTGGCCACCCGTGGCAACTTCGACTTCGCCACCAACCCGCAAGCCGAGGTTCTCGGCCTCCTGTGCAGCGTGGCCAACACCCCGGTGCTGCAGCAGCTGTGCAGCGGGCTCCAGGCCTCTTCGGCGACGAGCTCGCCCACCGTCATACCGAAGCCCGGTGCGGCGCCCACCAACACGCTGCAGCAACTCTTGGGGGTGCCCGGATGAGGCGTCTCCTCGTCGTTGTTGCGTGCGCCGCGATCGCGCTGTCCGGCTGCTCGGTCAAGGGACTGCAGAGCCGCCACCTGCCCGGCGGCGCCACCGGAGTGCTCGGTGGCAAGACCTACACCGTGAGGGCCTGCTTCATCGACGTCACGGCACTGCAGACGCAGGCGTCGGTCCGCGTCGGTGACGTGCCGGTCGGCGACATCGAGTCGATCAAGGTGACCCGGCTTGGCCAGCCGGACTGCCCGAACCCGGGGTACCCCAAGGGTGACGGGCCGCTTCGTGCCGTTGTCACGATGCACGTCAAGAAGTCGGTCGCGCTGCCGGCCAACTCGGCGGCGTACCTGCAGCAGACGAGCCTGCTGGGGGAGAAGTACGTCGAGCTCGGAGCGCCGAACGGCGAGCAGTCGACCGGCACGCTCGCATCAAACGCGATCATCCCCGAGGACTCGACGAAGAGCTTCCCCGACTTGGAGCTCGTCTTCGGCGCCCTCTCCGCGCTGCTGAACGGCGGCGGCGTGGAACAGCTCCAGACGATCACCCAGGAGCTCGAGGCCGCGCTGACCGGAAGGCAGGCAAGCGCGCGTGACTTGCTGCACCAGCTCGACACGTTCGTGGGTGGCCTCAACGCCAACAAGTCAGAGATCGTGCGCGCGCTTGACAACCTCAACAAGTTCTCGAAGATCCTCGCCGACCAGAAGACGACGATCGCCACGGCGCTGACCGACATCGCTCCGGGCCTGCGGATCCTCGCCGACCAAGAGCCCGACCTGACGAACCTGCTGAGTTCGTTGTCGAGGCTCGGCGTCGTCGCCACGCGCGTCATCAACGAGACGAAGGCGAACACCGTCGAGGACCTCGCGAGTCTCGTGCCCGTTCTGCAGAAGCTTCAGCAGGCCGGCACATACCTGCCGCGTGCGCTCGAAGTTCTGCTCGACTACCCGTTCCCCGAGAACGCCACCAACGGCATCTTCGGCGACTACACCGGCCTGCTCGCCGACATCGATCTGCAGGCCTCGGTGACGGACATCGCGAACCTCCGCAGCCAGGGCGTGCTTGCACCGAGCCACGGCAGCACCGCGCAACCGAAGACGCCCGCCAAGAGACTGCCGCTGCCCTCGCTTCCGCCGGTGCCGTCGCCGACGTTGCCGAAGCTGCCTGGCCTCAACCTGCCGCTGCACTCACAGCAGAGCTCCAACGAGACGCTCGCGTTCCTGCTCCTCGGAGGCCTCCAGTGATCCGGCGTACGGTCCGCATCCAGCTGGTTGCGTTCCTCCTGATCACCGTGCTGGGCATCGGGTACGCCGGCTTCCAGTACGTCGGCATCGGGCACCGGATCATCAACAAGCCGTTCACCGTCACCGTCACGTTCCCGGACGCGACCGGCGTCTACACGAACGCCGAAGTCACCGAACGCGGCGTTCAGATCGGCAAAGTGACCGGCATGAAGCTCACCTCGACGGGTGTCGACGTGAAGCTCGCGATCAACAGCGGCTACCGCAACAAGATCCCGAAGGACGGAACGAAGGCCGTCCTGGCCAACCTCTCCGCCGTCGGCGAGCAGTACGTCGACCTGCAGCCGTCGGCGTACACCGAGCCGTTCTTGCGCGACGGCGACGTCATCGACGCGAGCCAGACCGCGGTGCCGCTGAGCTCGGCAACGTTGCTCACAAACATGGACCGCCTGGTCAACTCGGTGAACCAGAAGGACCTCACCGTCGTCATCGACGAGCTCGACAAGGCGTTCTCCGGCACCGGCCCCGACCTCGCCCGCCTGATCCAGAGCGGCAACGACTTCACCGAGGCGATGCAAGCGGCACTACCGCAGACGCTGAAGCTCATCAATGACGGCACGACCGTGCTCAACACGCAGAACGTGTCAGCGAACGACATCAAGAGCTTTGCGGCGAACCTGTCCAAACTCGTGCACAGCATCCGCAATGACGACCCGAGCTACCGCCGGTTGATCGACGCGGGCATCTCGTCGTCCCAGCAGCTCAACTCGCTGTTGCTCGACAACGAGACAGCGCTGTCGACCCTCGTCAGCAATCTGGTGACGGTGTCGGGCATCCAGGCGGCGCCCATCCGGTTGAACGGTTTGCGCTACATCCTCACGATCTATCCCTCGACGGTGTACGACGGCTTCAAGCCGGCTCCGGGTGATGGGAAAGCGCACTTCGCGATCGATACGGATCAGAGCCCGCCCAACTGCGCGACGAAAGCGTCCGGCCCGACGACACCTGGTTACGTCCCGCTCGCGACGGGGTCGAAGTCCAAGAACGGCTTCGCCACGAACAACCAGAAGGGCGTGCAGCGCGAGGGCAGCGGGACGGACCCGAGCACGGGCGACATTCAGGCCAAGTTCAACGCGTTCTGTGACCCGAAGAACTCGAGCTACGACCCGACCAGCGACGTTCGGGGAGCGCAGAACGCTCCCCGCCCGCCGGGCGACACGACCGCGTTCCCGCCCGCCTCGCCGGCGTTCGGTCCGTCGGGGTACACCGGTGCCCCGGCGAGCCAGCACGCGGCCAGCAACAATGCCAACACCAGCGCCGGCGCAGGGGTCCGACAGGCGAGCACGACGTATGATCCGGTCACCGGGTTCTTCCTGGCGCCCGGCGGTCAGCCGTACCTCATCGATACGAAGCAGTCGGTCTACCTCGGCTCCGACTCGTGGAAGTGGCTGCTGATCGAACCGACGCTCGGCTGAGCCGCACCGTCCCCAGCCCGAAAGTGACCCTCCCCTGAGCCCACCGATCTGGCCACCGTCGCGCGCCGTCCTGGTGATCCTCGGTGGCGTTGCCGCGCTGCTCGTCGGGTCAACAGTGTGGTTGGCCGTGCTCGTGCACGGTCAGCACGCACGCAACAGCAATCGGGACGCGGCGCTGGGCCGGGCGCAACAGATCATCACCGACTACGCGACCTACGACTACCAGCACGTCGACGCGCAGCTGCAGCATCTCGGCACCGAACTCCGCGGCCCGCTGAAGACGCAGCAGGACCAGGCCAGGAGCGCAATCGTCAAGTTCCTGCAGCAGGGCAAGGCCACTGCGAAAAGCCAGGTCGTCTCGATCGCCGTCAACTTCCAGACCGGCAACCAGGTCTCGGTGACCGCGGTGGTTGACCAGACCGTCGTCAACACCGCACTGCCCAAGGGCAAGCTGAACCGCTACCGGTTCCACGTGGTCCTCTCGAAAGACCATGGCCACTGGTACGCGACGACGCTGGATCCGCAGGCCTGATGCCGAAGCCGAGCGGTCCACCCGCTGGCACCAGCCGCCGCGCTCGGCGGGTGGCCGGCCAGCGCCGTGTCGTCGGCGACCGGCCCACCGCATACCCGGCGCCGCCGGTCGAGCCGGCCGTCGGGCCGCCGCCGGCTGTCTCACCGCCGGTCACCGCACCGCCTCGGGAGCCTCGACCCGGCTGGCGGGATCGAGTCGCTGCGCTGCGCCGGCGATTCGCGACCCCCGCTGCCGAGGGGGCGGAGCAGCCCGCCGCGACGAGGCGCGCAGGCATCGTGGCCCTCGCGTTGCTTGCGGTCATCGTCATCCTCGGAACGCTCACCGGGCTCTACCTGCAGGGCTACCTGCACGCCCGTGCCGTGGCCAGCGCCCGCGACGACGCCCTGCAGGCAGCCAAGGTCGGCGTGCCGTTGTTCGCGTCGTACAACTACAAGACATTCGACGCCGACGTGGCCAGGGCGGAGAAGTACCTCACCCCCGCCTACCGGAAGACCTACGCCGAGTTCCAGTCGAAAGCCGTTCGTACGACGGTCATCAAGTACAAGGCGTCGGTCTCGGCCGAGCTGGCTGCGGACGGCGCAGGGGCCGGCGTGATCTCAGCCGGCCCGTCCCGGGCGGAGGTGCTGGTGTTCCTCAACCAGACGCAGGCGAACACCAAGATCCCAGCGCCGCGGTTGTCCCCGGCCCGGCTGCGGGTCGAGATGCGCAAGGTCGGCGGCCATTGGCTGATCCAGCAGGTGAGCGAGTTCTAGGAAAGCCGCCCGCGACCGCAGATTTGTTGCCTAACACCCCGTGCGGGGCTTGACGGAGCGGGCCGCAGGCCCCACCATCCTTACCAGCAGTGACAACCAGACTACGGGTGGGCTTGATAGCAGTGTGGCCGCGCGCTACACTGCCCGTTTGCGCTGCTCCCTGACGCCTTCGCTCTGAGCGAGGTCGTCTGGCGTGCGCGCGAACTGGTCCCGTGCGAGTTGCTGGAAGGACTCTGTTGGCCGCATCGCGTCACACCGCCCCGCCGCCTGTCACCCGCCTTTCGTTCGCCAAGATCCGCGAACCCCTTGAAGTCCCCGACCTGCTGGCCCTGCAGACCGAGTCTTTCGACTGGCTGCTGGGCAACGACGCCTGGAAGGCGCGTGCGGAGGCCGGTCGAGGAAGCGGCTACGACCTGCCGCTGAAGTCCGGCCTCGAGGAGATCTTCGAAGAGATCAGCCCGATCGAGGACTTCTCCGGGTCGATGTCTTTGTCGTTCCGCGATCACCGCTTCGAGCCGCCGAAGTACACGCTCGAAGAGTGCAAAGACAAGGACATGACGTTCTCCGCGCCGATGTTCGTGACCGCGGAGTTCACCAACAACACAACTGGTGAGATCAAGAGCCAGACGGTGTTCATGGGTGACTTCCCGCTCATGACGCCGAAGGGCACGTTCATCATCAACGGCACCGAGCGCGTCGTCGTGTCGCAGTTGGTGCGTTCGCCTGGTGTCTACTTCGACAAGCAGGTCGACAAGACGTCAGACAAGGACGTCTACAGCTGCAAGATCATCCCGTCCCGCGGCGCATGGCTCGAGTTCGAGATCGACAAGCGCGACGCGGTCGGCGTACGTATCGACCGCAAGCGCAAGCAGTCCGTGACCGTGCTGCTTCGTGCGCTCGGCTGGGACAACGCGATGATCCTCGAGCGCTTCGGCGCGTACGAGTCGATGAAGGCAACGCTCGAGAAGGACCACACGACAACGCAGGACGAGGCGTTGCTCGACATCTACCGCAAGCTGCGTCCGGGTGAGCCGCCGACGCGCGAGTCCGCGCAGACTCTGCTCGAGAACCTCTACTTCAACCCGAAGCGCTACGACCTCGCGAAGGTCGGCCGCTACAAGGTGAACAAGAAGCTCACCCTCGAACTCGCGATGACGCAGGGTGTGCTGACACAGGACGACGTCGTCTCGACGATCGACTACCTCGTGCGCCTGCACGCCGGTGAGCCCGGTTATGAGACCGACGACATCGACCACTTCGGCAACCGTCGTCTGCGCACGGTCGGCGAGCTCATCCAGAACCAGGTCCGCCAGGGTCTGGCCCGCATGGAGCGCGTCGTCCGCGAGCGGATGACGACGCAGGACGTCGAGGCGATCACGCCGCAGACTCTGATCAACATCCGGCCGGTGGTCGCGTCGATCAAGGAGTTCTTCGGTACCTCGCAGCTGTCGCAGTTCATGGACCAGACCAACCCGCTCGCCGGTCTGACGCATAAGCGGCGTCTGTCTGCGTTGGGTCCCGGCGGTCTGTCGCGTGAGCGGGCCGGGTTCGAGGTCCGCGACGTGCATCCGAGCCACTACGGCCGGATGTGCCCGATCGAGACTCCGGAAGGTCCCAACATCGGCCTGATCGGGTCGCTGTCGACGTACGGCCGGGTCAACGCGTTCGGGTTCGTCGAGACGCCGTACCGCAAGGTGAAGGCCGGTCGGGTCACCGACCAGATCGACTACATCACCGCCGATGAGGAAGACCGCCACGTCATCGCGCAGGCGAACGAGCCGCTCAACGAGGACGGCACGTTCGCCCAGCCGCGTGTGTTGGTACGCCGTAAGGGCGGCGAGGTCGACTACATCCCGCCGGACGAGGTCGACTACATGGACGTCTCGCCGCGGCAGATGGTCTCGGTCGCGACCGCGATGATCCCGTTCCTCGAGCACGATGACGCCAACCGTGCGCTCATGGGTTCCAACATGCAGCGTCAGGCGGTGCCGTTGCTCCGCAGCGAGGCGCCGCTCGTCGGCACCGGCATGGAGGGCCGTGCGGCCTACGACGCCGGTGACGTCGTCATCGCCCAGAAGGCCGGCCTCGTCGAAGAGCTGTCCGCCGACTACATCCAGGTGATGGCCGACGACGGCACCCGCCAGACCTACCGGTTGGCGAAGTTCCGTCGGTCCAACCAGGGCACCTGCATCAACCAGAACGCGATCGTGAAAGAAGGCGACCGCGTCGAGGACGGGCAGATCATCGCCGACGGACCGTGCACTGAGCTCGGCGAGATGGCGCTCGGCAAGAACATGCTCGTCGCGTTCATGCCATGGGAAGGCCACAACTACGAAGACGCGATCATCCTGAGCCAGCGGCTCGTGCAGGATGATGTGCTCTCCTCGATCCACATCGAGGAGCACGAGGTCGACGCGCGGGACACGAAGCTCGGTCCTGAGGAGATCACCCGCGACATCCCCAACGTCGCGGAGGACTACCTCGCCAACCTCGACGAGCGCGGCATCATCCGCATCGGTGCCGAGGTCGTGCCCGGCGACATCCTCGTCGGCAAGGTCACGCCCAAGGGTGAGACCGAGCTGACGCCTGAGGAGCGGCTGCTGCGCGCGATCTTCGGTGA